>JAHDRW010000068.1 GCA_018433085.1 Deltaproteobacteria bacterium | reverse complement strand
CGTTGTTTCGCGCACCTTTTTTCTTACTGTGGAAGGCATGCATAGATATATTAAGCGTTACAGGGATATATCAGGGGAAGAAGTGGGTTCGTACAGATCGACACCTTTCTCAAAATAAGGACTAGAGATGTCGCGAATCTTTAAACAAGCCTATCGATCCATATGTTGGATAGTATATTATCTTATCATAAAGCATTTACCAAGTAATTATATGCCATATGCTTCAGGATTTAAATATTTGCGAGCAATCGTTTGTAAACCGTTGTTCAAGAAATTTGGCGAAAATGTTGATATTGGACCCGAGGTTGATTTCTTCAATGTTAAAAATACAGAAATCGGAGATCATTCAGGTATCGGTGCTTATTCATCCATTGGTACGGTAAAAATTGGAAATTATGTCATGATGGGGACGCATTGTTTGCTCATTAGTCAGAATCATCGTTTTAGTGATCTTACAATACCTATGTGTCAGCAAGGATTTCAGCACGATGAACCTATCATCATAGAGGATGACGTCTGGATAGGGAGCAGAGTAATAATTCTTCCGGGTGTCCGGATTGGTCGTGGTTCTATTATCGGTGCTGGGGCAGTAGTTACGAAAGATGTAGAATCGTATACTACCGTCGGTGGAAATCCGGCCAAGGTTATAGGGCGCAGATAAGGTGATAGGAGAAAATAAAATTAATGTTCTGTTTGTTTTGATTCAGGCACATCAGGGTGGCACAGAACGGATTGTTATGGATTTGATTAGATCTTTGAACTCCTCAAAATTCAATTGTTACATGGCATACTTTGAAAAAGGCGACTTAATCAATGAATTCAAAAAAATATGTAAAGAAATATATCATATCCCAAAGAAAAGGGGCTTGGATATTTCTGCGATGCTCAAGATATCGCAACTAATCAAAGAAAATAATATTTATGTGATAAATTCTCATCATTACATGCCTTTTATTTATAGTTACCTTGGAAGCAGGATACTAAACAAACGAAGATTGATCTATACGGAGCATTCTGTCCCTGAAGTCCAGGGAGTTGCATCAAGTAAGCATAAAAAGATTTTTGGATACATGCTCGGCCGTACAGATTCCGTTGTGTGTATATCCAAGGAAATAGGTGATACTTTTAAAAATTCCTATCCGAGGTACATGCATAAATTTAGGGTCATAGTTAATGGAGTAGATGTTGATCGCTTCGCTAACCATGCTGATCGAGACAAATTAAGGGAGCAATGGGGGATAACTCCGTCCCATTTTGTTGTCGGGACTGTCGCAAATTTCCGTAAGGTAAAAAATCATGCATGCCTCATTCGAGCGTTTGATCAAATGAGCTCAAAGAACCCTCACCTTCGGGTAATGTTGGTTGGTCAAGGTTTTCCTGGAGATCGAGAGAGTTCAGAGAGTGAGTTGATAGACTTGATACATGCATATGGGCTTCAGGAAAAAGTTATTATGACTGGGTATCAGGAAAACATCACTGACATATTGAAAGTGTTTGATGTATTTTGCCTGCCGTCCCTTTCAGAAGGCCTTCCGGTGAGCGTACTGGAGGCGATGGCCGCTAGAGTGCCAGTCATTGGAAGCAACGTGCGGGGAATTAATGAGGTTATTTTTCATGAGATAACTGGGCTACTATTTTCTTCAGATGATGAGACGGCACTCGCAAGTGCTATTAGCCGCTTGTTGAATGATGAGAACTTGCGAGAGAAAATCATTCACGATGCTTATCATTACGTGCACACTAAGCATGGATTAAAACAATGGATCTCGAAGTATGAAACATTGTTCAGTGAAGCATAACAAATAAAGGAAGCTAAACCATGGCCTTCGACACATTACTGTTAAAACTGTATCGTCTGATCGCAAAATGCCCCATTGGTTATGCAGGATACAAAATCAATTGCAACAAGCAGCCACGTATCATTTTGGCATACCACGGTATTGCACCCCAGCATCCTGCATGCGTAAGTCCACAGATTTTCAAAGAGCATATGGTATATTTAAGGGAAAAATATGATATCGTTCCCTTGGATGAAATTTTCGAGGGAAGCAATGGACATACAAGGCCTATGGTGGCAATAACTTTCGATGACGCCTATGCAAACTTGCTTGAATACGCTGTTCCTGTTCTGAAAGATTACAAGATACCAGCAATAATATATGCCCCCACGAATTATCTCGGCAAAAAGAATGAGTGGGATTCGATCTATTCAATCCCCTTGTTGCAAATAATGTCAGCAAAGGATCTTCAGATGCTTCATAATGAGGGTTTTGGCATCGGCTGCCATACACATAATCATATTCGGCTTAGATCGCAAGATCATAGAACCCTGCAACGAGAGATAGGCGATTCGAAGAAGATGTTGGAAGATATCATAGGGGATACTGTTACATCGTTTGCCTATCCATATGGGAAAAGAAGGGATCTTGACTATCGGGCCGTGAGGTTTGTCAAACAGTCAAATTATCTTTCAGCTGTTACAACGTACTGGGGGCGTTTTAATGACGAAGATAAGAGGTACGAATCTCGCAGAATCACAATATGGCCTTCGGATAACCTGCGTGTGTTTGCGTTAAAATTGAACGGCAACTATGATTGGCTCATACCTAAAGAAATAATTATTAACAGCATAAGATCTGCACTTTCTTAACAAAGTTATACAAGGAGGTTTTCGGTGGCGGATGATTTTTTAATAGAGGAGTATGATAAGAAAGATAGAGCAGCTTGTATAAAGCTCCTCGAAACGACCTTTCCAGGTACCAGTAATGAGGACACCTTCCGATGGAGGTTTGAAAACCCTGATCGGAAAAAACCAATATTGATCTGTGCAAAAGATAAAGATGAAGTAATATCCTTTAACTCATGGATACCTTGGGAATTTTCATATGAAGATGAAATATTCCTCGGATATCAGTCTGGAGAAAGCGCTACGGATGTGCGCTATCGAGGAAAAGGTTTATTCTCGCAGGTGCAGCAATTTTCTATAGAAATTGCCAAGAAGAAGGAAGTTGATTTCTTCTTTGGATTTCCGTGGCGGATGAGTTATGGTTCATCCTTGCGCATTGGGTATTTTCCGATTGCAACATTTTACCACAGACTGAGGTTTCTGAAGCCTTTCAAGATGTTGAGAAAGGAACCGATTATAAATAAATATAAAAATTATAATCAAACCACAATGGTCGAAAAAGCAATGATTACCCCTGTAGTGAACGACGAATACTTAAGATGGAGGTATGACGAGAATCCCACGCATTATGATACTTACGAGTTCATTGAAGATAATTGTCGGGCCATTTTCTGCACAAGAAAAAAGTTATGGAAGGGCTTGCCAATAATAATACTTCTTGATGTGCAGTTTACATCTTATAATGATATGTTCGTTAGGCATGCAATTGAATATCTTGATGCAATGCTCAGCAGAAAAGCGATTTTCATCCGAACTTTATTTAATGGTAATAGCGAGAGAGGTAAGATATTAAATAAGTATTTTCCTGTTAATATAACATTGAAATATTTCGTGCTCTTTGCGATGAACATATCGAACCGTATTCCGTTAAATGATTTCTATAATTACAATCGGTGGGAAATTATGCCTCATTGCATAGACCACTACTGACAACAATTAACCAGATAATTCAAAACATCATTGAGGTTTATGAACAAACTGGTTGATCTGAAATACATTTTTGAATTCAAAATAAGAATATGATCATGCTATAATCATGGAAAGTAGTGCAAGTTAATAATATTTAAAGACTAAAAATAATTAGATGGAACTGAAATGATATGGCATCTTCTTTGCTTAGGTAGTCACTTGTAAATGAATGTTGGGAGGAATCACTCATGATAAAAACTTGCAAAATCATTTTAAGGGCATGTACCATTTTTATTTGCGTGATCGCCGCATCATCTCTAAATGCCGCAGTAGGCCTTCCTTGGTCAACAACGTATAATTGCCCTGAATGGAACCAGTCGCAGGGTAGCCCATCGTGTGATGGTTTAGTGTTCGGAGGAGGTTGGACATGTAATGGGATTGGTGAGCAAATCACTTCCGATGCAAATTACCCTGGCGGTGCCGGAGACAAAGGGCAAAGGCATTGGGAGGGCGATGGTAGTAATGTAAACAGTGGTGGACTGAGCCTGTATTTCAATACCCCTCAAAAGGAGCTTTGGATACGTTGGTATATGAGATATGAGGAGGGGTTCAAGTGGTCTACCCTCCTTTACGATAAATGGTTATATATCCGCACAGGCGCTACCAGTATTGATGTGATACCTGGATTTTGCAATGGCAATGGTGTTGCGGCTGGTGTGCAGGGAAGTGTTGATAATTACCAAATATACAATGATAGCCGGGGCTGGCAGTATGTTTATGGCAATGAATCAGACGGTTCGTGGTTCTGTGTAGAGATTCATATAAAGATGGATACAAATGGCTCTGACGGTGTGGGTGAGCTTTGGCTGAATGGGGAATTAATTGCCTCTAACTATGCGGTTAACTATAGCAGGGGCAATCCCACGGCCCAGCAGGGCTGGACATGGTTTTTAATAGGCTCTAATCAGAGTTCGCCTAATAATGGCAGGCCCATGTATGTAGACTTTGATGATTTTTATGTCACTAATACACGACCATCGAATAAAGATGCGAATGGTAAGTATTTCATCGGGCCCTTGGGCTCGAGCAGTCTCCCGCCAGATCCACCACCTAGTCCACCAACTGGAATAGATGCCCAGATATCTCAATGAAAAATGTTGAAGTGTTGGATAGATTGGTTCTTTTCTGAGAAAAGCTAAAACAACATGGTGGGGCTTCCAGAATGACGAAGCCCCACTTTCCTTCTTTAATATCTCTTTGTGTATTTGGGAGTATAATAAATGAAAAGGATTTATTTTCCAATGTCTTTGATTATTCTATTTGTCGTTGTACCAGGGTATCTGCAGGCTACTTTCTGGAATTACTCAGCTGACGGAACAATAGTCAATGACAACCAAGTCTATACAGTGACCGGCAATGTTGTCATCGATGATACACTGAGATTGTGGTCCGGAGACTCATCTATGCCTGCCACCCCTGCCACAGAAATCGAAAACTACCAGTATTCTTATTTCATCTCCCAATATTCCTTCAAAATATCGTGTGACTCGTCGCCGCATAGCATCTTCCTTTTCCAAGGAACCGGTGGGAATTTCTACATGGAAAGGATGGATGATATGATGGGGGATCTTATGTGGTTTTTCGACAATGGTTCCGGTGAATGGGACTACTGGATCGGAGAGAGTTTCTATTTCTATCATTTAGACCGGACGCAGTATGATCTCTTTTCAGAGATTGATGTCCTCGCGCCGTATGTACGATTGTCGGACACTTGGTATGGCTTGGGCTTGGGTGAGGATTGGTTGTATGCAAGCACTGACATCACACTGTCGAGGTCCGCTCCGATCCCCGAACCAGCTACTCTGATTCTTGTTGGTTCAGGCCTTTTCGGCCTTGCAGGATGCAGAAAGAAGCTCCAGAAGTAGAGCCAGTTTCCTATCGCAGTACTGTTAAATCTATCACTGGGTGCAAGACCGTAGAGATTTCATGATAACCATTATCGATTCATCAGCTTATAGTACATCCAAGCGATCTCCAATAGTTATTTTGACTCTTCATCACAAGGCAGAAAGATTGAGAGGTGTAAGAACATGAAAATCGCCATAGTCGGTTGCGGGTTGAACTCTGATTATCACATTAACTTCGCCCGGGCATATCCGGGTGCGGAGATCGTCGGGGTGGTTGATGCCAGCGAGCAGAGCGCGATGCGCTGCAGAGAGAGGTCCGGTATCGACAGGAGTTATCCGGATATCGCTTCCCTTGTCGAGGATGCCCGGCCTGATGTCATCCATATCGTGACACCGCCCTTCACGCACTTCGACCTGGCCTCTCAGGCAATCGAGGCGGGATGCCATGTGCTTGTGGAAAAGCCCATGTGCCTGAGCCTGGATGAAGGAGAGAGGCTGTTCTCCCTTGCAGAGAGAAAGGGTGTGAAGCTCTGCAGTATGCACAATCATTTCTTTGATCCGTGTATGCTCAAGGCTAGAGAAATCGTGAGGTCAGGCAGGCTGGGAAAGGTCATCAACGTGGAGAGCCACTACGGCCTGAATACGAGGATCGACGCCTTCAGACGCTATCCCAGGCCCGATGTGCTGCCGTGGCTGTATGGCCTTCCTGGAGGGGTGTTCCACGATTTCATGCCTCACCCCCTGTATGTCATGCTGCCCTTTCTGGGGGAAGTGGAGGATGTGCAGGTCGCGGAGAAGTCCATGGGCGAGCTGCCTCAGGAAATCTCAGACGAGCTGAGGATCCTCGTGAAGGGCCGGGATGCCCTTGGGGTGTTGACCTTCTCCTTTGCGGCAAAGCCCCACCATCACTTCGTGAGGATCTACGGCACAAAGATGATGGTGCATGTCAATTTCGACACCATGACCACTGTTGCGCATCCGGTGAGCAGCCTGCCCAAGGCGGCCCAGAAGGCCACGTACAACCTGAGCGAGAGCTGGCAGCTCGGGACTGCCACCCTGAAGAACGTCTGGGAATTCGGCACGGGCAAGCTGCGGCCCTACCAGGGCATGAAGAACCTGATACATAGGTTCTACGACGCGGTGAAGTCGGGCGGCGAGGCTCCTGTGTCAAAGCACGAGGCGCTCAAGGTCCTGACTGTGATGGACAGAATATGGCCCCAGGTGAAGAACACCGGGCTGCGCTTCGAGAACATCATGCCTCAGGAGAAGCGGGATGGGCAGAGGGTGCTCGTGACCGGAGCGTCGGGGTTTCTCGGAACGCGCTTGGTGGAAATGCTTTGCGAGAAGGGATACTTGGTGAGGGCCCTGGTGAGAAAGCTCTCGAATATCGAGCGGCTTAAGGGGCTGCCGGTGGAGATCATGTACGGAGACGTGGGCAGCATCGAGTCGCTGAGGCCCGTGTTCGAGGGCGTTGACTTCGTGGTCCATGCGGCTGCTGACACCGAGGGCAGAGAAGAGGAGGGCGAGACCGTCACTGTCCAGGGCACGCGCAACGTGATCGATCTGTGCAGGCAGAACGGGGTGAAAAGGCTCGTGTACATCAGCTCGTGCAGCGTATACGGCGTGGCCGACTATGCCGAGAACCAGATCGTCACCGAGGAATCGGCCCTTGAGAGGTTCCCTGAGCAGCGGGGGTTTTACTCCCTTGCCAAGCTCAAGGCGGAGGACCTGGTGAGGGAGGCGATGAAGCAGGGCGATGTGCCCGTCGTCTGCCTCAGGCCCGGCACCATATTCGGCCCCGGCGGGGAGATCTTCACACCCATGATGGGCTTTTCGTTCGGCAAAAAAATCTTTGTCATTATCGGCAGTGGTAATTTTATTCTGCCCCTTGTGTATATTGACAATCTTTGTGAATCAATTTTGATAACTATTGGTAGTAACAAAGGTGATGGGAAGATATTTAATATTGTGGACAGCGGTGCTATATCGAAGAAAGATTATGTAGAGAAATTGATTAGGAAATTGTACCCCGAAGCATTAACCTTTTACATTCCACTTAAAATACTCTATGAGATCGTTCGGTTGCAAGAATGGTTAACAGCCCGGATGGGCAGAAAACCCTTTCTTACCAGGTACAGACTGATGTCTTCGCAGAAGAAGATCACCTACGATAATTCAAAATATTTCGAAGCATATGGATATACTCAGCTATTTTCAATAGAGAAATGCCTGGATGAAATATTTAAGCACGAAAAGGGAACGGCTCAATAATAAATCCTTCATGAGCTGTCAGGAATATAGATCCTGACTTTTTCAACACTTAGCAATATGAACAGATAGAGACTTTCTTAAATTGAGAGTAACAAAATAATGTGAGCCATACAATGAGGATATTAACTGACATTGTTATTAATCAGAGTCCAAGATGGGGCAAAGAAACCGAGTACATAAATTCCAACCACCACTTCAACTTGAAGTATGTCAAAAAATATGAAGGTATTCTGAGACCAATTCTAGAAACACTTGAAATAATCAAGCATGCGAGAATATACGATGTTGTCATAACGGGGAATATTAAGACTGCACAATTTATTGGCTTTTTAAAAAAGTTATTCAAGCTTGATAAACCCAAACATATAGTACTGGAGCTTATGCTGGATGAGGAAAAAAATACCATTCCTTGGAAGTTGAAGAAAATCTTCCAGGGGGCGGCTTTCGGCGGCGTAGACGTGATCTTTGTTTCATCAACATATGAAGTGGAAAAGTATACACAAAGATTTTCATTGCCCCAAGGGCGAGTGAGATTCCTTCCCTTTCATACTGATATCATCGAACCAAGAATGGTGGCCGGAACGGAAGACTTTATTTTAAGTGTCGGTAAAACAGGAAGAGATTATACTACACTGGCTTCAGCTGTCAAGGACATCGATACAAAGGTCGTGGTCGTCAGTGATGCTGAGAGTATCAAGGGCATAAAGTTCTCTCCGAATGTTGAGGTGTTGAGTGACATCCCATATCATCAGTATCTTAATCTTCTTGAACGTTGCAGAATTGTCGTTGTACCACTGAAAAAACTGGTGAAATCTACTGGCCAGGTAGTCATACTAGAAGCTATGGGCCTTGGAAAACCCGTTATTGCTACTTTAACAACAGGGACCGTGGATTACATAAAAGATGGTGTCAATGGCCTCTTGGTGCCTGTGGAAGATTCAGAAGCACTGAGATCGGGAATAAAAAGACTAGTCAGCGATCCTGAGCTATTGAATAACATTGCTTCAAATGCTCTGAAATCTGTCAGAGAAAATTATACGTTTGATATGTATACAAGCAGGATATTGGAAACCGCCAAAGAGATCGCAGGAGATGAAGATAACAATGAAAAGTAATTCTATGGTGCAGTTATGTGCGGCATCTTCGGAGTGACCCATGCCGGCTGGATCGACGGCCCTTGGGCCGCGGCTGCCGAATCCCTGGCGCACCGCGGGCCGGACGGCCATGGCAGTCATGTCGACGACACGATCTTCCTCGGGCACCGCAGGCTGAGCATTATCGATCTCGAAGGCGGCGCCCAGCCCATATACAACGAGGACAGGTCTAAGTGCATTGTCTGTAAGGGGGAAATCTACAATTTCCCCGACCTCAGGCGCGAGCTGCTCGGCAAGGGCCATGTCTTCTCCACACGTAGCGATACGGAGACGATTTTGCACGCCTATGAGGAATGGGGAGAGCAATGCGTGGAGAGGTTGCGCGGCATGTTCGCGTTCGCCGTGTGGGATATGCGCGAAAAGAAGCTCTTCCTCGCAAGAGACCGGTTCGGGATCAAGCCTCTGTTCTACGGGCAGCACAAGGGGAGGTTCTATTTCGCCTCGGAGATGAAGGCTATCCTCGCTGATCCCGGCTTCCCCAGAGACATGGACGAGGGGGCCCTGGTCTGCTACTTCACCCTTTCATACATACCGGCGCCGCTGACCATCTTCTCCTCGATCAGAAAGCTCCTGCCCGGTCACACCCTGACCTGGGAGAACGGCGACATCCGCATCCAAAAATATTGGGATCTT
>JAHDRW010000010.1 GCA_018433085.1 Deltaproteobacteria bacterium | reverse complement strand
ATTGAAACTCCGCCTGCCCGTATCTGATGGCGGCCTCCAGGGGTCGCCCCTCGCGCAGGGGCGTGGATTGAAACATCTCGCTGCTCATCATACTAGGCATACTGGCAGGTCGCCCCTCGCGCAGGGGCGTGGATTGAAACTTCGACATGAGCGCCGGATCCAGAAGCGGATCCGCGTCGCCCCTCGCGCAGGGGCGTGGATTGAAACCCGCCCCTGTGAGCCCCGTGGTGACGAGCGGGGAGGTCGCCCCTCGCGCAGGGGCGTGGATTGAAACTCGAGAAGGTCGAAGTCCCGATCCCCGAATCCGAGTCGCCCCTCGCGCAGGGGCGTGGATTGAAACGCGGATGGTCATGTGCTTACCTTGAGCCGGAACAGGTCGCCCCTCGCGCAGGGGCGTGGATTGAAACGTGTGTATCCGCACATTTAAGGGCGTACCTTGCCTGTCGCCCCTCGCGCAGGGGCGTGGATTGAAACCATGAGTATAGCGGAGATGCAATGGTCACAACAGGTCGCCCCTCGCGCAGGGGCGTGGATTGAAACAAGCGCAAGATCGGCAACGATGACAATATCTGCAGTCGCCCCTCGCGCAGGGGCGTGGATTGAAACTGTCCCTGACCCGAATCATGAGTGGGTCATCAAGTCGCCCCTCGCGCAGGGGCGTGGATTGAAACTCGATTTCCTCACGGGCATAGGCCGTCACGCTCACGTCGCCCCTCGCGCAGGGGCGTGGATTGAAACGTGGGCCCAGGTCAAGGGCAGGCTCACATTCGATTGTCGCCCCTCGCGCAGGGGCGTGGATTGAAACCTAGTTGCGTGGTCTGGATGAAGTCTTCTACATCGTCGCCCCTCGCGCAGGGGCGTGGATTGAAACGCGTGGATCGGTGCGAGTGAGAGGGGAGGGAATATGTCGCCCCTCGCGCAGGGGCGTGGATTGAAACCACCACCACGCAGACACCGGCACCCGGCAATCAGGTCGCCCCTCGCGCAGGGGCGTGGATTGAAACCGTCACACTCGTCGAAATTTCCCACGACATTGGTGTCGCCCCTCGCGCAGGGGCGTGGATTGAAACTTGAGTTCGATCGCGCGATCCGTCAGCAGGTTCTGTCGCCCCTCGCGCAGGGGCGTGGATTGAAACCATCGAGTATTCGGGCGGCGACGGCTCCAACCAGGGTCGCCCCTCGCGCAGGGGCGTGGATTGAAACATGCCGAGGCAGACGCTCAATGAGATGAGTGCGATGTCGCCCCTCGCGCAGGGGCGTGGATTGAAACACCGCGCCATCCACCAGGGCCTTCGCCTCCCTGTAGTCGCCCCTCGCGCAGGGGCGTGGATTGAAACACTCGCCCGTAATAATCCCTCCATCCCATATGAGTCGCCCCTCGCGCAGGGGCGTGGATTGAAACTCCGCCTGCCCGTATCTGATGGCGGCCTCCAGGGGTCGCCCCTCGCGCAGGGGCGTGGATTGAAACATCTCGCTGCTCATCATACTAGGCATACTGGCAGGTCGCCCCTCGCGCAGGGGCGTGGATTGAAACT
>JAHDRW010000042.1 GCA_018433085.1 Deltaproteobacteria bacterium | reverse complement strand
TGACGCCTTCCTTGCCCACCTTGTCCATGGCGTCGGCGATCATCTGGCCCACTTCCACATCGCCGTTGGCCGAGATGGTGCCCACCTGCTCGATCTCCTTCTTGTCCTCCACGGACTTGCTCATCTTCTTGAGCTCGTCGACCACGGCGAACGTGGCCTTGTCGATCCCGCGCTTGAGCTCCATGGCGCTCATGCCGCCCGCGAGATACTTCAGGCCCTCGCGATAGATGGCCTGGGCGAGCACGGTGGCCGTGGTGGTGCCGTCACCGGCGATGTCGGAGGTCTTGGACGCGACCTCTTTGACCATCTGGGCGCCCATGTTCTCGAACTTGTCCTTGAGCTCGATCTCCTTGGCGACCGTGACACCGTCCTTTGTGACGGTGGGGGCGCCGAACATCTTGTCCAGGATCGCGTTGCGGCCCTTGGGGCCAAGGGTCGCCTTCACGGCGTCGGCGAGCTTGTCAACACCGCTGAGTACCCGCGTCCGTGCATCCTGACTGTAAATGATCTCTTTTCCTGCCATGTTCTGACCTCCTTGTTTACTCGATTATTCCCAGGATATCGTCTTCACGCATGATCAGAAGCTCTTCACCTTCGACCTTCACCTCGGTCCCGGCATACTTGGAGAAGAGCACCTTGTTCCCTGCCTTGACGTCCAGGGGAACCACCTTTCCATCTTCGGTCTTCTTGCCGTTCCCGACGGCCATCACCTCTCCCATCTGGGGTTTCTCCTTTGCCGTATCAGGAATAATAATGCCGCCCTTGGTTTTTTCTTCCTCTTCGATTCTCTTGACCAGCACCCTGTCCTGAAGTGGTCGAATCTTCATACCTTCCTCCTTTTGATCAGGTTTGTTAGCACTCAGCGATATTGAGTGCTAACAGGGATACCGGGATTCAATTTTTTTTTCAACATCAAAATCGTTTTTTTATCTTGGCCCATGTTTCATGGTTCATAATTTCGGATTATCTGACCTCACTTCTCTGATCATTCCTGACAATTTTATTATTTTTCTTTTTCTTTTACCTGCCGGACACATGTTCTCCCCTTTACGGCCCGGCGGGTTTCCCTCCAGGGAACCATCCGGTCGATTCTGGGACAGACGATGGACACGGCCGGCAAGAGGCGGACGAGCGGACCGGAACCGGCGTTCCAGCGTGCATCTGGACTGAAGCGATGCCCCGGGCGATTTCAAGGACGCCTTCGGGTGGGAGTACGGTTATAACGGCAGATGGGGGGCTCCCGCCGGGGTATCGGACTGGACCTCGCCTATCTGGACATCAGCTTCCCGTACGACCCGCCCGAGAGCCCGGACACACAGGCCAACCGGGAGAGGATCCAGCTTTCGGGGTATGGCGGTTTCATGTCCGTATCATACCGGTTCTAGCACGATACGCACGACCAGAGGGTGCGGATGGCGCAAGAAGCGAACGCCCCCGATCATCGCATTGACAAAGGTATCCCCGGTGTGACAGACTCGATTTAAGTATCGAGAAAAAAGGAGTCTTTCGTGACGCACTTATCCAGACAGGTATGGTTCGGGGTCACGCTCGTAATCCTCTCGGCCCTGACCTACTACGTTCACTTCCTCATCTTCGGGGATCCTCACCATATCTTCATCTTCATGGTGGGCGACGTGGCCTTTGTCTTCATCGAGGTGCTCCTGGTGTCGCTCATCATCCACCAGATCCTCGAACAGCGCGAGCGCCGCAACAGACTGGAAAAGCTCAACATGGTCATCGGAGCCTTCTTCAGCGAGATCGGCACCACGCTGCTCACCTATTTCTCGGACCTCGATCCGAACCTGGACGTGATCCGCCAGGATCTCATCGTGAGGTCCGACTGGTCTGACGAAGAGTTCGACAAACTGATAGAGAGGCTGAGATCATACCCCTACCAGGTGCAGCCGGACGAGCTGGATCTTGTGAAGATCCGGTGCTATATCGTGGAGAAAAGAGACTTTCTCCTCAGCATGATGGAGAACCCGAACCTCATGGAGCACGAGACCTTCACCGAGCTGCTGCGGGCGGTGTTCCATCTCGCCGAGGAGCTGAAATTCAGGGAGACCATCGAGAATCTCCCGAAAGAGGACCTCGGGCACCTGGCACACGACATCGACCGGGCATACGGCATGCTGGTGTATGAGTGGGTTGCCTACATGAAGCACCTGAAAGAGAACTTCCCCTACTTCTTCTCGCTGGCCATGCGCACCAACCCCTTCGACCGGAAGGCCTCGGTGGTCGTGGGTGCGGGGCAAAGCCCGCATGCCCCTCAGGTGTGCTGACCGACACCGGATACCGGGTATCTGCATGGGATTAGCATCCATCCTGATCATCGCTGTGGGACTGTCCATGGATTCCTTTGCGGTCTCCATCTCCAGCGGGCTGAACCTGGACCGCTTCCGGCTCGGGTATGCCCTGAAGATCGCGATTTTTTTCGGCGTCTTCCAGGCAGTCATGCCCCTTATCGGGTTCGCTGCCGGGCTGAGTGTCCGGGACTTCATGTCCGGCATCGACCACTGGGTCGCCTTCGCCATTCTGGCCTTCATCGGGGCCAAGATGATCCATGAGGCCCTGTTCGGCCTGAAAGACGGCCGGAGGGCAAACGGCCACAGCCTGGCCACCCTCCTGGTGCTCTCCGTGGCCACGAGCATCGACGCCCTCGCGGTGGGCATCAGCTTTTCGCTGCTCGACATGGGCATTATTCTGCCCGCCTGCATCATCGGGATCGTCACCTTCCTCATCTCGCTGGTAGGGGTGATGATCGGCAGAAAGGCCGGGCGCCACCTGGAGAGCACGGCCGAGGTCCTGGGCGGCGTCATCCTCATCGGCATCGGGCTGAAGATCCTTCTGGAGCACCTCTCTTGAGAATCCGGCAGGCCTTGGGCAGGCCCGGCCGCACGCCGGGGCCTTCGGAGAGCAGACGGCAGAATTCGGGGCGAACCCTGATTGAAAGATTGGGCCGGGTTGTGTTATGAGAGAGCCACTTTTGAAATGGGCATCTCTTGTTTATTATGATTGAAGGAGGAAGAATCGTGACTTATCTCGGTATTGATGTGGGGAGCTCATATCTCAAGCTCTGGCACGAGGACGAATCAGGGGCACTGATCAGATCACTGTGCGTTCACCACCATGGCTCTCCGCGTGGGGCCCTCGAGCGCGAACTCGGCCTGCTGGCGTTTCCGCCGGCATTTGTCTGCTTTTCGGGAACCATCCAGGGCGGCGATATCTGCCGGTGGAAGACGGACGGCCTGCTGGCCGAGGTATCGTATCTCGCCGGCACCTATTCCCGGAAACAGCTCCTCGTTCTGGGGGCCGAGAAGATCGAGCTCGTCCAGTTCGACGAACACGGGAGAATCTTTTCCTACCAGACCAATCCGGCGTGCGCGGCCGGAACGGGCTCGTTCCTCGACGAGCAGATGGTGCGGCTGGGACTGGACTTCGACAGCATCGGGGATATCGCAATAGACGAGAATGCCCCCACGGTTGCCTCCCGTTGCGCGGTCTTCGCAAAAACCGACCTCATCCACCTTCAACAGGAGGGGTACTCGGAGCAGGCCCTCTACAACGGCCTCTGCAAGGGCTTGGTCATATCCGGGCTCAAGAGCGTGTTCGGAGGCGTCATCCCCCAGGGGGAAGACATCCTCCTTTCGGGCGGACTCCTGGCAAACCCGCACATCCGCCATTATATTCGCGCCAGGCTCCCCGAGGCCCAGGCGGTGGAAGACCCGATATTCTCCCGCGCCCGGGGGTTGTGCGTCCAGGCGAGGCTGGAGCAGTTCCGGGCGGACGGCTTTTATGACGCCCTGAAGGCATCGCCCGGGCTTGCCTGCGAAAGCGCCGAGTCCGAAGCACTCACCCTGGTCAAGAGCAGCTTCCCGGAGAACGATATCCGAAGATCCCTCGACGACCATGGCAACGAGGTATGGCACGATATCGCCCCGAATAAAAGACTGGAAGTATTTCTCGGGGTGGACGTGGGGTCCACCTCAACCAAGGCCGTGCTCGTGGACGCCTCGTCGGGAGCCATCAGGCTCGACATCTACACCAAGACCGCCGGCAACCCCATCGAGGCCACCAAGCGGATCTTCGGCAGCCTGAGCGCGCTGAAGGACAGTCTCGGCATCGAGATGAAAATCACGGGCTGCGGCACCACCGGGTCGGGCAGAAAGCTCGTGGGTGTCATCATCGGTGCCGATCTCATCGTCAACGAGATCTCGGCCCACGCCAAGGGCGCAAAGACCGTGGACGAGAACGTGGAGACCATCTTCGAGATCGGCGGGCAGGACTCCAAGTTCATCCGGCTCTGGGAGGGCAGGATCGTGGACGTGAACATGAACTATGTCTGCGCCGCGGGCACGGGCTCGTTCATCGAAGAGCAGGCCAACACCCTGAACATGAGCCTCGACGACATCAGCACCGTGGTGATGGGCGTCTCGCCGCTGCCCAACTCCGACCGGTGCACCGTGTTCATGAACCAGGAGATCACCCGGCAGCTCTCCCTGGGATATCCCAAGGACCGGATCATGGCGGGCGTTCTGCTCGCCGTGTTCAAGAATTACCTCAACCGCGTGGTGGGGAATCGGCCCTACCAGGCCGGGAAAATCGTGTTCCAGGGCGCCACGGCCAGAAACAAGGGCCTGGTCGCCGCGCTGGAGCAGATCACCGGGGCCCAGGTCATGGTCTCGCCCTTCTGCCACGTGATGGGGGCCTACGGCGCGGCCCTGCTCGCCGGAGAAAAGACGAAGGGATCGTCAGCGTTCAAGGGGTTCGTTATTCCCGAGGTCAAGGTCAGCGAGGTCGTGTGCAGAAAGTGCGAGAACGCCTGCCGGATCACGGTGCTCAACACAGGGACCGAGAAAGTCAGCTGGGGCTATCTCTGCGGCCGCGACCCGGATTCCGCGGTAAAGGGACGCCAGGATAATCGCGCCATGAGGCTCAGGCAGGACCTTCTGAACCGGGACTCCCCGGATATACGGGAAAAAGACCGGGTCTTCAGGGTTCCCGCCCTCCCTCTGTATGACGAGCTCACCCCGATGTTCTCCGAGATCGGCAGGGTGCTCGGCATCCCCGTCCAGATCTACTCCCCGGGAAAGGAGGAGATCGTGCGTGAGCTCTCCCATCTCGGCTCTGGGGACTTCTGCTACCCGATTAAGGCCGCCATTGCCTGCACCAACATTCTCCTTCGCACCTATCCCCGAGATCCGATCCTGCTGCCCTTTCTCATCCAGGAGGCCAAGGATCCGACCGTCCGTACCCGGAGCGTCTACTGCCCGTTCATTACCTCGCTGCCGAGCTTCTATCGCACCGGCGAATACGAAAAGCGCGTCTTCACCCCGATCATCGACCTGAGCATGAGACCTGCCGACATGGCCCCGGGGTTTGCCGGCGTGCTGGAACGGGCCGGGTTTACGGGCATATCCCTTTCACAGGTCGAAAAGGCCCTTCGCCTCGGCATCAGGAAACTCGACGACTACCGTCGTAACTTTGCCGAACAGGGCGTGAGTCTCTTCCGTGAGATTCCGGAAGACAGGCCGGTCATCGTGATTCTCGGCCGATCGTACAACCTCTATCACAAGATCCTCAATCTCGGGATTCCCGAGCTCGTCGAGTCTCTGGGCTACACCGTGATCCCCATGGACATCCTTCCCGACGAGGTAAGCAACGCAGAGATGATGCTGCAGTTCCCCGATATGTACTGGTACCAGGGCCAGCGCATCCTGCGAAAGGCCATGTCCATCCATCGCCGGCCGAACCTGTTTCCCCTCGTGCTGTCAAATTTCTCCTGCGGGCCGGACTCATTCATACTGAGCTATTTCGAGGACATATCCCGTGCAAAGCCCTATCTCATCCTGGAGCTGGACGAGCACGGGTCCGCGACCGGCTATCAGACCCGGATCGAGGCATTCTGTGACATGATCGAGCAGTACCGGGTGTGTACGCACACACCTGCCCGGGCCACCGACCACAAGATCGAGCACACACTCAATAGTTTCACCAACGGCCAGGGCAGAATCTGGATCGCCCAGATACACCCCTATACCCCGCAGCTCTGGGCCTCCACGCTCACACACCACGGGTACGATGCCGTGCCCATGGGTGAAGAGACGGACCGGGATTGCGCGCTGGGCAAGTCATACTGTCGGGGAAGCGAGTGTCTTCCCGCCGCGGTGACCATCGGAAGGTTTCTCTCCTGCCTGTCTGATTCCCGCTCCGGTAAGAGCGAGCGAAAAGACGTGCTCCTCATGCCCCGGGCAGATGGCCCGTGCAGATTCGGCCAGTATGCCACGCTGCAGTCGCGCATCCTGAAGCGCGCCGGGTTCGACCAGACCTGGATCGTGTCCCCCACCTCGGAGAACGGCTACCGGTTCCTCAAACCGAAGGTCGAACGGGACGTGTGGAGTGCCCTGTGTCTGGGCGACATGCTCTTCAAGCTCAGGTGCCGGACCGTGCCCTACCACCCGAGGCCCAGTGCCGCCGAAGCGCTCATCGGCCAGGCGGTGGACGAAATCGGGCGCCGGATCTCGCGGGGCAGAGACTGGAAAGACGCCGTTCGCTCCCTCGTGCTGGAGCTGAGCTATTCCATCGACCACGCCATGCCCAGGAAACCCCTGGTGGGTATCGTGGGCGAGATCTTCGTGCGGCTGAACGCCTTCTCGAACCAGCACGTGGTGGAGGCCGTGGAAGAGGCCGGGGGCGAGGCCTGGGTGTCTCCCATGAGCGAGTGGATTCACTACACCTGGGAGGTGATCTCGAGCAAGAGCAACCGATTCCGCGCATGGCTGCTCATGATGAAGAAGACTTACCTCCACCGCCTGGAGAATGAGATCGGCTCGCTGTTCTCGCCGCTGCTGGATGAGCGCCGCGAGCCTTCCATCGAAAAGGTTCTCCATCGGGGAGAGCCCTTTATCCCGTTCAAATTCGAGGGAGAGGCCATCCTCACCGTGGGCAGGGCCCGCCTCTTCGCCGAGCAGGGGGCGGACCTGGTGGTCAATTGCTCGCCCTTCAGCTGCATGCCGGGCAGGATCACCTCCCATATCTTCCAGACGCACCCGGAGTATGTGGGAATTCCCGTGGTCAACCTCTTTTTCGACGGCATCGGGGATGTTTCATCCCAGGTGGGCATCTACCTCAAGTCCATCGCCCGGACGCACGAGCACCGGCACCGGGAATCATTCTCGTTTGTCCGGAGGCAAAGAGGGCCCCTGGCAGCCTCGGCGAACGGCGGCAGCCCGGAAGATCTCCTGCCCGACAGGCTGAGCGAGACATGAATCCGGACCACCGGATCTTCATGACAAGCCCGGCACTGCGCACCACGGCCCGCATCTGCGGAACGAACCGGGCAAGTTCCGGTCGGGATCAGTCCAGCAGGGCCGGATCTTCAGGCCCTACCCCGGCCCCTCTTCAGCGGGAAGAGACGAGTGACCCATGACCTTGACAGTTTCTGAGGAAAAAACCGTCCAAAGCCAGGCTGCCCTTCTCAGGACATCCTGTGACGATACCATGCTTCGGGGACCTGGTCGCCTCCACCCGAGTCCCGGGCGGAGACATCCTCCCAGCCTCACCGGGGTCGCAGTGAAGCAGTGCCTCGCAACACGATGCACAGAGGCGCCTCATGGGCTCAGCCCCCGCTGCTTAAGCTCCAGCCTCACCCGGGCCTGCCGCTGGATCAGCCTCTGAGGATCGCAGGTGGCGATACCCCGCGATAGACCCAGCCAGACACCGAGCCTTCCCAGCCCGAACCCCGACCCGATGCCCACGGTGGCCCTGCCCGGGTCCCGCGCACACCGGTCGATGGCGCTGGATAGATCGTAGTAATAGGTGAGGAGCTCCTCGTCGGTCATCACCGTGTAGTCGCGATCGAGAAGATCATCGTTATAGCCAGCGCACCCGTTGAGGACCGGCAAGGCGATCACGCAGATGGTCACGGTCTTCAGTATACCCATTCCCATACTCCTTTTTTGAGAGAAATAATGGGCTCGCCTCTTCTTTCCACCACACGTCCACATGCCGTCCCTGTTCCCGGGGTGCCAATTCGACCCCGAGATACATGGGGGAGTCGCCGGGTCCAGCCGGCACGATGGAGACGAAACATCCTTTCGAATAAACCCCTTGGGAACGACCAGGGTTGTTTTGAAATTCCTTTGTATTTTCCCCATCATCGCATCCATTGTTCTTGACCGGACAGGGCC
This sequence comes from Deltaproteobacteria bacterium, assembly GCA_018433085.1. Taxonomy (GTDB): domain Bacteria; phylum Desulfobacterota; class Desulfomonilia; order UBA1062; family UBA1062; genus Phosphitivorax. The sequence continues at coordinate 39,434 of JAHDRW010000042.1, read as the reverse complement.
TTTGTCATATACTCTTACCAACGATCCACGGTGCCGGAACAACGGTTCATTCAATGCATTACATGCCTGACAAAAACCGGGGTCCGACGGGACAGATAATGGAAAAAGTTGCGTCTATGATCTTCAACGAAAGGTTGGATGCCCTCGGCGATTCACTGGAACTCATGGGACGGGAGGTGACGAAAGAACGCCTCCTGGAGCTTGCCGCCCTGGAGTCGTCCATCCTCGACGCCGTTCCGCAGGCGATCGTGGGGCTGCACAAGCGCAGGATCATCTTCGCGAACAACGCCATCAAGGAGACCTTCGGCTGGGACCGGGAGGAACTGATCGGCAAGAGCGTCACCCTGCTCTACCGCAGCGAGGAGGAATCGGAGGAGATCGCCAGGTACTTCTACTCCACCCTCAAGCTCCAGCGCACCTTTGTCAACGAGTTTCCCTGTCGGCACAAGGACGGGAGAGACATCCTCTGCCGGATGCGGGCCGCCCGGATCGGAGATAAACTCACACAGCGGCGGATCGTCATCACCTATGAAGACATCACGGAAAAGCGGCGGGCAGAGGAGGAGCTCAGGCGTTCGCACAAGCAGTTGAGAGAACTCTCCGCCCATCTCCAGTCGGCCCGCGAAAAGGAGTGCGCCCGCATCGCACGGGAGATCCACGATGAATTGGGTCAGTCGCTCACGGCCCTGCAGATGGATGTCGCCTGGCTCGGCGACCAGCTCCCCGCCGACCTCTCGCGTCTGGTGGAGAAGACGCACCGGATGGAGCAGCTCGTGGACGCCACCATCGAGAGCGTCCATCGGATCATCACGGAGCTGAGGCCGATCATGCTCGACGACCTCGGCCTGACCGCCGCCATCGAGTGGCAGGCCGCAGAATTCCAGAAACGCGCCGGGATCGAGTGCCACGTGTATGTGGACTGCCGGGACGACTGCATCGAGAAGGACCTGGCAACCGCCGTATTCCGCATCTTTCAGGAAACGCTCACCAATGCGGCGCGGCATTCCCGGGCAACCGAGGTCTGGGCCCGCCTGACGCAAGATGACCATGTGCTGAAACTCGAGGTGACGGACAACGGCAAGGGCATCACCCGCAAGCAGGCCGAGGATCCACGGTCGTTCGGGATCATCGGCATTCGCGAGAGGGTCGGCCTGTGGAACGGCCGGATGCGGATCACCGGCAAAAACAGGCAAGGAACGACCGTGAGCATCCAGATTCCCATCCGCGAGGAGGCGTCGCAGACATGATACGCATCCTTGTCGCCGACGACCACACCGTTGTCCGAGAAGGGGTGAAGCAGATCCTTTCAGCCCAGAGCGACATCGTGGTGGAAGACGAGGCCGAGGACGGGAAAGAGACCCTGGAAAAGGCCCTTCAGGGCAGCTTCGACATGGTGCTGCTCGACATCTCCATGCCCGGCAGGGGCGGACTCGAGGTCCTCGAAGACATCCTGAAGTCCAAGCCGAAGCTACCCGTGCTCATCCTGAGCATGCACCCGGAAGAGCAGTATGCCGTCCGGGCGCTCAGGGCCGGGGCCTCGGGGTATCTCACCAAGGCCAGCGCCGCCCATGAGCTGATCGGAGCCATCCGGAAGGTATCCCGGGGAGGGAAGTACGTGACCGCCTCGCTTGCGGAAAGGCTGGCCATCGCGCTGGACAGCAAGGCGGACAAGCACCGGCATGAAAAGCTCTCGACCCGCGAGTATCAGGTCATGCTGATGCTGGCCTCCGGGAAGTCGGTCGGCGAGATCGGCCGCGAGCTGTGTCTGAGCGTCAAGACCATCAGCACCTACCGGATCCGGGTGATGAACAAGATGGGCATGAAGAAAAATGCCGAGCTGACCTTCTATGCCATGAACCACCGGCTCATCGATTCCTAGGGCCTGATCTTTCAAGGTAAACCTTCTGCGCGTCAAATCCCCTCGGCGCGATCCCCAAAGGCACGAACCGGACAACGGAGCCGGTCGGCAATGCCGCCCCCCCTTCCGGCCGGGTCGTGTAGGTCTTCGTCCGTCATTCCCGCCATGGGCTTCTGACGGCAAGCCACTGTCAGCGTTATCACATCATTCGACAAAAAATAGAGCAATTACCCGATATCTACCCTGTACTGGCCGTGATAATACTGATATCTGACCAAATCCTTGGAATACAATTGCGCGATAACCACAGGAGAGTTGCGGCAGGGGGTAAAATACATGAGCGACAGCAGTATCCTGACTGAATTAACCGAGCATGGAGACCGGCCGGGAGAGATTCCCGGTGCATTTCCGACCACCTCGTTTCAGGGCAGTATCCCTGCGGATACTCGTACCGTCATCGAACGGGCGCTGCAAGAAAACCGCAGCTGCCTGATGGAACACGAGTGCAAGGAGATCCTCGAGGGCATGGGCATACGCACTACCGGCGGCGTCATCGCGAAGTCGGAAGAAGCCGCCGTCCGGGCCGGCAGGGAAATCGGCTATCCCGTGGTCCTGAAGATCGTCTCTCCCGACGTCACACACAAGAGCGACGGCGGCGGTGTCAAGCTGGGCGTGAAAGACGACACGGCCGTGCGCACGGCCTTTCGCGAGATCATGGAGGCATTCAGGCACCGCAACGTGACCGGCGTCTCGGTGCAGAAGATGGCGGAGCCCGGGATCGAGGCGATCGTCGGGGTCACGCACGACCCCAGTTTCGGACACATACTCATGTTCGGCCTGGGCGGGATCTTCGTGGAGGTCCTCAAGGACGTCACCTTCCGGGTGCTCCCTCTCGACGAGGACGGCGCGGCCGAGATGATCGACGGGATCAAGGGCTCGACCCTCCTGAAGGGCTACCGCGGCCATCGCGCGGACATCGATGCCCTCAAGAGGCTGCTCTGCAAGGTCTCGGACCTGGTGACGCGGCATCCGGAAATCACCGAGCTCGACCTGAACCCGGTGTTTCTCTACCCATCGGGCTGCACGGCCATCGACGCCCGCATGTTCATCCGCGACCTTTCCCGGGAACCAAAACCCAAGACCCCAGTGCAGCGGGGCAGCTTGAGAAGGTTCTTCTATCCCGGCAGCATCGCCGTCCTGGGCGCCACCGACGTCGAGGGCAAGCTCGGATACAACGTGTTCAGAAATCTGATCCATCACGGGTTTCAGGGCAGGCTCTTCCCCATCAATCCCAGGAAAAACACGATCATGGGGGTCAAGGCTTACCGCTCGATCCTCGACGTGGACGAGCCTGTGGACGTCGCGATCATCATCGTCCCTGCCGAGGCGGTGCCGCAGGCCATTCAGGACTGCTGCGCCAGGGGAATCGGGTACGTTGTCGTCGAGACCGCCGGCTTCGCGGAGATCGGGGAGGCCGGCAAACAGGTGCAGGCGCGCATGCGGGAGATCATCAGGGAGAACGGCTGCCGGCTCCTGGGACCCAACTGCTCGGGCGTGATCAACACGCATCACCGCATGGTCCAGTCCATCGGAATCCTCGACGATCTGAGAAAGGGCAATGTTGGCCTCATCGCCCAGGCCGGGGTGTACGCCGCCGGCATACTCGCGGGCCTGCGCAACGTGCTCGACTTCGGGATCGTGGCCACCATCGGCAACAAGATGGACATCACCGAGACGGATATCCTGGAATACATGGGAGAGGACGAGCACATCGACGTGATCACCATGTACATGGAGGACGTGACCAGCGGCAAGCGCTTCATCGACGTGGCCTCCCGGCTCTCGCAGCGCAAGCCGGTGATCGTGCTCAAGACGGGCAGGACAGAGGCGGGCAAACAGGCCGTCTCGTCCCACACCGCGTCCCTGGCTGGCAACGACGAGATCAACAGCGCCGCCTTCAGGCAGTGCGGCATCATCAGGGCCCGGGACAACGAGCACCTCTTCGCCCTGGCGCGAGGATTCTCCAAGCAGCCGCTTCCCAAGGGCCCCGGGGTGCTGATCATCACCTATACGGGCTCGCTCGGCGTCGCGGCGACCGACACGCTCTACCTGAACGGCCTGAGGCTCAGCAGGTTCGAGTCGTTCATCAAGGCGCGCCTCGCCGGCATGCTGCCCGATTATCTGAACAACCAGAACCCCGTGGACTGCTCGTTCAGCATGACCCCGGAGCAGTTGAAGGGTCTCATCGAAATCGGCGTCCAGAGCAGCGACGTGCACAGCGTCATGGTCATAGTCCAGGGCGAGAAGCTCGCCTCGTTCGTCGACGTGATGAAGGAGATCGACTATCAGGGCAAGCCCGTGGTCTGCTGCGTGGCCTGCAAGGAGTTCATGATACACGATGTCATCAAGATGGAGCAGGCCGGCATTCCGGTATACTCCACCTCCGAGATGGCTGCCGAGGTGCTGGCGGAGATGTACCGTTTCGAGCAGCGGCGGCGCATCACCCTGATCAAGACCCTGGACAGCCATCTGGCCGGCCACTCGTTTACCATCGACGGCAAGCCCGTCAGGTTCAGGCTGTTGAAGCTGGGCGACATGGACCTGTGGACCGAGTTCGTGAACGGGTGCTCGCAGCAGTCACTGTGGCTGCGGTTTCTCTCGCCCTTCAGCGCCACGCCGGAACGGGCTTTGCGCTTCTGCGACATCAACCCCGAGGAGGAGTTCGCCATTATCGCGGAGATGACCGACGGCCCCCGGCGAAGGGTTATCGGGATCGCCCGGCTCATCAGGCTCTCGCGCCAGAACGAGGCCGAGTTCGCGGTGATCGTCTCCGACCCCTGGCAGAACAGGACCCTGGGCAAGGTGCTCTCCGAGCTGAGCGTCGGCCTGGTGAAACACTGGAAGGTCGAGAACGTCGTGTCGGAGACCCTCAGGGACAATCATGCCATGATCAAGATCCTCAAGCGCTGCCGGTTCGAGGTGGAGAGCAAGTGCGGCAATATGTTCACCCTCTCGCTCAGGCTTGCGTACGAGGCGGATCATCAGGCCGGGTTCCACTCCCGCTCCCAATGACTCGGGGCCCGAAGGGCAGCGGCCGGGAAAAGAACATCCGGGGCGGAAAGATGAGGGGATCCCGAATCGCTCAGTGAAATGCCGCCTTCTCGTGAAATTCTTTGATTCCCCTGGATAAGGGTAGGATCTCCATTTGATGGAGGCGTTGCCGGAGAAAAAATCGAGACAAGAGAAGGCTGGACCGATTCCAACCTTCTCTTCCCTCATGCAAAGCGTTACATGACTGATGATACCTTGTTCATGATGCCGGATAAGCCTTTGAACAAGACCCCGCCCTGTAGCCGGGGTCTTGTCTGTGTTCTCTCACCCGATGATCTTTCTACCGCTGATCAGATCGTCGACCACCGTGGAGTCCGCCATGGTCGAGACATCGCCGAGCTCGGTGAATTCAGAGGCAGCGATCTTCCTGAGCACGCGGCGCATGATCTTGCCCGAGCGGGTCTTGGGAAGACCGTCCGCCCACTGGATAAAGTCCGGTGAAGCGATGGGGCCGATCTCCTTGCGAACGAGGGCCACCAAGTCTTTTTTCAGCGCATCGGTCTTTTCCACGCCGGTGTTCAATGTCACGTATGCGTAGATACCCTGGCCCTTGATATTGTGGGGGAATCCCACCACGGCCGACTCGGCGACGTTCGGGTGCAGGGTGAGCGCCGCTTCGACCTCGGCCGTCCCCATCCTGTGGCCGGACACGTTGATAACATCGTCCACCCTTCCGGTGATCTTGTAGTCGCCGTCTTCGTCACGCTCGGCGCCGTCGCCCGAGAAGTAGCAGCCCGGGAACTGCGAGAAATAGTTTTCCTTGAACTTTTCAGGGTCGCCCCACACGCCCCTCAGCATTCCGGGCCAGGCAGCCTTGATGCACAGCGACCCCTTGCCAGGGCCGACGATTTCCTTGCCCTCGTCATCCATGAGGGCGGGGACAACGCCGAAGAACGGCACCATGGCCTTTGCCGGCTTGATGTCGATGGCGCCGGGCAGCGGGAGGATCATATGGCCGCCCGTCTCGCTCTGCCACCAGGTGTCCACGATCGAGCACCTGCTGCCGCCCACCTTGTCGTAGTACCACCACCATGCCTCGGGATTGAGCGGCTCGCCAACGGAGCCGAGGACCCTCAGCGAGGAGAGGTCGTGCATCTCGACCCACTTGTCGCCTTCCTTCGCGATTGCGCGGATAGCGGTCGGTGCGGTGTAGAAATTGTTGACATTGTACTTCTCGACAATGGCCCAGAAACGGTCGTAGGCCGGATAGCTGGGCACGCCTTCGAACACGATGCTCGTGTAACCGTTGCACAGCGGCCCGTAGGTGACGTAGCTATGGCCGGTCACCCACCCGATGTCGGCCGTGCACCAGTAGATATCTTCATCGCGCACATCGAAGGCATATTCCTGCGTCATGGATGCATAGAGGAGGTAGCCCGCAGTCGTGTGCAACACGCCCTTGGGTTTTCCGGTGGAGCCGGAGGTATAGAGGATGAACATGGGATCTTCGGCATCCATCTCCTCGGGCTTGCAGTACATCGGGGCCTTGGCCATGAGCTCTTCGTACCAGACATCGCGGCCTTCCTTCATCACGACCTCGGTGCCGGTGCGCCTGACCACGACCTGGGTCTTGACGGACGGGCACTGCTCGACCGCCTTGTCGGCGTTGGCCTTCTGCGGAACCGCCTTGCTTCCGCGGAATGTTCCGTCGCAGGTAATGAGCACGGAGGCGTTGCAGTCTCTAATCCTGTCCCTTAAGGCCTCGGCGGAGAAGCCGCCGAAAACGATCATGTGCAGGGCGCCGATCCTGGTGCATGCCAGCATGGTGATAACCAGCTCCGGGATCATGGGAAGATAGATGGCTACCACGTCACCCTTTTTTACCCCCAGGCCCTTGAGCACATTGGCGCACTTGTTCACCTCGCGATACATGTCATAATATGTAAAGACCTTCCAGTCGTTGGGGTCGTTCCCCTCGAAGATAATGGCTGCCTTGTTTTTCTTCGTTTCCAGGTGCCTGTCCAGACAATTGTAGCTCACGTTGATCTTGCCGCCCTGGAACCATTTCACGTGCAGGTCGTCACCGAACGACCAGTCGGATACCTTGTTCTTGTCAAAGGGCTTGAACCAGCTCAGCCTCTCTGATGCCATTCTGCCCCAGAAGCCATCCGGATCCTCGATAGACTCCTTGTACATCCGGTCATACTCTTCCCTGCTCTTGACATAGGATTTCTCTCTCACCCTCTCGGGCACAGGGAAAATCTTGTCATAAAAATCCTGTTCATTGATGTCAGCCATTATCTACCTCCTTATCCAGTCTTTTCTGTCCTGTTGAAGTTGCGTGTGCAATGTAGGACAATTCAATTCCCTTGTATGCCCACCAAAGTCTGATAATATTGTGAACTTTCAGCTTACTTTATGCAGGTGTTCGGCCTACATCCTATGATTCTCAACAGGTTATGTTTCAACCCCTTTCAGTTTATTTTCTCGTTAGTTATATCTTACCAGCCATCGGACGGGACCCTATACCGCCGATCAGGGTCGCATTCCCGGTGCCCGGGAAGCGCGAACACTGCCCTCCAGTGAATCTCATGATACGAGAGAAGGGCATCATAAGAGGGTCGGCGGGATACAGGCCTCACCTGTTCCTGTGTCTGACACACATTTCCGGCTCAATGCCGGACGTCTCGGTTCCCGCTTCACGGATATCGGTCCCTGCTCAGACTTAGACTACATCTCCCAGACGTTTTTTCTTACACTTGGATGTATTCACGGGTTGAAATATTGGCAAAACATTGCCAGAATCTACAAAGACCCGACATGCGTTTCAACCGTCAGAAGACACGGATAACGGGCATCTTTTTTGTGGGACGATCATCTCTATGGGCAGACGGTGTTCATGGACCCGGGTAAAGGGGACCGCATGGAAATGAAACCGAGAGAATCAGGCATCGATATCATCGGAAACGTGCACTGGGGAACGCACTTCTGCCAGTTCTACCGAAGCAGCCGGGACCTGAAGGATATCCTGGTCCCCTATTTCAGGGCCGGCCTCGAGCAGAACGAATTCTGCCTGTGGATCGTTTCGGAGCCCCTGACTGCGCACGATGCCTCTGAGGCCCTGCGGGGCGAGGTCCCTGACCTCGATTCCCGCCTTGAGAATGGACAGATCGAGATCCTTTTCTATGACGAGTGGTATGCACAAGGCGGCCGATTCGATGCTCAGAGGGTGTTGAGCGGCTGGATACACAAGCTGGAAAGCGCCCTTTCCCGGGGCTATGACGGATTGAGGCTGTCCGGTAACACCTTCCGGCTGGAAAGCAGGGACTGGAAGGACTTTACCGCTTATGAGAAAGAGGTCGGAGACCTAATCGCCCAGCGCCGCATGATTGCATTGTGCACCTACTCTCTCGACAAGTGCGGGGCCGCGGAGGTGATCGACGTGGTCAACAACCATCAGTTTGCCCTGGTCAAGAGGGCCGGTGCCTGGGAGCTGATAGAGAACTCCCGGCATAAAGCCGCTGCGGCGGCGCTCAGGAAAAGCGAGGACGAGCTGCGCAGGGCCAACGAGCTGCTCTCGGCCACCTTGAACGCCACGCACGTGCTGATCGCCTGCATGGACGCCGAGGCCAACTTCATCCTGGTCAACCGGATCTATGCGCAGGTAGACGGAAAAGAGCCCGGCTTCTTCATCGGGAAGAACCACTTCGATCTGTATCCGAACGAGGAGAACGAGGCCATCTTCCGGCGGGTCGTGGCCACGGGCGAGCCCTACTACGCCCATGCCAAGCCGTTCGAATACGCCGAGCACCCGGAGCGGGGAACGGGCTACTGGGACTGGAGCATGGTGCCCGCCAGGGATGAACAGGGGCGGGTGAAGATGGTGGTCTTGAGCCTCCTGGATATTACTGCCCGGATCGAGGCCCAGATGGCGCTCCACGAGAGCGAGAAGCGCTATCGGTCCCTCTTCAACGGGATGTCGGAGGGGTTCGCGCTGCATGAGATCATCTGCGACAAGAACGGCAGACCCATTGACTACCGCTTCACGGATGTCAATCCCGCCTTCGAACGCCTGACCGGCCTGAAACGGGAGAACGTGATAGGCAAAACCATACGCGAGGTGCTTCCTGCAAACGACCCCTCCTGGGTGGATATCTACGGCAGGGTCGCCCTCACGGGCGAGCCGGTCAGCTTCGAGAACCGCTCCTCTGCGCTCGGCAAAGACTTCGAGGTGCATGCCTATTCCCCTGCGCCGAACCGGTTCGCAACGATCCTCATGGACATCACGGCCCGAAAGCAGGCCCAGGACGAGCTGCTCAGGCACCGCGAGCGCCTGGAAGAACTCGTCAGGGAGCGCACGGCCGAGCTGGAGGAGAGGAACCGGAAGCTGGCCGAAGAGATCGCCGAGCGCAAAAAGGCCGAAGAAGAGAAGAAGACCATCGAGGCCCAGCTCATACAGACCCAGAAGGCCGAGGCCCTGGGCAGATTCGCCGGAGGCATAGCCCACGACCTGAACAACGTGCTCTACCCGGTGATCATATACACCGAGATGCTCCTCGAGGACACCGAACCCGATACCAGCCGCTACGAGCTGCTGACGCAAACGCTCGCCGCCACGCACCGTCAGCGGGATCTGATCAAAAAGATCCTCTCCTTCAGCAGGCAGGGCGAAGAGAACTTCGTTCCGGTCAGGGTTTCGCCCCTGCTCGAAGAGACGGTTGGGTTCCTCAGGTCATCGATCCCGAGCACGATCGAGATCCTCCTCCACAGCGACGCCCGCTCGGACACCATTCTAGGCGACCCGGTGCAGATCCAGCAGGTGATCATGAACCTCTGCAGGAATGCCGCGGACGCGATGGAATCACAGCGGGGCGTCATCGAGTTGAAGCTGTCGAACGTCTACCTGGAGCCGGTTCATTCCCAGGGGCAACTTCCGGCGGGCAACCATCTGAGGCTGACGGTTTCGGACAACGGGACCGGAATGACTCGGGAGGTAATAGATCGGATTTTCGACCCCTTCTTCACCACGAAGGGCACGGGAAAGGGAAGCGGAATGGGACTCTCCATTGTCCAGGGGATTCTCAAAAACCACAAGGGCGCGATCACGGTCAAGAGCGAGCCGGGCAAGGGATCGGCGTTCACGATAGATCTGCCCCTCTACGCCGGCGACAGGCGGAAGCAAGACTTTCGCACCGGGAGAGCCCGGGCCGGAGACAGGCACCGGGAAGACCGGGGGAAACGGGTGCTTCTGGTCGATGACGAAGTGCTCATCCTGTCCGGCCTCCAGCGGGTTCTGGGCCGTTTCGGATATCGCGTGGACACGGCGGTGGACGGCAGGAAGGCCCTTGAAACCTTCTCCGAGTCTCCCGGAAGCTTCGACCTCGTGATAACGGACCAGACCATGCCCGGGATCACGGGGATCGAGCTCTCACGGAAGATACGGGAGGTGCGCCCCGACATCCCGGTGATACTGTGCACCGGGCTGGACGACACGGTGGACGAACAGTCCATGAGATCCGCCGGCATCCGGGAGCTGCTGGTGAAGCCGACGGATATGGGTGAGCTGAAGTCTACCGTCAATCGGATACTCAAGGGATAGTGTGCTCCGGAGAATGAACGGGAAAAGAGATAACAGGCGGAAAAGAGCCTCTCTTTTTTTAAGAGAAAGCCGGCTTGACCGCCGCCTCCCACAAGCCCCGGGTATGCTCTTTTCCCCCGCCTCCTCGGCTCACCTTAAACTGCAACGAGGGCCGTTACAGCACGTTGCCGGTCAGGAACCGCACGGTTTCCACGGAGAGATCGCCTGTCAGTTTCCAGACGGTTTCACTGCACTGAGGACACATCCAGACGATCTGATCCCGCGGCAGGATTCCCACCAGCCCGACCCTTTTGATGCAGACTTCACACGTGTCTGTTTTTCTCGTGCCGGGCATGGTTTTCATCTCCTTTCTCTTTCCCGATCGGGAAAGATCTTCATAAAAGAAACTCATCCCTGCTCTGCGGAACATATCCGGTGATTTCTGACGCGGTTTGCCAGGGGCTCACCCGGTATGTCCCTCTGTGAAGGCAAAGAGTTTAGATGATTTCACAGGGAAAAAGGTGCATGAAAACCCGGCGGGCCTGCCAGAAATATGCACATATTCTTTGCCTTCCCGTTCGCCCGGAAAGGGTGCACGGATACTGCGTGCGTACGTGGACCCCCACCGCGGTAAACTGCCGCGACAGGGGACGACACCCTGACGGCCCCACGATTCCAGGGATATGGCTGTTTCTTAAGGAAGGCCTTTGTTTACCGCCTCATCGTTAGATATCGAGCACCACCGTGGCTGTCCAGCCTTCGGGCTCGTGCCGGATGCGAAAGCGGTGAAGGGTGACCGCCTTGACATCGGCGTTGAGGCCGTGCCTCCTGGGGTCGATCCTTTCTCCCGCGGCCTCTGCCGTGAGCCCGAGCTTCTCTCCCTCCTGCGTGATGGCGACCTCGAAGACCCTGAGCAGGAGCTGCTCGGCGTCCTTGAAAAAGATGAATTCCTGGAGGTACTCAAAGAGCAGCCGCTCCAGATCTTCCGCCCGCGCATGGAAGTCGCGGCGCACCAGGGGGCGGACGCTTCCCAAATCTTCGACCATGACATTCATGAGTGCATCGCCCGCCTCCACGAAAAGGCCCTCCCTCGTGTCGGCCCGCGCCTCGAAGGCGACGTCGGCAATGGCGATCTCGTCCAGATAGGTATACGACATAGGCTAACCCTTGATATTCCCGACAGGCGTGAGCCGGGCCACCGGCGTGCTGATGCCGGCGAGCTCGCACGCCCCTGCCACGGCATCGATGTCCTTGTAGGCGCCTCCCGCCTCTTCGGCCAGGCCCCTCATAGAGGCGGTGCGGACATAGATCCCCCGGAACTGCATGTCCCTGACCAGCTTCTTGCCCTGGTATTTCTTTCTCGCGCTGTGGCGGCTCATGACCCTGCCGCTGCCGTGCGCCGTGGAGTAAAAGGTGCTCTCTCCGCTCCCCACACCCGCAAGCAGGTACGACCCGGTCTCCATGCTGCCGCCGATGATGACGGGCTGGCCGAAGGCCTTGTAGCGCTCGGGGATTCCCTCCATGCCCGGTCCGAAGGCCCGGGTGGAGCCTTTGCGGTGGATGAGGACCCTGTGCCTGCGCCCGTCGATGAGATGATCCTCCAGCTTGGCGGTGTTGTGAGTCACGTCGTAGACCTGGCGGATTCCCAGCTCGTCGGGAGACTTACCGAACACCTCCGAGAACACCTCGCGCACCCGGTGCAGGATGACCTGGCGATTTGCGAACGACATGTTCACCGCACACTTCATGGCCGAGAAATAGTCCTGGCCCTGGGGCGAGCGGAACGGCGCGCATGCGAGCTCCCTGTCGATGATCCTGATGCCGTAGACCCGCTCCATGACATCGAGCAGCACATGGAGATAGTCGGTCGCCACCTGGTGGCCGAACCCCCTGCTCCCGCAGTGGTACATCACCACTATCTGGTCCGGCATGGTGATACCGAAGGCCCGGGCGAGTCCGGGGTTGAAGATGTTCTCCTCTTTCGCCACCTGGACCTCGAGGTAGTGGTTCCCCGAGCCCAGGGTGCCGATCTGGTTGCGGCCGCGCTGCACGGCCTTGTGGCTCACCTTTGCGGGATCGGCCCCCTCCATGCAGCCCTGCTCCTCGGTAAGCTCCAGGTCTTCGGGAAGGGCATAGCCGTTTCTCAGGCACCAGCGCGCCCCCTGCTCGGCCACGTCGAGAAACCCGTCTTCGGTGAGCTGTACGAACCCCGTGCCCCCGACCCCGGAGGGAATCCTCTCGAAGAGCCTGTCCACGAGCCGGGGGAGATGGGGCTCGACCTCGCCGTAGGTGAGGTTCGTGGTCACGAGGCGCATACCGCAGTTAATGTCGAACCCGATACCCCCGGGAGAGATCACCCCCTCGTCCGGGTCGAAGGCCGCGACCCCGCCGATGGGAAAGCCGTAGCCCCAGTGCCCGTCGGGCATGCAGAAGGAGTATTTCTGAATTCCGGGCAGCGTGGCAACGTTGGCGGCCTGTTCGAACACACCGTCGTCGAAGTGCTCGATCAGCTCCCTCGTACCGAGAAAGCGTGCCGGCACGCGCATCCCGGACTTCCACGATACGGGAAGCTCCCAGACCGCGTTTGAGATTTGCGTGAGCTCGCGGGGAACCGTCACGATCCGCCCCTTTCATGCCGCACATAACCAGGCACCGACGGGACATGCCTCAACATCTGCCACGGCCCGCACGGTGAGGGTGCTGCAATTTACAATAGATGGCACGGCAACCGTTTTCAACCGATAACGACGCACCGATCCCCGGCACAGGAGGAAAACAGTGGAGACACATTATTCTCACTTATGGACACCTCCGCCAAGCGCACCATGGAGCGGGTGCGCCCCGGTTCGGAAAAGCTCGGACCGCCATATGCGAACTGGGAACAGAAAGTGGGCGGATTCATTCTCTCTGCAAAGCCCGCCAGGGGAAGGACGCCACCTGAACGGAAATCCCCGGCCGCCGGCATGGACAAAACGGATCGTTCCGCGCATCATAAGGAGAGAGCGGGACAGCGAAAGGGATGGCATGGAGAAACCCGCAGCACCCGGTTCCAGATCAGGCCCGTGGGTCACGCTCTTTTTGTGCGGGGACGTCATGACCGGCAGGGGCATCGACCAGATACTTCCCTTTCCGTGCGACCCTGTCATTCATGAGCCGTTCATGCAGAGCGCCCTGGGATATGTCGAGCTGGCCGAGGTGGCGCACGGCCGTATCCCGACCCCTGTCGAGTTCCCGTATGTCTGGGGAGATGCGATCGGCATCCTTGATTTCATGGCCCCGGATGTGAGGGTCGTCAACCTGGAGACAGCGGTCACCAGGAGCAACGATTACTGGAGGGACAAGGGCATCAATTACCGGATGAGTCCGGAGAATATTCCCTGTATCGTCTCTGCCGGGATAAGCTGCTGCTCTCTTGCGAACAATCACGTGCTCGACTGGGGTTATCCCGGGCTTCTGGACACGATCGAGACGCTCAAGGCCGCCGGGATACGGATCGCCGGGGCAGGGCCGGGCCTGAGAGAGGCAGCGGAACCGGCGATACTCGACGCCAACGGCAAGGGCCGGGTTCTGGTCTTTTCGTTCGGGACGGAAACGAGCGGCATCCTCCCCGAGTGGCAGGCCGCACCCGGCCGGCCCGGGGTGAACCTGCTCCCGGACCTGTCCGGGAAAACGGTACAGGCCATCGGCGAACAGGTGAGCCGGGTCAGGCGTCACGACGATATCGTCGTGACGTCCATCCACTGGGGCGGCAACTGGGGGTATGCGATTCCCCCTCAGCACCGCGAGTTTGCCCGCGGCCTCGTCGACCGGGCCGGGGTGGATGTCGTCCATGGCCACTCGTCGCACCATGTCCTGGGCATCGAGGTGTACAACCGCAGGATCATCCTCTACGGGTGCGGCGACTTCATCAACGATTACGAGGGCATCGGCGGCTATGGACGATACCGGGGCGACATCGGGCTCATGTATTTCCCGAGCATCGACCACTCGCAGGGTCGAGTCGAGCAGATGCGCATGTTTCCCACGCAGATACACCGGTTCAGCGTCCGCCGCGCCCCCCACGCCGATGCCCTCTGGCTTAAGGACGTCCTGAGCAGGGAGAGCAACATGCCCGGGGCCTCGATATCCATCGATGAGAACGATGTCCTGACCCTTGATTTCAATTCGGGAGAATAGCGAGAGGTTCCGAGGATGGTCCGTTGACAGGCACCGCTTGCTTGGGCCGACAGGGAGAGACCGGAGCTGGAACGGGAGGGGCCTCGATCATCCGGCAGACGATGCGCGGTAATGTGGTTTCTCCCGAGAGTGGGGGTTCGTGGGTATCAGGAAATCCTCAGGTCAATGCTCCGCTCTTTTTCGACCCTCTTGGGCCCCGGAAAGTCGGGCCCTCCGTGAAGAAAAAAAGAAGGCCGCAGCAGGCAATGGATAATCTCATCCTTCAGAGCGATTGAATGGCGCGGCCGCTCACGTATTATTTTCTCTATAAATAACGTGGGAGGTCCGAAATGGCGGTTTCAGGAAAATACGGCAACGTTTCTATCCCGCATGTGGAAGACAACGAGCCGGTATTCATTCTCAGGGCCCAGGACAAGCTGGCCCTGGCGGCCATAGAGATGTACAAGATCCTGGCCGAGACCAGCAGTGCGGATGTGGCCTCACACCTGGACGACCAGATCGAGGCCTTCCGCCGATGGGGCGGCAAACGGAAAGCCCCTGACTGATAAAGCAAGGCGGACGAGAAAAGGTCGAGAGAATCATGCCGCTTACGGAAATCAGGGAAGAGCTGTGGCCGGGCCTGCCACTGGGAGCCTGGCAGGAGACCCACGACACCCTTCGGCTGTGGTCCCAGATAATCGGGAAGATCAAGCTCAGGCTCGAGCCCATGACCAATCACTGGTGGCAGGTGCCGCTCTATGTCTCGGCGCGCGGGCTGACCACGCTGCCGATCCCCTATGCCGACCAGGTCTTTCAGATGGATTTCGATCTCATCGACCATGTGATGAACATCGTGACCGAAGACGGCGAAAAACGCTCGATCCGGCTCAGGCCCCGCTCGGTGGCCGACTTTTACCACGAGACCATGTATGCCCTGCGCTCGCTCGGAATAGAGGTATCGATCTGGACCACCCCTGTCGAGGTGCCGGAGAGGATACCCTTCGAACTGGACACCAGGCACTGCGCCTATGATCGGGATTATGCGCTGAAGTTCTGGAAGGTGCTCGTACAGGCCGACCGGGTCATGCAGGTGTTCCGTTCACGCTTCATCGGCAAGGACAGCCCGGTTCACTTTTTCTGGGGCGGGTTCGACATCGCGGTGACCCGATTCTCGGGGCGGCGCGCGCCCGAGCATGCCCCGGTTCCGGGCCTCGCCCATTATGTCACGCTCGAGGCCTACTCACACGAGGTGAGCAGCTGCGGGTTCTGGCCCGGCGCAGGCCTGGGCTCGCCGGCCTTTTACGCCTACGCATATCCGGAGCCCGAGGGTTTCAGGACCTACCCTGTGGAGCCGAGGGAGGCATACTATCATCAGGGCCTGGGCGAGTTCATCCTGCCCTACGATGCCGTGAGATCCGCCGACTCGCCCGACACCATGCTGCTCTCGTTCTTCCAGAGCACCTACGAAGCCGTGGCGTGTCTGGGCAAATGGGACCGGGCCTCGCTCGAACGCAGCACGCGGCAGGTTTCGGCAGGGGTGTATCAATGATTCCTGTTTTCATGATTCCAATACCTGCTCTTGCCGCCGCATCGCACGGGTTTGCACGGGCGACCATCAGCGGCGAAAAGACATTCCCCGGTCCGCTCCGCCTTTGGGGGCTAAACAAAGCCCTACGCAGAAAACCCGTCGTGCGGCCTGTATAACCCGCTTCCCGCCCTCACCCGCCGGGAACGCCGAGCCTGTCTCGCAGGGCCTGGAGCACGATCTCCCTGTTGCCGGGATCGATCTCGATAATCTCCACGTCCCCCCTGCCCTTTACCTCCCGTATAAAGCCCTCTCCGGTACGGGCGACCGTGGCGACCAGAAGGGTCCGGGAACCCAGAAGCTCCCGCATCAGACGGATGAATGCCGAAGAAAGGCACTCCATCCTGCCGATTTCGTCCACGATCACCACCCCGGCCTTTGGGGAACCGAAATCAATGGCACCGAGGAAGCTTTCAAACCCTGGCACATCCACCCCGTATCCGCCGATACGGGGTCTTCCCTGAAACGAGGTGTGGGCAAGGCGTCTCTTCCTGCCGTCGAGGCCCATGATCTCGAACCCCTTCCGTACACCCTTCTCGCGGATCTCTCCGGTGTAGAAGCCCACGGGACGGTAGCGCCTCAGGGAACCGGCAAGGCGCATGAGAAGCGTGGTCTTGCCCGAACCCGGGAACCCGGTTATGAGGATGTTGTTCACTCCCCGCCCCCGGCGAGCAGCGTCGTGGACCGGGCCATGATCTCTTCCATGTTCCTTCCCTCCCCCATGCCCAGGTGGATGAGATACGAGGCGATGCTCAGGTTCGCGCGGATGCGAAAGATCGTGAGCGCCCGGCGGAAACCGGGCGAATCGGACCGGCCGGCTGCATCGAGCCAGATACGGACAAAATCCTCGGCGGGGTAATGCTCGATCACGGAGGGATAGCCTCTGAACTGGTTCTGAAACTGGGAGATAAAATAGCCCACGTCAAAGGCCGGGTGAAATTCGAGCACGCTGCCGAAATCGATCACCGAGACGTACAGGGTTCCGGTATCCTGCATCAACTCCTGCCCGATGATGATGTTCTTGGGGTGATAGTCACCGTGGACAAGCACGAAATCGTGCCTGCTGCTTTCCAGCAGGTCTTCCTCGAAAGCCCGGACCGCATCAATGAGCTCTCGTGCCTGGTCCAGCCAGGGGCTTGAGGATTCTTCAAAGGCCCGCCGGTAGGTCTCGAACCGGTGCCGCTCTCGACTGATCGTCTTCTCGACGAGGTCGAGCTCCATACCCGAGGTGTGGAGGCGCGCGAGCCACAGGGCCGAGACCCTGAAATATTCCCTGCCGGCGTCGCGGCCCACCCGGGTGAGGAGATCGAAGAGGCTCTTGCCCCTCTGCCCCTCCTCGATAACGAGCCGGTCCCTGTCATCGATATCCTTCACCAGGGGAACCCTGAACGGCCCGGACGAAAAGCCATGGGAGTGGACATGCTTCAGGATCTCGGAAGACTGCTTGAGGGATTTCCACCTGCCGGCGGCCCTGGGTCTCTTGACGATGATCCGCTGACAGGATTCGTCCCCGCCCTTGGTTCCCAGCGAGATCTCTTCCACCAGGGCATTGCTGCCGACTTTCGGGATCTCCTTGTAAAGCGGCCTGCACCTGCCCTGCTTCAGCTCTTCGACGAGCCCGTCCATGTCTCTCACCGGGTGGTCGAACAGGGTGGGCAGCGTGCCTGCGGTCTCGTCACCGTGCGTGTCACTGCCGCTGATTGCGGTGAACCTGTGCCGGTGCCAGAGCACGAGCCCGTGATAGTTGCCCCGGGAGGTATGGTTGTTGTTGAAAATCTCGATCGCGTCGAGGTCGGGGCTCAGCAGCCGGGACGTTTTCGGGGCCCTGCCTTTGCGCAGGGGATGGGCCCAGACGAGGGCTGCCCGGGGATAGCGCCTTCGGAGCTCTCCGAGCGGGTGCGTGCCCGTGATCGATTGGTCTGCACCGTAGACCAGCACGTGCCCGATATCCGTGCTCACCTCCTGGGCGGCCATGAGCACAAAGGACTCGTCGATCCCGGTCTTCTCCTTGAGCTCCTCGATCTCGGAGGGGCTCCAGAGATACTCGTGTTCCGTGATGACCAGGCCCTGGAGGCCCTTCATCCGCACCCGTTCGACCAGTCGGGCCGGATCGACCCGGCTGCACGCGGAATGCCTGGATGTGTGGGCATGCATCTCGATGAGCATCTTCCGGCAAACCCCTTTCGCGCAACGGCTTCCCGGCATCACATGCCGGAGCTACAACTCATATAGTTCTTCTCCGCCGTATGGCAACCTCTGCTCCGCTCCGGAGCACGCCCGTGTCAAACGGAAGACCGTCACAGAAACCGGTTGACTGGATCGCTCGATGCCCATAGCATGATTTTGTTTTCTGCGACTGATTGTGTTCTTTAAAACCTTTTCCTGCGCGGAGTACTCCGCTAAAACATAGATTGAAGAATCTGACTCATAAAAAGTGCCCATGAATGATCATACAGGTTTTCTGGATATCTTTCCCCGATCTGAATTGTTTGCCGACATTGAAGAGGGGAAACTGCCCGATGTTCACAGCTATGGCCGGCAATGCGCTTATGAGCCGGGGGTCGCGCTCTTCCGGGAAGGAGACCCGGCCGATAAATCCTTTTTCGTCCTGAAAGGCCGCATCAAACTGACAAAGCTGCACCCGGAGGGGAGAGAAACCATTGTCCGGTATATCAACCCCGGAGAGATGACGGCCGCGGTTTCTGTTTTCAGGGAGAGAAATTACCCGGTCACGGCAGAGGCCATCGAAACCTCCGAGGTTATCGCATTCGACCGGGAAACCATGCTGGAGGTCATGAGGGCTTATCCGCAGGTAGCGATCAATCTCCTGGGCATCGTGGTCGAACGCCTGGAAAATGTTCAAAGCCGCTATCTCGAGATGCAGGTTGAACGGGTGGAACAGCGCATCGCGAGATCCCTGCTCCGCATCATGAAACAATCGGGCCGCAAGACCGATGAAGGCATTCTGATTGATTTCCGCCTCAGTCGCAAGGATCTGGCAGATTACACCGGCACCACGCTGTACACCGTCAGCCGCATCCTCAGCAGCTGGGAACAGAGAGGATGGATCGCGACGGGGCGCGAGCGGATCATCGTGTCCGATCCGCACTCCCTGGTAGCCTTTGCTGAAACCGGTTGACCGTGAGCGCGCCTGCTCCGGTGTCGTCTCACCGTCTGCCTCGTGCCGAAGATTTTTATCCCTGCACATCCTGTTTGCGCCAGCGCAAAGACAAAAACCGTCAACCCGGGCAGAACAGGTCATTATGAAGCCCGATTCGAAAATTACCATCAACGAATTGATCTCGACCCACCCGGGAGCTATCTCCATATTCATGAGGAGAAGACTGCTGTGCATCGGGTGCCCGGCCAATACATTCCACACACTGGAGGACGTTTCCCGATTGTATGGCATATCCTTGAAGCAGCTACAGGAAGAGCTCCGGGAGGCGATCGGATCCCGGAAAAAACCCACAGCAAAGGAGAGATAATATGTTTTGTTTTCAGTGTCAGGAGACAGCCAGAAACGCCGGTTGCACCGTAAAAGGAGTGTGCGGCAAGCCCGAGGAGACCTCGGATCTTCAGGATCTGCTCATCCATGTGTGCAAGGGAGTTTCCATCTATGGGGAGAAGCTCGGAGAACACGGGACGCTGGACAGAGAGGCCGCCCGTTTCATACGTGAGGCTCTCTTCACCACGATCACCAACGTGGCCTGGGACGATGAGGCGATCATCAAGCTGATCAGGGAAGGCCTCAAGGTCCGGGATGCGGTCAGGGAAAGGGTCGGATCCGACCTGCCCGGATCGCTCCCGGATTGCGCCACCTGGTTTTCGGACAACCAGGACGAGATCATGGCCAAGGCCATGTCCGACGAGGTCCGCATCACGTCCGCCCTCAACGAGGATGTGCGTTCCCTGCGGGAGCTGCTGATCATCGGCTGCAAGGGGATCGCCGCGTATGCCGATCATGCGGCGATTCTCGGATTCGAGAAGGATGACATCTCCGGGTTCCTCATGGAGGCGATGGCGTCGACCACCAGGGATCTGTCCGCGGATGAGATGATCGCCATGGTTATGAGGGCGGGGGAGATTGCCGTCAGCACCATGGCCCTTCTGGACGAGGCCCATACAACAACCTACGGCAACCCCGAGATCACGGAGGTCAACCTCGGCGTGAGAGACAACCCGGGGATACTCATCTCGGGCCATGACCTCAAGGACATGGAAGAACTTCTCAAACAGACCGAGGGGACGGGCGTGGATGTGTACACCCACGGGGAAATGCTTCCTGCCAACTGCTATCCCGCATTCAAAAAATACGGCCATTTCGTCGGCAACTACGGCGGGTCGTGGTGGCATCAGAACAAGGAGTTCGAATCCTTTAACGGCCCCGTGATCTTGACGACCAACTGCCTCGTCCCCCTGAAGAAAGAAAACACCTATCTGAACCGGCTGTTTACCACGGGACTGGTCAGCTACCCCGGGGCCGGGCACATTGCGGACAGGCCAAAAGGCGGAACAAAGGATTTCTCCGAGGTCATCGCCCTGGCAAAAACCTGCACGTCTCCGGAGCAGATCGAGACCGGCACAATAGTCGGCGGCTTCGCTCACAACCAGGTACTCGCCCTCGCCGACAAGGTGATCGAGGCGGTCAAGTCGGGGGCCATCAAGCGGTTCGTCGTCATGGCGGGCTGCGACGGGCGGCAGAAAACCCGCAGCTACTTTACCGAGGTTGCCGAGAACCTGCCCGAAGACACGGTGATCCTCACCGCCGGCTGCGCAAAGTACCGGTACAACAAGCTGGCCCTGGGTGACATCGGCGGCATTCCGAGGGTGCTCGACGCCGGCCAGTGCAACGACTCCTACTCCCTGGCGGTGATCGCCCTGAAGCTCAAGGAGGCCTTTGGACTGGACGACATCAACGAGCTGCCGATCTCCTACGACATCGCCTGGTATGAGCAGAAGGCGGTCGCCGTGCTGCTGGCCCTGCTGTTCCTGGGCGTGAAGGGCATCCGCCTCGGGCCGACCCTTCCTGCCTTCCTGTCTCCGAGTGTAACCAAGGTATTGGTCGAGAAATTCGACCTCAAGCCGATAGGGGATGCCAGGACAGACATAGAGGCAATCCTACAGGGGAAATAACTCTTTGAATAAATGGGCATGCGGGGGCGGGAATTCTTTCGGCCGCAGGAAAGGATTCCCGTTCTCTGCTGCCTGCAGAGGACAACTCATGAAAAAATTCAATCCGCCTTTGCGCCCGCTGGCGCTGATGAATTACAAGAAGATCGACAGTGGGCTTTCGAATATCATCGCCAACTTCTGGAAGCTCGTATGGGGTGACAACAATCCGGCGATCGATCAGAAAACCAAGTACCTGCTGTCACTCTCGAACGCAGTGGGCGCCAATCGTTTCAGGCAGGCGACAAGAGAGATGATCAAGGCGTACGCCGCCGGCACCACGGTTGCAGAGCTTGATGAGCTGTTCACGCTCTTTGTATGGAACCAGGGTGCGGGCTATTTTGCCTCGGAGATCGGGCCGTCTCAGCTCTTTGCAGCCTACCAGTCGATCAAGTCGCTGGAAGAACAAAAGCTCTCCAGGGAGGAAGTGGTAAAGAACCTGCTGGAAGAATTCGGCGAGGGCAATCCCGACTGCGGTGTCAGGGCCTGAACACGCCTTTCATCGAGAGCAGGCACCTTCTCCAGAATCGACGAGTAATCGGGGACGGGTTCACATTTCTTTCTCGAAAAGAGGCGGTCGGGAAGCGGGGCCGTTTCCTGCCTTGAGGTCATTCCTCCGGGATCGTACGGGGCTTGGCCTCGAGATGTCGCCCCACAGCGACGAAGAGATCCATGCACCGATCGACGATCTCATCCAGGGCGTCACGAACCCGCCCAGCACCCACTCGTGCGAGATCAGAACGACGGATCCCGCCAGACCGGTCGGGATGACTGCTCCGTTCAATTCAGGGCCGCATAGTGCTTTTCTGGATAGAAAAACGCGCGATCAGGGCTCCTTTCAGGGGAAACCCGCTCACATCGATACCAGGAAATTGGGGAAATAACGGGTGCATATGTTTTTGCCCTTTCGGCGGAGTGCTGCATCATTCACCCTCGAGTGCCTTTTTCGCCTGTTCGTGAGATTCATAGATATCGGGCGGGAGTTTCCGCTTTTTCAATGCCTCTCCGAACCTCACCCGGAAAAAGGTGTTCGTGGTATAGCGGGTGACACGGGTATAATACTTTTTCGCCAAGCGTCTGATCATCTCCGTGTACTCATCCACCAGCTCGGGCGATATGTCGAAGTTGTCGTAGTTCACGATAGTGTCCACCTTCTTCTTCAGAGGGGAGAGAATCTCGCCTACCAGCTCCTCCGTTTTCCTGATCTGCTCGGATGACCTGATCCTCAAGCCCTCGAAGTTCACGAAAAAGAGATTCTCATTCGGGTCATACGTCAGACGCTCCTCCATGCTCAGACTGAACAGATCGTCCCTCAGCTGCATGGGTTCGGACCTGAAGATCCGCTCGTTCATGAGGTGTACCGGCCTGCGTATTACCGGCTTGAATTCCATGTGCGCAAGGATGTCCCGTTCGATGTCGATGCCGGGAGCCACTTCGATGAGCTCAAGTCCCTTCCTGGTCAGGGTAAACACACATCGCTCCGTGACATAGAGCACTGGGGTCCCCCTCTGCACCGCATATTTACCGCTGAAGGTCACCTGTTCGACCTGATTAAGAAACTTCTTCTCCCTGCCTTCCTGGTCAATGGAGAGCTTCCCGTCGTTCACCGATACCTTCAGCCCTCCTGCCGTGAATGTCCCGGTGAACACCACCTTTTTGGCATTCTGGCTGATGTTGATGAATCCCCCGCAACCGGCGAACTTCGGCCCGAACTTGCTCACGTTCAGGTTCCCCTCCTTGTCCGCCTGGGCCAGTCCGAGAAAGCAGCAGTCAAGCCCGCCCCCATCATAGTAATCGAACTGGTAGGGCTGATCGATCACACAGTCAGGGTTGATGCAAGCACCGAAGTTCAGCCCCCCTGCAGGCAGGCCCCCGATGATCCCCGGCTCTGCGGTGAGCGTAATGTAATCCAGCACCTTCTCCTCGTTCGCCACGTTGGACACCCCCTCAGGCATCCCGATCCCGAGATTGATGATGCTGTTCTTCTGGAGCTCGAAGGCCGCCCGGCGCGCTATGATCTTGCGGGGCCCCATCTCCATGGTCGGCAGCGATTCAACCGGAATCTTCACCTCGCCGCTAAAGGACGGGTTGTACTGCTCGGCGAAGGTCTGTTCGTGATTTTCCTGCTTGGCGACCACCACGCAGTCCACCAGAACGCCGGGGATTTTGACCTGGCGCGCAGGGAGGGTCCCCTTCTCCGCTATCCTCTCCACCTGCACGATCACAAACCCTCCCGAATTCTTTGTAGCAGCCGCAATGGAATAGGCCTCCAACGTAAGCGCCTCCTTCTCCATGGTCACGTTCCCGTCCGTGTCTGCTGTGGTTCCCCTGATGATCCCCACATTGATGGGAAACGTCTTATACGCAAGGTACTCCTTCCCGTCGAAGCTGACGAGCTCCACAAGGTCTTCCTTCGCCCTGCTGTTGATCTTGCCCCCGCCGTACCGCGGGTCCACATAGGTCTTAAGCCCCACCGAGGTGATGGTGCGCGGCTTTCCCGCAGCGATGTCCCGAAACAGGTGCGAGATTACCCCCTGGGGAAAATTGTACGCCTCCATCTTGTTCTCGAAGGCCATCTTTCCCAGTTTCGGGGCCAGTCCCCAGTGGCCTCCCACTACCCTCTTCAACAGACCCGAGTGGCCATAGTGATTGAGGCCCCGATCCTTCCCGTCGCCCTGACCTGCGGCGTACACAAGTGTCAAGTTCCTGGGTCTGCCGGTCTCGAGGAAACATTCTTCCAGCTTCAGATGAATTTCTTCCGGAACTCCGCTGCCGACGAACCCAGCCGTTGCAATCGAATCCCCGTCCCGAATGACACGCACGGCCTCTTCGGCGGACACTATCTTTCCCTTGCGCACCCGCGACGGCGGCAAGGTCGAAAGCATCGGGTGAACTCCGTTCTTCTTCGCCATGGATCTACTCCTCCTTTTTATATGACTGCACCGTTTACAACCCAGCCCTTGCACATGTAGAGCGCTTTCCCGGTATCGGGGCGCACTGTATGCATCTGCCAAGGCCGGATACCTCGCGGAAAACTTCTGCACCGAATATTCAAAATATATGCCACGAGATGTGATAAGAAATGGAAATAAGAGCACTTCAGGAACAGACCGGATCTCACCGCTCCTGTCTGGCCGCCCGTCTCCGGGAATAACCGTCTTAATCTGACAGAACCGGCTTGTTTCTGATTTGATTCCACCCGGCAGTCACGGATGCGATCACTTTCCGCGGTCTTCGTCGGGCCTGGTAAAGGTTGGCCGAAGCGGTCTTCTGCTGCTGCTGATCATTGACCCCGGCTCTGACGCAGACGGAACGACCGCTCGTGCAGATGTATACCTGTGCCCGGTGGATCGCCCGTATAGACCGGAAATAAGGAACTTCCCTGCGAGTCTGAAACCGCAGGCGTCTGCATAAGACTCAGATATCCTTACCCGGGGCAACGGTTGCCGTGTGGCATTAGTGCGCCTGATCCGGGATCTGATATTTCTTCATCTTTTTATATAGCAGGGTCCTGTGGATGCCGAGCTTCCTCGCAGCATCGGCTTTATTCCTTGTATCACTGAGCGCCTTGATGATCGCCCTCTTCTCCGCATTCATCTGCTCGTCCTTGAGGCAGGAGAACGGGTATTCGGGGGCTTTCATGCGGCTTCTCCACAGATGGAACGGAAGGTCACATACATTGATCGTATCTCCTTCCAGTGACGACAAGGCGCGCTCCAGCACATTGATCAGTTCACGTACATTGCCGGGCCAGTCATAGGATAGAAGAATTTTTACGGCCTCGGGGTCGAGCGTCACCTCGGAAAATGTCGCCTCCTGAGCCATCTTTTTCAGGAGATGGCCTGCCAGGGTAGATATATCGCCCCTCCTTTCCCGTAAGGGGGGTATATGCAGGCGGATGACATTCAGCCGGTAGTAGAGGTCTGTGCGAAACTTCTGCTGGGCCACAAGGTCGTCGAGATTCTCGTTCGTGGCGGCGATGACCCGGAAATCCGATCGGATGACCCGCGTTCCTCCGAGACGCTCAAATTCCTTTTCTTCGAGGACCCTGAGCAGCTTGGCCTGCATTTCCAAGGGCATGTCGCCGATCTCGTCGAGAAACATGGTGCCCCGATGTGCGATCTCGAACTTGCCCGGTTTCCCTTCCGCCTTGGCCCCTGTGAACGCCCCGCGCTCGTACCCGAAGAGCTCGCTTTCTATCAGTTCCTTGGGGACGGCGGCGCAGTTGATACGCACGAAGGGATAGAGCCGTCTGCAGCTGGCGTGATGGATCGCCTGGGCGAAGAGCTCCTTTCCGGTCCCGCTCTCTCCGGTGATCAGCACCGGGAAACTGTTTGCAGTCGCCTTCAGCGCGTCGTTCTTGAGGGTGCGGATTGCCGGGGATTCACCGATGATGCTCTCCAGGGTGTACTTTGTGGAGCGCAGGTTCATGAGTTCCTGCTCGTAGAGTTTTACCTTGGATTCCAGACGGGAGAGCTTTCTGGCAAGCTTCCCCAGATCGCGCACATCTCTGAACATGACGTGGCCGAATACCGCGACCACCTTGCCGTTCTTTCTCAACGGGATGCGCTGGACAATCGTGTCCTGGCCCTTGATGTGCTGTACCTGGTTTATCTCCGGTATCCCGGTTTTCCCCACGATGTGCATCCGGGTGTTTTCAACCACCTCGGTACAGAGCCTTCCGAACTGCTTCTCAGGGTCGATCCCGAGAAATTCCCCGTAGGGCTTGTTGAACAGCAGGACATAGCCCTCGGTATCCGTGACCATGATGCCGTTGTAAAAATTGTCGAAGACGAGCTTGAAAAGTTCGAGCTGTTCAAGCAGGGAAAGGTTTTCTTCGCGGGAGAGAATTTCCTCGGCGGGTTTTCGCTCTCTTGTTGGCTTCTCATCGGGTCGATGCAAGGTGCTCATATCAATTCGCCCCCTATAGTACTTTATAAATTAAGTGTATCAAATTGTCAACATGTATCTTTTCAGATACATTTTTTCAGGCACAGGTGAGAAGGCGGCCTCCCACGAACAGCCTGGGGAATAGTTGTGTAATGGAGTCAATCCGGTGTCTTTATCAATCACTGAAATAATCGATACGTGTAGAGCCGCACAAAAGCATCGCTATCCTTGTTATAATCTTTTTACAGCTCACTCATATGAGAAATCAAGCCGGGTAAAAAACTTCCTGGAAGCCGGAGTTGGTCTGGTATTTGCTTTTGCTAAATCATCAGAAAAAGCACTACATATAACAGGTAAGGGTCCGTAGATTAAGGACTGGTGAGGTATAGAGGGAAGAGATGGTTGTAATCGAACTGAAGCAAACACTGGAACAGGTGAAGCGGGTGACTGGGATCAAGCCCCTCCATGCAGCGACTAAGTAGCTTATTCATATTGTGCTTCGGAAAGGAGGTGGTAAAATTATATGAAAGCAGTAATATGAATAAGAAAAAAAACAACTTAATGTGTTAGGATTACAAAAAACAAGGAGGTAATTCAGATGGCAGAAAGAGTATTACCAACCCCAGGAGCTCAGTATAAGGACCGTGAGAAGATCTTCGGTGTCCGAGATGATGCCAAAATAAAAGAAGTTCCGTTAAGCGAAGCTCAGATCAAGGATCTTATAAGCAAGAAAAAAGAGCTAATGGATAAAGCTTATGATCTAGGGTATAAGTACGAGCTTATCAATGGAAATTGTCCCCAGGCAACATTGGAAGCTTTGAAGGATACCTTGGGATTAGAAGTATTAGGAATCGATCAGCATCAATATGATGCACTCTTTAAGTCAGCTACCGGTGAGGGAGCTGGTTTCGGGATGTCAATGCTTGGCGGTTGTGGCGCCTGTATTGCCGGATGTAGAGTTATAAGCTTGATAACAGGGCGAGAGCAACGTTCTGGTTGCATGGCAATTGAATGTAGACCGGCATGGAGACCTTGTAAACATTTGGTAAATAAATTTCTTGAAAAATACGGAGCAATCTCATGCAAAGAAATCCAGAGAGATTGTTATAAGGGCAGGTGGTACAACTTATCTGATGATAATGGAGAGTTTATTGATTTTGTGGAAGACATGGGTTTTGAACAGGCAGGTGATATCGTTGGAGATGCAGCTAGGTGGGCAGTAGAAATAGTAATAGAAATGTTAGAAGCTGGTGCAAAAAATCGGTTAAAGCCCGGAGACAGCAAGTATGTACAGTTGTGGAGTGATGAACTATAAGTTTCAATCCCAACATACGCGCTGAATAGTTATAAGAATAAGAAGTACTTCGAGTCCCTGACCTTAAAAAGTTACAGGAAGGGGACTCGGAGCTTCATTGACCATATTTCCAATACTGGGCTACAGGGCTATTAATCTTTAAACAAGACTCTCTCATAACTGAGCTCTGGCCCCAAATGTATTACAGGAGAAAATCCAATGAGTGAAATCAGAAAAGTTGCAGTCATAGGTACAGGGGTCATTGGTGCTGGATGGGTAACGCTATTCGCAGTAAAGGGGTATAATGTAAATGCATATTCAAGGAAGGCTGAGACAAGAGAGCGAGGCTTCAAAACGGTTCAGTCGAATCTTGATTTTCTGCATAGTAAAGAAATCATATCAGAGAATGAGAAGAAATTGTCTCTGGAAAGGATCAATGTAGTAACAACTATACCCGATGCTGTAAAAGATGCAGATTTTGTTGCAGAGACTACAGCAGATTCTTATGATATTAAGAAGCCGATTTTTAGGGAAATTGATAAGCACTCTCCAACAGATGCGATTCTTTCCAGCAGCTCATCAGGCCTGGACCCAAGTGAACTCCAACAAGTCGTAGTCAAAAAAGACAAGTGCCTAATTGCTCATCCATGGAACCCGCCACACCTCATTCCTCTGGTAGAGATTGTTCCAGGGAGACAAACATCTGAAGAAACCATTTCCAAGACAATGAAATTAATGGAAGATCTGGGGAAGATTCCCGTAATTGTTAACAAGGCGGTTCCTGGATATATCGGAAACAGACTGGCGGCGGCTCTGTGGCGAGAAGCGATCGATATGGTAGTGAAAGGGGTTGCATCAGTAGAAGACGTGGACAGAGCGCTTTATGCTGGCCCTGGCATTAGATGGGCATTTATGGGGCAACATTTGATTTATCATCTTGGTGGAGGAGAGATAGGCGGTATCGGACATTTTATAGACGGAATTGGAAATACAACTTTTCAATCAATTTGGAAGGAACTTGCAACATGGGATACTATCACAGATTCAATGAAAGAAAAATTGATTGTGGGTGTGAAGGAAGAAATGAAGGAGAAGTCATTTAAAGAGGTTGCAAAATACAGAGATGATAAGCTGGTTGAGCTACTGAAAACCATTTACTGAGAGGGTGTCAGATATTTGTGGGTGTTGTGAAACAGAAGTGGTTCCGAGACTTAGGACAGGGGTATAAGTGGGTCTTGCTCAAAAGCGGCCGATGAAATACGGTCGAAGAAAGGAGCAAGAGCATGAAGAGAACGAGGCGGAACCACTGTAGCTAGTTTCAAGGCGAAAGTGGCATTAGCAGCGATCAGGGGAGACAAGACGCTCGTGGAGTCAGCGGAGCAGTTCGATGTGCACCCCAACCAGATATCGGACTGGAAGCAGCAGGTCCTGGATAGCGCATCCACAGTCTTTGAAGGATCCAGGAAAGGCAAGGATCCGGATGTAAAGGGTATTGCCATCAGCATGGACGGAAGAGACCGCTGGAGTGACAATGTGTTCGTAGAGCGGCTCTGGAGAACATCGAGTACGAGGAAGTCTATCTGCACGCCTATGATAGCGTCAGTGAGGCGAAAAAGGGCTTGGAGCGCTATCTGGGGTTCTATAATCGTTTAAGACCACATCCAATGCTTGACGGGCTTACCCCGGATGAGGCTTATCAGGAGGGACTGGACCATGCGGCGTAAATGGGATCGGCAAGATCACACTTATAAATCGCCAGCCCCTGTCTCAACAACCGGAGCCACTTCTATCCAGATACAGGATCGGATATACGGAATCTAAGGGCCGGTTCTGCCACTGACGGACATCTTCCATGACAGAATCGGTAACGCTTGAGATAAACTCTGGGGATACCTCGATCTGGTAGATTTCCTTGAGGTGGCCCTGGATCTCACGGGTGCTCATGCCCCGGGCGTACATGGAAATGATCTTGTCGTCGAACCCATCAAAGCGGCTCTGGCACTTCGGGATGATCACCGGTTCGAATTCGCCGTTGCGGTCCCGGGGAACCTCGATCTCCATCTGCCCGAACTCACCTTTGATCTTCTTGGTGTTCTTGCCGTTTCTGAAATTGCCGGTATTCTTGCCGGCAGGCGACCACTTGGGATATCCTTTCGTGGTGGGTCATCTCTCCCTGGAGAGCCTTCTCTAAAAGCCGTTTCGTCAGATCCTTGAGAAGTCCGTTTTCTCCGAGAATATCCTCGGGCTTCTCATACCCCCTTCATCAACTCGTCCAACAACTCATCTCGTATGGCCAATTCTCTCTCCTCCTTACTGAGATCTCGGCCATTTACACTAAATTCTGGACATTACCGATCACTTATAAATCGCCATCCCCTGTCTCAACAACCGGACCCGCTTCTAAGCCTGCTGACTAACACATTCATGCCGGGAACTGGACTTTCAAAAATCAGGGTGTTCTATTCATAGAGCATTTGGAGATCATAGGTTTTCAAATGTCACAGGAATGATTATCTATCTGTTATGACGAGTCCCCCTTATGGAAAAATATTTTCGAAGAAAGGAAATATTGCGTAATTATTGGTACAGGCAGTCGTCCATTTTTTTCTAGTAAAGCCAAGCGTTATGGGCATAGGTACTATTTGCGGGATCGATTAAACTGGACCTATGCTTGCGGGTAAGATAAGCTGAGAGATTCAGTGATGAACCCCGCCATAACTATCACCGCCGTGGGGCATGTCAGAAGGAGACCTCGAGAGTGAATGTTGCCGGAACCACGATTCGCAGATCCCTGCGTTCCATGAAGTCTCGCGTCAAAGAAATATTTGCAAGAAAACGCACTCCTGACGAGCCACCGTTGCGGGCGGAACTGCTCAGCCGCGACCAGATGAGGCAGCATGGAAGGGTGTTGGCCGAATCGCATACCTTGACAAAATATCGTGCTCCGGAAAGGCTTCTGGCACGGCTGACCGAGAATGAAGACGTCCTGATTGAAACCTGCAGTCTGCTGGCTTCGGCCGTCAAGGCGAACCGCCGGATTGCGCCTGCAGGAGAATGGCTGCTCGACAATCTCTATCTGATAAAAGAGCAGATCAGCACAGCCAAGAAGCACTTGCCCAAGGGTTACAGCCGGGAGCTGCCCCGCCTGTCGAGCGGACCGTCGTCAGGATTGCCTCGCGTGTATGACATCGCCCTGGAGACGATCTCGCATGGCGATGGACGGGTGGATGAGGGAAGCTTGAGCAGCTTCATCGCAGCCTATCAGCAGATCACACCGCTGAAGCTGGGAGAGTTGTGGGCGATACCCATCATGCTGCGTCTGGCACTGATCGAGAATCTGAGGCGCGTTGGAGCCCGGCTCGCCGCTGATGGGTTCGATCGGAACCTGGCCGACTCGTGGGCGGACCAGATGACGGAGGTCGCCGAGAAGGACCCCAAGAGCCTGATCATGGTGATCGCGGATATGGTGCGCTCAAACCCGCCCCTGTCGAGCTCGTTTGTTGCAGAGCTTGCCCGCCGCCTGCAGGGTCAGGGTCCTGCACTGGCATTGCCGTTGACCTGGATCGAGCAGTGGCTCTTTGAATCCGGCCAGACCATAGAACAGATGGTCCAGTCGGAAACCCGGCAACAGGCCGCCGACCAGGTCTCCATCGGCAACAGTATCGGCAGTCTCCGGCACTTGAGCGCGATTGACTGGCAGGAGTTTGTAGAAGCGAGAAGCTTTATCGAGCTGATACTGCGTGATGATCCTTCCGGAGTCTACGCAAAAATGGATTTTGCCACCCGTGATCGATACCGCCACGTTGTCGAGGAGATAGCGAAAAACAGCCTCCAATCCGAAGAAGAGGTCGCAAGACATGCGATCAGGCTGGCACTCGCCGGCGCCGATAGCAACGGAGAGTGCGATCGATCGGCTCATGTGGGGTTTTACCTGATCGACAAGGGCCTGCCCGAACTCGAACACCTCGCGCAGATGCGTTTATCCAAAACCAAGGCCCTTCGGAGAATAGGCCGCCGGTTCCCTCTGGTTCTCTATCTGGGCTCTATAATGCTGATCACCGCAATCTTTACCGCAAGCCTGCTGGTGCATGCTCATGCCGATGGAATTCATGGCTGGCTCCTCACGCTGATCGGTATCCTCCTGGTTGTGGGCTTCAGCCATCTTGCCCTTGCTTTGGTGAACTGGCTGACGACACTGATGGTTACGCCGCACAGGCTGCCGCGCATGGATTTCTCCAAGGGAATTCCTCCGGAATTCCACACCCTGGTGGTTATACCGACCATGCTGACCAGCGCTGAGAACATCGAGAATCTGGTCGAGGCCCTCGAGGTCCGGTTCCTGGCAAATCGTGACGACAACCTGCACTTCGGGCTGCTGACTGATTTCGTCGACGCTCACGAGGAAACTTTGCCAGAGGACGAATCGCTGGTGCGGCTTGCAGCTGAGAAGATAGAAGAGCTCAATGGTAAGTACCGGGATGCCCATGGCGACATGTTCTTCCTTTTCCACCGGCCGCGGCTCTGGAACCCGCAGGAGCGGATCTGGATGGGCTACGAGCGTAAGCGGGGAAAGCTTGCGGATCTGAATTCGCTTCTCCGCAAAGGTTCGAAGGATCGCTTCTCGCATGTTGTCGGAGATACAAAACGGTTATCGGACGTCAAGTACGTGATTACCCTGGACACGGACACCATGCTCCCGCGCGACTCGGCACAGCAGCTTGCGGCAACCATGGCTCACCCCCTGAATCGGGCGCTCTATGACGGGGAAATGGGGCGGGTTCGTGAAGGGTACGGCATTCTGCAGCCGCGCGTGGCCGTAAGCCTACCGGGCACAAACCGGTCGCGGTATGCCAGGCTGTATGGAAGCGACCCGGGCATTGATCCGTATACCCGTGTCATATCCGATATATATCAGGATATATTCGATGAAGGATCGTTCATCGGCAAGGGCATCTATGATATCGATGCGTTTGAGCTGGCCGTTCATGGGCGCTTTCCCGAAAACAAGATCCTCAGCCACGACCTTGTGGAAGGGTGCTATGCCCGCTCCGGGCTGCTCTCCGATGTGCTGCTCTACGAAGAATACCCTTCCCGCTACAGGGCGGACGTGAATCGGCGGTATCGGTGGATCCGGGGTGATTGGCAGATTGCGCGCTGGCTTTTGTCACGTGTTCCGGTTTTCGGCGGGCATCGCGAGAAAAATCCTCTCTCAGGACTGTCTCAATGGAAGATCATCGATAACCTGCGCCGCAGTCTCGTGCCTTCTGCATTGACCCTGCTCTTGCTGCTTTCCTGGACCGTCCTGTCACCGGCCTGGCTCTGGAACCTGGCGGTGATCGGGATCCTCCTGGTTCAGCCCGTTGCAGCGTCTGCCCTTGAACTGTTCCGGAAGCCGAAGGATGTGCTGCCGGGCCCGCACCTCTCAGCCTCAATACGATCGGCCGGCCGGAATTTCGCCCAGGCGGCATTCACGCTTGCCTGCCTGCCCTATGAGGCGTTCTTCAGCCTGGATGCGATTCTGCGCACTACATGGCGGCTGCTGATCGCGCACAGACGGCTCCTCGAATGGAATCCTTCTGGCAATCCGGATCGGCGCACAGACCTTTTCGGCTCTTTCAGGACCATGTGGTTCGCCCCCGGTATTGCCGTTGCAGCAATGATCCACCTCGCCTTTTCGAGGCCCTCATCACTGGTTTATGCCTGGCCAATACTGGGCCTCTGGTTTGCGTCGCCCGCCGTCGCCTGGTGGATGAGCCGTCCGCTCGCCCGCCCGGAAGCTGTTCTGAGCATCGATCAGACCGTTTTCCTGAGGAAGATCGCCCGGAAGACCTGGGCATTTTTCGAAACATTCGTGGCCAAAGAGGACAACTGGCTGCCGCCTGACAGTTATCAGGAGAATCGCCCTGCCCCGGTTGCACATCGCACATCGCCCACCAACATGGGCCTTTCGCTCCTTGCAAACTTGTCCGCATACGACTTCGGCTACATACCCGTCGGCCAGGTGCTCGACCGCACATCGAAGACAATCCGGACCATGGAATCTCTGGAACGTTACAAAGGCCACTTCTACAACTGGTATGACACGCAGACCCTGCAGCCTCTGCCGCCTTTATACATCTCGTCGGTGGACAGCGGGAACCTTGGAGCTCACCTGCTGACATTGCGCTCGGGCCTGCTTGCGCTTCCCAATCATAGGATTGTGAATCCACAGCTGTTTGAGGGCTTAAGCGATATACTCGGGGTCTTCCTGGAAGCTGAAGGGGAAGACGCACCAAGTGCGCTCGCAGGGTTTCAGCATGAACTGGCCTCCGCAATCAGCTCCCGGCCGACTGCGCTCTCAGCGGTACGAATTTCTATCGAGAGGCTGACGGCGTCTGCCGAGGATCTGGTCCGCTCGCTAGCTGACGGACAGAACGTTGAAGCGTTGTGGTGGGCGGAGGCCATGGCCCGGCAATGCCGCGGTATACTGGAAGAGCTCACGTTTCTTGCGCCGTGGACGGTGTTGCCGGACATTCCCGGAGTGCCCGGTGATTTCAAGGGCATCGGAACTATCCCGACGCTCGCCGAACTGGCGAGGCTCGACAAGGAGTTGCTGCCGGCAACCAGCAATCAACACGAAGCACAAGCGACACCCGAGGAAATGGAGTGGACTGCCAAGCTTCGGGAACTCGTCAGTGAAGGGAGCAGGCATGCAGGTGAGAGAATAGCCTCTATCGAAGGCCTTGCCCTGCGATTAAACGAACTGGCGGACATGGAGTACGGCTTCCTGTACGACAAGACGCGCCGTCTGCTCTCGATCGGGTACAACGTCGGGGAGGATCGGCGGGATTCGAGCTTCTACGACCTGCTGGCTTCGGAGGCGCGACTGTCCTGCTTCGTGGCGATTGCCCAGGGACAGCTGCCTCAGGAATCCTGGTTCGCACTGGGGCGCCTTCTCACAAATGTCGGCGGAGATCCGGTTCTACTCTCCTGGGACGGCTCCATGTTCGAGTATCTCATGCCGCTTTTGATCATGCCGACCTACGAGAACACCCTTCTTGACAGGACCTACAAGGCAGTCGTGGAGAGACAGATTGAGTATGGGAAGCTTCGCGGGGTCCCGTGGGGTGTTTCTGAATCCGGATACAACATGGTCGACGTCCATCACAACTACCAGTACCGCGCATTCGGTGTCCCCGGACTGGGGCTCAAACGCGGGTTGGCCGAGGAGCTTGTCATTGCGCCGTATGCAACGGCCCTGGCGCTGATGGTGGCTCCCGAGGCTGCGTGCCTGAACCTGCAGCAACTCGTCGAGCATGGGTTTGCGGGAAGATACGGCCTTTTTGAAGCAATCGATTACACGCCTTCACGCCAGACGAGCGGACAAGCCAGCACCGTGGTCCGGGCCAACATGTCCCATCACCAGGCCATGAGCCTTCTGGCCCTGTCCCATATCCTGCCGGGCCGTCCGATGCAGCAGAGATTCGAGTCCGATCCGCTCTTTAAGGCCACAACCCTGCTGCTTCAGGAACGTGTTCCCAAGGCCACGGCGTTCTATTCGCACGCCACGGATCTCTCCGATTTACGCACGATATCCAAGGTCCCGGAGACCCCGATGCGCGTCTTCACCAGCCCGGACACCACTGTTCCCGAAGTTCAGCTCTTATCGAACCGCAGGTACCACGTGATGGTCACGAATTCGGGTGGCGGCTACAGCCGCTGGAAAGACACAGCCGTCACGCGATGGCGCGAAGACGCTACCAGCGATAACCGGGGATCATTCTGCTACATACGCGATGTGGAAGGCTCCGAGTTCTGGTCCAACACGTTTCAGCCGACCCTGAAGCAACCGAAGCTCTATGAGGTGATCTTTTCCGAGGGCCGGGCGGAGTTCCGCCGCCGCGACAATGATATCGATATGCACACCGAGATCGTCGTCTCTCCGGAGGATGATATCGAGCTGCGCCGAATCCGTGTCACCAACCGATCCCGCAGAAAAAGAGAGATCGAGGTGACGAGCTACGCGGAAGTCGTTCTCGCTCCGCCGGTCACTGATGCGCTGCACCCGGCGTTCAGCAACCTCTTTGTCCAGACCGAGATCCTTAGGCCGCAGCGGGCGATTCTCTGTACCCGCAGGCCACGCTCCAAGGATGAGCCCGTAGCGTGGATGCTTCACCTCATGGCAGTGCACGGGGCGCGCACCGGAGAAGTTTCCTACGAAACCGACCGCATGCGGTTCATCGGCCGCGGGAACACCCTTGCCTCGCCTCAGGCATTGAGATCGCCTGAGGCGCTCTCGGGCAGCGACGGCTCCGTGCTCGATCCGATTGTCGCGATCCGGTACCGGATCATGCTCGATCCGGGGAAAACGGCAACGATCGATATGGTCACCGGCGTAGGCGAGACAAGGGACACGGCATTGGGTCTTGTGGAAAAATACCAGGACCGGCGCCTTGCGGATCGCGTTTTCGATCTGGCGTGGACGCACAGCAAGGCGACTTTGCAGCAGCTCAATATCACCGAGGCCGATGCACAGCTCTATGGGCGCCTTGCCGGCTCGGTAATCTATGCAAACTCATCGCTTCGCGCCGATCCGAGCCTTCTCATCAAGAACACCCGCGGGCAATCCGGCCTCTGGGGATATGCCATTTCGGGCGATCTGCCCATTGTGTTGCTGCAGATCAAAGATTCCGCCAATATCGAGCTGGTACGCCGACTTGTCCAGGCCCACGCGTACTGGCGTTTAAAAGGACTGATTGCGGACCTGGTGATCTGGAACGAAGACCACGCCGGTTACCGGCAGCTCCTGCAGGACCAGATCATGGGGCTCATTGCCGCAGGCGTCGAAGTCAACCTGACGGATAAGCCGGGAGGCATCTTTGTAAGGCTCGCCGAGCAGATATCGAGCGAAGACCGCATCCTCTTTCAGACGGTCGCCCGTGCCATCATCACCGACAGCAAAGGCCCCCTGGCGGAACAGCTCTACCGGAAAGTCCCTGCAGAAGCAGCCTTGCCGCAACTTAACCCGACCCGGACACACCGCCCCGAACCATTGGCTGTTGAGGCATTACCCCGCCCTGACCTGGCCTTTTTCAACGGGATAGGCGGGTTCACCCCTGACGGGAAAGAGTATGTCATTACGACAGCGCGGGATCAGGTGACACCTGCACCGTGGGTGAATGTACTGGCGAATCCCCACTTCGGGACCGTCATATCGGAGAGCGGGATCGCCTACACCTGGAGCGAAAACGCCCACGAGTTCCGCCTCACTCCGTGGAACAACGATCCCGTGGGCGATTCGAGCGGAGAAGCGTTCTACCTCCGTGACGAAGAGCGCGGACATTTCTGGTCGCCCATGGTGCTGCCCAGCCAGGGGGCCACGCCTTACGTCACCCGTCACGGGTTCGGCTACAGCGTCTTCGAGCATACGGAGCGCGGCATCCGCTCGGAGGTGTGGGTTTACGTGGCAAAGGACGCACCAGTCAAGTTCACGGTGCTCAAGGTGCGCAACGAGTCGGGGCGGAGCCGGAAGCTCTCTGTGACCGGGTACGTCGAATGGGTGCTGGGAGACCTGCGGCCGAAATCCGCCATGCATGTAATTACCCGGATCGACCCGGCCACGGGCGCCCTGTTCGCACGGAACCCTTACAGCACCGAGTTCTCCGGCCGGACCGCCTTCTTCGACGTGGATACGGTGACCCGGACCTTCAGCGGCGACCGGATCGAGTTTATCGGGCGTGGAGGCAACTTGCGGAATCCGGCGGCCATGAATCGGACGAGGCTTTCCAACAAAGTAGGAGCTGCCTACGATCCCTGCGCCGCCATTCAGATTCCCTTCGAGCTCGCGGACGGCCAGGAGCGCGAGATCGTCTTCAGGCTCGGTGCAGGGCGTGATGCGGATGAAGCCGGCAACCTGGTTCAACGCTTCCGTGGTTCAGCAGCTGCGCGCAGTGAGCTGGAAACGCTCTGGCAGTACTGGAACCGCACGCTCGGGGCAGTACAGGTGGAAACCCCGGACAAGGCGGTGAACATCATGGCCAACGGCTGGCTTTTGTACCAGACGCTTTCCTGCCGCCTCTGGGCACGGAGCGGTTATTACCAGTCCGGCGGCGCATTCGGTTTCCGAGACCAGCTGCAGGACGTGATGGCGCTCATCCACGCGGAGCCTCTTCTCGTGCGCGAGCACCTCCTTCATTGCGCGGCCCGCCAGTTCAAGGAGGGCGATGTCCAGCACTGGTGGCATCCTCCGTTCGGCCGGGGCGTTCGCACGCATTGCTCGGACGATTATCTCTGGCTCGTTATGGCGACCTGCCGCTACGTTCAGAGCACCGGCGATACCGGCGTGCTGGACGAACCCGTCAGCTTCCTGGAAGGCCGTCTTGTAAACACCGACGAGGACTCGTATTACGATCTGCCGGTCCGGTCTGAAGAATCGGCCGGTCTGTACGATCACTGTGTCCGGGCTGTTCTGAAAGGCCTCAATTTTGGTGAGCACGGCTTGCCGCTCATGGGTTCGGGTGACTGGAATGACGGGATGAACCTCGTGGGTGAACACGGCAAGGGGGAAAGTGTCTGGCTGGCCTTTTTCCTGTACGATGTGCTTACCCGGTTTGCCGAGGTTGCCCGCGAGCGGGGCGACCAGTCCTTTGCCGAGCGCTGCCTTAAGGAGGCGGCTCAACTGCGCCGGAATATCGAACAGAGCGGCTGGGACGGCGAGTGGTACCGCAGAGCCTTTTTTGACGACGGGACACCGCTTGGATCGGCGAACAGCCCTGAATGCCGGATCGATTCGATTGCCCAGAGCTGGTCCGTTCTTTCCGGGGCGGGAGATGCAAGGCGCTCGGCCATGGCCATGGAAGCGCTTGATAAGCAGCTCGTCGACAGGGAGCACTCACTGATCCGGCTCCTGTACCCGCCCTTCGACAAGTCTGAATTGGATCCGGGCTACATAAAAGGATACGTCCCTGGGGTGAGAGAAAACGGCGGGCAGTATACGCATGGGGCGATATGGGCAACCATGGCATTCGCCGCGTTGGGAGATCGCACCCGGGCCTGGGAACTGTTTTCCATGATCAATCCCATACATCATGCCGGTTCTGCCGACGAAGTCAGCATCTATAAGGTCGAACCGTATGTTGTCGCCGCCGATGTCTATGCGCTTTCACCGCACACCGGCCGTGGCGGATGGACATGGTATACGGGTTCTGCCGCCTGGATGTACCGGCTGATCGTCGAATCGCTCCTGGGCCTCAAACTTGACGGGGACACACTGCGCTTTGCTCCCTGTCTCCCCGAAAAGGGTTGGGAGACATTCAAGGTCCATTACCGGTACCGGGAGACGGTCTATCATATCACTATCCTGCAAGCACATGATGTAAACGGCGGTATGCGTGTGAAAGTAGATGGAAAGGATCAGCAGGACAAGGCAATCCCTCTTGTCGACGACCGCCGTGAACATCAGGTCGAGGTGAGAATACAGACTGCAGGCAAAGTACTTTCATCCGGGAATTGATATATCCTCTACGATAATAAACCCCGTTTATCAGGCAGTTCCGTAAGTTTGCAAGAAAAATGCGGTTATGGGGAAACTCGTCATCCGGCCTTTCGCAGCCTTGTTCTACAGGCATCACGCCCATTTACATCCGCCGCTCAACATTTATATATAGTATAGATACATGGAGCCATCGTTACCAGCATTTCTTCTCTGTCATCCTGATATCGGCTTTTTGTGATAACCTGAGTTCCCGAGTTATTGTAACGAGGCAGGGGTGGTGACGCCCAGTTTGGCATAGAGATCCATCTGGCGTTTCGTAATTTCGCCGACCTGCCGTTGCTGACCTGGCACCTCAAAACATTCAATGACATCGAGCTC
>JAHDRW010000016.1 GCA_018433085.1 Deltaproteobacteria bacterium | reverse complement strand
TGACGCCTTCCTTGCCCACCTTGTCCATGGCGTCGGCGATCATCTGGCCCACTTCCACATCGCCGTTGGCCGAGATGGTGCCCACCTGCTCGATCTCCTTCTTGTCCTCCACGGACTTGCTCATCTTCTTGAGCTCGTCGATCACGGCGGCGGTCGCCTTGTCGATCCCGCGCTTGAGGTCCATGGCGTTCATGCCGCCCGCGAGATACTTCAGGCCCTCGGTGTAGATGGCCTGGGCGAGCACGGTGGCCGTGGTGGTGCCGTCACCGGCGATGTCGGAGGTCTTGGACGCGACCTCTTTGACCATCTGGGCTCCCATGTTCTCGAACTTGTCCTTGAGCTCGATCTCCTTGGCCACGGACACGCCGTCCTTGGTGACGTTCGGGGAGCCGAACATCTTGTCGAGGATTGCGTTGCGGCCCTTGGGTCCAAGGGTCGCCTTCACGGCATTGGCGAGCTTGTTCACGCCTGTGAGCATCTTTGAACGGGCTTCCTCGCTGTATATGATCTTCTTCGCACTCATTGTCTCTTCCTCCTGATTATTCCACTATCCCTAAGATATCGTCTTCCCTCATGATGAGGTATTCCTCGCCGTCCATCTTGACCTCGGAGCCGGAATACTTGGAGAAGAGGACCTTGTCCCCCTTCTTCACGTCCATGGGCAGGACCTTGCCGTCTTCGGTCTTCTTGCCTTTGCCTGCCGCGATCACCTTGCCGATCTGCGGTTTTTCCTTGGCCGTATCGGGGATGATGATGCCACCGGCCGTCTTCTGTTCCTCTTCGACGCGCTGTACGATAATCCGGTCCTGTAAAGGCCGTATTTTCATAGTATACTCCTCCTGCACTCAGTAATATTAGCACTCGCTTCCAGCGAGTGCTAATATCCGATAGGGCAAAAATTATGAAAAGTCAATACTCCAATTTTATTGATCGAAAAAAATCCGTTCTTTCCGCGAGAAGAGGGATGTAATCTCGGTGCCTCGCGGAAAAGGATAAGGAAATGCCACGGTATCATGCTTGTCCGCTTGAAGAGGAAAGATAGTGTCCATAAAGAAAATCGGAATTGACTTGAATCGATCATTTGGTTAAATAGCCAAATAAGGAAATGACTGGAGACAGCGGAATGGATGAAAGCAGAAAGGCATTGTATCGTGCAAGGGCGAGAGTGCTCAAGGCCCTTGCTCACCCCACCAGGCTCTGGATGGTGGAAAAGCTGGCTGAGGGAGAACACTGCGTATGTGAGCTTCTCGAAACAGTGGACGCGGACTTCTCCACGGTATCAAAGCACCTCTCCGTGCTGAGGCAGGCAGGGATCGTGGATGTTCAGAAGCGGGGAAAGCAGATGTTCTATCGGCTCAAGGTTCCGTGCGTGCTCGATTTCATGGGCTGCATCGAGGCCGTGCTCGCCGGCGGCACAAAAGACCGGCTCGAGGTTCCCGGGATGACGACCCCGGGCACGGCCTGCAGACGGTGCGGACAACGGGAGAAGAAATTATGATACTGCGCGAAGAATGGAAAAAGCTGGCCATATTCATCGGCCTATTTATCGCCGTATACTTCATGCCCATAGGGGCGCAGCGGTTCGACTCGGCAATCCTGGAGGCCTTTCACCTGGCCAGGTGGTACGCGCAGGAGCATGTGCTGCTCTGCCTGATCCCGGCGTTCTTCATCGCGGGCGCCATCGCGGTCTTCATCAGCCAGGCGTCCGTGATGAAATATCTCGGCACGGGCGCGAACAAGGTCCTGGCATACGGCGTGGCATCGGTGTCCGGATCGGTCCTCGCCGTGTGCTCGTGCACCGTGCTGCCGCTGTTCGCGGGTATCTACAAGATGGGGGCAGGGCTCGGCCCGGCATCGGCCTTTTTGTATTCCGGGCCCGCCATCAACGTGCTGGCCATCGTGCTGACCGCAGCGGTCCTGGGGCCTGAGCTCGGGCTCGCCAGGGCGGTGGGCGCAGTGGCTTTCAGCATCGTCATCGGCCTGCTCATGGCCTTTTTCTTCAGAAAGGAGGAACATGAGCGCACGAGCATGAATGCCGCGATGCCCCAGGAAGATGATGGCAGGCCCCTGTGGCAGACCGCGCTCTATTTCGCGTCCATGGTGGGGATTCTCGTGTTCGCGAACTGGGGTCAGAGCACGGGAGGCGTCTCGGCATTCATCTACCAGAACAAGTGGGTGTTCACCGCCCTGTTCGGGGTGGCGCTCGCCGTGATCATGGTCCGGTGGTTCAGTGTGAATGTCAGGTACATGGCCATTGCGGCGGCAACGGT
Organism: Deltaproteobacteria bacterium; assembly: GCA_018433085.1. Taxonomy (GTDB): domain Bacteria; phylum Desulfobacterota; class Desulfomonilia; order UBA1062; family UBA1062; genus Phosphitivorax. Next base: position 111,242 of record JAHDRW010000016.1, on the reverse strand, counting down.
TGCAGCGCTGGCCTTTGCATTTCCCGGGAACCCGACCGTTCCCTTCCTCGCAGGCGTCGTGGCACTGATCCTGCTCCTGGCAAAAGGCACCGGCGAAGGCCGCGCCTGGCTCGAACAGACTTGGGGGTTTACCCAGCTGATCGTGCCTCTTCTCTTTGCCGGAGTGCTGGTGGCAGGCTTCCTGCTGGGCCGGCCCGGGGAGGCCGGGATCATCCCCTCGAGCTGGATCGCGGGCTCGGTGGGGGGCAACTCGATCGCGGCGAACTTTTTCGCCTCGTTCGTGGGGGCATTCATGTACTTCGCGACGCTGACCGAAATACCCATCCTCCAGGGCCTGCTCGGCGCGGGGATGGGCAAGGGACCCGCGCTCGCCCTGCTGCTTGCCGGGCCCGCGCTCTCGCTTCCCAACATGCTGGTGATCTATAGCGTCCTGGGCACGAAGAAGACAGCCGTGTTCGTCGCGCTCGTTATAACCATGGCCACTCTGAGCGGGTGGATTTTCGGCTTCATGACGGCATAAGAAAAAAACAGAAAAGAAACAAGGAGGATTGACGGGATGAAGATACAGATTCTCGGAACAGGTTGCGCCAAGTGCAAAAAACTGACGGAGAATGCTCAAGAGGCGGCCCGGGAGCTGGGCAGGCCGATCGAGGTGGAAAAGGTCTCGGACATCAACGAGATCATGAAATACGGCGTCATGCTGACCCCGGCCCTGGCCGTTGACGGCGAGGTGAAGGTGGTGGGCAAGGTGCTCTCGGTCAAGGACATCAAGGCGCTTCTCGGGTAAGGGATCGCGAACGGAAAGGGGCATATCCATGAAAGAAAACCATGAGGCAAAGGTGAACGACATTCTTTCTCACGACGACACCAGACAGCTCGTGAGGGAGCGCTATTCCCGGGTGGCGGTATCGGGCGGCTCCTGCTGCGGGAGCGGTACCTGCTGCTCTCCGGGTCCGGCGGCGGGCATCTCGGAGAAGCTGGGGTATTCTGAGCAGGAGCTCTCCGGCGTGCCCGAAGGCGCCGACATGGGCCTCGGGTGCGGAAACCCCCAGGCCATTGCAGACCTGCACCATGGAGAGATCGTGGTGGATCTGGGCTGCGGCGGGGGATTCGACTGCTTTCTGGCCGCCCGGCAGGTGGGGGATGAGGGCAGGGTCATCGGCGTGGACATGACACCGGAGATGATCTCAAAGGCCCGGGCGAATGCCTCCAGGGCAGGCTTCCGCAACGTGGAGTTCCGGCTGGGCGAGATCGAACATCTGCCCGTGGCCGACAAGACCGCCGATGTCATCATCTCCAACTGCGTGATCAACCTTTCGCCCGATAAACCGCAGGTGTTTGCCGATGCCTTCCGCGTACTGAAGGAGGGCGGGCGTCTGGCGATCTCGGATATCGTCGCGGTCCGCGAGATTCCACCGGAGAAAAGGCAGGACAATGATGCGTACTGCGGATGCGTTGCCGGTGCCACGCCGGTTCAGGATCTCGAGCACATGCTCCGCGAGGCGGGTTTCGTGGATATCGTCATAACGGTGAAGGAGGAGAGCAAAGAGTACATCAAGGACTGGTTTCCGGGCTCGGGGTTCGAAGACTATGCCCGGTCGGCGGTTATTACGGCCATAAGAAAATCATGATCTTGAAATAGCGGAAAAATGAGCGGAGGAAAGATGAAGTTGAGATATCTCATATTCGCCCTGTTTCTCGCCGGAATGCTCATCATTTCCGGAATCGCACAGGCTCAAGCAGAAAAAATCCCTGCAATTCCGGTCAAGGGCATGGTGACCATGGTGGACCTCGGCGCCGGGTCCTGCATCCCGTGCAAGATGATGGAGCCGATCCTGAAAAAGGTGGAAGAGCGCTACAAAGACAAGGCCGCCATCGTGTTCATCGATCTGCGATACCACCGGGACCAGGCCGCGCGGTTCAAGGTCCGGGCCATTCCCACCCAGGTCTTTTTCGACCGTGAAGGCAAGGAGGTCTACCGGCACGTGGGCTTCATGTCGGAGGATGCGATCGTCGAACAGCTTGGGGAAATGGGGGTGCAGGGGTGAGGAAGCGGCCGGGAACGGCCCGTCCTGTTTGCGGGGGGTCATCCGGGGCGGCGGTGCAGCATTGCGTGAAGTATCGGGTTGAACCCGATGGATCTCTCGCGGTTTTATGAGGAGCGGTTAAGGCTATGCTCGAGCAATTTCTCATAACCATCAATCAGTGGATGACGGGGGGACTGCTCATCGCCGCGGCGGGGTGCTTTGTCTGGGGAGTGGTCAGCGTGCTGCTGAGTCCGTGCCACCTCGCCTCCATTCCCCTGATCGTGGCCTATGTCGCAGGCCAGCGCAGCGAGGTGAAGACATCTTCGGCAGCCGGTTATTCCGTGGCCTTCACGGTGGGGCTTTTCATCACCATCGCCCTGGTGGGCGTGATATGCGCGCTGCTCGGGCGGATGCTCGGCGACGTGGGCAACTTCTGGAAGGTGCTGGTGGGCGGGATTCTTATCTGGGTGGCCCTGGGCATGCTCGGGGTGGAGAAGTGCTCCATGTCGGGAAGCCTGCTCTACCGCCTCAATTTCCGGGGCATCTCAGGGGCCTTTGGCCTGGGCCTGGCATACGGCGTGTTGTCGGGAACCTGCACCTTCGGATTCATAGCCCCTATCCTGGCCATCATCACGATCCAGGAGAAAATCTTCACCGGGGTGATCCTGATCGTGCTGTTCGCCGTGGGTCACTGCCTTCCCATCATGACGGCCGGCAGCTCCACGGCCGCGGTGAAACGACTCCTGGAGAACAGCGCATGGAACAGCGCGGCGACCGTGTTCCGGAAAGGCGCGGGCGCCATGATCGTTCTGCTGGGGGTCTACTTCATCATCGATCCGTTCATCACGCGCTGAGAGAACCGTTGTGGTATTGATATGACGGAAAACTTAAAGAGGGGGATATCATGAAAGCTCCGGTTGAGGGCATCATCGAGCTCATGGCCGTACGGAAGGCCCTGTGGCAAACCCTGGTGATCGTAGTCCTGGCCGCTGCTCTCGGCATTGGGACGAACGCCCTGCGCTCAGGCGGCATTCCGCTCGTTCAGGACCGGTCCCGGGAAGCACTGTTGAGAGACGGACAGGGCAACCGGACGGATATCTCCCTTGAAGAAGCGGTGCGGTTCTTTCATGAAGGCGGCGCCGTGTTCTTCGATGCGCGCTCCAAGGAGGAGTATCTGAGCGGGCATATCAGAGGCGCCCGCAGCCTCCCCCTGCACGATGCGGATCTCCTGTTCGAAGAGGCGGCCGGAGACCTGTCACTGGACACTCCCCTCATCACCTACTGCGACGGGGAGGCCTGCAGCCTGAGCCACGATCTCGCCGGGATTCTCAAGGAACTCGGTTTCGAAGAGGTCAGGGTGCTCGTGAATGGATGGACCCTCTGGCTGGAAAACGCCCTGCCGGTGGAACAGGGGTTTAAGCCCGATGAACGTGAGAGGAGCTCAGGTGGATCATAAACACAAAAAAGACCGCGGCAAGATCGTAAACGCATGCGAGGACCCGGGGCCGCCTCATCCTCAAGGGTACCACGGGCGCCGCGAGAACCACGGGCACCATGTACATGCGTTTTTCGGCGAGAACGGCACGGAAAAGAGGCTTCTGGCCACTCTCGCGCTCAATCTCTTCATACCCCTGGTCCAGATCGCAGGGGGGCTTTTCGCCCACAGCATGGCCCTCGTTTCCGATGCGCTGCATAACCTGAGCGATTTCACCGCGGTGCTCATCTCGTACATCGCCCACAGGATAGGCAGACGCGGGGCCTCGACCCGCAACACCTTCGGATACCGGAGGGCCGAGGTCATTGCCGCCCTGGTGAACGGTGCGATCCTGGCGGCGGCGTCGACCTTCATCGTTTACCATGCCGTGAAAAGGCTGTTCCATCCCGAGGCGGTCCTGGGACAGATCGTCATCCTTGCCGCCATAGCCGGGATCGTTGGCAACGGCCTCTCGGCATGGCTCCTTCACCGGGATGCGGGCCATAATATCAATATCCGGGGGGCCTTCCTGCACATGATGGGCGATCTCATGACCTCGGTGGCGGTGCTTGTCAGCGGGCTCGTCCTCATGTGGAGACCCTGGTACTGGCTTGACCCGGTGCTGTCTCTGCTCATCGTCGCGTATATCCTGGTAAACTCCTGGAAGATACTCAAAGAATCGGCGGCCATACTCATGAACGCCACGCCGGAGCGCCTGGACCTCCATGAGGTGCGCCGGACCCTGTGCGGGTTGCCCGGGGTGTCAGGAATTCACTATGTCCACGCCTGGCCCCTGGATGCTTCGGGCGTGGCCTTTTCCTGCCACGTGGTGGTCCCTGACCAGGCCCTGAGTCAGACCGAAAAGACGGCAGAGCGCATCCGAGCCGTGCTGGGCCGTTCCTTCGGGATCGATCACCCGGTTCTCCAGTTCGAGACCAGGGACTGCGGAGACGGGGGCATGCTCTGCGGGATATCGTGCAGCACCGCTGGCCGCAGCGCTCACGACGGTTCCGGCGCTCCTGACGGCGGGCCGGAGTGGCGCGGCGGCATCGTCCGCGCCGCATACCACGTCGCGCGCATCGTCCTGGGGGTCACGTTCGTCTACGCGAGCATTCACAAGGTACTTGATCCCGCCGCCTTCGCGACCGCTGTCTACAACTATCAGATCCTGCCAGGCAGCCTCGTCAACCTTGCCGCGCTCGTGCTCCCCTGGCTGGAGCTCATCGTCGGGGCCATGCTCATCCTGAACGTCTGGATGCCCGGCGCGGTCACGGTGGTCACCGGCCTTCTGGTCGTTTTTGCGGGCGCGCTGGTGTTCAATATGGCGCGGGGTCTCGATATCGGCTGTGGATGCTTCACCACTGCTTCAGCGGAAAACGACATGACCCTGCTGACGGCCTTGAGAGACGGCGCGTTTCTCGTGCTGTCCTTGTTCCTTCTCTTCCTGACCCTGAGAAAAGGGGGCCCGGATGCAGCCCAGGCAGACCGGCCTGGACGTGACGCAGAGCCCGAACCGGCTGACGACGTGTCCGCCGGCGGTAGGAAGCGGTGATTTCGAAGGAGAGACAATCGATGGAGAAAGAGAAGGGTTTCCCATCCGGAACGAGAACATCCAGGCAATGATCGGGAAATACATCGAGATCCATCTGGAAGAGAAGAAGATCGGAGGGCGGAGGGCATACCTGCTGACAATCAGGAATGCGAAGGCGGATGCCGGGCAGTACAACGACAGGATTTTTATCTATGGTGCCGATACCTGGCCCTATGTCCGGCAGGCCAGGTCGGTCTATGGAGACAGGACGATCTACGTGAATGTGGACCAGGAACCGGAGAAGATCAAGGAGGTTCCCGCATATTCCGGAGGGAAAATGCAGGTTCTTGTCATCGTCGAGGGAGAGCCAGGATCGGATTCGCGGGCGACTCAACTCTCCCCCTTAGAGCTCCCGCACTTCGGCAGCTCGTCAAGTGTGATGCTGATCGATTATGAAGGAGGCACCATTCGGAAAAGGGATATCCTGAACACCGGAACGGACAATCCCATGGGACTGGCACGTTTCCTCGTGGAACAAGGGGTGGACGAGCTTATATGCGGGGTCATTCAGCTACCCTGCAGGGAGTGGCTCTCGTTCAAGGGGGTTGCCGTCATCGAAAACCAGCGGGGGCTCGCGGAAAGGCTGGTTCAGAGCATGCTCAAGTCCCGCGAATATAACTTCAAGAAAGGAGATACCATATAATGGACATGCAGGCTGCACAGATTATCGCACTATTGATCACCGGGGTCGGCGTGGGATTCGCTTCCGGCCTTCTGGGGGTCGGCGGGTGTTTCATCATGGTCCCGGTACAGTTCTGGGTGCTCAAAACCATCGGGGTCGACCCCACCATCGCCATCCGCATCGCCTTCGGCACCAACCTCCTGGTGGTGCTTCCGACCGCTATGAGCGGCGCGCTGACCCATCACAGAAAGAGGGCTGTACTGTGGAAGGCAGCGGTTGCCTTCGGCATTGCAGGGGCCCTCGGCGCCTTTGCCGGTGCATTCATCAGCGCCCATCTGCCCGGAAAGATCCTCTCCGCGGCCTTCGGCGCTGTCGTGATTCTTGGAGGCGTCAGGATGCTCACGGCCAAACCACCCCGGATCACGGACGAAACCTCCGATAATCTCGTCGCGTTTATCCTCTGGGGAATACCCCTGGGCGTCCTCTCGGGCATCATCGGAATCGGCGGGGGGGGTGATCATGATACCCATCATGGTCTATGTCTTGAAATTCAGGATGCATCAGGCAGTGGGCACATCCACGGCGCTGATGGTCTTCACCGCAGTCGGGGGGTCGATCTCTTACATGATCAACGGGCTGGGAGTTGAGGGCCTGCCCGCGTACTCAACGGGTTATGTCAACTGGCTCCAGTGGATACTGCTTGCCGGATGCAGCGTGCCCATGGCGGTCGTGGGTGCGAAGACAGCGCATCTTCTTCCCGCCAGGCAGCTCAAGTACCTGTTCATCGCCGTAATGTTCTACATGGGCCTCAAGATGATCGGCGTGTTCTCGTGGTTGAATCTTCCGCTGTAAGGACAGCCCATAACCGTAAAAAGGAGGGAACAATGTTTCAAAGAATTTTATATCCGACCGACTTCTCGGATGTTTCTGCCAAGGCCATGGACTATATCAGAGAGCTGAAAGGCTCCGGCCTGAAAACGATCGTTCTTCTGCATGTAATCGATAAACGCGAATTCAAGTGTTTCGAGCAGGGGGTGGCATGGATAGGCGAGCTGCCGGCTCAGTTCGAGGAACGATACAGACAGCGTCTGACGGAAGAGTCAGACAAGAAGCTGAAGACAGTCGCGGCCGAACTTGACGGCCTTGGTCTGGATGTACAAACGAGACTTGTCGTCGGGGTTCCTTTCCAGGAAATCCTGAAGGCAGAAGAGGAAGAATCCGTTTCCGCCATTATCATCGGCTCCCATGGGAAAAGTAATGTCAGGGAGATGCTGCTGGGATCGGTGTCGGAAAAGGTCATAAGGAAATCAAAGACGCCTGTGATCGTCATAAAACGATAGGCGGTCGTCCTTTTTCAATAAACGGCCCGATGGCCGGCAGAGATGGGCCGCCCTCAGGCGCGCCTTGCAACCTATCACTTCAAATGAGATGTCTGCAAGGCCTTGCAGACATCTCATTTCGGATGCCCAGTCGTTTCGGAGAAGTCGAATATGATGCAGTTGCCATTATTTTTCCGTGTCTTATTTTGTTATTACTGATCCGGCAAAGAGATCGCCGAATTGAACCTTGGGGAAGGCCGTTTGTGATCTGGCAATGTATTTGCCGGATCATTATCTATAACAATGTGGTGAGAAAAAACGCTCCTCAATCACCCGCGCACCAATGTTGATGTTGTATGGTTTTTCCCGGAGCAATAATTGTGCTTGAAAGGACCCGGATTGTTCAATATTTATTATTTTGATGTGTTGCTAAATATAACAACAGGGATGACTCCCATGATTATGACACTCTATGTAACAAAGGCCCTTTCGGACGGCAACCGCTTGCGCACGGTCGCGGCGCTCTTGGAGCACGATGAGTTGTGTGTCTGCCAGATCACCGAGATGCTCGGGCTGGCCCCGGGCACGGTCTCGCGGCACATGGGCGTGCTCCAGAACGCGCGCCTGGTGGAATCCCGCAAAGACGGACGATGGGTGCACTACCGCCTTTCCGGATCGTTTCCCATTCTTGTGAGACAATGGCTCGCTCAGGAGTTGTCGCAGGCCGGCGTGATCGCGGAAGACCGCGTGAAGCTCGATGCCGTCATCGCAGCCGACCGGGAAGACCTGTGCAGGTCTCAGAGAAAGAGGAAATGCCATAGCGGTTAAGGTGATCGAACACGTACTGGGCTGAACAGGAGACGCATATGGGTAACGAGGCGCACCGGTACGGCGACCGGAGAATGAAGAGCGTGTTCGAGCGGTATCTGACCCTGTGGGTCGGGCTGTGCATCGTCGCGGGCATCATCCTGGGAAAGATCACCCCCGGGCTGGCGAAAAAGCTCGACAGCATGTCCATCTTCGTGGGCGATGCACCGGTGGTCTCCATCCCGATCGCCATCGCCATGCTGTTCCTGGGGGTTCTGTTCCGGGGCTTTATCGGGCCTGAGGCCACGGACCTCGTCAGGATGCCCTTGGGGCTGGACCTGCCGGTCGGGGCTGCGCACGGGGCCGGGGTGGTGGTGCTGAGCGAGGGCGCCAAGATGCTCGAGATCCCCCTGTGGAGGAGCTATTTCGCCGGGTGCGTGCTGCTGGGCATCGCCCCGTGCACGGCCATGGTGCTCGTCTGGGGGTATCTGGCCCGCGGCAGCGGTGATGCACAGCGCAACGAGGCCCGTTCTGATCCTGTATCTGAAGATGAGGTGCAAAGAGGGCCGGACCGTGTGCGTCGAGACCGAGTGCAGGCCGCTCGATCATGTGCTCTTTCCCACCGATTTTTCGGACAACGCCGAGCTCGCCTTCGACTATGTGAAGGAGATCGGCAGATCCGGTGCGCGGACGATCACCCTGTTCCACGTGCAGGACAGGGCGAAGATCTACCCGCATCTGCAAAATCGTCTCGAAGAGTTCAACAGGATCGACAACGGACGGATGGAGCGGCTGAAGGCCGAGCTGGAGAACGCCGGCGCCCGCGACGTGAGGATCGAGCTGGCCTGCGGCTCACCCAAGCAGGAGATCCTCTCCCGGCTCAAGCGCGGTGATGTCTCGCTCACGGTCATGGGCAGTCAGGGCAGAGGCTATATCGGAGAGATCTTTCTGGGAAGCGTGAGACACTCCGTTTCGAGACGAACCGAGGTCCCGCTGCTCCTGGTGCCGGCAGGGATATGACGGCCGTGCATGCCTCCTGGTGCCGTGATCGTGTCCTGATGGGTTTCTTCTCTGTACCGGTCGAAGGGAGAATATATGCCGGTGGCGGGCGCTCTCCCCGGGGCGCGTTACAGATCCGGGTTCGAACGAGGTTGATATTATGAAAAGACTACTGATCATCGGCGGCAGCGATGCCGGTGTCAGCGCGGGCTTCAGGGCCCGGGAGATCGATCCGCGCCTCGAGGTCACCATGGTCGTCGCCGATAAGTTCCCCAACTTCAGTATCTGCGGGCTCCCCTTTTACATAAGCGGAGAGACGCCGGACTGGCGCATGCTGGCGCACCGGAGCGTCCCGGAGATCGAGCAGAGCGGCATCAGGCTCCTGCTCGGGCACCGGGCCGAAGCGATCGACCCGGACCGGCGGACCGTCCTGGTGACCTCACCGGAAGGACACGCGGTTTCGCTCCGCTATGACGAGCTCGTCATCGGAACGGGCGCAATGTCCGTAAGGCCGGATATACAAGGCATTGACCAGCCCGGGGTGTTCTTCCTCCGGTGGGTCCAAGACAGCATCGCGCTGAAGACCTTTCTGGAGGAAAACAGGCCCGTTCATGCGGCGATCATCGGCGGCGGGTATATCGGCCTGGAGATGGCCGATTCCTTCACGCGCCGGGACATGCGCGTGACCGTGGTCGAGTATGCGGATACGATCCTCAACACGGTCGACCCCGAGTTGGGAGTGCAGGTGCACGAGGGCCTGGAGCGCCACAACGTGCGGGTGGCGACCGGGATGCCGGTGAGGGCTATTGAGTCCGTCGGAGGGCGCCTGAGGGTGATCGGAGATCAGGGCTTCTCCCTGGATGCCGACCTGGTGCTCGTGGCGGCCGGGGCCAGGCCGAACACGGACCTGGCGGCCTCGGCCGGTGTCGAGATCGGCCAATTCGGGGCCATCCGGGTGAACAGGAAGATGCAGACCGGCGTGCCACATATCTTTGCGGCCGGCGACTGCGTGCAGACATGGCACCGCGTGCTCGGCCAATACCAATACCTGCCGCTGGGGACCACCGCGCACAAGCAGGGATACGCGGCAGGCGAGAACGCCGCGGGCGGTGACGCGGTGTTTCAGGGCTCGCTCGGCACCCAGGCGGTGAAGATCTTCGACCTGGTTGCCGCGCGGACCGGACTGCGGGACTCCGAGGCAAAAGCCGCCGGTTTTGCGCCCCTGACCATCGGATATGCCGCATGGGATCACAAGGCGTACTACCCAGGCGCAGGGCGACTCGGCATCCGGATCACGGGCGACAGGGAGACCGGGCGACTGCTCGGCGCTCAGATTCTCGGCCCGTACGGCAGCGAGATATCCAAGAGAATCGATGTCCTGGCCGCCGCGGTGTACCATGAAATGCCCGTTGACGGGATAAGCGGCCTCGATCTTTCCTATACCCCGCCCCTGAGCGGTCCGTGGGATCCGGTGCAGGCCGCAGCGCAGGAGTGGTCGAGGGTGCGGAACCGGGATATCCCCTGATCTTCCCTTCATCTCACTAATAGATCGATTCACGGCAAGATCGCTCCGGAAGGCCTGATCGCTGGCCTGGACCCGAAGCGGCCAGCTCCGGGTTCCCCTTGAGGCAGACGCGTGGAGGGTGTGTGTGTGAAATCTAATTCGGCAAGGACGGAAGAATTTCATCTGGCGGAGCCGCCCGGGATGGGCTATATGATGGACATGACATGTAAGGCTGCAGCGGATCGTTCTTTCGTGTTCTGACGAGGCTGCGGATGCAGAAGCCGAAAGTGGGATCAGGAGGACTGATTCCCCCTGTGCCCGGATATAAGGGCCGCAGCCCGCAGCAGGTCTTGCACCGATGGACGCATGAAGGGAAAATGGTCCCGGCCGGGTCGGAGTCCTTTACCATGAATCGGAGCTTTTCGCCATGAAGAAGGAGCGCGCGTGTTTCTGGGCCGTGATGCTGATAGTTCTCTTCGGCATTGCCGGACGGGTCGATGCCAGCGCAGCAGACGATCAGGTATTCGTCCTGTGCTACCATTCATTCCACGGCAACGGGCGATTCGACTACGATGTCTCCCTTGATGAGCTCGGTTCGCAGCTGGACGAGCTCGCGGGCAAGGGTTTCCGGTTCGTGACCTACGCCGATCTGCGCGGGGGGACGGTCACGGGCAGGAAGAACGTGCTCGTCGTCGTGGATGACGGCAACCGGAGCGTGTACCAGGCCTATCACCAGGTGTTCGAGCCGCGGGGCATCAGGCCTGTACTGGGCATCTACCCGAACGTCATCGGCAAAAAGTCCTACGCACTGACCTGGGATCAGCTCGAAGAGCTCTCCCGTGCCGGCTGCGAAATCGCCGGGCACGGGTATTATCACCTGCTCCTGAGCCGGGAGTTTTTTGAAGAGGACAGTCAGGCCTTTATCAAAGAGATCCGGCTCTCGAAGCAGATCCTGGAAGAGAGGCTGGGCGTGAAGGTGACCTCGTTCGTCTATCCGAGCGGCGCCCGCTCGGACATCGCCAAGAGGCTGCTCAAGGAATCGGGCTACGAGTGCGCGTTTACCATCCGGTGGGGCCGGGTCCTCGCTCCACTGAGCACGAATCAGGACCCCTACGAGCTCCCCCGCTATATGATCCTGAACGACAACTGGCCCATGATATCGGGCGCCCTGTTCAAGGCCGCCGCAGAGTAACGTTTCTCCGGCACACGGCAGGCGTTCGGCCGGGTGGGAATGTACCAGTAGGTATATGGGACGTGCGCGGGAGCGTACGGGTGAAATATTTTTCCACTTTGCCCCTTGATTTGCCGAATCCCGTCCATACTACAATCATATGCGTTCTAAGGAAACCGATCCGTGTATTCACGAAAGGGGCACAGCGTCGAGAGAGGTTGGGAGCACATGATGGGACAGATCAGCGAACACAGGACGCACACACGAAAGGATTGCAGGATTCCCCTCGAGGTGGAGTGCCCTGCCCGCGGCAGGGCCTTTCCCCGCGAGGCGATGCTCTATAACGTATCCGAAGAGGGAATCTATCTGGAAACGGAGCAGGAGCTTCGGCCGGGAGAACCGGTCCATATCCATCTCGCCCAGGAGATTCCCAGGGTCTTGGAGTGTGTTCATCTCTACGACTGCAACGGCACGATCCGGTGGTCCACACAGCGCAAGGTCGGGAGACACCGTCTCTATGGAGCAGGTGTCAGGTTTTATTTTTCGCCCGCAACCGGAGGAGAGGTCGAGGAAGGTCCGGGCATCGTGCGCCGGTGCGATATGTGCGGTGAGAAGATCAGTCTATGGGACGCGCGTCAGCAGGGGCCCGCCTGGCTGTGCCGGGAATGCCGGAAATGTCTTGAGAGATATCCGGGGGTGATCTACCGGGTTACGACACGGTATCTTATCGGGAATGTTCTGTGACCGGCTCCTGGGCCTTTGCGAAAACGATTCGTCGGCTGACCGGAGCCCTGCCTTGTCCTGCCGGGGGGTGTGCCCCGCGCGGCACGGGTGAGACAAGCGGCTGGAAAGAGGCCGGATTTTGGGAGCGCATGTACGGGGGACAACCGTTTCACTCATGGCGGGACCATGCAGACAACAGAGGAACAGGGGAAGCGAGGAATACATAAGGCCCTGCACGCGTCATCAGGTGCAGAAGAGGTCCTGGATGCCCTGGGTATAGGGACTGTACGCCTGGATAGCGGATTTCTGATCGCCCATGTGAGCGACAGGGCCTCCGGCCTTCTGCGAAAGACCAGGAGCGAGCTTGAAGGGAAACCCCTCGAATACATGGTACCTCGTGCGCTTGCCGGAAGGATTCTCGAGGGATGCCGGCAGGCCCTGAGCCGATCCGCTCCGGTAACGGGAGAATTTATCGGGCAGGAGCCTCCCCCTCGCTGTATTTCCTATCGGTGCTTAAGCCGGGGAAAGGATTTCGATCTCTTTCTCGAAGACGTAACGGACAGGAAGTATGCCGAGGAAGAGGCCTGCAGGGAGGAGATGAGGGCACGGATGACACTGGAGGGAGTCTACGATTCGCTGCCCGTAGGGATGTGCATCCTTGACCCGGAAATGCGCGTGGCGATGATCAATGTTTCCCTTGCCGCGATGTTCGGCTCTTCCGCGGCGGAAATCGCGGGGCGTCCGTTGGGAGAGGTCGTTCCCGCGTTTGCACACCGGATAGAGCAGATTTCACGCTCGGTCGTGGAATCGGGACGGCCGCGGTTCGGCGTGGAGCTCGAGTCGCCCCCGGGAACCTACGGAGGGCCCGCCCGCACGTGGATCAGCCACTACCTCCCCGTACCGGACAGCGAGGGAAAGACGGTAGGGGTCAATATCGTTCTGCAGAACATCACCGAGCTCAAGGAGACCCTGAGCGCCCTGAGGGACTCCGAGGAGCGCTACCGGCTCCTTCATGACACCATGAACCAGGGGGTCTTGGAGTTCGATCAGGGGAACAGGGTCGTGGCCGCAAATCCCGCAGCAGAGGAAATCACGGGTCTGGAACTGGGGAAGCTGTGCGGCCTGAGCCTGCAGGAGATCTTTTTCCGGCTCCCGGAGTTCCGATGCGAAGGCGATCCTGTTTGCCTGGAGAGCCCGGCAAGGCTTCAGGACCTCGAGACGGGAAACCCTATCCGAAACTGGGTCATAGGCTTCCGCCATCCCGGGCTCGAACAACAGCGGTGGGTTTCGGTGGATAATATTCCCCGGTTCTTGCCCGGAGGGGAGAAACCAGGGGGCGCGTTCGTCATCTTCAGCGATATCACCGAGCTTAAAAATGCGCAGGAACTGCTCAGGGAGGCCCACGCAAGGCTGGAGAAAAAGATGAGAGACGAAACCACCCGTCTCGCCTCCGCCGTTGAGCAGGCAGGGGAGGGCATCGTGCTGATCGCCCCGGAGCTGGTCATCGAGTATGTGAACCCGGCCTTCGAAAGGTTCAGCGGGTATCATCGGGACGAGCTGGTAGGCAGGCACATCGCCTCCCTGGGCGAGTATTTCATGGGCGATGATTACCGGGATATCCTGGCCCGGATAACCCTTGAGCAGGAGCCATGGACCGGCCACCGGAAGAGAAGGCGGAAGTCGGGAGCGATCATGGAGGTGGACCTTACCGTGTCGCCCGTGTGGGACGAGGACGGGGAGGTCATCAACTACGCGGCCGTAGTGCACGACATGACCCGGGAGGCACGGCTCCACGAGCAGATGACCGAGATCCAGAAGATGGAGGCCGTGGGCAGGCTGGCAGGGGGTATCGCACACGAGCTCAAGAACATCTTCACCCCGGTCGTCCTCAATATGGAAACCGCTCTCACTGATCTCGACGAGGATTCACCCGTTCGTCCCATGCTTGAGGAAACGAAACAGGCGGCCCTTCTGGGGAGCGATCTGGTGAGGCGGGTTATCACCTTCAGCCAAAGACACCCCCATGAGAAGCGGCCTGTGGACGTGTCGTCCGTCGTGGCGGATGCCGTTGCGTTCCTGAGGTCGGCGCTGCCCAGCACCATCGGAATACAGAAACAAATCAGGGAGGGATTGCCCGAAGTCATGGCCGATCCCGACCAGATCAGACAGGTGCTCGTGAATCTGGGCGAAAACGCCGGACATGCCATGCGGGCAGAGGGAGGCCTGCTGGATGTGAGCGTGAGCAGGACCACTCTGAGCGAAGAAGAGGCAGCACAGATCTCACCCGGTTTTGGCCCGGGCGTGTATGTCCGCATCATGGTTCGCGATACCGGAGAGGGCATGGATGAGGAGACCCTGAAATGCGCCTTCGAACCGCTTTTCACCACCAGGAAACGGGTCGGAGGCACCGGGATGGGGCTGGCCGTCGTACGCGGGATCGTCATGGACCACCAGGGTGCGATCACCGTCTGGAGCAGGCCCGGAAAAGGCACCACCTTTTCCGTTCTGCTTCCGGCAATTGCAAGTGATAAGGGAGGTCAAGCCCGCGACGCATGAATCCCTCTTTAAAAAAAGTTGTAAAATATTGAGGACAAAGAAAACGGGATCACACCCCCGTTGAAAGTTTGTGGCTTGAAGCCGGGTCAAAGGACTTGCACTGATAAGCCCATGCCATTGATTCGTATCGTTCGGGAAAACTCTCCCCCTGTAAGACTCATGGTGCGTGCCGGGCGGCGCCGGGACAAGGCTCGTTCCTGAAAGGGCAGTGAAGACGGCGGGGCAGGGGGTTCCGGTACAGGGCGATGATTTTAAAAGAGGCGCCGGTATGACGGAGATCATTCTGCTCGTTGTCTTGACTCTGACAGCCTCGGCTGTGGGAACCTCCACGGGATTCGGCACGTCCACCATCATGGTCCCCGTGCTCGCGGTTTTCGCCCCCCTGCCGGTCACGCTACTGTTTGTCGGGGTCATCCATCTCCTCGGCGATGTCTGGAAGATGATTCTCTTCAGAAAAGGGATCGCATGGAGACTCGTCCTGGCTTTCGGAATCCCGGGAATCGCGGCGAGCTTTGTTGGTGCGGTCCTGGCGTTGGAGGTCCGGGGTCTTCCCCTGGAGAGAATCCTGGGCCTCTTCCTGCTGATCTATGTGGGCTTCCTGTTCACCAACCGGCAGTGGGCACTGCCGAGGAATCAGGTGACGGCCGTTACGGGAGGCACCCTGTCGGGACTGTCGGCCGGACTCTTCGGGGTGGGAGGGGCGGTGCGGGGGGCCTTTCTCGCCGCGTTCGACCTGCCCAGGGATGTCTATATCTTCACCTCGGGGATCATCGCCTTCTTCATAGACATCACGAGGGTTTCCCGGTACCTGCTGGGCGGTGTCGAGCTCGGGAACACCCTGCTCGCAGCCCTTGTCCTGTGCATCCCAGTCTCGTTCGCGGGCGCTTACCTCGCCCGGAGGTTCCTGGAGAGTCTGCCCCAGGACTATTTCCGGATGTTCGTTGCGGGCTTTCTCTTCCTGGTGGGGGTGAGGCTTCTCGTGTGGTGAGGATCTAGGGACCTCGGGAATAATTGTCGACACCGGCAAATCCGGTTTGACACATGCGGCTCCCTCTTTACTATAATCCTTATAATGATGCACCCGTCTCAAGCAGACGCGGTGCCCGGGGTTTCATGCCGGGGAGAGCGACGATGCCGCGTGGAGAAAGGAGAAAAACACAGAAGCGGGCAACAGGACGTATGCCTTTGGAGCTCAAGTGCCTCACCTGCAGGGGAGTCGATTATTTCGAGGCGACCATCCGCAATGCCTGTGAGAACGGGGCTTACATCGAGTGCGACCATTGCATGAGGCCGGGCGAGAAGATCAGGATCCATCTCCTGGAGGCGGCGACAGGAAAGTTCGGGTGCGGCGAGGTCAACGAAAGCACCGGGGTCATCAGGTGGTGCAGGGCCATCTCCGCAGCCCGCGGTCACCACTATGGGGCGGGGATCAGGTTTTCCTGAAGCTCCCGGGAGTGTCTTCCGTACCTCCCAATTGCCGACAGGGCGGTGTCGAACCCGGTCATTGTCGGTCGGTCGCGGTTTGTTCAGGGATGTTTTCGGGTCCGAGCAGGGGGACGATGTCCAGGATGCACTCGATCTGGCCGGTGATCACCAGGTCGTCTCCGGCCTGGAGCGTCTCTTCGCCACCCGGGTTGTAGATGATCTGCTCGCCCCTCCGGATTCCAAGGATGCTCACCCGGTAGCGCTTCCTGATCATGAGTTCGGTGAGCGTCCTGCCGACCACTGGGCTTCCCTCCTTGACCTTCAGGGTGGAGATCCTGAAGTCCGGGATATACTTCTCTATATGTGATTGCGAGGTGGTGGTGGCGTCCCCCGAGAGGGAGCGTAACATCTGGTAGCCTCCGGAACGGAGCTCTGCGATCATGCGCTCGATTTCGTCCCGGGGCACGAGATACTCCGATAGTGCCCGCGAGAAGATCTCGATCGAGGTCTCGTATTCCTCCGGGATCACCTCGTCGGCCCCCAGATCGTACAGCGGCCTCACCTCGGTCACGAAACGGGTGCGGGCGATGATGTGGACATTGGGGTTCATGCCCCGTGCGAGCAGGGTGATCGCCCGCGTTGCAGGGGCATCCGGGACCGCGATGACAAGAACCCGGGCCCTCATGATTCCAATGTGCTTGAGTACGGCCTCCTGGGTGGCGTCGCCATAGTATATGGGCTCTCCTAAGGCCCGCTGTTCGTGCACGGTTTCCGGATTGACTTCAAGGATCACGTAGGGGATGCCTGCCATGCGTGCGGCCTTTGACACGTTCCTGCCGTTCACCCCGTACCCCACCACGATGAGATGGTCGGTCCTGCTGCCGGCCTCCTCGCTGAACGCGAGAACCTTTTCGGGCATCATGGCGTGCTTGAACCGTTCGGACAGCGGCAGCCGCATCACCGTGTCGGCGACCGGGCCGGATACGCTCATGAGAAAGGGCGTGGCGGCCATGGTTATCAGCGAGGTGGCGAGAAAGAGTTGGTAGTGTCCTTCAGTAAGCAGGCCGAAGCCATACCCCGCCTTGCTCAGAACGAACGAGAACTCGCCCACCTGGGCCAGGGCCAGGCCGACCAGAATGCTGATCCGGAGCGGAAACCCCAGTGCCAGGATCGCAAAGGACCCGGTGAACATCTTGAGCAGGACGATGCCCAGGGCGGAGAGCGACACGATCCAGAGATTCTGGAGGATGAACGACAGATCCAGGAGCATGCCGATGGAGATGAAGAAAAAGCTCACGAACACGTCTCTGAAGGGCAGGATCCGGCCCAGGGCGTCGTGGCTGAATTCGGACTCCGATATGATCAGCCCGGCCAGAAACGCGCCCAGCGCGAGCGAGAGGCCGAGGGAATAGGTGAGCCAGGCCACGCCCAGGCAGATGAGGATGATGGTGAGCAGAAAGAGCTCCCGGTTGCGCGTATTGGCAACCTGCTGCAGGAGCATGGGTACGAGCCATTTGTACCCCAGGAAGAACAGGACGAGAAGCACGACCCCCTTGAAGAGAAACGCCGGCGGCGAACCCTGGAGCTGCTCGGAGGAACCGGCAAGGAAAGGGATGGCGAGCATGATCGCCACCACGGATATGTCCTGGAAGATGAGCACGGCAAGGGTGTTCCTGCCGTGAGGCGAGGTGACCTCTGAGCGCTCGTCGAGCACCTTGAGCATGATGGCCGTGGAGCTGAGCGAGATCAGAAGCCCCATGAAGATCGCCTCGGGCATGTCGAAGCCCAGGTACAGCGAGGCCACGTAACCGAGCACCGAGGTCAGGGCCATCTGGAAGGTCCCGCCCATGAACACGGACCGTTTGATCTGCAGCAGACGTTTCAGCGAAAACTCGATCCCGATGGTGAAGAGAAGCAGGACCACGCCGAACTCGGCGAACAGATCCACCTGGTCGCTCGTGCAGATGATCTTCAGCCCTGAGGGCCCGGCGAGGATGCCGGTGAGCAGAAACCCGATGATGGACGGCACCCGCATGCGCGAGAAAAGCAGTATCACCGCAATGGAGAGGGCGAACACCATCACGAGATCGCCGAGAAATGCGGTATTCATCAAACGTTATCCTACCCGGAAAGCATCGAACATGCAACAACCGCCCCGGTATCCGGCTGTCCGTCCCCCTCTTGATTCAAACAGACATCGCCAGTATCACATACATATATCTATCGACAGATCGGGTTTCGTTGTTTAAGCGCAGGGAAACGAGTCCCCGGCGATCAGGTGAGAGAGAATAAATGGAGAAGGAAGTCTGGACCGTCAAAGAGGTGATCGAAGTTCTGAATGTCGACGAGGGGTTTATCGCCACGCTCGAAAAAGAGGATGTCATCACCCTGATCACCGACGAAACCGGCCGGGAAAAGCTGCTGCCCAACCAGGAGATCGACAAGATCCGGGTGGCCAGGATTCTCATGGAGGAGATGGACATCAACCTTCCCGGAATCGAAGTCATCCTGCGGATGCGCCAGAACATGATCGACATGAGAAGGCAGTTCGACGAGATCCTCGAAGACCTTGCCAGGGAGATGCAGAAAAGGCTCGGTCCGAGGCAGTGACGGACGCTGTCGCCCGTGCCCGTCACGGCCGCTTGGCCCGGAGGCTCAGCGGGAACGGATCCGGGACGCTTATGCATCGCCGTTTCGGCCTCGCCCTCGAAGGTGTCTACAGGAGCAGGGCCGCGACCCCGAAATAGAAGAGCAGGGTGAAGATGTCGGCCATGGCCAGGGTTACCGGGCCCGAGGATATCTTGGGGTCGAGGTCGAGCCGGTGCAGCAATGCCGGAACGCTCAGGCCCAGGATGCAGGCGGAGCAGATGGCCAGCAGGATGCTTATGCCCACCGAAAAGGCCGTGAGAAAGGCGCCGTCCCAAAGCAGGATGATGAGCCCCACGATCGTCCCGCTCGCGGTGCCCAGCAGAAAGGCCGTGCCCAGCTCGTGAAGGAACGTCCGGGAATACCACGCGAATGTAGGCTCCAGGTGGCGCAGTTTCTGGATCGTGACCGTCATGGACTGCATGGCGACGCTCTCGCCCAGCCCCAGTACCAGTGTCAGGAAGAACGCCAGGATGATGCTCCGGGCGATGGTCAACTCGAAAGAGCCTGCCAGCATCGCGGCGATGGATCCGCCTGCGATGGTGGCGATGAGCCACGGGAACCGGAAGCGGAAAGCCCGTACCGGGGTTGCGTCCCTGACCTGGGAGATGTGGAAGCCGATGGTCTCGAACAGCTCGTCCAGGCGCTCTCTTTCCGCGATGTCGAAGACCTCGTCCGTGAAGAACCCCACGTCAACGATACCCGTGATCCTGTGCCGGTCGTCCACCACCGGAAACGCCAGGAACTTGTACACCACGAACAGCTCACACGCGTCCAGCACGGTCGCGGTTTCCGGAACGGTCACCACGTTGGTGACCATGAGATCGGAGAGGCTCTGATCCGGTTGTGCGCCCAGCAGCCTGCGGGTGGGCAGGACCCCGACCAGCACGCCCTGCTCGTCTACCACATAGAAATAGACGATTTTCTCGCCGAGCTCCTCCCCGCGGATGGCCTCCAGTGCCTGATGCACGGTAAGATCTTTTCTCAGCCGGGTGAAGTCCTTCCGAGCGACATTGCTCACCGGCTGATGTATGTGTGTTATCTCCTGTTTCATTGTCCTCCGTTTTTTCCTGAATCGAAAACTCGATCAGATCAGAGACCACCCGGAACAGACCGCAGGAAACTCTGAGCAGGTCTTAATAAGAGCCGGACAAGGGTAATGACGGCAACTGACGCGATCTGTCGGAACCGATTATGCCTGCGCAAGCGGTATGTATATGCCGATGATTGAGTATATCAACAGGAACGCCTGAAATGCAACACGAGAATAAATAACATGAGTAATTGCTCGGTTTTGGGAAAAGCTAGGTGCTGTACGCAAACGTGATCAGACCAAGTGAACAGTTATTCCCGCTGAAGTGGAAATCCATGAAATAGGTGGAGATACGGATCCCCTGTCTTCGCATGGAAGGCGGTTTGCGTACAGCACCTAACACTACAGTGGTAATCAGTCATGGGGTCACACAGTCATGGGGTCAGGTCTCAACATATGACATTCCCTGTGTCATATGTTGAGACCTGACCCCGATATCTGACCCCGATATCTAAGCTCCGCCACTGTAGTACTAACCTGCAATGATCGGGTAAGGGAATTCGGGCAAGGATTCGCTACGTACCGTTTTCGGCAGACAGGAAACAATAGGTGGGGGTCAAGCATAGGATCTTGAGCGAGTCTACGCTGAATCCGGTTGCCGTCTTTGGTTTTCCACCCGCGTCACCAGGTATTGCGCATGGGACGCAGCTACCCAAGCGTTGTTCAGGGATTTTCTCAGAAGAGATCCGACTGGATAGAGAAATGGAACACGTATTTGTCCTCCACGCTGCCGCGGTTGGTTATGGGTATGCCCAGGCTCACCCTTGCGGTAAGGAATCCGGATACATTCATTGCCAGGCCGACGCCCGCGCCCGTAATGTAATCACGGTGGGTCATGGACCCGCCGCCCGGCTTGTAGGGAAAGGCCCCGCCATGGTCCACGAAGGCGATCCCCCTGAGCCTGTCACCGAGATCCGTTCCCGGGAGCCAGTTTTCCGTAAAAGGCAAGGGGAAGTGGAGTTCCGCGCTGGCCAGATATCCTTTGTCGCCGATGAGAAACCCCTCGGAATATCCCCGAACGGACGACGCCCCGCCGATCTGGAACTGCTCGGAAGGCGGGAGGTTCTTCTTTTTCGTGAGCTGAGCGTTGGCCCTGAATATGAACATCAAATCTTCTGCAAGGATCTGCTGCCGCAGAAGGGAAGGGTTGTACCTGAGAAACTCGACATCTCCGCCGAATGCATGGACCCCTTGCGTGAACCTGTGCTGGGTGAACCAATAGCCTCCTGCATCGATTGCCTGGATGTCGAAGCCCGCGTTCATTGTCCTGACCCTGGTGCTGTACAGTGTCTCGCCGTCGAAAGCAGTGGTGGATCCTTCAAAATGGAATCCCGTAAACCCGTTCAGCCTGAAGGCGGGACCCACCACGAGCGGATGGCTCAGATCGATGCCCGCCTCGGAAGATTCACCGGTGATATCGAGGACCTTGTACGGGCCGGATATGACCTCTATCTGATTGTATTCATAGGACAGGTTCAGCCTGGTCCCGAGGGTGCCCACCGGAAGGCTGTAGGCCGCCGATCCTGCGACCGTGCCATTCTTTTTCGTGAAGAACGCATTGAGGGAAAGGCTGTCGCGGTAACCGAGAAGGCTCCTGTTCCCCAGCATTATTCCGAAACGGTACAGACCGACGGTATCGTTGCCTGCATTGTCCGAAAAAAGGGCTGCCTGATAGTTTTCAGGCTCCCTGACTTTGATGATATAGTCGGTCGTGCCCGGAGCGCTGCCGGGTCTGAGCTCGGCCCGGACGTCCACGTCGTTGGTGCTGTTGAAGAAAAGGAGGTCCCTTTCCAGTTTGTCCAGCCTGACGAGATCCCCGCTTTTTAAGGGCGTCCGATTGGTGAAAAACGACCTTTTCGTATACCTGTTGTCTTCCACCACAATGTTTCCGACCCGGCCCTCGATCAATTCGATCTTGACGACGCCTTTTTCCACCTTCTGAGGAGGCAGGACCGCCCGTGCGGCAACAGACCTCCGGGCATAGAGCTCGTTGATCCGGCGGATGACCTCGAAGAGGTCACCGATACTCAGGTTCTTCCCCTCGTATCCGCCCGTGATGTCCTTTATTTCCTCCGGAGAGAGCACGTCCGAGGGGTTTGTCTCGATCCGGCTGACAAAGATCGTCTGTTCTTTCGCCTTCAGTTCCGGTTTCGGCGCCTCTTTTGTCTTGTCCTCTATCCGGCCTTCCTCCGAAGCCGATTTTTTCTGCTCACGCAGCGTTTCCTCGAGACGGTAGTATTCCTGCATGTCCTTCCCGCGCTCCCGGACAGCGCCCGGGTCGACACTCTGTGCTTCGATGTGCGCGCCCGGGAGGAAGAAGCCAAGCCCCAGCAGTATCATAAAAATATTTCTCATGCCCTTTTAAAAAGCCCTTCCCCGTCTGATCAACACAAGCAGCAGCGGATCCGGTCTACTCCTCCCATTCAATCGTTCCGTCGTCTTTATCCACAATGAAATCCTCATCGCTGATGCCCAGCAGGCCGGAATCGTAAGCGACTGTTCTTTGCCCCGAAGCGGAGCGCCGGGACGTCAAGGCCTTGTCGATACGCTCGCTGTCTTCTTTCTCTCGTGGCTCCACGCCGGAAACAAGCTTCTGCGTCAATCGGGTGATGCTGCTTTCCGGACTGAATCCGTTGATGATGACATCATTCTGGTGATGAACCACATGCGCGTTTGTCCGGAAGGTCTCGCCCTGCACAGGGAAAAAGAGATGGAACTCCAGATCCTTCGCATACAGCTGCACATCGGTATCATCAAGAGCCCGGGGCGCATTGTCCATGATCACGCTGTAGCGTCGGTCCGTAAACCGCGCCTTCTGAGCGATGAGCGCGCGGGAGATGCCGAGATTGCCTGCGGCATCGATTTCTGCTTCGCGGGCAAAGAGGGTATCGAAGAGTACCGAGTGTTCGGAGGCGGCCGAGATATCCACTGAATCGGCCATATTCCCGGTTCTACCGCTCACGCTCAGCCTTAACGGCCTGTCCGCGGCGGTGTGGAGGGCGCTGAGGTTGACACCGCCGTCGGCCTGGATGTCGATCCTCCTCGATGCCTCCACATTGAAGGCTTGAGCGGTGGTATCGGACTCGCCCGTGATTGCGTTCCAGTCAGGGGCACCGACGTTCACATTGCTGATCAGGGTGATGTTTTGTGCCGAGACATTGGCTTCTCCATCGGCCATGCTGTTCGCATTTGAGTTTTCGATCGAGCCGTCGGCGATCAGGGCCACGTCTCCTTCTGCGCTCGCCACGCGGTTCACCCGCATCGTCCCGTTCTTTTCTGTAAGATAGATGCCTTTTCCGGCCCTGGCCGTGAGGACTCCGTCCCGGGAATCAGTGGTGAGGTCGTTGTCCGCTGAACCGATCCCGCCGTTTTTTGAGATCAGGGTGATATCTTTTGCCAGAATAGAGGCGTTGCTACCCTGGAGGTCGTAAATGGACCCGTCGGCCGTGATCAGGGCGTTGCCGCGGGTGTTCAGGGATTCGATGACGAGATCACTTCCCGCCATAGCGATATCGACCCGCCCGCCGGCGTCGGCCTTGAGCTGCAACGGCCGGTCCTCGGTGGTATGGACGGCATTCAGATAGACGTAGCCGCCGGAACGGATGTCGATCCTCCCCGACGCCTCGACATTGAAGTCTTTGTCCAGCGAAACCAAGACGTCGCCCTGCTCGTCGTAGGACGCCTCGCCTTTCTCCGCACGTACGAGCAACAGCCTCTGCTCGGGCGTCACGTTCCCGGAGGCGACGTCGGCCTTGTCGATGACCACGGTTCCGCCATAGGCGCCGATGTTCGCATTGCTGACCAAGGTGATGTTTCGGCCCGAAACATTGGCCTCTTCATCGGCCGTGATGTCCCCGGGAAAAGTGAGGATGTTCTTTGCATTGACGAGGTCCTCGTCTTGCCACACGCTCTCGGCAAAGGCCTTTTCTTCGGCATCGGTGAGTGAGTATTCCCAGTCGGGATCGTAGGTGCTGTCATAGGCATCGTCGTTCGGCTCGAACGGCGTTCCGTTGTCCGAAATCCGGTGTTCGGCCCGGTACTCGGTGCTTTTCTGCTGCCTGTAGGCTTGGATCGCCTCCTGCACCTTTGCCTCGCTACCCAGATACAGATCGTTCTTGGCATCGGCGAGCTGTTCGATGGTGTCATCGTCAATCTCAGGGAAATTATAGTCTTCGATCGAGCCGTCGGCGATCAGGGCCACGTCTCCTTCTGCGCTCGCCACGCGGTTCACCCGCATCGTCCCGTTCTTTTCTGTAAGATAGATGCCTTTTCCGGCCCTGGCCGTGAGGACGCCGTCCCGGGAATCAGTGGTGAGGTCGTTGTCCGCTGAACCGATCCCGCCGTTTTTTGAGATCAGGGTGATATCTTTTGCCAGAATAGAGGCGTTGCTACCCTGGAGGTCGTAAATGGACCCGTCGGCGGTGATCAGGGCGTTGCCGCGGGTGTCCAGGGACTCGATGACGAGATCGCCTTCCACCTCTGTGATGTTGATCGTACCTTCGGCCTCTGTTCTCAGCACGCCGCCTTTCGTGTCGACGTGTATGGCCTGGGCGGCATTGCCCACCTCTCCCTCGGACGAGGACAGGGTGATGTTCGTTCCCGAGATCCGGGCCGATTCGTTGAGGCTGAAGATGCTTCCCTGTCCATTGAGGATGGACACGTCTCCATTACGGTTCGTGATCGTGTCGTTGAGAAGGATATCGGCGGCACCCGTGCCGGTCACTTCAATGCGCGACCGGTCGTTTCCCAGGAACTCGACGCCGATCGCATGGTCTCCCTGCTGCCCGAAGAAATCGAGCACGAGCTGCTCCCAGGGGTTCAGGTCCCCGCTGTTGGAAATGGCCTGGTCGGCACCGATATCGGCGAACCGCGCCCCCTCTCTGGGCTCATATTGTGTTGTTCTGCCATCCACGGGATTCGAGGCCATGCTGTTCTCGATCACCTCGACCCGGCCGTTAGCCTCATCCCACCGGACGCGATACCGGGTAACATTGAGGTCCCCGTTTACGCCGGTGATCTCCGTGACCAGGGGGTTGCCCTGGTCATCGAGCTTCCCTGTGTCGGTGATCTTGATCATCCCGTTGATCCGGTTGCCCGTGTCGAGCCTGTTGATAACAAGATCCTGCGAGGACTGGTTGGTCACCTCGATCTCGCCGTACCCGTCGATGACCTTGAGCCTGCCGCCGCCGGTGCTCACGATCTCGCCTGCCAGGGTGATGTTTCCACCCGTAATCTTGACGCTGTAGAGCTGTATGCATTGGTTCTCGTCGTCCCAGTAGGCCTTGATGTTGCTGTCGCCGGTCGTGGGGATCGCTTTTTTCCCGTCTGAACCCGCGATAAGGGCGGCAGGATCGAATTCCGGGATCGTGATCGTCCGGACAGGGACGCCGCTCTGAATCGTTCCCCTGATGTTGAGGATCTGCCCGCTGATCGAGATGCTCCCGCCGGATATGAGGGGGTCGGGCGAATGCCACACACCGGGCGTATAGCCCTGAGCGAACTCGCGGGCTGCAAAGATACTCACCTCATCGCCGGTGATGTCGCCCAGGCTTTCGATGCTGCCGCTTGCGTTGGCGATATCGATCGTTCCACCCATATTCGTGATGTCGCCTCTCAAGACCATGTCCGACCAGACACCGTCATCCGAGCCCGGCGCATCCGGGTCATAGAGATTTTCGACCATGATCCTAATGCCGAGGTTCTGGCCCGGATCGACATGCACGGTGCCGTGGGAGGTGATCGTCCGGCTGTTCAGCGTTATAGTGCCGCTCAAATCGTCGGGGATCTCGAGGTCGCCCAACTCGAGATGGGCGAGCGACTGATTCTGGATCTGTATCATAAAGTCGTTTCCAGGGGATTTCAGGATGCCGTGTCCCTTCAATGTCCCGGTGATGTTGATGTCGCCGGAGCCGACAATCGTATCCTCCAGCGAAAAACGGTCAAAGTAACCGTAGGCCGGGTCAGGGTTGTCCGGATCGCTGCGCATGTCGATGATTTCTTCCAGCCTCGTCTCGAGCCGGGACCTTTCCTGTGCCAGGATGATTTTCACGTTGTCGTCCGTCCCGTCGCTCTCGATCCGCTCGGTCAGCTCGTCGATCCGTTCCTGGAGCTCGGCGGCCCCGTCGACATCCTCGGTGAGTTCTGAGCGGATGTTGCCGAAGACATGTCCGTTCGCATCGATGAAGAGGGTGCGGTGGCGATTGGTTCCGCTTTCAAGAGCGCCGTTGATGGTCACGGAATCGCGGGATTGAAAGACACTCGCGCGCGAGCCGTTGTTGTACCAGGTAATGGGAATGCCGAAGAGGGCGTATGTCCTCAGTTTCGCCCGTGCGTACCCTTCCGTGTAGGTCAACCCCTTGAAGGCCCCTGCGTTGATGTCCCCGCCCGCCTTCAGATCGGCGCCTGTATCGATAAGAATGTTGTTGTAATCGTTCAGATAGGCAAAGGCCCCGACGCTGCTGAAAGGGATGCCGCCCGCGGAAAAGGACCGGGCCTCCGCCCGCGTGCGCAGGTTGTTCTGCATCCCGTCTGGGTCTTTTCCGGCGAAGACGTTGATGTCGTTACCCGCCCTGATCTTTGCATGGGCCCCGACATTCGTGTCATTGTCCGCGGTGACGTTCACCGTAGCCTTCCCGTCGGCGGATGCACCCAGACCGAAGCCCTCGGTATAGGTCACCGCCTCGACGTTCGCCTTTGTCTGCGAATGAAGGTTGACGTCGTTCCCGGCAAGGATTTCCGCATTTTCTCCAATCGAGGTTTCAGCGGTATTGGCGCTGGTGATGGTGGAATGGACGTCTGCCACGGCTATCGCCCCGCCCGAGGACAGGGTGGCCCTGTCATAGGCGGATACATCGTTCGCGGCGGAGAGGGTGATGTCGCCTTGTGCTTCGATCCTGTCCCCGCTGTCGATACTGCTGTTCCCAACAGCATATGCCTCTGCAATATTCGTAATGGTCGTGACGCTGCCCCCCGCAGGTCCGCCCCAGAACCCTCCGGCGCCCGCGCTCAGGTTGGCGCCGATGAAGGGCTTTGTAACACGATTGGCTGCGGCCACGAGGATGTCCTCTCCGGCTTCCAGATCCGCGTCCTGACCGATATACGCCCTTGCAGTCGAAGAAACCGTGTTGCTCGTCCGGGCGCCGTTGTTTCCCACGAACCCATAGCCCGTACTGGCCCCGTGGGCGTTGAAAACGACGTCCGACAGGGCGGAGACGGCGATGTCCGTGCCGGCGCTTATCTGCGCCGCTCCATCTTCGTTCCCTGCCAGATAGGCGTCCACCGTGTTCGTCACATTCGTGCCGGCGCTGGCCGATGCCCCCGCGATGAGGCCTCCCGCGCCTCCGTACGTGGTCGCATATGCATTGCTCTTCCCCCGGGCGCTCACATCTATGGATTCCGCGGACAAAGAAACGTCTTCGTCCACATGGGCGCTTACGGTGTTGGTGACCGTGGTGAAGGATACATTGTTTCCGAGGCCCGCCAGGGAGTACGATTTTCCGTTCACATCCGATACGACCTGGCCGGAATAACTTTTGGCGAGTATCTCCACATCACCCTCGGCATCGATATCGGCATCCTCTCCGATATACGCGTCCACGGTCCAGTCGCTGGTTGCGGTGGCAGACGGACTGACGTGGCTGAAGAAAAGGCTTCCCCCGACCGCATCGTTCTCGGCCTTGACGAGCCTCTCCAGCTCCGCGCCGCCCAGGTCATGGTTTCCGAAGGCCCTGATGGATATGTTTTCCCCGGCGGAGACGGCTGAGTTCTTGCCGCCCTCGATATAGGCTTTCACCACGGGCTTTGCCGCAGCCTCGACCACGCCGGCTCCGACCGCAACCGCGCCGAAGTTGTCCCCCCAGGTGTATGCCGTGCTGCTCACGTCCGCCTGCGACGTGACGTCCAGGTTCTCTTCAAGGGTGATTTGTGCATCCGAGCCGACAGACGCTGTTACAGTGGGATTGACGCTGGAGTTCGCTTCGTTGTACCCGCCCGCGATGATGCCGCCTGCCAGGTGCTTGGAATCCGCATCGGCCTTGCCGGCGGCAGAGGCCGAGACCTCAAGGCTGCTCACGGTTTTCTCGTCCGATGTTCCGATCCTGACCCCGTCGCCGACATAGGCCAGAGTCGATCCGTCCGAATTCACCTCTGCATAGGAGACACCGAGGGGCAACCCGCCGGATATCGTCCCTTCCAGGCTCTCAGACTTGTCGTCCGTGTCGGATCGTGCCGACAAGGAAACGGTTTCGGCCTGGTTGACGGTCACGTTTCTGCCGACATGGGCGTCGACCAGATAGTCGTTGTCTACAAAAGCGACAGCACCCGAGACGCCCACGAAGGCGGACAGGCCGCCGGCAAAGGTCTGGTTGAGGGTCTTTTCGTCGAGGCTTGCGGAAATGTCGATGTCGCCTGTTGAATTGATGGAAGAGGTGTGACCGGAGATGTCGTCGTCGATATATGCCCTGACCTGACTGCGAATATTCGCTATCCCGACGCCGCCTCCCAGGCTGGCAAGCCCGGCGGCTGCGCTCCCCGACACCATGCCTGCGTCGATGCGCTCCTGGGCATTGATCCGGATATTACCGCCGGCCTCGATTGTGGCGCTCTTTCCGATGAACGCCGTCGTGCCCGCCGGTGCTGCCGCCGGTGCAGCGGTTACCGCCGATGTGGCCAGGCTTGTCTCGCTCTTGACGCGGTCCATGCCGTACGTGTCGCTCAGGGCTGCGCCCATGAAGTCGTATCGCGCCTGCTCGTTCGCATATCCAGACGGGTCGGTGTAGTCCTCGTTGCCCCCCTTTGCAGAGAGTTCCTGCACAGACGTATCATCAGGCATCTCGCCGATGGTCAGGACCGTGACGCCCCCGGCCAGGCCGACGGCGCCGCCCGCGGCGCTCACTGCATAAGTCTCGGTCTTCTTGTTCGAAAGGGCGTTGAGCTCCACGTCCCGGGACGCTTTGACCTGTGCCTGATCGCCCAGGGAGGCGGAAACATTGTTCTGTATTGTGTGGAAGCCCAGTCCGCCCGAAAGGCCCACGGCACCGCCTGCGATGCTGCCCGAGACGGCAAAGTCGCTGAGGGTGTTGACGGCGGAAACGTTCACGTCCTGCTCGGCATTGGCGCCCTCACTATCCTGATTCACCTTCGCGTTGTCCCCGATGTACGCCGATGTATCGGACTCGATGGTGTTCAGCACCACCGCGCCTGCAACGCCGGCGAAACCGCCCGCGCCCGCGCCCGTGATCGTCGAAAAATCCTCGCTGGATTCGGCCTGAACGGACAGCCCCTTCACACCCTTTGCCGTTAAGCTGCCTTGATCGTCCATCCCCGAGCAGGTCGATACGGAGCCGGACGAATTACCCCTGGCGTTGACCACAACGTTGCTCCCGACAAAGGCCGTGGTATCCTTCTCGATGATCGTCACTCCGAGAGCACCGCCTATCCCCACAAGGCCGCCGGCCAAGCTGCCGGCGATGATATCCGTTTCCGTCCGGTCACGAGCGGATATGGCGATATTGCCGTCCGCGTCGATCATGGTTGCCGGCTCGCCGTCCGCCGTCCCCTCAACATACGCGGATGTTTCGTTGTCGATGGAAATGACCGGCACGGCCCCTGCCAGGCCGACCGCCCCGATGCCCAAAGCACCGGCACCGGCGATGGACAGGATGTCCTGCGTGGATTCGGCGATAACCTCAACATCCTCCCTGGCATTGACCCGGGCGGATGTGCCGACAAAGGCCTTGGTGTTGTTGTCGACCACTGTGACCTCGGCGGCGGGCCCGAGACCCACCGTTCCGCCGATAGAGACGGCGGCGCCGATGCCCAGATGGCGCAAATCCGTCCCGGCCGCGACGAGCACGGACTGGCCGATGCCTGCGGAGATCTGGTTTTCGTTGATCTTTGCGCCCTGGTCGATGTAAGCCGAGGTGTCGTTCCCGATGATATTGACAGAACCGGCCAGGTTAATTGCGACGGTCCCGGACCCCCCGCCGCTTGCCGCGATGCTCGAGACGTCGTCTTTCGAAAGGGCCGTGACTGCAAGCCCTGTTATCTCCTTTGTTTCGGCGGAAGCGACCTTTGTGGTGTCGATGTCGGTATCCATGTTGAGGTTCACGGTATCGGATGCATCCACGCTGTAGTCGTCGCCGGTGTTGTCATGCGTCTGGACGATGAACCTGCCCGTCGCGACCTCGACACCGTCCCGGTTCCCGTCGGCCGTCACCGTGGCGTTTTTCCCGATGAACGCCTCGGTGGTCTTGTCGATGACCGCGGTTGCCGCCGAGGCCCCGATGCCTGCGGACATGCCGAAAACACCGCTTCCGGCTATGCTGTCGATCTCGGTGGAGTTCGTGGCGGAAATCACGATATTCCCGTCTGCGTGCACGTCCGTTTCCGAGGCGTCACCCCCCTCGATGGATGCCTTCGTCTGATTGGTAATGGTGTAGACGGAGGCCGCGCCGCCGAAGGCCCAGTTCTTGCCGATTGCGACCGTTCCGGCGATAGAGTTGATGTCCTCCTTCGACGAGCTCCGGACACGGATGTCCTTGGTCGCTTCGATGACCCCGTTGTTCCCGATGTAGGCCCGGGTGTTCTTCGAGATCACGCCCACGTCGGCGCCAGCGCCGATGCCTCCCTGCAGGCTGCCCATGAGCGCTCCGGCGATGCCGGTGATGTCGGTTTCGTCCGATGCGCGGATGTTCACGCTCTGTTCGGTTTTTCCCGGCTCGCCGGCCGTGACTACGGCCCCTGAATTGATGTATGCTTTCGTGGTCTCTTTGAGCGTATGGACCGCGGCGCTTCCCTGGATGGCAAGTTTCTCGGCGCCGGAGCCGCCCGCAGCGACACTGAGGATGTCCTCGTACGAGGTGGCGGTGACGGACACGCCTTTCATGTTCTCCGTGAGCCGGTTGCCTTCGTCGTCTTTTTCCCCGGTGTACACGTCGATCCCGCCGTCTCCCATGCCCTTGGCTGTCACGCTGCTCCCGCCGCCGATGTACGACTCGACCGTGTTGTCCGTGACGACGATCGAGGCCGCGCCGCCGAAGCCGGCCCCGCCTATGCCCCCGGACCCCTTGGCGATCGCGATGTTACCGGCCACGGACAGGATGTCCGCATCGTCCATGGCTGCCAGGGAGACATCCCCGTCCGCCGTGACGCCGTCCGCCTTTTTGCCTTCGATATATGCCTTTGTCGTGTTGGTCAGGTCGCTCACCGCGGCCGACCCTGCGATGGCCATGCCGTCCTTGGCCGCTCCCAGGGAGGCTGCGACCGTCTTGATCTCGCTCCTCTCCTCGGCGGAAACCATGACGTCGTCGCCTGCAGTAATATCCGAGTCCTGCACAGCGGCCCCCGTGTCATTGACTGTCATGTTGACCGCCACGGAAGCGCCGATGCCGGCCTTGCCGCCGTAGCTTGCGGAACCGGCGATCGACCGGATGGCCGTATCGTCCTTGGCTGAAATATCGACCGTTGCAGCCGAGTCGATGTCCGACCGGGCTATGGAGGCATAGGTATCGCCGTCGATCTGGTTGATGGACACGGAGCCGGCGAGTGCGTACCCCTTGTCCTTTCTCTCCAGCGATCCGCTCGCGGAGATCGTCCGAACAGTCCCTTCCGTCTCGGCCAAAATCCCGAGGTCTCCGGAAAGATCCAGAAACGAGTCTGCGATGGAGGCGTTCGTCCCGGTATCCAGCTCATTGTAGGTGACCGAGCCGGCGAGGCCTACGGACGTCCCGTCGGAAGCCGCCATGGCGGCCGCCCCGGCAATGGAGCTGATGGTGTTGTCGCTGAGCGCGGAGAGGTCGACATCCTCTGCCTGGACAATGTTCGCGCCCGTGATGCCGGCGTGCGTTTTATCCGTGATCAGGTTGACCGAGACGTCTCCTGCTATGGATATGGCCGCCTTCGGCTTTGTCTCGGTCTGGTCGTCCCCGCCTTCCCCTTCTTCACTGAACAGCCGCGGCAGGGAGACGCCGTCGAGCGGGTCGTCGTGGGCGATTTTGTCCGGCACGGGCGAGGTCTCTTCTTTCGTTTCGTCGTCCGCCTTGCTGGTAGTAACGGCCGCGGCCAGCGAATAGGAGCTGATGGACCCCGTGTTCGTGGCCGTGAGGCTGACATCGCTCTCCGAGCTCAAATACCCATCTTCCCTGACGAGCATGTGCGAAGCGCCCATGTCCGGGACTTGGACGAGCTCGATGACAGCACCCGTTCCCACGTCCACCAGCCGGATTGTGCTTTCGTTTATCACGACGACCTCGTAGGTCTTCCCGTTCTCCAGCCCGCCGATGCTTGCGCCGCCGCCGCTTACGTAGACCACCACATCGCCCGTCTCATAGCCGTGCTCATAGCCGAGGTCGATAATGTCGCCGCCGATGAGGCAAGTGGACGGATCGAATGCGGCGTGCCCGATGAGCGCTTCTGTGTCCCGCTCGATACTGTTGATGGAGACGGAAGCGCCCACACCCATGTTTTCGCCCTTGATGACGCCGCCTGCAACGTTGAAGAGAAGAGTGTCATCCGTTGCCGAGATATTTACCTGCCCGCCGCTCACTCCCGTCCCGCTGTCGATGAACGCGAGGGTTTCGTCTTTGTGGTCGATGTAGGAAAAGGTTCCGGCTACACCGAAGGTCTTTGCATTGGAGCCGGACTGTGCCAGGGCGATGCTCGTGACATCCGTGCGCGCGCCCACGGACAGGCTGCCCTGCGCGCCCGTGAAGAGCGCGGCCCCGTCCTCTATTCTGGCGGTCGTGGTGTTGTCGAGGAACATGAGCAGGGCAGCTCCGCCCGCCCCGGCCTTTCCGGTCGCTCCCATATCGACCCAGTCCGCAAACGGGTGATTCCAGGCCTTCATGTTCGTCAGGGTGGAAACCTGCAGGTTGAGGTCGAAGACCCCGGACATATCGATCAGGTTCATCTGAGTTTCCGCATTGACGGACACGCCCTGGTCAGCTGCGCGGTAATCGCTGTCCTGATTGATCAGGGCGTTCTTCCCGATCACGGCCTCGGCCGTATTCGTGAAGCTCATATAATCCACGGACCCGGAGATGCCGAGATCGCCCCCGGTCGCGACGCTGCGTGCCCAGGAGTTGAACAGCAGGCTCTGCAGGCCGAGCTTCTGATCGAGAACGGTCCCGAGCTTCGCCGGGCTCTCGAAATCCTCCTTGGTGAAGGGGAGCAGCGACAGGCCCGGTTCGGTCAGGAAGGGGTAGGTGATGCTCGCATCGACGTCCAGTTGCCGTCCGGCATCCACCCGGGCGTCGCCAGAGATGATCGCTTTGGCGGTATTGTTGTACGAGCCCACGATGACGGCCGTGCTGATGGCCTTGTCGAGCGCATCGCTTCCCGGGTCGGGCTGCTGCTGGGCGATGACGGACTCGGCGACGGTCTGGACCCTGTCCGTGACCTTTGCCGCTACATTCACGTCCATGCCCGCCTTCAGGATTGCCGTGCCGCATACTTCCGCTTTCACCGTGTTGTTGACGTCGGCATAGGCAAGGCTCCCGGCCAGGCTCCAGTCGGTATCGCCTCCCAACCACCCGCCGACATGATCCCTGAGACCTTTTGTCGTACCGGTGAGAATGAAGGGAAGAAAGGGCGCGACCTCACCCTTGAGCAGGGCGTCCTTGACCAGCGGATCTCCCCGGATGCCGGCCACGCCGCTCGCGGTCTCCTGCGCCGCGAGCTCGGCCGCGATGTCGATGCCCTGGATGAACCGGTGAGCGCTTTCTGTCGCGACACCGGCATCAATCTCGGTGATCGCATCTCCCGCCAAGGCATTGTCGAGTGATTCTGCAAGCATCACCTGGTTCGGGCTCAGGCTGTCGACGATGACATAATAGGTCTTCCCGTGTTTGAGCCCCCCGATGCCGATTCCTCCGCCGTTGTCGTATCTCACCTGCTGACCCGTGATCAGCCCGTGATCGGGACCGAGATCGAAGGCATTATCCGTCGCGACCGTCACGGGATTGAAGGCCGGCAGAAATCCCTTGGACAGGAAGGTCCCGTTGACTTGTGCCAGGACATCCGCGTCGGAAAACCCCAGCCCGACGGCGACACCCGCCAGCCCGTCATCATAGGTGCCTGTCTCGGCGCTGGCGACGTTCGTGCTCTGCCCCCTGGCGTGAACGGCGATCGTACCGCCTGCGGTGACCGATGACCCCTCGGCCACGGTGGCGTGAGACGTGGTATCGGAATTCGCGATGGCAAGGGAAACCGCGATATTGTTGCGGTTGGACGGCCCCACACCCAGATTCTGGGACGTGCGTGCCGTAGCGCTCGCCGTGGCGGACGCATCGGATTGAAGCGAGACATCGCCTGCGGCATCGATGACGACGCCCGTTCCGACCTCGACCCTTGCGGTTGCCTCTGCCTTGCTGTAGCCGACGCTGAAGATGTTGGTGTCCGGGAGAAGATCGATCCCGCCGCTGATCGCCTTCACCGTCCCGTCCGCCGAGGAAACGGCGTTGATGTTCACGTTTCCGCTTGAGGAGATGACAGTATCCCCTGCGGATTCTTCGTTGATCTTGATCGCGGCTTCGGCTCGCTTGATCATGACGGCGGCCGGCAGCGAGACGTTGTCGTCGAGCAGGGTCTCGAGCTCTCCGAACGTCCAGTTCTCCTGGATGGTGGGCGCTCCGTCTTCCGGGTTCGAGTCGCCGGCTAAGGCTGTTATGTCGATATTCCCTCCCTTGATGGTTGCACCGTCGATTGAGATTTTTGCTGTCTTGCTTTCGTTGCCCGCCAGCCGGATCAACGGCGTTTTCTCGATATTGATTGCCTCAAGTGTGATGTCTCCGGCCAGGTGGAGACTGTCCCCCCCGACGTCCGCAAGGAGCTTTGAGCCTGCCTCGAGGGTGATTTCCGGGGCGCTCAGGCTCAGCTTCCCGGAACTCCCCAGGGAATCGGCCGTGAGAAGGTCCGCTCCGCTGAGCACGTTTCTCGTGGAGATTACGGCATCTTCGTGCAGGGTGATTGCATCGCCTGCGCTGATCTCGACGTTTCCGGCATTGACATCGTCACTACCGGGACCGGAGTAATCGGCTGTATCCGTTTTCATGGTACCGCTATGATCGATGTCGCCCTGCGCACGGATATAAATATCGCCGTTCTCGATCGAAAGGACCGTTCCGTCCTCGATCTCGCCGGTATTCACCACGTCGCTGAAATCGACGTCATCCCAGTCGAAAAAGGCGCCCGTTGTCAGAAGACCGGTTCCGGCAATGTCTACGCTCCCGCCGAGCAGCGTGATGTCGTTTATGGCGTTGACCGTGCCCTGGATGGAGATGAGCCCGTTTTCCCTGACCGGCAGAGACCGGCTCATCAGCATGTCCGTAGCGGAAAGGGAGGGGTTCCCGGGAGAATCGAAGAACCCTTCCATGAAGCTCACCGTGGGAGTGGCGACGGTCAGCGAGCCGATGTTCAACACGCCTTGCCGCCCCACCACGAAACCATGGGGATTCAGGAAAAAGACATTCCCGCCGATCCGGCCGTTCTGTATGGAATTCAACAGTCCGTTCACCGTCGTTGCCTCGGAATGGACCAGGTTCACCAGGTTGAGCGTGCTGTCCGGAACATGGAGGTTGACGATATCGCCCGAGTATACATTGAATTGCGAGAATGAATTGAAGGCATTGATGCCGCGGATGGTGATTGTGGTCACGTTTGTGACGTTATCAACCGGCGCGGATACCTGGGTGTTGGTCATGCCGTCCGTTACGATCTGCGCGGCAAAGACGATATTCGAAAGAAAGAAAGAGAAGATGGTCAGGGCTGCGGCAATCGGCCTGATCGTGCTGGACCTCCGGTGGAAGCGACGGAAAAAACCCCAGGAATGATTTCTTTTCATGTTTTCCTCCACATGCAACTGCTCATAAAACGGATCGCCTGTTCATGCCCTTCCGAAGATCGATGAGCGCATGCAGGGATCTCTTTAATGAATGAGCTGAGTGATGAGTCCATGAGAAAATATATTCCCAAAAAACATTCCCGTGGATATTCTCCGCAGGGGGCCGGTCGGCCGGCCCGTTTCCGGAATCTCGAATATTGCGGGGTGCGCACGGATTTCACCGGTCCGCGTGAAACGAATTACAAAAGGGGTGGTGGGAAGGAGGGGGCACTGTTTTTCGCCTTTTTCTTGAGAAAGACGGTCTTCTCGTACTCGATCGTCGCGTCAGTCCTGCGATTCTTTCGTTTCCCTTCTTCCGTGGCGTTGTCGGCAATGGGTCTGCCTTGTCCATGACCCTGCACTTCGATGCGGGAGGCATCGATTCCTTGAGACACCAGGTGATCCTTCACGCTCCCCGCCCTTTTTCGGGAAAGCTCCAGATTGCTCTCGGCATGGCCGGTGTTATCCGTATGCCCCTCGAGCGTTATCTTGAGATCGGGATGATTCTTCAGGACACGGGCGAACCGGGCCAGTTCGCCGAAGTAAATGTCTTTAACAACATATTTGTTTGTATCGAATTGGATGTTCAGTGTTATCGTTTCAACATATGTTTTTTCAGATTTCAGGGAAATGGGGTCTTGAACGGGCGCCATGGCGGGGGTGTCTGTTTTCCCGGTCGTATCCGACCTTGCCCGGTCTTCCAAGGGGTCATTCTCTTTGCTCCCCTCTTCATATGAGGCCTGCGCACTGGAATGAGGGCCCTCGATCGTGACCGCGTCTTTGGGGGATGTAGTTCCGCCGCCCCTCACGCTGCATCCACAGGCAAAAAGAAAAAGAACAGGGAGAAAGAGCAGCGCGTATGCGCATCTTGTCGTATGCCCCTTGGCAATGTCAAATTTCATAATATTCATAAATAATATCAATACATGCAAGATCATGACCATTTTGCAATCTTGCAATATGCTGTAAGTAAAGGGAAATATACGGAGAATCAAAAGGAAACATGAGATATTGGAAATCTTTTTCCATTATATGGAAAGATCCTTTCTCGTGAGACCGGAAGGCCTCTGATATGCATGAATATTCCATCGCGAGCAGGCCGTCCTCGAACCTGCCTGGCCCGGGCGGCGACTCCGTCCCGGGGAAGGGGTACAGACACGGGGAACTACAGCCTCAACCCCTCTCTCACGTCCCCGGCATAGAGCCGGTCGATCTTCTCCGCCGCGTCCAGGGCCTCCCGGTCCTCGGTCCTTGGCACCTTGACCACCAGGCGGATCAGGAGGTCTCCGTGTTTTTTGGTCTTCGGATTCAGCGCTCCCTTGCCCCTGATCTTGAGGACCTGGCCGCTCTGGCTCCCGGGCGGCACCTTGACCTTGATCCGGCCGTCCACGGTGGGCACAGTGACCACACCACCCGCCATGGCCTCGCGGACCGTGACCGGAACGTCCATGGCCAGGTTGTCGCCCTCGCGCCTGAGGACCGGGTGCTCCCGGACGTGGATGATGAGATAGAGGTCTCCGGGGGTGCCGCTCCTGCCGGCGGGCTCTCCCTTACCGGCCACCCGGACTCGCGAACCTTCTCTGACCCCCGGGGGAATGGCGACCTTGATCCTTTCCGTTCCCGATACCATGCCCTGGCCTGAGCAGGTGGGGCAGGGCTTTCCCATCTTGCCGGTGCCCCGGCAGTGGGGGCAGGTCTTGGTGAAGTGCATGGGGCCCCTGGCCACGCTTACCCGGCCGGACCCGCCGCAGACCGTGCACGTGGACGTTCCGGCCTGAGGGTCGACCCCGCTTCCCTGGCAGGTGGGGCAGACCCGGGTCTTGTCCATGGCTATTTCGGTCTCGAACCCCTTGAGCGCCGGGATGAGATCGATGCTCATCTCGTACTCCAGGTCCCTTCCCCGGGCCTGTTTGCGGAAGGTCTGCCCCTCCTGGCCGGAGCCGAAGTCGAAGATGTTCCCGAATATGTCCTCATAGCTCCGGAACCGGCCGAAATCCTCCGACGACCATTCCCCGCCCGGCTGCGGCCCCGCGCCGGCGCCCGGCTGCGCGCCCGCGGACCACTGCTGATGCTGCCGGGCCCGCTGCTCATCGAAACCAGGATGGAGCGCCTCCTCGCCGAACTCGTCGTAGAGCCTGCGCTTGTCCTCGCTGCCCAGGACATCGTAGGCGCTGCTGATTTCCTTGAACCTGTCTTCAGCCTCCTTGTTGCCCGGGTTGATGTCGGGGTGCCACTTTCTGGAGAGCTTGCGGTATGCCTCCTTGATCTGCTTTGCAGTGGCGTCTCTGGGAACCCCCAGGATCCGGTAATAGTCTTTGGCCATGGTTCCCTCCCCTCGCTCCGGTTATCTCTCCATAGATACTAAGGTCTTGGATCGTTGTCTGCAAGGGGGCAGGGCATGACGGACCCTGAAAAAGAAAGGATTCAGCACAACCCAAAAGCGGCAACTGTTCATTTCGTCCGTTCGCCGTATAGTAGCTCTATGACGGAACGCGATGGGAGAGGGTTTTTCTCCTGTACGGCTCGGGCGGAATATTCTCCGCTTAAAGGCAATGCGGAGAGAAAGGGACGTTTTCCCTGATGAACGAGTTCTGGCTCTGTTTCGTGCCCCTGTTCGTGGCAGTGGATGCGATCGGGACCCTGCCGCTGTTCCTGGGACTCACGGAAGGCATGCCCCGCAGGGCCGTGCGCAGGATCGTTGTAGAGTCTGTTCTGACCGCCGGTGTGGTGGCCATTCTCTTTCTCTTTGGCGGGCAAGAGTTGCTCCGTCTTCTGGGCATCACGATCGCGGACTTCATGGTGGCGGGCGGTCTCCTGATATTCATCATCGCCCTGAGTGACGTGATTACTCCGGGAAAACCCGAGAACGAGGTGGACAGAGGGAACGTGGGCGCGGTCCCTCTCGGTGTCCCGCTCATCGCGGGGCCAGCGGTTCTCACCACCTCGATCCTGCTTCTGAATACCTATGGCGCCGTGCCCACGGCCACGGCCCTTGTCGCGAACATCATGATCGCAGGTCTGGTTTTCCTGTTCGGCAACGGGCTTAATCTCATTCTGGGGAGCGCGGGGGCCAGGATCATCTCGAAGATCGCCAACCTGCTTCTTGCCGCCATAGCCGTGATGATGATCAGACGAGGGGTGATCATGCTGCTGACAGAGCTGTCCACGGGATCATGAGGGCACAGGTTTAAAAAAGATCGTTTTCGGCTCATTTCCCTTGGGGCCTGTTGCGATAGGCCGGATCGATCTTATTATTCCGGAAGTTAAATAGAGTGACATAAAGATAAAATATGTCTGTAAATCACCAGTACTTCCATTTTATAAAGATGTATGTTTTATTGCCGGGGCGATAACGCCGGACCAATCTAAATAAGAAATCTGTTCTCTCTTGCCGCCGGGATGGAAGATACGGTTTTTATTGATTCTTCCTGTGTCTTAAGATCAGCCGTTTCCCCGGAGCAGGTTGCGGAGCTCCAGGATCACGGAGGTAAGCGAGGTCGCTGCGGCGGCAAAGTAGCCGTATGCAGCAAGGAGATGCATCCGCTGGCTGTTCCTCTCGTAGGCGTCGATGGTGCGGATGATCGACTTGGAGTATTCGTCGAAGGTCCTGTCCGCCTCGGGGTCGTCTCCGTGGTACTCGATGGCGTTCAGACCGAACTGAAGGGGCGCGATACGGGTTTTCTGCGCGGCAAGGATATGGAAGATCCCGATGGAGAGTTTCATGAGGAAGATCGCGATCCACAACATCAGGATCACCCGCCGGTTCGAGGAGAATTTTGCCGAGATGTTCATATGATTATAATTCGGCCCGGCGGAAAAAAGTCAAGGATCGCGCCGGTACTCTGGTATCGGTTTTGCAAAAATGGTGTGAAGATAAATCCTGCGGCATATCGGAGCGTTGCCGGGCAAGGCTGGGGGATGAGACGTGCGAGCGGACCCTCGCCGGGAAATTGGCTCTTCACATTTGGGCGAATTATGTTAAATCTGACACCATGAAAGGTTGCGCAATGCAGAGAATCAGAGACGATCACTGGCACGAAGAGTGCGGGGTATTTGGAATCTACGGCGATCCCGAGGCCGCGGAGAAGACATATTTGGGCCTGTATGCACTGCAGCACCGCGGACAGGAGAGCGCGGGCATCGCATCGACCGACGGAAAAGGCATCAAGCTGAAAAAAGGCACCGGCCTGGTGTGGTCGGTCTTTTCCGATCCGGACGCCATGCCCTCTTTGCGGGGCACGGCGGCGATCGGCCACAACCGGTACTCGACCAAGGGGACGAGCGATCTCGTCAATGCCCAGCCAATTTCGGTCGAGTGCAAGGCGGGCAAGATAGCCATGGCACACAACGGCACCATCACCAATGCCGTGGAGCTCAGGCGGGCGCTGCAGTCGAGCGGGTCCATCTTCCAGACCACCTCGGACAGCGAGATCATCCTGCACCACATCGCCCGCTCCAGGGAAGAGACGTTTCTGGGCATGTTCAAGGATGCCCTGGACAGGCTTGTGGGCGCATACTGCTTCGTGGTGCTCACGCCCGAGCGGATGATCGCGGTTCGCGACCCATACGGTTTCCGGCCCCTTTCTCTTGGCGTCTCCGATGGCGCGTACGTGGTCGCCTCGGAGACATGCGCCTTCGACATCATCGGCGCGGAGTATGTCAGGAGCGTCGAGCCGGGAGAGATCCTGGTCTTCGATTCCGGGGGCATGACCTCGCACCGGATGAGCCCGGCGCCCAGGATTTCACAGTGCATCTTCGAGCACATATACTTCGCGCGTCCCGACAGCCTGGTGTTCGGCGAGAAGGTGGACAAGGTGCGCAGGAGACTCGGGAAGCAGCTTGCCAGGGAGTCGTCGTGCGAGGCAGATATTGTCATCTCGGTCCCGGACTCCGGCAACACGGCGGCCCTAGGCTTTTCGCAGGAATCGGGAATCAAATATGAGATCGGGCTCATCCGCAACCACTACGTGGGCCGCACCTTTATCGCCCCGCACCAGGACAAACGAAATCTCGACGTGAGGGTAAAGCTCAATCCCGTGCGCGGGGTCATCGAGGGCAAGCGGGTGATCCTGGTGGACGACTCCATCGTGCGGGGCACCACCATGCGGCAGATCGTTCACCTGCTTCGCTCCAAGGGCGCACGGGAGGTGCACGTGAGGATCAGCTCGCCCCCTGTCACGCATCCCTGCTTCTACGGCATCGATATCTCCTCGAGCGATGAGCTCATCGCCTGTAACCAGAGTGTGCAGGATATCACGGACCATGTGGGCGCCGATTCCCTGGCCTATCTCTCCGGCCGGGCGCTCCTGCAGACCGTGGAAGACGGGGGCCGCTACTGCACCGCGTGTTTTACCGGCGATTTCCCCACCGAGGTGCCCTGCGACAACGGCAAATACGGGCTTTGATCCGATCGCCCCGCCTTCTCCGATTCCGGGAGGGCCGGACTCGTGCGACAAAATTGCTCCGAAACGGGTGTTCCGGACAATATTGTTCCGAGCTCGCTGCCCGGAGTGCGGGTGATTGCTCCTTCTAAGTTTGCTTCTTCAGGACTTTGAATGTGGGGTCACATTCCCGTTCAAGCTTGCGGTTTCAATAGGGGCCAGGGCTTGCCGTTGAAGGTTCATACCATTGATTCCAGGAGCGAGCCCCCTCGTCCCCCAAAGATCTGTCTGGCAGCCCCATGAAGGTGCCGATCGTATTCACGGCCTCTTCATTCCCCTGGAGCGCATATCCATTGTTCGGGGACGTTTTGAAACAGGCCCGGACGAATGCAGAGGCGTCAAACCGGACGGCGTCCGCCGCTGTCCGCCTTCCCGGGTGCCGGCATCCGGTTGGGGGTCTACACGCAGTGATACCTTGCAGCCACCGCTCTTTTGCGGTATCAATGACCCAGCCGTCTGGCACAAAGGT
The DNA here is from genome assembly GCA_018433085.1 of Deltaproteobacteria bacterium. Taxonomy (GTDB): domain Bacteria; phylum Desulfobacterota; class Desulfomonilia; order UBA1062; family UBA1062; genus Phosphitivorax. The sequence continues at coordinate 69,498 of JAHDRW010000016.1, read as the reverse complement.
TGCTGGCAGGAGGTGACCGGATATCGCGTGAAGGGCTTTAGGGGAAGGGGCTTTGTCAATAAGCGTCGCGTCTCTTCCCCTGACGCGGCGATCCGGTCTACGACAACGGATTTCAGGAGGAATATATGGCTTTTATCGGTGAGGATCTCTTTCATTTTCAGGCATCACTCGTTCAGTCGGGCACATCGTTCGAAGAGTTCATCCGCGATAATTACGTCGACAAGTGGGTGAACGATTCTCTGTTCTGCGCAATGAATATCCGTACGACGTTTGTGACCGCGATCCACAATTTCCTCGTCAATGAAGGCCTGATCAATATCGAGCGGGTTCAGATGAGCCCGGTGACCGATCCCCTTGCGCATGACGTGGAGCATGTGCCCACCATCCACTACAAGGGGATGCCTTACGTGGTCACCCATTCCATGATCTATATGAAGTTTCTCGCGTGCTTCAACAAGCGCGTGAAAGGCATATTCGTCGATTCGCCCAACATCAGGCTCGAGATCGAGAGCCCGCAGAGGAAGCAGCGTGGCAAGTATCTCATCGACTTTTCACAGATCGACGTGGAGCTCAGGCGCGGCCGCGGGATCGGGCTCGAAGAGTACAAAAACTCCCCGAAGAAGGTGGAAGGCATCCTCAAAGAAGACTACGAGAGGGTCATCGATTTCTTCGAGCGGATGATCATCGCGGCCTGCGGGGCCGTGGCGGAGAAGAACGGGACCGAGCTCAAGGAGCTGGGTGTCGCCATGGAGGTTCCCAGGCAGCCGTTCCCGCGCATCAGGCACACAGATGCCCTGAAGAAGCACGGAAAGCTGGATACCGATGCCAAGCTGGGCAGGGAAATACCCACCCCGTTTTTCTGGATCACCGGGCTCATGCGGGAGAACTACGACCTTATCTATCCCTATCTCCTGTTCGACGGGTCCAAGGTGCCGCTGGAATCGTACAATTCCGACATGATCTATAACTACGACCTCTGCGCCAAGCCCCTCATGCGCGATACGAACACCTATGGCAACGCCTTGGAGGTTCTTTCCGGAGCGATCCGCGAGTGGCTCTATGAGCCCATTGTTCAGCGCCTCATCGATAACCGGATCATCCCCGAGGAGCCGGTCTTCAACAACGGGGTCCTGGAAAACATCTCGGTACTGGACGGCTACGGGCCGTTCCTCACCGCCGTGCACATGATGAGCAGGGACGGGCAGTCCTACTTCCCGGACACCATGGGAGGCGGCATCGGGGTCGAACGCTCGCTCTATGCGTTGCTCAAGGGCCCGAAGATCGAAAAGATCGACGATGTGACCTGTTTCGGCAAGAACCCCGACTCCTATCCGATCTTCCTTTACTAATCGGGGACGGGTTCACATTTCCGGGCGTATTCGCGCTGTCTCCCTTTTTTGAGCGCGTGAGGATACAGGCCCGTTCGTGGGTTCCCGGCGGCGCTGTCCTTTTTTCTCGCCCCGTTCGGTGGAATACCGGCGGCGGAGGGATCACAGAAGGTGTCATCCATACCTTTGCCTTACAGCCTCAAGGGGTTCCTCGCTTCAATCCTCCTTCTCAAGCCCGTTTCTTTAAGGCTTTTGGAGAGTGGAGTCCGATTCCCGTTCAGCTTGTTGCTTAGATAAGGGTCGAAGGTTTTGCACTGAAAGGCTCACACGATTGATTATGGGCGTAATCGGGGCGCATGATCCTGTCTGCGCGTTGTCCGGACCACAGCCACTTTGATACCGGCAGGGCGGCATCTATGTATAAGTATAGGGAGACCGACCCAGATCCACGGTAAGGGTTAGGGGACATGCCGGACAAAGATCTCGGAAAGCTTGCCATAGAGAAGGGGGAGAAGCAGCGGAAAAAGAAGGCGCGTCCGTTGCGGGTGCCTGTGCCCCTGCTCGTCCTCCTGGTCGGGGTTCTCGCGATTTTGGCGGCTGCATGGCTCTATCTCTCCCGGGGAGTGCCCGTGCAGACTGCGGCCGTCGCCCGGGTATATCCGGCTCAGGTGCTCACCAGGCTCACGGCCAGCGGCTATGTGGTGGCACAGCGCAGGGCCGATGTAGGCACCAAGGTCACGGGCCAGCTGGTATCGCTTCTGGTGGAAGAGGGGGATGCCGTGGAGGAGGGCCAGGTGCTCGCGCGGCTCGAGAGCGAAGAGGCCGCCGCCATGGTGCAGGAAGCCCGGTCGAATCTGACCCTTGCCGAGGCCCGGCTCAGGGAGGCCGGGGCAAACCTGGAAAACGCGCAGAGGGATTTCATGCGGATGGAAAACCTGGTGGAGTCGGGTGCGGTGTCACGCTCGGAGTATGATGCGGCACGCACGACCTATCTTGCCGCCAGGGCCATGCGCCAGGCGGCTCAGGCCGCCGTCGATGCGAGCAGGGCGGCCCTGGAGCGTGCCCGGGTATCGCTGTCGTACACCGAGATCACGGCCCCGTTCGACGCCGTGGTCCTCACCAAGAACGCGGACGTAGGTGATATCATCACCTCGCTGGGTGCGGCCGCTCAGGCAAAGGGGTCGGTGGTCAGCATCGCGGACCTCTCCTCGCTGCAGGTGGAGGCCGACGTCGCCGAATCCAATATCGGCATGGTGTCGGTGGGCCAGCCCTGCGACATCACCCTGGACGCGCTTCCGCAGGAACGGTTCAGGGGCGTGGTGGATTCCGTCGTGCCCACCGTGGAGAGGGCGCAGGCAACGGTGCTCGTGAAGGTGAGATTTGTGAACCCCGGGCCCGGGATCCTGCCGGAGATGAGCGCCAGGGTGGGGTTTCTCTCACGCCCCCTGGGTCAGGACGAGTGGGGGCCCCGGAACATGGTGAACAGCCGGGCGATTGTACGCACGGAGGAGGGGACGTTCGTCTTTCTGGTCGAGGGCGATCGGGCCGAGAGGACGCCTGTACAGACCGGAGAGCGATTCGGCGACATGGTGGTCGTGCTCCGGGGCGTGCAGCCCGGCGACACGGTGGTAGAGGCACCGCCCGAGGACCTCGGGGACGGCGAGCGGGTCACGGTCGTCGAGGAGTAAGGGTGGAAAACCGCGCGAACATCGTCGAGGTCAGGAATATCTGCAAGTCATACCAGAGGGGAGAGCACACGATCACGGTGCTCAACGACATCTCGTTCGATATCGCCCGGGGAGAATTCCTCGCGATCATGGGCCCGTCGGGCTCGGGCAAGAGCACGCTGCTCAACCTCATCGCGGGCATCGACCGGGCGGACAGCGGTTCGATCATGGTCAACAACGAAGACATAACGGGGCTTTCCGAGACCGATCTTGCGGGGTGGCGCGCGGACAACGTGGGGTTCATTTTCCAGTTCTACAATCTCATCCCGGTGCTCACGGCCATGGAGAACGTAGACCTGCCCCTGCACCTGACCGGGCTCTCGAAAAAGGGCAGGCAGGAGCACGTCGAGGCCGCCCTGGGTATGGTGAACCTCATTGACCGGATGGACCACTATCCTTCGCAGCTTTCAGGAGGGGAGCAACAGCGGGTGGCCATAGCGCGGGCCATCGTCACCGACCCCGCGATCCTGGTGGCAGACGAGCCCACCGGAGACCTGGACCGCAGGTCCGCCCAGGACATCCTCGGACTCATGGAGCGCATGAACACCGAGCTGGGCAAGACCATCGTCATGGTGACGCACGATCCCCACGCGGCACAGAGCGCCCATCTTACCCGGCACCTCGAAAAGGGCGAGTTCAGCGTATGATCCTGTGGAAGATGATCTTCAAGAACGCCTTCAGGCACAAGCTGCGGACCGCGCTCACCATTCTCGCGGTCGCCATCGCCGTCCTGGCTTTCGGTCTGCTGCGCACCGTGATCAGCACCTGGTATGCGAGCGTGGAGGCGTCATCCGCCACCCGGCTCATCACACGCAATGCCGTCTCCCTGATCTTTCCGCTGCCCCTGTCCTACTACAACAAGATCCGGCAGGTGGATCACGTGGAGACGGTCTCCTACGGGAGCTGGTTCGGCGGCATCTACATCACCGAAGAAAATTTCTTCGCCAACTTTGCGGTGGATGCCGAGACCTATCTGGATCTGCATCCGGAGTTTGTCATTCCCGGTGACCAGCGGGAAGGATTCCTGCGTGACAGGCGTGGGTTCATAGCCGGTGCGCAGCTGGCCGAACGCTTCGGGTGGGAGATCGGCGACATCGTCACGCTTCAGGGAACCATCTATCCGGGCAACTGGGAGTTCCAGCTCCAGGCCGTCTACCGGGGCCGGGACGAGAGCGTCGACGAGAGCCAGTTTTTCTTTCACTGGGAGTACCTCAACGAGACCCTCGAAGAAACCAGCCCGACCATGGCCGATCAGGTGGGTTTCTACCTGGTGGGTGTTACCGACCCCGACCTGGCGGCGCAGGTGGCGGAAGAGATCGATGCCATGTTCGAGAACTCGCCGGCCGTGACGATCACCGAGACCGAGGAATCCTTTCTGCTCGGCTTCATCTCCATGACCGAGGCCATCATCCAGGTGATCCGGCTGGTGTCGTTCGTGGTCATCGCGATCATCCTGGCTGTGGTGGCCAACACCATGGCCATGACCACCCGGGAGCGGACCGGGGAATACGCGGTTCTCAAGACGCTCGGCTATTCCGGCACCCAGATCACGCTCCTGATCATGGGCGAGGCGCTGGTGATCTCTCTGTGCGGCGCATTGCTGGGGATCGTGCTCACCTATCCCGCGGCATCCGGCTTCCGGCAGGCGCTCAAGGCCTTCTTCCCCACGTTCAGCGTGGAGCCTGCGACCATCCTGCTGGACCTGGGAATCGGCATGCTCGTGGGAATCGTCGCATCGCTGGTACCGGCTCGGCAGGCCGTCCGCATCCGGATCGCCGAGGGGTTGAGGAGGATCGGATAGATGGCGGTTCCGCTCTCATACAGCATCCGCAGCCTCTGGACCCGGCGGCTCACCACGGTCCTGACCGCGGGAGGCATGGCCCTGGTGGTGTTCGTCTTCGCCACGATCCTCATGCTTGCCGAGGGACTGGAGAAGACGCTGGTACAGACCGGCTCTCCCGACAACCTGCTGATCCTGAGAAAGGGGGCCACGGGCGAGGTGGACAGTGCCATCGAGCTGGACAGGGCCGCGGTGGTCGAATCCCTGCCCGGCATCGCCGTCGATGACCTGGGCAGGCCCCTTCTGGCCAAAGAGGTGGTGGTGCTCATCACGATGGACAAGAAGGGGGGAGGGTCATCCAATGTCACGGTGAGGGGGATCGGCAGGCAGTCGATCGCCCTGCGGCCACAGGTGGATATCGTGAGAGGGCGGATGCCCCGTTTCGGGGTCCACGAGATGCTGGTGGGACAGAGCCTGTTGAGAAGGTTCGAGGGTCTGGATATAGGCGGCACCCTTTCCGGCACGCTGGAAGACTGGAGGGTGGTGGGGGTCATGGATGCGGGCAGCACGGCCTTCAACTCGGAGATATGGGCCGATGCCGAGCAGGTGATGCAGGCGTTCCGGCGCGAGGCATACTCCCTGGTGATCTTCCGGCTTCAGGAAGACGCCCCTCTGAACGAGGTGGGGGCGATCGTGGAGAACGACCCCCGGCTCACGCTCCAGGCCAGGATCGAATCGAATTTCTACCAGGAACAGTCTGAGATGATGGCAAGTTTCCTGCGGGTGCTCGGCATCACCCTGACCGTGATTTTCTCGCTGGGCGCGGTGATCGGGGCCATGATCACCATGTATTCGGCCGTGGCGAACCGCACGGCCGAGATCGGCACCTTGAGAGCACTCGGTTTCCGGCGCAGGGCCATTCTGTTGAGCTTTCTCGCGGAATCGCTCTTTCTGGGTCTTTTGGGCGGGTGCGTGGGGCTCTTCTTCGCCTCCTTCATGCAGTTCATCACCATCTCGACCCTGAATTTCCAGTCGTTCTCCGAGCTGGCCTTCCGGTTCACCCTCACCCCGGTCATCCTGGCCCAGTCCCTGGCCTTCGCCCTGGTCATGGGTTTCATCGGCGGGGTTCTGCCGGCGTTCAGGGCATCCCGGATGCAGATCGTGGACGCGCTTCGCACGAGCTGAGCGGAATCCGATTCCAGCAGATTTCAGGACATGGAAATCTTTTATGAACCCGTTACACTCACGGCAAGGCAGCGTCTGCCCCGAGCTGCCGGTATTATATCGGGCAGCGCAGCGTGCATATGATCCTTGCAACCGATAAGTTTTCCACAGAATCATTTGCCGACGACGTATACCTCTCCGAATGGTTCAGGACGATAGTGAACAATACCTTCGGATTGTTCAGCGGCTAGCTCCAAGGCATTTGGCAGTACCTGGAGAACAACATCCTGTAACCTGCGGTGATTGATAAAAGAGGCAGGGTGCCGTGCAACCCCGCCTCTTTTTATTTCAGCAATAGAACCGGGACATCAAGATTGAACCAGTAGCGCTGGGAAACTCGCCTGTATTATCCTGCCGTTGACACAACACGGTCGTCGAAGGACAGACGGTAAGGCTGGAAGAGGCAGGGCATTCCGGAACTCCGACCCAGGCAAAACCCTTTCGAGACCGGATGATGTCCCGTGACGCCATGCGTGTGTGCTTTGGTCGGCACCGGCGATGGCAGAACGGTCTCCTTCTGTTGCCTTGCAGACGATCTCAGAATTCTCTGGAAGAAACATTTAATAAGGATACTAATATTGAGGCGGTGGTGCTGGCTGCCCGGATTGTTCATATTGTCCTGGCTCCCGAGGCGGCGGCAACTCATCTCTTTCGCCGTTGTCGCACCCAACTGCGCCTGCACCCAGTATGGCTACCAAGCAAAAGGTTGCTAATAAGCGACAAAGATATTTCATACGCTTATACCTCCTTTCTTGTTATCTTCCCTAGTGAGTTTTCTGCGTCATCTCCATGAACTTTTGACTCAACTCTTCGTCTGTCTGGATTTGCCGCATAACCCGGTTGTATGTATCAACGTCAATCCCTGCATTTCCCACTGCCTGGACCATTTTCTTGTTTGCGTCATCCTGCAATTGCTGCCTCTCTGCCGCATCCTCGGTTCGCTGCAGGGCCTGTTCAAAGTCCTGCCGGATCAAGATAATCTGTTCGAAAGCAGTAGCAACCTTTTGCATTTCGGCTTCGCTGATCTGTGGTTGCGTGCCTGCGCCGGACGGATCTTGCGGCTGGTTGCCCTGGGCCATTACCGATGAGGCCATTAGCAGTATGAGCATACCAGCAACCAGGGTTGGAATTTGACACCTTCTAAACATTCACATTCTCCTTTTGGCTAGTTTTTGGATACAAGTTTTTCCAATCCGTACCTTTTACTCCGTATAATTGAATGCGAGATGACAAAAGCTCGCAGAATACCCGGAATCAAGCAGATCCCGTGCCAAGGATCTATCGAAACAGATATCCTGTTGAATTAAAAATCATTATTGCTAATTATCATGGCTAACAGCTTAGGCGAGCCGGGGAAAATGGTGGTGAATGTTGTGCCTATATGGCACATGTGTTAGTTTGTTCGCCATTCGGAGGACCCATGAAGAGATTCAGCCCGTTTCCTGAAACCATCAGCTCCCGAGTCACTCTGCTCATTTACATGGTGGCGCCCTTGGTAGTCGCGGCAGGCCTGTTCGGTTATTTTACGCTCAGTTCCATTGAAAAGCAGGTGGAAAGGCAGATGCAAAAGGATCTCGAGCTTGTGGCGCGTGCAGTGCAATTACCCCTCAGTTATGCATTGGAAAAGAACAAAAGGGGTACCATGCAGCAGACCCTTCAGTCCGTTTTCGACATCGGCCGGGTTTACAGCGCCTATGTCTATGATAAACAGGGTAAAGAGGTGGCCAGGTTGGGCCTGGCCGACGCCCAAGCCGAGCGCGAGCGGCTGAGCGAACTGGCTACGGATGGAGAACGTCGGGGCGAATACGGCCGGGTGGCCGGTCATCAGGTGTACTCGTATTTCGTGCCGCTCACTGGTACGGGAGGCAGGATCGAGGGGCTGCTGCAGCTCACCCGGAAAGAAAGTGAGTTCAGTGACAACCTGCACTTTATAAGACTTAAAGGCGCCGTGAGCCTGGCGTTGCTGCTGGCGATGCTGTCAGCTGTGGTCTTGTATGGACATCACCATGCCCTCGGAATGCATCTCGGCCAACTCACATCAAGCATGTCCCGCATTGCCAAAGGAGACCGCGGACATCGGTTCAAGAATCACGGCCCTAAAGAGATTGTCGTTCTGGGAAAAGCATTCAACCACATGCTCAACAGTATAGATGAGGCCGAGCAGACTATCATTGAGCAGCGCAGAAACCGGGACAACTTGGAGGGAAAACTCCGTCAGGCCGAAAAGCTGGCCGCCATCGGAAGGCTCGCCGCCGGGACTGCCCACGAGCTGGGTACCCCATTGAGTGTTATAAACGGAGAAGCCCAGCGCGCGCTGCGCGCGCAAGACCTTGACTCCTGCCAGCGACAGGTTTTGGTGGCCATTCGCGAGCAAGTAGCCCGCATGGAACACATCATCAGGCAACTTCTCGATTTCAGCCGACGCAGTCCGCTCCGGTGTTCAGCCGTGGCACCTGGATATCTGGCCGCATCAGCCGTTTCGGCAGTTGAGGAAGAAGCAAGGATAAATGATGCCAGAGTTCAGCTATCCGGTCCTGAGGAGACTGCATCAATCCGACTAGACGCCATGAGGGTCCAACAGGCGCTGATCAATCTGTTGCGCAATGCCGTCCAGTCTAACTCTTGCGGTAACGTGCGCTGTTCCTGGCAGCTGTATGACAAGGGCGTGCTCTTTTGCGTGGAAGACGATGGCCCCGGCGTACCCTTCGATGACCGTTCGAGAATATTCGAGCCGTTTTACACCACCAAGCCAGTGGGGCAAGGAACAGGCCTGGGTCTGCCGGTTGTGCATACAGTGGCCGAGGAGCATGGAGGATCGATCGAGGTGGGGGAGAGCGAGATGGGTGGCGCCAGTTTTCGACTTCTGATTCCCCAACAGCGCGAAGAATCTCAAAAAGGGTGAGACATGGCCAAACAGAGCATAGAGAGCGGCGTGATTTGTATCGTAGAAGACGACCAAGCCTTGGGGAGGTTGTTGCTCGAGGAGGTGCGGGACGTTGGTTTCAAAGCCTATCGGGTGGCCACGGCCGAAAAGGCCGCTCAGGCGATGGAGCTGGACTGGCCCGACCTGATCGTCTGTGATTTGAAGCTTCCGGGAACGGACGGCCTGACATTTCTCAGGAGAGTACGTGACAGGTTCCCCGATTCTTCACCCGGGTTTCTCATCATTACTGCGTTCGGCACAATTTCAACGGCCGTGGAAGCTCTCAAGGCGGGTGCGGACGATTTTCTGACCAAACCTCTGGATCTGGAGCACTTCATGTTGTGTGTGAAGCGCATCCTGGAAAAAAGGCAACTCAGGCAAATGGTTGCTCAAATGCGCGAGTTCCTTTCAGCAGAAAGCTTTCAAGGAATTTATGGGCAATCAATGGCCATGCGTCAGCTGTTCGGACAGATTAGGCAAGTGGCAAAAGCACAGGGGCCGGTCCTGATTCTGGGAGAAAGCGGCTCGGGAAAAGAATTGGTAGCCAGGGCAATTCACCAGGAAAGCGCCCGGGCCAAGGGACCTTTCTTGCCCGTGAATTGTGCCGGGATACCGGAGCAGTTGCTTGAAAGTGAGTTTTTCGGCCATGCAGAGGGATCTTTTACCGGCGCCCGAAAAAGTCGCCAGGGCATGTTTGCCGAGGCCGAAGGCGGGACCCTGTTGTTGGATGAAATATCGGAGATGCCCCTTTCCCTGCAGGCAAAACTGTTGCGAATTTTGCAGGATGGTAAGCTTAGGCGAGTTGGAGAAAACAGGGAGTATCAGGTGGATGTACGGGTGCTGGCTGCCACTCACAGGGACCTCGACGAGGAGGTGCGCCTGGGCAATTTTCGGGAAGATCTGTTTTTCAGGCTGGAAACCTTTAGTCTTGAAGTTCCTCCGCTGCGCGAGCGCGGCGAGGATGTTGAGCTCCTGGCTGCCAGATTTCTTCAAGAATTTGCGCTGGCTCTGAACAAACAAGTAAAAGGGTTCTCAGCCGACGCCCTGGAGCTGATCGCTCAATACCCATTCCCGGGAAACATTCGCGAACTCCGCAATGCGGTTGAGCGGGCGGTGACTTTCACCACCGATCAATGGGTTCGAGCAAAGCATTTACCGCCAAGAATGCGCAACCATCAAACGGTCACCAAAACAGTCACCGGCGAGACATTGACAAACGGGCTGGGTTGGCTCGGACAATCAGAACCGTTCTTGTCCCTGGCTGAAATGGAGCGGTGCTATATCAGTCACGTACTCGAGAAAGTCGGAGGCAACAAGCGTAAGGCAGCCATCATTTTGGGAATCGGCCGGAGGACCCTTTATCGGAAGCTCGAAGAGGATTTGGAGGTCGAATAATAAACCTGTAACCGTCGTCCTGACGAGATGATTGCCTTAATAAGAAGTCGATTGGAGTTGATGGATCAATTTTCGTTCAAGCTCTTAATTGAGGGGGCGAGACATTCTTAAGTTTCTGAGTTCTCATTGCATCGGGAATAGAGGACATAGGGTGATAACGGGACAGCTCTGTGAAGGCAGGGGAAGGTGGTCATGGATGTTAAAAACGTGTACGCAAGTGTGGTTTCCACCTAGGTGATGGCTCGACATTCAAGGCGGAGTGGAAGAAGGTATGGTATAATTTCAATACTCATAAACCCCGAAGGCTGGAGGAGGACTCACGATGGATGGAAAACAGAGCAAGTGGCGGACCGGGGAGGTCGCCCGGACCTATGTGGAGGGGGTTCGAGGGGCCATTCCCGGAGCGGGCCTGCAGCTGGAGTTGATCGGTAAGATTGTACGCGCGTGGCGTCCTCAACCTTTCAGAATGATCGATCTGGGTTGCGGAGATGGCGTCCTCGGCCGGATGCTGCTCGATGAATATCCCGATGCCCGTGTCATTTTTGCCGATTTTTCTGAACCCATGCTGGAGAAGTTGCGGAACCGGATCGGCGGCGACGAACGCGCGACAATGATCAATATCGACTTCTCGACATCCGAGTGGTGCCGGGGAATCGAGTCGCAAAGGCCTTTCGACGTCATTGTGTCGGGGTTTGCCATCCACCATCAGCCTGATGAAAGGAAAAGGGATCTGTATACGGAAATTCACGGGCTTCTCGGAGATGGTGGTCTTTTCCTGAATCTCGATCAGGTCAGCTCGGCAACCGCTCCGATCGGCACACTGTTTGACGCCTTTTTTCTCGACCACATGCGCCGCTTCATCGAACGTGCCAGGCCGGGCATTACCATGCGTGAGATCGAGGATGCCTATTATCAGGACAAGAAGGAGAATATTCCCGCCCCTCTTGAAACACAGTGCCGATGGCTTCGTGAGATTGGTTTCGAGGATGTGGACTGTTTCTTCAGGGCTTTTGAGCTTGCCCTGTTCGGGGGCCGGAAGGCATCCGGCCGCCGTACGCAGGTCAAATGAGGCCCAGGGTGGAGAGCGTCCAGGTGAGGTCCTGAAGGCGGACCGGCTTCGGGATAACCGCGTCCGACAGGGATTTCACCGCCTCCAGATCGTCTTCCGAGCCGTTGTGGCCGGTGGTCATCACGACCTTGGCCCCCTGCCGTCGGGGAGTTCCCAGTTCTTCCTCGATGGCCCTGATCATGACGAGGGCCTCGGACCCGTCCATCTCTGGCATCATCACGTCCAGGCAGACCAGATCGAACGGCTCTCCCCGGGCAAGGGCGGCGGTGAATGCATCCACGCCTTCCCTGCCGTTGACGCACTGATGGACCTCGCCATAGCGGGAGAGGATCTTCTCCAGGATGACCCTGCTCGTGAATTCATCTTCGACAATGAGTATTTTCACCGGCTAGCGTCCTTTCGTTTCGATCCATCCTTCTTTCTCGGCTGCAGAACGGAAATGCTCAAATCGTTCAAGAACTTCCGGCATCAGCGATGCCGCTGAGGTCATGTTCCCTTTTCTGCCCTCCATCTCGATTTTCCGGGCCGTCTCGCTCAATGCCGCGCCTCCGGCATTGGCGGCGGCGCCCTTGATAGTATGTGCGTGCAGAACCGCCTCTGCCGGGTCTGCCTTGGCCAGGGACTCTTCGAGCCTGGCGATGGTTCCGGGGATGTGCTCGAAAAAGGTGTTGAGCACGATTCCCGCCAACTCATGATCCCCGTCGAGGCGGTCCATCAGCCCCGCCTGATCGAATGTCGCAACCCCAACCGCGACGTCATGTCCCTCCTGCCCCGAGTGCTCCGCGGCAGGCGTGACCCCCGGGTCCGGCATGTCCCCCCCCTGCCCGTCCGTGACAGGCGGTGCGTCTCCGGCCGCCGGCAGCCATTTATCGAGCATGTTCGCAAGGTCGGCCTGTCGTACGGGCTTGGCCAGGTAATCGTCCATGCCCGACGCGATACACCGCTCGCGGTCTCCCTTCATTACATAGGCGGTCATGGCGATTATCGGTACATGGCGGTTCAGCACCCCGGATTCGTGGCTCCTGATCACACGCGTGGTTTCAAAGCCGTCCATATCGGGCATCTGGCAATCCATGAGAACGAGGTCGAATTCGGTTTTTTTCAGGGCACTGATCGCATCGGCACCCCTTTCCACCGAGGTTACCCGGTGGCCCAGATGGTCGAGCATGCCCTGGGCAACCATCTTGTTGGTGTGGTTGTCCTCCACCAGCAGAATGTGTTTGCGTCTGGCCTTTGCCTCATTGATGGTATGTCGGGTGATGAGAGTCCCTGCACTGGACCCGGCAGCATCCGGGCCTCCACGGTACAGGCCCAGCACCGTGGTCAGACACTCGAACAGGTGGGCCTGCCTGACAGGCTTGGTCAGATAGGCGGCAAAACCGGCGTCTTGTGCCCGGGATGCCTCGCCGCGCTGTGCGAGCGATGAGAGCATGACCAGCGCGGTATTCTTCAGGACCGGGTCGCCCTTGATCATCTTTCCCAGGGCCTCTCCGCTCATCTCCTTCATGACAGAGTCAAGAACGACAATGGTAAAGGGATCATCCTCACGGGCCGCTTTGTGCAGGATGTCGAGCACCTGGGGTCCCCCGTGCGTCTGCTCGTGCCGGACGCCCCACGATTCCAGCATCAGGGAAAGAACCTGCCGGTTGGTAGCGTTGTCGTCCACCACCAGGATGTGCCGGCCGGCTATGGCCTCCACGCGTTCAGGAACGGGCGTCGCGATGCCCTGCTGCCTGGCGAGTTCCACGGTGAAAGAAAAGGTGGAGCCCTTTCCCACAGTGCTCTGCACGGTGATCATGCCGCCCATCATCTCGGTGAGCTTTTTCGAGATCGCCAGGCCGAGGCCGGTTCCGCCGAATTTGCGGGTGCTCGAGGAGTCCACCTGGGTGAATGAGGTGAAAAGCCTGGGCAGGCTGTCAGAGGGAATGCCGATGCCGGTGTCGCGGATCGAGAATTTCAAGGTCGCTTTCCGCTCTGCCTCGGCGACCTGTTCAACCTTGATGGCCACCTCTCCCCGGCCCGTGAACTTTACGGCATTGCCCGCGAGGTTCACGATGACCTGACGGAGCCTTCCCGGGTCGCCGTGCAGCAGGGTAGGCACGCCGGGCTCGATGAGGCAGGAGATCTCGATGCCTTTTTCCGCCGCTCTCACCGCCAGCAGGTCGGTCAGATCCTCCAGCATGGCCCTGAGATCGAAATCCGACATCTCCAGGTCGAGCCGGTCTGCTTCTATCTTGGAGATGTCGAGGATGTCGTTGATGAGTGTAATCAGGGCGTCCCCGCTTTTCATGATGATGCGGGCGTACTGACGCTGCTTGTGTGTGAGCTCGGTATCGAGGAGCAGCTCGCACATCCCGATAACGCCGTTCATGGGGGTGCGTATCTCGTGGCTCATGTTTGCCAGAAACCGGCTTTTTGCCTGGTTGGCTGCCCGGGCTTCCTCGGCCATTCGGTTGGCCCTTTCCTCGGCCTCTTTTCTGGCCGTGATGTCCACGAAGCTCTCCAGCAGATAATCCCTGCCGCCGATACTCACCCGGATAACCGTTTTCAGAACCGGCAGATTCTTGCCATCCGCCGTGATCAGCATGCACTCGGAATTTTCCAGGGTCTCGCCAAGGTCGGTCACCGGGCACGAGCCCTCTTCCGCCTGGCATATGTTTCCCCTGCACTCCATGCCCACCATGCTTTCGATCGAGGTGTTGCACATCTGGGCGGCCGTCCTGTTGGCGTTCACGATGGTATGGGTTTCCGGGTCGATGAGAATGATGCCGGCCTGTACGTTGTCGAATACGGCGTGGAGATGCTCTTCGCTTTCCTTCAGCGCCTTCTCGGCCATCTTTCTCTCGGTGATGTCCCGGGCAACGGCATGAAAGCCGGTGACCGTATCCCCATCCAGAATCAATCTCACGCTTTGTCCTATCCACATCTCGCGGCCGTCTTTCGAGACAATGGGGCACTCGAGATAGATGCTCGGAAGCCTCTTGACAAACTGGATGCCCGTCTTTCTGATGAGCTCGCGGTGATAGTCTTCCCTGATGAAGTGAAGGTAATTCTTTCCGACGAACTCCTCGGGCGGGTATCCGGTAAGCCGTTTCCCGGCGGGGTTGACAAACCGGATCATGCCCGCGGCATCGGTTTCGTAGATGACATCGTTGGCATTGTCCACGAGCTGGCGGTACTGCTCTTCCTTTTTGCGGAGATCGTTCTCCATGTTTTTGCGCGAGGTGATGTCCGAGAAGGTCCCCACCATGCGCACGGGAGTGCCGTGCGCATCCCGGTCGACGATCTTCCCCCGGTCGAGGATATGTCGATATGAGCCCTCATGCGTTTTCATCCTGATCTCGCATTCATAGGCGGGCGTCTTTCCCTTCAGGCAGGCGCCGATGGTTTCCCGGAACCGATCCAGGTCGTCGGGATGGACAGTGGCCTCGCGGAAGTCGTCCATCATGCGAACGTCCTCCCGGGAGTACCCCATCATTGCCACCCAGTGGGGATTGTACTTGATCTTCGAGGTAACGAGGTTCCAGTCCCAGATGCCCTCGCTCGTGGCGTCGAGGGCATAGCGCAGGGTCTGCTCCGATGCCCTGATCCTCCAGTGCGATATTTTCGACCTCCGCTGATAGGAGGTGAAAGAGAGGGCAAGGAGCGTGATGATCATGGCGGCCAGGATTGGCTGCATCCGGGCGTGGTAAATCTTTTTCAGCCAGTGCATGGCATCGATGTCGACGCCGAGCACGGCAAGAACGTTTCCCTGCTCCGGATCCCTTACCGGGATGGACGCGCTCACCCAGTTGCCCCATTTATCGGCGAGGGGCCCTTCGGTTATCTCGATGCCGGGCTCGAAGGTCTGGAGGAAGTCATCCGTGGTTTCCTGCTCGTAAATCTGGCCCGGAGGTGAATAACCATCGGAACCCGGCTCCTCCGAATCGACGAGAAAGAATATGCACCGGTCTTTTCTGCCCATGAGATAGATGAACCGGTACAGGGGCTCTGCCTTCCGGATGTTCATGAGCTGCCTCTTGATGTGCAGGTAGTCGGGGGAGCCCAGGTCTTCGGGCCCGCCCGTGAGCGCTCGCACCTCGGAGACATCGATCGCCAGGGCCGCAACACGCGCCTGGGTGAGAATCTCCTTGCGCAGCGACGCATCTTCCAGCATGCCGATCCATTGGGTGACGCCCCAGCCCGAAATCAGCACGATCGCCAGCACCCAGGTGAACCATTGAACGTCCATGAGCCTGCGGGGAGACTTCTCTCTGAGCCTGCTGCCGAGGGTGGACGTGAATCTCGTGAGCGTGGACGCCAGCAGGATGGAAAGCGTGGCGAGGCCGAGGTAGGCCAGAAAGATAAGAACAACAGTGAACTCACCCGGGATGTTTCGTGAAACGAGGGATGTGCCCGGTCCGGGCCCGCAGACGGCGGCCAGGGCTGTATATGCAGCCAGGCTCAAAGCAGCGGTGCCGAGCCAGAAACGGGACGGTTTTTCCGCCAGGGACTTCCCTTCCCGCATGAGTACCAACGAGGCGAGTAGCCCGGCGGGCAGCACCAGCCCGGCGCGCAGAACGATCCCGAAGACAGCGGCTCCGAACATGCCGGCTATGAAAACGGCTAGGAGCAGGGCGAGGTGAACCCATGGCGTCAGCGCATATCCGTTTTGCGTCCTGATGCCCAGACGAGCGAACTCGACGAGGGGAAAGAACGAGACGGCAAAGACCGTTATACGGAGAACCTGGAATGCCGCGGGGTCGGGAAGGCTCAGGCCAAGCAGTGAAAGAAGCCAGAACCCGCCCTGCAGCAGGCTGAAGGCACACGTCCATCTCCAGGAAAGGTGTCCTATCCGGTCATGGTAGAGATAGTAGAATATAACGGCGGCGACGAGAAAGGAGAAGCCGATGAGAAAAAACAGATAATCGAGCTGATGCATGAGGTGGGAATAATCCATCATTCTGTCCGACCAGGACCGGTACGTTCTGGGTGGCATTCCTTGGAAGAGGCCCTGACAAAACGGTCCCGAGGCCATCTCGATTGGTTTCCTGTCGTGTGTTTTCCCGTTCTTCTCATTTTTGAAGGACGTCGCTTCGCAGGGGTCCGCCTCCAGGGATATCACTGCCGGACGTCCGTACGAGGTCGTATCGTAATTTCGTGCGGGAAAACTTAACCGGGTGAAAAAACTTTCCGCAATCAGGGCAAGGATTTATCCAGAAGATGCGGGACATCGGGGTTATTGGACCAACAACCATACGTATTGTCAACAAGTTGGAAATGTTTTAGAGTAGTATAGTATTTGCATGAGGTTTCTTGGAGTGAACGTGCGCTTTTCCTTCCCAGGAGGAATGCCGTTGTGGGTCGCGGTATGGGGCGTGAAAATGCCGGGAAGAGGAGCATGTAGAAGAATGTGAGGAGATGCTGGTACAAGTCCGGGGTGTGAAAGGGCAGGCAAAGACCGCTTGATCGTTTCTCTCGCGCAGGGAAAATCCGGCTCCCGGTGTATTTTCGAATATGCAGCCTTTAGCAGGCCGGTATGCGTGAGTCTGTCCCGCGGGTTGTCTGGAATGAACGAATACGCATCAGCAGAGGGTTTTCCCTTATGGAACAGGGCCAGAAAATGAATGTGCAGCGGCACGGCAGATCGTGGAGCGTACCCGGAACGGTATGCCGTTCGGCCTTTCTGACATTGCTCTGCGCGTCAATGTTTCTCTCTGCCCTGTCGTGCACCGAGTCGCGGCAGGAACCGCGGGCAAATACGCCGGTCTCCCTGTCCGAACCCCTTCCGGAACCCGTATCAGAGGCGACGGATCCCCTGATTGTCGAGATCATGACACCTCGCGGCCCAATGTCCGTGTATGAGGGCGGAACCCTCTCGTTCAGCGGTCGTGCCCGGGGGGGAGAGGCCCCGTACACCTTCCGGTGGAATTTCAGCGGGGCCGCAAGCCCGGTCGAGCAGGCCGATGCCGGGAAGATCACCTTCGGCAGTCCCGGCATATACGAAATCACACTCGAGGTCATGGATGCCCGGGAGGCCGTGGTCTGCGACGTACTTTCCATCAAGGTGATCCAGGATACCGTTCCCGTGGCCCGGATCGATGTTCCCAGGGAGGCTTCGGTAACCATACGTGAGGGCGATACGCTCGACTTTTCGGGGTCGGCTCTTGGGGGTAATGAGCCCGTGGACTTTGCGTGGGATTTCGGGCAGGGATCGAGGTCTGTCGCGGGCGGGCGCGTAGAGGGAATCGCCTTTCCCGACTCGGGCGTGTTTACCGCCGCCCTTACGGCCCGGGACGACAACGGGGACGAGGGGAAAAGCACGGTGGTGGTGGAGGTGACGAAGAACGTTCCCATAGCCTCGATCATCGAGCCGTCCAGTGTCCGGGAGATCTTTGAAGGCCGGGCCGTCCATTTTGCCGGGCAGGTGAGGGAAGGCAACGGACCCTTTGACTTCTCGTGGGATTTCGGCGGCGGGGCCCCGCCGTCTGCCTCCAGGGAGCCAGGGGAGATGACCTTCGCGAAGCCCGGCCTCTACGAGGTCACGTTCACGGTGACGGATGTCCACGGGGATGCCCACTCCGCCTTTACCACCGTGAGCGTGCTCCAGGACACGAAACCCGAGGTCGAGATCCTTTCACCGGTATCGCCGGTCAGTGTTCTCCAGGGCAGGGGTGCCGAGTTTCTGGCCCGGGTCACGGGTGGAGACGAGCCGGTGGAGGCCTGGTGGGACTTCCAGGGAGCGGCCCCGGGAACGCGGCAGGTGAATCCCGGGTTCGTGACCTTTCCGGTGCCGGGCGCCTATCAGGCATCGTTGAAGGTCACCGACGCATCGGGGGACACGGTAGAGGTATCGATAGATGTCACTGTCGTGGAGGACACCGTTCCCCAGGCATCCATCCCGGATCTTCCTGAAGAGATCCTCATCACCGAGCAGGGCAAGGTGCTGTTCCACGGGGAGGTTTCAGGCGGAAACGAGCCGCTTTCCTGTCTCTGGCAGTTCGGAGGCGCAGCCCCGGACGTGCAGGGACGGGACGCGGGAGAGATTGCGTTTACCGCCGTGGGCGTCTTCCCGGTCCGCTTTTCGGTCACGGACGCAGACGGCGATGCGGCCGCCGCGTCCCTTACCGTGAAGGTGGCTGAGGACACCAAGCCGGTAGCGAGTATGGAAAGCCCCGAAGACGACGTGGAGATCTTCGAGGGAGAGTCTGTTTCGTTCAGCGGCTCGGCCAGGGACGGGAACCTTCCCCTTCGGTACCGGTGGGATTTCCAGGGCGGCGCAGGCAATGTCAAGGTCCAGAATCCCGGCGAGGTGATTTTCAAAAAGGCCGGGGTGTATCAGGTTGCCTTTACCGTGAGGGACGATAATGGAGATACCGACTCTGTCAGCCGGGTCATCAGCGTGATCAGATCGTCGTGGGCATCCGTTTCCGGCGGATGGTCGCACTCGGCAGGGCTGAAGACGGACGGGACGCTCTGGACGTGGGGGCTCAACTCCTATGGCCAGCTCGGAAACGGGAGCTCGGCGAGCTGCCGCACGCCGGTAATAGTGGGCAGGAACACGAACTGGGCAAAGGTGGCGGTGGGCGGCGCCCATACCCTGGCGTTGGAGAATGACGGGTCTCTGTGGGCATGGGGTGCGAACGGAACGGGCCAGCTGGGCAACGGGGGCAACCAGCATGCCTATGCCCCGGTGAAGATCATGCCGGGAAGCAGGTGGAAAGAGATCGCTGCAGGGAAGTCGCATTCCCTGGGCATCCAGGTGGACGGAAGCCTGTGGGCCTGGGGCAGGAATGCGGAGGGGCAGCTGGGAGACGGAACACGGGCCTCCTGTAATGTCCCGATGACCGTGGGAAACGAGAGAGACTGGAGATGCGCGGCTGCCGGAGAGGCCCACAGTATTGCCGTGAAGGAGAATGGGAGCCTGTGGGCGTGGGGCTCCAACGAACTGGGTCAGGCCGGCGACGGAGGGCGGTCCGACAGCCTGTCTCCCAGACGGGTCGGAACGGAAGATATCTGGATCGCGGTTGCAGCCGGCAGATGGCATACGCTCGCCATCCGGGACGACGGCAGCCTCTGGGCCTGGGGGGCGAACATCTGGGGTCAGCTCGGCGACGGGACAAAGGTCTATAAGGTGTCGCCGGTGAGGGTCGGGAAGGACGGCAACTGGAAAATGGTCTCTGCCGGTGAGTACCACAGCCTCGGTCTGAAGACCGACGGCACCCTTTGGAGCTGGGGATGGAACGCCTTCGGCCAGCTGGGTATCGGCATGACCCACGACCGGAGGTACCCATCGTGCATCGGGTTCGATACGAACTGGTCGTTTATATCGGCGGGGGACCACCACAGTATGGCTGTCAAGCAAAACGGCACCCTGTGGGGATGGGGATACAACGGTTACGGCCAGGTGGGGGACAACACGGCCGAAGACCGGGACGCCCCGGTCCTGCTCAGGCCTCCCAGAAAAAGGATCCTGCCTTTCGGCATATCGCTTCCCCGGGCCGGAGAAAAGGAATAGGACCCCGGCAGAACACCCCTGCCGATCCTGTATCACGATGCCTCCTCCCCGGCGTATTTCACCGAGCCGCACGGGAAGAATCCGTTCCCTGATGAAGCTAGATCCGACTTCCGGCTCCGAGCTGCCGGGCCGTTCCTCTTCTCGGTAAGCGAACGAGGAATCTTGCCTTTTTCTTCCTGCGTCCATATCCGTTATCCAAAGGGTCTCTCGCGTGGAATTTATCCCTGCCTATCTTCCGGTGTGTCCCGGGGAAGCCGGCCGAAGGGTACCGGAACCGGGTATGGGAATGAAGTTTCTCTTCTCTGCGGGAGAACCGGTATCGATGATTATCACGGTATGATCGGGAGAAAACAGAGCCGGAACATGAGAATAAGAGGAAGAACGAAAAGGGCAAAAAGCAAAGGAGATCATAGGACAAAAGGCTGACTGTATTAGAAATGACCGTAGCGGATGCACAAAAATGCTCAACAAATATTTTCTGCACGCCGAATAGATCAGCATATCATCAGGGAAAGCGAGTCGGCATATGAAAGGATATCTGCAGAAAATCGTTTTGATCTTTAGCGGTCTTTTCGGGATCGTTCACTTCGGCTGGATCATCTCCGTCTTTTATCTCATGAGCAACTCCCCGGAGCAGATGAAGGTGTTCAGCATTCAGGGCGTTATTGCCTGGGCAGTCTGCTTTGTCATCGGGGTGGGCGTTCTTCTCGCGCTGGTGCTCCCCGTGAGTAACGGCCTGGAACAGATGAGGGACGGAAGTCTCGATGATGCGGATCTCATGGGCATCACCCGGAGAAATTCCCTTCTCCCGATCTACTCCGGCATCCTCATCGTGATCATGACCAATCTCAACAACGTGATCCTTTATGTCAATTATTTACGGTACGATATCGGCCCCATCGCCGCGAACGGACTGTGGCCTGCGGGTATCGCCTCGAGCTCGGTATTTTATATCCTCGTGTTCGGCGCCATCAGCCTGGTGACCAGCCCCACGATCGGCATCCTGAAAAAGGAATGCGCCAGGCGGGCCGTCGAGTATCAGGGAGTGACGTTCAGCCTTCAGCGCAAGCTCATGGTCGTGTTCATCCTCTTCTGCCTGGGATTCACCTTCTGGCTGGGCATGATGGCCTTCTACGAAGGCGTCTACCGGATCCAGGAAGAGCTGAAGCAGAATACCCTCGCGCTGCAGAGGACACTTGTCGCCACCCTGGATGAGAGGCCACAGGACCTCAATGATGAGGGTTTCCTGGAGAACCTCGTGGATACCATGTCCCGTTCGGGCATGGGGGGTGCGTTTTTGTCCGACAGGAACGGGAACGTCCTGTACAACCCCCAGAACAGGCAGATCTACAATGAGAAGTGGCAGGATATCGACAGGACAGTCAGGGACGGTATCCGGGCCGGCAGGTCCATGAGCGTCTACGAGAACGTTCACGAGCAGGTGATATCGTTTCACCCGGTGAACGATGCCTATGCCATCGGCATGGTTTCCGGTCTTCACGAGCGCATGCATCACTTCAACCAGTTCTGGATGATGTTCCTGCTGCTGGCGATCGTCGGCCTGGCCAACGTCATCCTGGCGGGCATCACCCTGTTCAGGAGCATTATCATTCCCATCAGAAAGACCGTGGACAAGCTCAAGGACATCTCCGAAGGCGATGGAGACCTCTCGTCGCGCCTCCAGGTGCAGAGCAATGACGAAACCGGTCTTCTGGCCGAGCAGTTCAATATTTTCGTCGACAAGCTGGAGGGCATGATCGGCTCGCTGAGGAACGTGGCCCTGCAGGTGGATTCGGCCACCCAGGAGGTGGCGGCCGGATCGCAGGAGCTTTCCCAGGCCACCCAGGAGCAGGCCGCCGCGGTCGAGGAGGTGGCTGCAACCATCGAGCAGATGACCTCGTCCATCAAACAGAACGCAGAGAACGCCTCCGAAGGCAGGGAGCGGGTAAAGTCCATGGTGCACATGGCCAAGAATACCGGCGAGGCGTCACACGAATTGGTGATCCGAATGAACGAGATGTCGGAGGCTTCCAAGAAGATCGGGAACATTATCACCACGGTCAACGAGGTGGCCTTCCAGACCAATCTCCTGGCCCTGAACGCGGCGGTCGAAGCCGCACGGGCAGGCGAGCACGGCAAGGGGTTCGCCGTGGTGGCCCAGGAGGTCAGGGCCCTTGCCCAACGCTCGGCGGATGCCGCTCGGCAGATCAAGGTGCTCATCGAGGACACGGTCAGCAAGATCGGCGCGGGTGACGAGATGGTCAGGAAATCCCAGCAGTCCCTGGAAGAGATTATCGGCTACATCGAAGACCTGTCACAGAGCATGGAGGAGATCGCCACGGTGTCCGGGGAGCAGGCAAGCGGCATCGACGAGCTCAACCGGGCCGTCGGCCAGATCGACACCACCACCCAGCAGAACGCCTCGACCGTTGAAGAGCTGGCAAGCACCTCGGACAGCCTGAGCGTCGAGTCCAGAGAACTCGCCGGGCATGTGGAGCGATTTAAGGTAAGCAGGGAAGCCGGCGGACATACTGCTCCGGAAAGAGAATCGCGGACCGTGCGCGCAGAGCAGAAACCGAAACCCGCCGGGGTGGTTCCGAGGCCGGACAAGCAGATAAGGGAAAACGATTTCGGCGATTTCGAGGAGTTCTAGAAAACGCCTGCGACGGGGTGAAAGGCCCCGTGGATGTGATCGCACTACCGACGGCCGGACATTCGATATGTCCGGCCGCCTTCTTTCCATCACGCGAACGGTATTTCACCGCGTTTTTCGCGGGCCGGAGGCCTCGGGTTCAGTCCCCGGTGTTCCGGCGGCCCCGCCTTTTGTACTCTTTCAGGAATACTCGTAAAAACCCTTGCCGGTCTTGCGACCGAGCCAGCCGGTCTCCACGTATCTGCGCAGCAGCGGGCAGGGGCGGTATTTCGAGTCGCTGAAGCCGTGATAGAGGGTCTCCATGATGGCCAGACAGGTATCGAGCCCGATGAGGTCCGCCAGCGCCAGCGGTCCCATGGGATGATTCATGCCGAGCTTCATGACCGTGTCGATGTCCTCCCGGGTGCCCACGCCATGGTACAGGCAGTAGACGGCCTCGTTGATCATGGGCATCAGCACGCGGTTGGAGATGAATCCGGGATAGTCGTTTGCCTCTGCAGGGGTCTTGTCGAATCTCAGGGCCAGGTCCCAGGTTGCCCGGAAGGTCTCGTCCGAGGTCGCCAGCCCCCTGATGACCTCCACCAGCTTCATGACCGGGACCGGGTTCATGAAATGCATGCCCGCGACCCTGTCCTGCCGCTTTGTCTGGGCCGCTATCCTCCCGATCGGGATGGAGGAGGTGTTGGAGGCCAGGATCGCGTGCTCGGGGCAGGACCGGTCGAGGTCCTGGAATATCTTGAACTTGATGTCCTGCCTCTCCGAGGCCGCCTCCACCACATAGTCGGCCGCCTCCATGTCCTGGAGCCGGGTGCTGGTCGTGATGCGCGCCAGCACGGCGTCCTTGTCGTCCGGGCTCATCTTCCCCTTGTCCACGGATTTCTCCAGGAGCCGGGTGATGTTCGTGAGCCCCTTTTGGACAAGCTGCTCATTGATGTCGTTCATGACAACGTTCAGGCCGCTCATGGCTGCGACCTGGGCGATGCCCGCGCCCATCTGACCGGCGCCCACCACGCCGAAGGTCTTGATTTCCATGTCTCCCTCCTTGTTTTTGCAGATAATTCCGATGCAGGGGTTTTTCAGTCTCTTTTCACCACCAGGGCAACGGCCTCGCCGCCTCCCAGGCACAGGGACGCGCAGCCGGTCTTTATGTCCCGCCTGATCATCTCGTAGATCAGGGTGGTGAGCACCCGTGTGCCGCTGGCACCAATGGGGTGCCCCAGGGCGATACTCCCGCCGTTGACGTTCACCTTTTCCGGATCGAGCTTCAGCTCCCTCATGACCGCGACCGTGGAGCCGGCAAAGGCCTCGTTGATCTCGAAGAGGTCGACGTCCTCGACGCCGATACCTTCCTTCTTGAGACACTTGGGTACGGCAAGAATGGGGGCCACCAGGACGTACTTCATGTCCAGCCCCGCGCTCGCCTGGGCGCCAACGGTCGCCAGGATCGTGCAGCCCAGCTCCTCGGCCTTGTCGCGGGCCATGACCACCACAGCCGAGGCCCCGTCGGAAATGACCGAGGCGTTGCCCGCGGTGGTGAGCCCGCCCTTCTGGAAGGCGGCAGGCATTCTGGCAAGGGTCTCGTAGTCAGTATCCCGCGGGCACTCGTCGGTGTCGAAGGGCACGGGCTCACCCTTCTTCCGGGGGACGCTCACCGGTACGATCTCATCGGCAAAGGTGCCCTCCCGGATCGATCGCATGGCCCGGGAATAGGTCAGCTCTGCATAGCGGTCCTGGTCTTCCCGGGAGACGTGATACTTCTGCGAACAGAGCTCGTTGGAGATGCCCATGTGAAAATCGTTGACGATATCCCACAGGCCGTCGTGGACCATGTGGTCCTGGACGGTGCCGGGGCCCATGCGGTAGCCGAACCGGCCCTTCTCTAAATAGTACGGGGCAGCGCTCATGTTTTCCATACCTCCGGCCACGACCACGTCCGCGTCACCCACAGCGATCGCCTGGGCCGCGAGCATCACCGCCTTCAGGGACGAGCCGCAGACCTTGTTGACCGTGATGCACTCGGCCTCCCAGGGCATTCCCGCCTTGACGGCGGCCTGCTTCGCCGGGTTCTGACCATAACCGCAGGGGAGCACCATCCCCATGATGACCTCGTTCACGTCTTCCTTGCGGATCCTCGACCGGCGCACCGCCTCCTCGATGACCCTTGCGCCGAGCGTGGTGGCCCCGACGCCCGCAAGACTCCCGCTGAAACCGCCCAGCGGTGTCCTTACCGCTGAAGTTATGACAACCTGTCTCATTTCATCCTCCGCTTCGTGATCTAGGGATTCCGGTTCTCTTGTGCTGCATGATGTGCTCTTTGTATCGAAGCACGCCAACAGTAAAGAACTCTTAGGTAAATCATGCCAGGGAAAAAATCAAGAATTCATCACAGACTGTACTGAAGAGCCGGGCCGAAAACCCCCGGTTTCCCATTCAGAAGGGGTGACCCGTTAGTTCAGCCGTCACCCTCATGTGTGTCCTCCCCTTACGATCCGCCTGAGCTTTCTTAAATACGTGCCATGTCACGCAGGGGGTGGATAAGCTCTTGAGATGGTGGAGACACATTCCCCGCTGCTTGCGACGGAACCGTGTCTGAGGGCTTGACCTGGAGTTTATGCCATTGATTCGGGGAGAACCTGTCTCCGGCGGAAAACTCTTGTCTTTTTCACGGTCAGACTGCATGATAACATGACGAAGGAAAGAGGGGAGGGCTCTATGGCCTCACAGATAGACGATATCACGATACAGTACGAGGAAGACGATCGGGTGGTCGTCGAGGAGTTGGACAAGGAGATCCTTTCAAAAGGGGCATGGACCACGATCATCTTCCGCTACCGGCAGTGGGACCCCAAGATCGAGGACTATGGGCCCGAGCGCTACTCGATCCGGAGATACCGCAAGATCAACGACGAATACCGGCAGCAGTCCAAGTTCAACATATCCAGCGTCCAGCAGGCGAACAGGATCGTCGAGACCTTGCAGCGGTGGACGGGCGAGGCTGGGGAATAAGGCAGCCGGGTCTGCCCGGTGAAGAAAATCCCGGAACGGACCTTAAAAAACCGTACCGGGATTTTTTGCGCCCGGGCAGGGCGGGGAACGGCTACATGGCCCCCAGACCTCCGTCCAGCGGGATCACGGCTCCGGTGACGAAGTCGGAGGCAGAAGACGCGAGGTATACCGCCAGGCCCTTGATGTGGTCGGACTCCCCGTACATTTTTAAGGGGATCTGGCCGATCATAATGTCCAGGATTTCCTTCATCTCGGGTTTGAAGATGTATTCCATCATGTCGGTGCGGAAGAACCCGGGCGCGATGCAGTTGACGCGGATTTTGTACCGTGCGAGCTTTACCGCGAGGTTCTTGGTGAGGACCTCCACGGCTGCCTTCGACGGGTTGTAGGCCACTGCGGGGTGTCCCTCCTCGATAGAGCCCCGTGACCCGAAGATGGAGGAGATGTTGATTATCTTTCCGCCGCCTTGGTCCTTCATGATGTTGGCCACCTTCTGAGAGAGCACCCACACCCCCCTGACATTGACGGCAAAGATCTTGTCCCACTTGTCTTGGGGGAAGTCCAGGGTGGGGGCGCCCCAGGTGATTCCGGCATTGTTCACGAGGATGTCGATCCTGCCGAATTCCTTCATGGTCGTATCCACGAGGGCCTGAATATCCTCGTCAGAGGACATGTCGCACTTGACCGCCAGAGTCTTCACACCCAGTTTCTTCAAGTCTTCGCACGCCTGCTCGCACTTCGGCATCTTGCGCGACGCGATGACCAGGTCGGCACCGGCCTCGGCCAGGCCCTGGGCGATGAATCTTCCGATGCCCCTTCCTCCCCCGGTGACGATGGCGACCTTGCCCTTGAGTTGAAACAGTTCAATGGTGTTCATACGATCTTCCTCCTCCTTCTTATGTGTGTTCCCCCTTTTTAGAACGCGATCATGAAGAAAAGGGGGTGTTCAATAACCGCTTCAGAATTTCCTGCGAAGCATGTTCGATGTCATGGTGGAGCGAACGGCCCTGCGCGTCCATGGTGACCAGGGCCGGCAGGTCCTCGACCTTGAGCACCCACATGGCCTCGGGCCGTCCGAACTCCAGGAGATGGACCTCCTCCACTGCGATGATTCGCCCGGCGATGAACGAGGCGGCTCCACCGGTGAGGTGTAGGTAGACGCACCCTTCGGACTGAAGCGCCGCGCGTGTGGCCTCTCCCATGCCCCCCTTGCCCATGATCGCGCCGGGGTGATGCGTTTGGATCACGCGGGCCTCGTAGGGTTCTTCTCTCATCGAGGTGGTGGGACCGGCGGCGGTCACTCGCCAGGTATCGCCCTGGCGGACCGTTACCGGGCCGCAGTGGTAGATGACCAGTCCGCGGAGATCCACAGGCGAGCCCCCTCCGGAAGCGAGGTATTTGTGTACCTGGTCCCTGGCCGTGACGATCCTACCGGACAGGAGCACCTGATCACCTGTGCGCAAGGCCCGGGCGGTCTCGGGCGAAAGGGGTGAAGTGAGCGAGGTCAGAGCCATCGCCTGATCCTCCCCTTCTCGTCGAGCTCGATGCGGGCGCGCCTCGTGGCCCAGCAGGAATAGCTCACGGTCACGAAATAACAGGCGGGGTGCCGGCCTGCCGAAGCGACCCTGGCGCCCAGGAGCGTGGTGCTGCCGCCGAGGCCCATGGGACCGATGCCCAGGGAGTTCGCCTGCCCCACGATGGCGTCTTCGAGTTTAGCCAGGACCGGGGAGGGGTTTCTCTCATCGAGCCTGCGGAACAGTGTCTCCTTGGCGATGAGGTAGCCGGATGCCCGGTCGCCGCCGATGCAGATGCCCAGGATTCCCGGGGAGCAGCCCTTGCCCTGTGCCTGGAAGGCGGCGTCCAGCACGCACTTGCGGACCCCGTCCAGATCCCTGTCAGCGCCGAGGCCGGTGTGGGGCAGGGCGTACTGGGTGCTCACGTTCTCCGACCCGCCTCCCTTGAACATCACCCCGATGGATGTCGCTTCCCGGGCGGGGAGAAAATGGATCTGCGGCACGTGCTCCCCGATATTGTCACCCGTGTTCCTGCCCGTGACGGGGTCCACGCAGTTCTGGCGGAGGATGCCCCTTTCCGTGAGCTGCCTTAAGCCCTCCACTACGGCGGTTTCGATGGCGAACATCGCAGGGCCGGGAAAGGTCCTGACAATGATCAGGGGTACCCCGGTGTCCTGGCAGAGAGGGATGCCGCGTTCCCGGGAGAGCCGCGCGCTCTGAAGGATCGTTTTCAGGGTGTCGCGGGCAATGGAGCCCTCCTGTTCTGTTTCGAGAGCCCGTGAGAGTGCTGCGTGCACATCATCGGGCAGCATGGTGCATGCCTTTTCCATGAGTTCGGTGACGCTGCTGAGGAGATGGATTTCGTTCATCATTTGAAGGAAACCTATACCACAGTGCGGGATCGATTTCCAAGGTAACCGGGCTCTCAGGGTAATAATTTTTTTCAAATAACCCGCAGGGTTATTCCGCCGTTCTTTCAGGTCGCCAGGCCCAGGTCTTCGATGGTGTTGATGTTGGCAAAGGTGACCGCCGGGTCGGTGAACCTGCGTATGGTCTCCTCCTCAATGGTCAGGGTGTCTACCGCGGAGAGAAGGCTGAATATCCTGTACACCTGCTTGTCGAGAAGGTCTTCGGCCTTGGGGAGTATTCTGCGGTGATAGACCGCATGGAGCGGTTCCCGGCCCTTTGACCAGACCGGAACGACCGCGTCGTGGTCGTCCGTGACCGAGATCATGTACTCGATGAATGTTTTGCTCAGGTTAGGCATGTCGGCGGCGAAAACAAAACAGTGAGGGGTCTTCGACACGCTCAGCGCGGTGCGGATGCCGCCCAGGGGCCCCTGGCCCGGGGTGAGGTCTTCCACGATGTGAAAGTCTTCCAGACCTTCACGCGCGTGGCCGACGAGGACCACCTCCGAGAAGAGCGGGGAAATGATGTCGGTGACCCGCTCGATGAGTATCTTCTCACCCATCGGGGCCATCACCTTGTCCGCGCCGAACCGTCTTGATCTGCCGCCAATCAGTACGATGCCCGTCATGACGGGACAACTTATTGAGGTTACGCAAGTTGTGTCAAGCTCCATTTTCATCTGCTCTGCAAAGCAGATATAGCTTGATTTCTATCCCAGTCCGTATTATATCGCAGGCCGACAGAGACCAACAATTCCAGGATTCTTCTTGCTGGGAGTTCCCCGAGGAGTTTTTCCGAGCGTTCTTTTTCATCAATTTTGAGACAGATCAGACGGAAAAACGTCCCGGAGTCAACTATCAGTAATTCCTGAGAGGTCATAAACCACTAAAAATAAGGGGAAAAAGCTTTTCTGAATAGTGAGCCACCATTCAGTTTATACTTGATACAGAAAGAAATGCGTGGTATGTCACGATAGTCGACGTCACGGGGTACGTACGTAGTATGTACAAAGCATATAACGGAACATAAGGGAGGAGAAAGTGGCAGGTATGGATAGGACCCAAATGGAAGCAGGGCTGGCAGAATTCACTGCTGATCAGCTCGAGCAAGTCGATGAAATCATTGGCAGATACAAGTCAAAACCAGGGGCACTGATCCCGGTCCTCGAAAAGGTCCAGGATGTATGCGGATATCTCCCCATGGCACTGCAGTACCGCGTGGCAAAGGGCCTCAATCTTCCCGTTGCCAACGTGTACGGCGTTGTGACCTTCTACTCGTTTTTCACAATGGTCCCCCGGGGAAAGCATGTCGTCAGAGTGTGTCTGGGCACGGCCTGTTACGTGCGCGGCGGTCAGAGGATACTCGACGAGCTGGTCCACAATCTGGGCATCCAGCCCGGCGAATGCACCGAGGACAGGAACTTCTCGCTGGAGACCGTTCGCTGCCTGGGTGCCTGCGGACTCGCGCCGGTTGTGGTTATCGATGAAGACACTCACGGCCAGATGAAGCCTGCGAAGCTCGCGGGTGTTCTCGCTCAGTACCGATAGGAGGCCGCAATGGCGAAATTAAGCATCAACGATCTGAAAAAGATCAAGGATAAGGTCGAGAAGGAAGATCAGTTCCGCGCGGGAAACAAGCGCGTGAAGCTGACCGTTCACATGGGAACCTGCGGGATCGCCTCGGGTGCAAAGTCGATCCTCGATACGTTCATGAATGAAATAAGCGAAGCCAACGTCAACGACGTGCTCATCACCACCTCGGGCTGCATCGGCATCTGCAGCCGCGAACCTCTTGCAACCGTTGAGGAGCAGGGCAAGGAACCCATCGTCTACGAGTTCCTCACCGAGAACAAGGCCCGTCAGATATTCAAACAGCATGTCCTCGGCGGCAAAATCCAGACGGAGTTTGTCCTGGCAAGAGGCAGAGAGCAGGAAGGGGGAAAATAAATGAAGGTCTTTCGATCTCATATTCTCGTATGTGGCGGAACCGGCTGCAGGGCGTCGGGCAGTGAGGGCGTCCATCAAGCAGTCGTCAGGGAAATAACGGCAAAGGGGCTCTCCGATGAGGTGGCGATCGTAGAAACCGGGTGCAACGGGTTCTGCGCGGCCGGGCCCATCATGGTGATCTATCCCGAGGGCACCTTCTATCAGTATGTCAAGGCGGACGATGTCAAGGAGATCATCGAAGAGCACATCATCAAGGGAAGGCCTGTCCAGAGACTCATGTACAAGGAGCCGGACAAGGAAGTTCCCATTCCCCATATGCTCGACATCCCGTTCTTTGGCAAGCAGATGCTCATCGCCCTGAAAAACCGAGGCCTTATCGATGCCGAGAAGATTGACGAGTACATCGCCAGAGACGGCTACATGGGTGCTGCGAAGGCGCTCACAGAGTTGACGCCGGACGAGGTCATCGAGGAGATCAAGAAGTCGGGTCTCCGCGGAAGAGGAGGTGGAGGATTCCCCACCGGCCTCAAGTGGTCCTTTGCCAGGAAGTCGCAGGGCGATGTGAAGTATATCCTCTGCAACGCGGACGAGGGCGACCCCGGGGCGTTCATGGACCGTTCGATCCTGGAAGCCGATCCCCACGCAGTCCTGGAGGGCATGATCATCGGCGGTTACTCCATCGGCGCCAGCAAGGGCTATATCTATTGCAGGGCCGAGTATCCCCTTGCCATCAAACGCCTCATGCTCGCCATCGAGCAGGCCAAGGACTATGGTCTTCTGGGTGATGACATTCTCGGTTCCGGCTACAGCCTGGACATCGAGGTTTACCAGGGCGCAGGCGCGTTCGTCTGCGGCGAAGAGACCGCGCTCATGGGATCCATCGAGGGCAAGCGTGGCATGCCGAGGCCGAGGCCGCCGTTCCCGGCTGTCAAGGGTCTGTGGGAGAAGCCCTCGGTTCTGAACAACGTGGAGACCTACGCGAACATACCGCAGATAGTCCTCAAGGGCGGAAGCTGGTACTCATCCATCGGTACCGAGCGCTCCAAGGGCACCAAGGTGTTCGCCCTGACCGGCGCGGTGAACAATGTCGGCCTGGTCGAGGTTCCCATGGGTACCCCCATCGGCGACATCATCTTCGACATCGGCGGCGGGATCAGGAACGGCAAAGGGTACAAGGCAGCCCAGCTCGGCGGACCGTCCGGCGGCTGCATCCCGGCGTCGGCGCTGAACACCCCCACCGACTATGAAGAGATCGTGAAGCTCGGGGCCATCATGGGCTCGGGCGGCCTCATCGTTATGGACGAGGACAC
The DNA here is from genome assembly GCA_018433085.1 of Deltaproteobacteria bacterium. GTDB lineage: Bacteria > Desulfobacterota > Desulfomonilia > UBA1062 > UBA1062 > Phosphitivorax. The sequence goes on along the minus strand of JAHDRW010000016.1, from coordinate 38,217 downwards.
CTGTATGGTCGACACGGCCCGGTTCTTCATGGAGTTCTGCCAGGAAGAGTCCTGCGGTAAATGCACCCCGTGCCGTGAGGGCACCAAGCGCATGCTCCAGATCCTCCAGAGGATCTGCAAGGGCGAGGGCAGGGACGGCGACATCGAGCTGCTCGAAGAGCTGGCCACCATTATCAAGGACTCGGCCCTGTGCGGTCTGGGCCAGACGGCCCCGAACCCGGTGCTCTCCACCATCCGCTACTTCAGGGACGAGTACGAGGCCCATATCTACGACAAGAAGTGTCCGGCCGCGGTGTGCTCCGCTCTGTTCAAGTCGCCGTGCCAGCACGCATGCCCCATCGAGATGGACGTTCCCGCGTACATCGCGCTCATCCGGGCGGGCAGGCTGGAGGATGCCTACCGGGTCATGAAGAAAACCAACCCGTTCCCCGGCATCTGCGGACGTGTCTGTCCCCAGTTCTGCGCATCCAAGTGCCGCAGGGGTCAGCTTGACGAGCCCATGGCCATTGCCTGGCTCAAGCGTTACATTGCCGACAACGGCAAGAAGCCCGCAATCGAACCCGTGCCCGTCACCCGCAAGGAGAAGGTCGCAATCATCGGTGCAGGCCCCGCAGGCCTGACCGCTGCTCAGGATCTGGCAAAACGCGGTTACAAGGTCACGGTGTTCGAAGAGCTTCCCTATGCGGGCGGCATGATGCGCTACGCCATCCCCGAATACCGTCTCCCCAGAGACGTGATCGCCGAAGAGGTGAAGGACATCGAGGCCCTTGGCGTCGAGATCAGGACCAGCTGCAGGGTGGGCAAGGATATATCCTTTGACGCGCTGCGGAAGGACTACGATATCGTCGTGCTGGCGGTCGGTGCGCACAACAGCTGGAAGCTGGGCGTGGAAGGCGAAGATCTCAAGGGTGTCTGGGGCGCCACCGAGTTCCTGCGCGAGGTCAACCTCGGCAGGGATGTGAAGATCGGTGCACAGGTTGCGATCGTAGGCGGCGGAAACTCGGCCATCGACGCGGCCAGAACCGCGGTACGGCTCGGCGCGAAAGACGTCACCATCCTCTATCGCAGAGAGCGCAAGGACATGCCCGCCTGGGAGCACGAAATCGTGGCTGCCGAGCATGAGGGCGTGAAGATCGAGTATCTGGTCGCCCCGGTGAAGCTGGTCGGCAAGGACGGCAAGCTCAGCGGCGTGGTGTGCCAGAGAATGAGGCTCGGCGAGTTCGACCGCTCCGGCAGGCGCAAGCCCGCCCCCATCGAGGGCAGCGAATACACCCTGAGCGCCGAAACCATCATCCCGGCGATTTCCCAGTCGGCCGACACCACCTTTATCCCCGAAGGCTCCGACATCAAGAAGGACAAGTGGGGCGGCATAGAGATCACCAACCGGAGCAAAAACAAGACAACCGCTGAGAGCGTGTTCATCATCGGCGACGCGGCCACAGGCCCGGCAACGGTGGTGGAAGCCATCGCCATGGGTCATCGGGTTGCAGCCGACGTGGATGCCTCGATCAGGGTGAAGAACAACGAGCCTGCCTACAAGGAACCGGCAGAGGAGAAGATCGACATTCCGTTCGAGGTGGACGAAGAAGTGGTAGAGACACCCAGGGCGGCAATGCCCGAGCTGGCGGTGACAGACAGGGCGGGCAACTTCCAGGAAGTGGAGCTCGGCTACACCAGGGAGATCGCCTTCAAGGAGGCCTGCAGATGTCTCAGGTGCGATGCGGAGATCTGATGATCAGTGCGGGAAAAATCACGCAAGGACAGCGTAAAGCAAATATAAAACCGAGGGGGAACAAATGGTTATAACCATAGACGGCAAAAAATGCGAATTCGCACCCGGTCAGACCGTTTACCAGGTTGCGAAGGCGAACGGCATTTATATTCCCGTCCTGTGCCACCACGAGCAGATAAAACCCGTGGGTGCGTGCAGGGTATGTGTGGTGGAAGTCGAAAAGGCGCGCTCTCTTGTGGCGTCATGCGCCCTGCCCGCGGAAGACGGCATGGTCGTGCATACCAATACACCAAGAGTACTGAGCTCGCGGAAACTCACCGTGGAGCTGCTCATGACCCAGGGTCATCATAATTGTATCACATGCGAAAGCAGCGGAAACTGCGTGCTTCAGGACCTCGCCTATTCACTGGGGGTAGAGTCGCCCAGGTTCGAAGAGTCTGCGACCTATCGCGAGCTCGAGCAGGCCAACGAGATGATCGTTCGCGACATGAACAAGTGCGTGCTCTGCGGCCTGTGCGTGCGGGCGTGCAACGAGGTCCAGGTCAACCAGGTGCTCGATTACTCGGGCAGGGGCCCGACCGCGGCGGTAGGCCCCGCATTCGGTCTGAAGTATGAAGACTCCGACTGCGTGTTCTGCGGCGAGTGCGTGCGGGTATGTCCCGTGGGCGCGCTCTTCGAGAAGCAGGGGCGCTTCCAGGGCAGGGGCGACGATCTGCAGAAGGTACGGAATACCTGCGCATACTGCGGCGTTGGCTGCCAGCTCGACGTGAACGTCAAGGACAACCGTATCGTCAAGATTACCACCCCCCGCGAGGATGCGCCCGCTCCGAACTATGGGAGCCTGTGCATCAAGGGGCGCTTCGGATACGATTTCGTCGGTCATGAAGACCGGCTCACCAACCCCATGATCCGGGTGGACGGCGAGTTGAAGGATGCCACCTGGGACGAGGCGATTCTGTACGTGGCCGATAAGCTGAACACCATCAAGAAAGAGCACGGCCCCGACGCGATCGCAGGTCTTTCATCGGCCCGGTGCACGAATGAAGAGAACTATCTGTTCCAGAAATTCCTACGGGCAGTGATCGGTACGAACAACGTCGATCACTGCGCGCGTCTTTGACACAGCTCCACCGTGGCCGGTCTGGCCGCAGCATTTGGATCTGGTGCAATGACGAACTCCATCACCGACCTGGGACAGGCGGACTGCTATCTCATCACCGGGACGAACACCACCGAAAACCATCCGGTGATATCCACCTTCATCAAGCGTGCGGTTACGCAGAGAGGCGCCAAGCTCATACTTGCCGATCCGAGAAACATCGAGCTGGGCAAGTTCGCCACTATCTGGCTCCGGCAGAAACCCGGTACCGATGTCGTGTGGATCAACGGCTTGATGAACGTGATCATCAGCGAGGGACTGCTCGCCGAGAAGTTCGTCGCAGAGCGCACCGAGAATTTCGAGGCGCTCAAAGAAACGGTTGCCAAGTATACACCCGAATATGTCGAGAAGATTTCCGGCATCCCGGCCGAAGACCTCAAGAAGGCCGCACGGCTGTACGCGAAATCAGGGGCGTCGGCCATCGTGTATGCCATGGGCATCACCCAGCATATCAACGGGACCGACAACGTGAAGTCACTGGCCAACCTGTCCATGCTCACCGGCCAGATCGGACGTCCGGGCACGGGCGTGAACCCGCTCCGCGGGCAGAACAACGTGCAGGGCGCCTGTGACATGGCCTGCCTGCCGGGAAACCTTCCGGCCTACAAGAAGGTGACCGAGGCAGCGGACAGGAAGCCCTTCGAAGAGGCCTGGGGCGTGTCCCTTCCGGACAAACCCGGGCTCACGATCCCGAAGATCATCGATGGGGCCGGGAACGGAACCGTCAAGGCCCTGTACGTGATGGGCGAAAACCCCATGATGTCGGATCCCGATCTCTCGCATGTGGAGAAGGCACTGGCGAATCTCGATCTTCTGATTGTCCAGGATATCTTCCTCAACGAGACCGGCAAAATCGCACACGTCGTGCTTCCCACGGCGGCATGGGCGGAAAAGGACGGCACCTATACAAACACCGAGCGCAGGGTTCAGCGCATCCGGAAGGCGGTTGACGCCCCCGGCGAATCCAAGCCGGACTGGGAAGTGATCACCCTGCTTGCGAATAAACTCGGCGCAGACTGGAAGTATGGCTCGGCGCAGGAGGTCTTCGAAGAGGTGCGTAAGGTCACGGTGTCGTACGGCGGCATCACCTATGACCGGATCGAGAACGAGGGTATCCAGTGGCCGTGCCCGAACACCGAGCATCCGGGTACCCCGATTCTTCACGCTGCGGCGTTCACCCGGGGCAAGGGCCTTTTCTCCGTATGCGAGCACACCGATCCGGCAGAGCTGCCCGACAGTGAATACCCGCTCCTGCTCAGCACGGGCCGTATCCTGTATCAGTATCACACCGCCACCATGAGCAGACGCTCGAAGGGTCTGGTTTCCAGGACCCCGCAGCCCTTCGTGGAGATCCATCCCGAAGACGCTGTGACGCTCGGGATAGCACACGGCGACAAGATCGAGGTGTCTTCCAGGAGAGGGACCATCGAGGTAGTTGCCGAGGTGAACGGGCGTTGCGACAAGGGAATGGTGTTCATCCCCTTCCACTACAGCGAGGCAGCGGTCAACCGTCTGACCAATGCGGCCTTTGATCCGGTCGCCAATATCCCGGATTATAAGGTCAGCGCGGTAAAGATAAAAAAAGTCGCTTAGTGTTTGACAAGCAACACCGTGTGCATGTATCTGCATTTGGATACATGCACACGGTGATCTAGGCGGGGGGATACAGTATCAGAGCAGAACTGTCCGGGAAGATCCTCTGACCGGGCATGAAGCAATAATCAGTATAAATCAAAACAAGATGGAGGTATGTATGGGTTTTAACACACCAGTGCAGGTTGCGGAGGCTGTTGCAAACGCTGGTAAGAACAAGGCAAGTCTTCCGTTTCTCCAGATGACCATCCTTGGCATCTTCGCAGGCGCCTATATCGCCTTCGGAGCCGAGCTGTGCACCATGGTGCTCACCGGAACCTCGGCGACACTCGGCCTCGGGATGGCCAAGCTCTTCGGAGGAGCTGTCTTCTCCGTAGGCCTCATGTTGGTCGTCATCGGCGGTGCAGAGCTTTTCACCGGAAACAACCTCATGACCATCGGACTGTCGCGGGGCCAGTTCGGTGTGAAGGGAGTCGTGTACAACTGGGTGGTGGTCTGGATCGCCAACCTGATCGGCTCTCTCCTGCTCGTGTACATCATGTACAAGACGACCCTGTGGATGACCGGGGGCGGCGCCGTGGGGCAGACCGCGATCGGGATCGCCAACGGGAAGGTAAACCTCACCTTTGCCGAGGCATTCTATCGCGGCATCGGTTGTAACTGGCTCGTGTGCCTCGCCGTGTGGCTGGCGTTCGCGGCCCAGGACGTGGTGGGCAAAATCTTCGGTATCTTCTTCCCCATCATGGCATTCGTTGCGTCAGGCTTCGAGCATTGCGTAGCGAATATGTACTTCATCCCCATGGGCATCGTGCTCAAGGGTACGGACAAGATGGCCGAGTTCTCCGCGGCACTGCCCGGCATCGAAAACCTCACCTGGGGCGGGTTCTTCATCGACAACATGATCCCGGTGACCCTGGGCAATATCGTGGGCGGCGCTATATTCGTGGGTCTCGCATACTTCATGTGCTATGCGAACCAGCTGTGCAAAACCGATAAGTAATAAAACCGAAACATTTCGTGTATCAGAAAGGGCCGTGCCTGCGTGAGCGGGCGCGGCCCTCTTTCGTGGAGATGTCTCATCCTTTCCGCCCGGACAATATTTCGAATGATATCCATGTCTTTTTGAGAACCACCCGGGCCCTGGTACGTCTGATTCTGTTGACTTTGGCTCGACCCGTGTGGTACGAAAGAACCATCACGCCACTGGGGTACAGATCGGGTGAAACTCTCAGAAGTCAGGGACATGTTGAATGCCCGCGTTATCGTGGGCGAAGATAAGCTGGATATCGAGATCACAACCGCTTTCGGCGCCGATCTGATGAGCGATGTTCTGTCTTTTGCCCGTTCAGGCTGCCTGCTGATCACCGGACTTTCGAACCCGCAGGCCGTGAGAACCGCATATGCGCTCGATATTTCCGCCATCCTGGTGTGCCGGGGCAAATCCCTCACCGATAAATTTATCGAAATCGCCAGAGAGCTGGGTATTCCTATCCTGTGGACCAGGTTCATCATGTTCGAGTCGTGCGGCAGACTCTTTCAGGAAGGATTGACCGGCTGTATCCGGAAGACGGATGGAACCGAGGAAAAAACTATTGTCCGGTGACGATTTTTCCGAGTCGCTCGAGGGCATCTATCACATCCAGGGAAGAGACTTCGTGGATGCGGGGATCGTTTCCAGCGAGGTAAAGAAGAGCCTGCAGGGAAAGGGCATCTCCGAGAGCATCATCCGCAGGATCGCGGTGATCACCTTCGAAGCCGAGATCAATATAATCTCCTATGCCGAGCAGGGTACCATCCAGCTTTTCATCGAGCCTGACGCCGTCATCATCGAGGCGAACGATGCGGGTCCGGGAATCGCGGACATCGATCTTGCGCTCCAGGAAGGCTATTCGACCGCGGACGACTCCATCCGGGAGCTGGGGTTTGGCGCAGGAATGGGGCTGTGCAATATCAAAAAATTTTCGGATATCTTCGAGCTCACCTCCTTAGTCGGCCAGGGCACTTACCTGAGGAGCATCGTGAAGCTCAACGGATAAGGAGTACGGGAATGAATCTGGAGACACTGGCGGATACACTCGGTCTGAAGTGCAAGTGCTGTTGGGAAAAGCTGAAAAGCACCGAGGTCAAGGGCGGTTACGCGGGGGATCTCCTCAGCGACGTCATGGCGAACAGCAGCGCAGGCGACATCTGGGTGACGAGGCAGGTGCACCAGAACATCGTAGCCGTGGCATCCCTGAAAGACCTTGCCGGTATCGTCGTCGTGCAGGGGGCAAGCCCGGATAAAGAAACCGTGGATCGGGCGAGCAAGGAGGGGGTTCCCATCATGGTGACCGATATGGCGAAGTTCGAGGTGGTGGGCAGGATCTATCGGCTTCTATCCGAAGGTTGACCATGCCCCTGCCGCTTCAGAGGGTTTCCCATGGGTGAATCAGGACCGGAAATCTTCCGCTGTAACCTGCACATCCACACCTGTCTTTCCCCGTGCGGGGATCTCGACATGCATCCCCGGGCCGTTGTCGAAGAGGCCCTTGCCCAGGGGCTCGACATCATCGCCATCTGCGACCACAACTCTTCCGAGAATGTGCCCTACGTCATCCGAGCGGCCCACGGTACCCCCCTGTGCGTGATCCCCGGAATGGAGGTGTGCACCCGGGAAGAGGCGCACGTGCTCGCGCTCTTTGGTGAGCAGCCGCAGCTCTCCCTTCTCCAGGATTTTGTATACGCCAACCTCGACGGCCTTAACGACGAGGATGCCTTCGGGCTCCAGCCCATAGTAAACGAGGCAGGCGAGGTGGAGGGTTTCAACGAGCGGCTCCTGATCGGCGCAACCGGCATCACGCTGGAAGCTCTCGTGAGCCGGATCCACGAGTACGGCGGTCTGGCGATAGCCGCCCATATCGACAGGCCGAGCTTCAGTGTAATCGGCCAGCTCGGATTCATTCCTCCCCATGTCCCCTTCGATGCCCTGGAGATATCCGCCCGTTTGGGGATCAGGGGCGGGAGAGATCGGTTCCCCGAGCTCTCCGCCTATCCCTTTATCACCTCCTCCGATGCCCACTTCATCCAGGATATAGGCGCCGCCTGCACGCGCATGGCGCTCAAGAGCCCCTGCATTGCCGAGATATCAATGGCCCTGAAGAAACAGGGGGGGAGGTACATCGAGGAGGACGCATGATCGAGCTCGCGCTGCATATCCTGGATATTGCGGAGAATTCCACCCGGGCGCAGGCCGACCTCGTGGAGATCACCATCATGGAAGACCTGGAAGAGGATGTCCTGAGCCTGGAAATCAGGGACAACGGCGGCGGAATGGACGAGCATACCCTGAAAAGGGTGATGGACCCGTTCTATACCACGAAAAAGGTGCGCAGGGTCGGTCTCGGCCTTCCCATGCTCGCACAGGCGGCACGGATGACCGGGGGCAGCTTCGAGATCGAGTCGCAGGTGGGAAGGGGCACCCGGGTGAGTGCCCGGTTCCGGCACAGCCATATCGACCGGCAGCCGCTGGGGGACGTTCCGGGCGCTGTGAGCGCGCTGATTCTCGGGAGCCCGGAAGTCGATTTTCTCTATACCCACTGCAAGAACGGAAAAACCTATGTCCTTGACACCCGCGAGATCCGGCGGGAGCTCGACGGTGTGCCCCTGAACCATATCGAGGTGATCAGCGCCATCAGGGAGAATGTCCGGGAAGGCATCATCGAGCTCGACGAAGACCGCTGATATTCTCTCCCTTTTCTGCCCCTTGCGGTGGAAACAGGCTCCGTGGTATGCCTCGAAAATATTCGTGCCTGTGATCGGGGACCGAAAAGGCCGGTTGGGACAGTGGCGGCGTTTCAGTTGAAATGTTGTCGGTTTTTCTGTAAGATGTAAGACTATATTACATATAGAGTAGAGATGGAGGAAGGTTCTGTATTTATGAAAAAGAGACTCAATCCAAAAGACCCGGTCAGGTTTGTCACGGCCACGTCACTGTTCGACGGGCATGACGCGTCCATCAACATCATGCGGCGGATTCTACAGGACAGCGGCGCAGAGGTAGTTCACCTCGGGCACAACCGCAGCGTGAACGATATCGTCCACGCCGCGATCCAGGAAGGCGCCCATGCCGTGGCCGTGAGCTCCTACCAGGGAGGGCACCTGGAGTTTTTCAAGTATCTCATCGATCTTCTGCGTAAGAAGGGGTGCGAATACGTGAAGGTCTTCGGCGGGGGCGGCGGGGTGATCGTTCCCGAAGAGATCAGGGAACTCCAGGACTACGGGGTGACCAAGATCTTCTCGCCCGAAGACGGGAAAGCCATGGGCTTGAAGGGCATGATCGACCACATGATCGCCCTGGCCGGGAAGGTCGAATTTCCGCCCGTCGACGGCAGGGTCGCCGGGATAGAGAAGGGCGATCACGCGCTCATCGGCAGGATCATCAATCTCGCCGAGAGGAGCCTGTGCGGCGTGGACTGCGGCTTTGACGCCATCCGGGAAACGCTCATGCACTCGCGATCACGCGTGCCGGTGGTCGGGATAACCGGCACCGGAGGCGCCGGGAAGAGCTCGCTCACCGACGAGCTGGTGAGGCGGTTCCTGAGCTTCTATCCGGAGCGCACCATCGCCATCGTCTCGGTGGATCCCTCGCGCTCGAAGAGCGGGGGTGCGCTTCTGGGTGACAGGATCAGGATGAACCATATCGACGCCGGCAGGGTGTACATGCGGTCGATGGCGACCCGCGGCTCGCGCGACGAATTGTCCGAGGCCGTGCAGGACGCCATCCTCGTTCTGGGCGCCGCGGGCTTCGATCTCGTCGTTGTGGAGACGAGCGGGATAGGGCAGGGCAATGCCGCGGTGACCTCGATCAGCGACCTCTCGCTCTACGTCATGACCTCTGATTACGGGGCCCCCACCCAGCTCGAAAAGATCGACATGCTCGATTTCGCCGACATGGTGATCATCAACAAGTTCGAAAACGAAAAGGCCGAAGACGCCATGAAGCAGGTCAAGAAACAGTACATGCGCAATCACGGCCTCTTCGGCGTCGAACCCGGTCAGCTCCCCGTCTTCGGCACCATGGCAAACCACTTCAACGATCCGGGGATCAACCGGGTATTCTCCCAACTGGTGGGCAGGCTCGTGGAAAAAGGCCTCGCTGACTGGGAGGTTCCTCCCGAGGGTGAAAACGACCCCGGCGATCCCTATCAGGGGATCGTGCCCATGGGAAGGGAGCACTATCTCCGGGAGATCGCCACGGCCGTCAGAGGATATCACGCGGAAACCCGTTCGCGCGGCGAGTGCATCCGCAAGATTTTCTCCATAAGGGAGCTCCTCAAAGACATGGGCGGCACCGAGGCCGGGTCGGTCCTGAAGCGCAAGCTCCAGGAGCTGAAAAGCCAGGTGCCTGCCGAAGAGCTCGATTTGGTGGAAAAATGGGAAAAGGAGCGGAAACAGTATCTGGGGAAGACCTACACCTATACGGTCCGGGACAAGAAGATCGAGGTGCCGCTCGTCCAGGATTCCCTCTCGGGCCTGCCCATACCCAGGATATCCCTGCCCGCTTTCACCGACCGGGGCGACCTGTATGCCTGGCTGAGGAAAGAGAACGTGCCGGGCCGGTTCCCGTATACGGCAGGCGTATTCCCCTTCAAGCGCCGGTGGGAGGAGCCCAAGAGGCAGTTCGCGGGCGAGGGGTCTCCGGAAAGGACCAACCGGAGGTTCCACTACCTGTGCAGGAACGACGACGCCAAGCGCCTGAGCACCGCGTTCGACAGCGTGACCCTCTACGGGGAAGACCCTCACGAGGAGCCGGACATCTTCGGCAAGATCGGCGAGAGCGGGGTGAGCATCTGTACCCTGGACGATATGAATAAGCTCTATGCGGGCTTCGACCTCTGCTCGCCGAGCACGAGCGTGTCAATGACCATCAACGGCCCTGCGCCCATTATGACCGCCATGTTTTTCAACACCGCGATCGACCAGCAGATGGAGAAGTTCAAGGGGGAAAAGGGCAGGGGCCCGAACAGGGAGGAGCGCGAGGAGATCCGCTCCCGGGTGCTCCGGAACGTGCGAGGCACGGTCCAGGCCGATATCCTGAAAGAGGACCAGGGCCAGAACACCTGCATATTCTCCACCGAGTTCGCCCTGAAGATGATGGGCGACATTCAGGAATACTTCATCGAGCACGGGGTGAACAACTTCTATTCGGTGAGCATCAGCGGCTACCACATCGCCGAGGCCGGCGCCAACCCCATCAGCCAGCTAGCCTTCACCCTGGCCAACGGTTTTACGTATGTCGAGTATTATCTCTCTCGCGGGATGAAGATCGACGACTTCGCGGGAAACTTCTCGTTCTTCTTCAGCAGCGGCATGGACCCCGAGTACAGCGTGATCGGAAGGGTGGCCAGGAGGATCTGGGCAATCGCCATGCGCGACCTCTACAGCGCGAACGAGCTCTCCCAGCGGCTCAAGTATCATATCCAGACCTCGGGCAGGTCGCTGCACAGCATGGAGATCCAGTTCAACGACATCCGCACCACCCTGCAGGCCTTGACCGCCCTGGAGGACAACTGCAACTCCCTGCATACCAATTCCTACGACGAGGCCATCACCACGCCCACCGAGGAATCGGTCCGCAGGGCCATGGCCATCCAGCTCATTATCAACCGGGAGTTCGGGACATCCGCCAACGAAAACAAGCTCCAAGGGTCGTTCTTCATGGACTGGCTCACCGATGCCGTAGAAGAGGCGGTCCTGAAGGAGTTCGAACGCATCAGCGACCGCAAGGGCGTGCTGGGCGCCATGGAGATGCAGTACCAGCGCTCCAGGATACAGGACGAGTCACTGTATTACGAGGAGCTCAAGCATACCGGCAGGCTTCCCATCATCGGGGTCAACACCTATGAGAACCCGGACTCCACGGGCGCGGATGCCCTCGGCGGGTGTATTCCGCTCACCCGAGCCACCCCGGAAGAGAAGACGGGCCAGCTCAAGAACCTGAAGAAATTCCAGGCGGATCACGACAGAGAGGCGCCCGCGGCCCTGGAAAGGCTCAAGGAGGTCGCGCTTCAAGGCGGGAACGTCTTTGCCGAGCTCATGGAAACCGTCAGGGTGGCCAGCCTCGGCCAGATCACCCGTGCCCTCTACGAGGTGGGCGGGAAGTATCGCCGGAACATGTGATCCTCCTTCGCTGAAACTACGGAGGACGTGTCCTCTTCTCATGTTCTCTTCTCACGTCCCCTTTTGTTGGTGGGATCGCGGGTTACGGGGGACAGGTGCTCCTTTGTTGGCGGAGAGGCGGCAGGTTACGGAGGGCAGGTTCTCTTTTGTTGATGCGCGGGGCGGATGGCAGGCTGCAGAGAGTGGGCCCAGTCCCACAAGGGGTGCCGGAATCCGGCCTCCATTCGGGGATGCTGCGGATGGGGCGGGTGTTCACTGAATCGGAGGAGGGCTGATGCCGTGATGGAGAAGATAAATGACGTGAGTGAAGGCGGAGCTGTGATGAGTGATATCGGAAAGGGATATGTGCAGATCTATACCGGCGACGGTAAGGGCAAGACCACGGCAGCGCTGGGACTGGCTCTCAGGGCAGCGGGCTGCGGGCTGAAGGTCTACGTCGTCCAGTTTATGAAGGGCAGGCACTACTCCGAGCTCGATGCCGTGCCCATGCTGCAGGGTCTGGTCACCATCGAACAGTACGGCCATCCCACCTTCTGCCGCTTCACCGATCCCCCGGAACCCCGGGAGGTCGAGCGTGCGCACGAGGCACTGAGCCGTCTCGATGCCCTCATGGATGCGCAGGCCTGCGACGTGCTCGTCGCCGATGAGATCATCACGGCCCTGATGTTCTCTCTCCTCACCGAGGACGAGATCCTTGCCTTTATCGGACGCAAGCCACACGGAATGGAGCTGATCCTCACGGGCAGGGGGGCGACGCCGGCCCTGGTAGAAGCCGCAGATCTCGTCACCGAGATGCGCGAGGTCAAGCACTACTATATCAAGGGCATCCAGGCCCGCTGCGGCATCGAGAGCTGATTCCCGAGCCTGCCCGGAATCTTCCCGGACCGGTCTCCGGCATCGTCATGAACGAGCGGGATGACCTGCTACTTTGCTGCCCCCCCTTTCGTGTCATCGTGATTCGCTGTTTTCCCGGTCGATCTTTCATCTCGTCCAGGTGCGTCCGCATGTCTGCGAATAAGCTGCAAAACCAGATCAAGAGCCGCTATAACCCCGGATTTGCTCGCCAATAATGCCCTTGCAGGCCGGCTTGCAAGGTGTTAGGGAGGACCTGCCTCCTTCAAAAGGAGGCGAGAGCCTGTCCGGGCCGTCCGGAGGCTGACTGGAGCCCTGGGACGTGAGCATGTGCAGACCGGTCCGGGCAAGTTTTATCTGAGCACACCGCAACGAAGAGGGTTAACGAGGGAAAAAGCTGTAGAAAACGACTTGCGTCTGTCACCCTCAGAAAAAACCCTTTTAAGAAGAGAATTGGAGGAGCAACCATGTCAAAGGCAATACAACTGCTGATCGGAACCATTCTCGTGCTGGCATTGTATCCGGTGAACGGTTATTCCGCACAGTGTATCCTGTCGGAGGATTTCGACGACCAGGTCCTGGATGAGAGACTGACTGTCTATGGAAAGAACTGGCAGGCCTTGAGCCCGCCTCAGTACAACGTGGATGCGGCGGGAAGGAAGACGGAGGGATATGCCTTTTCTTCCGGCACCACGAACATGGCCCATTTGTGCTGGATGGGCGACACCATGCTCGCCCCCTGGCCCACTGACGAGCTCTATGTATCGTTCTGGATGCGGTATCCCACCTTTAGCCGGAGCGATTCCATGGAGAATCTGAAGATATTTTATCCCCACTGGGAAAAGGCCAAAAGCTATGTTCACTTCACGCTCTCCGACAGCGACACCGTCTATTATTCGGCCATGGCGAACGGCGCGCTGCTGACCGGGGGCAACTGGCTCGACTGCCCGGATCAGACCGACGGCTCCTGGCATCACTACGAGTTCTATATCAATTTTGCTCAGGGTATCAGCCGGTTCTGGTACGACGGCACGCTCAAGGTGGACGATGTCTTCGGCACCGGCGTCTGGAAGAACAGCGTGTACTCCATCATCGTCCCTTCCATCGACGGCGAGGAGCCGGGAAATTTCTCGCGCCAGGTCGACGACCTGGACGTCTGGGACGGCGTGCCGGCACCGGGGGACCTGGCCCGGCAGGATAACCGGCCCGTGTCTCCCTCGGGACTGAACCTCCGGTTGGTGAACTAGTACTACAGAGGAAAAGCGGGGCTGCCCGGGGGCGGCCCCGCACCATGAATACGATGAAAAGGTATTCTTGTTAGAGCATCTCGACGGCGGTCGCCATGGATACGCCGCCTCCGCCGCACAGGGTGGCGAGGCCCAGGGTCTTGCCGCGTTTTTTCATGGCATGGAGCAGGGTCACGATGATGCGCGACCCGGTGCTCCCCACGGGATGTCCCAGGCCGATGCCGCTGCCGTTGACATTGGTGATCTCGCGGTTGATGCCCAGCTCTTTCTCGCAGCCGAGATACTGACCGGCAAAGGCCTCGTTGAGCTCGATGAGCTCGAAGCTGTCCAGCGTGAACTGCGGGTTTTTCTTGAGCAGGTCCCTGACCGCGGGGACCGGGCTTAGTCCCATGACCGAGGGATGGCATGCACCCTTGCCGCTGGCGACGATGCGGGCGAGCGGCTTGAGACCCAGCTCGCGGGCCTTGTCCGCGGACATGATGACCAGGGCCGAAGAGCCATCATTCAGGCCCGAGGAATTGCCCGCCGTGACCTTGCCGATCTTGGGGATGAACGCGGGAGGCAGCTTCTGCAGGTCGCTCATGGTCAGGCCCGGGCGGAAGTGCTCGTCCTTGTCGAATATGACCGGCGGTTTGCCCTTTTTCTGGGGGATCTCCACGGGCACGATCTCTTCCGCAAAGTCTCCTTCCTTGGTGGCGCGTTCGGCAAAATTATGGCTTCTGAGTGCAACTTCGTCCATCTCCTCCCTGCTGATGTTGTGCAGGTGAGCGATGAACTCGGCGGTATGTCCCATGATGTAGGGTTTTCCCTTGTACATGTCGAACAGGGGGCCTTCCTTCATCGGGCTGTCATCGGAGAGCGGCATGACATAAGAGCCGCAGTGCAGGGCCCTGATCAGTGCGTCCACGAACATTTTGTCCTGGAGACGGCAACCCCAGCGCGCATCGGTCGAGATGTAGGGAACCCCGGACATGTGCTCCACGCCGCCCGAGAGGACGATATCGGCCATTCCGGCCTGGATCATGGCCGCGCCGCTCAGGGTGGCCTCCATGCCGGAGATGCAGACCCGGTTGATGGTGACCGCGGGAACGAAATCCGGGATACCCGCCATGAGTGCGGCCACCCTCGTGACGTTCAGCGTGTCCGCCGGGTCCATACAGCACCCGAAACGAACATCGTCGATCGTGGCAGGATCGATCCCGGCGCGCTTGACAGCCTCTTTCATGGCCACGCTTGCCAGGCGCGCTGCAATTACATTCTTGAGTGTTCCTCCGAAAGTACCGATGGCTGTTCTGCACGCAGAAACAATGACTACATCTTTCATGAAAACCCCCCTTCGAGAAGTATCGTGTGAGAATGTTGTATATGAGTATGTTAAAAATGAATACTCATTCATTGACATATATATCTAAAACGGGTTATCAAGTAAAGAGAAAATATGTTCCCGTCGTGGTGCTTGAGGGAGGATGACCAGTCTTCCGGTGTTACGTGGTCATCAGGGGATCCCATCAGGCGGCCTCCATGTGCTCCTATGGGACGTCGCACTGCCGTCGGCTCGTCTTACAGCCCTTTGCCGCTGTGGTGCCCGGCGGCCGCATCCCGGCCGGCAGGGCTGCAGCGGGTCCTCGAAAAACGGAGCGGAAGGATGGCCAGGGAAGAAAACAGGACAGAGCCCGAGTGCAGCCGCTGCGGAAAGTGTTGTCTTGCCGACATGATCGCCTATGTCACCTCGGAAGACCTGAACCGGTGGAAAAAGGAGAACCGGCAGGACATCCTGCATATCATCGAAAACGAGCAGGCCGTCTGGATGGGCGATCACTTCATTTCCAGCCGTACCGGCAGGCCCATATACGGCTGTCCCTTTCTCGAAGTGAAAGACGGCCTCTTCACCTGCAGCATCTACGAGACCAGGCCCCGGGTCTGCAGGGATTACCGGCCCGGATCATCGCAGATCTGCCCACTGTGGGGGGGACGCGCGGCGTCACGACCGTTGAAAACTGAGGCCGGCAGCCATCCTCCCGAACGAGTCAGAGCATAAACGTCGAAGAGCTTGAAGCCTGAAAAGAATCCCTATACAATCCCCCGGGGCAGACGGTGTGGAACTACCTGAACTACCTGTAAAATCAGCATGATACGCTTCGAGAGGATCAGGAGACATGGATTATCGAGTCGTCGTTGAGGCACTGGCCGGATTCTGGTACATTATCGCGGATGTATGGCAGCAGGGTGTGCTCGGTATTCAGCTCGGCAGAATACTGACCGCAGTATTCATTTTTGTTTTCTTTCTCACCCTCAGAAAAATCATCACGAGAAGAATAGGCAGTCTCAGAGTCTTCACGGAGAAAATCCCCGAGAGGGTCGACGGAAGGATATTCAAGGCCCTGGAGCGTCCGATCAGCATGATTCCGGTGGCGATGGGCCTCTTCTTTTCACTGGAATATCTTTCGCTTCCTGGAACGTTCGGCGAGATAGGCACAAAGGTTCTCCGCTCGTTCATTGTCTTCATTATCTTCTCGGGCTTTTACAATCTCGTCGATCCACTGAGCTTTCTGCTCGACAGGATAGAGACCCTGTTTTCGGCAGCCATGCGCGACTGGCTGCTGAAGGTCGTCAAGATCGTCTTCGTGTTCATCGGCGCCGCCACTGTCCTTGAAATCTGGGGCATCAAAGTCGGGCCCATACTCGCCGGCCTGGGCCTGCTCGGGGTTGCGGTGGCGCTTGGCGCCCAGGATTTTTTCAAGAATCTCATATCAGGGCTTCTGATCATCTCGGAGAAACGCTTCAATGTGGGCGACTGGATCCTGGTAGACGGTGTTGTTGAAGGAACGGTCGAGTGCATAGGATTCCGCTCGACCATTGTCAGGCGTTTTGACAAGGCTCCGGTCTTTGTTCCAAACTCGCGATTCGCCGATTCTGCGGTGGTGAATTTCAGTGCCATGACCTACCGCCGGATTTTCTGGCACATCGGGGTCGAATACCGGACAACCATAGAGCAGCTTCGCCGGATACGCGATGAGATCGAGGCATACATTCTCGAGAATGACGAGTTTGTACGGCCGAGCGAAGCGGCTACGTTTGTTCGTATCGACCGTTTTTCCGATTCTTCGATCGACATCATGCTCTACTGTTTCACCCGCACCACGGTATGGGGCCAGTGGCTCGAGACGAAAGAGCGCCTGGCGTTGAAGGTGAAAGAGATCGTCGAAGGCGCCGGCAGCAGCTTTGCCTTTCCGTCACGCACGCTCTATGTGAGCGGTTACGCGGGCGAACAGCCCGAAATGTTCGTGCCGCCCGCAAAGGCGGGTTCCGGATAGCAGGGGAATGGGATTACGCCCTCACCCGGGGCAGGTCCGCCCAGGACGTGGTGAACCGGGGGGACTTCTTCGCCTGGCGCATCCACCAGGGCCGTTCGAAGCCCGCAGCCGCAAATGAGATGGTCCCTCTGCCCCACCGGCTGTTGATCCCGTCCATGGCCTCCATGAGGGCGAGCTGTTTCGGGCCCTCCCGGCAGGGATGGAAGAGATTCATCTGAACCCGGCCCCGGGGCACGATGCCCGCGAGCATGACTCCCACCTTGCGGTAGGCGGGGCCGCGCCGGTAGACGCGCGCAAGCAGCGCCTCGGCGTAGCCGATAAGCTCGGGGGTGTAGGCCGTGGCCACGGGGATGTTTGCGGAGGCGATGCGCGTGGCGGGGGAGCCTTCGTTGAAGGGGAACTCCATGAGCATGACCTGAAGAAAGGATGCGGCCGATCCCTGGGCGCGCAGCTTCTCGGCGGCGCGGGACGTGTAGGCCGCCGCCGCCTCGCGCAGCTCCTCGATGCGGTAGACCTTCCGGCCGAACGAGCGGGAGCAGATGATGGTCTTGCTCGCCTCCCGGGTGTCCTCCAGGGGGATGCAGGAGGTGCCCCGAAGCTCTGTGACCGTGCGCAGGCCCGTGATCGTGAGGTTTTTCCGGGCCCACCCGTCGTCGACCCTGCTCAGATCGAGGGCCGTGCGAATGCCGTGACGCCTGAGGAGCCGGGCGCGTCTTCTGCCTACGCCCCACACGTCCTCCACCTCGGTGGAGGCCAGCACCTCGTCCGTGCGCCCGCTGATATCGAGCACGCCCTGCAATCCGGGGAGCTTTTTTGCGACCCGGGCCGCGGCCTTCGCCAGGGTCTTGCTCGGCCCGATCCCGACGGACACCGGTACGCCCACCCACTTCTTGACGCGGTTCCGTAGATCCCTGCAGAAACCCCGGGGAGGGTCCGGGAGCCCGGCCAGGTTCAGGAACGCCTCGTCGATGGAGTATGCCTCCACCTCCGGGCAGGAGAGATGCAGCACGTCCATGACCCGGCGGGAGATGTCGCCGTATAGGCTGTAGTTCGACGAGTAGACGCGCACGCCGTGACGGGCGATGAGCGACCGGCACTCGAAGACGGGCTGGCCCATGCGGATGCCGAGGGCCTTGGCCTCGTTGGACCTGGCGATGACGCACCCGTCGTTGTTCGACAGCACCACTACGGGCCGGTTCTTCAGTGCAGGGTTGAACACCCGCTCGCAGGAGACATAGAAATTGTTGCAGTCTACCAGGGCAAAGAGATCGCTCATGGAATTCTCACGCCTTGTGGATTACGTAGGTGACCACGCCCCAGACCTCGACGATCATGTCCCCTGAGAGCTCTATGGGTGCAAAATCGGCGTTCTCGGCCATCAGGAACGACCGGCCCTTTTTCAGCTGGAAGCGCTTGACCGTGAACTCGCCGTCGATCACCGCGATCACGACGCTGCCCGGGGCAGGATCCAGGGACCGGTCCACGATGAGAATATCGCCCGGATGGATGCCTGCATCGATCATGGAGGTCCCCTCCACCCGCACGAAGAAGGTGGCCGAGGGATGGTTGATGAGAAATTCGTTCAGATCCAGGGCCTTGTCGATGAAATCGTCTGCCGGCGAGGGGAATCCGGCGGACACCCGCGCGGTGAAAAGCGGGATCTTCAGGCCGGTCCTACGGCAGAAGCCCCACACCTCTTTCACGTGCATCCGCTCTCTTGGCATGAACGGGGATGGTAGCACTAAGTGCCGGTGATGTAAAGAAATCTCCTTGAAAGGGGGAGTCGCGGAGTTGCTTCACCAGCGCAGTCACGCCCGGTTCTCGGGCCTTCTCTCCCGTTAGAACAGCGGTCCGGCTTTCTGCTGCCTGTTGAATCCTCCTTCTTTGTCCGCTTCTTCAGGACTTTGAAGGTAGGGCCACATTCCACTTAAGATTTTAGGCTTCAATGGGGTCCAGGGCTTGCCCTGAAAGGTTCATGCCATTGATGGGAGGCGACGAATCCATATTAATATATAGCACTATTACCCGGTCGTTTCCTGACCGTGAAAGAGTGGTTCGGGGGCTGGTATCCATCTCCTGCGAGGCCCCGCAAAGCGCAGGCGCGCGCCTGGAAATCCGCGAGCGCGACATTTCCGCGAGGCAGGGGGCGCGGAAACCCTGCGGGATTCGCAGCCCCGGCCCGCTTGACGTCGCCAACGAGGGAAAGCCGGTGATCTTCTGCCCGCAGGAGGACGCCGGGAGAGTTCTCTCTTTCATGAAAGGGCACGAATGTGGTATGGATGCTGCCGTCACCGGAAAGGTGGCTTCCCTGGGAGGGAACAGGGGGATACTCCGCACGGCAGCGGGTGGATCGCGGAGGTGGATCTTCCGTGGGAGAGCCGATTCCCCGGATTTGCTGGAACCTTTTCCGGCAGGGCGTTGCCAAGGCAGGACCGCACGAGGGGTCAGCAGGAAGACGTGTCTGTCAGGCACTGTTTGGACGATGGATTTCATGATTTTTTGTTTTCGAGGAGAAACACGGCCTTTGCCCTCCACGAGGTAGCGCGCGCGGGAGAGATGCGCAGAATATTTTTTTGCTCTTCACAAAGAGAGTGGGGCGCCGTGGTGAAGGTGATGGCACTGCCGGGAGAATAAGTGCTAAATTTCTTTGTTTCACCGGCCGAACAGCTATACAGGGAGAGGGCCTGGAGGTATTGACTTGACGTCTGGTGATCCTATAAAGGTACTAAAGCAGCACACTTCATAAGGGAAGGGAATATGTATAATTTGAAATTCCAAGAAGTTGTAGGGTTTCTTCTGGGACAGGAAAGCCATGAGGAGAGGCTCGGGATCTGTTATCCTCCCCTGGACGTCTATGAGTGCTCCAACGAGCTCTGCATAGAGATCGAAATCCCCGGTGTGAGCCAGGAGGAGGTCCACGTCGAGGTGGTCGGCAGGACCCTGGTCATCAGCGGGATGAAGCGGGACACGCTGGCGAACAGAGGAGTCCGGTACATCAGAATGGAGAGAGGATTCGGAAGGTTCAGGAGAGAACTGGATATTCCCGGAATATTCGATCTGGAAAAGGTGGATGCCAGGTTCTCCGACGGAATTCTGATCATCCGTATAGCCCGGTCGGACGACAAGGCAAAGCTCATCAAGCGGATCACAATCGAATAGGAGTATAGTGAATGGAAAATGAAAAACAGGCAATAGATATCCCTACGAATATCCCATTGCTCCCCATCCGAGATGTGGTGATATACCCATATATGATCCTGCCGCTCTTCGTGGGCAGGGGTTTGTCCATCAAGGCGGTCGACGAGGCGCTGAACAAGGACCGGTACATCTTCCTGGCCGCACAGAAGGATTCAACGGTCGAGGAGCCCGAAGAAGACCAGATCTACACCGTGGGCACCGTGGCCATGGTCATCAGGATGCTCAAGCTCCCGGACGGCAGGGTGAAGATCCTGGTGCAGGGCGTGGCAAAGGCGAGGATACGCAAGCTCTACAAGGACGACCGCGGTTTCTACACCGTTGACATCGAGAAGATCGAAGAGCCCGAAATCAAGGAAGTGACCGTGGAGGTCGAGGCCATGATGCGCTCGGTCAAGGAGCAGTCCGAGAGGATTCTCCAGCTCAGGGGCATTGTGTCGCCCGACGCGCTCTCCATCCTGGAGGCCATCGACGACCCCGGCAGGCTCGCCGACCTCGTGGCGTCGAACCTGAGGCTCAAGGTCGATGAGTCGCAGCACGTGCTGGAGATCATCGACCCCATCGAGAGGCTCAAGCATGTCAACGGACTGCTCTCCAAGGAGATGGAGCTCTCCGAGGTCCAGGCCCGCATCCAGACCCAGGCCAAGGAGGAGATGAGCAAGACCCAGCGCGAATACTTTCTCCGCGAGCAGCTCCGCGCCATTCAGCAGGAGCTGGGCGAGGTCGACGAGAAGAGCAAGGAGATGGAGGAGTACCAGCTCAAGATCGAAAAGGTCGGCATGCCCGACGAGGTGAAGAAGGAGGCCAACAAGCAGCTCGAGCGGCTCAAGATGATGCATCAGGACTCTGCGGAGGCCAACATCATCCGGACCTATCTCGACTGGATGACCGATCTCCCGTGGGGCCACTCCACCCATGACAGCCTCGACATCAAGCAGGCGGCCGTCATCCTCGACGAGGACCACTACGGGCTCGACAAGGTCAAACAGCGTATCCTGGAGTACCTCGCGGTGAGAAAGCTCAATCCGAACAAGAAGGGCGCGATCTTATGTTTCGTGGGTCCTCCGGGTGTGGGCAAGACCTCGCTGGGCAGATCCATCGCACGCGCCCTGGGCCGGGAGTTCTACCGGCTCTCGATCGGCGGCGTGCGGGACGAGGCCGAGATAAGGGGCCACCGGCGCACCTATATCGGCGCCATGCCCGGAAGGATTGTCCAGGGCATCAAGCAGGCCGGCTCCAACAACCCGGTGTTCATGATCGACGAGGTGGACAAGATCGGGCAGGACTTCCGCGGTGACCCTTCATCGGCACTTCTGGAAGTGCTCGACCCCGAGCAGAACTTCTCGTTCCAGGATCATTACCTCAATGTGCCCTTCGATCTGTCCAAGGTCATGTTCATCACCACGGCGAACCTCATGGACCCCATTCCCGGCCCCTTGAAGGACCGGATGGAGATCATCGAGCTGCCCGGGTACACGGACCAGGAAAAGCTCCAGATCGCCAAGCGCTATCTGGTGAAGCGGCAGGTGACCGAAAACGGCATGAAGATGGAAGACGTCGTGTTCAGCGACGACGCGATCCTCGATGTCATCAACCACTACACCAAGGAGGCGGGCGTCAGGAATCTGGAGCGCGAGATCGGCTCTATCGTGCGCAAGGTGGCCAGGGACGTGGCGGAAAAGGAAAGAAAGCGCAAGAAGGTCTACCGGATCACGGCCAAGACCGTGTCCAACTACCTCGGGGTGCCCAAGTACCTGCCCGAGCAGGAGCGCACCGAACACGAGGTGGGCGTTGCCACCGGCCTTGCCTGGACCCCCTTCGGCGGCGAGATCCTCTACATCGAGACCTCGGTCTTGCCCAGCAAGGAAGGCAAGGGCGGCGCTCTTGTGCTCACCGGCCAGCTCGGAGACGTGATGAAAGAGTCCGCTCAGGCCGGTCTCACCTATACACGGTCCCGGGCTGACATGCTGGGCATCTCTCCGGCGTTCACCCGAGAGTCCGACGTGCACATTCACGTTCCTGCCGGCGCCATCCCCAAGGACGGCCCGTCAGCGGGCATCACCATGGCGACCGCGGTGATCTCCGCCCTGACGAACCGGAAGGTCAGGAAGGACCTCGCCATGACCGGCGAGATCACCTTGCGGGGCAAGGTGCTCCCCATCGGAGGACTCAAGGAGAAGACCCTGGCCGCTCACCGGAACAAGATCTTCGAAATCATCATTCCCAAGGACAACGTCAAGGACTTGGAGGATATTCCGCCGGTGATCAAGAACAAGGTCAAGTTCCATCCGGTGAACTCCATGGACGAGGTGCTCGATCTGGTGTTCGTGAACGAGAAGCAGGAGCGGAAGACCACCCAGGAGCCGCCCAAGCGGCGAAATTCGAGGAAAGAGGGCAAGCCAGCGGAGCAGACGGCCCACTGAAGGCCTCATGCCTGGAAAAGGGCGGCCGGGGATTACCCGGTAGAATATCGGTTTGAACGAGGCTGAAGCCCTTGGTGGAAAAAGGGCTTCAGCCTTTTATTATGCCCGCGAATATCCGTGCGATCACGGGCCCTGCCTTTTCGGCCATGGCGATGACCTGCTCGATCGGGGCGGGCAGGTAGTTGTCGGGGTCGTTATTGTTGGTGACCGCCGATATGGCGAGCACCTCCATGCCGCAGTGAACGGCCTGGATGACCTCCATCACCGTGGACATGCCCACGGCGTCCGCGCCTATGAGGCGCAACATCCGGGTCTCGGCCGCGGTCTCCATCGACGGCCCGGGCACCTGCACGTACACCCCTTCCTTGAGGTCGATGCCGTTCTCCCGAGCGAACAGCCGCGCCCTGGCGACGAGCGCGGCGCTGTACGGTCTGGTCATGTCCGGAAACCTCGGGCCCAGCCCGTCGATGTTCGGGCCGGTAAGCGGGCTCTGCGCGGTGAAGTTGATATGGTCGGTGACGAGCATGGCACAGCCCGGGGTCAGGTCCGCCCGAAGGCCGCCTGCCGCATTGGAGATGAAAATGCTCCTGATCCCCATGTGGGCGAACACGCGGACGGGGAAGGTGATCTCCCGGGGCGTGTACCCCTCGTAGAGATGAAATCTCCCGCTCATGACCGCCACGCGCTTCTCCCCCAGGGTGCCGAACAGAAGCCTGCCCGAGTGGCTTTTCACCGACGAGACCGGGAAACCCGGAACGTCCGCGTAGTGAACCGTCCGCTCAACGGTCACGGCCTCCTCCATGACGCCCAGGCCGGTGCCCAGGATCACGGCGATATCGGGCCGGGCAATGGAGAGGAGATGGTCGGCGGTAAGACGTTCCTGCGGGAGGCTCATTCTTCCCACGGGACGGCTTCGTCGATGAGCATGACCGGGATATCGTCCTCGATGCGGTACTTCAGCCGGCAGGCAGGGCAGACGAGTCCGCTCTGGTCTTCCAGCAGCACGAGCCTGCCTTTGCACTTGGGGCACGCGAGAATGTCGAGCAATTGCTTGTCGATTGGCATGGGAAAATCCTCCTGCTTTTCGTATGTCATTGCAGGGGCGTGGATGTCAATATGTGAAAAGGGTAAAGCCTGTAAGCGGGATGTATGGGCAGGCGTGAATCCTCCTTCGCGTTCACTACGGGGGACTCGCAGGATCACATTTCCCGCCGCTTTTAAGGCTTACATGGGGTCGAAGGGCTGGTCCTGAAAAGATTCGTACCATTACCATTGATCGGGCGTGGAGAGGGGTTGCGCGTCACGACCCGCGCCTGCACAGCGCGATGAGGCACTCCCGGACGATCTTGGCGGCCGCGATGGAAGATACCCCGGTGGTGTCCATGTTCGGGGCGAGCTCGACCACGTCCATGCCCACGACCTTCAGGCCGCCGATGAGGCGGACCAGGGTCTCGGAGAGGTCCTGAAACGAGATGCCGCCCGGCTCGGGAGTGCCCGTGCCCGGGAAAACGGCGGGGTCGAGGATGTCCAGGTCGCAGGTGAGGTAGCAGGGTGACCTTTCCGCCCAGGCGATGATCTCCGGAACGTCTGCGGCGAGGCTCTTCACGAGGGGATATTCCTCCCTGGTGCACGAGCGGATGCCGAACTGGCGGACGCGGTCATGGCCGAGCAGGTCGACTGCCCTGCGGATCACCGAGGCGTGCGATAGCCTCTGGCCCAGGTAGTCGTCACGCAGGTCCGCGTGGGCGTCGAGGTGGACGATCTTCACGTCCGGGAACCGGACGGCCAAGGTTCTGATCGCGCCGAGAGAGACCAGGTGCTCGCCGCCCAGGAGGAAGGGGAGCCTTCCCTGGTCAATGAGCTTCTCCACAGTTGCCTCGATCATGGCGAGGGCAGGGGAGGGGTCGCCGAAGGGCAGCTCGAGGTCGCCCATGTCCGTGAACGGGCAGTCTTCGAGGTCGTGCTCCTGGCCGGGAGAAAAGGTCTCCAGGCCCTGTGAGGCCCTCCTGATCTCGTCCGGGCCGAAGCGCGCCCCGGGGCGGTAGCTGGTGGTGGAGTCGAAGGGCGCACCGATCAGGCAGATGCGGCCCTCGTTGCGGGCAGCGAGAAAACGGCTCATAGCGCCTGCTTGACGAAATTGGGCAGGGTGAAGCACGCCCGGTGGATATCGGTGTTGTAATACCGGCACTTCTCGGAGACGAGCTCTGTGCGCTTTCGGTCGAAATCCTCGGCAGGGTTTCTGTCCTGCTTGAAGCAGAGCGTGCACGACCACAGGCCCGAGGGGTAGCAGGGAATGGGGACCAGATAGGGATACGCATTTCCGAAGGACTGCCTCATGTTGTGGACGATGGAGGAGAACTGTTCCAGGCTCCATGCCGGAGACTCGGTCTGGGCGCTCATGGCGCCCCTGTCGGTCAGGGCGTCGCGGATGTTTCCGTAGAACTCGGTCGAAAAGAGCCCAACCGCCGGGCCGATCGGGTCCGTGGAGTCGATGCAGATGCAGTCGAACTCGTTCTTGTGGGCCCTGACATACTCGATGCCGTCGGCCACCACCACCTCGACCCTGCCGTCGTCCAGGTACGAGGAGAGGGCGGGGAAAAACTCACGTGCCGCCTCGATGACCATGCCGTCGATCTCGCAGAGCACCACCCTGCGAACGCCGGGGTGCTTGAGCATCTCCCTGACCGAACCGCCGTCGCCGCCCCCTACGATGAGCACGTTCTCCGGACTGTCTGCGCAGGCCATGGGCACGTGGACGAGCATGTCGTGATAGAAGAACTCGTCCTTGTCCGTGAGCATGACGAGGTCGTCGAGCAACATGACATTGCCGAAGAACGAGTTCTTCACCACCTTGACGTTCTGGTACATGCTCTTCTTCTCGAAGAGGACCTCGTCCACGTGAAAGCTCAGCGCCCCCACCCGGCCCTCGAATTCCTCGATGAACCACGAGTCAGGCATCATCATGGGATCACCCCCACAGAACCACTGCGGCAAAGGCACAGCCGCATTTGACCACCAGGTGTTCCACGGCGATGCTCTTGATTTCGCGGATGGCCTTTCCGCGCATCTTCATGCCCTCTTCGGCCATGCGCCTCACCTGGGCCTCGATCTGGTCCCTGGGACCCTTTGCCGAATACTCCATGATCAGGCCCGCATGGTCCTCGTCTTCGGGCAGGGCCAGGGCCACGCCTGCAGAGATGATCTCTCCCGGCCTGTCCGAGGAGATCTCCGCAAATGCCACCGGTACCAGCGATCCATGAGGCAGGTCCACGGAACTTACCTCGCTGGCATGGGGAGGGCAGATGCTGCTCATCTTGAGCAGGTTCACGTTGCCCACCCCGGCGTCGAGCAGTGCGCCGTCAAAGGCGTTGAGCTCGGAGAACCCCTCTGAGGACCCGGCGGTGATGAAATATGTGGTCGGTGTCTGAATGATCATGTTCTTCCGTTACCTCCCTGCTGCCACGACCGCATCCGGCTTGTACTTGAGCTCCTGACCCACGACCTTGAGCTGGCCCCTCTTCATCTCGATGGTGGAGTAGTGGGCGCTGTCAAGCATCTCCTTCAGATGATCGAATGCCTTCCACGGGTCCACCGTATCTCCGCAGGTGAAGATGTCCACCGCGGCATAGCCGTACTCGGGCCAGGTGTGGATGGAGAGATGCGACTCGGCGATGACCACGAAACCGCTCACCCCGTGCGGATTGAAGGTATGGAACGCCGACGACACGATGGTGGCTCCCGCTTCCAGCGCGGCATCGTTCAGGTGTTTTTCGATCTTTCTCGCGTTGTTCAGGATTTCGACATCGCAGTCATAGTATTCGGCCAGTATGTGGGTTCCGAGTGCATGCGTCATTTTCCATACCCCCCTTTCTTCAGAAACTTGGCGGGGCAGAGATCCAGAGGAACTGTGCCCTGCTTTTTGATCTGTTCTCTATCCAGTGTTTTTTGTCTGCCGTATAGTAGAAGGCATCACCCTTGGATGCCTTGAACGTGTCTTTCCCCAGGCAGATGACGATCTGGCCTTCCCTCACCAGACCGCACTCATCGCCGTAGTGCGTCTTCTCCTTGTAGGTGACCGAGTCCGGCTCCAGCGTCACCAGGAGCATGTCGGCCTCCCGTCCCTGCGCGCCGGGAATGAGGATTTCCCTGCACACCCCGGGTTCGTCCTCGTCCTCGATGAGGACCCTCTGTCCGGGTTTGAATACCACGACCTCCGGTCCCTTGACCGCAAAGAAGTCGGCGAGCGTGGTGTCCAAGGCGTTCAGTATCAGCTCGAGCGTATCCAGAGACGGTGTCTGGAGATCGCGCTCGAGAAGTGAAATAAACCCCTTGGTGAGGTCTGCTCTCGTCGCCAGGTCTTCCTGTGTCAACTCCATGGAAAGACGTAAGTTTTTTATCTTTTCGCCGATCTTCATGCGCTCCCTCTCGGCATATTAAAGTGTTACCTTTTGTTTACAATAATAAACTTTGAGGGGGATGTATATGATAAGCACCTCACCCGTGTCAAGAAAAATATCAGGGATAATCCCTCACGAATCCCGGCCGTAATTCCCGGAAAACACTGGCATACTTTCAGCCGCAAGTGCCGGATCGGGCCGGCTGCCCCGGGGACGGCCGCGCGCCTTGTTCCGCAGGCTGAATCCTCCTTCTTTGTCCGCCTCTTAAGGCCGGAAAGAAATGGTTACATTATCCTTAAGCTTGCGGCTTCAATAGGATCCAGGGCTTGCCGCTGAAAAACCATACTATTGAACGGGAAGGCTCCTCTGTCGGCCACGGTTCCCGGGAAAGCAGCGGGAAGGTGCCTGGTTCGGTTCTCTCCGGGTTCACCCCCTTGGATCGGACTTTTTTCATGGATGCAGAAAGGAGGAAAGGATGCGGGGGCAGCGGCTGTTTTTCCCCGGAAGTGAAACGGGAGCGGCCCTTAAGATGTGCTTTCACAGGGCCGTTCCCGGGTTGGGTCGCGATTTTCAGGCCTTACGGCAGCGTGCGTGCCGCGGGCAGCGTGTGAGGATCACTGGGTCTTGAGCAACTCCCAGTATTTTTCGTAGGTCATGATGGCTTCGCCCACGTCGGTCTGGAATTCGCCCCGGTCAAGGTCGGCCTTGTCCGGATAAACGGCCTTGTGGTTGCGGGTCTTCTCGTCGAGCATCTCCTGGGCCTTGGCGTTTGCCGTGGCATATCCCACGTATTCGCAGTTCATCTTGGCGATGTCGGGCCTGCACATGAAGTCGATGAAGGCATGGGCATGGTCGATGTTCCGGGTGGAAGCGGGTATCACCATGTTATCGGCCCAGAAGGTTGCGCCCTCCCTGGGATAGATGTACTTGATGTCCGGGTTCTCCTCGTTGGCCTGGTAGACCTCACCCCCCCAGATCTGGCCGATGACGACCTCGTTGTTGAGGAAGGGCTGCTTGGGCGAATCCGAGTTGAAGACCTTGACGCTGGGCTTGAGTTTCAGGAGCTTCTTGTAGGCCTCCTTGAGGCGCGCGGGGTCGGTCTCGTTGCCCGAGTATCCCAGCGAGCGAAGCGACATGGCGAACACGTCGCGCACGTCGTCCATGAGCAGCACCTTGCCCTTGTAGGCAGGGTTCCACAGGTCGTCCCAGCTGGTGACGGTTGAGGGGTCCACGACCTTCGCGTTGACCCCGATTGCGGACGACCCCCACATGTAGGGAACGCTGTAGGCATTGTCCGGATCATAGGGCTTGTTCAGCAGGCCCTGATTGAGATTTTTCATGTTCGGCAGCTTCGCGTGGTCAAGGGGCTTGAGCATCCCGAGGCGGCGCATCCGCTCCACGAAATAGGTGGACGGGAAGGCAACGTCATAGCCGTTTTTCTTGAGGATCTTGAGCTTGGCGAACAAGGCCTCGTTGCTCTCGAAGGTCGAATATTTGACCTCGATGCCCGTTTCCTTTTTGAAGAGATCGAGCACTGCCGGGTCGATGTACTGGGACCAGTTGAACACGTACACTTCCCTGTCTGCAGCGAACGCCCCCAGGGGCAGGAAAAACGCCAGGAACAACACCAAAACCTTTTTCATTTATTTATTCTCCTTTGCAAAGAAAAAATGGGCAGCAGTTACGGTGACCAGCGACACCAGGAACATGACCGCGCTCAGGGCGTTGATCTCGGGCTTGATACCCAGGCGGACCATGGAATAGATCTTCAAGGGCAGGATCTCGAACGAGGGCCCGGTGGTGAAGAAACTCACGATCACGTCGTCCAGCGAGAGCGTGAAGCTCAGAAGCCAGCCCGCGATGATGGCGGGCATGAGCATGGGGAGCACGATGTGCCGGAACATCTGGAGTTCGCTCGCGCCCAGATCCTTGGCCACGTCGATGATGTGGCGGTCGAACCCGCTGATGCGTGCATAAACGGTCACCACCACGAAGGGGAGGCAGAAGGTCACGTGGGCCAGAAGCAGGGTCGTGACGCCCACGCTCAGTCCTATGGTGATGAAGAACATGAGCAGCGAGATGCCCATGACAATGTCCGGGCTCATCATCAGGACATAGACGAACGAGTACATGACCTGGCGGCCCAGGAAACGGTAGCGGTAGAAGGCGAAGGCGCCGAGCGTCCCCAGGACCGTCGCGATCGTGCTGGAGCTAAGTGCGATGATGAGCGAGTTGGCGAACGCCTCCATGAGGGGGCCGTCCGTGAAGAGCATGCGGTACCAGTCGAGGGTGAAGCCCTGCCAGTTGGTTGAGAACCGGCTCGTGTTGAATGAATAGATCACGAGCACGATGATCGGGACATAGAGAAAGAGGAAGATAAAGGCGAGGTAGGCGGACTGAAAGACCTTTTTCATTTCACGGTCTCCATGTCGCCCGAGTGTGCCCTGCGCGTGCTGATGAAGAACCACACCAGGAGCAGGAACATGAGCAGCGTCAGCACCACGCTGGCCGCCGAGCCCAGGGGCCAGTTGCTGGTGGTGAGGAACTGGTTCTTGATGAAGTTGCCGATGAGCATAGACCTGGCGCCGCCCAGCAGGTCGGGGATATAGAACAGGCCGAGCGCGGGCAGAAAGACCATGGTGCTGCCCGCGATGATCCCGGGAAGCGTGAGCGGCAGCACGATGTGGAAGAAGACGTGCCGCGATGTGGCACCCAGATCGCGGGCGGCCTCCATGAGCCTGCGATCGAGCTTGAGCAGCGAGGCGTAGAGCGGCAGGATCATGAAGGGCAGCAGCGTGTACACCAGGCCGATGAACACGGCTGTTTCCGTATAGAGGATCGAGATCGGCTCGCTGATCAGGCCGGTAGCGAGCAGAAAGGTGTTGAGCAGGCCGTTTGCCTTGAAGAGGATGATCAGGGCATAGGTGCGGATGAGAGACGAGGTCCAGAAGGGGATGATCATGAGCACGAGCAGGAACCTGCGGACATTCTCGTCGATCCGGGTGAGGATATAGGCGAAGGGATAGGCGAGCAGGAGCGTGAGCGCAGTGGTACCCAGGGCGAGAATAAAGGAGTTACCGCACACCTTGAGAAAGACCGGGGAGAAGATCTCGCGGTAGTTCTCCAAGGTCAGGGTCCAGGTCACGATGCCTTCCGGGTCGCGGGTGAGGAAGCTGAACAGCACCACGATCAGATACGGGACCACCACGAACACGGCGATCCAGAGCATGGGCGAGCCGATGGCGAAGTTTCTGAACCGGCTCCCCCTTGTCATGGCTACAACACGACTTCCCAGCCGTA
This sequence comes from Deltaproteobacteria bacterium, assembly GCA_018433085.1. GTDB lineage: Bacteria > Desulfobacterota > Desulfomonilia > UBA1062 > UBA1062 > Phosphitivorax. The sequence continues at coordinate 7,847 of JAHDRW010000016.1, read as the reverse complement.
CGGCCAGTCCACGTGGACCCTCTGTCCCTGCCGGAAGATCACGTCTTCCTGGTCCTCGTTGAAGAACTGGGTCACGAATATGATCTCGCCGGCATCGAGGCTGACGATCAGGTCCACGGTCTTGCCCTTGTAGATGACCTCGTCGATCATGCCGCCCAGCGAGGGCGAGGTTGGCGGGGCATCCTGGTCCCTGGTCACCATGAGGTCCTCGGGGCGGAGCAGCACCTTCACGAGCTGCCCTGTTGCGAAGTTCTTGCGGTTGTGCACCTTGAAGGCCCGGCCGTGGATATCCACGGTGGCGCTGCCGTTAAAGACCTCGGTGATCCTTCCCTCGAAGATGTTGATCTCGCCCACGAACTTGGCCACGAACATGTTTTCGGGCTCCTCGTAGATACGGGTGGGCGTACCGATCTGCTCGATGCGCCCCTGGTTCATCACCGCGATGCGGTCCGACATGCTGATTGCCTCTTCCTGGTCGTGGGTCACGAACACGAAGGTGATGCCCAGCTTGCGGTGGATGCGCTTGAGCTCGATCTCCATCTCCTGCCGGAGCCGGTAGTCCAGGGCGCTCAAGGGCTCGTCGAGCAGGAGCACCTGGGGCTTGTTCACGATGGCGCGGGCCATGGCCACGCGCTGCTGCTGGCCGCCCGAGAGCTGATGGGGTCTGCGTTTCTCCAGACCGAGGAGCTTGACGATGGATAGGGCCTCGCCCACCTGCTCGCGGATGGCGGACCCGCCGAGCTGCTTCATTTTCAGCCCGAAGGCGATATTGTCATAGACGGTCATGTGGGGGAAGAGCGCGTAGCTCTGAAACACGGTGTTCACGTTGCGCCTGTTCGGGGGAGTCCCGTTGAGCGGCGCCCCGTTCATGACGATCTCGCCCTCGTCGAGCGACTCGAAACCCGCGATCAGGCGCAGGACAGTGGTCTTGCCGCAGCCGGAGGGGCCCAGAAGGGTGAGGAACTCTCCCTGGAAGATATCCAGGTTCAACGCATCCACGGCGACGGCGTCGTCAAACCGCTTCGTCACCTCCCGTAAGCAGACTATGGGTGCCTTCTCCATCCATACAATCTCCAAGATGTGATCATTGCGTGGTTGTGAGATGGTCTCTATATGAAATCCATAATTTTATCAACCGGGTTTTTCTGTCGGGACATCCAGCCCTGAATGATTGACGGAGATCTTTTCCCGAGATTGCGGCTTGCCATCAAACGGCTTTCGACGTACATACGGAAAAAGGAGAATGGTACATGATTGAAAAGATACCCTTCCTTCACCGGAAGAAGATGTATAACATCATTGTCAAGGACGATATCAGCTTCGATGCCCTGCACCACATCATCGACGTGCTCATCGACCAGGGCGCGTTCGTGTGTGAGATGGAGACCTCCGACCTGTATACCGTGGTGTATGAAGATGTGCGCTATACCGTGGGCGTGGACGGGATCGACATCATGATCGCCGGTGCCTGAGAACCGTCCCATGGTGAACATCCACCTCTGCCAGCCCGATGCGACCAAGTCGTGCGCCGCATGCTGCGGAATCTATAACTATGTCGAGAACACCAGGCCAGCGCTGGCGCGGCGGTTCGCGTACCGGAGCTCGCTGATGGCCAAGGTGAGGGAGGGCACGCTCTCGCTGGACGAGTACCGGAGCGCGGTACGCCACCGGGAGGACGGGAGAAGGATCTTCAAGACCATCTACTCGTGCGAGTTTGCGGGTTATGTCGACGATACGCGGCAGCGGGTGGGGTGCATGCTTCATCCCATGGTGACCGGCGGGTGCGACCTGCGGGAAGCGAGTTTCTACGGCCGCGACATCTGCGACGGCCATTTCTGTCCCAGCTACCAGAAACTCGAAAAGAACGAGGCGCTCTGCGTGCTCTCCTGCATCGACGACTGGTACCTCTACGGCAGCGTGATCACGGACATCGATTTCGTCAAGACCTTCTTCCGCCTCGTGCAGAACCGCCTCGGCGAGGAGGTTTCGCCGGAGACGGTCAATGCCGTGCCCGAGCTTGCCCGGATCCTGAAGGGCTATTTCTCGCTCAAGGTCGACTGGCCGTTTCGCGATACGGCAAGGCCCAGGTTCGGCAAGTATTATTTCGTGGGCGAGGAATACGACGTGGACAGGATCGACTATGAAAGGCTCGGGGCCGATATACCGCTGTACGATCCCATATTCCTGAGCCTGTCTTCGTCGTTCGCGGCAAAAGATGAGCTTGACCGGGCCACGGCAACCATAGATAATCTCTTGAAAGGCTTCTGTCATGAATACGAGCGATCTCATCGAGAGCATCATTGACCTGGCCCTTGCCGAAGACGGCCGGGACATCACCTCCAGCGCCATCTTCGAGCCGGAAGACGAGATGCGCGCCGTTTTCACGGCCAAGGCCCCCGGTGTGATCGCCGGCCTTCAGATCGTCCGTCAGGTCTTCCTCAGGCTCAACCCAATCGTTCAGTGCTCGTTTTGCGTGCGTGACGGGGCAGAGGTGAGGCCCGGAGACGTCCTGGGCTTTGTGGCCGGACCGGCCACGGACGTGCTCAAGGGCGAGCGGGTGGCGTTGAACTTTCTGCAGCGCATGTCGGGCATCGCCACCCGTACCGCCGAGTATGTCCGCCGTGTCAGCGGCACCGGGGCGCGGATTCTCGACACCAGAAAAACAGCACCCGGCCACCGGGTGCTGGACAAATACGCCGTCAGGACGGGCGGTGGCACGAATCATCGCATGGGCCTGTGGGACATGGCGCTCATCAAGGACAACCATATCGATCGCGAGGGCTCCCTGGCCTCGGCCGTGCGCAAGGTCAGGCAGAAGCACCCGGACGTCGCCGTGGAGGTCGAGGCCCGGACCCTGGACCATGTGCGCGAGCTGCTCGCCGTCGGCGTGGAGCGGATCATGCTCGACAACTTTTCTCTGAAGGATCTTCGGAGTGCTGTTGAACTGGTGGGAGGGAGGGTCCCGCTGGAGGCATCAGGAGGCATCACCCTGGAGGGCATCCGTGACGTGGCGCTCACCGGGGTGGACTTCATCTCGGTGGGGGATATCACGCACTCGGTCAAGGCGCTGGATATTTCACTCACCTTTGGGGGACCCGAATGACAAAGGAAGAAGCACGGAAGATCATCGTTGAAAAGAAGCATGAACTGGGAAAAAGCCTCATCATCCTGGGTCACCACTACCAGAGCGACGAGGTGGTCGCTTTTGCCGATTATGTGGGCGACTCACTCGAGCTCGCCAGAAAGGCGTCCCAGGTGGAAGAGGCAGACCATATCGTGTTCTGCGGGGTGTATTTCATGGCGGAGAGCGCAGCGATCCTGGCGCCGGAGAAGGCCGTGTACATCCCGGACTTCTCCGCCGGCTGCCCCCTGGCGGACATGGCCGGGCCCGGCGACGTTCAGAAGGCGTGGAAGATCATCACGGAGGTGGGCCACGGCGTCGTCCCGGTTACCTATGTCAATTCCAGCGCCCGGATCAAGGCGTTCTGCGGCAGGCACGGGGGCATCGTCTGCACCTCGGGAAACGCGCGGAAGATCTTCGAATGGGCCTTTGACCGAGCGGACAGGATCTTCTTCATGCCCGACATGAACCTCGGGCGCAACACGGCCCGGCAGATGGGCATACCCGAAGAGCAGATCGCGCTGTGGGACCCGGACAAGGAGCATGGGGGACTGAGCCGGGACGAGTTGGACCGGGCCCGGGTGGTGCTCTGGAAGGGATGGTGCCCGGTGCACTGGCCGCGGTTCACCCCCGAGGACGTCCGCGCGCTCAAGGAGAAGAATCCCGGCCTCGAGGTCATCGTGCACCCCGAGTCCGACCCGCAGACCGTGGAGGCCTCCGGCCGGAGCGGCTCCACCGCGCGCATCCTCGAGGTCGTGAAGGCCATGCCGCCCGGAGGCAAGCTGGCCATCGGCACCGAGGCAAACATGGTGAAGCGGGCGGCCCGCGAGAACCCCTCGCTCCAGATCGTGCCGCTGCGCGAGGTATACTGCGACGATATGGCCAGGATCACGGTCGAAAAGCTCGCCCGGGTGCTGCTCCATCTGGGAGACGACACCTTCAGGGTGACGGTGGAGCCGGATGTCGCACGCGATGCCCTGTCCGCCCTGGAAAGGATGCTGAGGGTATAGCCATGCCCGACACCTACAAGGAAACCGAATGCCTCGTCATCGGAACCGGCGTTGCAGGGGCCACCTGCGCCTACATGGCGGCAAAGGCCGGAGTGAAGGTCTGCCTTCTCACCAAGAGATCGGACCCCGTCTCCACCAATACCAACCTCGCCCAGGGAGGTATCGTCTACTCGGGCAACGGCGACAGTCCCGAGCTCCTGAAGCAGGATATCCTCAAGGCAGGGAGATTTCTCAACTCGCTCGACGCGGTCGAATTTCTGTCGCGGCAGGGGCCGGCGATCGTCAAGGAAGTGCTCATCAACGATCTCAACGTCGATTTCACCCACCTCAAGGGCCCGGAAGACGAGAGCTATGACCTCACCCGGGAGGGTGCGCACTCCATCAACCGCATCCTGTATTCGGCCGACCACACGGGCCAGGAGATCGAAAAGGCCCTCATGGACGCACTGAGCAGAGAGAAAAACGTGGAGATCATTACCCATGCAACGGCCATCGACCTCATCACCCTGCACCACCACTCCACGGACGTCCAGTCGCGATACCTGCTGGAAGACCGGTGCGCAGGCGCCTATGTCTTCAAAGAGAGCACCAAGGAGGTGGTCGCCGTGCTGGCGCAGTACACGGTGCTTGCCACCGGCGGTCTCGGGGACATCTTCCTGCACTCCACCAACGAAAAGGGCACCGTGGGCGACGGCATTGTCATGGCAAAGCGGGCCGGCGCCAACGTGATCAATATGGAGTTCATGCAGTTCCACCCCACTACGTTGTACCTCCCGGGCGCAAGGAGGTTCCTGCTCTCCGAGGCCTTGAGGGGGGAGGGCGCGAGGCTGATGAACCTCCGGGGCGAGTACTTTATGGACCGGTACAACCCGGAGCTCAAGGACCTGGCCCCACGCGACGAGGTGGCAATCGCCATCTGGGACGAGATGATCGAGAACAAGGAAGACCACGTCCTGCTGAACATCGCCGACTTCGTGCACGAAGACATCCCCGAGCGGTTTCCGAAGATCTACTCCACGTGCAAGCAGGCCGGCATAGATATCACCCGTGAGCCCGTGCCCGTGGTTCCGGCCGCGCACTACTTCTGCGGCGGGGTGCACGTGAACAACCTGGGCCGGACCACGCTCAACGGGCTCTATGCAGCGGGCGAAGTGTCGTGCACGGGCCTTCACGGCGCCAACCGGCTCGCCTCCACCTCGCTGCTCGAGGGGCTCGTCTGGGGCTATGTCGCGGCAAAGGATATCGCCTCAAGGATCAAGTCGGGCGAAACCATCCGGCCCAAGACGCTCTACTCGGTGCGCGACTGGATACTCACCGGAAACGTGGAGAACGAAGACCCCGCGCTCATCGCCCAGGACTGGACCTCTATCAAGAGCACCATGTGGAACTACGTGGGGATCGTGCGGACGCGGCAGCGGCTGAAGATCGCCATCGAAGACTTAAGGCACATGCTGCTCCGGATCGAGGACTTCTACCGGGAAACGCCGGTGTCGAAGGACATCATCAGCCTCTTCCAGGGAACCCAGTCGGCGATCCTGGTGGCGGACTCCGCGTTCAGAAACCGGAATTCCATCGGCTGCCACTTTCTGCGGGATCACACCGGCTCTGCGCGATCGTACCCGGCCATGCCGCGCCACTATACCCCTTAAGCGAAGGCTTCGTCTTAAGCGAAGGCTTCGTCTTCCTTCACCGCGTCTTCACCGGGCACACAGCACCCTCAACAGACGTCGTTCTATGGTCGGATTGCCCCATACTATGGCATCAGAACCCCTCGTGTTTGGGGAGGGGCGTTCCAGACACCCGTACCGGTGGAACGAGTATACTTACGTAATATCAATGACATAAATTATTATTTCCGTATGGCACGGCATTCGCATCTCAAACGCGCATCCTGGATCGTGAACTGGAGAATGCCACGAAATGAGTCGAAAGGAATCGACTGATGCCATATGCACCCTCTGTGGCGGAACGGAGGGGGTGACCAATTGCTGGGGATGCGGCCGGCTCCTGTGTAAGAGGTGCAGGAGAATGGAGATTTATGTCAAGGTCGATGGGGAAATCACCATAAAATACTTCTGTCCCGACTGCGGCAACGACCCCCGGATCAATCCTCCCAAGGCATGCAAAAAGGTGTTCGGGCTGGAGGATGTCACGGATATGGTGAACCAGGAAGATCAGTCAAAGGCGAGGCGTATCAAGATCAAGCTCAAGATGTCCTGACGCCACGGTTCTTTTTCTTATCACTGTTGTGTCGTGTTTCTTCTCCATGGTGACGCGTGTTGATGACCCCGTTGTGGGATTCTCCACCTCGTTGTGCAGCCGGTTTTCCGATGTTCGGATGTCTCTTCGGCTCGACCGTGCCGGATGAGGAGGGCGGGCCGTCTCCTGCACGCCCCCTTTGTTCGCTCACCCGGAATCCCGACACCATGGAGCAAGATATTGATCTCGCGCATCTTATGGCGGAATTACCAGATAAATATATGGTGTATGCACCATAAGTACCGCAATTACTTGGGCAGTCATGTACCATAGTCCATGAAAATGAAATAAAATAATAACATAATATCAACTAGATGGAAAAACAGATAAAATGGCACACCTTTCGCTAAGAGAAAAAGACAGAAGGTAAGCTCTTTCACAAAGAGACCGTGAAACAGGTTTCATAGAGAACGAGAGGTCAGTACATACGGCATAGGGCAACACGTGGACGGCCTGCTGGAAAATATCGGGCAGCAGACGATATCCTACAAGAGAACAGGGTATCACTGGGGTAAAGATGATCCCCTTTTATGTCTGAAGCAGGCCCCCTTTTTCCCTGACGGGAGAGAGCCTCTGCCGTCCGGTACTCTCTATAACACTAACTGAAACCTCCTTTTTGATGCCAGAAGATGGGACAAGAAACATACTCCGCTACCGTCCCCACACCTTATATCTTCTGGCTTTTTTTTGTCCTCCCGCCTTCTGAGGCCATATCCCGCCCCGGGGAAAACCCCTTGACAATCAAGGCAAGTTTCATTAATAGCTCTACCACTTTTCAAGGATAAACAAGAATCAGGAGTGCAGACATGTATGCGGTGATAAAGACTGGCGGGAAACAGTACAAGGTCGAAGAGGGCGACAGGGTCCAGATCGAGAAGCTCGAAGCCGCGAGCGGCGATACGGTGACCTTCGACAGTGTCCTCTTCATCGGCGATGACAAAGAATATAAGATGGGAACGCCGAATCTCGACGGAGTGACCGTGGACGGAAAGGTCGTGCGGCAGCTCAGAGGCAAGAAGATTATCGTGTTCAAGATGAAGAGAAGGAAGGGTTACCGGAAGAAGCAGGGACACCGGCAGAACCTCACCGAGGTCTTTATCACGAAGATCAACGCAGGCAAGGAGGCTTGATAACCCATGGCCCACAAGAAATCAGGCGGTACTTCCCGCAACGGAAGGGACACAGCTGGAAAGAGGCTTGGGGTGAAGCGCTTTGACGGCCAGCCGGTGAGGGCAGGGAGCATCCTGGTCCGCCAGCGGGGCACCAAGATTCATCCCGGCCCGAATGTCGGCTGCGGAAGGGACTACACCCTGTTCGCGCTTACCGACGGCGTCGTGAAATTCGAAACCCTTTTCAACAATAAAAAGCGGGTGAGCATCGTAGCGAACGCTTCGTAATATATGGACTTCATCGACGAGTCCAAGATCTATGTGCAGGCCGGCAACGGCGGCAATGGA
>JAHDRW010000018.1 GCA_018433085.1 Deltaproteobacteria bacterium | reverse complement strand
GGGTGTCGTCGATGAACCCGCCGACTGGCTGCACAAGGCAAAACTCTTCGTTCTCCCTTCGCGCTACGAGGGCTTTCCCAACGCCCTGCTGGAAGCCATGGCCTGCGGACTGCCCGTCATCTCCGCAAACTGCCCCAGCGGACCTGCAGAGATCATCCGCCACGATGAAAACGGCCTGCTTGTCCCCACCGAAGATGTCCACACACTGTGCCTCACCATGGACAAACTGATGCACGATGAAGAGCTTCGCCAGCGCCTGGGCTCCCAAGCCCTTCAGGTAAGAAAAACCTTTTCGCAGGACACCATCATGGCACGGTGGAATGACCTGATCGAGAGTCTTTGCATCTCTCCAGAATGAAAAACTCTTCAAGTAGAACTATTCAGCCCCGGATCCTGCTAGCGATACTGTCTCTTTCAGCGGGAGGAGCTGAACGTGTGATCTCCGAGATGGCAAATCGGTGGGCGGAAGCCGGTTATGAGGTAGCACTTCTCACATTGTGGGGAACCGATAATGATCACTATAACCTGAACCCGGGAGTTCAGCGGCTCGTCCTGGATTTCTGGCGCAGAGCCGGCTCACCCGGCTGTTTTGTCACGGACCGTATCCGTCTCCTGTTACGGATTCGTAAGACAGTGAGAGCCTTCAACCCGGATGCGGTCGTGAGTTTTATTGATCTGATCAATATCATTATGGTGATCGCCCTTGCAGGCACGAAGATACCCCTTATCATAAGCGAGCGCATTGATCCCCGGCATCATGCAATCAGTCGCTGCAGGTCGTTGGCGAGACGTATTTCGTATCCGTACTCATCGGCCCTGGTGGTCCAGACGAACTCGGTTGCCAACTGGGCGAAAGGCATTCTTCCGGTCTCGAAGGTCGAGGTAATTCCCAATTTCGTACGTCCGTTGCCTGAGCCTCGTGATGTGCCCGAGTCCGCAGATCAGACTGATCGTGCCGGTCACGGGCAGCCGATCATTCTTGCTATGGGTCGTCTGGTCAGGCAAAAAGGGCACGATCTGCTGATCCGGGCATTTGCCATGACAGGGGCGGCTCACGCCGGGTGGCGCCTGGTTATCCTCGGCGAAGGCCCCGAGAGACAAAACCTCGAAAACCTCGCGATCAGCCTGGGCATCGGCGATGCCGTCATCATGCCGGGTGTCGTCGATGAACCCGCCGACTGGCTGCACAAGGCAAAACTCTTCGTTCTCCCTTCGCGCTACGAGGGCTTTCCCAACGCCCTGCTGGAAGCCATGGCCTGCGGACTGCCCGTCATCTCCGCAAACTGCCCCAGCGG
>JAHDRW010000031.1 GCA_018433085.1 Deltaproteobacteria bacterium | reverse complement strand
TATCGACAAAAACCTCTCCCAGCTCCAGGAGCGGCTCGAATCAGAGGTGAAAAAGCTGGGCGAAATTCAGGCGGCAATCAGCATCCGTGATGCCGAGCTCAAGGAAATCTACGAGATCGACAGGTCTGCAAGCTCTCTAGCCGCGCTCATAGAGGCCAACAATCGCAAAAACCGGCTCTTTGAAGAAGAGCTGGAGCTGAAAAAGTCGAGCCTTCTGGAAGACATCGAAGAAACCCGCCGGAAGTGGGACCAGGAAAAGGCCCTGCACGCAGCCGAGGCGAAGGAGCAGCGAGAGCAGGAAGCGCGGCAGCGGCAGCGGGAAAAAGAAGAGTATCTATATTCGTTTCAGCGAGAGCGCCAGATCGAGAAAGACAAGTTCGAAGACGAGAAGGCCCGCCTCCTCTCAGAGAAACATGCCCTCGAAAACGAGATCAAGGCCATGCGCGAGGCGGCTGAAAAAGAGCTCGATGAGCGAAGAAAGGCGCTCGCCGAGAAGGAATCGGAATTTCTTGAGCTGAAAAAACGCGCCGAGGCATTTCCCGAAGAGCTTCAGAGCGCTGTCGCAAAAACGTCCAAAGACACGGCGGAGAGGCTCAAGCTGGAGACGGATTACCAGACGAATATCCTCAAGCAGCAGTACGAGGGAGAGAAGAATGTGCTGCTCACCCGCATCGACGCCCTGGAAAAGACCGTGAAGGAGCAGGCCGAGCAGATATCGAAGCTCTCAAGACTTCAGGAAGCCGCTTATCAAAAGGTGCAGGACGTGGCGGTAAAGGCAATCGAAGGGGCCTCGAAGCACGGCTCGTTTTCCGGCCTGCAGCAGGCCCTGTCCGAACAGGGGAGAAAGACGAATTCAGAGTAGGCCTGCCGGTGCTTTCGGTAATCATGGGGGTCAGGTCTCAACATATGACACTCCCTGTGTCATATGTTGAGACCTGACCCCCATTCTTTCAACACAGGTATTGAACAGGAATCGCATGAAGGTTGTCTCCAAACGGCACAATATCATTACCCGTGTATACGAGAACGCCCCTGACAAACTTCTCGCCGAGATTGTCCCGTAAGACCTTCAGGCCTGAAAAATCATGTGGCGACGGGGTAGCCGAAAGTTTGATTTCGACACCGACCACGGCGCCTTTTCTGCCTTCGATAACGAGATCCACTTCCTTTCCTGACTGCGAACGAAAATGATAAAGCCGCACAGGCTCATCCGACCAGGATACATGCTTGAATAATTCCAAGACCACAAAGTTCTCAAAAATCCTGCCCGCGGCCTCGCCACCCTGCCTGAACCCCTCTTCATCGATATCGATCAAGTGACAGGCAAGACCCGTGTCCACCATAAACAGTTTAGGAGATTTCACCAGACGCTTTCCCAGGTTGGTCGACCATGCCGGGAGCTCCTGCACTAAAAACGTCGTCTTCAGAAGCGCCATGTAGCGCACCAGGGTACTGTTGGGAATACCGCTGCTTCTTGATATCTCTGATTGATTGTGCAAGGTGGCCGTCCGCCCGGCAAGGATTCTGAGCAATCTCGGTACGGACGCAAGATCCTGGATCTGAGAAAGATTTCGTATATCCCGGTCAAGGATCGTCGTGATGTATGACTCGAACCATGCCGACCTGCGACGATGATTCGTTCTTTTCACGGGTTCGGGGAAACCGCCGGATACAATGCTTGCCTCAAGGTCAAATCCTGGAGATGGGCTTATTCTCTTGATAAAATCCGGACTGAACAGGATGTCTGCCATGTTCACATCGCCACCGCTTATTTCCCTGGTGGAAAGTGGCCAGAGGGTCAGCAGCTCTATCCTCCCGGCCAGAGAATCCGCCACTGCCGGGATGGTCAAAACATCAGACGAGCCCGTCAGAATATAACGTCCCGGTTTCCTGTTGTGGTCGACATCTTCCTTTATCGCCAACAAGAGCTCTGGCACCCGTTGAACCTCATCGATCACCACAGGTTTTTCAATGCCGGCTATGAATCCCGCAGGGTCTGCACTGGCGGCCGAAAGCGTACCGGCATTATCGAGAGTGACATAACGGGCAGGATAGATACCTTCCGCAATAGATTGAACAAGGGTGCTTTTCCCTGTTTGTCTCGCACCACGAAGAAAAACAACGGGAGTATCAGACAAGGCCTCTAATACATTCTTGAGAACAGCTCGTTTATACATGGTAACATATTTACCATGTGATGGTAATTTTATCAATTGGACTCTTTGTCTCGATGAACCTCGATGATCTCCTCCCGCTGGATACCAGGAGAGTGAGACGCGCATTCTCGCCGTCGATAAATACACCGCAGGGGAGAAAGACGAATTCGGAGTATTGCCTGCCGGTGATTTCCGCAGACCTCTCTTTCAAACCCTTCCCCGATTTGTCATATGTTGAGACCTGACCCCGATCCGTGGTGATCACGACGAACAACAGTCTCCCGAAATCTGTTTGACCCAATGCAAAATATCTTTGTTCTTTTTCCGAGTTTTTATATCTCTCGCACTGATGAGAGGGCGGTTAAAGAATATCTGCTCGCATTCAGAGGCAGTCACGCCGTGCTTCTCCCAGTTTTCCAGATAGTTCCCTTTATCCCGCTGAAAGCCCCTGCAGCTTTGAAGGAAATCAAGTCCTTCCATAACGTATGTATATCTGAGATATAATACATAATGTCAAGACGCCCCAAATCTATCACCCCTGTGTCCTGTATCCCACAGACTGATTATGGGCATAGTTTGGGTGCAGAAAATCCCTGCAATGCTGAAGTCGAGTCGTTGAGAGAAACGTCAGTGACGAGATTCACAGGCTCGAGACAGTCACCCCGCCGGGCATGCTTTGCCCGCGCTCACTCTAGCAGCAGTGAGAAAGAGAGAATAAGCATGCCGCTCGCACTCTTCAATGCCAGGGAAAGGAGCTTGGGAGTATCAGTCGGCAGAGCTCGACTCCCCGGTTGTTCCGCCTGCCCCGCCTCCGGGCCTGAGCTGGAGGCCGGGAAAATTCTGACGGAAGCGGCGCTCGCTGTCCTGCATGAGCTGCGTTCCCTGGGCTATCTCCCTTTTCCCTTGGTTGATCTGCGACTGGCCTTCCTGAATCATTTCCTGGCCGTCTCTGATATTCTCCCTGCCGGTCTGCGCCAGTTCCGAACCTCGCTCCCACTGACTCGCCAGCTTTTCCTTGAGCTCGACCATAGCCTGGGTATCAGCGGCATGCCCCCTCATGAGGTCGGCTGTGGTGGCCGGGGTCTGTCTTTCATCGCCGGCGCAGCCGGAGAGCGCAAACATCGCTATACCGGAGACCAGAATGATCGATATCGAGAGCCTCCGCATGACGTACACCTTCCTTTCATTCACGAATTCCCTGAATCTCTCGGGCGGGTGCGCCTCAAGGCCGTCTTTCCGTCAGGCTGCACCACCTGGCCGTCGTATGTGCTCTCTCAATGCACCGGCGGCGCGAGCCCATCCGGAGCCGGCGTGCATCCGCCTTCCTGTTCCTAATAGAATAGTACGAATGGCGGCGCCGTTGCTCAACATGCCGTGATAAAACGCCCTCCCGTGATCTTTCAAGGGCAGGACCCGGCAACATCCGTCAGATGCCATGGCTGTCGCGGGGCGTGTTTTCCCGGGATTAACAATGGCGGGATGGGTTGACGGCAGCCAGGCCCGTGCTCCGATATGCCCTTCACGACGAGCCCGGCGACCCCTTGGAAGGCCGGATGTCAGAGCTTCTTACAGCCGGTTTCTTACAGGATGTGTTAATTTGTAAATGATATCAATCTATTAACTGTACATTCCCCGGAGACGCCCATGATTCCTGTCGATATATTTTACTGTATTTATTAATAAAATATACAAGATTACACTATGTTTATGTTTTCTTTATTCATTTTATTCACTATACCCTCTGGCATCCATCTTGCTTTGTCATTACTCAACTTTCATTACAAGAAGGAGCAGCAATGAAGAAGCATCTTCTGGCAATCACGGCTTTTCTTTTTATACTCGGGTTCTCGGCAACTGCGAGTGCAACCACCATCACCGTAGACAACATCAATGGCTGGACACCGGTATATTTCAGTATCGGATCAAGCACCTATAATGTCTATGCAGGGGAGTTCCATATCACCATCGACGGTGTTTCATCAGCAGGGTATTGCGTGGACCTCGATCATCACACCTACCTCAACACCAGCTATGACGATGTCGTCTTCAGCGACCTCGATTATATACAGAACGGGGCTCAGGCTGCGTGGCTGATGGATAGATACAGCGGCAGATCAGCGAAGGAAAACGCAGCCCTGCAGTTGGCAATATGGAGCGTGGAATACGGTACGGAGAACACCCCGTTTACGTATCTCGGAAGCACCAGCGTTGGAACGGTCGGGTATTATTTTAATACCTATCTCTCCGACCTTGGAGACAGCTTCTACACCGGGTCGGACTATCAGATCGCCATGCTCGCACCCAGCGCACAGGACCTTCTGGTAAAGAACCCAGCTCCGGTTCCCGAACCCGCCTCCCTGCTGCTCATCGGCACCGGCCTGCTTGGCCTTGCAGGGTTCAGAAAAAAGATCAAGAGCTAACAGATCATATCATCGGGCATTAAAAAAGGCGGGGTTTCAAACCCCGCCTTTTTTGCAGCACAAGGAATCGAGTGCCTCTGCCCTCCCCATGACAAATCACTTGATTCCCTCCTCACTTCCATCTAATCTTCTGCCGATAGAACAGGGCATAATCTTTCTTTGTTACGAGGGGCATATATGAAAATCTGCATGATCGGCACGGGCTATGTGGGGCTGGTTACCGGGGCGTGTTTTGCCGAGATGGGCAACGATGTGATCTGCATGGACGACAATACGGAGAAGATCCGGATGCTCGAAAACGGCGTTGTGCCGATCTACGAACCCGGCCTCAAGGAGATCATCGACAGAAACGTGCAGGGAGGCCGCCTGCGCTTTACCACGGACTTCAACGACGGCGTGTCGAAGTGCCAGATCTGCTTCATCGCGGTGGGCACCCCCCAGGACAAGGACGGATCGGCCGACTTGAAATATGTGCTGCAGGTGGCCCGCCAGATCGGCGCGATCATGGACGGCTACAAGATCATCGTGGACAAGTCCACCGTGCCCGTGGGCACGGCTGACAAGGTGCGTGACGTGGTGAAAGAAGAGCTCAGGAAGAGAGACCTCGAGCACATCGAGTTCGACGTGGTCTCCAACCCCGAGTTTCTCAAAGAGGGAAACGCCCTGCAGGACTTCATGCGCCCCGAGCGGGTCATCGTGGGAACCGACAACGTGCGGACCGCTGCCCTGTTCAAGGAGCTCTTCGACCCCTTTGTCCGCACCACCAACAACCCCATCCTGATCATGGACATCCGCAGCGCAGAGCTCACCAAGTATGCGTCCAACGCATTCCTGGCCGCCAAGGTCACCTTCATGAACGAGCTGGCCATCCTGTGCGACAAGGTGGGAGCCGACATCTCCCAGGTGAGAGAGGGCATGGGCACGGACTCGCGCATCGGCCCCCGCTTCCTGCTGGCAGGCCCGGGCTACGGCGGCTCATGCTTCCCCAAGGACGTGCTGGCCCTGATCCACACGGCCCAGAGCATGGGACACTCGCTGGAGATATGCCAGGCGACCCACAAGGCAAACCAGCGGCAGAAGAACTACTTTGCCGAGAAGATCATCAACTATTACCTCGATCAGAAGGAAGACCTCTCGCAGATCACCATCGCTGTCTGGGGGCTGACCTTCAAGCCCAAGACCGACGATATCCGTGAGGCCCCTGCCATCGACATCATCAGCAGGCTGCAGGAAAAGGGCATGAAGGTGCGGGTCTTCGACCCCGTGGGCATGGACAACGCCAAAGCTGTGCTCGACAGCCAGGTGTTCTATGCACAGGACAACTACGAGGTGCTGGAAGGCGTTGACGGCCTGGCGATCGTGACGGAATGGAACCTGTTCAAGAGCCCTGACTTCATCAAGATGAAAGAGCTCATGAAGAGGCCGGTGGTGTTCGATGGGCGGAATATACTCAACGTATCTGACTTGACATCAAAAGGCTTCGTTCATTTCGGGATCGGGAGAAACCATTGAGAACCATGTTCATGACATACGTGCTGATGAAAAAGTATGGACATAAAAATCTCAGCACCTTGTGCGATATCATGAAGAACGAAAAAAGGCCGAATTCCACAGGATTCAGAATCTCGATGTTGCGGCGGATGGCCCGAGCCTTCTCGTCGTGATTCTCACCTGCCGCTGATACTCGTCCCCAGTGGCTGCAGTCGCGTCTTCATGATCACCAGGGGGAAGACCCCCCGAACAGCACCCCTGCCGTCCTGGGCCAGGAGACAGGGACACTCGTGATAATAGGCCCGCTCTAACCGCCCGCTTCCAGGCAAAGAGATGGTATGACCCAGCGGACGAGAGAGCACGTGCTCATCCCAGGGCCGTTGATCGCTGTCCCGGTCCCTGCGAATGCGTATGGAGGACTCGGAGTTCGATCGGCAGGATCTTTCACCTCCTCGGCCGGCAAAGTACCAGGTAGTGATCATTGCGGAGTCAGCTCAAAGCCTGGAGATTTTCGCATTACCTCGGCGCCTCTTGATGAGCAGAGTCCTTAACGTGATCAAGGGATACCGGAGGCAGGTTCGGGTACCCTCATAAGCCAGTCCTTCCTCCAATAACACAAGCAGGCTCGGTCGCATCCATAGATATTAGCTCCACTGCAGTAGAAGTTGTCCAGTATAATAATGTCTTTTGCTTTCCGGACCTTATCACCGCCGTGGTCGAGAATATAACGAGGTTTTGCCAGAACGGTAGACCTTTGACCACAGAAGTCCTTCATATCAGGCATGAATCTCAACCCCTTGCATCGCCCCTTGCTGTCCAGGGTGTGCTCTATGCGAGCATAGGGCAAAACTTCTACGACATCACCGCACATCAGATCTTCACTCATGCTTCCTTGCCGGTCTGCACCGGATGGTATAGCTTGATAGGGATATGAGTTCGACTTGAACATTCCATCCTTTTCCACGAAGTGCAGCATCCTGCGTTTCATGGAAGCCCACGTGCGCAGGCTGATATGCAACGCTATTTCGGCGGCGTTGAATTCGCGCCCCATCATATCAAGGCAGGTATACTGGCACATATATCCCATAGTGCCGCTGTCAGGCCGGATATCATGATTCGGCGGCGTCTTACGATATATGCTGAGCTTGGAGCTCGTTATGTGATTTTTTTTCGTTATCGATGAAGGCTGTCCCGCCATGCGCTCAGGGGAAGATGCCTTTCTCAACCAGGCCGTTTTCCAGAACAGGGTGCATCTACGGTCGCAATCCATCCCCTGCAGCATCCCTTTGCCGTCACACGTTGCCCCGGACAATACGACGATATCTTCACACGAGAGCATCTCCCTGTATTTCTCATCGTAGACCCATTTCACGGGCTTCAGTACCTCAAGCTGTCTATCGCAGTATTGCCGCATGTTCGGCATAAACAGCAGGCCATCGCAGCAGTTGTGTTGATCCAGTGTCTGGCGGATCTCTTCATAGGGCAGTACAGTAACGATATCACCTGCCTGAATGCCGGTCTGGCTATTCCTGACGAGAGAAGCAGGGACGTGTTCTATGATCCGTTCTATGATCCGTTCTATGATATTCGTCTCAGTCTCCGAATGGCGTGGACCGTTATGTACGTGCCCTGCGCCGCTCTGCACTGCCTCACAGGTCTTGCTGCCGCAACGGTTCATATTTACTAGTCAGTTAGAATCAATCTCCGGATAATCGCCGGTGTAGTTGCATGGATCCTTGGGTTGATATAACTCTTGCCCAAATAGATCATTGATAAAACAGATGTAAAAAATCTTGCTGAAGGGGAAATGGGAAATATACCGCGATTTATTTCTATCGTCTCCCTGAGAGATACCAAGGAAGGGCAAGAAGCGCACATTCCTTTTCAAGAACAAGCTGCTCTCTGCACCTAGCAGCTCCGATCGGACCTTGCGGTCTCGTAAACAAATATGGCGTGCAAGGTCGGATCGGAGTTGTTCGTCTATCAGGTCTAGTTTATCATGCTGGCTCTTACCCCTGAGGGGGATGTAGGTGGTATTGTGTCGGCCGCGGAATTTTTAGTATATTCGCATGCTCCTATATCATGCCCTGATCCAATGGGCCTCTGATTACCATAGAAATCATCAGCTACATCCGAAAAACTAATTCCCGCATTTATGCATGGTGAATCAGGGAGCAAGGTAAAATCTTCAGATCCCACATTGGCGATTTTGGGATCAATGTCCCACTGATCGCCTTTGGCGGGTATGGTAAAGGATCCCCCTGCCCATGTACTTGGGGATCCTGTGCTGCTATATATGTTGTTATTGCCGATAGTGGATGTCGGTACGCTGGCTGATTGAACATAAACATATCCTCTTGTTCCAGCCCCACAGTCATAGAATATATTATTCTGCACTGTGGCATAGGTGCACCCTTTGAGCTGTACTGAATAATAAGAACCTCCATAAAATGTGTTGTTTATAATACGAATATTATTGAGACCATAACTACTGACCTTCTCTAATACTATCGTGCAAGCACCAACAAATATATTGTTTTTAATCGTGAGATTCTTAACAGCACCCTTATAGTCTGAAATCATGGCTCCCTGTTCGCCCATACCTTCTCTGTAGATATTAAAATAGTTGCCTTCAATCACACAATCTGTGACCGGTCCTATGATCTGAAAATTATCGATGTGAGCAGTAGAGTTGCCATCAGATCTTAAAATGTTATGAATTTTGTTTCCTCTGAGCACATGATTTTCCCCCATAAAATGCATTCCATCTGCATCTGTCCAAGACGGGGGGGAAGCATATTCCGGAGGATATTGTAAGATATGGGAGATATCATTTTTTTCAATAGTATGAGAAGATCCGTATACATCAATTCCACACAACCAGACGTACGATATCGTGCAGTTCCTGACAGTACAATTCGATGAATCTGGGTACAACTTTACACCTGATCGAGGGGCATCATGTATGGTGCAGCCATCTACTATTATGTATTGAGATCCGGAGCCGATGAATACTCCCTGGCCATCTACATTGTCATCCTGCGTGGGGTTGATGTCAAATCCTTTTATCGTGACATAGTCACAACCATTAGAAAGAGTAAATCCCCTGCAGTATACATTTCCTGCCGCTTCATATGTTATGGGTTTCCCTGGTGAACCCGACGTGGTTTCGGTTATCCTCTCATTATATGTCCCTGCCAGTACAATAACTGTATCTCCTGCTATGATGGTATTAGCGGCTTTTTGTATTGTCCTGAAAGGAGTGTTTTGTGCTGTTCCTCTGTTCAGGTCACTTCCATCAGCTGCATCTACATAATACATTGCTGCCAAAAGAGGCGAGAAAAGGGTGAAAAAAATTAAAATGGTAAAGCTTATTATTCTTGTCTTCATAGGTGCAACTCCCTACTATTTATTTCAGATTAATCAGGCAAGGAGCATGCCACAACGAATAAAGATTTTGGGTGAGACAAAACCTCAATCTTCCCGGTCAGTAATATGATGCGGCACTTCGTGATAAAGCCAAATATTACGAAAATATCCACTACTGAGACAAAATTGTATAGGTCTCTTCTGAGAAAAGGTCTCTGCATCAAATAATCCGCTTTTTTCAATAAGAGCTATAAAAAATCTTTTATTTTTGCTCGAAAAGAACTGTATCTTTTCTGGGACATCAATGAATCATAATGGGTTATGAGGAATCCTCGCTGAATAGACCATTCGTGTCTCTGGTAGACCTCAATCCCCTTATTGAGTATCTTACTACGTTTTTCCCGGTCCTTTTTCACCTCGAGAATCTTCCTTCCCATACTCTCCTCATTGCCTGGCTCATAGAAAAACATCGAGGTTTCGTCAAAATAATCGAGAATCCCCCTGGTTCTCGGCGCGATTACCGGCTTGCCCATACACAGGTATTCGAATATCCTCGTTGGCATCGAATATTCCCAATTGATACTCGCTATACATGGGATCAA
Source organism: Deltaproteobacteria bacterium (assembly GCA_018433085.1). Classification (GTDB taxonomy): domain Bacteria; phylum Desulfobacterota; class Desulfomonilia; order UBA1062; family UBA1062; genus Phosphitivorax. The sequence goes on along the minus strand of JAHDRW010000031.1, from coordinate 18,135 downwards.
GCCGACATCGATATTTATTATAGATGTCGCGATTACTTCGGCGGGGACACGGCCATGATAGCGGACCACATTTTCTAATCTTAGCTGTTTAACTTGTTGTAGAAACTGAGCAGTAAAATCTCCATCTCCATAGACTTCAAACATAAGGTCCGGATTTTCTGGATATATCCGTTCAATTGCCTTCAGTGCTATTCCCAGACCGTTTCTTTCCACTATTGTACCATGGTACATAGCAATGAATTTTTTCGATCGTTCCTTGCTCTTTATTACGGGATTGCCGGTGTGGAATATGGATTCTTGAGGTGAGTTCATGATCACATGGATTTTCTCTTCTGGACATCCATGAGAGATAAAGAGCTGTCTGAATGCTTCATTCGCGGTCAGGACAAGGTCGGCAAACCCGATGCTGATATGCTGACAAATTCGGAGCAATCTGATTATCGAATGATCTGTGCTTATCGAATATTTAGACATATACACTTCTGGCATGGGGTCATGAAGATCCAGGATCACCCGAGACCCAAAAAGTTTTGGAAGCAATGCGCAAAATACCAGAACGTCCGGCATATTGTGCACATGGACGACATGATAATGTTTATAGGCATATAAAACAGAGAGCACCATAAATGACAAAAAGATAAAAGATGCATATTCCCAGACATAGGAAAGCTTTCCTGCACGCCTGCGCTGAAGCGGAAGACGATACACCTTGACACCATTGACCACTTCAGTCTGTTTCTCGTGCCTATCCCTGAGGCAGATGACGTCAACACATTTCCCGGATCCTTCGAGGGCCTCGGCCTCGCGACGCACACGGGGATCGGACGGATAATATGAAAAAACTACCATTACAATTTTGCGCTGAACCTGAGAACTGGAATTAATCATGATCTATAGTTTGACCCTGCAATCTCGACTTGGCCTTGCGATCGACTCTTATGGACTTCAAATAATACCGCAGCCTTTTCATCTGCTCTTGCCGGACGAAATGCACCACGTTTTCAGGAACCTGTCGGTTCTCTCTTTTTATATATGAGATGGCAAAACCCGCCAGTCTCAACAGGTTTCCAACAATATAAGGCTTTTCATTTACACGACGAATCACTTTGGATATTAAAAAAAAAGGGTGAGTACCCATGTTATATTCAACGACACCCTGCCGATATCTGGCAAGATAGATGCTTGCATTTCCGGTGCCTGTCTTTCTGTGGTGATATACCTTCAATTCCGGGAAAGATTGGTTTTCCCAGCCATGCATCCTTGCCATAATTTCAGCAACACTGTCTTCTCCTCCCATGGGTAACGGGACGTATCCGTTAATGCTTAAAAAACATTTCTTGCGGAATAACATGATCGAACCGGGAACACTAGCTACTGTAGAGCCGTATCTCGGGGAAAAAATGCCATTTTGCTGTTCACAAACCCATCCCCCTGCAATTCCTAATCGTGAGTTATTCTGAAATTTTTCAAGGATATTTTTATAATAGTGCGGATCAAAACTAACATCCGCATCCAAATTGCCAATAAAGTCATATGGTATATCTTTTAACAGCGTGCATCCCAGGTTGAATGCCCGTACTTTTGAACCAAAACTTCTGCCGGTAGCATTGTTTGAAGCTATATATCGAATAAAGTTATGATTCAGGGCATATGTCTGTATTATCTCGTCTGTACGATCGGTTGAACCATCGCTGACAATCACCCATCTTTGGGGTAATACGGTCTGTTCAGCGACAGAGTGAATGGTTTTTTCGATGTGGGCTTCTTCATTGCGGGCAGGCGTTATGAGCACATATGAGGTGTCTTTATCCGCTGACACGGAATGAAGCCTCCTTAAGCTTGTTTTGCCTGGTCTTCAGATAATCCCCGCAGGTCACCATGATAGAGCTCAGCATACTCTTGCAGCTGTCGAACCGTTGAAAACCATACGTGTCTATGCCCGTTTTTCCTGCAAGACCTTTCTTGAACTGGTATCCTCCGGGGTTTTGGTCGGGGTTCACGCCGCCGAGGTCATACCAGATGCAACCCTGCATCTTGGCCCACTCCAGCATCTTCCAGAATAACAGGTATGAGCTGTTGAGCCTGTTCTCGATATCGTATGAGCTGCTTGCTGCAAGGAGATTGATGGCAACGTTGCCGATGGCACTTGACACCAGCGCGGAACAGAGGTGTCCGTCAGATTTGCATACCATGATGTGCATCTTCAATCCTTCCGGCAGATCTGACTGGATCCGTCCATACTCGTCTATGCTCACATGCTCTATAAATTTCTTCCTTGCGTGCATCTTCCGGTAGATATCAGAAAAATGATCATACAACATGCTGTCGCTGCCTTGTATGAGCTCTAGCCCTTTCATCTCGGATTTCTTCAGATTGTTGCGCCACTGTCTCTGCATGGCGGCGCGCAGGTCCTCCAGAGGTGGTTCGATATTCAGGAGAAGGGTCCTTCCGGTCTTTGGGAAAGGGGAGCATTCAAACCCTTCCTGCTTCATTATCTCCTCGACGGCATCAGCAGAATCGTGGTGCATAGGAGTCATAACCCTCGTGTGCATGCCGCGTGATTCAACATATTCGTCTTTAACTACTCGGATTATCTGACGAAATATCCCAGTATTCTCTTCACCGCCGACTTTACGCCACAGGGGCCCGCCAAACATATAGGCAATCCCTGCCTGAAGAAGGGGCACCTTGATTGTCACGAGCTGAGCACAGGCGACAATGTTCCCGTCTTTCTTCAGTATCAGGTGGCTCAGGTTCTTTTCACCCCATCGCACGGCACCATAAGACCACGTCTGGTAGATGGTCGCGTCACAGAACCTGCGCAGAGTCTCTGCCCAGGCAAAGCTGTCGACCGAATCGATCTCCACGCGATAATCATCGGATAGCAGCTCTGCCATTATTTCCTCCTCAACTCGCGCTTTCTTCGGTACAGGCAGTTCCGAGAGAAGATTTCGATCCCAGCAGGGCGGCAAGGCGCCGTTTCACGGCAATGCCAATGGGTTGCCACTGGTAAGCGCCCATGATCTTCAGTTGGAACTCCAGGTCCCAGTCATCAGGGCTTGTATCGACCCTTCCAAGGAGATATCCGTCGGTCCTGTATGAGGGGTATGCCGGCCAGCAGCAGAAAACCTTGTTATAGCCTGCTCTTCTGGACAGAGACAGCACGGTGTCGTTGTACAAACCAAAGGGAAAGGCAAAGCTTCTGACCTTCTCTCCCAGCAATTCCTCCAGATATTTCCTGGAATCTGTGAGCTCCGTCATGACCTCTTCTTCAGGGAGGCGTGTGAGGTCCCTATGGGTTACACTGTGAGAGCCGATCTTTATAAGCCCGCTCCTGATCGATCGCACCTGGTTATCGTTCATGACAGGTTCATCGATATTCCTGTTCTTCGGGTTTGTTATCCATCCCGGTGTCTTCCCCAGTGAGCCGGTCGGGATAAATATCATGGCAGGGATTGCACGTTTTTCCAGCTCGGGAATGGCATTATCGATCAGGTTTTCGTATCCATCGTCAAAGGTAACCGCCACGTAATGCCGGCCGGTGCCCGGACAGATATCTTCATCAGCAAATATCGGATGGTATTTTCTCAGACGGTCCAGTTGACGTCTGAAGCGATTCATCTGGGATCTTTGTATCGAATGATAGGTGAGGATTACGAAGGTCGAGGGCACCCTCTTTCCCAAGGCATGATACATCATGGAGCGAAGTTCGTATGATATCATATAAATTATAGATATTATCAGCTTTACGATCCGGTTGATCATGTCATTGAGCTTCTTTGGCCATGAGATATTGATATCTTATTGCAAAGGTCCAGAACACCCAGAATGTTATCGATTCCATGCTTCGGCTGGTTGTTATGACGGTTTCAAATAAGTTTGCCAGCAGCAGTTGCATGAAAATGACGAGAAACACTGCTTTGTAGTAATTTCCAGGCACAAAAAATACTCCCCATACAGGAGGCACAATGGTGGCAAGCCATAGGACCAATCCTACAATTCCGAGACCGATCAAGACCGACAGATAGCCGTTGTGGAGAGAACTTTTTGCACTGCCCATCCATAAGCTGGACTTATTTGTCTGGAAACGTGGATCCTCCCAGATCTTTCCTTCCACCCCATATCCATAGCCGAGTATTGGCCGCTCCAGGGCTAATACAACGCTTCCTGCCCAGAACTGGGTTCTTCCCGTCAAGTGGGTTATCCGGCTGCTTTCATAACGCTCGAAGCTCGGAAGTTTACTCTGCATGAGGAAATATCCGCCGAACAGTATGAGGGCGGCGAACAGGATGAATAGTGCCTTCTTGTTCAGGACTACCTGCCAGATGGCAAAGCCCATGAGAGAAACGGCGAGCGTGGTACGGGACCCCGAGAGGATGTGCATGGTCAAAAGTATGATGGCAATGGTGACGATGAATGATTTGCCGGCAATACCCCGGCGGGTATACTCCCATAGCAGTACGGGATAGGATATCATACAGAAACCACCCAAGGTATTGGGGTGAGACATGAATCCCTGCAGGCGGTCAGGAGCCGCCCACCACCATGCATGAGCAGGGAAAAACAAGAGGGTGCACAGATTCACGATCGCCCCGGCAACCACAATGATGAAAAATATATCTATTGCCCTGTCCATGCGTACCGGGTCACTCATCCAGAAAAAGAGCCCCAAGAGAAACCCGAAGAATGCGATGAACTCAGCCGTGCGGATGAATGTAAAAGACTGGTCGATGGAGTAGCCTGTAGACAGCAATGCATACAGGATGAAGACCCCCAGGACAAGAAAAGCGGGGGGTATCTTTTCATCACTCGATGAAAACGACTGAAAGAGCCTGGACACCCCTATACTTCCCGCAAACAGCACGATTCCCAGGCGAATATGGGTGGAGGGTTCAATGCTCCCTGCAGAGCTCAAAACATCCTCCGGGGTTTGCGGTATGTTCGCATCAAAGAGGAAATGAATCCATGGGGAGAGGAGGATCATGACCAATGCGAGCTCGAAGCGTCTCCGAGCCCAGAAAAAAATTGCCGCCAGGCAAAGCAGTCCTATGGATACGATCAGGACCAGCGTCAGCGAATCCATGCCATGAACGATCTGCATATGCTGCCAATCAGGATATAATCGCCGATCTCAATCTGGCTGCAGAGCTTTTGATGAGTACTCTTTCCTGCTTGTTGAAAAAAGGCCCGCGGTATAGCAGGACAGCACTTGAAGAAAACATGGCAAACCAACCGGCGTAAAAAGCCAGATTTCCGACCCTGTTCAGCAGAAACGCCAGGAACAGGAAGGCAACAAAGAGCGCCAGGATGACGGACAGGCTGGACCATTCCAGATAAACAGAAAATGCCCGTACGCCGATCAACAGGACGATGAATGCCGCGGAGAAGAAACAGACATTGGATACGAATGCCGCGCCGTGCAGGTTCAGTGATGGTATCAGCATGTAGTTCAGAAACAGGCAGATGATCGCGCAAACCCCCATGGTAATCCCGATGATATGTGTTTTGTTCACGGCGCTGAGAAGTGTTTCACTGAAATAATGGATCCCGATAGAGACCGTTAATGGCAATAAATACAACAGGACATCGAAGGACTGGGCATACTCGGGCGGGGCGATATAAGGCAGGATGATATGAGCGCCGAGGATAATCAAAAACGACATTATCGTGATGGAGAAGATATATGACTTGAACAGCACGCTGAGCTGTACACCGAGGTGAGCGCTCTTGGGGCTGGAAAACATGAAGGGCTGGAAGGCCAACTGAAACGGGAGGATGAACGCAATAGCCAGCAGCTGCGACAGCTTGAACCCCAGTGAGTATATGGCAACTGTCTCGAGCTTATGATAATAGCTCAGAAAATATATACCCGATTCCACCAGGATGGTTCCTCCTGCCATAGAGAGCACGAGGGGAAAACCGAACCGGAAGAGCCGCGGTATGGTGGGCAGTGAAATCCTGACGTGGTTTCTGATCAGCACGTCCAGTGAAAGATACCCGGTGATGATCATATGGGTCAGAATATAGGCACCCAAGGCCCCGATAATGCCCAGACTGCAGACCCGCAGGGCAATGTAACTCGTTATTATCAGAAGGATGGCGGACGAAAACCCTACCGCCATGAACCGCACCGCCCTATGCAGCGCACGATAATACGACATGATATGAAGGGACATGGACTGTGCCAGCGCCGCGATGCATGCAAGGATTACAAGAACCGATACCTCGTTGGTGTGAAGTACGGCCCTGAAGAAAGGCAACAGGAAGAGGACCGCCACCGTAATGACGCATACCCCTCCCAGGATATTGACCAGCATCGTTGTCCCCAGAAGAACGCCTATCTGTCCATTATCCGTATACTCCTGAGTAAATCGCATCAGGCTCGTTCTCATTCCCAGGTTCATGACGATAAGCATGCTCTGGATTGTAATCAGGAGGGTTGCGAGCAGACCGTAATCAGCCAGGCTGAGACTGTGGGTGTATAACGGAATGAGCAAAAAGGCAGCTGCCTTCAGGCATATGTTGCCGATTGCATAGATGGCCGTGTTCTTTCCTAAACGTAGCAGGCTCATGGATCACTTGTTACGCTTCTGATTCGCCCGGTAGACGCTTCAGCTCTGTTCCGACATCATTGAGATCTGGTCCGCTCCTATAGCCCTTTGCCTGTTCAAGGAAAAAATCACGAATTACCCTGGATACATAGACAACCTGTTCTCTGGAGAGTTGCGGATACATCGGTAGGGACAGTATTTGACCCGAGGCCTTCTCGGCAACCGGGTATTCTCTGGACGAGAACGACCTCGTCCTGTATGCGTTTTGCCTGTGAAGTGGAATGGGATAGTGCAGGCCGGAACCGATGCTGTTTGCCGCAAGATGCCTCATCAGGTCATCTCTTAGCGGTGTGCGCAAAACATAGAGGTGATAGACGCTCCTGCACTTTGCAGGCTCGAACGGCAGGCTGACTTCAAGAATTTCCTCAAGCAGCTCTCTGTACCAGCCTGCCACCTGCCTCCTTTGCCATATCCAGTCGTCAAGATGCCGGAGCTTGACGCTCAGTATTCCTGCCTGAACAGCGTCCAGCCGGCCATTGTATCCCTCGATGTCATGGTAGTACTTCCGGGGTTGCCCGTGATCACGAAGCATCCTGACCCTTCTGGCTATGTCACTGCTGTTTGTCGTTACCGCCCCTGCTTCTCCGCATGCGCCAAGGTTCTTGCCCGGATAAAAGCTGAACCCTGCCGCAGCACCCATGGAGCCCGCTTTTTTCCAACTGCCTTCATTGGCTGAATAGTACCGGGCACCGTGAGCCTGACAAGCGTCCTCGATCACGACCAGGTTGTACTGGCGAGCAAGGGCAAGTATGGGGTCCATGTCCGCCATCTGCCCATAGAGGTGAACGGGCACGATCCCGAAGACCGGCCTGTCCTTGTGCCGGTGTATCGGCCTTCCGGTCGCGGGGTCCGGGTAGCACTCCCTGGCCAGGTACTCACGGAGGTTTTCACTGTCGATGTTGTACGTCTTCTCGTCAATATCGACGAAGTCCGGAATGCCGCCTGCCTGTGAAATGGCTTCGGTCGTGGCGATGAAGGTGTTTGGAACCGTGATCACGATGCTGCCGGGCTCTATAGCGGATGCCATCAGGGCAAACTTCAGCGCATCGGTTCCGCTGCCGACCCCGATGCAATGTTCCGTGCCGCAGAACTCGGCAAATTCCTCTTCAAACTGCTCGACCACAGGCCCGCCTGCAAACCTGCCCGATGTCAGAATATCGGCAAACAGAGCTACCAGCTCATCCTTGAGGTCAACGTGCGGCTGTACCAGATCAAGAAATGGAACTTTCATTTTTCACCCCTATAGGGTAGTGCCATCGTCCTTCGAGCATTCGTATATCGTGACACAAAGCCATGCCGAATGCATTGCGCTCACAGCTCCGTATCGACCATGCGCTGATATATCTCCGCGTCGACCGGGTCCAGTGTAATCTCCCTCAACACTCTCGCCGGGTTCCCGGCAACGATAACGGAAGGGGGAACATCCCTGGTTACCACGCTGCCGGCACCGATCACCGCGTTCTCATGCACGGTGATGCCGCAGAGCAGGGTCGCTCCCGAACCGACGCAGGCGCCCTTCTTTACCAGGGTCGGAATGCACTTCCAGTCGTCTTGCGTCTGCGGGGTGCCGTCGGGATTTGTGGCTCGGGGATAGAGATCGTTGATGAACGTGACATTATGACCGATGAACACATCGTCTTCAATGACGACCCCCTCACAGATAAACGTGTGGCTGGAGATCTTACAATTTCTCCCCACCCTCGAGTTTTTCTGTATCTCGACAAACGCCCCTATCTTGGTATTCTCTCCTATGACGCAGCCATATAAGTTGACGAACTTTGAGAGAAACACGTTGCTTCCCAGGTGGACATCCTTTGCTATGCAGGTATATTCCATCGGTTCTGCGATTGCTGGTTGTATCCGGTGAAAGGATCCTGTCGTGCGGATACGATAGAGGCCCTTCTACCGGCCTACCCCCTCAGTTTGACAGGTTTTCCTTCATCGTGTATGGACCGTGTCGATGCCTCCATCATCCTTACCACCCTCAAGCCGGCATGCCCGTCATTGATAGGACGTTTGTCTTGAAGGATGCAGTCGATGAAGTATTGGGCCTCTTCTTTGAGAGCCTCGTTCTGTTGTATCTTCGGGGCCCAGATATCGCCTGATCGATAGCTTACGAGAAGATCGTATACCCCCTTCCTGTTTGTCACCTTCACTCCCTTGTCATAGACCCTGATCTTCTCGTCTGCATCCAGGTCGTTCCACACGACCATGCTTTTCTCTCCCCCGATAAGGGTGGTCCGAACCTTTACCGGAGAGATCCAGCTGACATTGAAGTGAGCAATGATGTTGTTGCCGAAAAAGACGGTGATAAACGCGACGTCCTCCAACCTTTTGCTGAAGTGCGGCTTGCCGTGTGCAGAGATTGCCTCCGGCTTTTCATCGATGACATAATCCATTATCGAAAGGTCGTGAGGCGCCAGATCCCAGATCACGTTCACGTCGTGCTGAAAGAGCCCGAGGTTCACCCGCATGGAATCATAGTAGTACAAGTCGCCCAGCACGTTTTTGTCTACCAGTTCCCTGATCTTTCTCACGGCCCCGGTAAAAAGGAACGTGTGGTCGACCATGATCTGGAGATGCTTTTTCTCCGCCAGCTCGATCAATTCCTCGGCCTGGGCCACGGTGGATGTGAACGGCTTTTCGACAAATACATGCTTGCCGTTTTCCAGCGCCTTCTTTGCCAGGTCGTAGTGGGTAAATACCGGCGTGATGACGGCTACGGCATCGATATCCGGGGATGAGAGTATGGTGTTTACATCCGTCGTGGTCTGCACGCTTGGAAAATTCTTTTTTGCAGCGCAGCAGGCATCCGACCTCAGATCGCATACGAAAAGTGATTTTACCGAATCGAGCCCATGGAAGTTGCGCACGATATTGGGACCCCAGTACCCATATCCGATGACACCTATGCTAAGTGCTCCTTGCATGATATTCTCCCTCCGGGCTGTCACGATAAGTATTGGCGGTCCGGGAGCTGTTCTCCGCATTCTTTCGCGCATCTATGTAGAGCTTTACCATCGTCGCCAGTGGAACGATACGCGTCCAGGAGGTATAAAGCTTTTCTCTGTCGGAAACAAAGACCTTGCCGAGGGTGCCGGATTGTTTGCCTGCGTACTCGGCATGGATCCTTTTGCCAGAGATCTCTTCGAACATGGAGGCGATCCTGTCGGTGGTGACCGGATCGGCCGTGACAAGATAACGCCGGCAGGCTGCGGATAACGCAGCGCTGATAATGAGGTCCACGGCCTCATCGATGTAGAGAATCGTACAGGCGTTTCCCCGATTCAGCGTAAAAGACCGCTCTTCAAACGCGCTTGCATAGAGCCGGCTCATCAGGTGTGAGGGATGCTCGCCGCAGGAGGCGATGGAGCACAAGCGGAGATGGGCGACCGGCCATCCGGATCGGTGAAAAAGGGCATCGAAGTAGTGCTCGGCGGCCAGTTTGGCGATTCCATAGGGGGAGTCCGGCCGGGGTTCGGTCTCGGATGAGATGGGGCCCCTGATGAGAGGGCTGAAAACCTTTACACTGGATATATTGATGAACCGGGCAAGGGGCTTGTCTCGGAGCCATTCCCACAAAAATGCCGGTTGGTGTATGTTGTTCGAGACCTCGAAGGAGAGCTGGTCGGAGAAGGATAACGTGCGATCGACCACCCAGTGAAAATTGATCACATAATCCGGTGCTTCGAGTGTTTCGAGGTCTGTGCCGCCACATACGGGCCTGGGCCTGTTGCGGGCCTTCCAGGCGACCCGTTTTGGCTCGTGCGGATACCCCGGCAGAGTCAAAGGTAAAACTCGGGCGCCCAGCTCTTCAAGACGCAGCACGGTTTCACAGCCCAGTCTGCCTGTTGCCCCGGTTATGAGAAATGTTTTTCCCTCGAGCACCGGTTATTCCCAGTTTTTCTGGACTTCCTGATCGAGAAGCTCCCGCGGGGTGAGCGGCAGCGACTCAAACCATGCCGCGGTGCGGGGGATGCCTTCTTCGATGCTTATCACTGGTCCGTACCCCAGCAATTCTCGAAAGCAGGTGTTGTCGCCGAGGTGGTGCATCACGTCACCCGGCCTCGGGCCTTCGCTCTTGATATACTCATCCGGATCAAGATGAAAATATTGGCAGATGCTTTCCGCGATCTTCCTCACCGATGTCGCTTTTCCACTGCAGAAATTGATGCACTTTCCCTGGCAGGCGGGATTGTCCGCAACGGACACTATGGCCCTGGCCGCTTCTTCCACATAGGTGAAGTCACGGGTCTGCGATCCGTCCCCAAAGACCACCAGCGGGCGATTATTCATTGCCCGCACGATCATCTTCGGGATCAGTTCTCCGCGAAACCCTTGCCAGTGAGAGTTCGACCCGTACATGTTGAACGGCCGAATCGTCGACCATTTCAGCCCATAGGTTCTTCCAAAGGATGCAACATACATATCCTGGGCGACCTTGGCTGCGGCGTAAGGGGTCATGGGGTTCATGGGATGGTTCTCGTCCATGGGAACACGAAGGGCCGTCCCGTAGACTTCGGAAGAAGAGCAGTTCAGGAACAGCTCTATCCCTTCCTGCCTGGCACATTCAAGACAGTTGAGCGTGCCCGCCGAGATCACCCGGCTCACCCGGGAGGGCTGTTTTATCGACTGACGGAGATCCAGGACTGCCAGGTGAATGACCACGTCGCATCCCCTGAATGCGCTCGCTACGTCATCAGGAACGGTAATGTCTCCCCGGATGATCTTCAACGAGGGATTGGCCCGATAGCTTTCCAGGTGAGCCATCTTCCCGTTGGAAAAATCATCCAGAACAACAACGGTATTGTTGTCTTTCAGGAGCTGCCCCACTACGTGAGAACCGAGGAACCCCGCTCCGCCGGTGACGACAACCCTTGCACTCCTGAGTGTCATTGTTTTACCTCGTGCATGCTCGGCACATAAGAAGAATTTGCTGCCGATAGCTCGTTTACCTGCCCTGCACCGGTTTATCTCGATGGGGCGTCTTTCCACAGGCCTGCTGGATGATCGCGGGGATGGTCTTGAGCACAATCTCTGCATCCAGCCGCAATGACCGGTTCTTCACATAAGATATATCGAGCCGCATCATCTCATCCAGGGTCGTGGAGTTTTTTCCGTTGACCTGCCACAAGCCGGTCAACCCTGGATACGTCTCGAAACGCCTGTTATGCCACGGCAGATAGTGTGCGACAGAGTAGGGAACATCAGGCCGAGGCCCGACAAGGCTCATCTCGCCGCGAAGGACATTGATGAGCTGCGGAACTTCGTCCAGGCCTGTTTCGCGAAGCATCCTGCCGAAAGGGATTATCCTCGGGTCCTGATCATCGAGTTTTTTTAACGATTGCCCGTTCTTGTATAATTCACGGACATGGACCTGGTGTACTGTGGAATCGGCCTCGATCTCCATGGTGCGGAATTTCCAGCAGGTAAAGCGCCTGCCGAGAAAACCCGCCCTCACCTGCTTGAAAAAAACAGGACCGGGTGATGCAGTCTTGATCAGGAACGCTATTGACAAAAAAAGTGGAGAAAGAAGCACAAGCCCGGTAACGGCGCCTATTATATCGATAGATCTTTTCCACAAAGGGATCCCTGGTATAAAAAACAGGTTTGATCCAGCATCTTCTTCACGATCCTCTCGGGCATCCGGTGAAAGTTTATCCTGTACCGGCCCGCAGTCGCCGTAGGTCGTGTCCTGTCCGTGATTGCCTTTCAGCCAGTTGCTCGGGTATGTGTAGATAGTGAAAGCAGGCGGGGAGCATGGTTTCCCGTTCAACGAAAGTATGTCGTGCGCCAGCTTATACGCGCCTGAAGAGGGTGTGTCCGGCAGAATGACACCGAGCACATCGTTTTTTTGTATCCAGCCGACACTCTCGGTCTGGCGGATCCTCCCGGCGAGCATCTTCATAAAATGCCGCAGTGCCCGCGTGTCTCGGGCAATGAGCGGCAGGGTGAAGGCGATCAGGGAGAATTCTCTGCCGCTGCGATCGGCTCTCGAACGTTCATGATCGAGGAGCCTGATGAAATCTCTCCTCGAATGAACGCGGTTGAAACAATGGGAATCCCTCCCCTCCCCGATTCGGAAACCGAAGATGCTTATTGTTCCCGACACCCTGTCCTTCTCTATGAGAGAATACATCGCCCGTGTCTCTCAAAGCAGCCTGTATGCCCACCCCGGTATGTACATCTTTCTTCTGTTGAGAATCACGCCCAGGACCTTGCCCCGACTGTCCTCTATCTGCTTCTTTGCTGCCTGGGCCACCTCCCACCTGGTTTTTTCGGCCCGTACGACCATGATGATCCCATCCATCTTTGAAGCCAGCGCCACTGATTCGCTGTACAGGTTGATGGGTGAGGAATCGAACAGTATCCAGTCTGCTTCGGCTTTCATCTGTGTGATGAGGGTATCCATGTTTGCCGTTTCGAGAAGGGAAAATGGGTTTGAATGCTGGATGCCTGCCGTTATTACCTTGAGGTTGTTGACCCTGGTCGTCTTCATGGCCTCCTGCAGTGTGCATTCTCCCAGGATCATCTCCACAAACCCCTTTCTCTTTTCGATACCCATGCAGTCATGAAGGGCTGGATTGCGAAAGTTGGAGTCGACGAGAAGAACCCTTTCATTTCCCTTGGCGATAGTTATTGCAAACCCCAGGAGGATGCTGGTTGCTCCTTCGCCACGGGAGCAGCAGGAGAAGAGGAGAGCTTTTTTATTGGCTTTTGGAAGAGCAATGACAAGCCTCTGCTTCATTCTATAGTACTCCTCTTCCAGACTGAACGGGATCTGAAGGGATACCGGCTTGCCGGCCTTTGATTTGCTTTTCGAGTCGAGGACCCTGTTTTCTTCCTGCCTGATCTTGTGCTCTTTTTCTGCCTTCAACAAGGCTTCGTATGTGTTTGCCATATACTACCCCCTTTTTCCCCGTCAGGGTTGGCCGGGATCATGGTATGAGAGGCTTGAGGGAATTGGCAGAAGCCCCTTCTGCGCGAGCGCCGCGAGAGCCTGCATGCACTCTTCCCTTGTTTTGTACCGAGAGATCATTACCCTGTACCAGGTTTCACCGGATGACACCTTGCGTGGGAAGATAGTGACTTCTTTGCCTAACAATGTGCGATCATAATAAAACTCCCTGGCACGGTCCAGTGAACGGAATGTGCCCGCGTGTATTGTATATACGTTGCCGGGTTCTTCGATAATGAGCAGATCAAATGATATCTCGGGTATTCGTATCTTCTGGTGGACCAGGATTCTGTGAACGTCCGCAATCGATGGATTTACCTGCAGGATGATATCTATCAGCGTTTCGTTGCAGGCGCCGTAGTATTTCTCTGCAAGATCCGACACGGTAATGCCTTCCTGGATATCGATGGTATCGAGAACCCTGAATCCGGGCCCTGATGCATTTGTATCGAGGCCGGCGGACTGCTGAGCGTTTGATGATGTATCGAACGGCACGGCGCCTTCTGCTGAAACCTCGGGAGAGTCTGGAGAGGCGGGCTGAGGGTCTTTTTCCATTACGGCCGCTTCCCCTGGATATGATGGAGTCAATGTAATGAATTTGAATCCGATCAAGGCAAGCGCCCCGAGAGTAATCATCAGGGTGATGGTAATCGCTGATATTCTCCAACCCGGTGTACGGTAGCTGCGTACCCCCTTTCGGGATGCACTCGACACCAGGGGATCGTTCATGTCTTCGATCACTTCTCTGATAATCTGCCGGTCGATCTTTTTTTTGTTGAAGCTGTAGCCGATGAGAAAGGCATTCTCGCATATCATATTGATATTACGGGGTATACCACCAGAATATTTGCTGATCATGGATATCGCGCTCATGGTGAAGACACGGCCGATTGTACTGCCCGCGAGCTTAAGCCGGTGCTGGATATACTTCCTGGTCTCCCGCGCGGTTAACGGTTTGATCTGCCTCCTGATACCAATGCGCTGCTTGAGCTGTCTCAATTCAGGCAGATTCAGCTTATTCTCGAGCTCCGGCTGACCGACCAGCAGAATCTGTATGAGCTTTGTTTTGCTCGTTTCCAGGTTTGAGAGCATCCGAAGCTCTTCCAGAACAGGCACTGAGAGATTCTGGGCTTCGTCGATGACCACCGCCACGGTACTGTCCCGTTCCAGCTGCTGAGCCAGGTATGCGTTGAGCATGCGAAGGCAGGAGAGCTTGTCCCGGTCCTGTGCTTCGATACCCAGCTCGAGGAGGATGTTCCTCAGGAGATCCTCGAAGATAATGCTGGTGTGGTAGATAAACACGGGCTTTACCTTCTCGTTGAGATTATTCAGGAGCGAGTATATGAGCGTTGTCTTGCCTGTTCCCACCTCACCGGTGACAGAGATGAACCCTCTGCGCTCCCTGATCCCGTACAACATGGAAGCCAGTGCCTCTCTGTGCTGAGGAGTTAAGAAGAGAAATCGGGGATCAGGGGTCAGGTTGAACGGCTTTTCGGAGAAATTATAGAAGTCTCTATACACAACCAATTCTTTTAAGCGCAGACGCGTCGAGGGTTTCAGGAATCATCTCGTTCAGGGATAGAAGCCAATACCGGGAGATCGAGGTGTTTCAGCACATCCTCCCGATTGCTGAAGCTGTGCTGCAGGTACTCCATGTACATTGGTATCAATATGCCGGCAAAGATTCCGAGCACCAGCGAGAGGGCGATATTGAGCATGAGCTTGGGCTTTATCGGCTTGAGCGGCGGCAGGGCCGGCTCGACCACGCTGACGTTTGCAATCTTCTGGGTGTCCATGTCTTGCGACAGCCTGTCCTGCTCTACTTTCTTTATATAAATCTGGTAGTTTTCTTCGTTCAATGTGACCTTGCGTTCAAGGTCTCTCAGCTGCAGCTCCAGCCCGTTGATCCTGTCGAGCTCGGCCTGGAACTTGTTCAACTGCTCTCTCTGCACGGATTCTCTTTTTTGAAGGGCTCTGAGCTTATGTGAAATGCTCGTTATTGCCTTGCTGTGATACATTCTCTCCTCTCTGTTCAGCAGATCCTGCGCCTTCTTTATCTCGTTGCGGATATTGGCAACCGGCAGGCTCTCCGGGGTGTATTTGCTCAACAATTCCTGTTCCTTCATACGCAGCTCATTCAACATGCCCCGTATGGAGCTTATTGCCATCGGGTTGAGCTCTGTCTCTTCTCCCATGGCGTTATTGTCTGAACCGGATAGATTGCCGTCGGATAGTGCTATCATTCTCTCCTCGTTTTCGCTCAGCTCCATAAGAGTCCCTGCATGCTCCTTCTTGAGGGAGGAAATGGTCTGAAGCAGAAGGCTTTTCTGCTGGTCAAGGGCGGTTATGTCGTTCTCGCGGCAGAATGATTTGTACTCGATCTCAGAATCCTGGAGCCTTTTCTTGAGAAGGGCGACCTGGCTGTCGAAGAACTTGTACCCCTGAGGGTTTTTGTAAACATTCAGATGCAGATCGAAAAAGACTTCGATGACCTTGTTCAGTACCAGGGCGGCAATGGCTGGGTCGTTGTGCTGATATGAGAGGTCGATGATATTGGATTTCCTGACAGCCGCCACACTGAAATCTTTTTTGAATACCAGGGTTGCTGCTGCAAAAGCCTCTTTCTCCCGCTTGGCGGGATCGGTCTTATGAAACAGCAGTTCCTTGATATTCCGCTTTTTATCAAGTTCGGGGTATATGTTGTGGACACCCAGCTCCATGATCACCCTTTCAATGAGATTGCGCCCGCTCAGTATCTCGATCTCAGAGTTTACGAGCTCTTCTCGAGAATAGTCGAAGATCAAAGGCTGGTTTTCCCGCAACGTGGGTGTGGTCGGCATGTATACGTTCTCCCTGCCGAATCTCACCATGACCTTTGCTCCAGCCTGATATACCTTCGGCATCATGAGGGAGATGACTGCCACGATGCTTACTATGCAAAAAAAGATTGCGGCAACGTGCAGCTTATATTTGAAGATTACGTGAAGGATATCCCGAAACGAGGTATGGGTCTTCTCTGTTTTCTTCATTCTCGGCTATCTCCAGGTTCGTGGATTCCGCATGATGGTCCTGGTATCATGCTTCTCAGTGGTTCCCACGGGATCTCCGTGGTCTGTCGAGAGAACGCATTGCACGGCTTACCCATCGTTGCTCACAACGACGCTGCATTCACGGAATATGGCAAGATAATGATCGTTCTAATCATCAGAGTTGATCTCATATACGAGACCGAAACCGAGATTTCCGGGAAGGACGCTGTAAAGATGCGTCATGAATTGATCGATACTGGCGATCCTGGTCTTGGGAACATAAACGATATCGTATGGCAGCAACTGGTATTCGCCTTCAGGAAGGCGGCCATCGAGTGCCTTGTCCAAGTCCACCACCTTGATAATAGCACGGTTATTTTCACCCCGCCTGACAATTACAGTGTTGGACATTTTTGCCTCGGAGGTGAAGCCGCCTGATCTGAAAATGGCCTGGAGTGCATTGATCTTCCCATTGACAACAAGGGCTTGTGGGTCGTTCACCTCGCCTCCCACATAAATTTTCTGCCCTTCAAACCCCTTCACGATGACTGCAACCTCTGGTGTCTTGAGCTGCTCCCTGTACCGCTCTATCAGTTCGTCTTCGAGTCGAGCCGGCGTGCTCCCGGCCGCGAAGACCTCGCCGATTAATTGCAAAGAGATTTTTCCGTCAGGTCTTATGGTTACATTTTCATTCAGCTCCGGATTGTGAAAAAACTTGATATCGATATTATCTCCCGGCTGAAGGAGATACTCGGTCATCACGGGCTGCTCGGGTTGCTCGGGTTGCTCGGGCACAGGAGCTTTATCCAGCGGCTGCGGTATGGCAGCGGTTGCACAGCCGAGTGCGCTTAACAGGAGCATGGCGATGAGAATTTTCAGCACAGATAACCCCGTTTTCATGAGCACCTCCTGATTACTTATGACATTGGTGATGGTATATAGGCTCTCTTCATCCTTGATCATATCGAGATCATTCAAGTTGCCGAGACAGTCAGCCAGTCGAGCCGGCATTCATTATCCGGTTTCATCATCAGCCAGGCAGATTGAAGATAAAGCTCCGCCCCGGCGGGTGAGTTGGTTTTTTCAGATCAGCGCGACGTCAGGATCTATGCCCGTATATAGCTATTAAGAGATCAAAATATATAGGTATTGTCGATTCTCAACCGGGACAATGGTAAGCTCTAGGATTTAGTGTAGATTGCCGAAATCTCAAGAGTAGCATGTATGATCGGCCGGTATGCCACGCTACCGATTGCTCCCGCGCCGGCACAGGCGAATCGATCTGTTCGCGGCCCGAAAGGCGAAGCTGTCTCTGGGAATGATAAAGGGTACCAAAAATAGGAAAGTGAAAGTATACCACCGAGCGAGTCTTTAGGTTTTTAGATTTAGGGTAATATAAGGGTTTTTCAAAGGGGTCGGGGGGAATGTGTCCCCCCGGAAGTAGTCAGCCGCCCCGGCATGGTTTCCGAGGAGCACTTGATGGAGTGCAGAAACGGAACCATGAGGGGGCTTGGGTGAAGAGAATGGGAGATGTGAT
>JAHDRW010000053.1 GCA_018433085.1 Deltaproteobacteria bacterium | reverse complement strand
TGGCCGAGGATGATTTCGAGGCATACAGCGACACATGGAAAAAGATTCTCGGAACGGCGTTTCAGCTTAATGAGATGGCTGATTCCATCAGCACCTTAACGGACAAGCTTGAAGAGATTGTCCACCTTGAGGCAGAGGCGGAGAGGGAAGCGGCATAGAACACAGCGGGACAGCAGATATCAGAGCCGGGGCATGACCCCGGCTTTTTCACAAATACTTTCTTAATAGAGTAAGGCAATCAGAATCTTCAAAAGTCATTCCACTTATGAAGTGTTCAAGTTTTGGATGAAATCTCCATCTAATCCTATCAACTTCCTGTGAAAATAAACCAACAGATGTCCCATAAAATGATTGGCTCATGTTTATGTTCTCTATTAATTTTATGATGTTAATGTTATCTTCTAAATACCCAAACCCTAGAAAAAAGATCTTTTTTGCATCTTTAATTTCTTGGGCGATCTCATCGAGATGCTTGGTATCTTTCTGGACTTCATATATTATTTTTATGTTATCCTTGAAGAAATCGAGGGCGTCATAATCTAAATTTTTACCATAATCGATTGGGTTACCACATCCTTCCCAACCCAAGGGTCCAATTTTACCGTAAACATGATAAATTTTTATCTTCTTTAGCTCTTCAATTATTTGAGATCTATCTTGGCATTCTGTGTAAGTATTAATGAGACTTTTATAGAAAAAATGTTCTAACGATCTGTCGTAATTAAATGTTATAAAAACAGCGTTATTATTCCCGAAATCTTTATATCCATCGGGTTGCATAGATTTCTCAGTCATTCGATTAAAAATATATGTGTACCAGTCTTGATCCTTTTTGTCTTGTGTTTTAAGAGAAGAGTTTCCAAACAAAGACTTTGATCTTTCCTCATATTCCAATATATACATAGTGATAGCAAACTTACCATACTCTGACAACGATGGATTATTCGCCAAAAATCGATCTACAGAAGGATTTGGGCTTTCTTTGAATTTATATTGAAATCTCTCTGAAAGTTTTTGCATATCATCCTTGTCTGACTCCATGGATGCTTTTAGTTTTTCCAGATACCTTTCCTTGAAGGAAGTACAGATGTCTTCTTTTAGTTTTTTTCCAGTTGGAAAACCATAAGGAACACTAGCCCCGGCCCCTAATATGAAAACCGTAGGGGTATTAATCATTCTTAAGCTCCTTTACAACTATTCATAAAAATTAAAAATGGGTATCTATAGGGTATCTAATCTATATTCCAAAAACCTGTAAAGTGTGGAGCCAGCGAAGGGGGTTGAACCCTTGACCTGCTGATTACGAATCAGCTGCTCTACCACTGAGCTACGCTGGCACCGCAAGCTTTTTTTACATAGAGCGTATCCATTGTCAATGGCTTACCGCGGGAGAGATCCACTAGCCCGGTATCTTTTTCCCGAAGCCGGTAATGCCTCCGGCATGCACGAGATCTGAACGGGCAGCCTAGAGGATCTGCCGCATGAACTGTTTTGTGCGATCGTGGGCCGGGTTCTTGAAGAAATGCTCAGGGGAGCCCTCTTCCAGAATTTTTCCCTCGTCCATGAAGATGACCCGGTCGGACACCTCGCGGGCAAAGCCCATCTCGTGGGTCACCACGATCATAGTCATGCCTTCCTTTGCGAGCTTGACCATGACGTCGAGCACCTCCCCGATCATCTCGGGGTCCAGCGCCGAGGTGGGCTCGTCGAAGAGCATGAGCTTGGGCTGCATGGCAAGGGCCCGGGCTATGGCGACCCGCTGCTGCTGTCCGCCCGAGAGCCTGGTGGGATACTCGCGCGCCTTCTCCAGGATCCCCACCTTTGCCAAGAGGTCTTTCGCGATCTTCTCGGCATCGCTCTTCGAGCGCTTCCGCACCACCTTCTGCGCCAGGGTGAGATTTTCGAGCACGGTCTTGTGCGGGAAGACGTTGAATTGCTGAAAGACCATGCCAACCTCTTCACGGACCTTGTTGATGTTGGTCTTGGGATCGCTGATCTCGTAGCCGTCCACGACAATGGTTCCCGCGTTGATCTCCTCGAGCCGGTTGACCGAGCGCAGCAGAGTACTCTTGCCCGATCCCGAGGGTCCGATGATCACCACCTTCTCCCCGTCATAGACATCCAGCGAGACATTGTCCAATGCCTTCAATTTTCCGAAGAACTTGACCACGCCCTTCATCTCGACCATCTTGCGGCGGGAGTCATTCTGCACCGATTCTCTCCTCCATGATGCTGATGAGCTTGGACAGGAACAGGGTGATGATGAGATACACCAGGGCCACGATGGTGTAGGTCTCGAAATAGGTGAAGCTCTCGGCCGCAAACTCCCGTCCCCGCCTCAGCAGGTCCGCCACGGCCAGAATCGAAACCAGCGACGAGTCCTTGAGCAGGGCCACGAACTCGTTGCCAACCGGCGGCAGGATGGTTTTGAACGCCTGGGGCAGAATCACATGGTACATGGACTGGGAGTTCGACATGCCCAGAGATCGCGCCGCCTCGGTCTGGCCCATGGGTATGGACTGGATTCCGGCCCGGAAGATCTCCCCCATGTAGGCGCCGTAGCAGATCCCCATTGCGAACACCGCCGATGGCAGCGGAGGCATCTGCACGATGCGGCCCAGGGCAAAGTAGATGTAGAAAAGCTGGACAAGAAGAGGAATCCCCCTGATCACCTCCACGTACAGAGACGCGATGCCGTTGATCAGAGGGTTCTTGGAGATCCTTCCCAGGCCCGTGAAGAGCCCGATGACCAGCGCGAGAAGAATGGAAAGCACGGTCACCTCAAAGGTCACCAGGATGCCGTCCGGCACGAACTTGATGATGTCCAGATACGGATCGGGCTTGGAGACCGCCAGATAGACGATTGTAGCGATGGCGCCGAAAAAGGCCACCCTCCACGCAGTGAAGAGCCCCGCATCCTTCTTGGAGGGGATGGCGGCCCCATCGCCGACGTCTATGGTGACGTGCCGTGCTTCTTCCTGTTGTGATTTTTTCTCGTCAGCTAGCGCAGCCACTTGACTTCGAGATCTTTATCGATTCCTTTTGCCTGGACCGCCTGGATCCCCTTGTTGATGAGATCGAGAACTTCCTGGTTGCCCTTTTTCACCACGATGCCGTAGCTCTCCTGGGTGAACGGCTCGCCCACGATCTTGAACTTGTCCTTGTACTCATCCCTCTGGAGGGCATAGTCGGCCGCCACCGGGGTGTCGCACACCACGCCCTGGATCCTGCCCGACGCCATGTCCTCGAAGGCGAGGCCGATCTCGTCGTAGTTCTTCGCCTTGACGCCTTCGACCTTCTTGGCCTCCATTGCGCCGGTGGTTCCGATCTGTGCGCCCACCTGCTTGCCCGTCATGTCGGCGAGCACGGCCACACCTTCCAGGGTTTTGGGAACGGTGAGCACCTGGCCGGCATTGATATACGGCAGGGAAAAATCAAAAGTCTTCTTGCGCTCGTCGGTGATGGTCACCGATGAAATGACCGCGTCATAATTGCCCAGATCCAGGCCGCCGAAGATGCCGTCCCATGCGGTGTTCTTGAACTCGACCTTAAACCCGGCCTCCTGCGCCACCGCGCTCATGAAGTCGATATCGAACCCGACGATGTTCTTGTCCTTGTCGACCATTTCCATGGGCGGCCAGGTCGCATCCGTTGCCACGATGAGAGTCTTCACCGGGGCAGCCTGCTCCTGAGTCGCCTGCTCCTGGGCGGCCTGCTGGGGCTCCTCCTGCTTCTGCTGGCACGAAGTCATGCCTGCTGCCAACCCGATGACCACGATGAAAGCCAAAAAATATTTCACGGTCTTCATAGAATCCTCCCCTTATGCTTTGGATAACTTTGATTATCTGTTCTGGTGCTGTCGAAAGCTAGCACTTTTCACCGGGGAAGTCCAGTGCTGAGAATAGTTGCCGCACGAGTCCCGCAGCAGCCCCGGGCATCCTGAACCGTGACAGGTTCGCCGCAGGGTCAGAGCAGCGAATCCTTGAGCGTTTCCGCCATGCATCAAGCCAGTATTCCCTTGACAAGAAAGGGCCGGGAGCTTATGTTCTCCATCAGGGTATAATGTTTTTTTACGTATTAATAACAACGAACTAGGAAAGTGAATGGCAAGAGGTTCCGAGAGAAGAAAAGAAGAGACGAGAGAGAGAATCATCTCGGCTGCATGTGAGCTCTTCAGCAAATACGGTTATCACAACACCCAGGTCATGGACATCGTCAAGATTGTGGGGATGTCCGCGGGAACGTTCTATAACCACTTCCACGACAAAAAGGACCTGTATCGCCAGCTCACCCTCGAGAGCCTGGAGAGCCTGAGGATCAATGTGAAGAAGATGCGCGAGCCGGTCGATATCTGGAACCCCAGTGCCAGGAGCCAGACCCTTCAGGAGATGTTCGACGCCATCTTTGATTACATCGACAGCAACCCCCAGCAGTTCATCATGCTCCTGCGCGGCGGATTCGGCGTGGATGAAGAGCTTGACGGAAACGTCTGGAGCTACTTCCTGGGCTTTGCAGAGGACGCCGGAGAAGACGTCCAGCGGTGGATGGGCGAAGGGGTCATCGAGGGAATAGACCCCATGTTTTTCGGCCATGCCTGTGTGGGAATGTGCATCCAGGCCATCCACAGCTACCTGATCGAAAAGCGCAACACCCGCGAAGAGGTGATCGCCAACCTCATAAAAATGGTCCTGGCCATGTTCGAGGCCTATCTCACGGAAGAAGGCCGCAGGGCACTGGAAGCAGGAAATATCCAGACAACCCTTTAGCGGCTGGTCCACCCTCTTTCCCTTCCCTTAGAAAACGCCGGGGGATCGTCATACAAGGGATACATCACGGGGTTGGTCTGCCGGCCGGGAAATTTTTCAAGGACCTTGACATCAAAAGAGAAATAGTTATTATTTGTTGATAATGAGATTTCATTACAGGTAATGTGCCCCACTTCGGGGATATGGGGAAGATTTCCACCACATCTTGAGAGACTTGTCCACACCACCGCCCCTGCCGGGATCTTTGTGCCTTGTTCGAGAAGGGAACGCTTCCCGGCACATGACAAGGGGTACGCGTTTCGAGCAGCCGCCCGGCCAACCATGTCTGCGGCACGGGAGCAGCACCCGGCGTCATGGACCAGGGCCCCTTGAGTTTGCCAAGGGGCATGAAATTCAAGACAGGGAGGTTCCATGAACAGGAGTCTTGACTATCTTTTCGGCACAGCTGTGGGAGACAGGGGTGAGGATGCGCAGGGTGTGATATCCCTGGTCAGGCAGTGGGCAGAGAAAGAGGTGATCGGAAACCGGCTCGATTATCAGCGCAACTATGCCGTCCTCTTCGAAGAAAAAGCACGGGTGCTCGCTCTGTCCATGGGTCTTCAGAGGCTTGCCCTCCCTGAGGACCAGGGCGGGTTCGGGTGGCACGATCCCGGCCATGTCGCAGACGTGGCGGCCGTGCTTTCCGAGGTCGGCAGAGCCGACAGCTCAACCGGGGTCCTCCTGACCATGAACTATGCCCTGTTCTCGATTCTCACCCGCTTTTCCGAGGGCAGAGAAGGGCTCGTCGAGGCAATGACGGCCTCGTATCTGGACGACGGGCTGAAAATCACCTCCTGCGTTCTCCCCGGACCCGGGTCCGCAGGCCGGGAGACACCGCTGTACAAAGGCCGCTCGATCCCTGCTCTGGTCGAATCCCGGGACAGTGGGTCGACACTATCCGGCGCGAACATCCGGCCCTTTGCCGCCGGGCTCAGAGCCGACCTTTTCCTCGCCGTATGCGCCGACGAGAAAGGCAGGCCCTGCATCGCGCTGGTACCGGGAGATAAACCGGGGATCCAGCGCGGCAGGGAGGTGTTGACAACGGGCCTCAACGCCCTTGCAAATGCCGACATATCCTTCGTTGAAACGGAAATCACGCGAGAGAGTCTCATCCAAGAGCCCGAGGCTGTCCCGATGCTCTTCACCCTGCTCAACCTCTTTCTGGGCGGGGTGAGTCTGGGCGCCGGGATGAACTTTTTCGAGATCCTCGGCGACTGGAGCCACAGCCGGGTCATCAGGGGCTCCACCCCGCTCAAGGAAAACCCGCTGTGCGCATCCGTTCTTGCCGACGTGGCCGAGGATATCGCCTGCTCGCGGCTTCTCCTCGAAGACCTTGCCCGGCTCGTCTCTCCCTCCCCACGTGCGTGGTCGCTCGATACCGAAGGACTGTACACCTATGCGGTAATGATCGGGGCAAGAATCCAGAAGGGCATCATGCGGGCAATCAACCGGGGCATGGAGCTCATGGGCTCGGCAGGCTACGCAAAGGAATGGCACGCGGAAAAACACTGGCGCGACGTCAAGACCATTCAGTCGCTCCTGTGCGGTGTGGGTGCCGCGGCCCCGGTGAAGATGGACACGGCCCGATTCTTCTACGACTGTAAAGAGATCTGAAGAGGAGGGATGACATGGATCATTTCGACGAGTTTTCCCGGCCCCTGGAATACCTCTCCCCCCTGGACAAGCACCTCAGAACAGTCCTGAGAACGTACATCGAACAGGAGATCATGCCCCTGAGAAGGCGGTATGACGAAGACTGGAAGGAACATACCCTGATCGAGCCCGCCTTTGACAAGATCATGGGCGAGCTCGGCCTCCAGAAGGCCCTCTTTCCCCAGGAATACGGGGGATGGGGGCTTGCGGGGTCCGACTATATCTTCCGCTTCGCCTACCAGCTCTGCGAAGAGCTCGGCCGGGCGGACACCGGAATGGCCGTGGCCCTGGCGGTCACGTTCTGGCCCCTGCTGGTCATTCACCTGGAGCCCTATGTGAACGAACGGCTCATCGCCGAGTTCGCCCCCATGTTCTGCAGCACGAACAAGGCGGTGTTCGCCGCCAATGCCATGACCGAGCCGCAGGGCGGCTCCGACATCGAGAACATGGGCCTGCTCAAGGGCAGGACCATCCGTACCACGGCCCGGCAGGAGGGAGATCAGTGGGTCATCAACGGGCACAAGCTCTGGCCCACCAACTCGGGGGGCACAGCCAGGCTGTTCGGCGTGCCCTGCACCACCCGGCCCGGGTCTGCGGACATCGACGACTTCGCCTTCATCTATGTCCCGGCCGACGCAAAGGGCGTCACCCAGGGAGGGCCCTATGAAAAGGCGGGCATGGCCGCCGACAAGAACGGCGACATCTGGTTCGACGACGTGCGGGTGCCTGCCTGGTACCGGGCCCACGGCCCGGGAAGGGACGCCGGGGCCTTCTACCAGCTCATTTCCTTCGGCCAGGTGGCGAGCACGGCATTTCTGACAGGCGCCATGATGAACATGTACGAGCGCCTGTATGAGTTCGTATCCACGCGCACCTACCGCAACAGGCCCCTGAAGGAAAACGAAGCCGTGGCGGGCATTATCGGCAGGATCGCCGGGGACATCGACATCTGCAGGATCCTCGGCCACGAGGCCGCCATGATGGGTGACCGGAGAAACAAGCCCTATGGCCTTCCGCTCGTCTCCGAGGAGCTGGTGGGCAAGATCCGCAACATCAAGGACTTCGTCTCGGACAGGGCCGTGGAAAATCTCGGAAAGGCCATGGATGTCCTGGGCTGCTACGGCCCTGACCGCGACTGGGACATCGAGAAGCACTGGCGCGACATCAAGATCATCCAGCTCTGGATGGGCGGCAAGCAGCTTTGCCAGATGGAATCCGCCCGGTACTTCTTCAACTGCGAAACCCTGTAAGGAGGCGACGCATGAACAGCCATACCTCCAGAGGACTGCTGGACATGGAGAGCAGAGTCCTGGACCGGCTTCTCTCGAAAAACGCGTTCAAGGATAACCTCCGAGCCCTGCTCAGGAACATCGACCCGGAGAACAGCCCGCGCCTCGTCCGGACGCTCCTTGAAAAAGACCCTGAGGTCCCGCTCGCAATCGTGTGCGCGCTGCCCGCCATCGCCAACTGCTTCATCAAGGCGGCCGAGGAGCTCCTGACCCGGATTCAGGGCCAGTACCCCCCTGCCCTCCTCCAGGAATTCGCCCGGTCCCTGCTGCAGGAGGTCGACCGGGAATCGCTCGCCCGCGTGGCGGCCAGGGCAAAACAGCTCGGTGAAGATCTTTCGCCCGCAGTGAGCGAGATTCTCGGTTCGCCCGGGCCGGAAAGAAAACCAGGGGGTCGGGAGGTGACGCCATGAAGGCGCCGCAACAGACCCGGGACCAGGGAGGGATTCTGCAGGAGCTTCTGAGGACACCCGTGGTCAAGGACATCCTCCGCAGCGGCCTCACCTCGGTCAGACACGCAGACGGCAGGTCAGCGGTCAGGACGGTCATGGGCCAGGACCCGGAGGTGTTCCTGGGCCTCGCGGCCGCGGTCCCCTCAGCCGTGAACCTTCTCATCCGTTCCATGGCCGAGCTCGGCAGACAGATGAATACCCGGTATTCCCCGGAAATCCTCACCGCGTTCATGGAAAGCCTGGCCGGCGAGATCGACGCCGACTCGCTCGAGGAGTGCAAAACGGTGTGGAAGGATCTGCTGGCATCTTTGTGGGCCGCCTCTCCCGACTCTCGCAGGGCTCTCTTGGATGCAATCCTTTCAAGGGGGCCGGGTATCGGTGCACAGGGCATCAACGGCCTGTCCCGCTCGATCAATGCCCTGGAGCGGGACAGGCCCGGATCGATCAGCGCGTTCCTGTCACAGACCCTTGCGCAGATTGACAGGGACGAGTGGTCCCGGGCGTCACAGCGCCTGGCCGGGGCCCTCCTGGACCAGAAGTGGGGTGTGATCTCGTGGTCGTGGCGGCTGCTCAAGGGCAGGGTCCGCAAGCGATTCAGGGGTGAGAGGACATGAGGAAATCCCGGGCTTTTCTCATTCACGGTCTTTCTCCCTGTCCGGCTGCATCGGGGCCGTACCGGGCGACTCGCCGCGAAACAGGGCAGGCTCCGGCCCGCGGATGCCCGTGCTCAACCCGGGAGAACGGGAGGCGTCCGTGACCAGGCTCTCGGAGATCAAACGGCAGTATACCCGCGAAACCATCGTCGGGGTGGCCGGAGAGCTCTTCAGCAGGCACGGCTATCACAACACCCAGGTCATGGACATTGTCAGGGCAGTGGGGATGTCTGCCGGGACGTTTTATCATTACTTCAAGGACAAACGCGACCTCTTCGACCAGATCACCCGGGAGAGCTTCGAGGACCTGCGGCTGAGGATCAAGAGGCTCAGGGAGCCGCTCAACATCTGGGACCACCGCGACCGCAGGGCAAAGCTCATGGAGACGTTCACGGAATACTTCAACTACATCGACAGCCACCGGCAGCAGTTTCTCATCCTGCTGCGGGGCAGCTTCGGCGTGGACGAGGAGCTGGACTGCACTGTCTGGAGCTACCACAGCGGCATCGCCCTGGACCTTGCGGAAGATCTCCGCATCTGGATCGACATCGGAATCATCGAGGGCCTGAAGCCGCTTGCCGTGTCCTTTGCCGTGGTGGGCATGGCCACACACCTGGGCCACAGCTATGTCATGGAGCGGACCATCACCCGGGAAGACGCGATAGGGACCCTGACCTCCATGTGTATGGCCGTGTTCGACTCGCACATGACCGAGGCCGGGAAAAATGCCCTCTTTGAGCTGAAAACAGAGGAGGACTTATGGACAGGGAAACCATGACTCAGCACAACCGGGTAGAGGAACTGGCTGCACGGATCGTGAGCGATTCGCTGCACAGCGCCGGGCTCAGGCGCCTGACCCTCTCCGTGGCCGACACCCTGGTACAGGGGTGGTCGCGGGGCAGGCCCTTGAAGCTCGCACTCGTCCGCCCGCTTCGCCGGCTGATATCAAGGGGCATGAAATCGGACGGAAAAGCGGCGCCAGGAACGTTTCCCGCAGACCTGGGAAAGCTGATCACCGCCTGGTCGGCCCGGGTGAGCGCAGATCACGCGGAAGACCCCACACGCCACGCACGCGCCCGCGAACATTCCATCCGTGCATTCGTGGAAAACACCGACTTCGGAGAGGTCTGCGGGATGGTGCAGGGCTCGCAGGAGTGCGTGGTAAAGACCGTCGAGGTCTTCAACGAGCAGCTCTGGAAATATCCGGCCAAGGTAGCGAGCATCCTCGGGGCCGTCCTGGCGGCGATAAACACATTCATCCGGGCCGTGCGCGAGCTCATGCGCCCGGTGGAGAAAAATGTGGCCCCGGACCTGCTGGCCGACCTCGTCCTTTCGCTCCTGAAGGGGATCGATGCCCGGAGCGCGGGCGAGCTCTCCAACTCGGCCCTCGAGCTCGTGCGCAGGATCCATACCGGGAGCCTCCTGCTCGGCAGGGCGGGCAGGCCCCTGTTCCAGGTCTACCTCACCGAGCTCCTCAAGGAGGTTGGGCCCCAGATCGATCCCCAGCTCCTGGGCAAGGCCCGCATCGCCCTGGCCGAGGACCGTCAATCCGTGAGCAGCGCGCTGGCCGATGCCCTGGAGGAGAACCCGGAGCTCACCCTCGCCCTGGTCTCGGCCCTGGGTGCGGCAAAAAACTCTGCGATCAGGTCCCGGGCGCACAGACTCAAAGTCCTGTCCTCCCTCGATCCGGAGCGACTGAACCAGGCCCTGGCCCGGGCTGGATCGGATTTCGACACCTTCGAGGCCGCGGAGGTCGCGAACACCCTTTTTCTGCTCATCAACCGGCTCCATGATACGAACCCCGACCTCTTTGTCTCTGTGGCACGCAGCGTGGCCGACTCGCTCGACCCGCAGGAGATCAGGCAGACCCTCCAGTGGCTCGTGCCCGAATTGATCGATGCCTTCAGGCCCCTGCTGGCGGAGACCCTGCCCGTGCTCATCAGCGGCCTGTGTGAGATGATCGGTCCTGATGGCGGATGCACAAGCCCGGAGCAGGAACAGGCGATCCACCGCCTGAGATCGGTCCTGGAAACTTCGGGGGGTGAATCATGATGGAAGAGATGAGAGGGGCGGCCCGCACCCTGTACAATCCCCGCCTGCGGCAGTGGAAGGAGGCGGGCAAGGCCGTGATCGGCTATCCCTGCACCTTCGTTCCCGAAGAGATCATCCACGCCGCAGGCATGCTGCCCTACCGGCTGCGCGGCATCGGCACCACCTCGCTCTCCATCGGAGACACCTATTTCGGGCCCGTGATCTGCAGCCTTCCCAAGTGCATGCTCCAGCTCGCAGGCGAGCATGCATACGGGTTTCTCGACGGAGTGATCATCACCAACGGCTGCGATTCCATGCGCAGGCTCGACGAGTGCTGGCGCAAGGCCGGAGAGGACATTGCAGGAATCCTTCCCGGATATTTCCGATACTTCGGGGTTCCCCACAAGACCGCGGACTACAGCCACGAATGGTTCGAGGAAGAGACCCGCGAGCTCATCAGGAGCCTGGAGGAGCACTTCGGCGTGAAGGTGACGGAGAAGGCACTGAGAGAATCCATCAGGCTCTATAACGAGTCCAGGATGCTTCTCCAGCAGCTCGACGCCTTCAGGTCGGGTACGGAGGCGCGCATGACGGGAGAAGATGCGCTCACCGTGGTCCTGGCAGGCTCTGCCATTCCCAGGGAGGAATACACCGCCATCCTCAAGGCACTGCTGAAGGATCTGAAGAAGTCCCCGCGCATCGAGAAAGGCAGAAAACGCCTCATGTTGGTGGGCAGCGCCAACGACGACCCCGGGTTCGTGCGCCTGATCGAGGAATCCGGCGCCCTTGTGGTAGCCGACACCCTGTGCTTCGGCTCGCGGTCATACGAGGACCTGACCGGCGAAGAGGGAGACCCGGTTGCGGCACTCTCGCGCAGGTACCTGAATCAGTGCCGCTGCCCCCGCATGTTCGGCTGTTACCGGGACCGGCTTTCCCTCATCCTGGACAAGGCGGAAAAGGCCCGGGTGGACGGCGTGATCCTGCAGAACATCAGGTTCTGCGACCTCCACGGGTCGGAAAACGGCATCTTCGAGCGCGACCTGGAGGCCCGGGGCATCCCCTGCATGCGGATGGAGCGCGAATACGGCCCCCTGGTGGAGACCGGCAGGATCCGAATGCGGATCGACGCATTCCTGGAGAGAATCGCATGAAACATATCGGGGACGGGTTCACATTCACATTCAAGACAAGAAAATTTCCGGGGCAAAGCGGGCGGGGAGCATCGCGAATGGAACATCGGGAACGAATCCACGACGCAGGGATGACTGAATACGGTGGGAAAACCGGGAACTGGCTCACAGTCCGGCGTGAAACCGGGGACGGGTGAAACCGGTGAAACCGGGGACGGGTTCACATTTCAGGAAAGACCGGGGGATATCGGGGCACGGGCACATACCGCCACGATGACTGAATACGGGGATACGGCATGAAACGGGTGAAACCGGGGACGGGTTCACATTTCAGGAAAGACCGGGGGATATCGGGGCACGGGCACATACCGCCACGATGACTGAATACGGGGATACGGCATGAAACGGGAAACAAGGGAATACCACTATGACTGGAACATATGGAGCATCATCGAAAACGCGTCCAGAACCGGTGACGGCACCCGGAAGGAATACGACGCCCTGCTCGGGCTCATACCCCATTTCCGGGATTCCCTTGACGCCGTCATCCGCTGGGGCGAGCCCGGGGCCCTGCTCCTGAAGCTCCTGGCGCAGTATCTCAAGGCCCCCCTGACAGCCCGTGAGCAGGGGAAAAAGGTGGCGCTCACGACCTTCTGCTTCGCGCCCCCCATCCTCTATGCCTTTGACGTGGTGCCCCTGGTGCTGGAGCCCATGACCGTGCTCGGCACCTTTATCCTGCAGAGGGGCACGGGTGAATACCTCGACTACTGCTGCGAGGCCGGCTTCACCGAGACATCGTGCTCGTCCCAGCGGGGCGCCTTGGGCGCATATCTGGCCGGACTGGGCGTGCGGCCTGATTTCATCGTCTGCGACTCGCCCGGGATCTGCGACACCAATGCCAATTCCTATGCATTCGCCTCGGCCTACCTGGATATCCCCTTCTACCAGCTCAACTATCCGTCCTCGCTGACCGGCGAGCGGGCAAGCGCCTATCACCGCCAGGATTTCCGTGGCCTTATCTCCTTCCTGGAAGAGCAGACCGGGCACACGCTCGACATGGACAGGATGAGGCAGGTCACCGCAGAGATACGAAAACAGTCCGAGCTCATAACCGAAATCAACGAGCTCCAGAGGATCGTGCCGTCTCCTGTGCCCGGTATCTTCAACCTCTTTCTGTACTCGGGCAACTTTCTCATGGGCGGCACCCAAGGCTTCACGGACCTGCTCGAATCCATGCTGAAAGACATCAGAGAAAGGGCCGCCAGAGGACTTGCAGGCACACGCTCTGGCAGGGAGAACGCGCGGGGGTTCTTCTCATACATCGATCACTACACCACGGATCTTCGGTTCTGGGCCTTTCTTGAAAACCATGACATCTCGCACTTGGGGTGCATCCTGAGCACCTTCTGGCAGGAGGATGCCCCCTATAGCACGGGCCATCCCGATGCCGTCTACCGGATCGAGGACGGCGAACTGGACACCATGATCGATTCACTGGCAATGCAGGTATCCCGGATGCCCATGGTCAAATCCATCCGGGGGCCGTATGACGCACCGCACATGTGGCTCGACGACACCGTGACCATGACCAGGCTGCTCAGGGCGGACTTTGTGGCCTACTTCGGAACCATCGGGTGCCGGAACACCTGGGGCATGGTCAAGCCTTATACCCGGGACCTGGAACGGGCAGGCATCCCCACGCTCATCCTGTATGCAGACGCCTTCGACGACCGGGTGCAGTCCTGGGACGCGGTCATCGACAAGATGCAGGAGTTCCTGAGTCTGAGAAAGATCGGCACGGGGCGCCCAGCCTGACGCCCCCGGGAGGTATGGTATGGAGATGGAGAACGAAAAGATCGCCATGGAGGTTCTGAAAAACATCGCCATGGACCCGGGCCGGGTCCTGGTCGAGCGGCAGCGGGCAATCGACGCCCTGACCCTGTTCCGCGAGTCGGCAATCCCTGCGCTCCAGCACATCGAGCGCAAGACCGACATGGACGTGCTGAGGCAGCGTTCGAGCCTCTATCTGGGCCGGATCAGGGAAGGCGCGGTCGTTACCATGACCTTGTAGGAAACAGTATCATGAAGAGGGAAACACGCGAATACCGGTTCGACTGGATGATCTGGAGCATCCTGCACCATGCGGCCATGAGCACGGGCGGAACCAGAAAAGAATACGAACGTCTCCTCGATTTCGTGCCACACTTCCGTGATGTTCTGGACTCGTTCATCAGACACGGGGAGCCGGGCAGACTGTTCCTGAGGCTCATCGCCGAGTATTCCACCATGTGCGTCACGGCCAGGGAGCGCAAGAAAAAGGTGGCGCTCACCACCTTCTGCATGGCCACCCCCCTGCTCTTTGCCTTCGACGTGGTGCCGGTCATGCTCGAGGCATGGACCGTGCTCGGCACCATTGTCCTCAAGCGGGGCACGGCCGAATACCTCGACTACTGCAGCGAGGTCGGCTTCACCGAGACTTCCTGCTCGGCCCAGCGGGGGGCGTTGGGCGCCTTTCTGGCCGGACTGGCCGTGCGCCCCGACTTCATTGTCTGCGACTCGCCTGGCATCTGCGACACCAACGCCAACTCGTTTTCCTTCACCTCGGCGTACCTTGACATCCCCTTTTTTCAGCTCGACTACCCCTCCACCATCATGGGTGAGCGGACAACCGGCTACCAGAGAAAGGACTTCCGGGAGCTGATCGCGTTTCTGGAGTCGCACACCGGCACGACCCTGGACGAAAACGTGCTCGGAGAGGTGCTGGAGGAGGTGAGGCTCCAGGACGAGCTCGCCTCGGAGCTCATCGACCTCATGAGGCTCAGGCCGTCCCCGGTGCCCGGTTTGTTCGACATCATGCTCTATGGCGGCAGGTTCATGATGAACGGCAAGAAGATCTACACCGAGCTCCTGCGCTCCATGCTGAAGACCGCGCAGGCCAACGCCGCGGCGGGGATATCCGGCACCACCTCGAAGCGCGAGCGCGCACGGGGCCTCTTCTGCTACATCGACCACTATACCACCGACGCCCGCTTCTGGAAGTGGATGGACGAGCAGGACATCAGCCACTTGGGCTCCATCCTCTTCACCTTCTGGCACTCGGACGCACCCTATGCCGGGGAACGTCCCGGCGAGGCATATCACATCGACTCTTCGAGCATGGACGCCATGGTCGACACCCTTGCGGCACAGATGTCCCGGATGCCCATGATCAAACAGATCAGGGGCCCCTACGACGCCCCGGGCATGTGGCTCGACGATCTCCTGGGCGCTGTCAGGCTCCTGAAGCCCGATTTCGTGGCCTATATCGGGAGCATGGGGTGCCGGAACAGCTGGGGGGTGAACAAGCTGCTCGCCCGGGACCTGGAGCGCGAAGGCGTGCCGACGGTCATCCTCTTTGCCGACGCCTTCGACGACCGGGTCCAGTCATGGGAAAGCGTCATCGACAAGATGGATGAATTTCTGCAACTCAGGAGGATAGGAATATGATCGTGGCAGGATGCGACGTGGGATCGCTCACCAGCAAGGCCGTGATCCTCAACGACAGAACCATGCTTTCCCACGCGGTGACGCGCTCGACGTTCAGGCCCGACGACTCGGCGCGCACGGTCATGGACCGGGCGCTCAGCGTCGCCGGCATCGGGATGGACCAGGTCCGGTGTTGCGTGGGCACCGGCTACGGGAGAGAGAAAATCCCGTTCGTGGACAAGGTCTACTCGGAGATCGCCTGCCATGCACGTGGGGCGAGGCATCTCATGCCCTCGGTTCACACCGTGATCGACATCGGGGGCCAGGACTGCAAGGCCATCCGCCTCGACGACGCAGGCGCGGTGGTGAAGTTCGTCACCAACGACAAGTGCGCCGCAGGCACGGGACGGTTCCTCGATGTCATGGCAAGACTGCTGGGCGTGGACCTGGACGAGCTTGGCAAGCTCTCGGCGCAGGCCCAGGCCCCCCTTTCCCTGGCCTCCACCTGCACGGTCTGGGCGCAGGCCGAGGTGATCCACCACCTGAACGAGAACACGCCCATTGCCGACATTGCCGCGGCCGTGAACCAGGCCATGGCCGGAAGGGTGGCCATTCTGGCCCGGAGCGCGGGGCTTAATCGCGAGGTCTGCATGACCGGCGGCGTGGCGAAAAACACGGGCGTGCTCACCCACCTGGAAAAGCTGCTGGACGTGAGGATCAGGCGGCTCCGCATCGATCCGCAGATCGTGGGCGCGCTGGGCGCGGCCCTCTATGCCCATGACAACAAAGGAGGTGCGCCGGATGATCGTAGCAGGCTGTGACGTCGGATCTTTAAGCGCCAAGGCGGTCGTGGTCGAAGACGGCCGGGTCGTTGCCTCTCACGTGATCAGGGCCAAGCCCCTTCCCCGGGACTCAGCCCGGGAGGTCATGGGGGATCTCATGCGCTCTGCCGGCATTTCTCCCGATTCCCTTGATTACTGCGTGGGCACGGGATACGGCAGGAACAGCATCGAGTTTGCCGACTCGGTGGAGTCGGAGATCGCCTGCCACGCCAAGGGGGCCTGGAAGATCGTTCCGGACGCCCGGATGGTCATCGACATCGGGGGCCAGGATGCCAAGGCCGTGCGGTTCGACGACCGGGGCGACGTGGTCCGCTACGTGTACAACGACAAGTGCGCCTCGGGCACGGGCAGGTTCCTCGAGATCATGGCAGAGGCCCTCGATGTCAGGCTCGAGGACATGGGCGCGATCGCGGCCCGGGCACAGGATCCCGTGACGCTGTCCAACCAGTGCGTGGTGTTCGCCGAGACCGAGATCATCTCGCTGATCAACGAGGGCCGGGACATCAGCGACATCATCAGCGGCCTGCACACGGCCATGGCGCACCGGGTGGCCTCGCTGGCCCGGAGCATCGAGCTGGCCGGGGCCGTGACCATGAGCGGGGGCGTGGCAAAGAACCCGGGCATGTTCGCCGCGCTCCAGGAGGCCCTTCAGGTGAAGATCAGGCCCATGGCGATCGATCCGCAGATCGTGGGCGCCCTGGGCGCGGCCGTGATCGCCATGGAAAAGGCC
>JAHDRW010000006.1 GCA_018433085.1 Deltaproteobacteria bacterium | reverse complement strand
TCCTGGATCGACTGGAGCTTCTGGTCGTCAATCCCCTGAACCTGCCTCAACTCATCGACCGACCCGAAGGGGCCGTTGGCCTCGCGGTACTGAATGACGCTCTGTGCCAGGCTCTGATCCATGCCGGGGACCTTCTGCAACTCCTCTGCCTGTGCCGTATTGATGTTGAGCTTCTCGGCCGTGAGATATCCCCGCATGCCCTGGAGCTTCTGGTCATCAATACCCTGTACCTGGGTGAGGTCGTTCACCGACTCGAAAGGCCCGTTTGTCTGCCGATGCTGCACTATGCTCTGAGCCAGAGACTGGTCCATGCCGGGGATCTGCTGCAGTTCCTGCTCGGATGCGGTGTTTATGTTCACCAGGTCCATGGATTCCTGCTGCATCTGCTGTTGAGCCTGCTGCTGGGTGCCCTCCTGCATCGGCTGTGCACCCTGGGACTGTGCATAGGTGATGCCGCTCGCCGTGAGCATGAGTGCGATGATACCCACTGCCAACCAACTGTATCTTTTCATCTTCTGTCCTCCTTGTGTGTCGTTCCCTCAAAAAAAGGGAATCATCGGTACCATGTCAGAGAAACATCTCTGATCCGTGACAGGACATGTTTCTGTAACGGAAAAAGGAATGCCGGCACCAAGAACACCGGCATTCCCTTCATGTATTCTTGTTTATGTTATACTGCCTCTCCTGGTGATCAGTAGCCTGCCGGTGGAGATTCGCCGGGCATGGGCTCACCCATGGGCTGGGAACCTGGTCCCTGCTGGGGCTCCATGGGCTGGGAACCGGGCATCTCGCCTACGGTGATCTGGTCGCGCATGGCATCGAGCTTCTCATTATCGATACCCTCGACACTGGTGAGATCATCCACGGAAGAGAAGGGCCCGTTCGCCTCACGGTAGTCGATGATGTTCTGGGCCAGTTCCGGGTCAAGCCCGGGAACACTCTGGAGCTCGTCAACGGTAGCGGTGTTGATGTCCACCTTTGCCTGGCTCGCTCCTTCTCCCTCGCCGGCCGCATATGCCACGCTGCCCAGAGTGAGCAGAATGAACAGGGCACCTATTGCCAAAAAGGTATACTTTCTCATCTCTTATCCTCCTTATGTAAGTTCTTGATAAGGACATCCCGCAAGATCACAGGATGTTTTCCTCTCTTTTCCATATCGTTGTGACCGTCATGGTCGCCACACGTCACATTCGAACAGGGCTGCATCAACCCCTCCTGTTTGATCGTTGCTACAGGCACTCACATGAATGCTCTTCGTATCCACCAGATCACGACCGATTACGCGTCCTGCCCCCTGCGGATGGTGGTACGCCGGAGAGCACGGAAGCATATAGCCTCCCTCCACAGAGGGTTTTGTTATTTGCAGGGATTTTATTCATAAGAACCTGCATCCCCGGCAGGATAGCTGCCCGACCTGAAGAAACCCGGCCTGACACCGGCATTCTTCCAAATTCCGAACAACCTCAGTGCCTTTTTACGGATGCCGGTAGCCATCTGGGATACGGCGGTGATCGTAAGTTAAGGTTCTGCGTTATTCCTCCTGATTCATCGCGACGCCACTTAGGGTGAACGGATCAAACAAAAACCCTGCTGCCGACAGGCGAGCCCTTTTCACGGTTCACCCTCCTCTTTTCTTTTCAAAAGAGGATATCTCTACAGATAATTAAATAGCTCCGGTTCCGGTAATCTCAAGAATCACCCCCCTTTAAGGCCGGGTCCAAAGTAGCAGGCCATACTTGACAAATGGTTATAGAACTATATTATTGAATTGTATGATGAAATTAGCTCTGAACCGTTGTTGTCACCGTGTAAACTGAGTGCCGGGTTTCATCTTTCATGGGTCTGAACGAGGCTGCCTGGAGAATCGCCCTTTAAAAGCAGCAAGAACACATGAATAAGGAGATAATCATGGTCGAGCCGTTTTCCGTGCGGGACTGCGCATTGATCGCCATAGCCACGGGCCAGTATGCCTTCACCCTGGCCGAGTTGCGGGACAGGCTGGAGATCATCCCCCCCAGCTGCATTTACTATCATTTCTGGGGCGGGCTCTTGAGGCCGAAGTTCGACAACCCCGAGTATCAGAACGATTTCGCCATATGGGTCTACCAGGGCCTTCGCGACAAACCTCTCGCGGAGCGGATGGCCCTGATCGATCCCTCGAAATACCACGACATAGAAGACCTCCGGGGCGAGCTCATCGACATACTCGAAGAGAGAATCGACGAGAGCGAGCTTCTCCCCTGGATCAAGGCATCGCAACGGTTCTATTTCGTCAGGTCCCAGACGGTGGTTTTCGATACCAGGATGAGGCTGGACACGCCGGAGATGCTGGGTGAGCATATTCCCCACATGTCGCTGGGGAGCGTCTTTTACCATTTCATCGATGCCCGGAGGCGGCCGCCCTGGGGCAGGGATGATTTCAGCCACTGGGTATCGGGTTTCGGCGAAGACTATGCCGAGCTGGCCGAACAGATTTCCCAGATCGATCCGTATTTTATCTCTCTGGTGGAGCTCAGGGACGAGCTCACCCATGTATTCACGGTGCATGTGCCGGCAGGAGGTGCATGATGGCCGCCCTCCTGGAGCAGTATGAACAGATCGTGGGCACCGATGTCATCGACCAGTTGAGGCAGCTGGCAAGGCTCCTCGACGGCAAGCGCATCATCCATATCAACTCCACCAAGGCCGGTGGGGGCGTGGCCGAGATTCTCCACCGGATCATCCCCTTGAAGAAGGAGCTGGGTATCGATACTACCTGGGAGACCATCACGGGTGACTCCGATTTCTTCCAGTGTACCAAGCTCATGCACAACACCCTGCAGGGGAACCGGTTCGATATTCCGGATTATCTGCTCAGGCATTATGAGGTGGTGAACAGGGAGAACGCGGACCGCCTGAGGGGACTGCTCGAAGATGCCGATGTGGTGTTCATCCACGATCCCCAGCCGGCCGCCATGATCGAGAACTTGCCCGCGAGGAAGGGGAAATGGATCTGGCGGTGCCATATCGACGTGAGCAGCCCGTACCGGCCGGTGTGGAAGTACCTGCGCGATTTTGTCAGAGGCTACGACGCGAGCGTCTGGTCTCTCTCGGAATTCGCCCAGCGGCTGCCGCACCCCATGTACCTCATACCCCCGAGCATCGATCCCTTGAGCGACAAGAATATCGACCTGGGCCCTGAAGAGCTCGATAAGGCGTACACCAGGTGGGACCTCGATCCTGAGCGGCCGGTCATCACCCAGATATCCCGCTTCGACCGCTTCAAGGACCCGCTGGGGGTCGTCAGAGCCTACCGGCTGGTCAAGGAGTTCACGCCGGTACAGCTCATTCTCGCCGGGGGAGGGGCCACCGACGACCCCGAGGGCGAGGAGGTGTTCAACGAGGTCAAGACCAGCGCGGGTGACGACCCGGATGTTCACATCCTGCTCCTGCCCCCCGACGACAACCTCACCATCAATGCCCTGCAGCGGATATCGGATATCATCCTCCAGAAGTCCACCCGCGAAGGGTTCGGTCTGACCGTGACCGAGGCGCTCTGGAAGGGCAAACCGGTGATCGGGGGCGATACCGGCGGGATAAGGCTCCAGGTGGTCAACCATCATACCGGGTTCCTCGTCAATACTCCCGAAGGCGCGGCACTGCGAATCCGGTATCTCCTCAAGCGCAGAGAAAGGCTCGAAGAGATGGGCCAGAAGGCCCGGGAGTTCGTCAGGGAGAACTTTCTCATCACCCGCCATCTGCGCGAGTATCTCACCCTGATCTTTGCCGTTGCCAACGAAACCCAGGACAGGATCGAGCTGCTATGAGAGAAGGGAGGAAAAAGAAGGGACCAGAGGTCATCGGTCTGCCGGACTTCTGGGATGCTTTGTCCCGCCACGAAAGGAAGCTCCTGGCCCTGGACTACGACGGGACCCTGGCCCCTTTCTGCGTCCAGCGCATGCAGGCGTACCCGTATCCGGGCATTTCCCGCACCCTGGAGCATATCTCGCGGCGCGCGGATACTGCGCTCGCGATCGTCTCGGGCCGCCCGCTGGCCGAGGTGCTCATCCTGACGGGATCGTTCAACGGCATCGTGATCGGCAGCCACGGGATGGAGAAACGTCTCTCCAGTGGAGACATCGTGATCAAGACAGCCGATCATGCGCAGAGGCAGGGGCTGGCTTGCGCCCAGAGTGTGGCAGAAGATAACGGATTGGGGGATCTCATCGAGCTGAAACCCGCCAGCGTGGCACTGCATACCCGGGGCCTCGACCCGGAAGAGGCCGCACGTCTCGAGGACCGGGCGGTCCGCGTCTGGAGAGCGATATCAGAACGGCACGGCCTGGAAGTCCGCAGATTCAACGGCGGTGTGGAGGTGCGCGCCACGGGATGGAACAAGGGTGACGCCTTGGAAGAGCTCCGCCGGGGGATGCCCCCGGGGAGTGCGTGCGTCTATATCGGAGACGACGACACGGATGAAGATGCCTTTCTCAGGATCCGCACCAGCGGCTACGGCATCAGGGTGGGGGATGCGGGCCGGCCCACCGCGGCCCGGGGATTCCTGCCCGGCATACCGGCTGTCCGGGATTTTCTGGAGGCATGGGCGGACCTAAACGTCCCCGCCCGTGAGGAGAGCGTATCATGGATCCGGGACGGTTAGTGGTCGTGTCCAATCGCCTGCCCATCGTGATCAGACGGGCAGGCTCGAGCCAGTGGCAGATCAGCCCCGGATCAGGGGGGCTCGTCACGGCCATGGGGCCGGTCCTGAAACACCGGGGAGGGTTGTGGCTGGGCTGGCTCGGCATCCCCCGGGAAGACTGCCCCAGCGAGAGGCGCCTGAACAGCCTCCTCACTACGGGAACGAGCCGTACCGGGTATTCCCTGAGGTACGTGCACCTGCGCAGGGAAGAGATCGAGAAGTATTACTACGGCTTTTCCAACGAGATTCTCTGGCCCCTGTTCCATGATCTCTTCAGCCACTGCAACTTCGACCCGTGCTACTGGGAGACCTATCAGCTGGTAAACAAAAAATTCGCCGAGCACGTCAAGAATCACACCCAGAAGGGCGACTACCTCTGGGTGCACGACTACCAGCTCATCCTGGTGGCGCGCGAGCTCAGACGGCTGGGCCTTGACCGGCAGATAGGGTTTTTCCTCCACATCCCCTTCCCGCCGCTCGATATCTTCCTGAAGCTCCCCTGGAGGTTCCAGATCCTGGAGGCCCTGCTCAAGTACGACCTCATCGGCTTCCAGACCGCGCGCGACCGCAGGAACTTCATCGGCTGCGTACGGGCGCTCCTGGGCTACAGGGTGTCGGGCAGGGGGCAGGTGAACACCATCACAGTGGACGACCGCCAGGTGCTTGCGGGCTCGTTCCCCATCAGCATCGACTACCGGGAGTTTGCCGACTTTGCCAAGACCCAGGAGGTGGCGGACCAGGCGTGGATCATCCATGCGAATCTGCCCCGGAGACAGATCATCCTGGGCGTCGACCGTCTGGACTATACCAAGGGCATCCCCCAGCGGTTGCTTGCGTTCGAGAATGCACTCGCGCGTTATCCCGAGATGAGGAGGAAGGTCACCCTGCTCCAGGTGGTGGTGCCCAGCAGGCAGGGCGTGGAGGAATACGAGAAGCTCAGGCACGAGATCGAGCGGCTGGTGGGCGAGATCAACGGCAGATACACCGAGGTGGGCTGGACCCCGGTGCACTACATCTTCCGGTCCCTGCCCCGGAAAGAGCTGGTGGCCTACTACCGGACCTGCGAGATCGCGCTCATCACACCCTTGAAAGACGGCATGAACCTGGTGGCCAAGGAATACTGCGCCAGCAGCACGGAGGGGAACGGGGTCCTGATCCTGAGCGAGTTCGCCGGGGCCGCGGCCCAGTTCTATCCCCATGCCCTGCTCGTCAATCCCTATGACCTCGAAGGTGTGGCCGACGCCATCTACCAGGCCTTCACCATGGGCCAGGAGGAGCGGCAGTCCCGGATGAGGAGGCTCCAGGCCACGATCCAGAAAAACGACATCGTGAACTGGGTCAATTCGTTCCTGCGGGCGGGCATCTCCAAGGATCTCAACGACTTCCCGCAGATGGAGTTCTTCGTGCCCAAGCAGTGATCCTCCGGCCCCCTCAAGGTCCTGAAAAGCGGTCCTCCTCAGGGGATGTTTCCTGCAGCCGGACAAAAAAAACCCGGAAGGGCCTTTCTTAAGGCCCTTCCGGGTTTCGTGTTCCGGTGCGCTACCGCCCTTACGTGCGGCGAACCTGAGCCTCAGTCAGGGGGGTGAACGCCTTTGACGCCCAGGCTGATGCCCGCCTCTTCAGGCGTTTCGGCGTCACTCGTCATGACGAAGAACTCGCCGTCCGGGGAGACTATCCCGAGGAGCTCCCCATCCACCAGGAAGTTGTCGAAGTTTATCGAGGCCTCCGGATGGGAGTCATACGTCACGTATGGGATGTCTGGAGTAAAAGTGTACCCATCCGGGGTGGATTCGTTGAAACCACCGTCGATGAGCCCGTTCGCCATGGTAAGCGAGGCGATCACGGTGTAGACTGCGTCATCCCCGCTAGCCGTGGTGACCTCCAGATCGGAGTACAGCTCGGACATCCAGTACTCGCCGTTCAGGCTCGATTCGTCCCAATCAGGGTCTGACGAGGTCTTTACCAGGACGGAAATGCCAACCTCGGTGCCGCCGGAACCGATCTCGGGCACCACGATCACGTCGCCGCCCTTGGCCACCATGCCCTGCAGGGTGCCCCCATCCACGGCGATCCGGCCCGTGCTTGCGTCGACCGTGTAGGTGCCGGGTCCTTCTTCGCCTGTGTAGCCCCCGCTTCCGTTAAAGGTGATTACGTCCACTATCCCGGATTCGGCGATTGCGGTGCCGTCGACTGTCTCCCTGCCGAGCTCCATGACCAGGTAGGTGCCGGAGATGTCGGCGGCGGTGAGGGATGTGTCTCGCTTGCATAGAATGTTGATCTCCGCCCCGTCCGAACTGTTTAAGTCGGATACGACGGCGATCTCGCGGTCAGGGGTCAGGAATACCTTCTTGTTGATAAGGTTAAACTCGAATACCCCCTGGGATACATAGGTATATTCCCCGGTTCCCTCGCTGGCCGCTCCGCTCGAAGATGTCTCCTCGACCGCGGTGTAGGTGCCGTCCGCCACGAAGGTAAGGTAGCCCGCGCCCGCATCGGATCCGTTGCCGTCGCTCGGTGTGTAGAAGGACAGGTAGCAGTAGTTGTAGGTCCCCCACAGCAGAGGGGGTGTGATATCGTCGAGAGGCTGGTTCGGGTCGATATCGCCGATCGGGGTATCGTCAATGAAAGGGAGATCGCCTTTTTTCTCGGTGATCGTGAGGTTGCCTTCGGCAACGGTGAAATCCAGGGCGTCGAAGAGCGCGTCGATCCCGTCGTGGTTGACCGTGCAGTCGCCGGAGAAGGGGTCGAAGTCCTCGTCCACGCCGAAGCCGGTAAAGAGGTTTGCGAAAAGTGCCTGCACGTCACCGAGGGCGGAGGCGATCGCATCATCGGTGACCTCGGACGGGTCGGCGTACGCGTCCTCCGGATTACCCGACTCCATAGCCATTGCCAGGGCCAGCATGGTCAGGGGGTTGACATTGGCCGTGCCGGGGCCCGCGGCATAGGAAAACCATCTCTCGTCACCGGCCTCGGCCTTGATCACGAAGGGCGGGGTCAGGCCGTCGACAATGAAGGTGAAGCTCCCGTCCGCCCCGATGTCTTCAGGCCCCAGCTCCTCGCCGGTCGCGTCCTTGAGTGTGACCGTGCCGGAGATGGCGGCCCCGGAAGACGCGATGCCCGCAACCGTGGATGGGTTGTGCGAGCTGCTGCTGTCCGAGCAGCCCGTGAGTGCCAGCAGGGCGCACAGAACGAGCGCAAAAAGAAATCCATTGAGCTTTTTCATTGATATTCCTCCTCGGTAGCTTTTTATTCTTTTACACCATGAATAACCTCGGTGTTGAGGCGCCTCTGACCGGCATCTGCACGATATACGCAATTGTGAGCAGTTTTTGATTATTTAATTTATAATATCAAAGGCATTGTTTCAACCAAAATCGGGAAAATACAAAAAAACAATTGATTGAGAAAAGGGGGAGAAAGATGATGTCATATAGGCGGTCGGATACGCCCGGATGATACCCCTTGAGCCTTCCTT
Organism: Deltaproteobacteria bacterium; assembly: GCA_018433085.1. Taxonomy (GTDB): domain Bacteria; phylum Desulfobacterota; class Desulfomonilia; order UBA1062; family UBA1062; genus Phosphitivorax. The sequence continues at coordinate 164,285 of JAHDRW010000006.1, read as the reverse complement.
CGGGGGAAGTTGCCCAGAGGCAGGCACGTGGCGTGATTTCGACCATTCTTTTTTGAAGATGCTTTTTCCCCTGAGCAGCACCATACCCAGATTTCTGCCCAGGGCACCTTTATCGCGCCTGAGGTCGGGCGAGCCCCTTGTTTCCGGGAATGAACCGGATCGCGGCAGCGGGCATGGTTCGTGCTTGTAACCCGGGAGACGGTTCTTTTTTAAGGAATGTGGACAGGGATAATCGAACAGGTCATAAGAGGAGTGTATATGAACGTGAATCTGTTGCGGGGCGTGATACTGGCTGTTTTTACGGTGGTATGCTTAAGCGCATGCGGGGTCGAATCCGGGAGCGAAGACGATTCCGCTGCCGATGGCTCGGCGCTGCATGCCTTTACCGAAGACGTACAATTATGTACGCCCTACCTCGGATCCAGTACCCTGGACCAGTGGGCCGACTGGGACCCGGACAGTGCCGGGGGCGTGCTGGGCAGGATGTTCGACCCGGAAGAGGGGGCGGACGAGTGCGTCTATACCCACAGTACAATCCTGGATGACCATATCGAGCTGGTCAACCGGTTCAGCGACTACTGGGACCAGGACGGCGAGCATACCCTGGACGGCATTACCATGACCGTGGACGCCGGTGTTCAGACCGCCGTGATCCCGTACCTCGACCAGTACATCTTCGGCGGGTTGTCGGTGGCGGTTGACAGGATGGTCACTCTGGAATCGGGCACCCTGACAATCCGGATGGCCTTTGCCGTAGACGGGGAGAACGAGACGATCGTGGAGCAGTATGAGATCGGCGACACCGAGGCGGGCGTCTTCTACACCGTCAGGGAAGGGGACTACCGGGGGTTCTGGCAGGCGAGCGTGAGAGATGCGAGGTCGCAGCATATGTGGGAAGGCGATGTCGCGCAGAAGTGGTTCAGAATCACCGAGTGCTCGGATGCCGGTACCAACTGGGAGGTCATGGGGGGAGGAAGCGTGACAGACGATGACTCGATGATGGCCTTCAGCGCCCGCAGCCACGAGGACTCGGTTTCGGAGGACGAGTACTATCTCACCATCAGTCTCCGGGACCTCAACAACGGGACCGTCCCTGCCACCGGCGTTGCCGACGCGGCAGTGGACTCGCCGGATGGCGAAGACGAGCAGGCGTATATCACGAAAACCAGCAGCGATTGCCTCGGGTTTCTGGGGTTTTTTGCATATCCCAACGATGTGGACGAGCTCGACTGGATATTTTAAAGGGCTCACGAAGAAGGGCGGCCCAAAGAAACCCCGATACGCCGGGTATCCCGGAACCCCGCGGGGAATGGACAATGCAGAATGTTCAGTGCCTGTCCACCCCGCCGGACAGGCAGGCCTGAACCCTCAACGATCCGCAGGCAGCGCGGGCAGAATGGACGCCCACCCGTGCGGAAAATCCCGTGCAAAGGATGTCTCTGCATACCCCTTCTGCTGTCTCTGAAGGCACTCGGTGGAAGAGGGCAGGTACAGGGAGATCCCTGAGAGGCTTGAATTGACGGCCGTGTGGTTCACCACGAACCGTTTTTCCGACAGGAGCGAGTCAAGCTCCGGATCGCCCAGGGCCGAAACGAGCGGCAGCAGATCGGCCATGGGATATCGATTCCGGTGTCTGCCGGGAATGGGGCGCGCCTCCCGGGCCGCTTTTCTGATGGCGGTCAGCATCTGTGGATCGCCCGCGGCCCGCTGGAACGAGCGCACAAAGACCCGGAAACTCTCTCCCAGATCAAAGGCCGCAGCCGAGATGTCGAACTGGCGGGAATCCCCGTAGGTGTCCCGGTAGGCATCGGCGGCATCATGGGCCATGTCCTCAGGCGTCCACGCCGCCCTCTGCCCGAGCCTCTCGAGAAACATCGTATAATTCAGGCCCATGGTGGGGATTGCGGTCTGGTTGCCCACCAGGTACCGGGCGCACTCCCGGAGCTCCCACGCGGTTTCGATATCGGCCATGGAGCACATGTCCAGCACGAGCACATCCACGGGGTTTCCGGCGAGGGCCTGCCGCAGCGAGGCGATCTCGAAGTTCTTTGCATACTCAGCCGAACGATTCGCAGGGGGCTGGGCGGTCTCCCCCGGGAACCATCCATTCCCGTGGCCCGTGATGCACAGGAGAATGCGGTCCGAGGGGAAATTGTCCTTGACGAAGTGCACGAAGCGCGAAAGCGTTCCGGCGCCGGTGGCATCGAGGTTGACGTGCCCGCCGCCTTTGAGCGGCAGGAGGTATTCCGCCCGCCGGTCGAGCAGGACCCTGATCCGCTCCCTGGTAGCGGGATCGCACTCTTTGAGCAGATAACGGTTTCCCTGCCTGGTATAGCACCCGGACAGAAAGTCCCGGTCACGCTGATTTTCCAGGCGCGCCAGTATCGCCCGTTCGAAGCGGTCAGCGTCCACGAACCGGGGGATATCCACGAAGACCGGCTTTCTGATGACCTTCAGGTAGTCCTCATCCGTGACCACAAAGAGCCTGGTCCCCTTCCATGCGCTCAGGATGCTGTCGCGGGAGACATCGTCGTCGCGGTCCACGAACACCACGATCGGGGCGCCGGCCACGGCCTGCGACCCGGCGCAGATCTCCCGGAGGTTCTTGATCTGGTCTCTCTCCAGGGAGTTGTCCCCGGCCAGGTAAAAGGCCAGGGTCCAGCTTTCCCGGGCCGGGGAGGTTCCGGACAGGGGGAGCTGGGTCAGCGGCCTGCCGGCCATATCCGGACTCAGGATGAGAACACCGGAGCCTGCGGTCGCGATCACGAACGCGGCCGCCAGGAACAGCCTTTTCATGGCCCGGCCTCTGTTTTTTCCGGAGAGGGTAGCGGCCTTCTCAGCGTTGCCCTTTTCCCAGCGGCGGATGAACTCGTTCATGGTCCGGAATGATCACACCCTTGGGGCTTTGGGTCAACGGGAATCATCCCTGCCTTTCCCCGGTTCTCACGGAATGCCTCCGGCGTTCCAGCACTGTCTTGACAATCTCGTCTGTAAAACCCCCTCATGAGAAAACTGGTAATGAATAAACATAGGATGTTATCGGAATCCGGGCGGGTTTTTTGAAAAATGTTCACACTTGAGAAACGCCCGTGAGGCCTCTATTTTTCACATACCATGGCATATTGCTGTTCATGGGGTAGAGAATATGCTACCCTAAGAAATTATTCTATAAAACAAAAAAGGTGCAGGACATGACGTTCACGAGCGTAGCAGATGTGCAGGACAAGCTGGAAAAGGCGGATTACATCACCTCCCGCGAGATCGCGACCGTGGTGTTTCTCGCGGCGGCAACAAACAAGCCCATCCTGGTCGAAGGGCCCGCGGGGGTGGGCAAGACCGAGCTGGCAAAGGCGGTGTCCCGGGCGCTTGATTTACAGCTCATCCGGCTGCAGTGCTATGAGGGGCTCGACGAGGCAAAAGCGCTTTACGAGTGGGAATATGCAAAACAGCTCCTCTACACCCAGATGGTCAAGGAGAAGATCCAGGATGTGATCGCCGGGGCGAAAACCCTGTCCGACGCGGTGGAGAAGATCGCCTCACAGGAGGACGCCTTTTTTTCCGAGCGGTTTATCCTGCCTCGGCCCCTGCTCCAGGCCATTACCTCGGAAAGGCCGGTCGTGCTCCTTATCGACGAGGTGGACAAGTCCGACCCCGAGTTCGAGGCCTTCCTGCTGGAGCTGCTCAGCGACTTCCAGGTATCCATCCCGGAGATCGGCACGAAAACGGCCGTGGAGATTCCCTTCGTGGTGCTCACCTCCAACAACTACCGCGATATGAGCGATGCTCTGAAGAGGCGCTGCATCCACATCTACATCGATTATCCCGAGAAGGACCTCGAGCTCAAGATCGTGCGGCTCAAGATCCCGGGTATCTCCGAGCGGCTCTCGGACAGGCTCGTGGACTCGATCCGCGCCATCAGAAACCTCGATCTCAAGAAAAAACCCTGCATCTCCGAGACCCTCGACTGGGCGCGCTCCCTCATGACGCTCTCCGCGGATGAGCTCACGAGCGAGGTGCTGGTGGACACCCTGAACATGATCTGCAAGTACAAGGCGGATGCGGAGACGGTCAAGGCGAACATCGAAGGCATCGTGGGCTAGGCTTTCCCCATGGTCAATGCCGTTCTGAAATTCGTGGCGTGCTGCCGGACCGCGGGATACCGCATCTCCACCTCGGAGGTGGTTGATTGCGTTGCGCAGCTCGAGCTCATCGACCTGCTCGACGAAGAGGGATTCCGGGCCGTGCTCCGGGCCAACTTCGCCAAGAGCAGGCGCGAGCAGGCCCAGTTCGACCGGCTCTACCACCTCTATTTCCACGAGCTCAGGCAGGATATCGACCTGGACGATCCCGACTCCATGACCGAGCGTATGGAGGAAGTCCTCCAGACGCTCCAGGAACAGGCCAACGGCAACCGCGCGCAGCGGGCCATCCTGGACTTTCTCCAGGGGGATCCCATGGGGTTTCTGGAGATCATGCGCAGGCTCCAGACCGAAGAGGTGGACGTGAGCCAGGGCCGCAAGTTCAATCTGGGCCCGCTTGCCAGCCGGCTCCAGGTCATGGTGCAGCTCAACGACGTCAAGGGCAGGGTGGAGCGCGCGCTCGAGGAAAACCTCTTCCATTTTGCCGCGGATACCCGGCGCAGCCTCGCCCGGCGCTTCGAGTCCCAGCTCGAGCGGGCGTACGAGCTGCTGTTGAGGGAGACCAGGCCCCACAACGAGAGCCTCAGGCAGGTGCGCACCCACGAGCAGTACCTGCGGCAGCTGGGCGAGCGGCCCTTTGCCTCGCTTACGCCCAGGGAGATCGAGCAGGTGCGGGAGGTCATCGACCGCCTGGTGCGCAAGCTCAAGGACATCATGTCCCGGCGGTACGCCTCCAGCAGCCGGGGCGTCCTGGACGTGAAAAAGACCCTGCGCAGGGCCGACCGGTACCTGGGCGTGCCCATGGAGATCCGGTTCCGGAAAAAGCCGCCCAAAAAGGGCAAGGTCGTGACCCTGTGCGATATCTCCTCGTCCGTGTGGGCCGCGGCCCGGTTCATGCTCAACATCCTCTACTCGCTCCAGGAGTGCTTCACCAAGGTCAACAGCTTCGTGTTCGTCTCCGGCCTGGCCGAGGTGACCGGCATCTTCGAGAACGAGGAGATCAACCGCGCCATCGAGAAGGTCCTCAAGGACGTGGACATCGATTACCTCGCCCAGACCGACTACGGCGAGACCTTCCGGCAGTTTCGGGACAGGCACATGGATGCGCTCAACAAGAAGACCACGCTCATCATCATCGGCGATGCCCGATCCAACTACTTCCACCCCGAAGACCGGATCCTGGAGGAGATGCGGGAGAAGTGCCGGAGGCTTATCTGGCTCAATCCCGAGCCCGAGGGCTCGTGGAATACCGGCGACAGCGAGATGTTCGCCTACAAATCCCACTGCCACGAGCTCAGGGAGTGCAGAAACCTCAACCAGCTTGTGGATTTCGTGGAAGAACTTATTTTATAATCCAGCGGCTGCATCCGGACTCCCCATGCACACCACGTGCACACGAGAGGCGCCGGTATTTATCTCGGCAGCCGGGAGGCGGCATGATCCTCACGGACGAATTGAATGCGCTCAGAGAGTTGGTTACCCGCTTTGCCGGGGAGCACGTTGCCCCGCGCACCGATCTGTATCGGCGCACGGACTTTCCCGATGATCTGCACGATGACCTTGCCCGGGAAAACCTCTACGGCATCGGCATCCCCGTGGCCTACCGGGGCATGGGAGGGGGGTGGCTCCACATGGCGGTTGCCGGGCAGGCCCTGGTCGAGAGCGGATGCAGCCTCGGCGTTGCCCTGTCCTGGCTCATGCATGTCCTCGTTTCCCGGTTCGTGTTCTTCGGGTTCGGCACCGATGAGCAGAAGATCGCCCATCTGCCTTCCCTTGCAACAGGCGCCTGCACGCCCTGCCTGGCCATCTCGGAGCCCGGGGTAGGCGGGCACCCCGCAAAGCTCGTCACCAGTGCCCGGGAGGAGGAAGGAGTCTACCGTATCATCGGGGAAAAGGCCTACCTGACCAACGGGCCCATCGCGGACCTGTACGTGGTCCTGGCCGTTACGGGAGAGTGCGATGGCAGAAAGAGCTACACCGCCTTTCTCGTCCCGTCGGACACCCCGGGCCTGAAAAAGATGGAGCCCCTGGACCCGGGTTTTCTCAGGCCCTGCCCCCACGGGGGGATCGTTCTCGACGGGTGCGAAATGGGAGAGGAGAGCATCCTGGGCCGGAAAGGGCACGCCTATCCGGACATGGCGCTGGCGTTTCGAAGGATCGAGGACGTCATGATGATGTCCCCCTTTGTCGGCGGGGCCAGGGCACAGGTCTCCCGGATAGCCGATGCGATCAGGGCCGGGAATGCACGGCCCGACAGGGACACGGCCTCTCTCCTGGGCGAGGCGGTCTCGACCGTCGACTCACTGGAGGTGCTCGCGTACGAGGCCGCGAATCTCCTTGACCAGTACCACATCGATCACCCGGCCCTCACGTCCCTGGCCCTGTTCATGCGGCAGACAGCGGGCACGGTCCAGGAACGGATCGGGGAGATCGTGCGGATGTCCGGGATCGATGCGGGGCAGCCATGTAAGGCCTTGGCCCACGATATCGAATCGTCCCTGCGTATTGCCGCCAACGTTGCCAGGATCACCCGTGAGAAGCTGGGAAGATCGCTGCTGTGCTGAGCGGCGCCGCATGCTGCGGCTGGGTGCATAACTTTGCCTTCTCGCGCTATACCCTTTCGTCGCCCGGCATCGTGCCGATCCCGGGCCGGTGTTTTCATAGAGTCCTGCGTGGGGTTCGGGGCGCAGGACAGCGCATTCCATGACATCGTGTTCACCCGGTCCTTGCCCAAATATCGCGATTACGCAGGGCCGGGCATGATTTCCTTTCGAGACATACCCGGACTCAGGGAACAGGGAATACAGAGAGACCCTGATGCCGCAGCCGCAGAACAGGGCCGTTTATGAAGACCGCCCGATACCTTTCTTGCGTATCTATAAAAACCGCCGCTCTTTGCTTCAATGGCTGAACCAGGGCTAAAAGCACTGCTGAAGCCGGCAGGATATCCGATATCTTCGAGAAGAGTCCTCCATGCTCGTTTTTTCTCACACTTTAATATTGATTCGGGGATTTGGAGATGTTAGGGGGGATTACACGATAATTGCTTTTCATTTCCGGCAAATGAGCCGAATGGAATAAAGAGAGAGTGATATTTTTTGAGGTGGGTGTTTTTTATGACGGGAGATCTCAAATTAGGCGGTACGGGCAGGGCCGAGCCTGAGAAGGACAGGGATTACCCTGTGCATCTACGCATGAAGGGCGTGTTCGGTTATCACTCCATGGCCTTCCTCCATCGCGTCCCTGCTGCGGTCCTGGTGCTCGAGGATGGAAAGATCATTTTCGCCAATACGGCGGTAAAAACGCTCTTCGGCTGGAGTTCCCGCGATCTCCAGAAGAAGACCCTCGATCTTTTCGCCGCCGGAAACGACCATGGAAACAGGTTCAGGCAGCTGGCCGAGGAGGCCGGCAGGGGCACCGGATCCGTGCAGGGGCAGATTGCCTGTATGTGCCGCGACGGCAGGAACGTCGTCTGCGAGGTGAGCTTCCGGGCGTTCTCGGACCAGGGCAACGAGTACGCCCTGGTGGTTTTCCACGACATTACCGGGCACGCCCGGGCACGGGAGGCCCTGAAAAAGAACGAGGAGAAATACAGCAATCTCCTGGAGACCATCGGGGCAGCGTATTTCGAGCTGGACCCGGGCGGCGGGTTCACCTTTTTCAACGGCGCCCTCTGCAAGGGACTCGGCTACCGCGAGGAAGAGGTCAGGTCCATGAACTTCCGCGATTTCATGGACGGGGAGACCGCGGAGAGGCTGCAGACGCTCTTTCTGGACCTGTACTCCACCGGGAAGCTGCCGCTCATTCTTGAAACAGAAGTGATCCGCAAGGACGGAGAAAAGATCTCTATCGAGGTATGGGTTTCCCTCCTGAGGAGCGAGGCCGGCAGACCCATCGGTGTGCAGGGTATTGCCCGGGACGTCACCGATCGCAGGCGGGCCCGGATGGCCCTGGAGGAGAGTGAAGAGAAGTACCGGCTCCATTTCACAGCGGTATCGGACGTAATCTTCACCGTGGCCCCTGATTACCGGGTCCTGAGTATTTCTCCCAGCGTTGAGAACGCGCTGGGGTATACCCCGGACGAGATCGTGGGCAAGGCCTTCACCGATCTGAACATCATCGCCCCCGAGTGCCTGCAGGAAATGATAGACAACGGGCTGAAGGTATTCTCCGGCGAGGCGACCTACGGCTCGATCTATGAGTTCATCGCCAAGGACGGCACGAGGAAATACGGCGAGATCAGCGCATCGCCGGTCGTCCGTGAGGGTAGGGTGGTCGCGTCCCTGGGAGTGGCCCGCAACGTCACGGAACGCATTCTCGCCGAGAAGGCCATGGTCGAGAGCGAGAAGAAATTCCGGGACGTGTTCGACAACGTATCGGATTATCTTTACTTCCACGACCTCGAAGGCTTTCTGGATCTGGAGCAGACCAACAGGACCGGGAGGATGAGATGGGAATATGCGAGGGACGATAAAGGCAGGATCAATATCAGGGACCTCATGGTGCCTGAATACCGCCACGAGTTTGATGCCTATATCCGGAGGGTTCTGGAGAAGGGTGGTGACGAGGGATACATCAGCGTGTGGGACGACAGAAAACGGACAAGGGTGCTGGAGTACCGGAACTCGCTGGTCATGGAAGGCGGGAAGCCCGTCGGCGTGCGCGGCTCGGCGCGCGACATCACCGAACGCGTCCGTGCGGAAACCAGGCTCAAGAAGAGCGAAGAGAAGTACCGGACGATTCTGGAGGAGATCGAGGACGGCTATTACGAGGTCGATCTGGCCGGCAACTTCATCTTTTTCAACGATTCCATGTGCCGGCTGATCGGATACACCCGTAACGAGATGATCGGCATGAACAACCGGGCGTTCACGGACGAGGCCTGTGCAAAGGACATCTACCGGGTATTCAACCGGGTGTTCAGGACGGGCAAGCACGACAAGGGGTACCGGTGGGAGCTCATCAGGAAGGACGGATCGAAGGTACACGCGGAGACATCCATATCGCTGATCCGGGATCTTGAGGGCAAACCAAAGGGTTTCCGGGGCATCTGCCGGGATATCACCCAGAGGGTACAGGCGGAGGAGGAAAGGAAGAAGCTCGAGTCCAAGCTCCAGCAGGCCCGGAAGATGGAGGCCATTGGAACCCTGGCAGGCGGAGTTGCACACGATCTCAACAATATCTTAAGCGGCCTGGTGAGCTACCCGGAGCTGATGCTCATGGACCTTGCCGCAGACGACCCGCTGAGAAAACCGATCGCCACCATCCAGCACTCCGGGGAAAAGGCCGCAGCGATCGTACAGGACCTTCTGACCCTTGCGCGCAGAGGGGTGTCGACACGGGAGGCCGTGAGTATTGCCTCGATCCTTTCCGACTACGGGAAATCTCCCGAACTCAAGAAGCTTCGCACCGGGCATCCCCGGGTGGAGGTATCGGTGACCTGCGATGACGATCTGCTGCCCGTCATGGGTTCTCCGGTCCATCTCTCCAAGACCATCGTCAATCTCATCGCCAACGCGGCGGAGTCCATTCAGGGTCAGGGCACCATTGCAGTCACCGCCCGGAACACCTACCTCGATACCCCGGTAAAAGGCTACGACAGCGTGACCGAAGGGGAATACGTTGCCGTTTGTGTCGCCGACACCGGAGCGGGCATGTCGGGTGAAGACCGCGAACGGATCTTCGAGCCGTTCTACACGAGAAAGGTTCTGGGCAGAAGTGGAACCGGCCTGGAAATGACGGTTGTCCTGGGGACCGTGCAGGACCACCAGGGCTATATCACCAGTGAGAGCACGGAGGGAGAGGGAACCACCTTCACCTTCTACCTTCCCGCCACCAGGGCCGAGGTGGAGGACCGCGAGTCCCAGGACATCCAGGATTATCTTGGCAGGGGCGAGCAAGTGGTCGTGGTGGACGATGTGGACGTGCAGCGCGACATCGCCACGCAGATCCTCCTGCGGCTCGGGTATTCGGTGCATTCGTTTGCCAGCGGCGAGGATGCCGTGGAATACATGAAAGGCCACTCGGCAGACCTCGTGATTCTCGACATGATCATGGACCCCGGGATCGACGGTCTGGAAACGTACCGGCGGATTCTCCGGCACCACCCCAGCCAGAAGGCCATCATCGCCAGCGGATACTCGGAGACCCAGCGGGTGCGGGAACTGCAGCTCCTGGGCGCAGGGTCCTACATCAGAAAGCCCTATCTTATCGAAAAGCTCGGCATTGCGGTGCGCACCGAGCTCGACCGATAGCCGGAGATCTTCAGAAGCCGGGGCGCGAGCAGCACGCCCCCCCCCCGGGTCGCCTCTTGCCGGCCGTCTTTCTCCGGATGTATATGCCTTTTGTATTACCGTATTATTTCATGACCTTAAAAACCCTTTCTACAGGAAAGGCTACAACATGCTGATATAATGTTGGAATACTGCCGGTATCCGATCCTTTGTCTTGAAAAAAAACAAGGTATCTGCTGCTTGAGATTGAACCTGGTAATCACTTGTGATAATCACTAATATGGTCTTTGAGGGATCAGAAGCAGAGAATTTATTTTAATAAGCATAGCAGATCGCTTGAAAGGGAGGGACATGGATGGAAGGCTTTCGTGAGACATCGATGGGGGCGATATTTCAGAACCGCGTGCAGGAGCTGGGCGACAAGGCGTGCGTAGCCTGCAAGGATGCGCGGGGGGAGTACACAGACATCTCATGGAGGCAGATGGATGAGATGGTCAGGAAGGTCGCGTACTACCTGCTGTCCAAGGGGATCAAACCGGGCGAGAAGGTGGCCCTGTTCTCTCCGAACCGCTACGAATGGTGGGTGGTGGACCTGGCGATCCTGTCGGTGGGGGCGGTCAACGTGCCCATCTATGCCACCAACTCGGCACAGGAGGCCCGATACATCATCCTCAATTCCGATGCGGTCATGTGTTTTGCCGGGGAGAGAGAGCATCTCGACAAGATATTGGAGGTGAGAGGCGATACCCCCGAGCTCAGAGAGGTCGTGGTCTTCGACGACCCGGGTTCCCCGGTGGATGGGGTCCTGGATCTCAGGGCGGTCATGGAGGCCGGCAGCGGATACGACGGCAGGACCGAGTTTGATGCGAGGATACGAGACATCAAGCCAGGTGACATGGCCACCATCATCTACACCTCGGGCACCACGGGCGACCCCAAGGGCGTCATGCTCTCCCACGACAACTTCATCTCGAACGTCAACCAGATCTACTCGGTGGATCCCGAGCTTTTCAAGGAAGAGCATACCCTGCTGTCCTTCCTGCCGCTGTCGCATTCGTTCGAGCGTACCGTGGGGTATTACTCGGCACTCAACGCGGGCAAAAAGGTCTGCTTTGCCGAGGACTTCTCGAAGATCCTGCAGAACCTGCAGGAGGTGAGGCCCACACTGATCGTGAGCGTACCCAGGCTCTATGAGAAGATACATGCCGGGATCCTGGCCAAGGTGTCCCAGGCCCCGCCCGTGAAAAAGGCGCTGTTCAACTGGGCCATGTCTGTGGCCAGGAAGAACCTTCCATACATCTGCCACGACAGGCCCAGGAAGGGACTGTTCGCCATGCAGTACGCCCTGGCCGACAAGGTCATCTTTTCCAAGCTCAAGGCTGCCCTGGGAATGGACAGGCTCCGGTTTGCGCTCTCCGGAGGGGGGCCGCTGTCGGTCTCCGACGCGGAGTTCTTTCTGGGCATGGGCATCAAGGTGTGCGAGGGTTTCGGGCTGACCGAGACCACTCCGGTGACCCACGGCAACAGGCCCGATCACATCAAGCCCGGGACGGTGGGTCCCGCGCTCAAGGACACCCTGGTAAAGATCGGGGAGGGTGGCGAGGTCCTCATCAAGGGGCCTCAGGTGATGATGGGCTACTACAAGAACGAGGCAGCCACAAAAGAGGTGATGACCGAAGACGGCTATTTCCGGACCGGAGACATAGGCGAGATCGACAGCGACGGGTATCTGAAGATCACGGGCCGCATCAAGGATATCATCGTCACCTCGGGCGGCAAGAATATCTCGCCGCAGAACATCGAGAATTCGCTCAAGGCTTCTGCGTTCATCGAGCAGGTCGCGATCATCGGAGACAACCGCAAGTATCTCTCCGCGCTGATCGTGCCGACGTTCGACGAGCTGGAGAGCTGGGCGAAGAGCAACGGCGTCTCCTATGGCTCGCGCAGGGAGCTCCTGGAGCATCCAGAAGTGAAGAAGCTGTTCGAGGGCGAGATCAGGGAACACACCCAGTACTTTGCCCGTGTGGAGCAGATCCGGAAGTTCAGCCTGCTCGATACGGAATGGTCCCAGCAGACCGACGAGCTCACGCCCACGCTGAAGATCAAGAGAAGGGTGATCAGCACCAAGTACGCCCGTGAGATCGAGAGCATGTACGAGGGGGAGTGACCTTTTTAAGGGTAAATGAATACATGTCCAGGGACGTGCGATGAATGATCAGCGGCCATCGGTCCTCGTGGTGGACGACGAGATCATCAACAACAAGATGATCGTTCACATGCTCCAGCAGCAGGATTATCGGATTGCGGTAGCCGTAAACGGCGAAGAGGCCTGGGACCTCCTTCGGGCAACCCCGGATGCCTTCGATGCCGTGCTTCTGGACAGGATGATGCCGGGCATCGACGGTCTCGAGGTGCTCGAGCGGATGAAGAAACACGACGCGCTCAAGGGGATTCCCGTCATCATCCAGACCGCGATGACCGAAGAGACCGAGATTCTCAAGGGTATCCAGGCGGGGGCATTCTATTATCTCACCAAACCCTATCGCAAGGAACGGCTGCTCACCGTGGTCAAGGCGGCGATCGATGACCACGTCCAGTACAAGATACTCCGGGAAGAGGCGCATCACACGGCCCATGCGTTTTCTCTCCTTGTCCGGGCGGACTTCTCCCTGAAGAGCCTCGGCGAGGTGGACAACCTGGCCGCGCTCCTGGCAAAATTGTGCCCCGAGCCCGACAAGGTGGTGCTGGGGCTCTGGGAGCTTCTCATCAATGCCCTGGAGCACGGCAACCTGGGGATAACCTACGAGGAGAAATCAGAGCTCATCCGCAGAGACATCTGGCGTGAAGAGGTCAACCGCCGTACCCGTCTGGAAGAGAACCGGGACAAGAAGGTGCTTGTCCGCTTCGAGAAAACTGAAGACAGGGTCGTCTTCACCATCGAGGACATGGGCCCGGGGTTCGACTGGGGACCGTATCTGGAGCTTCGCCCCGATCGCGTATTCGATTCGCACGGCAGGGGCATCGCCATTGCCGGCAACTACAGCTTCGACCGCCTGGAGTACCTCGACCGGGGGAACAAGGTCAGGGCGGTCATCAAAAACCACCGGCCCGGCGAGGCGGTTTCGCAGTCCTGATCCCGGGGCGCGGGTTCATCGCCGCCGCCGGGGTCGTCGCCTCCCCTGCAGCGAGCCGCTAGGTGCGGGGGAGGGCTTGTGTGGATGCGCGCGGCCATACCGGCTCTCTGAAGCGGGTATGAGGGCGTCGCCCTTCCCCGGTTCCGGTGACGCTCGTTCCATCGTCAGTCCGCACGGGCAGGGATACGCCGTTTACGGGGAAACCGAGAGCGAGTTCCTGAGAATATAGTCGTATACCGCAAGCGCCGCCTTGGCCCCCGCCCCTGCGGCCACCACGATCTGCTTTTCCGTCTCGTCGGTGACATCGCCTGCCGCAAAGAGCCCCGGCACTTCGGTGGACTGATCGCGCCCTACCGGGACCTCGCCGTTCTCGTTGAGGGTTAGGATGTCCTTGAGGGCATCGGCATTCGGTTTCAGGCCGATCTCCAGAAAAACCCCGTCCACGTGCAGATCGAACCGGGTGCCTCCGTCGACCGATGCCACCCGGATTCCCTGGAGTTTCTCCCCGCCGAGGAATTCCTCCACCTGCATGCCGGGGTGAAGCCTTACGTGCCGGTTGTTCTTTACCTCGTCTATGAGGACCGGGTCCGCCTGAAAGTCGTTCAGGATGTTTATGACATGGATCTCCCGGGCAAAGGGGAGGAGATCCCGCGCCGAGGAAAAGGCCGAATTCCCCCCGCCCACCACTGCGATGGATTTATCCCGGTAGAGCGGGGCGTCGCAGGTGGCGCAGAACGCTATCCCCCTGCCGATGAACCGGCCTTCGCCGGGAACGCCGAGCATGCGGTATTCCTTGCCTGCGCAGAAGATGACCGAACGGGCCTTGAAGGTGGTTCCCTCGGAGGTCTCCAGATGGAAGACGCCGTCGTCCTTGGTGATGGAGTTTACCGTCACGTCGAACAACTCTGCAATGGGATAGCGCTCCACGTGGTCCCTGAACTGACGCGCCAGGTCCTGGCCGCTGATATCCGGGGTTCCCAGCCAGTTGTCGATGCTCGAGGTATTGATGATCTGGCCGCCCACTCGGCCGCCGATGAGCGCGAGGTCGAGATCCTTGCGTGCGGCGTACACGGCGGCCGAGAGTGCGGCCGGACCCGCGCCCACGATGATGGTCTGGTACACCCTCTCGGGATCCACCTCCGTGGCGTAACGCTCCCCCCTGGCCTCGCGCATCTGGGCGTCGATGCGATCGTACACATGGGGCTTGACCAGTTTCAGGATCTCCATGATGGCCTCGAAGGCAGGGAGCGCACCCTCGAAGGCGGGGAACTCGTTGATGACCGTACGGGGAACCCCCTGCACGAAATACCTCTGGACGAGCTGGGGGAACTCCGCCGCGTCGATCATGTCCGCGCGGATGTTCTCGTTGGCCACGGCCATCTGGTGGGCGAGGTGCACCATCTGGGGACAGTAGGGGCAGGTGAGGGTGACCATGACCTCCAGGTGCACCGGAACGTCGATGAGCAGGAGGATGTCCTCGATCTCCTTTCCCAGGCCCGACGCTCCCTGGGATACCATGCGGATCGCTTCTACGAGCGAGCTGAATTCATACCCCGCGGTGACTCCGTAGAAGCGGATGCCATAGTCCTTCTCCCCGACGACTGCGGTGCCCGGCACCTTGGCGACCCCGTACTCCCGGGCCTTGCCGGAATCCTTCACCAGGTCGTACACCTCCAGGGAGAGCTTGTCGGAGAGCCCGGCAACGGTGCGAAGAAGCTGATCCTGCTGCCTGCATGTTTCACAGGCCATTTCCTGGGTGAAGAAGACCAGCTTCACGGATTGCCTCAGTCCTGCCAGAATCGACTGAAGCTCGCGTCTGGTTTTCTCATCGATCATCTGCGGCATAGACACACCTCCGTTTCGGCTGCGTACCCGGCTCTTCAGGCTCCGGCCACCCTGAGGCAAGGAAGGGGATTCCTTTTACAAACGCCCCGGGCCGCACGTGATAGCTCCTTGAGTTTATAGTAACGTCTGCGTGACCATTGTCTACCCGGCGGGTCAGGTCAGGAGTTCGAGAAGGTGCGCCCTCCAGGGATCGAGCTCGACGTACAGCCCGTCGGCGGTCACCTCGTCGAGGGAGCGGATGTAGGTCTCTCCTGTCAGGGCGTCACGAAAGGCGAGAGGCTGTCCGAAAAGGAGTTCGGGAGGTATCCGGAGCCTGCACTGTGCCGCGGCGTCCGAGTAATTTACGCACACGAGCTTGAGCCTTTTTCCGCCGTGCCACAGCCAGGCAAGCAGGCTGCCGGAACTCCTGTTTCCCTCCCATGCAGGCCGGACATCGAGCGGCTTGAAGGTGCCCGTTGTCAGGGGTTCCTCCGAACTGAAGGCCAGCAGGATGTCGTAGAACCGTGCCGTCTCGGGGTCGCCGTGCTCTTCGGCCCTTCTCGCGAGCTGAACCGGCATGCGGGCCGCGCAGCCCTCCCTCTGGCCATCGTGAAAGAGGTGAAGACCCGGCAGGGTGGCCATCATGACAGCGGCGGCGCTCGATCGCTCTTTCCCGAAGGCCGGGGCCGCCCTTGGCTCGTCGTGGTTCTCGATGAAGCGCAGATACTGCCGCTGCACGCGTTCGTCGATCCGCACATACTGCCTCAACTCATGGAGGGAGCCGTGGAGCATGAGATCGTACAGCGTTTTGTCATAGGTGTAGTCGAAACCCAGGTCCCGAAGCCTTTGTTCGAGCCCCCAGTAGGCCTCGGCGATAAAAACGAATCCCGGACGCACCGCCCTGACCTCAGATATGGCCTCTTCCCAGAACTCCGTTTCCGGGGGGGCCGGATGCTGTGCGTATTTCCCCCAAGTGCCGGCAAACACCTCGTTGATCGCGAGCATGGCCATGTCGCACCGGGCTCCGTCGGCGTATTCCGCAATGTGCCGGAGCTCTTCCGCGAGCGCCTCCCGCGCCCGGGCCGAGAAGAAGTCAACCTGCGCGGTGTCGCTCCACGGCGGGAAATGCGGGTCCCGCCCATGGGCCAGGACACGGCCCTGTCCGGTGAGAAAAAACAGCGCAGGGTCGCGCTGCATGTCCTCCTTGCTACCACGGACAAAGCAGTCCGGCAGGCTCTCTGTCCAGGGGTGATCCACGGCCAGGTGGTTGGGCACAAAGTCCAGGACAAGACCCATGCCCAGTTCATTAATGACGCCTTTTGCCCGGAGCAGGTCCTGATCCGTGCCGAGATGCGGATCGATGCGATACGAGCGGACGGCATACGGAGAGCCCGCAACGTCGTTCTCGTCCCACCCGGGAAGGGCCTCGTCATAGGCCAGCCTCAACCCCTCGTCGTCGATGGCGCACCTCCGGGATGCGGCGCTTCGCATCCACACCCCCATGAGCCACACAAGGGAAAACCCGCGGGAGGCGATCTCTTCCCACTCGCTACGCGGTATGGTACCCAGGGTCAGGTCCGGACCGTATTTCCGCCGCATGCGGTGCATGAAGGCAAACGAGTGTATCTCCAGAAGATGGAGGCTCGACCGCCCCGCTCTATCCTGAACGCGGACAGGTGATTCGTGGTATCGTTCCCCGCTGTCCGCCCCGGAAAGGGATGCGGAGCCTGCCGTGGAATCCTTCCTGTCGATCGAATCGTCTCTCATCGCGCATCAGCCGCCTTTCCTGCTGCATTCTCCTCCGGTGCCGACGCCCGGATCGGGCTCAAACGGTCCAATACCGTGCCGCACGCCAAATTTTTCAGGGTTCCATGGCAACGGATACCCGCCCGGGCTCAAGGACCTTTTCCAGGTCCCGGGAGTTCATCTCCACCATGAACCCCCGCTTGCCCCCGTTGATAAAGATTCTGTCGAGCTCAAGAATAGACGACTCCACGAAGACCCTGAGCCGCTCCCGCGTGCCGAAGGGACTGATTCCTCCCACCTGATAGCCGGTGCACCTCTGGGCCGTCTTCACGTCGCATGGGCCCGCCCGCTTCACGCCGAGCCCTCGTGCGAGCGTCTTGGTGGAGACCTCGCGATCGCCGTGCATGAGCACGATGACGGGCTGCTTTCCGTCGATGTCCATCAGCAGGGTCTTGATCACCCGGTGCTCCGGAACGCCTAGGGTGACCGCGGCCTGCCTGGTGCCCCCATGTTCCACAAAGGGATACCGGTGGGGGACGAAGTCGACGCCCTTCGCCCTGAGGAACCGTACTGCCTGGGTGATGGGGTATTCGTCTTTTCTCATGGCAATTTCTTATCTTATAACATTCCAGGCTCGGGTTTCAACCCGGGCCTCCGGTCGGGCGGGGGTGAATACCGCGTGCCGTGGGCGCGACCGGCCCTGAGGGTCGGGATGCGGACTTTCCCCTGCCGACCGTGTGTCCGCCGGCATACCTCGAAACCCGGGCCTTTTTCGGAACAAGGCCTTGAGCCTTGGGCGGCTTTTTTTTAAGGCTTCTGATCGGGAAGGGTCTCTTCCTGGCTGTCTCCGGCCGCAGCACGGTCATCGCCCGCGTCTTCCCGCGTATCGTTCACTTCTCCGCAGGCCGCGCAGGTGTCCGTGTCTTCCTGCACGGGCACCTCCCGTATGGGGACTTCCCGGCCATCCTGTGCCGGAGAGGTCTGACCGCGCAGCGTGATTTCGTCCAGCCACAGGGGATGGCGCGCCTTCGCGTAATCCAGGGAGATGTATCCCGTGAGGATGGAACGCACCATGGGACGGTTGGGCTTGATGGCGATGGCCGCCATGTGCGCGATAAAGGCGAGCACGAACAGGACAAAGAAGACGTTGTGAATCCAGGTCGCCCACATCACCAGGGCATAAGACATGTCGGGCGCATAGACGTTCTTGTAGGTCTTGATCAGGCCGGAAACGATGAGGCCCGCGATGATGACGGCCATGCCTACATAGGCCAGCCGCTGCTCGGGCAGGTACTTATGAAACAACGGCTCCTCGCCCCGCCCCAGAAAGCTCTTGATCACCTCCGCGGACGCCTTCAGATCGCCCTTTTTCGGAAGCATGCCCGTGTGCCCCTGGAGACCGTGGTATACGACGTGAAACAGGGATGCTGCAATGAAGATCACCGACGCCGCATAGTGGAGCTGAAGAGAAAAGATGAAGTCTCCGGACCATGCCATGCCGGGCAGGTCGGTGACGTAGTAGCGCCCGGCGATGGGCAGCTCGAAGATGCCGGTAACCACGAGGACGAGACCGGAGAGGGCGACGGTCCAGTGCTCCGCGACCTCGATGCGGCTGTGGCGCCGGATAAGGGACTGTTTTTTTCCGGTTTTCGGGCTCATCGTTTCCGCTCCTCTTCGGGGCTGCCGTTTTTCCTGCGCTTCAGGGCGCCAGCCACGGCCAGGATGCCTGCAGTCAGACCGATGGCCGGAGACAGGAGCACCGAGTTGGCCAGGCCGTCCGTCTTTGCCATCCGCCGTTCGACCGGGGCCATATGAGGTCTTCCGGGGCCCTTTTCGATGGCGGCGTCGATCTTCTCAAAGGGCACGGGCGAGACATAGATCGTCGCTGTGCCGCCGTTTTCCTCCCTGCCGTAGAGGTGGCCGCCCATCCGGTCGGCCCGCCTCCGGGCCTCGGCATGGATGACGTCCCGGGGCCCGGAGAGCAGGGCGTTTCTGGGGCAGGCGTCCACGCATACCGGGTTTTTCCCCTCAAGCAGTCTGTCCTGGCACAAGTCGCACTTGAACATGACGCCGTTGCCGGCCAGCGTGGGCGCGATCTGCAGATAGATGCCAACCCCTGACTGGCGCTGGGGAATGTTCCAGGGACAGACCGTGCGGCACTTGGCACCGCCGAAGCAGACATCGCTGTCGATCACCACTGCCCCGGTTTCATGCTTGTGGTTGGCTGCAAAGGGACAAATGGTCGCGCAGGCTGGATTGTCGCAGTGCATGCACCGCCTGGGAATGTTCAGGGACCACCTCTTCCCGTCGTGCTCCACCTCCGCCTTGTGTATGAACAGGTAGTTGTAGGGGGTGAGCCTGCCGGTCAGGTGCTTCCTGTCCGAGAAGTCCTCGATCTTTCCGCGGGGGAACAACTCGGGCAGGGGGTCCACGGGTTCGGGAACCTGCCGGAGGTTCTTTTCCCTGCAGGCCTGGATGCAGGCGGGAGTCTCCCGGTCGGGACACCCGTCGCAGAGGCTGATATCGATAAGGGTCGCCACGGCGCCGCCGGCGCCTGTACGGGCGTGGCTCGAGGTCCCCAGGCCCGCGGTCACGGCTGCGGTCACGGTTGCCTTGAGCAGGGTCCTGCGCGAGATGCCGCGCTTCTTTCCATCAGTCATTGCTTCACCTCCGGATCTGTCGAATCGATGCGGAGCAAAAATACCTTCCTGAGAATATACCACATATGTACTTATCCTGAACAGACATTCGAAAGACCCTGCGGATTGAGCCGGGAGATGACCCGCAAACCCGGGAACGATCCGTCGATGGTGGTAAGCTGGTGTATTCCCGGACATCCGCAGCCACCACGAAGCTGAACCCGTCCACCCGGAAGGTCTGATCGCCGTCTTTCGGATCATCCAGAGCCCGCTGCCGCTGCTGCGGCCCGTCGCCACCGAAACCCGGATGGATGCGCACAACCGGATCGCCATGCCGGGAGGTGAATCCGGCGAGCTGTCTTTTTCCGTTCTGGGTCAGGGTGATCATCGATAAATCCTCCTTTCATGGCTCATGGCTTTTTGATAGTACTGCAATACCCTTTGTCGAGCATGTGAGGGAGAAAAACATTGATCTGTATCAAGAAAACGATAAACAGGGATTCCGTATGGATGCGCTGAGTGTTTTGCTTCACATCCCGCTGTTTGCAGGCCTGCCTGCGGACCAGATAAGGATTCTCGCCGCCTGCGCCCGCGAGAAGAGCGTCCGCGCGGGCCGGATAATCTTTGCCGACACCCAGGAATCACGTGGGCTCCACCTCGTGGTGTGGGGGAGGGTAAAGATTTTCAAGTCCACGCCCGAAGGCCGGGAGCAGACGATCTTTATCTTCGGTCCGGGGGAACCCTTCTGCCTGACGGCCCTGACCGACCAGGTTTCTCCTGCGGGCGCCGTGGCTCTGGAAGATACGCGGATTCTGTTTTTTCCCGCAGAGGTGCTCGAGGAGGTGTCCCGAAAGGACCCCTCGCTCCTCTTCAACATGATCATGGTCCTTTCCCGTAGACTCAAGGAATCGATCGACCTGATCGAGTCGCTCTCGCTCAAGGAGATTCCCCAACGGCTCGCCACCTTCCTGGTCAATCTCCTCGATCAGGAGGGCGGGGACGGGCGGATCGATCTGCGCTTTCCGCACAGGGAGCTGGCAAAGATCATCGGAGCGACGCCCGAGACACTCTCCCGGGTTCTGAAACGCATGAGCGAAGACGGTATCCTGAGGCTTGAAGGCCGGGTAATCAATATTCTTTCCCGGCAGGGTTTGAATCAGTTCGCTCAGGGCGGGCAGTCCCCTTCGGGCGATGGATGACGCGCATGGGAAAGCACGCGTTTTCCTCCTGAACACCGGGTTCGGAAGGGCGGGGGCAGAGCGGCGGAGCCCGTGGCGGGGCTACCCCATCGCTCAGGTATACGGCATAATAATAAATCTTTTCCGTATGCGGTGATCCGAAAAAGGAAAAAAGGATAACGAAGTTCGTCTACTGGTAAATATGGTACGGGGAATTCAGTCCCGGCAGTTCCTTAATAAAACAATAATAATCAAAGAGTTGAGAACGCCTATTGAAAATTGATCATTCATTCGATATAATCCATCTTTCGCAACCAGGTGAGAGAGAAACCATGAAAGGGGAATATTCAGTCATGAATGAAGGTATCAGACATGAAAGACTCCGCAGTTGGATTCAGGAAATAGAGCAGCTCTGCCAGCCCGAACAGGTATACTGGTGCGACGGTACACGGGAAGAATACGACCGGCTCATCGCACTGACAATCGCAAACGGAAACTCCATTCCGTTAAAGAAGCGGCCCAACAGCGTTCTGTTCTGTTCTCATCCGAGCGATGTGGCCCGGGTGGAGGACCGGACCTTTATCAGCACGAGAGATAAGGACGATGCCGGTCCCACGAACAACTGGATCGACCCCGGCGAGCTCAAGGCCGTTATGAAGGACCTGTACAAAGGGTGCATGAAGGGCCGCACCCTGTATGTGATTCCCTTTTCCATGGGGCCTATCGATTCGCCCATCGCCAAGATCGGCATCGAGATCACGGACAGCCTCTATGTGGTGTTAAACATGCATATCATGACCCGCGTCGGGACAAAGGTGCTCAATGCCCTGGGCACCGACGGCGAGTTCATTCCCTGTCTGCACTCCGTGGGCGCCCCGCTCGAGCCCGGGCAGCAGGACGTGGCCTGGCCCTGCGCGCCCATGGAACAGAAATACATCAGCCACTTCCCCGAGGAGAATCTGATCTGGTCGTACG
Source organism: Deltaproteobacteria bacterium (assembly GCA_018433085.1). GTDB lineage: Bacteria > Desulfobacterota > Desulfomonilia > UBA1062 > UBA1062 > Phosphitivorax. The sequence continues at coordinate 142,417 of JAHDRW010000006.1, read as the reverse complement.
GGTCGGGCTACGGCGGCAACGCCCTGCTGGGCAAGAAGTGCCTGGCCCTGAGGATCGCCTCTGCCATGGCGAAGCGCGAAGGCTGGATGGCCGAACATATGCTGATCCTCAGGCTGACAAACCCCGAGGGAAGACAGTTCCATGTCGCGGCGGCCTTCCCCTCGGCATGCGGCAAGACCAACCTGGCCATGCTCCAGCCCACGATCCAGGGCTGGAAGTGCGAGACCATCGGAGACGACATCGCCTGGATGAAGATCGGCCAGGACGGCAGGCTCTATGCCATCAACCCCGAGGCAGGGTTCTTCGGCGTCGCGCCCGGGACGTCCTACGATTCGAACCCCATGGCCATGGAGACGCTCCATGAGAACATCATCTTTACCAACTGCGCGCTCACCGACGACGGCGACGTCTGGTGGGAAGGCATGGACGGAGAACCGCCCGCCCACGCCATCGACTGGAAAGGCCGCGACTGGACCCCGGACAGCAAAGAGCCGGCGGCGAATCCCAATGCCCGGTTCACCGCGCCCGCCGGCCAGTGTCCGATCATCTGCGACGACTGGGAAAAGCCCGAGGGCGTGCCCATCGATATCTTCATCTTCGGCGGCAGGCGCGCGGGCGTGGTGCCCCTGGTGAACGAGGCGCTCAACTGGGACCACGGGGTGTTCCTCGGCGCCACCGCCTCGTCCGAGACCACGGCCGCCAATATCGGCGACATCGGCAACCTCAGGCGCGACCCCTTCGCCATGAAGCCCTTTTGCGGCTACAACATGGGCGACTATTTCCAGCACTGGCTCGACATGGGCGACCGGCTGGGCGAGAAGGCCCCCCGGATCTTCTATGTGAACTGGTTCCGCAAGAGCCCCCAGGGCAAGTTTCTCTGGCCCGGTTTCGGCGAGAACAGCCGCGTGCTCAAATGGATGTGCGAGCGCGTAGAGGGCAAGGTGGGCGCCAGGAAGACCGCCATCGGCCTCGAGCCCGAGGACGGCGGGCTCGACCTCACGGGCTTGAGCGTCCCCGCCGAGAACATGAAGGAGCTGCTCACCGTGGACCCCGATGCCTGGAAGGCCGAGATCCCGAGCCTGGAGAAGCACTTCGCCCAGTTCGGCGACCGGCTGCCCGAGCGCGTGAAGAAGCAGCTCGATGAGCTCAGGGCGCGTCTGGGCGCATAAGCCTCGTCCGCACAGTGTCCGCTGAATCGTCCTGGACAGGGCACGGGCAGGGTGCAAGGCCCTGCCCGTGCCCTGTTTCTATTCATGCGAATCCCATGAGCTCTCTGATATGGTCCGCGTTTTCCCGCGAGGTGAGGATCTCGAGCAGCAGAAAGGCCACGTCGATTGCCGTGCCCGGCGAGGTGGAGGTGATGAGGTTCCCGTCCCTGACGATCCGTCTGTCCTGCACCAGGGCCCCCGTGGCCGCGAGCTGCTTCTTTTTCTGCTCTTCGAGGTGATAGGTGGTGGCGGACCTTCCCTTGAGAATCCCGCTCATCCCCAGGCACAGCGAGGCGACACAGACCGCTGCCACGGGTTTTCTCCGTCCGGCGAAGTCCTGGATCACCTCCAGGAACTCCTCGGAAAAGGAATCCTCATAAAAGCCCGCCGTGCCGAAACCCCCGGGAATCGCCAGGGCGTCGATTCCGTCGAGGTCCAGCTCGTCGATCAGCGCGGCGGGGACGGTCTGGTGACCGAAGGTGCAGGTGAGCTCCGGGTGGAGACCTGCGGTGATCACCCGTATGTGCTCGGTCCCGAAGGTGTCGGCCCAGCCGAGCACATCGGTGAACGCGGCCGCCTCATACACCTCGAAACCATTTGCCAGGAGAATGAGTACGTGTTTCATGGCATGATTCTATATCAGTGACATATGCAGGGCCAGGATTTCTTCTGTTTTGACAAGCATCGATTTTTCCCTTTCACCCTTTGCCACAAAAAATGCATGGTCTGAGGATCAATGAGCAAAGAGGCCTTCGGCAGGGCTGCTATTTGACCAGCACGAGCAGCATCTTGAAGCGGGAAGCCGCCTTCACTGCATGCGGCCTGCGGGCGGGCATGATGATCATCTCGCCTTTTTTGAGAGAATGAGGCGATCCCTCGATGTATACCTCTGCCTGGCCCTCCAGGATATACACCAGGGCATCGAACGGAGCGGTATGCTCGCTCAGACCCTCTCCAGCATCAAAGGCGAAGACGGTCACCGTGCCCGTGGGTTTCGTGACGATCTCCCTGCTCACCACGGAATGGTCCTGGTAAGAAGCGAGGTCCTTGATGACATGCACCTTTGCCAGAAGATCTTCTTTTACCCCTTGCCCGGTCATGGTATCCGCCTTGTTCACTTTCTACCGAGCCGGAATCCTGCCATGCCGAGAAAGCCCGAGATGAACATGAGCAGCGTCACAGGCTCGGGAACCGGGGCCGACCCCGGCTCGGTCACCCCGTGCTCCGCCACGAAGAGATCCGGCACGGAAAGGCAGTGGCGCACTGCATCGAAGTGCTGGCTGCCGGGCATGCCGGAAAGGGAGGAGACAAAGCTCACGGAGAAGCTGAACCTGCCGCCTGGCTGGATATCGTCGGCCGTGTCATGGAACCCCATGTAGTCGTCATAAGACTCGAAGCGCCACATATCGCTGACGGATTCGTACACCCACCCACCCGGTAGAGAGTCGATGGAGAGAATCTCACCCTGCCGGACATGCCCGCCGGGAGATTCGCCGGGGACGTACAGCACCAGGGAACAGATGGTATCGGGCGTGTCGTTGAGAATGTCGTAGCGGTATTGCCATGCATCGGGAATGCCGCAGCTCAGCTGGGACAGCGTGTACGTCATGAGCGTCGCATGCAGGCCGGCAGGCAGGCACATGACAAAATACAGGGCGGCCAGTGGACAGAGAATCCTTTTCATACCCCCTCCAAAAGGAATCGATCATACAATACATGATGTGACGGGAGACCGGTGATTCAATACCAGGGGAAAGGGCTCTTTTCACTTCTGCGGGCTAACCACGTGCAGGACAGACAGCCCACTGCGATACCCGCACAAACAGGGAAAAGATCGATATTCATAACTCAGGGCGGGTTTCCTGTTCGTATTTTGCCCCATAACGCAGTCCGACGAGAAGGCTGCGGCACATGAACAGCATGATGATCGCAAAAGGCAGGGCAGCGGTGATAATAATCTTCTGAAGGGCATCGAGCCCGCCGGAGATGAGCAGTATCACCGCGGTCACGGATATGGTCAGTCCCCAGAAGATTTTCTTGGCGGCCGAGGGTGCGAGATTGCCGTTCGAGGTCATCATGGCGATGACAAAGGTGGCTGAATCGGCCGAGGTAACGAAAAATACCCCGAGAAGCACGATAGAGATCGTGATCAGCGCGCCGCTCAAGGGATAGTGCTGCAGCAGAAGAAACAGGGCCGACGATGGTGAAGCGGCTGCGGCGCCGGCGATGTCGATGCCCCGTGCAAGCTGCAGATGAAAGGCGGCGCCCCCGAAGATGCTGAACCAGACAAAGGTTAACAGGGTCGGCACCAGCATGGCCCCGATGACGAACTCCCGGATCGTGCGCCCGCGGGAGATACTGGCTATGAAAAGGCCGACAAAGGGTGACCACGATATCCACCAGGCCCAGTAGAACAGGGTCCACGACCGGGTCCATTCATGGCCCTGGAAAGGGTTGGTGGAAAGGCTCATCGCCAGGAATGAAGACAGGTAGTTTCCCGTCGTGGAGGTGAAGATTTCACAGATGTAGACGGTGGGGCCGACAACGAGCATGAAGACCGCCAGCAGCAAGGCCAGGAGTATATTGGTTCGGCTCAGGATCTGAATACCCTTGTCGAGTCCCGTGAGACTCGAAGCCAGAAACAGAACCGTGGCCACTGCGATGATCGCCAGTGTTGTCCCGAACGTATCGGGCGTATGAACGACCGCGGCAAGGCCGCTGGTGATCTGCAGAGCGCCGAATCCCAGGGAGGCCACGATGCCGAACAGGGTGGCGAAGACCGCAGTGATGTCGATCAGGGCGCCGGCCCAGCCATAAATGCGTTCGCCGAGCAGGGGATAGAAACAGCTGGAGATAAGGGGAGGCATGCCGCGCCTGAAGGAAAAATAGGCAATGGCCATGCTCATGGTGATGTAAATGGCCCATGGCTCGAGCCCCCAGTGGAAGAAGCTCGACTGCATGGCGAATTCCGCCGCGGCACCGCTCCCGGCCTCCAGAAAGGGCGGCGGGTCCATGTAGTGGCTCATGGGCTCGGCAACGCCCCAGAACAACAGCCCGATGCCCATCCCGGCCGCAAAGAGCATACTGAACCATCCGAAATAGCTGTACTGGGGCTTTTCGTGATCCTTGCCGAGCCTGATACTGCCGTACTTACCAAAGGCCAGCACGAGACAGAAGATGAAAAATACCAGCGCCGCGATCAGGTAGCCGAAACCCGAATATGCAATGATGCGGTCATAAAGAAACGTCGAACCCGCGTCAAATAGGCCGGGGTTGCTCAATCCCAGCGCAGTCATGAGCACGACCAGCAGCAGGGAGACGAGAAAGACCCTTTGATCCGGCTTCATCTAGCTCTCTCCTGGAGTTTTGATGCCCGGGACGGTCAGGACCGAACAGGGCGTCGAATAGGTAATGCCCTGGGCGGTGGAACCCAGGACCTGATCGAGAGAATCCGATGAATCAAAGGTTCCGACAACGATCAGGTCTGTCTTCAGAATGCGTGCCTGGAGAACGATTTGCCGCCGGGGAGTCCCGATCACCTCTCTGGGGGTTATGCTGGAAAAAAAGGGAGCGCACTCATTCGCCAGGCGGTCGAGATTTTTGTTGACCCTGGCCAGGCGCTCCTGCTCGGCAACCGGGTCCGGGGCGCGCTGGCCGACGTGCAGCAGGGTAAGGTGCTCGGCTTTCAGGCCGGAGCTGGTAAGATAGGGAACAACCCTGGAATCGGTTTTGGCGAATCCGGTTGCATAGAGCACCCGGTTCAGGCCGGACCCGACATGGGCAAGACCGGGCTTTTTGAAAACAAACACCGGGATGTCGGACATGCGGATGATATCCGTCGTGATGCTGCCCAGCAGACTTCTTTTGAGCATTCCCTTTCTTCTCCAGGGAATGCAGATGAAATCTCCCCCTACTGCAGAGGCCGCCTCGATCACGGCAGTGGCAACATGCCCCCTGCGCAGGACAAGTTCGGTCTGGAGGCCCAGGCCGGCGAGCTGCTGCCTCCGGTCTTCGAGGATACGGGCGGTTTTGTTCCGGTCACGGCCCGAGTCGATATGGACGAGACAAACCCGGCGGGTGGTGAAGTATTCGAGAAAGGCCGCCATTGCAATGGTGTCGTCAAAGCGCCTGTGAATGTCCACGGGAATAACCGCATGCTCTAACATATAAGCTCGCAAGACATTTTTCCCGTTACTTAAGCAGGTACCCTCCCCACTGTCAACAAACGATGTTCACGATAAAGGATCGCTGAATACCGGCGAGGAGTCGGGAAGGGCATGTCCTTATAAAAAGCACATGCCCGAGACCGGACTCGAACCGGTACAGAACCAGGTTCCGAGGGATTTTAAGTCCCTTGCGTCTACCAATTCCGCCACTCGGGCACGATGCAAGGGATGTAATATCTGCGGGGAGATCTGTCAAGCATATCAAGGGCTCGTCGGGAATAAAGTGCCTGACTGCCACAGGTCTCAGGGATTATTGCCGTATTCGCAAGGATGTTGTCTTATTCAAGGATGGCTGGTATCATCCCGATAATACTTTGTAAATAGCCTGCTCCATAATAACGGGCGGCCGAGGAAAATGTTCAGCAAAGAGGAGCGCTTATGATCAAAGTGACGTGTCTCGGGGCGGCGGGTAGCGTAACCGGGTCGTGTTTTCTGATAGAGAATGTGCACGGGAAAAAGATCATGGTGGACTGCGGCCTCTTCCAGGGCGGCAAGCAGATGGAGCTGCGAAACTGGAGAGACTGGGACTTCAATCCCTCCCAGGTAAGCACACTCTTTCTCACCCACGCCCACATCGACCACAGCGGCAGGATTCCCAAGCTGGTCAAAGACGGGTTCAAGGGCCGGATCATCACCTCGGCCGCCACGGCCCAGCTCTGCGAGATCATGCTCCTGGACTCGGCGCACGTGCAGGAGATGGACGCCCGGTGGCAGACCAGGAAGAATCGGCGCAGGGCGGGCAGGGAAGTCAAACCCCTCTATTCCACCGACGATGCGCAGGCCAGCCTGCAATATCTCCACCCGGTGGAAGAAGACGAAATGGTCGTGGTCGAAGAGGGGATCAGGGCCCGGATCAGAAACGCCGGGCACATCCTGGGGTCATCCATCGTGGAGTTGTGGATAAAAGACGGCGAGCAGGACATCAAGCTCGTATTTTCGGGCGATCTCGGCATGGAGAACCAGCTCATCGTCAAGAGCCCGCAGGAGATCTTCAATGCCGATTACCTTTTCGTGGAGTCCACCTACGGCAACCGGGAGCACAAGGATTTCGAGTCCAGTAAGGAGGAGCTCCTGGACGCCATCAACTACGCGGTGTCCAATGGTGAGAAGGTTCTCATTCCCGCCTTTGCCGTGGAACGCACCCAGGAGATCATCTATATCCTCAACGAGTTTCACCGCGCGGGCAGGCTCCCGGACATCCCCATCTACCTCGACAGCCCCCTGGCCATCAAGGCCACCGAGATATTCCGGCAGAACAGGAAATACTACGACGAGAAGGCCATGGCCGTGGTGAACCAGGGCATCGATCCCTTCGAGATGCCCAACCTCACCTATACCTCCACCACCGAAGAGTCTATGGCCATCAACGAAAAGCCCGGCTCGGCAATCATCATCGCGGGCAGTGGCATGTGCACGGCGGGCAGAATCAGGCACCACCTCAAGCACAACCTCTGGCGGCAGGGCGTGAGCGTGGTGATCGTGGGCTTCCAGGCCCAGGGCAGCACGGGCAGGCAGATCGTGGACGGCAAGGCCACGGTGCGGCTCTTCGGCGAGGATGTGATGGTCAAGGCCAAGGTTTTCACCATCGGCGGGTTCTCGGCCCATGCCGACCGGAAGAACCTGCTGAAATGGGTGGGCAACTTCGCCGAGTCGGATCCCCAGGTGTTCGTGGTGCACGGAGAGAACTCGGCAAGCCTGGACTTCGCTCAGCTCGTCCATCAGGAGCTCGGGTTCAAGTCCTATGTGCCGGGCTGGCGCGAGACCCTTTTCCTCAAGCCCAGGGAGTTCCCCATCGAGGTCGCACCGCCGGCACCGGAAGAGTTGGTCAACCTCGGCGAAGACATGCTCCAGGTCTACCAGGCGGTATCAGGCGAGCTCGATCAGCTCAGGTGGCGCATCAAACGGGCTGACGGCCGGATCAGGATCACCGAGGAGGATATCGACCGGCTCCGGTATATCCAGGAGGAGCTGCAGCAGATTCTGGCCGCGTGATCGCTCGCGCCGGGGGCGCGCTAATCCCGGTTGTCGAACAGCCGCTGGGCCTTTCTGCCGGTCCGCGGGAGGTTTCCATAGTCGACGATCTCCACGATCCCCCGCACCAGCAGCGCCTTGCGGATGTCCACGCCGATCTGCCGGCCGAGCTCCATGTCTCCTTCCGGGCCGGCGCCCCGGGCCCGCTCGACCTTGATGGTCATATAGTCCTTGCCGTCGGGGCCGCGGTCGAGGATAATCTGGTGCTCGCTGCCGATACCCCGGTGCTGGGAGAGGATCTCGTCGATGTGGCTCGGATAGATGTTCACGCCCCTAATGATGAACATATCGTCGGAGCGGCCCGTGAGCCTGTCGTGGCGGGGCAGGACAGAGCCGCAGGGGCACTGCCCGGGGATGAACCGGGTGAGGTCGCGCGAGCGGTAGCGGATGAGCGGTGAGCCCTCTTTCCGGAGCGTGGTGTAGACCATCTCGCCTATCTCTCCCTCTTTCACCGGCTCCAGGGTCTCGGGGTCGAGGATCTCCAGGATGTAATAGTCCGCCCAATAGTGGATGCCGGTGTGGTGCTCGCAGTCGAGCCCGGTGCCCGGTCCGTAGACCTCGGTCAGCCCGGGGATGTCGAAGAGGTGATCCGCCCGGAAGAGCTCCCGGATCTTGGCGCGCATGATGTCGCTCGATCGCTCGGCCCCCATGATGATCTTCCTGATTTTGAGCTTGTCCAGAATGCCGTGTTTCTCGGCCTCTTCCGCAAGCAACAGAGCCATGGACGCGGTGGCGCAGAGCACCGTGGGCTGAAAGTCCACCAGAAACTGCAGGTGGATCTCGATGTTGCCGGGCCCCACGGGCAAGGCAATGGCACCGAAGCGCTCGCAGCCGTTCTGGAACCCGGCGCCTGCGGTCCACACCCCGTAGCCCACGCAGATCTGCACCCGGTCTTCCCGGGTGAGGCCCGCCGTTTCATAGCACCGGGCAAACATATTCGCCCAGTCATCGATGTCCTTGGCTGTATACACCATGACCTTGCGCTTGCCCGTGGTGCCGGACGATGCATGGATCCGGACGATGTCCTGAAAAGGAACCGAGCGCAGCGGCCAGGGATATTCGTCTCTCAGGTTGTCCGCCGTGATGAAGGGAAGACGCCTCAGATCGTCGAGGGTTCGGATGTCCTCCGGCTTCACCCCTGCCTTGTCCAGGCGCTCACGGTAGAACGCCGAGCCGCGGTAGGCGTGGTTTACGGTCCACTTCAGACCGCTGAGCTGCAGCTCGAGGAGCTCTTCTCTCGTTTGGAACCCGGGCGTGAATCTCTTTTCCATCGCCTTGCATCCTCCCTGACGGTGTTTATTGCGCTCCGCAGTCAAAACCGGCTTGAAGCGCCTTGAGGTTCGCCCTCTTGGCCCTGGCCGGAGAGAGCTCTTCCACGATCTTTTCCATATCGGCCCGGTCGATCCCGAGGACCTGCGCCGCGATGCCGAGCATGATCATGTTGATTGAGCCCGGGGCGCCCAGGGATCGTGCGACCCCGGCCGCATCCACGACATGGCTGAAGGTCCCGGTGTCCGTTGCCGCATTGACGACGGAGATGCCGCCCTGCCTGAGCATGGGCAGGTGGGTCAGTGCCTCCTGCTCGTCGAGCCCGATGAGAACATCCGCGGCCCCGGGCGGTATGAGCGGGCCGGCATATCGGCCGACCTTGAGGCTCGCCGTGACCGTGCCTCCACGCATCGCCATGCCGTGGGTCTCCGAGGTGATGACCTCGCGGCCCGTTGTGGCGGCCCATACCGCAAGTGCGCGCGCCAGAAGCAGAATCCCCTGACCGCCCAGGCCCACCATAAAGATCTGCCGGTCGGAGCAAGTGCCCGGGTTCATGACTCCACCTCCGCGGCGATGGCCTTTACCGGGCACACCTGGACGCATACCCCGCAGCCGACGCACAGGGAGGCGTCGATCCGCGCCCGCTTGTCCATGACGGATATCGCCGGGCACTCGAACTCACGGACACAGAGCCCACAGCCGGTGCAGTCTTCGGTGATGCGCATCGCATAACGGGTCTGTGCCTGCAAGACCCGGCGGTCCCTGATGCAGGGGTGGCGCGCGATGACGGCTGTCACTCCCTCGGTTTCCGTCCGAGCGTACGCCTGTCTCACCACGTCCGCGAAGCCCGTGACGTCATAGGGGTCGTGGACCCTGATCGTCTTGACCCCGCATCCGGCGATCGCCTCTTCCAGCGAGAGCGTGCGACCGCTGAAGTCGTTGGTCATCCCCCCGGTGGCAGGCGTGGGCTGGTGGCCGGTCATGGCCGTGGTGGCATTGTCCAGCACCACGAGCACGAACCTGGCCCCGGTGACCATGGCATTGATCGTGGGCGGGATGCCTGCATGGAAGAAGGTGGAATCCCCGATGATCGCCGCGATAGGGGGCGGGGCGGGAGCGTCTTTGAATGCGTGGAAGAATCCCGCCGCCTGGCTCACCGCTGCCCCCATGCACAGGCAGGTGTCCACGCCTCCCAGGTTCAGTCCCAGGGTGTAGCAGCCGATGTCCGATGCATAGATGCCGCCGGGCAGGGCGCGCTTGACGGCATAGAACGCGGCCCGGTGGGAGCATCCCGCGCACAGGGAGGGCCTGCGCTGCTTTGCGGAAACCATTGTGCGCTCGGGCGCCCGGGCCCCGGTGAACTCCTCGAGCACCCGGGCCACCACATCCGGCGTGAGCTCGCCTGCATCGGGGACCGTGCCGTCCATCCTCCCCGATACCCGCTCACGGTTGATGAACCGCATCTCGATCACCGGCTCGGTCTCTTCCACCACCAGGACCCGGGAGTGCCTTTCCGTGAGGGAAGAGAGGGCGTGTTCATCCAGGGGGAAGGGCATGTCGATCTTGTAGATGCTTAAATCCTGCCGTCTTCCGAGCTCGGCGACCACATCCAGGAGGTAGGCGCAGGCGACCCCGGAAGAGACCACGGCCAGATCGGTGTTGCCGGACCCGTGCACCAGTCTCGGCCGGGCCCAGGGATGCTTTTCGATCTCCCGGAGCTTGGCGTTGAGCTCCCGGTGCAACACGAGCCTGGGGCCGGGGGTGGCTGCCCAGCGGGACGGGTCTTTCCGAAAGTCGGGCCTGCGGTCCAGGGGTTTGATGTCGGGCGGCTCCACGAGCTGGCGCGCATGGCAGACCCGGGTGGTGGGCCTCAGGATCACCGGGGTCTTGTAGCGTTCCGAGAACTCGAAGGCCTGCATGGTCATCTCCAGGGCCTCCCGGGGGCTCATGGGGTCGAGCACCGGCACCTTGGCATGTACGGCAAAGAGCCGGGTGTCCTGCTCGGTCTGGGACGAGTGGGGTCCGGGATCGTCGGCGACCACCAGGAGCAGCCCCCCGGTCACGCCCATGTAGGCGGCGCTGATCACCGGGTCAGAGGCCACGTTGAGCCCCACCTGCTTCATGATCGCGGCCGAGCGTCTTCCGGTAATGGAGTTGGTGAACGCCACCTCCACGGCGGTCTTCTCGTTGATCGACCATTCCACGTGCACGGGCAGGTTTCTCTGTGAAGCCAGGCTCATGGCCGTCGTGCACACCTCGGAGGCCGGGGTGCCGGGGTAGGAGGTCACCACATTCGCGCCGCCCGCGAGGATGCCGTGCGCGATCGCCTCGTTGCCGAGCAGGATCTCAGGCGCCTTCTTGCCGTGTTTTCCAGTTGCTGCCGATGCTCGTGTATGCGTACTCATGAAAAGATCAACCGCTCCCTTTTACGATGTTCTCGCCCGCTTCCCATCGCCGGCGCGCGTGCGGCATGCACGTTCCCGGCGGATTGCCTTCCCGTCAACGGGCGGCTGATGAGGCAGGACTCGGTCTCCTGCCCGGGTAATAAAAAAGGCGGCTTAAAAAGGGCCGCCTTCCGGGATACTGAACTGGAAACGGACCACATCATCCATGGGGGAACCGCCACCAGAGTCTCGAAAGGGCCTTGCCGTCCATGGAGCACAGTTAAACTTCAAACGGATTTGTTTGTCAATGGAAAGGGCGATAAAAAATCAGCGCAGTAATGAAAAAAATTACTGTCGGGAGAAACGACATGGTCATGGGAATTCGCTATACAGGCCCTTTTTCTCCTGCTCTCGGAGGATGTCCTCTTAAGCCTCCCGCTGGCCGTATTCTTCGAGGGATGCCTTGATGAGCAGAGATTCAGGACCGGGACCTCCATCACCGGGCGATCAGGGAAAATGAAAGAATGGGATGAGGTTTTTCCAAGGGCCTATTGATTTGAAAATGACGAACTCTATTATCATCTTTTATCGTCCAATGGATCCTTGGGCTGCAGGCTTTTTGAATCTTGGGCACGATAAAATCTGTGTAAAGGAGCAGGAGATGGCATTAGGTCGGGAACACAGAACGCAACAACGGATGAACTGCAGAATACCTATGGAGTATACCTTCAGGAGATCTCACAAGGCTTACCAGGCCACGGTCTACAATATCAGCGATGACGGCCTCTCTGTTGAAACCGATCGCGAGCTCAGGCCGGGCCAGGATGTCCGGATTCTTATCAACCAGGATGTGCCCGAAGAGTTCACCCATATCGCCGCTCATGGCGATCAGTCGGGCATCATCCGTTGGTCCCTGCCCGTGAAAAGCGGCAGGCGCCATGTCTACAGGGCCGGTATCATGCTCTCTTCACCGGGCATGAAGAGAGCCTTCCAGGGACTGCCCGAGGCCCAGTATTTCTGCGATATCTGCGGCGAGCAGGTCAGCTACCGGCAGGTCAGAAAAGTGGGGCTGCTCTGGATGTGCCCGCATTGCAGCGAGTACGTCATGCATCTCCCGGTCGCAGTCCGCAAGGTGACGTCCCGGCATCTCATCGGTAACGTGATCTGATGGGACGACAATGCCGGCACGCAGGCTGTGCCTTGCGAAACCCGTGCATGTAAGAGCTCGGACGCGTCGAGATAAAAAAGAAAGAACGTCCTCCTCCAAGGAGGCAGTATCTGCCCGGGACGCGATGTCTGTGCGGCATTCCGTCCCGGGCCCCCCTTATCCTCTTTGCCGGGGGTCTACCCGGACAGTGCTCGGTCGGAGACGTTTCCCGGTCCATTCCCACGGCAAGGCATCGAAGAAGAGATCGACCCCGGGATGATCGTTGAGTCCCCGCTTCAGTGCTCTTGAGAGGGCATCTTCCCGCCGTATTCTATCTTATGGTGCGCGAATAACATCTTCGCATCCGCAGCGCTGCCTGCTGTTGCGGGCAGCCCGGACAGGATGCCGCCAGAGGTTTTTCATGGGAAATCTGACGATCGTCTCACACAGTGAAGAACCCTTCATAAACCGGGAAGAAGCAGGCCGCCGTCTTGCCGAAGAGCTCGGACAGTATGAAGACAAAGACACCGTGGTGCTGGGTATTCCCCGGGGCGGCGTGGCGGTTGCCCGGGAGATAGCCCGGATACTCCACGCCGACCTCGACGTGGTCCTCTCCCGCAAGCTGGGCGCACCCGGGAATCCCGAGCTGGCTATCGGGGCCATCAGCGAGGACGGCACGCTGTTTCTGGATGAAGACCTCCACCAGCGGTTGGGTTCCTCCAATGAATTCACCGGTTATGTGGAAGACGAACGAGAGAAGCAATATACCAGGATTGCAGAGAGCATCGAGCGCTTCCGCCGCGTGAGGTCCAAGATCCCGGTTCAGGGGCGTACGGTCATCGTGACCGATGACGGGCTGGCCACCGGTGCCACTATGCAGGCATCTCTGAGGACCGTCCGGAAGGAGGATCCGGAGAAACTCATTGCCGCGGTTCCCGTAGGGAGCATTGAGGCCCTGGAAAAGATCGCCTCCGATGCCGATGAGACCATTGTGCTCAAGGCGCCCCCCATCTTCTATGCCGTGGGCCAGTTCTACGAGTATTTCGGTCAGACCAGCGACGAAGAGGTCATTGCCTCCCTGAAGGAGAGTGTCGGACAGGGACAGTGAGCATGCCGGAGAGTCCTCCACGGCATATCCGGCTGCGTGCCGCTTTTCGCGGGAAGATATCCCCGGAGAAGAGGAAAGACGCGTCCAATACTGTTCGACATGGAGACGTGTCTCTCCCGGGCAAAGGCATACACCGCGCGTGACCTGCCGTAGAACGGTTCTCTCCGGTGTATCTCCCCCTGGATGCAGGCGGACGGTGACTGGCCGGCCTATCCCGCCTCTACCCGCGGAGAGGGTGTGCCATACATGCCCCTGATCTCCTCCCGGAAGCGTTCCTTGATGACGCGGCGCTTGAGTTTGAGCGTGGGCGTCAGTTCGCCCCCTTCCACGCTGAAAGGCCTGGGCAGGAGCGTGAAGTATTTGATCTGCTCATAGCGGGCAAGCTGTTTGTTCACCTCGCTCACCTGGACCTGGATGAGCTCTCTGATCTCATCGCGGCGTACCAGATCGGCGTGATCGGTGAAGGAGATGCCTGTTTTCCTGGCAAAGCGCTTCAGCTCAGGGAAATCCGGCACGATGAGGCAGGTGAGGTATTTCTCGCCGTCACCTGTCAGGCATGCCTGGTCGATGTAGGGTCGACCGGTGACCTGAAGCTCGATGGGGTGAGGGGCAACGTTTTTGCCCCCTGAGGTGACAAAGAGCTCCTTCTTCCTGTCCGTGATCTCCAGGAACCCTTCCGCGTCGAACCGGCCGATGTCTCCCGTCATGAACCAGCCGTCTTCGGTGAAGCTCTCTCCGGTCTCCTGGGGCATCTTCCAGTATCCTGTGAAGATCTGGGGGCCTCTGGCCAGGATCTCGCCGTCGTCCGCAATCTTCTCCTGCGTGCCCAGCACGGCCTTGCCCACGGTACCAGGCTTGATCTGGAGACGGTATGCCAGGGTGTTGTAGGCCATGGAAAGCTTCAGCGAGCGCAGCGGGTTCGTGTGGGGGGATTTGCCTTGAGCCTGCTTGCGGACCATGCAGTCGTGGGTCCAGTCGATCATCTTTTTCTGGAACCTTGAAAGATTGTTCGTGTCGAGTCCGGAAAATTCCGGGGCGTTGTAGTTGAGAATGGCCGCGGTTTCGGTGAGACCATAGCCCTCGGTGAGCTGGATCCCCAGGGAGCGGATAAAGGTGCACACCTCCTTGCCGAGCTTGCCGCCGCCCGAGCCGGCCATGACGAGACGGTCCATCCCCGCCTCCCTGCGCAGCCGGTTGAAGACCAGCACATTGGCCTGGGAAAAGAGGAACAGGTCGAGCATGCCCAGCCTTTCTCCCTTTGCCATGGCGTCGGTGAACTTTTCTCCCTGGCGCATGGCCCATGCAAACAGTTTTCTCACATACCCGGGCTGACGCGAGACCATGGAGGTGACTTGGTCGTAGACCTTTTCAAAAAAACGGGGGATGCTGATGATCACGTTGGGCCTGAGTTCCAGCAGGGTCTTGGGAATCCGGCTGAAATCGGGCTCGAAGGCGAGGATGCCGCCCTGCTTGAGGCCGCCTACGTGGTAATCGCAGCTGCGGCCGTACACGTGGCAGACGGGCAGATGCACCAGGAAGAGCAGGTGCAGGTCTTTGTCCTGGGCCTGGCGGCGGATGAGGGTGGGGTCGGTGAACTGCTCCATGGCCGCCATGAAGTTCGCATGCGTGAGCATGGCGCCCTTGGGCCTGCCGGTTGTGCCCGAGGTATAGATGATGCTTACCACGTCCCCGGGCCTCGCCAGTGCAATGCTCTCTTCAAGGGCGGTCAGGTCGAGGTTTTTCCGGCCCATCTCCATGATATCGTTGAAGTCGTAGCAGCCCTGCTCATGGCCGCCTTCTCCGGATTCCATGGCGATGATGAATTCCAGCCCGGTCCCGGGCTGTACCGCCCGGGCCATGGAGGCCTTGTCGCGGGTGGAGCAGAACACGGCCCGGGATTCGCTGTCGCCGATCATGTAGGAGAGCTCGTCCGAAGAAAGGGTGGGGTAGAGGGGAACCTCAACCCCCCCCACGGCCTGGATGGCCTGGTCGGCGATCACCCACCGCGGCCTGCTCTCGGAAAATATGGCCACCTTGTCTCCCCGTCCGATGCCGAGCGCCATGAGGCCGGAGGCGAGCTCGAGGACCTGCTGCCTCGTCTCTCCCCAGGTGAGGGTGCGGAAATCGTCGGTGGGATCGCCGTTCGCGTCGAACCGTCCCATGAGGAAGGGCTGCGCCGCCCCCATCTCCTGCGCTCGGGTATGGAAGAACCCGCACAGCGTGTCGTCACGGAATGCCATAGAACACCTCCTCGCTTAAGAAATTTTCACGATACAGGGTTCCCCCCTGCGTATGGGGGGTATACCTCTGCATCCGTCCACGAGATCCCGTCACCATGTAAGTAAGAAGAAATTGCAGGAGAAATATACTATCACCATTTTCTGTGCCGTGAAACAGGGAAATAACACAAGTTATCCCATGGGCGGGCCATGTTGCACCGTCCTGGGGTCGTGCACGGTAAGACAAGGGTGTGCCCGTAAAAAGGCAGGATCACCCTTGAGAACCCAAGCAGGCATGCCGGGCGGGCAACGGCAAGAGAGGCCGTGCATCACTCCCCGACGGTGCGCCCCGGGGTGATGTCCTCGAACGCGGGCCTGATGGCCTGGATGAAGGCGTTCCTGAGCAGGTTGATCGCAGCGGTCCAGTAGTCCACCTCCTGATCATCAAAGTTTCCTTCTATCGGTATGTGGGTGGCAACCCTGCCGGTGGGCTTGTTTTCCAGGATGCTCGCCGCTCCGCCCACGATGGCTTCCCAGGCCAGCTCGAGCGGGTCCTGGTCTTCTTTCCAGTCCACCACCTTCAGATCTTCGAACAGGGGTTTGAGATATCCCTCATACGAACCCTGCCGTGCCACGATCTCCGAGTAGAGCGTGAAGGTCCCGGACTCCACATCGAAGTTGCCATAGGCCCGCAAGAAATCGTTCAGACGGGTGAGCGCGAGATCGTTCAGGGCAAACTTCATATCGAACGCCGGATCTTGCGCAAAGGTGTCGAGGTTGAGGGAGATTTCGAGCTTGGGATCGCCTTTGTCCGGCAGGTTGTACAGGGTTGCGGTGGCGAACTTGCTCTGTCCCACTGAGCGGCTGTTCCGGAGGTTGGACGCGACCAGGTAGAGTTTTTCCATATAGATATCGATCTCAGGGTCGCTGTGGAAGTCGCGGTAATGCACGATTCCGTTTCTCACCTCAAGCTGGTTGATGCTGAAGGGGAGCAGGTCGCCCGTGACCTCTATCCAGGTGGCGGGAACCTCGGTCTGCGAGGTATCGTCCGTGGGGCCGGCGACGAAATTCAGCTCGGGCTGGTGAAGGATGATTTCTCCGACATAAGCCCCGTTGAGAATCTCGGACCACTGGATGGACGATTCGATGCGGGCCACGTCCAGAAACGGCACAGGAACTCTGCCCCCGGTTTTCTCCACGGCCAGCCCGTGTACATCGAACGCGCCGCGCCAGAGGTGGAGATCGATATCCTGAACATACCCCTGATAGCCTTCCATGGAGTCCAATGAACGGTTCACGTAATCCAGAACGAGGTGAGGCAGCGCTATGCGAAAGGCAACGAGCGCCGCGATGATCACCAGGAGAGCGAGGGTTATCCTGGATGTAAGAATATTTCCGACCCGATACATCTTTTTCTCCTCTATGGCCGCATTCCACCCGGCGGGCGCATGATGCCGATGTATCTTTAGATGAATATGCTCCTGGACGAAGATTTCCGTGGAGACGAGAGATTCACCTCCAAGAGCGCTTTGGGGGAGCATCCCCGTGATCTGGCAATCACTGGAATCCCATGATCTCGTACATGCATTCGCCGGATATCACCTCCTGCACCCCGCCCCGGGTGATGGTCCCTTCATAGTCCGCCATGATGCGGAAGTAGGTGGGCCGGGCCACGAATGTGCGGGCAATCCACTGAACGACGGGGCTCAGATCCGATACCGTGAGCAGGTCCACATCTTCCACCAGGGCCTTGGAGTGTATCCGGATATCCGCCCTCACGTCCCTGTCGCTGAATTCGATTCGAACCTGCCTGGGATAATGCCGCCGGAGCTCCGGGTGAGTCGCGAAGTCCCACTGACGCACCGTAGGGCTCCCCGATCCCACGATCACCTCCGATCCCCGCGCGATGTACAGCGGGCGGGAGTTGATGGAAGGGTCATAGTAGTCCACGTCTGCATAGATGATCGTGTATTCACCGGCCAGGATGCGTCCCCAGATCCAGTTCCTGGTGATCTCGTTGAGCGGTTTCCTGCCCCAGTTGTGGTCGGCGTATCCCACTCCGGTCACGTTCCCGGTGATGCCGTTGACGGTGATGGTGCCCTCGATGCGGTTCCTGGCCTGGTGCACGGCCCAGAAGAAGTCCAGGTGGGCCTCGTTCACGCCGTCACCTCCGCTGGGCCTCCACCCCGGTGCTACCGTGGTGAGGGTGAGTTCGGCACGGATATCCTCCATGTCCCACAGGACCTGGTAGGTGTCGCTGTCCAGCCTTCTTACGAACCCTGCCGGACATTCCACGCGCACATCCTCTGTGGATGTGCGCATGTCACCCTGATCGAGCGACATGAGTCTTGTTTCCTTGGACCAGTCCTTCCCATAGAGTGAAAAGGCAACTCCTGGCTTGCCTGTGGTGAAGCTCGGGTCAAAAAATACGCCCACGAAGGTCCGGCCGTCATCCAGGTGCCCGTCGAAATACCACCACTCGAAGGGTTGCTTTCCCTGGATCAGGTGCCGGGCACGATCGCACGCCTCCGGCGGTTTCTTTCCCCAGTCGATGGGGTGCTCCGAGCGGCCCGCCACCTCGCGGGGACGTTCCAGATGGGTGCAGGCCGGGAGTGTGAAGACCAGCCAGATTAGGCACACCGCCATGATACCGGGCCCACGGCGCCGGTGATAAGAAATGATAGACTGCATGGACGTCCTCCTTGTCATCAGGCAGTGAATCCTCCTTCTTAGTCCGTTACTTGAAGACTTTTAAAGGGTGCGTCTGATTCCCGTTCAAGCTTGCCGTTTAGAAAGGGTCCAATGCTTGCAGTTAAAGGTCCATAACATTGGTTTGCGCATGCTTCGCGATGCGTAGCAAATGATGGAATCCTTTTAAATTCTTCAATAATCCCGTTTCGGGAAAAAACAAGCCCGGCGGAAGGGCAGGGAACGTTTTTGTTCGTTCTCCCCCTGCCATACATGTACTTCCTGCAGGGGCTCAGCAACCGGACTTGACGATGAAAAAACTTGTTTCCGCAGAGAATCAGGGGTATTTTGCAGATATGCCATGAAATATCGTATAGATTGACTGTGTGGAGGAGGTATACCGGTGTGAAGAAGATATCCCAGATCCCCAAGTATGAGCGCCCTCGTGAAAAGCTGCAGATGTTCGGCCCCCGGACCCTGTCCGACTCCGAGCTCATGGCGGTTCTCCTGGGGAGCGGCTCGGCAAGACACGGTGTTCTGGAGTTGTCGGGAAGGGTCCTCAGGATGATCGATGAAAGCAGGGGGAGGCTGGAGCTCGACAAACTGCTCGGCGTGGAGGGAATCGGGCCGGCCAAGGCCGCCATTATCACGGCTGCACTCGAATTCGGCAGGCGGCGCATCAGGCCCGAGGGGATGAAGGTCGTCGTGCCCACCCACGTGCTCCCCATCATCCAGCATTTCGCGGACCGCAAGCAGGAGCATCTCCTCTGTGTCTCGCTCAGCGGGGCAGGCGAGGTCATCGCCTGCCGGGTGGTCACCATCGGGCTGGTGGACAGGACCCAGGTGCACCCGCGCGAAGTATTCGCAGACCCGATAATCGATCGGGCCTCGGCCGTCATCATTGCGCACAACCACCCCATCGGGCCGCTCGAACCCAGCGACGAAGACCGGGAAATCACCAGAACCATCAAGGCGGCGGGGAAGACCCTGGGCATCTGGCTGCTGGACCATATCATATTCAACAAGAACGGGTACTACAGCTTCATGGAACACGACGAGATGGAAGCACCCTGAAATCACGCGGCCCTGTAAGAACTTTCCCCGAGCCATGAAGATTCTCCGCCGCACTTCCGTACAGGTGTATGCCGTGGGAGCGCCGCATTATTTTCTCTCGCAAATCCTTAAACTTTTTCTGCAGAAATATCGATAGAGAATCATAGTCATTCCTCTTATGACTGAAAGGGACTCCTGGTTGTGAGGGAAGCGGAATGAATAACTATTCTTACCTGTTTCTCGCGTTGATATGCAACCTGGCGTGCATGTCATCGACGACACAGATCTCGGAAGACGGGCACTGCATCACCATCGCCAACGGCGGCTATGTGCTGACGGCCCAGGCCGTTGCCGAGGTTGACCAGTCGTACATGTTGGTGGCATGGGACAGTTCGGAGGGCGACGGTTTCGCAGACGCAACAGTAACGTGCATACCGCTCGATCGAGCCGACGTCCTTGGAGGGCAACACGGAGTCCTCACGGGGAGCACGCACCCCGATATGCGTGAGGCCCTGAAAAGCGCCATGGATATCCGGCTGATCATGACTGATGCTTCGCGCAGAAAGGCCCTTAAGAAGATGCAGGATACCTGCGCGGGTATGGGCAATCCCGTGTTCCGGGTCGGGGGCCGGGAAATCCGGATCGGCCAGGCCACCTACCGCAACGCCCCCACGCCGTTCGGCAACCCGCCTGCAACCGTGATTCTGGCAGATACCATCGAACTCGAGCAGACAAGGTATTCATCCAGGGAGATAGCCCTGAAATCCGAACATTAGAGGCAGTTCATTCCAGAGGCATTTCATCCATACCCCGGCCTGCGGTGAGACGCGCCGGTTTCACTTGGGTAGTATTCCGTGTCTTCCTTTGCGAAATCCATCTTGGCAAAGAACGACCATCTCATAAAAGAAGCGGTAATCCCTATATAAATGCTATATAGCTGGCAACGCTGCAATATGGCAACAAGGCATCATGCACTATTTTCTGATACGGAAAGGGGGATCGCCATCCCAGGAAACCACGATTTCGGCATCGAACATCAGGGTCCCGTAACCAGGAATCCTTGTATCAGGGAAGAGTCTGGTACCGCCGCAATGGACTTCCATAAGGCAAGCGGATGAACCGTCTGTCAAACAAGGGGGGTGTCCGAAGACCGTCTGATGTGCACCATTGATTCCCGCTGGAGTACTAAGGCATCGTGATCTTGCTGCCCGGAGGGGTGCCGGGGACCACGATGCGTGATTCCGACTGGCGCTGTGCCTCTTTCATCTCCTCCACGAGATCTTCGAATGCCTTTTTCACCGCCTCGGGGAAGAGGTCCATTGCCTGTTTGAGAGATTTGGCCTCAATCTCGAACTGGAGGGGGAGCGCTCCTCCCGGGGTTACCATCTGCGTGTGGCCGAAGTAGAGGACGTTGCGCCTGCCGTCCCGTTGCCCGTCGGGAAGCACCGGAGTGAGCTGGCGAATGGTGGCGTACTTCATATCGGTGAACACCTCTTCGCGGTAGAGGCTTTTTTGGTCCACTTTGAGATCGCTTATCTTGGCAAGGTCGGGGTTGTTCATCTTCTCTCTCTCCTTTTCCCTTTTTTGTAAGGATAAATCACTGATTGTCAAGGCAATTCTCCAGGGAGAGCACCTCTCGAACCTTCCCTGTCGAGGTCTGCGGGCGATGTCTCGTCGTCAACCGGGGTAAGGGGTCGGCAGGTGATGGAGGATTACCGGAATCACTCCATTTCCCCAGGCAGACTTCCCCTTGACGAGGGCAAGGGCGGAGGTATTCTTATCCTCAAAGAAGAAGCGGCTCAATCGGATGGCTTGAGTACCCGGACCTTTCCCTCGGCAGCGGGGTTTCAAACGAGCGTGACCTTTCTTCCCGATGATGAAGGCGTGCATGTCCTGAATGGACGGGCCGTTCGATCCAGATACTCCCGGGGTCCTGGGAAGACCCGCGGCGGGTCCGGTACACCGCGCCGGTGCACAGTGAGGAATTCAGCGAATGTATCGCCCGGCATGCGCAGTATGTGTTCGACACCTTCGGCAGATTTCCGGCAACGGCGCCCTCGATATTCGTCATGACATGCCTGCAGGCACAGTACCTGGACACCGAGTTCAACGACAGATTCTACAAGCCAGGACCATACCTGAAGGCCCATGCAGGGCATGTGGACCGGTGGCACTCTTCAAGGCCCCGGGCCTACAGGAGAGAAAAATGACCGAAGAACATAACGTCAACGGCATGAGTGTGACCCAGTTGCTCAATACCATCGATCAGATTCGCGAGAATCCCGAGATCGCCAAGTTCAGGTTCAGGGCGACCAACCAGTGGGTGGAAGGCACATACTGCCAGGGGACTGTCCGGCATTTCTACGGTGCGCTCGAGGAAGACACCCAGCGTCCTCCCCAGGCCTATGACATGGATGAACCCCCGGTGCTCATGGGGCACAACAACGGGCGCAATCCGGTCGAGTTTCTTCTCGTGGCCCTTTCCGGGTGCCTCACCACCACCCTGGTGGCCTATGCATCGGCGAAAGGGTTGAGCCTCAAGGGCGTGCAGTCCTGGTACGAGGGAGATCTCGATCTCAGGGGATTTTTGGGGATATCTGACGAGGTAAGGGCAGGGTATCAGCAGATACGCGTGGGTTTCAAGATAGATGCGGACATATCGGACGAGCAGAAGCAGGAGCTGGTCCAGCTCGCCCAGCAGCACTCGCCGGTCTTCAATACCATCGCTCAGTCAGCGCCCGTGTCGGTTCACCTGGAAAGATAGCGGCAGGGCCTTGCCCGGCGCGTTCTCTCCCGATGAGACCCTGTTGCATCGCAGCGACGGGGCAGGAAACGGCATGGTGGACGATGCCGTGGAGATCGGTGCGAAGGCGGTGTGGATGCAGCAGGGCCCGGTGCATAACAGGGCAGCCGGCAAGGTGAGGCAGTCCGGGCTTCGGGTGGTGCAGTCCAAGTGCGTCATGCGTCAGCACCACAAGGCCACAGGGTTTTCTTAAGGAAACGATGTGAAACGGTAAGTCGAATGATCCGACAAGAAACAGCGGTGTGCACGCGGTGAAAAGAAAAAAAAGTGCCCATCAACGAAGAGGGCACAATCTTTCTCATGCATGATTACATAATTGGTGGAGCCGAAGGGAATCGAACCCTCGACCTCATGAATGCCATTCATGCGCTCTCCCAACTGAGCTACGGCCCCATGCAACGTTGATCAGCTATCATACCCTCTCGGGTGGAGTCAAGGTCAATGAAGCGTTCTCGGCTGAAAGCGCCGGAAATCCCGCAGGATCGAGATCGTTCCTCTCCGGTTTTCTTTCTCGTTCCCCGCATCCTCTCATCTGGAAAGGAGGAGAGCAATGGGTCCCTTCTCCCGAGATCGATGCTCGGGAGGATTTGCAGGATCAGAGATAATGTCTGAATATTAAGTCTTCTTTATGATATCAAAGAGAGGTTGATCATGATAGTATCAGGAGGGACTCGTAAAGGGAAACAGGCGGGGTATATCCTCATCGCGGCCTCCATGTGCGCCCGTGAACAGGTGGATGATGCCGTCTTTTCTGCAAGAAAACCATCATATGGAATATGGTCGGCAACCTGGCAACACAGGATATATGCAATATTACTTGCAGTATTGACATGATGAATGCAAGCATGATAGGGCTCGTATTATGGCAAGAAAGGTCGCGTTCAATACCCGGGTGAGTGAGCCGATTCTCAATGAGTTCAGGGCCCTGTCGGTTCTCTTGGACCGCAATCTCAACGACTTTTTCGAAGAGGCGATGGTCGACCTCATCCGCAAGTATGATCAGGACAATCTCATTGTCGAGCTGAGAAAGCTCAAGGCCAAGGCCCAGAAGAGAATGTAGCCGGAGGCCGGCAACCCGGACCTTGCCGGAACAGCGCCAGGGGCCTCGGGTTTGTCGCCTGCGCGTTCACCTTCTTTTCTCTCATCCGTTCGCTTCCCTTTGGGGCTGTAATGCTCGAGCAGGGCGTCTGTTTCCGAACCGACGAGGATGACGAATCCGGCCGGAGAGAACAATAATATGAGGATGACCACCGAACCGATGCCGCCGCACGATCGCATACATGACCGACGAGGCAAACCACAGGGTCCCCGGAATGCCGGACGGCCGAAAGATCCGGTCACCGGGTGGAAGTCGTTCAGGGGAAATCCGCCTCCATGGACGGCCCCGGGACACGGCCCCTCCATGGAGGGGTTCTTTACGGATGCTCCTGCTTGCGCGTTCCCTGTGCCTTGATGCTGTTGAGGGTATCGGCGAGCACCGGGATCACGTGCTCGCGGATATCGCCTGCAACCACGATGGTCAGGAGATCATCGCCGACCTCGAGCCTGCCCTCGTTCACCTCCACGAGAATCTCGACGATGCCGGGGCGCTTCTTCTGTTCGTCCACGATTCCCTGGATGGTCTCGCGGTCTGCCGCGACATCGACCGCGCTCACCGGCGAACCGTCTCTGGATGTTCCCCTCACCACACCGTTGTGGCACAGGATCATCCCGACCCTGTGATAGTCTTCTCGCTTCTTGATCCTGTCGATCAGAGCGTTCAGGTCCATGACTCACTCCTTCTATAGTGGATTGTTTCCCTGTCTGGATATGATCTTTCCGTGACGCGTGTCAAGTAGTTGTGGTGCTCTCCCTTAAGCTCCCTACAAGGCGGAGGGATCGGGACTGGAGGCTTGAAATGAGGAGTGTTCAGGTATAGTAAGAATAATTAGTTCGTTTGACGGTCATTGAGTCTGTTCGTGTACGCCCTGAAGAGGAGGTGGCCGACGTGAAAGAGCTACGGATAAAGGAAACCAGTCTGCAGTTTGTGGTGGGGGATATTACCGCACAGGACACCGATGCCGTGGTCAATGCAGCCAACAGCAGGCTTGCGCCCGGGGGCGGTGTTGCGGGCGCCATTCACCGGGCTGCCGGAGAAGGCCTGTGGGAGGAGTGTTCCACGCTCGGCGGGTGCAGGACGGGCGAGGCAAAGATCACGGGAGGTC
Organism: Deltaproteobacteria bacterium; assembly: GCA_018433085.1. Lineage (GTDB taxonomy): Bacteria > Desulfobacterota > Desulfomonilia > UBA1062 > UBA1062 > Phosphitivorax. The sequence continues at coordinate 118,077 of JAHDRW010000006.1, read as the reverse complement.
ACCGCCTTCCGAACAGGTATGTCATCCACACCGTGGGCCCGGTGTACACCGGGTCCCCGGACGACCCGGTGCTCCTGCGCTCATGCTACTTCAGCTCGCTGGAGGTCGCGGACGGCCACGGCGTGAAGTCGATCGCCTTTCCCGCCCTGAGCACCGGCATATTCGGCTACCCTCTCCGCGATGCGGCCCGGGTAGCTATTCTGGCCTTCCGTGACTACCTCTCGGACGATACGGGCATTCAGCTCGTGCGCATGGTGCTCTATGATCAAAGGTCATGCGATGCGCATGTGGAGGTTCTGGAAACACTTAAGCGCGAAGGAGAGCTTGCCTGAGATGAAGGTGGTCGCCGTCATTCCCGCCCGGTATGAATCGTCCCGATTCCCAGGTAAGCCCCTGACCGACGTGAAGGGCAAGACCATGATCAGACGGATATTCGAGCAGGTCAGCGCGTGCCCGGATATCGACGAGGCGCTCGTCGCCACCGACGATGGGCGCATCTTCGCAGAGGTGCGGTCCTTCACCGCTGAAGTGGTCATGACGAGCCCCGACTGCAGATCCGGCACCGACAGGGTGGCCCAGGCCGTAAGGGGCCTGTCCGCTGATGCCGTGATCAATGTCCAGGGAGATCAGGTGGTGCTCGATGCGGTCGCACTCTCGGAGGTTTCCCGGGAGCTCAGGCAGGGGTGCCCCATGGTGACGGTGGCCGCGAGGGCACAACCCGACGAGTACCGTGATCCCAACTGCGTCAAGGTCGTCTGCGACCTGAGAGGATATGCCCTCTATTTTTCCCGGGCGGCCATACCCTATGAGAGACCGGGGACCGGTATCGATCCCTGGAAGCATATCGGCATATACGGGTTCGGCAGGGAAACGCTTGAACGATTTACCTCGCTCGCCCCGACGCCGCTTGAGATCGCGGAGTCCCTCGAACAGCTCCGGGCAGTGGAAAACGGCATACCCATCAAGGTGATCTTCGCTTCGGGCGAATTTCTGGAGATCAATACCCCTGAAGACAAAGAAAGGATTTTGAGAACGTGGGACTCATTCTGACAGCGGTTTATCGGGTGCTCACGGCCTTCCTCGTGTGGCCGGCCGGAGTGGTTCTCTCACGCTATCCGAATTTCAGGGGCACGATCCTCAGTCGGCTCGGCCTCGTGCTCCCCGACATTCCCGCCCACCTGCCGCTCATCTGGATTCACGCGGCATCCGTGGGGGAGGTCAGGGCGGTGACCGGGCTGGTGAAGACCCTCAGGAGGGAAAAGCCGCACGTGCTCATCTGCCTGAGCGCCATGACCGCCACCGGCAGGCAGGTCGCATCGTCCATTCCCGAGCTCGACCTGGTGTTCCCCTTTCCCTTCGATTCGGCGTGGATCATGAGACGCTACCTCTCGGCACTGTCGCCCAGGTTGCTCATTATCGTGGAGACCGAGATCTGGCCCAACATGATCCTCGAATCGAGGGACATGGGAATACCCGCGGTCATCGTCAACGCGCGCATGACAGAGCGCTCGTTCCGGCGCTATTCCATGTTTTCGCCCCTTGCCGAGGAGATCCTCCATGACGTTCATATCCTGGCTATATCCGAGAATGACGGCGACAGGTTTACCCGCCTGGGGGCCGGAGATGTCCACGCGGTGGGCAATCTGAAGCTCGACGGTATTCAGGACGTCGATCCGGCCCGGCGGCAGGAGGTAAGGGCAGTTCTCGGGGCCGGACAGCGGCCGGTTTTCATCGCGGGGAGCATCAGGGAAGGCGAGGAAGGCATGGTCTTCTCCGCTCTCGCAAAGGTTGCATCGAGTGTTCCCGGCCTCTTCTCCATTCTCGTTCCAAGGCATCCCGAGCAGATCCCCTTCATAAAGGATCTCGCCGACCGGGGAGCATACCGGTGGTGCCTGAAGAGTGAGATGAAGAGTGAGATGAAAAGCGAGGTGGACCTGGTGATCGTCAACACCATGGGTGAGCTTTTCGATCTTTACGGGGCCTCGGATTCGGCGTTCGTTGGAGGGTCCCTGGCGGATCTGGGGGGACAGAACATCCTGGAGCCCCTTGCCTGGGGGGTGCCCACGATTCACGGCCCCCACATGGACAACTTCAGCTGGGCGCTTGAGGTAGTCGCGGGGTGTACGGTGCCGGTCGGCAGCGCAGAGGGGCTCGCCGATGCCGTTATCGAGACACTCACGCGTCCACAGGGGTATCGTGATATGGCGCAGGAGGCCCGTCGACTGCTGGAGCAGCACAAAGGCGTAACCGAACGGTGCCTCACGGTCCTGGCGGAATATCTCCCCTAGAAAAGACCGGCCGGACCCGCTGATCGGTCAGGGCTGATCAGCCACGGGAGCCGGCGCGGGAAAGGCGGAAGGGAAATGCCACTTCTGAGGCCGCGGGCCGCAGAACCTTTGAAGAACCTTTCACGGTGATACGACATCATGGATAATTCGTTAAGATTCCCGGCATTTTTCCGTTTCTCCTTGACTTCATCAAGGGGGCAATTTATTAAAGATTTATGACTATGGACAGAAGCTTATGCCCAATATGTGCCTGGAGAAAAGACTGCAAGAAAAAGTTCAAGAAGGGTGCAGGCATTCACTGCCCCGACTTCAGCAGAGACCTGAGCGTAAAGAACAAGGAGCTCGAAGAAGAGCTCGACAAAGAGTCCAAACCCGAAAAAAAGAAAAAGGGCCTCTTCCCCCTGTAGGGTTTACAGGTCGATACGTTGCATCAGGCTTGTGGATTTTTTCACGACCAGCACGATGAGGTCGCCCTCGTCCAGGGCGATGTCCGCGCAGTAGTGGTTCCTGATGGTCACCAGGTCCCTCTCGCCGTCTCCTGAACTTCCGGGATCAAGCATCAGAATACGCGAAGATTCATAGTACTTTACATTTCTCAGGAATTTCCATGGCCCCTGTTCGTTGGCGATAGTGATGACACCGCTTTCATAGGGGAGAATCCTCGGCATCAGATAGTACCGGGCATCCGGCTCGTCCACCTTGCTCTCGAAGTACAGCGGCAGTGTAGCCAGCTTGGTCTCGGAGGCCCACAGCGGATTCTTCCCGTTGAGGAGGGTGACGCGTCCGAGCTTGTCGAACGCGATCGTCTCAAGCCCACTCTGCGAGGGGACCACGTCTGCGGCCCGCGCGGAGACGAAGTCGAACCCCTGAGGGAACTCATAGGCCTCGCCCGCGCCGGTCACGGGATCTTCCCAGTAGTTGACCCCGTCCGAAAACATGAGGTTCGTCATGAGGCGGGACACGACAAGGGTATCTCCCAGGGGAATCACACAGCGCTCCCAGCTTTGCACGATTTTGAAATCCCTGATCTGATAGGTGTGGAACGATTCCCGGCGGTTGGTAACGATGAGCAGGGAGTCCTGGTATGGGTAGATCCGGTAAATTCTGGCGCTGCCGGGCGTGCTCCAGCAGGGCACGGCACGTTCTCCCTCCATTCGGTAGAGGGTTTTGCTGTCGCTGACAAAGACGGTGCGGCCAAGCATGGCCAGGGATGTTGCAACGAAGGGAAGCTCTATCCCGGATTCGATCGTCGGCGGGGCTGCGACCTCCACCAGGGGTTTTTCCTCCGGTACCCGGGCCGGGGAGGGGACAGCGGCCGCCCGGTCCGGATCGATGACCATTTTCTCGATCATCTGGTCGATTATCCCGGATATCTCACCCCTTGAGCCGAGGTCGCGGTGAAACGCCCGGGGAGGCTGCGAACCGAGCACCGCGTCAAAGGATATGGTTTCGCCGAGCTGCATGAGGGAAACCGAGAGGGTCGCCCCATCTCCGGGGAGCGCATTCGCGGCGAGACATCGGGCCGCGATGGTCTTCTGGATGCCGTCTTTGAGCTGCACGAAATCCTCGGCACCCGTCATTTCGACCACCACCTCGATGGCATGAGACGGGCTGGAATAGATAAAAAATAAAAGGAAAAACAAGCATATAAAGGATCTCTTCATGCTGACTCCCCGACTGATAATTTCAGATAGATTAGATTATATCACAGTTTTACCCGGGGACAAGCGAAACGTGCGAGACCAAGCCGGGCGATTCTGAATGATCATTCATTTTTCCTTGACCTTGCCGACCTCTTTGGTTATATAGTGCAGATGCAAAGCAAATTTTACTCTTAAGGAGGCGTTACATGGCTGAGGATACCAAGGATTTTGGAGAACAGTTGTTTCCTGTTCCTCCAAAGGTAAGGGAGAAATCTTTTATCAAGAGCAAGGCCGAGTACGAGAAGATGTACAAGGAGTCCATCGAGAACCCCGAGGCTTTCTGGGCCAAGCAGGCCGAGAGGCTTGACTGGTTCAAGAAGTGGGACAAGGTGATGGACTACTCCTTCAAGGACAACATCTATGTCAAGTTCTTTGAAGGCGGCAAGCTCAACGTGAGCTACAATTGTCTCGACCGCCACGTCAAGAGCGGCAAGAAAACCAAGGCTGCCATCGTCTGGGAAGGCAACGATCCATCCGAGAGCAAGACGTTCAGCTATCAGGACCTCTATCGTGAGGTCAACAAGGCCGCCAACGTGCTCAAGAGCCTAGGTGTGAAAAAGGGCGATCGCGTTTCCATCTACCTGCCCATGATCCCCGAGCTGGCCATCACCATGCTGGCCTGCACCAGGGTCGGCGCGATTCACTCCATCGTGTTCGGCGGCTTCTCGGCGGAGGCGCTCAGAGACAGGGTGAACGACTGCGGCGCAAAGGCTCTCATCACCTGCGACGGCACCTACCGCGGCGCCAAGGCCGTTCCGCAGAAGGACAATGCGGACAAGGCCCTCGAGGAGACGCCCAGCATCGAAAAGCAGATCGTGGTCAAGAGAACCGGCACCAAGGTGAACTGGAAAGAGGGCAGGGACGTCTGGTACGAAGAGCTCATGGCCAAGGCGCCGGTGTACTGCGAGCCCGAGCAGATGGATGCCGAAGACCCGCTGTTCATCCTCTACACCTCCGGCTCCACCGGAAAGCCCAAGGGCGTGATGCACACCACCGGCGGCTACCTGCTCTATGCAGCCATAACCCAGCAGCTCGTGTTCGACTGCCATCCCGAAGACATGTACTGGTGCACCGCCGACATCGGATGGGTCACCGGCCACAGCTATATCGTCTACGGGCCGCTTGCCAACGGCAACACCAGCATCATGTTCGAGGGGGTGCCGAGCTATCCGGACTATGGCCGTTTCTGGGCCGTTGTCGAGAAGTACGGCATCGACATCTTTTACACAGCACCCACCGCCATCCGAGCCGTTGCGAAAGAGGGCGATTCCTGGGTCAAGCAGCACGACATCTCATCCATCAGAGTGCTGGGCTCCGTGGGCGAACCGCTGAACCCCGAGGCCTGGAGATGGTACTATGATCTCATCGGCCGCGGCGAGTGCACCATCGTAGACACCTGGTGGCAGACCGAGACGGGCGGCATCCTCATCACCCCGCTTCCCGGCGCGATCGATATCAAACCGGCAAAGGCCACGGTTCCGTTCTTCGGCGTCGAGCCATGCCTGGTGGATGACGAGGGCAAGGAGATCCAGGGTGTCGGAAGGGGCAACCTCTGCATGAAGAGGCCGTGGCCTGGAATTATGAGGGGCGTATGGGGCGATCCGGCCAGGTTCAAAGAGACCTATTTCGTACAGTTCCCGGGCAATTACTTCACCGGTGACGGCGCTGAGCGCGACGATCTCGGCTACTACAAGATCACCGGCAGAGTCGACGACGTCATCAACGTATCCGGCCACCGCATGGGCACCGCAGAGGTGGAGAGCGCTCTCGTTTCCCACCCCAACGTGGCCGAGGCAGCGGTCGTGGGTTTCCCTCACGACATCAAGGGCCAGGGCATCTTCGCATACGTCACCCTGAACACCGGCGTGGAGAAGACCGAGGAGCTCCGCAAGGCGCTCATCACTCACGTGAGAAAGGAGATCGGCCCCATCGCGACTCCCGATATCATCCAGTGGGCCGACGCCCTCCCCAAGACCCGTTCCGGCAAGATCATGCGTCGCGTTCTGAAGAAGGTCGCTGCCAGCGACTTCTCAGATTTCGGCGACACCTCGACGCTGGCCGACCCGTCGGTCGTGGATGAACTCGTAACGAACAGAAAGAAAATAGGCTAGGCAGTATTTGCAAAAATGGGAGGCTCCGGGCGGGCCCGGGCCTCCCTTGTGATGTGGAATTGAGAATGGGTAGCGGATGAAAGGTTATTATTGAATAGTTAAGGAAGGGACCAGATGAGAGGCGAAGAGAAATATCGAATGATACTGAACGCTGCAAAGCATGTCTTTGCCATGGAGGGATTCTACAACTCCAAGGTATCAGAGATAGCACGCGAGGCTCATGTCGCTGACGGCACGATTTATTTATATTTCAAGAATAAGGACGACATACTTATCTCCCTGTTTGAGGAAGAGCTCAACAGGATTATCATAACCGTAAAATCAAAGATCGAACATAACGAAGATCCCCGGGAAAAGATCATCGTGTTCTGCGACAACCACCTGAACATGGTGGAGTCCGACAGGGCCCTCGCAGAGGTCATTCAGGTGGAGCTGAGGCAGTCGAACAAGTTCATGAGGGAATACAAGAACAAGCATTTTCTCGCCTATCTGAACATCATCGCGGATGTCGTGGCTCAGGGTCAGGAGCAGGGAATTTTCAGGGCCGATATGAAACCGGACATCTGTGCGAGAATGATCTTCGGATCTCTCGATGAGCTCTCAACATACCTTGTTACCGCCAGAAGAAAGCGGTTTGATGTGCATGAGGTTGCCACCATGGTCGGCAACTCTTTTCTGAATGGGCTGGTGAAGCATTAACGAATGAAAGCCTGAAACCAAGGAGGTTGAGTATGATGCAGATAAAAAAGGCCGCCGTTATCGGTGGTGGAGCAATGGGGGGGAGCATAGCGCATCTCCTCTCGAGCGCCGGTATCGAATGTTTTGTCAAGGATATCGAGCAGAAGTTTATCGACAAGGCCCTGGAGCAGTCCCGGAAAATCTATGACAAGCAGGTGAAGAAGGGAAAGCTCGATCCGAAGAAGGCCGATGAGATGCAGGGCCTCCTCTCCGGATCGGTCGACTACGACAAGAAATTCATGGAGGACGTGGATCTCGTCATCGAGGCGGTCCCGGAGATCATGAAGATCAAGCAGGGCGTGTTCGCCGAGCTGGAGAAGATCTGCCCCGGGCGCACCATTTTTGCCTCGAACACCTCCACGCTCTCGCTCACCGAGATATCGGCCAAGCTCAAGGACAAATCACGGTTTGCAGGGTTGCATTTCTTCAACCCCGCTCACGTGATGAAGCTCGTGGAGGTGATCCACGACGAGAACACCTCCAGGGAGACCGTGGGCATCATGATGGAGTTCTCCCAGGTCATCGGCAAGGTACCCATCAAGGTGAAGAACGGCCCCGGGTTTGTGGTGAACCGGATACTCATCCCGTATATGAACGAGGCGGTGCTGGCCCTCATGGAGGATGAGGGCACCATGGAAGATATCGACGACGCCATGGTCGATTTCGGCATGCCCATGGGCCCCTTTGCCCTGTGGGACCTGGTCGGGCTCGACGTGGGCCTGCACGCATCCAGGACACTCGAGGAGGCATACCCCGCCCGGGCCCCTATCCCGGAGCTGCTCAAACATCTCGTGGACAAGAAGATGATCGGCCAGAAGGCCGGCAAGGGATTCTACGATTATTCATCGGGCGAGAAAGTCCCGTCCAAGGAAGTGGAGCAGTTTCTCAACAACTGGAGAAAAGACAACCCGCAGAGCGACCTCGCCTTTTCGCCGGACAGGCTCCTGGCCGTGCAGATCCGGGAGGCCCTGTGGATTCTCTCCGACGGCCTGGCAACGGCCCATGACATCGACACCGGGATGGTCTACGGCACCAACTTCCCCACCAAGGCCGCCTGGGGTCCTCTGCACTATGCCGAGGACGTGGGCTGGGACGCGGTGAACGACCTCCTGTGCTCCCTCTCGTGCGAGTACGGTCCCGAGCGGTTCACTGCCCCCGCGTTGCTGGGCGGTCTCCTCAAGGGAGAGAGTGTCTTCGAAAACTGTACCTACGAGGTGGACTCAGACGGCGTTGCCGTGATGACCATCGACAACCCGCCCATGAACACCCTGGGCCGCAAGACAAAGGAAGACATCACCAGGGCCGTCCTCCATGCGGTTGCAGACCCTGCAGTCCGTGTCATTCTGCTCACCGGCAGGGGCAGGGCATTCGTTGCCGGGGCGGACATAGAAGAGCTGAAGGGCTTCAAGGCCGTAGACGAAGGGATCGCACTTTCCAACCGGGGCTACCGCATGATGGACACCATCGAGGAAGCGGACAAGCCCATCATCGCGGTGATCAACGGGTTCTGCCTCGGAGGAGGCCTGGAGCTTGCCATGTCCTGCCACATGAGGATCGCGTCCGACAAGGCCAGGCTCGGTCTTCCCGAGATCACCCTGGGGATCATCCCGGGGTTTGCCGGCACCCAGCGGCTTCCGCGGATCGTTGGCAAGGCCAAGGGACTTGAGATGATCCTGAGCGGCTCGCACTACAGCGCGCGCGATGCGTTCGAGATGGGCCTGGTCAACCGGGTGGTGCCCCACGACAGACTGATGGAGGAGGCACGGGCCTTTGCACGGACCATCGCATCCAGGAGCAGGGTGGCTGTGGGCGCTGCCATGGACGCGGTCATGGGCGGTCTGGAGGTGTCCTTCGAAGAGGGGCTGCTCATCGAGGCGGAGACTTTCGGACGGATTGCCGTCTCCCAGGATGCCAAGGAAGGGATCGATGCCTTCCTGACGAAACGCAGTCCCGAATTCAAGGACAGGTGACCCCATTCCCCTGTCCGGGCCGGGTTGCGGCGGTTTGTCGCGGCCGCGTAATGATATGGCAACAAGCCTCAAGGCTAATAAATATGTAGGAAGGAGGATAATGTGAATACAGTTGTTTGTATTAAGCAGGTACCTGATACAGAGACTCTGATCAAAGTTCAGGGTGCAGGTATTGTGACGGAAGGAATCAAGTGGGTCATGAATCCGTACGATGAATTCGCCGTTGAAGAAGCCCTGCGGCAGAAAGAGAAGATGAAGGCAGGGTCCGTGGCCATCGTTTCTCTCGGACCGGACAGGGGCATCGAGGCGATCCGTACCGGCCTTGCCATGGGCGCTGACACGGCAGTGCACGTCAACGACGCAGCCTACTACGACAAGGCGGATCCGTACGCCACTGCGGCAGCGCTTGCGGCGGCAATCAAGGGGCTGCAGTATGACGCCATCTTCATGGGCAAGCAGGCCATCGACGACGACGCCGCGCAGGTTCCCGCGATGCTGGCCGAGATGCTCGGCATTCCCGCGATTACCATGGTGGTCAAGTTCGAGGTGGCGGCAGACAAGAGCACGGCGACCGTGACCAGGGAGATCGAGGGCGGTCAGGCCGTTGTCGAGGTTCCGCTTCCGGCCGTGTTTTCGGCCCAGAAGGGTCTCAACGAACCCCGGTATGCCTCTCTTCCCGGCATCATGAAGGCGAAGAAGAAGCCCGTCGACGTGAAAACGGCTGCAGACCTCGGCGCGAGCGAAGGTCCCAAGACCGTTGTCAAAGAGATGACCCTGCCGCCTGCGCGCCAGGCCGGGAAGGTCATTGCGGGTGACGATGCGGCTGCGAAGGCGAAAGAGCTCGCGAGAATCCTTCATGAAGAAGTGAAGATTGTCTAATAAAGGGGGGATACGAACATGGCAGGTACACTTATTTATGCGGAAGTCCAGAAGGGCGAGATCAAGAAAGGCTCTTTTGAGGTAACGAGCAAGGCCAAGGAACTGGGTGGCGATGTTGCCGTGTGTCTGATCGGCAAGGGCGTGGAAGGACTCGCCTCTCAGCTTGCAAAGTACGGCGCGGATAAGGTATACGTAGTGGACGGACCCGAGTACGAAAATTACGTGACCGAGGCATACGTACAGGCGTTCAAACAGGTGGCGGACACGGTGAGCCCGGCAGTCATTCTTGCAAGTGCGACCGCACAGGGTAAGGATTTGGTTCCCGCCGTCGCGGCGAGACTCGGCGTGGGTGCGATCTCCGACTGCGTGGACCTCAAGAAGGAAGGCGACAAGGTCGTTGCCAAAAGGCCCGTATATGCCGGCAAGGCGTATGCCATGGTCGAGGCCGTGGCCGACCCGCAGGTCATCGCGGTGAGACCCAACTCGTTTGCCGTCAAGGAAGTCGCCGGCGCCGGAGCGGTCGAGAAGGCGGCGGTCAGTCTCGACGCCTCCAAGATCAAGGCGGTCGTCAAGAGCATCGAGGTCGCCCAGACCGACGAGCCCGACCAGACCGAGGCCGAGATCATCGTATCCGGCGGCCGCGGGATGAAGGGGCCCGAGAACTTCAAGATGCTCGAAGATCTGGCCAAGCTGTTCGGCCCCACCGCGACCACCGGCGCGTCCAGGGCTGCGGTTGACGCAGGCTGGAGAGAGCATTCCTACCAGGTGGGCCAGACCGGTAAGACCGTGAGCCCGAACCTCTATATCGCCTGCGGAATCTCCGGCGCCATCCAGCACCTGGCTGGTATGGGCACCTCCAAGGTCATCGTGGCCATCAACAAGGATGCCGAGGCCCCGATCTTCCAGAAGGCCGACTACGGTGTAGTTGACGACCTCTTCAATGTGGTCCCGGCTTTGATATCCGAGATCCAGAAGGTGAAGGGCTAAGAAGTAAACATTGCGGGGTGGATTTTTATCACCCCGCAGAAAACAAGATTCAGGGGGGTTGCAATGCACGGATCAGGAGCGGAAATTTCAAGAGAGGTATTCTGGAATATCTTGGGACCTGGATTTCCCACGGAACAGGTCCTCCTCTATGTGCTTGTTGTCATAGCATTGTTGCTGTTTTTCCACGGCCTTGCGAAGAGCGGGTTCTTCACCCGGATGAAGGCGGTCACCAGCGCGAAGGGCTCCGATGTCGAGAGGGTCAATAATGCATGGGACCGTTTCTGGTATATGGTGGTGGATGTGTTCGGGCACCGGAAGATCTTGCGCGAGCCCTATCAGGGCGTGTTCCACCTGTTCATCTTCTGGGGCTTCGTCGCGCTGGCCATCACCACGGCGATCGTGTTTCTTCAGGCCGACGTCATCTGGCCCATCTGGCACGTGTGGTTCATGGAGGGCAATTTCTACCTCGGCCTGTCGCTGTTTGCGGACGTGTTCGGATTCGTGGCCATCGTGGGCATACTCATGGCCATGGCGCGGCGGTATTTCATGAAACCCAAGTGGCTTGACGAAAAGGCCGAAGACAAGGTCATTCTCTGGTTCATCCTCGCCATCCTGGTGACCGGGTTCGTGGTCGAGGCATTGAGGATCCAGGCCACCGAGACCGACCCGGCCAGCCCCATGAATCCGTACATCTGGTTCTCGCCGGTGGGGAGGACCGTGGCGTTCCTGTTTTCCGGCATGAGCATGGATGCACTGAGAGACACCCATGTGGTGCTCTGGTGGACCCACGTGATCGGCGCCCTGGGCTTCATCGTATTCATCGCCTACTCCAAGCTGCTTCACATCGTCATGACGCCGGTGAACATCTTCCTGCGTCCCGATACACCGCAGCCGCCCATCAGGGTGATGCCTCCCGAGATGTTCGAGAATGCCGAGACCTTCGGCATCCACAATCTGGAAGAGTACTCCTGGAAAGACCTGTTCGACACCGAGGCCTGCATGCGCTGCGGACGGTGCGTGGAGGTTTGCCCGGCGTTCAACACCGACAAACCGCTCATGCCCCGGGACGTGATCCAGAACATCCGGACCTATATGGAAAACAAGGCCAAGTTCGCCCTGGACGCCGACGGGAACTACCACATCATTCCTGATGAGGAATATACCGGCCCGGCATTGATCGGCGACGGCATCGAAAAGGACACCATCTGGGCCTGCACCACCTGTATGGCCTGCGTGGAGGCCTGTCCCGCCTACATCCTCCAGTTCCCGAAGCTCATCGACCTCAGGCGCTATCTGGTCATGATGGAGTCCGACTTCCCGGCCGAGGTCATGGATGTCTTCAAGGGCATGGAGAACAATTCCAACCCGTGGAGCATCGGCGCCCATACCAGGGCCGACTGGGCCAAGGGACTCGACGTTCCCCTGCTCTCGGAAAAGGGCGAGGCCGAGTACCTCTTCTATGTGGGCTGCGCGGGTGCGTTTGACGACTTGAACAAGAAGGTGGCCGTCTCACTGGCCAAGATCTTCAAGGCGGCCGGGCTCGATTTCGCCATCCTCGGCACCGAGGAAGGCTGCTGCGGCGACTCGGCCAAGAAGATCGGGAACGAATACGTCTACCAGGCCCTTGCCATGGCCAACATCGAGACCTTCAAGGCATACAACGTGAACAAGATCATCACCATGTGCCCCCACGGGTACACGGCTTTGAAGCACGACTACAAGGAGCTCGGCGGCAGCTTCCAGGTGTTCCACTACACCGAGATCCTGGACAAGCTCATCAAGCAGGGCAAGATCACGCTCAAGCAGCCCATCGAGAACCTGGGCACCATCACCTACCACGATTCCTGCTATCTGGGCAGGTACAACAAGATCTATGACCAGCCGAGAAATATCCTGAAGGCCCTGAAGTCCGGAAGTCTGGTGGAGATGAAGAGCCACCACGCAAAGCGCTTCTGCTGCGGCGCAGGCGGGGGCAGGATGTGGATGGAAGAGGATCTGGGCACGAGGATCAACCAGAAGCGCACGCAGGAGGCCGAGGCCTCGGGTGCCAAGACCATATGCACGGCCTGCCCCTTCTGCTACACCATGCTCTCGGACGGCATCAAGGAGCTCGAGCTCTCCGAGAAGCTCCAGGCCTTTGATATCGCACAACTCGTCGCCAAGGCCGCCGGACTCGATGAGAAGACGAACAAGTCCGGAAACGATGAGGAGCAGGAGGCGGCAAACTGATCTGAAAAGCCTTCTTGGAAAAGGCTGGTAAAGCAACCCCTTCAAGGAAAGAATGAAGAAAGGGGAGACAGCGATGTCTCCTCTTTTTTCTTGCCAGTACCGGCTGTTCGAAGGTATTCTCTTGTAGAAGAGGGCATTTGAGGGGGAATGGGCATACAAGTCGGCATTCTTCTTGAGGAAACCGGGCGTCATAACGATCTCGTAGAGGGTTTGAAGTCTGCTGGGATCGGGATTGACGTCCTCGTGATGCCAGATGGTCTGTCGGAAGACCAGTCACTGGCACTGGGGCTCTCTTTCCTGAAAAGCGCTGCCTGCTGCGACCTCATCCACAACCTCTCCGGTTGCCGCGGTCTCCTCTTCGCGGGCCTGTCGCGCATTCCTTTCGTGTCGTCCCTCCCCGGTGAGATCACCGATACCGAGTCCCTCATATGCAGGGCCGTTTCCGGACCATGCTTTTTCGTGACGGAAGGGACGCGGGAGCTCACCGGGCTCAGGACGGTTCCGGACATCGGCAGTTTCCATGGAGATCGGGTCAGGTTCTATCTGGACGTGTATTCCCGCGTTCTCGCGCTGGGCAAACAGACAGAGCACCGGCCCTGGGGGAATTACGAGGTCCTCTCAGAAGACCGGGACGACCACAAGGTCAAGCGCATCACGGTCCTGCCCGGCAAGCGCCTGAGCCTCCAATATCACGGGAAGAGAAGGGAACACTGGATTATTATCTCCGGCCGCGCCGTGGCGACCGTGGGAGAACGGACGGTCGAGCTGGGCCCCTCGGAAGCCATCGACATACCCTGCGGGGCAAAGCACCGGATCGAGAATGCCGGACTGCAGGACCTCATATTCATCGAGGTGCAGCAGGGCGACTACTTCGGCGAGGATGACATCGTCAGGATCGAGGACGATTTCGGAAGGATATGAGCGCTGAGAGCAAGGGTTTCAGAAATCACAAGGAGCTCTTCGGGCTCCTCTATGAAACGGCCGTCAATGCAGGCATAGAGATCGTCGAAGACCGGATAAACCGCAAGGGCGGGGTATGCAGGCTGCAGGAGAAACTCATGGTGGTCTACGATGCGCAGGCCCCGTTTCATGAGCGCAACCGCCTGATCCTGGAAGCCATCTCACAGGTGAACCGGGACTACCTCTATCTCCCGCCCCGGGTCAGGATGCTCCTGGAAGAAGACGAGGCAATACCGGACTTGCCTGGCGGTTAGGAAAGGTCATTTGCTGGAGCGCATGGTGTAGAGCCGCATCTCGCGCTGGGCATCGGTGTTTTTCGGGTTGATCTGCAGGGCCTTCCGGAAGGCGTCGGGCGCCTTGTTGGACCCCTCTTTTTTCAGCACCCATCCGAGTACCACATAGAGGGCGTCCGAGGAGGGAAATTTCTGCACCCCTTCGCGTATGGCCGATTTGATCTCGATGCTGTTGCCCCTGCCCGTGTTCTGCCACCGCAGGAAGAGCCCCCTGACGTATGCCTCGGTGAAGACCCGCTCCTCGGGCTTCATCTTCACGCAGAGCCTGAAGCTGTCCAGGGCCTTGCTGTAGTCTTTCTCCTTCATGGCCTCCATGCCTTGGCCATAGAATATTTCGGCCTGAAGCTCCTGATCGATTCCCTTCTTTTCCTCCGGGGGCTTGCCTTCCCTGATCCGGTTCACAACGGTATAGGCCTTCTGGATCTCCGTGAATACCTCAGTGGCCAGCCTTTTCACCTCGGGATCGTCCGCATAGGAATAGATGTCGGGGTGGTTCTGCTTCACCAGTTTGATATACGCCCGCTTGAGCCCGCCTTCAGAGATGGCCTTGTCCACGCCCAGCGTCTGGAAAGGATCCTGGTCCTTGATCTTCCGCAGCACCTTTCTCAGGTGCTCGATAATTGCCTTGTGCTTGCTTTCCTCGAATGATGCCAGACCGGTGCAGTAGAGGGCCAGGAGTGCGTGGGCCGGGTCCTGCCCCAGCAGGAGCAGCTCGGAGACCTTGAACTGGTCAAAATTGTCCATAGTGACGCCCAGGTCGGGGGGGATTTCGTCGGATCGCCTCTTGGGAACAGCATCCGCATGGGGGCTCAGTGCAGAGATGACGACCGAGAAGGGGGTCTGATCCATGATGCCCCTTCTCACCATGCGCAGGAATTCCGGCCTGGTCATCTCGGGCGATTTGTCGATGGTGTTTTTCACGACCTTCTGGATGGTTCCGGTCTCCCAGGAAAAGATGTCGACAAAGCGTTTTTCGAACTGTACCTTCAGCGCCTCGGTAATGGCCTTGGGCTCGACCTTTCCCATCTCCAGAAGGATCACGCCCTGTTTCCTGCGTTCGATCCGGGACTGGGCGAGGGATTCCTCACTTTCCTCTTCCGTGATATACCCCAGGGTTACCAGGACATTGCCGAGAAGCTCTTCGGTCTTGTTCGACTGAATGGCGCAGAGTATTCCGTCACGGAAAATAAGGCCCTTTTTCCAGTGATCCGAAGAGACGAAGATGATCCCGGTGAAGAGGGATTCGATGGTGTCTTTCACCAGGAGAGGGAACGTAATGTCTTCTAACTTGAATACGGTATCCATTTGTCTTCACTATCGGCAACCTGCCGGGGCATGCATAAATAAATTCATTGGAATCGGGGACGGGTGGAATCGTGGAATCGGGGACGGGTTCAGATTTATTGCAGAAAAAAACCGAGATCGACCGCGCCGCATGCCGCTAAGGTAGAAGGAAGCCCTCGTGGTGCCGTACGTGACGGGTGACGGGCTTCCTCCCGGGCAACAGCTTCCCTGCGCGAAATTGTCCTTTGTCGATGACCCCTTGGGCGCCGGATCACGAATACCGGGTCACGGGGGTCTCCCAGTAGAGATTCTCCCAGGTATTCCTTCTTTCATCTTCGCTGCAGTCGGCACAGTAGTGTCTGATCTCGATAACCTGAGGGTCGAAAGAGACGATCTGTCTGGTGGCACACATGCTGCACACGGGCTTCCCGCACCCATCGCACGACAGATCCGTAACGGCTCCGCAAGCACACGCGAAAAGGACTTTCCTTGCAGCCTCCATGACCTTCTCTCCTCGATATTTCGTATTATCACAAGAATAGCTATTTTCGTGCCAAGAAGTACAAAAGGTGACGAATCACCGTAATATGCTGTAAAATAAGCAGGTATGGAGAGATATGCTTCAAGGGGCGAGTTTCGGGAACGGGGACAGGATTCCTATCCGGAAGGGTTTTGTCACCATAGTTAGGGTCATGGTACCCCAAGTGTCCGACAGGCCGTACCAGGTCGGTACTCCATCGAAAACAGAGCCCCTCCGGCCAAGTGCAAAGGGACAGTTCGCTGGTGCATGCCGGGAAGCGGGGATATACGGCGTCGGACTACGGGAAGCGAAGCGGCTGCAGAGACGTACGAATGAAGGGTATGACGGCTTGAAAGTTTGGCTCCTCGGGAGGGACTTGAACCCCCAACCTAGTGGTTAACAGCCACCCGTTCTGCCGATTGAGCTACCGAGGAACGATCACAGTATCTATGATGATTCAGGAGTGTTGTCAAGAGCGAATAGCCGGGAACATGCGGAGGATAGCGGGGGTAGGCCCCGTGCGACGCGGCGCGGGCCTATGAGACGCGGCCTCGCCCGGAGTGACGGTGGTCGCGGCGTGGCTCAGCCTTTGGGAATGAGGGTGAGGTACTTCTCGTACCGGGGCGATCCCCCCTGAAGCACCTCTTCCATTTTCCGCCTGACGGCGAGCGTGACGGGACCGGGGCAGACGAAGGTCTTCTGCTCGATCGAACGGATGGGCAGAACCGGGGTCGCGGTGCCGGAGAAAAACGCCTCGTCGTATTGCTGGATATCTCCGGGCCGGATATGGACCTGTTTCTCCGGCAGGCCCATGTCATCCAAGACCTCCATGATCACCCTGCGGGTGATGCCGGGAAGAACATTCTCTTCCGTGGGGGTTTCCACATCGTTGCCCCTGACGAAAAAGACATTGGACGTGGGGCCTTCCGCCACCAGGCCGCCCGCATCCAGCATGAGTGCCTCGTCGAAACCCCTGCTCCGGCTTTCCATGCGGGCCAGATACCCGTTTACGTAGTTCCCCGCCACCTTTGCATGGACGTCGGTGGTCAGGGGGTGGAGCTTCCGGTAGGACGAGATTCCCACGGACACACTGGTGCCGGCCGAGGGCTCTGCAATGCCGCAGCTTGTGTAATTCAGGCAGAACACGGCGACCGAGACCCTGCCCGAGGGGGTGGTGCCGAATTCGATACCCGGATAGTAGGCAAAGAACTTGGCGAGGCCGCTGGTGACGGAATTGATCCGCGCCAGCTCCATGAGGGCTTCCCTGATGGTCCCGCGGGAAAAGGGGAGCTCCATGTAGGTCTGGCCGGCGCTGAAGAGGAACCGGTCCACATGCTCTTCCAGGCAGAAGAAGGCCGGGCCTTTCGGGGTGGAGGTGACCGCCATCACCTCGAACACGGCAGAACCCCGGCCGAAGCTGTGGGAGAGGAGGGGAACCGCGGCCTCGGTGCAGTCGACGAATCTGCCGTCAATCCATGTCGTTAATCCACTCACCATGTGCACTATCCCTATACGGGCGTCATCGAGATGTCAATATCCCAAAGGCGTGCCTCGACTGTCCGGCTCGCGCGGAAATTCCTGCCGCTAGAGCAGGAAATGAATCACGAGCCGTCACAGGGGAAAATATCTCTGTTCTTTTTTGCTTACACGAGGTTGCGACGGCCATGTTTGCTTGACAAAAGCATGAGTATGAAATAGTAGCAAGTGCTATTGTGGAAAAGATAAAGAGGATGGAAGACATCCATATATCCCCTGAGACCATCGGTGAGGCTGGGGTGGAAAACGAGGTCATGGTCGTGCCCGAGGCCGTGGGCGAGGTGTTCCGCAACAAGGATCTCGTCGTGAAGGAACCGTTTATCATCCACTACGTGGTGGAGCGGGAGAAGGACTCTGAAGACATCCATGTGGGCGTGGATGTGCAAGGCGAGATCGAGACGTTCTGCGCCAGATGCCTCGAAACCATGACCTACCCGGTGGACCTCCACCTGGAAACAAGCTATATGCCCGCGTCACCGGAGATGTCGAAGAATCTCGAAGAAGAGAGAACGAGCAGCACGACAGGGTATTATCGGAAGACGATCCGTCTCGGCGATTACATTGCCTCCGAGCTGGTTCTGGCGTTGCCCTTAAGGTTCATCTGCGACGAACAGTGCAAAGGCCTTTGTCCGGGATGCGGGGCGAATCTCAATCGAGAAGCGTGTCGTTGCGGGGGAAAACCGGTAGATCCCAGGCTGCAGAAATTATCCGAGCTCAAAGAAAAGATCAGGAAGGAGTAAAGCAATGCCAGTTCCAAAGAGGAGACATTCAAGCGCCAGAAGGGACAAGCGCAGGGCCAATGACGCCATCAGCGAGCCGGCGTCTTCATATTGCCCGAACTGCCAGGAGCCCAAGTTGCCCCACCGGATCTGCAAGAACTGCGGGTACTACAAGGGCAAAGAGGTCATCAAGGTAGCCGAGGCCGAATAGGCCCTTCAATGCCGTATTGCCTGATATTCCCCGGCCAGGGCAGCCAGTTCACCGGCATGTCGACGGGCCTCGATCTCCGGTGGACGGGAGACGATGCGCTGATTGGCCTCATGGAAAACGGGCCTGAGGATACGCTCAGGCAGACCACGAACGCGCAGAAAGCCGTTTTTGCCGTGACCGCGGCCCTGTGGGAGAGGTCGGGGCTGGATCGACCTGCCGTTGCCATGGGCCACAGCCTGGGCGAATACATGGCCCTGGTTGTTTCCCGGGCCATACCCGTGCGCGAGTGCTACACCCTGGTGGAAAGGCGGGCCCGCGCCATGCAGGACGCCATGCCCGGGGGATCGGGCGCCATGGCCGCGGTGCTGGGGCTCCCGGCCGACGATGTGGCCCGGCTGATCGAGCCGGTTCAGAACGTGTGGGTGGCAAACCTCAACTCGCCCGGTCAGGTGGTGATCTCCGGTGACGCGTCATCGGTGAAGGACGCGGCGCTCGTGCTCAAGGGAAACGGGGCCAGAAAGGTAGCGCCCCTGGGGGTGGCCGTGGCGTCCCACTGCCCGCTCATGGAACCTGCCGGGAAGGTCCTGAGGGGGTATCTCAAGGGCGTCCGGTTCGAAAGGCCGCGCTCCCGGGTCGTTTTCAACGCCACGGCGCGGGAAGAGTCCGATCCGGAAAAGATCAGGGAAAACCTCGCGCTGCAGCTCGTTTCACCCGTGCGGTGGGAAGAGTCGGTCAGATATGCCGCGGATCAGGGGATCGACCGTTTCATCGAGATCGGTCCCAGGTCGGTGCTGGCTTCGCTGGTAAAGAGGATCGTTCCCCAGGCCAAGGTGGAGGTGATCACACCCAAATGAAGATCGATCTGAGCTCACAGGTTGCCGTCGTCACCGGCGCGTCGCGGGGAATCGGCGCGTCCATCGCCGTAACCCTCGCATCCTGCGGGGCGCACGTGGTGGTCAACTACCTGAAGAATGCCGCTGTGGCCCGTGACGTGGTCGAAGCGATTCGGACCGCCGGCGGCAGTGCAGAGGAATACGCCTTTGACGTGTCTGACCAAGGTCAGGTGAAACAGGCCTTTCAGGATATCGTCAAGCACCACGGGCGCATCGACATCCTGGTGAACAACGCGGCCGTGTCAAAGGATTCATTGCTGCTCAGGATAAAGGCCGAAGATGTCGATACCATGATGGACACGAATCTTAAAGGGTCGATTTTCTGTTCTTTTCACGCTGCACGAACTATGCTAAAGCAAAAAAAGGGAAGAATCATCAACGTTTCTTCAATCGTGGGTATGGGCGGTAACCCGGGGCAGAGCGTATACGCAGCAACGAAGGCAGGGCTCATCGCTTTCACCAAGAGCCTTGCAAGGGAGCTGGGTTCCAAGGGTATACTCGTGAACGCCGTGGCGCCGGGTCTGGTGAAGACGGATATGACCAGAGACTTGGATATCGACGCGCTTCTGGAGCAGGTTCCGCTGCGGAGGATTGGGGGTCCGGAAGACGTGGCCGGGCTCGTTGCCTTTCTCTCCTCTGATCTCAGCTCATATATCACTGGTCAGGTCTTTGTTATCGACGGCGGGCTCTATACTTGATTCAGATCATGATTGTATAGAAAGATAAAGGAGGAGCTTATCTTATGGTGGATGTAGCACAGCGTATCATTCAACTCATCGCTGAGCAGCTGGATAAGGATGTCTCTGAGATAACCCCGGAGATGTCCTTTGCCGACGATCTGGGCGCAGATTCCCTTGATCTTGTGGAGCTGATCATGACCGTGGAAGAGGAATTCAATATCGAGATTCCCGATGACGAGGCGGAAAAGATCAAGTACGTGAAGGATGCCATCAGTTACGTCAATGCGAGGCTATGATCCTCCCTTGAGAAAGGTCGCTGTTACGGGTCTCGGAGTCGTCTCACCCTTGGGGAGCGACGTTGCCGGACTCTGGGACAACCTTATCGAAGGAACATCAGGCATAGAGCCTATCGAAGAATTCTCCGGCCTGCCGGTCACGTTCGGAGGCCGTGCCCGGGGCTTTGACCCGAGCCGGTATCTGGGGCCCAAAGAGTTGCGCCACATGGACCGGTATTCTCAAATGGCGGTGACCGCCGGTCTCGATGCATATCACCACGCACGACTCAATAAGAGCTCCTATCCTCCGGAGCGGATCGGTGTGATGATCGGATCGGGCTCGGGCGGCATGTCCACCATCGAAAGCCAGATCCAGACATTCCATACCCGCGGTGCCCGGAGGGTGTCTCCGGTCACGGTGCCCATGTTTATCACCAGCATGGGCTCGGCCGAATGCTCCATACGCATTCAGGCCAAGGGACCGGGCATGGGGATCACCTCTGCCTGCGCCACCGGCGGCCACGCGCTGGCCCTTGCCTCACGCCTGATCATGTACGGCGAGGCCGACTGCATGCTGGCAGGCGGCGTCGAGGCGTGCCTGACCCCCTTCTCCGTGGCCGCGTTCGCCGCCATGAGGGCGCTCTCCACCAGGAATGACGCGCCCGAAAAGGCGTCGCGCCCCTTCAGCCTCGACCGGGACGGGTTCGTGATGGCCGAGGGAGGCGGGGTGCTCGTTCTGGAGGAATACGGGCATGCAAAGAAACGCGGGGCCGAGATCCTGGCCGTGCTCGAAGGCTCGGCAATGAGCCAGGACGCCTATCACGTGGTGGCCCCGGACCCTGAAGGCGTCGCCGTGGTATATGCCATCGAGCAGGCCGTGAAGAACGCCGGCATCGACAAGGCAGACATCGGCTATATCAACGCCCACGGCACATCGACCCCGCTCAACGATTCCATCGAGACGCGCGCGATCAAGATGGCGCTGGGTGAGCACGCCTTAAGGGTGCCGGTCAACTCCACCAAGTCCATGACCGGGCATCTCATCGGGGGCGCTGCGGGGCTGGAGACGGTCATCTGCGTCATGGTCCTGCAAAACGGCGTGATACCGCCCACGATAAATCTTGACAACCCGGACCCTGAGTGCGATCTACACTATGTTCCGAATAAAGCGCTACACTCGGAAGTTTCTTACTGCCTGAACAATTCGTTCGGCTTCGGCGGGCAGAATGTTGCCTTGATCCTGGGGAAGGACAGGGGATGAAGATCGGAATCGCATGCGACCACGGCGGCCTGGATCTGAAAGATCTCGTGAAAGAGACTCTTGCCGGGCACGACTGCGAGGTTCTGGACCTGGGGACCGATACCCCGGAGTCCGTCGACTATCCCGATTATGCGCAAAAAGCGCTCTCCGCTCTTGCCTGTGGAGATTGCGACCGCATCGTCCTCGTCTGCGGGACCGGGATCGGAATGTCCATCTGCGCCAACCGGGTCCCCGGGGTGAGGGGCACGCTGTGCCACGATGCCTATACCGCCCGCATGTCCCGCCAGCACAATGATTCGAACTGCCTCATCCTGGGAGGGAGGGTTCTCGGGCCCGCAGTGGCGCAGGACATCGTGCGCGTGTGGCTCGCGACCCCCTTTGAGGGAGGGAGGCACCAGTCCAGGCTGGACAAGATCGAGAAACTTGCCGGGAATATCATACGAGACAGGAGTTGTACATGAGTTATGAACACGTGAAACAGTCAGACCCCGAACTGTACAAGGCAGTCATGGACGAGCTCAGGCGCCAGAGGAACAAGCTCGAGCTCATCGCATCGGAGAACATCGTGTCCGAGGCCGTGCTCGAGGCCCAGGGCAGCGTGCTGACCAACAAGTATGCGGAAGGATATCCGGGGAAACGCTACTACGGCGGCTGCGAGTACGTGGACGTGGCCGAGGACCTCGCCATCGAACGCGCGAAGAAGCTCTTCGGAGCCGAGCACGCCAATGTCCAGCCCCACTCGGGCTCCCAGGCGAACATGGCGGTCTATTTTTCCATCCTGGAGCCCGGAGACACCTACCTCGGCATGAGCCTGCCGCACGGCGGGCACCTTTCCATGGGTTCCCCCGTGAACTTCTCGGGCAAGTTCTACAACGTGGTCCCCTACGGCGTGAGAGAAGACACCCACCGCATCGACTACGACCAGGTGCGCTCGCTGGCCAGGCAGCACAGGCCGAAGCTGATCATCGCAGGCGCCAGCGCCTATCCCCGGGTCATCGAGTACCAGATATTCCGCGAGATTGCCGACGAGGTGGGCGCCTACTTCATGGTCGACATGGCCCACATCGCGGGGCTCGTCGCCGCAGGCCTTCATCCGAGCCCCGTGCCCTATGCGGACTTCGTCACCACCACCACCCACAAGACCCTGCGCGGGCCCCGCGGCGGCATGGTCCTCTGCAGGGAAGCACATGCGAAGGCGCTCAACTCCCGGGTGTTCCCGGGCATGCAGGGCGGACCGCTCATGCACGTCATCGCGGCCAAGGCCGTGGCCCTCAAGGAGGCAATGACCCCGGAGTTCAAGACGTATCAGCAGCAGATCGTCAAGAACGCCCAGGCCCTGGCGCAGGGACTGACCTCGAAGGGTTTCTCCCTCGTCTCGGGCGGCACCGACAACCATCTCATGCTCGTGGACCTCACGAACAAGGATATCACGGGCAAAGACGCGGAGGCGTTCCTCGACCAGGCATGGATCACGGTCAATAAAAACACCATACCCTTCGAGACCAGAAGCCCGTTCGTCACCTCGGGTGTCCGGCTGGGGACCCCGGCGCTCACCACCCGGGGCATGAAGGAGGGCGAGATGGAGCTGGTTGCGGCGCTTATCGCCCGGGTCATCGACGCCAAGGGCGACGCTGAGGAGATCGAGCGGGTGCGCAAAGACGTGGAGGCCCTCTCGGGCCGGTTCCCCATCTACGGGGGACTGGGATAATCCATGCGCTGCCCCAGGTGCTCCGGGCTTGAAGACAGGGTCATCCAGTCGAGGATAAGCCGGGACGGGAGCTCCATCCGGCGCAGGAGGGAATGCATCCGCTGTTCGTACCGGTTCACCACCTACGAGAAGGTGGAGGAATCCATGCCCATGGTGGTGAAGAAGGACGGACGGCGGGAGGCCTTCGATCCCAACAAGGTGACCGCCGGGATCATCACCGCCTGCGAGAAGAGGCCCGTGAGCATCGAGGACATCGACGCCGTCAAGGACTCGATCCTCCATGACATTCAAGCCAAATGGGACCGTGAGGTTCCCTCCACCTACATCGGAGAGAAGGTCATGGATGCCCTGCACCGGTTAGACCCGGTGGCATATGTCCGGTTCGCCTCGGTGTACCGTGAGTTCAAGGACGTGAAGGAGTTCATGGAAGAGATCAAGGGGTTCGACAAGCACGGGTCATGAAGGGCGATACCCGGTACATGATGCGGGCCGTCGCGCTCGCCCGCAAAGGCCTCGGTCGAACCGCCCCCAACCCGCCGGTGGGCGCGGTCGTGGTCAGGGATTCGCGCATCGTCGGCGAAGGTTTTCACCCCAGGGCGGGCGAGCCCCATGCCGAGGTGTTCGCATTGAGGCAGGCGGGCACGGCTGCCCGGGGCGCCACGCTCTATGTGACCTTGGAGCCCTGCTCCCACTACGGGCGGACACCCCCCTGCGTAAATGCGATTATGGAGGCGGGCATCGCCAGGGTCGTAGTGGGATGCGTCGATCCCAACCCCATCGTGGCGGGCCGCGGCATCCGGATCCTGCGCAAGCAGGGAATCAAGGTGGAGGTGGGCGCGGCACGGAAACAGACCAACGAGCTCATCGCCTGGTACACCTTCTGGATGCGGCACAAGCGACCGTATCTGATCGTCAAGGCCGCCATGACCCTGGACGGCAGGATAGCCGCCCCGTCAGGCGACTCCAAGTGGATCAGCTCGGAAGAATCCAGGGCTTACGTGCACGAGCTCCGGGACCATGCCGACGGTGTCCTCGTGGGCATCGGCACGGTGGAGAAGGACGACCCGCTGCTCACCTGCCGGCGGCAGGGGGGCAGAGATCCTTACCGGATCGTCATCGACCCCGGATACACGATCCCGCCCGACGCCAGGTGTCTGGGCGAGCGTGCCGTGATCTTCACCGCCGGGGAGCCCCGGAGCAGGCCCGAGGTCGAGGGTACCGGAAGCCGGGTCGTCCGGCTCCCCGCAGATGAGTCGGGCCGTTTCTCCTGGGGAGACGTTCTCAAGGAGCTCGGCTCCATGGGACTGCATGCGGTGGTTGCGGAGGGGGGCAGTTCGATCCTCTCGAGCCTGATCCGTTCCCGGATGGTCGACGAGCTACTTGTTTTCGTCGCGCCCAAGCTCCTGGGCGGCGGTGTTCCCCTGGTGGCCTGGGACCCTCCGGACACGGTTGCAGGGGCTCTTCCCCTCGTGGTAACAGGTGCCAGTATCATCGGAGGCGATGTGCTCGTCTCGGCCCGTCTGGAGGATTGACATGTTCACAGGCATTATCGAGGCCATGGGAACGGTAGTGAGCATCCGGCCCCATCAGCAGGGGTTCGAGCTCTGCGTGGACACGGGGATGGACCTCTCGCAGGATCGTGAGGGCGACAGCTTCGCCGTGGACGGCATCTGTCTGACCGCCACCACCATCGAAAAGGGTCGCTTCATTGCCATCGCCTCGGCGGAGACCGTGTCGCGCTCCACCCTGGGCTCGCTCAAACCGGGTTCGAAGGTGAACATCGAGCGGGCCCTGACGCTCTCTACGCGGCTCGGCGGGCACCTGGTGCTCGGCCACGTGGACGCGGTGGGGACCATCAGGAGCGCGGACAGGTCCGGCGAGTCGATCCGCATCGGCATCCGGTTCGACAAACAATTCGCCCGCTACCTCATCGAAAAGGGATCCATCGCCGTGGACGGCATTTCGCTCACTGTAAACGAGCTTCAGGGGGATGTTTTTACGGTGAATATCATTCCCTTCACCGCGGGCGCGGTTTCCTTGACACTGAAAAAACCCGGTGATAGGGTAAACCTCGAATTTGACGTGATCGGCAAGTATGTCGAGAGGCTCCTGAACAGGGAAGGCGGCACCTCCCTGGAAGACCTCTTGAAGAAGCAGGGATATCTATAAGGAGCAGTCATGCCCACGTGCACAGTTGAAGAAGCGATACAGGAACTCAGACAAGGCAGGATGATCATCCTCGTGGATGACGAGGGTCGGGAGAACGAAGGCGACCTCACCATGGCCGCGGAGTTTGTCACCCCGGAGGCCATAAATTTCATGGCGAAATACGGACGGGGCCTGATCTGCCTCTCGCTTGATTCCGGGATCGCGGACCGTCTCGATCTTCCCCTGATGGTCCGTGACAACACCAGCCAGTTCGGCACCGGCTTTACCGTTTCCATCGAGGCGAAGCGGGGGGTGACCACCGGCATTTCCGCAGCGGACCGAGCCGTCACCATCCGCACCGCTATTGCCGAAGGCACGAAGCCCGAAGACCTCGCCCGCCCGGGCCACGTGTTTCCCTTGAGGGCCCGCGAAGGAGGGGTGCTGGTGCGTACCGGCCAGACCGAGGGATCGGTGGACCTGTGCCGGATGGCGGGCCTGAGACCGGGGGGCGTCATCTGCGAGGTCATGAACGATGACGGCACCATGTCCAGACGGCCCCAGCTCGAGGCATTTGCCAGGGAGCACGGCATCAGGATATGCACGATCGCCGACGTCATCGCCTACCGGATGAGGACCGAGATCCTGGTGAGGGAGGCCGTGAGGGCACAGATGCCCACCCCGTACGGTGATTTCGAGCTCATCGGCTTTGAGAACGATGTCGACAGGAAGGAGCACGTGGCGCTGGTGAAGGGTGACATCAACCCCGACGAACCGGTCCTGGTGAGGGTCCATTCCGAATGCCTCACCGGCGACGTGTTCCACTCGGCGCGCTGCGACTGCGGCGATCAGCTCCACCGCGCTATGGAGATGATCGAGGAGGAAGGCAGGGGCGTGATCGTGTACATGCGCCAGGAGGGCAGGGGGATCGGGCTCATAAATAAGCTCAAGGCCTACCATCTCCAGGAGAACGGCAGGGACACCGTGGAGGCCAACGTGGAGCTCGGGTTCGCCCCTGACCTGCGGGACTATGGCCTCGGCGCCCAGATCCTCGTGGCCCTGGGCGTGCGGAAGATGCGCATGATGACCAACAACCCCAAGAAGATCATCGGCCTGGAGGGATACAGCCTCGAGGTTGTCGAACGGGTGCCCATAGAGATTCCTCCCACCGAGACTAACAAGAAATATCTGAAGACCAAGAAAGAGAAGATGGGACACATACTGGAGGTCGTATAGATGGCAGGCGTGATTGAGGGGAAGCTTATCGGCAAGGGGAAGAAGGTCGCGGTCGTTGCCAGCAGGTTCAACGACTTCATCACCGCGCGGCTCATCGAAGGCGCCATGGACGCCCTGAAGCGGCACGGGGTGGAGGAAAAGGACGTCACGGTCTACCGGGTTCCCGGGGCCTTCGAGATTCCGCCTGTGGCCAAGAGGCTTGCCCGGGCGAAGAAGGCCGACGGCGTCATCTGCCTCGGGGCGGTCATCAGGGGCTCCACCCCGCATTTCGACTATGTGGCCTCCGAGGTTAGCAAGGGTGTGGCCCTGGTCTCGCTTGAGGCGCTTTGCCCGGTGGTCTTCGGGGTGCTCACCACCGACACCATCGAGCAGGCCATCGAGCGGGCCGGCACCAAGTCCGGAAACAAGGGCTTCGATGCCGCCATGGCACTGCTGGAGATGATGGATCTCTACGCGCAGATTTAAGAAACGGGCATGAGAATCCGGACCAAGGCACGAGAGATTGCGTTGCAGTACCTGTACCAGGTCGATATCACCAAGAACCACACCGAGGAGACGCTCGGGGACTTTATCGGCCATTTCGTCGAGGACAGGGACGTGGTGCCCTATGCCCACGATCTCATCAACGGGGTGTATACCCACCTGCACCGGATCGACGAGCTCATCGAGGCGGCGTCGAAAAACTGGTCGGTGAGCCGGATGTCCACCACGGACCGGAACATCCTGCGCATCGCCACCTACGAGCTGGTGTTCAAACCGGACATACCCTACAAGGTCGCCATCAACGAGGGGATCGAGCTGGCCAAGAAGTTCGGGTCTCCCCGTTTCCCCGCCTTCGCCAACGGCGTTCTCGACAGGGTGCGGACAGAGGTGTCGTCTGATGAAGATTCTGGTTGATACCCGCGATCCGGGTTCTGTTCCCCGTGATTTTCCGGTCCTGTGGTACTTCAGCGACGAGCGGCCGCTCAGGGGCCTGACCGGGCTTCTCGACTGGCGGCTCGACACCGCCATCTCCAGGCTGCTCATGGCCGGTACGATCAGCGGTCTCTGGGGAGAGAAGGTGCTCATGTGCGGGTTCGATGCAGCCCTGCCGGAGGGCTTTCTGCTCATGGGCCTAGGTCCCATGGGCGAGTTCGATGAGACAAAGATGCGCGAGGCCGGCCGGCTCATGGCCCGGGCCGTGGTGAACCTGAAGAAGCAGGCCGTGTGCTTGGCCCTGCCCGGAAACGGCATCCCCGGGTTCGACACGAGCGCGGTGGCCGAGCATTTTCTGCATGGCCTGATCCTGGAGGCAAGGGACACCGAGTTCACTCCCACCTTTCTCTGCGGCATGGACGACGTGGACGAGGCCCTGCTCGGTTTCCAGAAGACAAAGGTATCGCTCAAGGCGCATCTGCCGGCAGACATCATCCAGGTGAAATCATGAGCGTGCTCATCATCGGCGCCGGTGAGGTTGGCTTCATGATCGCCAAGCGCCTCACGGAAGAGAACATCGATGTCTACATCGTGGAGAAAGACGAAGCCAAGGTCAACAAACTCTCCCAGATGATCGACGCCCAGGTGATATGGGGGAGCGGTTCGAGCATCAAGACGCTCAAAAAAGCCAATGTCGAGCACGCCGAGATGCTCATCGCGGTTACCGACTCCGACGAGGTTAACCTCGTGGCCGCCTTCATCGCCGGGTCGTTCGCGGATATCCCCGCCAAGATCGTGCGTATCCGCAACAAGGAGTATGAGTCGTCGCGCAAGATCTTTGAAGAGGAATATCTCGATATCGACCTTATCATCAACCCCGAGCAGGAAGCGGCCAACACCATCATAAATATCATCGATATCCCGGGCTGCCAGGATGCCGTACGGGTCGCAGAGGGCAGAATCCGTCTGGGCGGGTTCAGGATAGGCCCCAACTCCCCCCTGGTGTACAAGAGCCTCCAGGAGATATCCACCTCGTCCAACACCAACGGAATGAATTTCCTCATCGCCGCCATCTTGAGGCAGATGAACCTCCTCATCCCGAAAGGGAGCGACAAGATCCTTCCCGGAGACCGGGTGTACGTCGTGCTCGACCAGGGTGACAATCGGGAGATCCTCACCTTTATGGGCGCATACCGCAAGCCCATGCAGAATATCATGATCTACGGCGGGAGCATCACCGGGGAGATGCTCGCCTCTGCGCTGGAGCGCAGAAACGTGAGCGTCAAGCTCATCGAGCACGACGAGAAGCGATGCATCGAGCTGAGCGAACGGCTTTCCCGGACCACGGTGTTGAACATTCCCGCCATGAACCGGGACCTGCTGGACGCCGAGCGGGTGTCCAACCAGGACGTCTTTATCGCCGTGTCCAGCGACGAGGAGGCAAACATCCTCTCGTCCCTGCTCGCCAAGCGGATCGGCTGTCCCCACGTGATCTCCCAGGTGAACAATACCGATTATGTGTCCCTGGTGAGCGATATCGGCGTCGACGTGGTCGTCAATCCCCGGATGGCGGCAGTGGCCAAGATTCTCCAGTTCATCCGGAAGGGCAAGATCTTCTCCATGACCAGCCTCTCCGATATCGAGGCCGAGGTGCTGGAGGTGGAGGCCATGGAGACTTCGGATCTGGTGGAGCGGCCCATCAAAGACATCAAATGGCCCAAAGACGCCATCATCGCAGGCGTCATCCGGGGAGGAGAGGGGAGGGTGATCGCGCCCAAGGGCGATACCGTCATCGATCCAGGGGACCGCGTCATCATCTTTGCCAAGAGAGGAACCATGCCCAAGGTGGAAAAGGTCCTGAGCGTGAAGCTCAACTATTTCTGACACATCCCTTTAGGGCACGAAGGGTGGAATGAACTGTGGAACGAGGGCACGGACAATTATCCGGGCAGGGCGCGCCCCCATGACCGTGAGGACGGGGGGGATGCCGGTGTACACGCGTGAGAGGTGCGGGCGGCAGGCATGAACGTTCGCATGCTGACCAACCTGCTCGGAAGGGGCCTCCTGTTTATATCCCTGGGCCTGCTGCCGTGCATCTTCCTCTCGTACCAGACCCGCGGAGACGATCTGTCCGGCCTCGTTGCGGGCTTTCTCGTAAGCGTGGCCTTGGCCCTGATCATGCTCGTATTTTCTCATAGGCCTTCAGGCGAGCTCAGGCACCGCGAGGGTTTTCTGTTCGTCACGCTCGCATGGAGCCTGGCAGGGGTTCTGGGCGCGCTTCCATTCTGGCTGAGCGGGTATATCCCCCATTATCTCGACGCCCTGTTCGAGACGGTTTCCGGTTTCACCACCACGGGCGCCACGATCCTGGTGAATATCGAGGCCCTTCCCCGGGGCCTTCTCCTGTGGAGGTCCCTCATTCAATGGCTCGGCGGCATGGGGATCATCGTGCTCACCATCGCGATCCTGCCCTATCTGCGCGTCGGCGGCATGCAGATCTTCAAGGCCGAGTCACCCGGGCCCACCATCGACAAGCTCAAGCCGAGGATCACCGAGACCGCCAAGCTCCTCTGGGGTATCTACGTGGGGTTGACCTTCCTGGAAATTCTGCTGCTCATGGGGGGAGGCATGAACTGGTTCGATGCCGTCTGCCACGGGTTCACCACCATGGCCACGGGAGGGTTCTCGGTAAAGACCGCGGGCATCGCCGCCTACAACAGCGCCTACATCGACGCCGTTATCACCATCTTCATGCTCCTGGGCGGCACCAGCTTCGCCCTGCACTATTTCGCGCTGGCGGGCAATTTCACCCGGTATGCGAGGAGCCAGGAGTTCAGGTGGTACATCACCCTGTTCGCGGTCGGCGTGCTCTTCATCCTGTGGTCCACCCGCGGCATGTACGGTTCGCTCGGCGAGGGTTTACGGTTCGCGTCCTTCCAGGCGGCCTCCATCATGACCACGACCGGGTACGCCACCTACGACTTCACCCTCTGGCCCGTTGCTGCCCAGATGGTACTGCTGCTGCTCATGTTCATCGGCGGCTCCGCGGGTTCGACAGCCGGCGGGATGAAGGTCATGAGGCTGGGCATTCTCGTCAAGTATGCCCACAGGGAGATCCTCAAGCTCGTCCATCCCCATGCGGTGGTGGCGATCAAGTGGGACAAAACCCCGGTCTCCGCGGAGGTCCTGAGCTCGGTGGTGGGGTTCTCCATCTACTATATCCTCATATTCATCATCTCAGCGTTCGTGCTGGCGCTTCTGGGCGTGGATTTCATGACCGCGGTCTCCGCAGCGATAGCCTGTGTCGGCAACATAGGGCCGGGCCTCGCCTCGGTCGGACCCTTCAGCAGCTACGCGGACATCCCCTACCTGGGCAAGGCACTCCTCACCTTCTGCATGCTCGTGGGCAGGCTGGAGGTCTACGCCGTGCTGGTGGTCTTGAGCCCGGTGTTCTGGAAGAAGTAGCACGGAAGGGATACAGCGGGATCGGGCTTCTCCCCGGGCCCTGTTTTTCCTCAAAAGGCGTGAATCAAGGCGACCAAAGTACGGATTGCACCTGTTTTCCCGCTCCCATGGGTCCTGCAGTGTACACTATCAGCGTGAGATTCCGGGGTTGCTTTGCGCACGATCAAGGATAGGGAGGGTTTCTTGTTTGAGGACTGCGGGTTCGGAGGTTTCTCTTCGAACGGGAATCATTTTTATTATGCAGGCATGGCGGATCGCTTCATATATAAGAAAACGTTGAACAGTGCGAACGAAAATCCTCGATGTCATCGAGACCGCCGACAGATATAATCAGATGGCAAAGATCATATCGACAGGGGCCAATTGAAACTCAGGGAATATCAGTTATTAATTGCTCAAGGGGTCACGTCTCTTGAAATATTGCGCACCTGCCTTGTGCATACCGCCATGGTGCTGGATCCCGTTGTTTTTTAAGAGTTTGTTGAAAAAGGAGGAATCTATGGCGGTCGCATCCGAACCGGTTAGACCCGTACTCGCTCCCTTCGTATTTTTCCTGTGTGTTTTTTTCGCTTCGTGCAGCAGCGACAGTGACGACAACGGCAGTCAGCCGGGCGCGGAGGAGCTGACCGAGGTCGTGCAGCCCTTGCCGTTGCCGGGTCCCTATGCGGTTGCGTGCAGCAATGTGGTCCAGGATTTCACTCGACTGGGCGCGGACGAGGATGTGGCGAGCTATTGGGAAGGCCTGCCATCGGACGAGGGCGCGGTGCGTTATGTGACCGATCTGCTGGCCGACCCGGACAATACGCTGATCGCCACGGTGACCGCGCCGCAAGACTCTGAACTCTATGGCGGGTTTGCCGGGCAGGAGATCGAGTTCGTCGTGCTCGTGTGCTACCCCACTACGGACGACAACCCCCGGCCCGACTATCCGCTCAATCCGCCGCAGACCGACTTGGTCGTGCCGCACATGCAGACCGGATCGGAAGCGCCCCTGTTCGCGGATGACTCGGTCCGTTATCCGGTTGTGGCGTTTTCCCACGGCTACATGGGCAACCCGGTCTCCGACGACTACTTTTTCGCCATATCCGTCATCGCGAGCCACGGTTACGTCGTAATCGCCCCGTTTCACGGCGACCTGCGCTTTTCTAACCTCACCATAGATGACCTCGACGACGCCCTGGCAGTGGCGTCGAACCTGGAGAATTTTACGGCGATGCAGGCGCTCAGGCCGCTTTCGATAACCGCGGCGCTCGACCTCGTCCTCACGCATCCGCAATGGGAAAATCACCTCGACGAGACACAGATCGGCGGTTTCGGCGCGAGCATGGGAGGCGAGACCTTGCTTTTGCTGGGGGGCGCCGGCCTGACGACCTCATTTTTCGACCTCGGGTCGTCGTGGGAACAGGTCACCCTTGACGATCGGATTCTGGCGGCGGTCGGCTACGTGCCGTACTTCGGGCAGCCGGTCCTGCCTGCGTTCGGACGCGACCAGCAGGGGCTCGAAGGCATCGATCTGCCCTTCCTCGGCATCAGCGGGACAGCGGACACGACCGCCCCGATCATTGAAGCAGAGAACGGCATATCGCGCCTCACCGGAACCCGCAGGCTGGTCGCTCTCTCGGGCGTGACACACGAGTTCGACGATGAGTCGGCAGGCGACATCTTCACGTGGGCGCTTACGTTTCTCGATGCAGAGGTTCGCGGCGTCCAGGAGGCGATCAGCCGTCTTTCCACCATGGGGAGTGTGGAAGGAGGGGGCGATGACACCGTGGTGCTTTACTGAAACGGCGGCCTGCCTGTGCAGGTGAGAATATCCTTCCCCTCAGGGAAGGTTTGGTGGTTGGTGCCGTAGAAATCCCACGATCAAGACCGATCGGCTAGGGGGTCCCATGCGCTTAAAACAGCAAAGGATGCAGGAAGAAAGACGGCAGACGAGCCGGCTTCCGTTAAAAACCGTTGGCATTGATTAAAGGTGCAGATTATTGAGATAACCTCTCTCCGGTTGGTCAGAGCTGAAGACCCTGCTATATATCGATGGGTCTTGAACATACACATTCTTAATGATCTCCTGACGGGAACCACAGCCTTCCGGGGTCAAGTGCAAAGATATACCTTTTGCAGGAGCGGAAAATCCGGTCGGTTTCTCGCCGATGGGCTCCTTACGGGAATGAGAGGTCATCCTGGATAGAGAGAAAAAGGGCATCTGCTTCACAGAGCACATGCCCATAAATACTATGCTGACATTTTTCTTTTCTATTCCTTGTTTCTCTTTCCTTCAAATCTTTCCGTGTCAGCCTAATGGCTCTCGCCGAAGGATTTTGTCACATCAATCGGTGAGTTGAAGTGGCTTTCCGAGAGGCTGTTGATCATGTCGATCACCTCTTGGGGAGCACCGTTTGACTGGGCCTTGCTTATGAGATCATCCTTGCTCGCAGGATAATCCACACCTTTGAGATATTTTTCCAATTCTGCAGCACTTCTTGGATTGGCCATCGTTTTTCCCTCCTTGTTTGGTTTTGAGCTGAAAGTCGACTCCTTTGGTACCTCATTCCTCGATGTCTCGACATTCTCTCCCCCCGTGGACGCGCATGAAACCGCATCAAGGCCGGTGCTCTTCTTGTCACTTAACCGACTGGAGGGAGCATGGTAAACATTGTTACATAATATTTCATTACCCGCCGTTTTCAATCAGTCCGGGGAAAGGAGGGGGGAGTATCGGCGAGCAGATTTCGCAGGCCATCTCAGGCGATTGATATAGCCATACGGGTACCGAAGTACCGGTTCCGTATATTGGCAAGCGGGATCAAAGAAGAGTCGGAATGGGATGCAGCACCATTGGAAGGCACTGTCGCATCTTTCGCGATCTGAACGGCGCAAGGTGTGGACACCCTCGCCGTCCCCGGAGGTTGCCGCGGCCCAATTCCATCCATGTACGTGCATTTCTGTGTGTTCATTCTCTCCATCTGTCGCACTATTGCGACTGCCCGATCCTTTTCGTGAACATCATTTGCGATAGAAGACATGTATTCAAAGACATATGGATACCGGGGCGTCGAATGGCATATGATATGCACTTATTCATATACCGTGGGATTAAAGGCCGGGATGGGACACCGGCCTGATGCTCACCACCTTGCAGTGAATGCATGATTTGCTGAGATAAGACACATGCAGTTGTCAGTAAACTAACTGATGGGAGATAGGGGGGATGTATGGAGTTGCTCGTTGCTTTCAGTACCGATGATGGGAGGAAATTCAACAACGATCATTTCGGCATGGCAAAAACGTTTCTCATCTTTAAATTTTCAAACGGCACAGAAAGACTGGTCGGAGAGATCAAGAACGTGAAGTACCAGGAAGATGAAACCTTCAAGCACGGAGATCCCGGAAAGGCACAGTCCGTGGCCTCGGTGCTGAAAGATGTGGATGTCGTGGTCGGCAGGAGGATGGGTCCCAACATTGTCAGGCTGTTAGAAAAGTATGTGTGCGTCGTGGCAAAAACAGAGGCCATTCACGATGCCGTCCGGCTCATACACGCGAACATGGAAAGGATAGTAGAGGAAAAGGTCAATGGGGGGAACAGGAAACATATCGTTCTTAAGCCATGAATGTCTGGAGGGGATGGAGACATGTTGCCAATGAAGAACAATTTTATCATGGCCCCTGTCAAGCTGGGATACGGCGATGGCAGCGGCAGAATGAACGAAAGGCTTATAGCCTTTTATAGACGCCGGAGTGAGTATCTCGGAGCCGTTATCCCCGAGCCGTTCTATATCGATCGGGGTCTCAGGGAGATCCCGACCCAGACGGGGATCGACGGCGATGACAAGATCGAGGGCCTTCGAGCGTTGACCTCATCCCTCCACGAGTCGGGGGCTAAGGTCATTGCTCACCTCAATCATCCGGGGAGGATGGCAAATCCGAATATCCCGGGAAATTATTTTGTCTCTTCCACGGACAAGCCTTGCGAAAACGGAGGGGCGGCCCCAGTGAGGATGCGGGAAGAAGATATGGCAAAGGTTCTGGATCTGTTTTCGCAAGCCGCCTTGCGGGCCGAGTCCGCACATTTCGATGCAATAGAGTTGCAGTTCGGCCATGGGTATCTCCTGGCCCAGTTCATTTCGCCCTTTGTCAATGACAGGACAGACGAGTATGGCGGGAGCTTCGAGAACAGGATACGCTTTCCCCTCGAGATCTTGGAAAGAGTCCAGGCGACAACGACCCTGCCGGTCATCGCCCGGATAAGCGCCGACGAGATGATACCGGGAGGAATAACCGTGCCTGAAATGGCATCGTTTTCCCGGGTACTGGAACAACGAAAGGTTCAGGCGGTTCACGTATCCGCCGGTACGGTTTGTTCAAGCCCCCCCTG
This sequence comes from Deltaproteobacteria bacterium, assembly GCA_018433085.1. Classification (GTDB taxonomy): domain Bacteria; phylum Desulfobacterota; class Desulfomonilia; order UBA1062; family UBA1062; genus Phosphitivorax. The sequence continues at coordinate 82,699 of JAHDRW010000006.1, read as the reverse complement.
GTATTTCCAACACATGTTCGTTCCCAAGGGTAAGGTCTGGGACATGGCCTACGCGATCAGAAAGGCGATACAGATCCCCGTGATCGTGGTCGGCCAGATCAACACCAGAGAAGATATCGATGCCTTGCGCACCCGGTTCCCGGATGACTATCTCGCCGTGGGCAGGCCATTGATTGCAGATCCCGATTTTGTGGGCAAGTACCTCGGCAGGGTCAAGGGGACCATCTGCCCCTGCCTGGCGTGCGCAGAAGGCTGTCTCGGCGGGGTCAAATCGGGGAAAGGGCTTGCCTGCCTGGTGAATCCACGAGCAGGAAGAGAGACGGAGGCCCTTGCCCCCGCGGAGGAATCCAGGCGATATGCCGTGGTCGGCGGCGGACTGGCTGGCATGGAGGCTGCGATTGTCCTGAAACAGAGGGGTCACGAGGTCGATCTGTATGAGAAACAGGAGTTGGGGGGGCAGTTCAATCTGGCACCGCTCACCCCCCATAAGAGATCCATGAGCAGGTTGGTCCCATATCTCGTGCAGAGGCTCAGAGAAGAGAATATCAACGTCCTTTTTCAGGAAGCGACGGCCTCGGACCTGAGCAGAGGATACGATGCCGTTGTTCTGGCGACAGGGGCGAGGCCCGCCGGGTTGAGCATTCCCGGACTGGAGGAATATTTTTGGGCCGAGATATTGCGCGAGGAAAATATCCCTGAGAACAAAAACATTCTGATCATCGGAGGCGGGCTTATCGGTGTGGACATCGCAACGGCGCTTCTTCCTCGAAACAACAGGATCACCATCGTCAAAAGAACGACTGATTTCGGAGAAGATATGGAAATGATCGCAAAAAATCTGTCCCTGAGAATGATGAGGGAAAAAGGGACTGTGTTCAGCGACCGCACGCACATCAAAAAGGTTGATGGAAAGACCGTTTACGCCGAGAGGAACGGAGCACCGATAGAATTCGGCGACATAGATATCATCGTTGTCTCCGCGGGAATGAAGAGCTTCGATTCCCTGGCAAAAGAACTGAGGGGTCAAACGCCGGTATACGTGATCGGCGATGCCAGGGAAATCGGAAACGCCCGGGATGCCATCCGGGACGCCTATGAGACATCGATTGCACTGTAGACAGGAGAGCTTTCTTCCCGACCACAGTGCCTGAACACGATGCGGACGGGGGGAAGGGGTCTGGAAAAGAACCCTGCTACCGGGTGAGGTTTTTGACCTTGGCGCGTTCCATGATGATCCCGCGCTGCATGGCCCCGGTGATATCGAGGCCTTCCGCAGTGACGAGGGTGAGGTCGACCCGGTCGAGGATCGAGTTCTTCAACTGGACGTCTTCCATGGATGCGGACATGAAGGAAGTCTGGGTGAGACCGGATTCGTTCATGGTTATCTTGGTGAATCTGGTCAGAGAGAAGTTGGATTCATTCAAGGTGCACTTGTCCAGTGTACACGATTCCATGATGCAGAACAGGACCTTCATCTTCTGGAGGTCCGACTCCGTCAGGTCGATGTCTTTCAGATGTGAGCAGATGATCGTCGAGCCCGTCAGCTTGGATTTCGACATGTCCTGACCGCTGAAGGTCACCCTGAGGAAGTGACTGTCCAGGGCGGTTATCCGCGTGAGAATACAGGAGCTCAGGTCTGTGTCCTTCAGTGTGATCTCCGAGAGATGGGCACCGGCCAAGTTCGTTTTGTACAGGATCGCGCCTTCGAGATTCGCGCGCTCCAGGTGCGCCTCTTCAAGGTTCGTATCCGACAGGTTGACGTTTCTCAGATCCGACCCGCGCAGGTTCGCGCCCCCGAGATCGAGTCTGCTCAGGTCGAGGCCCTTTAAGTCCTCCCCTTCTATGGGCCGGCCCGATGCAATGGCCTCCGCAATCTGCTGCTTGTCGTATGCAGACATTATTCAGACTCCAGGAATTCCTTGATTTCCGGAAGCATCACGAACTCGGTTTCCACGATCTCGTTGTTGCGCAGCGAAAACTGGGTCTTTACCCGTGACTCTTCCACTTCCCGTATGGCCTTGCCGATCATGATGATCGTGCCCTCGTTTGCGACACCGTCGATATAGATGTTGCCGGAAAACACCGCGTTGATCTTCTCCGTGAGGTTGTGGATCCTGGAATCGATGGAATAGAGGTTGTGCTTGACGGTCTCGATGGCATCGAGGATCTTCGTGTAGAGATCCTCCTGCTGTTTGGTGAGCGCGCCCTTTGTCTTGAGGATTCTGAGCTTTCCCAGAGAGGCCTGCAGCTTGAGGAAGTCGCCGATTCTCTCGGTCAGGTCCTTCTTGGACAGCTCCCGCTCGTGGAGAAGAGCAGGGTTGTGGCCGATGATGAGCCGGGTGCTCACCGGGTTCGCCACATGCCCGATCGTGTGGCAGTAGACCCAGGCCTCCGACGAGACCGAGCTTCCCGAGATCCATCCCTGGGGACTCTTGACAACGATGGGGCCTCCCGAGGTGACCTCGCTGTTGCGGATATAGTCCTCCACCACGATCTCTTTCCTGGCCCGGACCTGGGCGTCCTGGATAAACTTCACATGGAGGGAGCCCTGGGCGGTCACCTGGGCTTTCTCCTGCCCGAGGATCCCGCCGGCGATCCTGATGTTTCCGCCCGCGGTGATGATGACACGGCCCACGCTCATGGCAACGGTCACGTCCTCCTGGGCATGAACCTCGTAGCCGTCGCCCACCTCTCCGTTTACCACCACAGAGCCGTTGAAGCGGACATTTCCCGTGGACGAATCCACCTTGTCGACCATGTAAACCGGCTCTACGGTCACTTCGGAGTCCGACCAGACCACCATGCCGTCAATGGCGGCCACGATCTTGTTGCCGTCTGGGGACGTCTCGATGCCCTTTCCCGAAGGGAGCTTCCCCGGGGCGCCTATCTTGCCGACGATTTCTTCTCCCTTGACCGTGGTGCCGCTCTTCCCGGTTTCGGGCGGAACGAGTTCGCACAGAACATCACCTGCGGTGACATTCTGGATGAGATTCATGTCCTTGATATTGACCCTGCCGCGCTGGTCTTCCTTGAGCTTTGCCTTGAGGCCGTCCTTGTTGAAGTGGCAGAGGACATACCCGTCTTTTCCCTCACCGGCCTGCTCGCCCTTGGCGACCGTCACCCATTTGTTGAGGGTTTTGTCTTCGGCGATCTGGTAGAGCACATCACTCCATATGCCGAAGGACACCCCCGCCTCCTGCAGGGCCTCGTGAAGATCGGACATGTTGATGGAGGACACCTCTTCGGTCAATGGAGTGACCTTGATGCTGGCGACGAGCCCTCCCTGGGTTATGCTCACATCTACCTTGTACTCTTTCTCCACAACTAAAGGCTTCGGTTCTTGAGAAAGAAAACTTTACAGGACCGTATTCTTTTGAAAAACATCGACGGAAAAGCCAAGGGGCGGGTTTCACAGGGAAAATCTTCTTGACTCTTTCGCGCGCATTCTTTACCGTTCCTCCATCTTAAAAAAAAACGGATATACAGGGAAAAGATCATGAAGATCAGCGACGTTGTCGCTCTCGACATCAAGGGCTTCCTCGACCACGAAGAAGGCCTGAAGCTTTACGACATGGCAAGGGCCGCAAGCACCAGAGGTCCCTGTATGGAGATCGGGGGATACTGCGGAAAATCCACTGCCTATCTGGGGCTTGGCTGCAAGGCGGGCGGGGGTGTTCTCTTCTCAATCGATCATCACCGGGGGTCCGAGGAACAGCAGAAAGGGCAGGAGTACTTCGACCCGGAGCTCTACGACGAGGCCTCGGGGAAGGTGGACACCTTCAGGCATTTCCGCAGGACCCTGGAGCGGGCATCCCTCGAGGACACGGTGGTGCCCGTCGTCGCCCCGTCCGAGGTGGCTGCGCGCATGTGGGCCACGCCTTTGAGCCTGGTCTTCATCGATGGCGGACACAGCTACCCCACGGTCTTCACCGACTATACGTCGTGGATGCCCCACATCATGCCGGGAGGTCATCTCCTGATCCACGACATCTTCCCCGATCCCAAGGACGGGGGTCAGGCGCCGTATCATGTCTACCGGCTCGCCGTCAAATCCGGACTCTTCGAAGAGACGCCGCTGTTCAAGACCCTGGGCATCCTCAGGAGGCTGTCGACAGGCGAAGTTCCGGAGGCCGTCAGGCGTTTACGCGACTGGTAGCCTGTCCACTTCTCGGTTGTGGGTCCAGTAGAGGCGGGAACTCCCGTTTGCCGACTCGTACCTGATATATCCGGCGTCGATCAGCGTCTTTAAGGTCCAGGAAACGAAGGACCCGTCCCCTCCGATCTTGTCCAGAACAGCAGGCGTGAAGAGGGCAGCAGGGTCCGCGCCCGGTGCGTCCTGTGCCTCGAGCTGCTCGATGATGTCTTCGCTGAGCAGTCTGAATATGAGATGCATCCTTTTCTTGCCCACCACCAGGAGCTCCTCGTGGGGGGTGCACTGCCTGTTCTCATACCGCTTGAGAACCTCCTGCCACTGGCGGTCGAGGATCTCGTCGCAGGTCCGAACGAACGCGACCATGTCCGCCGGACTCACCCGGGAGGTGCGTACCACGGGGTGGTTGGCGTCGTAGAGGGACCAGTCGTCGGTGAGAATCTCCAGATCGTACTGCTCGATTTCCTCCCGCACCGTGGTGCCGGGAAAGGGCGCCAGCATGTGGTATCCGAAGTAGATGCCCAGCTCTTCCGCAAGCCGGGCCGTGTCGCGGAGCGTCTCGGGGGACTCGCCCGGCAGCCCTACCATGAAGGACGCATGGGTGGTGATGCCCGCCTCCTTGCAGAGCCGGGTCGCCTCCCTGGCCTGCTCGACGGTGATCCCTTTCCGGACCCGTTTGAGCATCTCCGGATTGCCCGACTCGATGCCGAAGCTGATGGCGTCGCAGCCCGCCTTTCTCATGACGGCAAGGATCTCCCGGTCAACGGTGTTGACCCGGGCGAACGCGCTCCAGGTGAACCTTACGTCCCGCCTGAGAATCTCATCGCACAGGGCGCTGACACGACGTTTGCTCGCCGTGAACAGATCATCGGCGATGTTGATCCGGGTGAAGCCCAGGGCGAGGATCTGCTCGATCTCGTCCACCACCAGCTTCGGGTCCCTGAACCTCCCCTTGTGCCCTACCATCCGCCGGCCCAGACAGAAGATGCACTTGTTCGGGCATCCCCTGCTCGTGATGATGCTCACCGGATAGCCCAGGGCAAGGTAGCGGGACACGGGCAGCAGGTGGCGTGCGGGAAGCGGGAGCGCATCCAGGTCTTCGATCGGGGATCTGGCAGGGGTGACGAACGGTTCGCCTTCCTTGCGGAAGGCGATTCCGGCGATATTCTTCCATTCCTCAGGCGAGGTGAGAACGGGCACGAGCTCGGACAGGGTCTGTTCGCCTTCGCCCACTACAATGAGGTCGAGCTCCGGATATGTGCGCAGGGTGTTGTCGATATCGAACGAAACATGGGGGCCGCCCATCATGGTGACGATGTCCGGGTCGTGTTGCTTGACGTCCCGGACAATGGCCGCGGCCTGGGGAAAGTTCATGGTGACCGAGTTCACCCCCACCACATCGGGCCTGAAGGCATCCAGTGTTTGGGCGAGCTTTTCCGGGGTGTAACTGCTCACGATATAGTCAAAGATCCTCACCGTGGCGCCCGCCGCCTCGCACGCCGCGGCCACGTACGAGAGACCGAGCGGGGGAGAGGGGGCCTCTTCCAGGGGATAGGGCGAAGCGACGAGTGCGATTCTCATGGGGTTTCCTCCGTCTCGTTCCCGGGGAAGGCAATGGATTTGAGCCACCCCAGGAGCGTGTTTCCTTTCAGCATGTCCCGGTCGATCGCGTCGATGTCCCGCTCGAGCTTGGCCGCGTCGGCGAACCAGTGTTCCCGCGTCTTCATGGGGCGGTCTGCGTCGAGATCGCGCAGGGGTACGGCCGGGCTCCCGGCGGCGATCACGTTGGGCGGGATGTCCCGGGTGACCACCGAGCCTGCGCCGATGATGCTGTTGTCCCCGATGGTGACGCCCTTGCACACGATGCTGCCGTCGCCGAGCCAGACATTGTTGCCGATGACCACGGGTGCCGTGCCCCCGATGTAGTCGGTCCGGTCGTAGATCCCGTGCCAGTCCGCGTCGGTGATGTACACCCCGCTTGCCATCATGGTGCTGTCGCCGATGGTGATTCCGGTGGCCGAGCTGATGCGCACCCCGGGGCAGACGAGGCAGTAGTTTCCGATCGTGATGAACCCCTTGCCCTTTTCCGCGGACCAGACCGTGAGCCTCACCTTGTGCTCCGGGGTTGTGATGACGTTCGCATAATCACCCAGTTCGATGGGCGCCCCGAAGAGGCGGACGTGCCACGGCTTCATGAAGGTACAATTTTTCCCGAGGCGCCTGAACTGCGGCCTCAGGAAATGCCCGGCATACCAGTCTCTGAAAAGGAGATCGAGCTTCTTGATGTAGTACGGCCTGTAATCCCTGATCAATGAACTTAAACCCTCATATCCTGCATGTGCGAGCAGAAGGCGTCCTTGATGCTGAACACCGGATGCCTTTTCTTGAGGAAGCGATACATGTGGGACTTCTGCCCCTCCTGCCAGAAGGAATGGTTGAAGAGCTGGGATGCAGGGGTGATGTGATACAGGGCGTCTGCCGCCATCATGACCGCTGCATTGGTCCAGGTGAGCTTCTCTTCCGGCCAGATCACCATGTCGGGGAAGGTGACCCCGCAGTAGTAGCTTCCATCGTCATGCCGTTTGTTCAATATCCACTTGAGGAGTGTCTCCGCCAGCTCGGTCTCTCCCATGGCGGCCAGTGCGATAATGAGCTCGGACGACTCGGCCATGGTGACCCACGGGCTGTCGCACACACACCTGACGCCCAAGCCTTCCACTACAAACTTGTTCCAGTATTTGTCAATTCTCTTTTTCGCCTCGCCGTCCGTCAGCGCGCCCGAGAGAACGGGGTAGAACCAGTCCATGGAGTAGCGCGACTTGGTCCTGTTGAAGAGGTACCTGCGGTAACGGATGGCATCCTCGAGCCTTCTCAAGGCCATCTGCCATCGGGGCCTGCTTTCGCCCAGGAGCAGGGCAAGAACCAGGGCGCACTTGAGGCTCATGTAAACCGAGCACGAGCCCGTGAGCAGGCTCATGGGGTCGATGTTGCCCTCGGGGTTCCTGGCCCAGTAGATCTCCCCGCCCTGTCCCTGCAGCGCCACGGCATAGTCGATGCCCGCGGATACCGTGGGCCAGACGTATTCCAGGAACGCCCGGTCCTGGGTGATGAGGTAATAGTGGAAAACCCCCACCGCGATATAGGATGAATGGTTCGATTCCCGGGTCGTATCCTCGGCCTCGCCCTGACGGTAGGCGGAATACCAGCTCCCGTCCGGGAGCTGCGTGGACGCGAGCCACTCGAAGGCATGCCTCGCCTGTTCAAGGTACCCTCCTATGGACAGTCCGATGGCCGCCTCCACATGATCCCAGGGGTCGGTTTTTCCACCGGAATGCCAGGGTATCTCACCGGTTTCAAGCTGTACATCGGCTATGGATGCCGCCAGGATGTCGATCTCCACCGGGTGGGACAATCTGTGATACAGGAATTCACGCTCCATACGGATCACCTTTCCTCAAATAGAGTACGATGCTCTTCGAAATAACAGGATTCAACACCCGGTCAAGAACCCGGGTCAAAAGGGGTTTTTTCATGATGTCCCATACGAGAAACCGGTGATAGAGCCTGACCAGGGGGAACTCGTCATTCTTGTGCCCCACCAGGCACTTCAGCCACCAGTACGGGCTGTGCAGCGAATGCGCCCATGCGGTGCCGATGCACCGGGTTCCGGCGTTCTCCAGCAGCTCTCGAAGCTCTTTCTTCCGGAAGATGCGGATGTGCCCGCCTTCTTCATGGTGATAATCGTAAGACAGGGCCCAGCAGATCCGTTCGGGCATATACCTGGGTACGCTCACCACCAGGGACTTTCCGGGTTTGAGCACCCGGATGATCTCACTGATCGCCTGCCCCAGGTCCGGGATATGCTCGAGCACCTCCGAGCAGATGACCACGTCGAAGGACTCGTCCTGAAAGGGCAGCCTGGTGATGTCGCTCACGCTCACCAGCTTGATCCCGCCGCCGTCTTGTGCCGCTCCGATCATGGTGTTGAGCGTGCGGTTGGCGGTGTCCGCGTCCTTTTTGCTCCTGTCGATGCCCACAACGTGCACGTCGCGGCGGCGGAAGGCCTCGCTCAGGTGACGGCCCGAGCCGCACCCGGCGTCGAGCACCCAGGACCCTTCCGGCAGGTGCAGGCGTGAGAAATCAACAGTGAGCACCGACGGCCTCCCGGTAGACGTCGACGACATTCTGCGCCGTGTTTGACCAGGTGAAATGCCGCTTCACCCGTTCATACCCCGCCCGGGCCAGGGCGTCTCGTTTCCCGGGATTCTCCAGCAGGTCGACGATGGCCTTTTCCAGTGCGCGCGCGTCGCCCGGATCGACCAGGACTCCCGCATCCCCCACCACCTCGGGCAGGGCCCCGCCCGTTGTGCTGATCACCGGCACCCGGCAAGCCATGGCCTCTCCCGCTGGCAGGCCAAACCCCTCGTACAGGGAGGGAACGACCGCCATGGTGGTTCTGGCGTAGTAGCGGGCGAAGTCGTCATCCGAGATCCGGCCGGTAAAGGTGATGAAGTCGCGAGCGCCCAGGCCGTTCACAAGCTGGTCTATGACCCCGTCCTTCTTCGGCTTGCCGATGACCGTCAGTGTGACGTTCCGGTTTTTCCGGATGGAGGCGACCGCCTCGATGAGATAGCGCAGCCCCTTCAAGGGGGTATCCGCGCTGTTGGTCACCATGATCTGGTTTTCCTCGCGTTTGATGCCCTCGACGGGGTGGAAGATGTCGGTGTTGATGCCGTTGGCCACCACGCGGAACCGGTAAGGCGGGATCGCGAACTGTCTGCTGATGTCGTCCCTGGACGCCTCGGATACCGTGATGATATGGGAGAGCCTGCGGGACACGCGTTTCTGCATGTTGATAAAGGAGTACCACCGTCTGACCTTGAGTTTCCGCCACCAGACATTTTCCGAGAACACCTCCACGTCCCGGTCCACGGTCATGGGGTGGTGGATGGTGGCCACCGTGGGGACGCCGATGGCCTGAATGCCCAGCAGGCCGTAGGCGAGGCCCTGGTTGTCATGGAAGATATCGTAGTTCCGGGCGTTCTTTCTCATGAAATTCCACACGCGGATTCCCGACGTGAAGGGTTCGGGAAACCCGCCGCTGGATACGCCGAGCCATTCGATGAGGTTGATCGGAGAGGTCAGCTCCTTGAGGCTCGGGACCCGGAAGAGGTCGTCGGGGTTGTAGAGGTCGAGGCTCGGCAGCTTGTGAAGGGTGATATCGTTGTCGAGGACGGGGTAGGGCGGCCCGGAGACCACGTCGACCTTGTGCCCCAGATCCGCCAGGGCCCTGCTGAGCCTCTTGGTGTATACCCCCTGGCCGCCGCAGGTGGGATTCCCGCGGTAGGTGAAGAGACAGATCCTCAAAGGAGATTCGGAACCGATGGACGCGCCTGGTGCGATGGCATGCTTTCTGCCCTGAGTACTCCCTGCCATGAAATTGACTTCCTTTTCAATGAATTACTGCAGCCGTATGCCACAGACAGCAGCATTTCACACTACCAGCCGCGGATAAAAAAATCAACGAAAATCACCAGAATAAGAGAGGCGTGTTCCCGAGAGGACGACGACGGAGGGGTGTGTGGTTTCACAATGGAGGAAAGATAACTACAGGGGCCTCTCACCGGGCGGAAAGGTCTGTACGGCCCCCGGCTCTCCGTATCAGGGGAGCGCCCGGCCTTTTATACGACTGCTCCGTGCGACTTGGGGAAGTTCTCCCGGATGACCTTCCTGAGCCGGTCGAGCGTCTCGGGGCTCACGGAGCAGGGTGGATCGACCTTCCGGGAGAGGGTGACGGTCACGGTATAGGTGCGAAACGACACCCTGCACTTGCTGCAGGTGCGGATGTGTTCCTGAACCTCGACAATGAGTTCCTCGGACAACGAATTCTCCAGAAACTCCTGAAAGAGGGCCGAACAGAGCTTGCAGTTCATTCTTCCTCCCTTGAAGGCTCGGTGTACTTGCTGAAGTACTCTGAAAGGAGCTTCCTCAGAATGAGCCTGCCTCTGTGCAATCTGGATTTGACTGCCGGGACGCTGATACCGAGTGTCTCGGCGATCTCCTCATTCTTGAGCCCTTCCACATCCTTGAGCACTACCACCGTCCTCATTGCCTCGGGCAGCGAGTCGATGGACTTCCTCAAGACCTCCTTGCTCTCCTCGGAGAGAAGCACGTCATCCGGAAGGTTGGTCCAATCATACTCCAAGTACTGCTCCTGATCAATATCTTCCACAGGAGTCTGTTCGGAGAACTTTTTCTCTTTCCTCAAATAGCCGTAAGCGGCGTTGGTGGTCACCCGGTACAGCCAGGTGGAGAAATACGCCTCGGTGGTCAGTGTGCCGATCTTTGCGATGACGGTCAGGAACACGTCCTGCATGATCTCTTCAGCGGCGTGCGCATCTCGAGTAAGGTGATATGCGAGGTTGTATACCTTATTCGAGTAACGCTTCACGATTTCCTCCATGGCCGCGGGCTCGCCCTGCTTGACATCGCGCACCAGATCCGCGTCGGTTTGTTTGTCTCTTTTCTTACCCATTTAGATACCTTTTTCTCTGGGTTGGATTCGCCCGTCAGGCCAGGTAAGTATGAGATTCCTCGCCGCCCATACCTCGTCCACCCGGGAGACAGGAGCGGTCCGAGGCGATTCGTGGGTTTTTTCCGGCTCCTCGCGGCTTATTGCCGCGATGTTCTCCATGGCCTGGACGAACCTGTCCAGCTCTTCCAGAGGCTCCGTTTCCGTGGGTTCGATCATGAGCGCACCGGCCACCACCAGGGGGAAGTAGACGGTGGGCGGGTGGAATCCGAAGTCCATGAGGGTCTTCGCCATATCCATGGTCGTCACCCCGCCCTCCTTCTGCATCGCGTCGCTTAAGACGAACTCGTGGAGGGTGGGGGTATCGTAAGCGAGGTCGAAGAATTTCTTCAGCCTGTTTTTGAGATAGAGCGCGTTGAGGCTCGCGGTGGTCGCCGCCTCCCGCAGGCCTTGAGGCCCCAGGCTCAGGATATACGCGAGCGCCTTGATGCACACGCTCACGTTTCCCAGGCAGGAGTGCACCTTGCCGATGCTCTCTGGATATGGTTCTTCTTCAAGGGCATACACCCCTGAGCCGTCACGGACGATTCGGGGGACGGGAAGAAAGGGCGCCAGCTCCTGTTTGACCAGCACGGGCCCGCTTCCCGGGCCTCCGCCTCCGTGGGGGGTGCCGAAGGTCTTGTGCAGGTTGACGTGCATGCAGTCGACCCCCATGTCTCCGGGCCGTGTGATGCCCATGATCGCGTTGAGGTTGGCACCGTCCATGTAAAGGAACGACCCGTTCTCGTGCAGGAGCTCGGCGATGGCGTGAATCTCCTGCTCGAAAATCCCTAAGGTATTGGGGTTTGTGATCATGAGCGCGGCCGTGTCCCGGTCGAGATGCCGCTCCAGGACGGACGCCTCCAGATACCCCTTTTCTCCCGAGGGGATACCCCTGGTGACGAATCCGGCAATGGTGCAGGAGGCCGGATTCGTTCCATGGGCCGTATCCGGGATGAGCACCGTGCGCCGCTGCTCGCCCCGGCTTTTCAGCGCCCCGCTGATGACCATCATGCCGGTGAGCTCGCCGTGAGCGCCTGCCGCGGGCCAGAGCGAGCACGCATCCATGCCGCAGATCTCCCGGAGATGTTCCTGGAGCTGCGCGAGCCGCTCCAGCACGGGCTCCATGGCCGCAGTGTCGGCGGGATGGATCTGGCCGAGCCTGGCGGCTATCTCTTCGGATATCTTGGGGTTGTACTTCATGGTGCACGACCCCAGCGGGTACATGCCGTGATCGATTCCGTAGTTCAGGCGGGAGAGCCGGGTGTAGTGCCTGACCGTCTCCACCTCGGAGACGTCGGGAAGATCCGGCAGGCTTCCGGCTCCGGGCAGATCCGCCGCTCCGGCCGCGTCAAAGGGTGCGGGGAGCACGCGCTTGTTTTTTCCGGGCGCGCCTTTGAGATTGAGCAGGGGTTCCCTCACTTCCGGGAAATGCGTTACACGTTCGCTGCCAGACATCTGCCTTCCTCCTGGGTGTTCATCTCGGTCACGGTGACGAGCACGGAACCGTGAATCTCCGGATACTGCGGTGCAACCGGGACGCCCGGGACGATCCCTTTACTCTTGAATTCTTCCATCCTGTCCTCGTCCATGGGGATCACGAACTCGTGAAAGACCGGGGCGGAGAAGACAGGCGCGATTCCCCTGTCCTTGAGCAGACCGATCAGGAACCGTGCGCCGGCTGCGCACTGCAGCGCCGTTTTTTTCAGCCCCTCCGGCCCCATGGCGCTCAGATAGATCGCCGCCCTCAGGGCGCAGAGGCCCTGGTTCGTACAGATGTTGGAGGTGGCCTTTTCCCTGCGGATGTGCTGCTCGCGGGTGGAGAGGGTGAGGCAGAAGGCCTGAGAGCCCTCACGGTCTTCTGTGAGGCCCACCACCCTGCCGGGCATGCGGCGGACATGCTCCTTCCGGGTGCAGAAGAACCCCAGCAGGGGGCCTCCTGCGCAGGCCGGATTGCCGAAGGACTGAGCCTCGCCCAGCACCACGTCGGGGCCGTATTCACCGGGGGCCTCGAGGATGCCCAGGGAGAGCGCCTCGGTGACCGCGATCCCCCAGAACCCCGCCTTGCCCGAGACGATCCGGGCCACCTGCTCCATGGGTTCGATCACGCCGAAGTAGTTCGGGTTCTGGATGAAGAAGGCCGTATCCGGACCCGCCGACTTTTTCAGGGCATCGAGATCGGTCTGCCCCGTGACCGGGTCATAGGGGATTTCCTCGATCGCATCAACTTCCGCGTGAGCGAGATAGGTTCTGAGCACGCTGCGGAATGAGGGCTGCGTGGCCCGCGTGACCGCCACCCGCCGGATGCCCTTCATCCTCAGGGCCATAAGTGCGGCCTCGGCCAGGGCCGTGGCACCGTCGTACATGGACGCGTTGGACACCTCCATGCCGGTGAGGCCGGCCATCATGCTCTGGTACTCGAAAATCGCCTGAAGGGTCCCTTGGCTGATCTCGGGCTGATACGGGGTATAGGCGGTGACGAACTCCTGGCGCGAGGCCAGTGCGTCAACAACCGCAGGGATGTGATGGCGGTAGATCCCGCCCCCGGCGAAGACCACCCGGGAAGGACGGAAGTCAAGCTCCCTGCGGAGCGATTCTTCGTCCTTCGGGCCTTCGACGGCAAGATCGGCGCCGCAGAGCAGTGCAGGGGGGACGGTGGAGAAGACCTCGTCGGCGTGCTCGATTCCGATAGCGGCCAGAATTCTCCCGAGATCCTCACCATTGTGGGAGATATACGACATCTATTTCGCCTCTGCCTCGACATACGCCTGGTAGGCCTGCGCATCCATGAGCGTGTCGGTCTGGGCGAGGTCGTTGACCTTCAGGACCACCATCCACGCCTCTCCATAGCAGTCTTGGTTCACGAGCTCGGGCGTATCCGTGAGCGCCCCGTTCACCTCGAAGACCTCGCCGTCCACCGGGGCATAAATCTCGGACACCGCCTTGACCGACTCCACGGTTCCGATCGGATCCCCCTTGGCAACGGTGGTGCCGACTTCAGCAAGCTCGACGAACACGATGTCTCCCAGCTCGTGCTGGGCATAGTCCGTGATGCCGACCTTCATCATGCCGTCTGCCAATTCACCCCATTCATGATCTTCCGTATAGTAAAGCTGCTCCGGTATTTCCATGGAAGTTCCTCCTCTACGTCGTTCATTTTCCGGCCCCTTTCACAAACGGCGGCCGCACTACGATTGATTTCAGATGCCTGTCCCTCACGACGATCTCGACCTCGTCCTTTTCCTCGACGGTCCTGTCGAGGTAGGCCAACGCTATCCCGGTGCCCAGGAGCGGAGAGACGCTTCCCGACGTGACCATGCCTACCTGCCGACCATCTTTCACGCATGCGTATCCCTGCCGGGGCACGCCCCGTTCCTTGAGAACCAGCCCGCGCAACCGCCGGGAAACGCCCTGTTCGGACTGCCGCCGCAGGGTTTCGCGGCCGATGAACTCGGGCTTGTCCAGGTTCACGGCAAAGTTCAGGCCGGCCTCGAGCGGCGTGGTGGTTTCGTCAATGTCGTTGCCGTGCAGGGGATATCCCATCTCAAGCCTCAAGGTGTCGCGCGCGCCAAGCCCGCACGGCCGGGCCCCCCGTTCCACCAGACTCGACCACAGATCCGGCGCCTTCTCCGGGGGGAGGAAAATCTCCACCCCGCCCGCACCGGTGTAGCCGGTCTTTGATATCATGATATCACCGTACTGCACGGTGGCAAGGATGGCGAAGGTGTAATTCTTCAGGGTATCCGGATCGAAATCGAGGTAATCCTTGAGGATGCGGGCCGCATCCGGGCCCTGGAGGGCGATCAGGGCGGTCTCTGCGCTCCTGTCTTCGATGAGGGCGTGCTCGCGGTTCTGTTTAACGACCCAGCGGAGGTCGTTTTCGGTATTGGACGCATTGACGCAGAGCATGTAGCTCTCTCCGGGCTCCGCGCAATATATGGTGAGGTCGTCGATGATGCCGCCGTGCTCGTTGAGGAAAAAACTGTAGAGCACCCGGTTTCTCGGCATGGCCGAAACATCCCTGGTGAGAATCCGGTTCAGGAAGGGAACGCTCTCGTTGCCGCTGACCCGGATCTCTCCCATGTGGCTGGCATCGAAAAGCCCTGCCGAGTTCCGAACGGCCAGGTGCTCTTCCCGGATCCCGGTGTACCACACGGGCATCTCCCATCCGTGAAAATCCACGATCCTGGCGCCGAGTTTTTCATGTTCGTGATACAGTGGAGTTCTCATTGCTCTCCATCCTTTCTCCATGCCGGTATTTTATTCGAGCGTATCCTTCTTATGCCCGTGCACGTACGTATTCACACAGGAAAGGCGCCTTCTTTTACGAGACGGGTGTTCCTATGCGCCCGTCGATTACATGCCGCAGCGCCAGGGGAAGGGGTCAGGACATACGGGCCCTTGCCGCGATCAGGGTGTTGTCCAGCAGCATGGTGATCGTCATGGGGCCGACACCGCCGGGAACCGGGGTGATGAGCGATGCGCGTTTCTTCGCCTCATCGAACTGAACGTCTCCCTTGAGACCGGTCTCGGTCCGGTTCATGCCCACATCGATCACCACCGCCCCATCCTTGATCCATTCTCCCCTGACGAACTCCGCCCTGCCGATGGCCGCCACCACGACGTCGGCCGCGGCAATCTTGCCGGCGAGATTCCGGGTGCGCGAGTGACAGATGGTGATGGTGGCGTGCCGCATCATGAGCAGGAGCGCAGCAGGCTTGCCCACGATGTTGCTCCTGCCGATGATCACCGCGTCCTTCCCTTTCAGGTCCACCCCGTGCTCGTCGAGCATGTAGACGATGCCCCGGGGCGTGCACGGGACCAGGGTGGGCTCTCCCATGAGGAGCCTGCCCATGCTGTAGGGATGAAACCCGTCCACGTCCTTGGAAGGGTCGATCCTCAGGAGCACCTCCTTCTCCTCGAGATGAGAGGGCAGGGGGAGCTGAACCAGGATGCCGTCCACGTCGTTGTCGGCGTTGAGGCGGTCTATCAGTGCCAGGAGTTCTTTCTGGGTCGTGCTCTCGTTCAGCAGGTACTCGAAGGATCTGATGCCGCACTGTTCGCAGCCGGCCCTCTTATTCCTCACATAGATGGCAGAGGCGGGGTCCTGCCCCACGAGCACCACGGCCAGCCCCGGGGGCCTGCCGTGTCTGCGGGAAAAATCTTCCGCCTGCTGCGTTATTTCCTCGCGTTTTTTGCGGGAAAGCGCTTTTCCGTCAATGATGTTTCCCACCATGTTCTCCTTACGTATTCTTATGTCTTGTAGACCCATTTGACCGGAAGCGGACGGAAGCTCACCGCGTGGGGCATGGGAAGGATCATCTCCATGTCCACGGCAAGCCAGCTGTAGTCGGGCCTCAAGATCCTCAGCTTGCCGTCCGCCGGGGGGGTTCCCCATTCGGTGTGTTTGTACGTCACGAAGAGGATCACGTCGAAGAACTTCTCGGATTCTCCCAGGGCATATCCCTGCCGGAAGCTCTCCTCGGTGATGTTGTAGGTTTCGATGAGCTGCTTGACCAGCGACTTGTCGAACTGGATGACCGCGTAGCGGCCCACGCCCTTCTCGGAGTAGCGGGTGAGCGTCTTGGTCTCGGCGCTGGACACGTAAACGGTGGCGAGCCCTGGCACGGACTTGAAGTACTGGGCCGCGCTCAACGCCCCGGTCCTGCGGCCCCCCGTGGCCTGGTGATGGCAGCCATAGTACTCGAAGAGCTTCTGCTGGAGAATCTCCGCGTAGCGCTCGCCTTTTTCATAGAGGCTCTTGGACACGTAGCGCAATTCCTTTGCCAGGCTCTCGGCAGCCTCCGCGATGGGCCAGTCCATCTTGACGTGGAAGTGCGTCAGGGAATAGCGGTTGCGTTTCTTGTAGCGGTTGTCCCGCTGGATGAGCAGGCAGTAGTCCACGTCGAGGAGCTGTTCCAGGAGGTCGAAGAAGGAGTCGCGCTCAAAGAACCGGATCGTGGAGTAGAAGGGGCGGTGGAACTTGATGTCGGGCACCAGTGAAATCGTGTCCTTGCGCACCCGGTTGGTATCGGAGAACCGGATGTACTTCTGGTGGATCTCATCCAGGGTGTCTTCGCAGAACATGAGGAAAAAAGGCCGCGTCTCGGACGACTCCTTCGAGAACTCCTTCTTTTTTGGCCTGAGCTCACTGGAATCGACATAGGGATAGGGGATCTTCTTGGCCTGGCACCGCTGGTAGGGCTCTTCGAGGGCGATGGTCTTGAGCTTCCGCTCGAGCTCGTCCCGCAGGAACACATAGATCGAGCGCCGTATCTTCTCGGTGTGTCCCAGTTCGAACCGCGAATTCTTTTCCATGGAAAAAACCGATACGCTCCATTATTTCTCAGCAATCACTATTAAAAAACAAGGCATGAAGCAGTCCGTAAGCCGGGTTCTGTATCCTGAGCCGGGTTACCCCGGAACAGGCGGTGATCATTCATCTAGGGTGACAGTTGCCTGCCACCTCGAGCGACCTACCCAGGGGCGGGACGGGCAATCCCTTGTGCTGCCGGCCCCTCTTTTGGTCTTGCTCCGGATGGGGTTTACCGAGCTTCCCCGGTCACCCGGGGAACTGGTGAGCTCTTACCTCACCGTTTCACCCTTACTCCCTTGTAAATAAGGAAGCGGTCTGTTTTCTGTGGCACTTTCCCTGGGGTCACCCCCGGTCGCCGTTAACGACCATCCCTGCCCTGTGGAGCCCGGACTTTCCTCTCGCGCCCGGTGGTTCTACCGGACACCAGCGATCACCTGTCCTGCTTCAACCTTTCACAATCCTTACAAGATGAAGAGGTTGAATTCAAGTATGAAATGGGAAAACACTTAAAATCCTGGTATGATGGTATCCCTTATGATGCGTGAGAGGAAGAATGGATTCTTAAAGACTCATGCCTTGCCGCCTGCGGGGAAAGGCGGTATGGTGCGCCTTATCGGATGTGTGCTGTTCGCGGAAACAAAAAACGGGAGGGATGCCCGGTGAAGGGAAAACAGGAGTTCTTCAATATCTACCGGCATGGGTTTGTCCGGGTCGCCGCCTGCATCCCGGAGGTGCGCGTGAGCGATCCGGCGTTCAATGCGGGCAAGGTCCTCGATCTCGTCCGGAGCGCGCACGCGGGCAATGCCGCTCTCGCCGTGTTCCCGGAGCTCTGCCTCTCGGCATATTCCAACGAAGACCTGTTCTTCCAGGAGGCACTCCTGCGCTCGGTTCAAGACGCACTCCTTTTCATCCTGCGCGAGACCGCCGGGCTCGACATGGTCATCGTGGCGGGCGCCCCGTGCAAGATCGAGGATGGTCTGTACAATTGCGGCGTGGTCATGCACCGGGGCAGGATCAAGGGCATTGCGGTCAAGAGCTACCTGCCGAACTATCGGGAGTTTTACGAGGCCCGCCAGTTCCGGCCCGCACGGGAGCTTCCCGTGGACAGCATCGACCTGTGTTCCCAGAGTGGGATTCCCATCGGCGCCGATCTTCTGTTCCGGGTGCCTGCCGTTCCCGGTTTCCGGTTTTTCGTGGAGATCTGCGAGGACCTCTGGTCCCCGGTGCCGCCGTCGAGCTATGCCGCGCTGGCAGGGGCCACGGTCGTGGCGAACCTCTCGGCCTCCAACATCATTGCGGGCAAGGATGAGTACCGCCACGAGCTTGCCGCAAGCCAGTCTGCACGGTGCATGTCCGCATACATCTACACCGCGGCCGGGTTCGGGGAGTCAACCACTGACCTGGCATGGGACGGCCATGCCATCGTGTATGAAAACGGCAACCTGGTGTCCGAGTCGAAACGCTTTTCCTGGGAGCCTCAGGTGGCATTCGCGGATATCGACATGGACCGGCTGATCTGCGACCGCGTCAGGATGAACACCTTCCACGAAACGAGAACCCACGCAGGATTCGCCGCCTTCAGGGATATTCCCCTGGACTTCGAGCCCCCGAAGGGGCGGATTCTCCTGGAACGGGAGATATCCCGTTTCCCCTATGTCCCGCTCAGGGCGGACCTGAGAGACAAACGCTGCTTCGAGGTGTACAACATCCAGGTGCAGGGGCTGGCCAAGCGGATGAAGGCCACCGGTATCCGGAACCTCGTCATCGGCGTGTCAGGGGGGCTCGACTCCACCCATGCGCTCATCGTGTGCGCCCGCGCCATGGACGAGCTCGGCCTGCCCCGGACGAACATCAAGGCCTATACCATGCCCGGTTTCGCCACCTCGCAGAAGACCTATACCAACGCCTGCGATCTCATGACGGCCCTGCAGGTCGAGGCGGGCGAGATCGACATCAAACCGGGCTCCATGCGGATGATGGAAGACATCGGCCACCCCTATGCCGAAGGCGAGGAGGTCTATGACGTGACCTTCGAGAACGTCCAGGCCGGGCAGCGCACCTCTGTGCTCTTCAGGCTGGCGAATCACCTGAACGCCCTGGTGGTGGGCACCGGAGACCTGAGCGAGCTCGCGCTGGGATGGAGCACCTACGGGGTAGGGGACCACATGTCCCACTACAACGTCAATGCCAGCGTTCCCAAGACCCTGATCCAGTACGTGATCCGGTGGGTGGCCGATCGCAAACTCTTCGGCGTGAAAGTGTCACGGTCGCTCCGGGACATCCTCTCTACCGAGATCAGCCCCGAGCTCGTGCCGGGCACGAACAGTGACCAGCCCGCCCAGAGCACCGAAAAGACCATCGGCCCCTACGAGCTCCAGGACTTCAACACCTTCTACGTCACCCGTTACGGTTATCTGCCCTCAAAGGTCGCCTTCCTTTCCTGGTCCGCCTGGCACGACCGGGAAGCGGGGTCCTGGCCCGACGTGCCCAAGGACGCCCGGCACGAGTATACCATGGCCGAGATCAAGAGCTGGCTCCGGGTTTTCATCCGGCGCTTCTTCAAGCTCAGCCAGTACAAGAGGTCGTGCGTCCCGAACGGTCCCAAGGTGGGCTCCGGAGGCTCGCTCTCCCCGCGCGGCGACTACCGTGCGCCCAGCGACAGCGAAGACGCCCCCTGGATGGCCGACCTGGATACCGTGCCCGAGGAGTGAGCCTCTGCCTCCGGGCGGCAGCGACCTGCGGGAGCCTCGGACGCACCCATGCCGGGCTGTATTGGCGGATGGGGATCCGGCGGGAGTGATGAGGGCGGTTGAACAGCCGGAACGAGGCAGACCCCTGCTACGCGACCACGATTACAGGCCAGGCATGCAAGCCCGCTTAAAGATTCCCGCCTTCCCGGCCGAACACGATGGGACAGGAGCATGAATCAAGGGGGCGTGTGTGATGGCAAAGGCCAGGACCGAGAAGAAAAAAGACGGCGGGATCGAAACGGCGAAAAAGAGAAACACCGAGGTGAAGAACATCCTGGATCAAGCGGATGCCCTGAAACTGTATCTGGAAAAGGGGGGCGCGGATTCCGTCAAGCAGCTCATACTCTTTATGGACACCCTCAAGGACGCCATCATCTCGCTCACCCAGGGGAATCTGGAAAAGGCGGCCGAGTGCATGAAGCGCCTGAACGTGATCGCGACCACGGATCTCTTTCTGGGGATCGGCGAGATCACGCGGGACCTCCATGATTCCATCCAGGACATCCAGGGCTTTCTGGAGCCCATCCTCACCAACATCACCGAAGCCGACATCCAGGGCCTCTCAACCAAGCTGACCCATGTCTCCAACCTCGTGAAAGACACCTCCGAGAGGACCCTCGATCTGCTCTTTTCCCGGCAGGAGGTGGCCCTGGCGGACAACATGGCCTTCGATGCCGTTGCACGGCTCATCGTCTCCGATGACAAGAAAGGGGCGCTCATAAAGCTCAAGGAGCTTAAGTCCCACAACTCCGAGCTCGTCAACGAGCTCATGCGCATCAGCGAGCTGCAGATCCACGCCGACCTGGTGGATCAGATCATCAAAAAGGTGAGCAGGGTGGTCGACAACATGGAGCAGCGTCTGGTCGAGCTCATCAGGCGATACGGACACCATCACCCCGCCGTGCACGGAGCCGCCGCGAAAGACAGGCTCAGGCTCCGCGGCCCCGCCATCCCCGGAGAACAGAAAGGTGTCGCGTCCTCCCAGGACGAGGTGGACGATCTCCTGAGGTCTTTCAATCTCTAGGGTTTTGTTGCATATGAATCTTTATGAGACCTTCGTTTCTGCCCCGTCTGGTGAACGGACCCCTGTTCGATCCGGTGGTCTATGTCCGGATACTCAATGAACGCAAGGCCCTGCTCTTCGACTGTGGTCATTTCGAGGGCCTTGCCCCCCGGGAGCTTCTATCCCTGACGGCCGTCTGCATCAGTCATACCCACATGGATCATTTCATGGGGTTGGACAGGGTCTTGCGCGCCATCCTTCACCGGGACCAGCCCCTGACCGTCTACGGGCCCGAAGGGATTACCGAAAAGACCCTATCCAAGCTCCGGTCCTATACCTGGAATCTCGTCTCCGGATACGGACTGGAGATCACCATCTGCGAAATCCTGCCTGAGCGCATGCACATCACCAGGACCAGGGCAGATGCCGGGTTCGCCGCAACCCACCGGAGCACGGCGCCTCGCGATGGCACGAGAGTATCCGCGGGCTCACGGTATACCCTGGACGCGGTGATTCTGGAACACGGCGTTCCCTGCCTGGCGTATGTGCTCAGAGAGCCCTTTCACCTCAATATCCTGAAAAATGCGTTTGCCGGCAGGGGCTATCTCCCCGGTGCCTGGGTGGGCACGCTCAAAGAGCATATCTTTGCCGGCCGGATGGATGGGCTCATCCCGGTGAACACCCATGCCGGCATAAAGGAGGTGCGGGTCTCACAACTCAGGGAAGAGCTCGTGGCAGTCACCCCTGGACAGTCATTGGCCTTTGTAACGGATATCTCCTGTTCCAGGGAAAATCTGGCGGCGCTGCAAGGTCCGGCTCACGGGGCGGACATGCTTTTCATCGAGGCATACTATCTCCACGAGCTGAAAGACCACGCAGGCGCACGGGGACACCTCACCGCACGTCAGGCGGGTATGATCGCCGGGATGCTGGAGACCGGGCAGGTCTTTCCCATGCACATATCTCCGCGCTACCACGACCGGGTCGATGAGATCCGCGCGGAAGTGAACGCGGCATGGTGTGGGGCTTTAAGGTCCGGAAGCTGAAAGCGGGGCAAGGACATGGCTTTCGTTCTCCGGTCCGTAAGGAGAGCATCCTGCCTTGCCATGGGAACGACAATGCGGTAATGAATCAGACAATATGTGTGCACCTGCTGTGGGGAGTATATGAAGATAACCGAGACAGAGCTTGCCGGGGCGTTCCTGCTCGAGCCCGACGTCTACACGGACGAGAGGGGGTTTTTCCTGGAGTCGTACAACCGTGAGTCCTTCGACAAGCTCGGCATCACAGCCCGTTTTGTCCAGGACAACTATTCCTTTTCCCGGGAAAAAGGGGTGATCAGAGGGTTGCATTTCCAGTACCCGCCTCATTCACAGGCAAAGCTCGTCTGGGCGGTGACCGGGGCCGTGTTCGACGTCATCGTGGACCTCCGCGAAGGTTCGGCAACGCGCGGCAGGTGGATAGCCGTCGAGTTGAGCAGCTCACCGCTGAAGATGCTCTATGTTCCCAGGGGCTTCGCTCACGGCTTCTGCACCCTCACCGATGATACCCGGGTGCTCTACAAGGTGGACAACGCATATGCCCCCGGGGCTGACGGCGGTATCAGGTGGGACGATCCCGATCTGGACATTCTATGGCCGGTCACCCGCCCGATCCTCTCGGCCAAAGACGGGAAGCTTCCCTGCCTGAAACAGATCTCCTGGCAGCCTGCCTCTTAGTCAGCGCACCGAGACGTTCGAGGCCGGATGTGCGGCAAATGAGTAATTATTTTCCCCGCTCCTGTCGATAGGGGGATGTACAGAGAGCAGATGTCTTGCGTCCCCTTTCTCGCCGCAGGGACGAAAGATGAGCATATGCCCAGAGGGGGAAAAGGGTATTTCCATGAATACAAGGTTTCAGAATCCGGACGGGAGAGAAGGGGAAGGGGTCTGACCGTGTCGCCTCGTGTCAAGGAAACCGGGGAGGAGAAGGGACTCGTCTTCCGGGATCTTCCCCTGTCCATCATGAGGATCAACGAGCGGTACGACTTCGATATCTATCTGCAGATAAGGGGAGACTACCGGCTCTTTGCCGCAAAGGGCGCGCTTTTTACCGATCAGCACACCAAGCTCCTGGCGGACGGAAGTATCAGGCTCTATGTCAAGAACGACGAATGGGACAAGGTCGAGGAGTACCAGACCAACTATCTGAGCCGCATTCTCGCGGACCCGGCCGTGAGCTCCCACGACAAGGCCAGCGTGGCCTTTGCCGCCTCCATGAAATCGATCCGGGAAATCTTCCACTCGGTCGAGTCGAGAACGATACGGGACGTGGAGAAAAACGCCGAGGAAATGGTTCAGCTCATCCTGTCGGAAGAAGAGGTGATGGAGAACCTCGTCTGGATCGAGAGTCACGATCACTTCACCTATCAGCACTCTGTCAGGGTCGGCATATATGCCACGGCACTGACCCTCAAGCTCTTCCACGAGAAACTGACGAAGCAGGAGATGGCGGTCTTGAGCGCGGGCTATTTTCTCCACGATATCGGTATGGCCCAGGTTCCGATGAGGATTCTGGAAAAGAGCCATCCCCTGACCCCGAGCGAGTGGGGGCTCATCAGGATGCACCCCATGTGGGGGTATGACCGTCTCCTGGAGACCGGCCATCTCACCCCCGAGGCTGCCGCCATTGTCCTGTCCCATCACGAGCGGCACGACGGCAGCGGCTACCCCTTTGCCCGGGAGGGCGATGGGATTCCCGCATACGCAAAGATCTGCGCCATTGCCGATACCTTCGAGTCGCTCACCGCGTCGAGGCCCTACCGGAAGAGCGTGAAGCCCTTTCACGCCCTGCAGATCATGCAGCAGGAGATGGCCGCGGAGTTCGATGCCGAGATGTTCAAGTCGTTCATCCTGCTTCTCGGGCCCGGCAGCTGACCCTCTGTTTCGCCGGGCGGACTCTCTGAGGGCAGCACGCCCTTGAGTCCTCCTTCTCCAAGACATCTTCCGAAAAAGGACAAAAGGGGACGACTTCCCTTTCCAGCGTGCGGTTTAAGGATAAGGTGAAGGGCCTGCCCTGAAAAAAGCTCATGCCGTTGATTCTAACCCGGGCCGAGGAACGGTGCGAAAAACGATGTATACCAGCGGGAAAAAGCTCTCGCTTGACTTCGCCTGCCATTCGTTGTTAATTCGCCTTATGTTTCTGATCGTATCCGGGGGAGATGCGCCCGATCCTGTTTTTCTGCAGGCAAGGGCGGAAAAGGCCAGGATGATCATAGCCGCCGACAGGGGCGCGGAGTATTGCCTGCGTGCCGGAGTCAAGCCCGATGTCGTGGTAGGGGATATGGACTCCATATCTTCGGCTGCCCGCCGTGAAGCGGAGGAGTCAGGAATCCCCCTGGTGCGGCACAGCACGGAAAAGGACCAGACCGACACCCAGCTTGCGCTGGATATCGCACTGGCCCGCGGCGCCGGCTCCATCGAGATGATCGCCTGCACCGGCGACCGGTTCGACCACAGCCTTGCGAACGTTCACCTGCTCTATGCCGCTCTGAGGGCGGGCGTCGATGCCGCGATTCTCGCCCCTTCCCACCGGATTTTCCTGGTGGATTCCGAGGCCGGGATAGAGGGCATGAACGGCGCGGTCCTGTCTCTGCTTCCGCTTTCCCTGGAGGTGAGGGGTGTGAGCCTTTCGGGGTTTCAGTGGCCCTTAACGGATGCCGTCATGGAGGTGGGGAACCCCTATGGGATCAGCAACAGGATCGTCTCGGAGCAGGCCCGGATACGCGTACGGGAAGGGGTGCTTGTGGCCGTGCTCTTTTTTCCGGAGTCATCGGGCGGAAATGGTCCGTGACAGCACGGGCTCCGGGATGGTATCGGGGCTCGTGGAGCCGGACCGTCTCTCTCCGGCGAGCATGGAGTCGGCCTTTCGAAATGCATACGAACTAAAAAAGGGGGAGGATGAATTGAAACGACATCTGCTACTTGTTGTTCTGACTTGCTTCGGGCTTACGGGCTGCGCACAGGATACGGGCGAATCCGGCAGGGACGCCCGGTCGGATGGGGATGTCGTCGCCCAGATCGCCGGCGAAAGCATCACGGAAGGGGACATCGAGGAAATCATATCCCACGTCCCTGCCCAGTACCGTGCGAAATATTCTTCTCCGCAAGGCCGAAGGGAGATCGTCGACGGGCTTGTCGAGATGAAGATGCTCGCCTGGGAGGCACGCAGGAAGGGTATCGACAAACAGGAGTCCGTGAAGATGAAGATCGGTTACATCATCGACCAGACCCTGGCAAAGGAGCTGGAGAACGACCTGAGAAAATCCGTGAAGGTGGGCGAGGCGGACATCGAGAGCTACTACCGCGAACATCTCGACAGGTATGTCACCCCGGAGCGTGTGAAGGCCAGGCACATCCTGGTGGAAAGGCAGGGCCTGGCCGACGATCTTCTGGGCAGGCTCAAGAAGGGGGCCGACTTTCAGGAGCTGGCGAAGAAACACTCCACCTGCCCGTCAGCAGACAAGGGCGGAGATCTCGGATGGTTCGGCAGGGGCAAGATGGCGCCGGAATTCGAGAAGGCGGCATTCGCCCTGAACAAGGGCGAGCTCAGCGGTGTGGTGAAATCGTCCTTCGGGTATCACGTCATCAGGCTGGAGGATAAAAGAGAGTCCAAAACCAAAACCCTGGATCAGGTGAGGAAGTCAATCGAGCGAACCCTCCAGAAGAAAAAGACAGAGGCGCGGATAGCCGACCTCAAGGACGACATCAGGAAAAAGGCGGGCGTAACTGTAAGCGACGAATATTTCAGCAAGTTCCCGGCACCGGGCAGGCCCGGGGTGGAAAAGGCACGGGAACTCGCGGAGCCGGAAGAGGACTAGGGAGCGGATCGTGGCGTTATATACCTGGAGCGGTTTTACGGAAAAGGGAAAGGTCACCCAGGGCATGATCGATGCCACGTCCACCCGGGAGGCCAAACTCAAGCTCCGCTCCCAGGGGGTGTTCGTGAGCTCCATTGCCGAAGAGGCGTCAACGCCCGTCCCCAGCGTGAAGGATGTCTCGATCAAGCGGTTTCTCGGCAGGGTCAAGCTCGAGGATGTCACGGTGATGACCAGGCAGCTCTCGACCCTGGTGGGGGCGTCCATCCCCCTGGTGGAGTCTCTGAGCGCGCTGTACGAGCAGACCGACTCGCCCGCCATGAAGAAGACGATAGCCCAGGTCAGAGACGCGGTGAACGAGGGTCTGTCCTTTGCCGATGCCCTCTCCCAGCACAGGCGGGTATTCTCCGACCTGTACGTGAACATGGTCCGTTCCGGAGAGGCCAGCGGGGCCCTGGACGTGGTGCTGCTGAGGCTGGCCGAGTTTCTCGAGGGCCAGCACCGGCTCAGATCCAAGGTGGGGGCGGCCCTCATCTATCCACTGGTGCTGTTTGCGGTGTCGGTGATCGTGCTTTTCTATCTCCTCACCTCGGTGGTGCCCAAGATGGTCGGCATGTTCGAGAGTATGGAGCAGGTTCTGCCCCTGCCCACCCGCATCCTTATCGGGGTGAGCGAGTTTCTGGGCGTGACCTGGTGGGCCTTTGCCGCGGCGGCCGTGATCGCGGCCGTCTTCTTCGTCAAGTGGAGGCAGACCGTGCAGGGGGCGGCCAAGTTCGACCGGTTCAGGATGAACATGCCGGTCTACGGTGTCATCTACCGGAAGATCTCGGTGGCCAGATTCGCGCGGACACTGGGCACCCTGCTCTCGTCGGGAGTGCCCATCATCGAATCCATGAAGATCGTCAAGACCGTGGTGCAGAACAAGGTCATGGAGGCCTGCATCGAAGATTCCATCGGAGAGGTCATGGAAGGCTCCAGCATTGCGGCGCCGCTGAAAAAGTCCGGCGTGTTTCCACCCATCATCGTCCACATGATCAGCACCGGCGAAAAGAGCGGGACCCTGGAAGAAATGCTCGTCAAGGCGGCGGATGCGTACGAAGAGGACGTCGAGACATCGGTGGCGGGGTTGACATCGATCCTCGAACCGGTCATGATCGTGGTGATGGGGCTGATTGTAGGTTCCATCGTGCTGGCCATCCTCTTGCCCATGCTCGAGATGAGCACCATAGTCCGATAAAATGGAGGAACATATCATGAAGAATAGGGGTTTTACCCTGCTGGAGCTGCTGGTGGTTATCGTCATACTCGGTATTCTGGCGACGTACGTGGGGACCAAGATCATGGGCAAACCCGACGAGGCCAGGCAGACCCAGGCGCGGATACAGATTCAGGCGCTGGAGAACGCGCTCAACATGTACCGGCTGGACAGCGGGGACTATCCGTCCACGGAGCAGGGCTTGAAGTCACTGGTGGAAAAGCCCGTATCCGGGAACATGCCCAGGAACTGGAGGGAAGGCGGATATCTGGACAAGTCGCGGGTACCCAAAGACCCCTGGAACTATGATTATGCATACCTCTATCCCGGGGTGAGGAATCCGAATGGATTCGATCTGTTCTCGTATGGAGCGGACGGCCAGCCCGGAGGAGAGGGCAAGGATGCGGACATCGGAAACTGGGAAGCCGAGACGGACAGCCGGTACTAGGGCATTCACCCTCCTGGAGCTGATCATAGTCATCGCCCTTCTGGGGATCGTGGTGGGCTACATCGGCCCCAGGCTCTACACCGGCATCTCGTCTTCGAGCATGGACAAGGCTACCCGGGAGGTTCTCACGGTGCTCCAGTATGCCAGGT
Organism: Deltaproteobacteria bacterium; assembly: GCA_018433085.1. GTDB lineage: Bacteria > Desulfobacterota > Desulfomonilia > UBA1062 > UBA1062 > Phosphitivorax. Next base: position 55,202 of record JAHDRW010000006.1, on the reverse strand, counting down.
CCACCGCCGTCACCCGGCATAAGCCCTATTACGTCCGGTTCGATATCGACAATGCCAGGATCGGCGTATTTCCCAAGCCGGAGAGCTCAGGCGAGACCCCCGACATGCTCAATGAAAAGGCTCTCCCCAGAGGCGTGAAGCTCAAGGGCGTCAAGAGCCCCTACCAGAGCGAAAAACTCCAGGGGCACATGGATATCCTCGTGACCCCCGAAGGGGTGATCGAACAGGGGGTGATCTACCTGGAAGGGGAATTCGGGAAGATTTATACCCTGGTCGTCAAGCCCTTCTCCGGCATGCTCACGATACACGACCACTATGTGGAGATCGGCTATGGGTAAGAAGGGGTTCACCCTCCTGGAGGTTCTCATCGCCATGACGATCCTGAGCATCACCTTCGTGTGGCTTCTCAAATCGACCAACCAGTCCATCGACATGGCCTCCCGGGCGAAGTTCGTGACCACATCCACCCTGCTCGCCCAGCAGAGGATCGCCGAGGTGGAGGGGGAGACAACCGTGCATTCCGGAAACGACAAGGGCGACTTCGGCGAAGATTTTCCCGGGTACCGGTACACCGAGGAGATCGAGCCCACGCCCTTGGACGGGTATTACAAGTACACCCTCACCGTCAGGTGGGGAGAGAAAGGCAGACTTGAGACGGATTTCGTCGCGTTCCTCTCATCGAAATAGCGGGTTCACCCTCATCGAGCTGCTCATGGCCATCGCCATAGCGGCCATCGTTATGACCATCGTGAACCTGTCGTTTTTCCAGGCCCACCGGTCCATCGAGTCGGTAGGCTCTCAGAGGCAGACCTACCAGATGGTGCGGATCGTGATGGACCGCGTGGTGAAGGACCTGAGCTGCGCCTATGTCCCGGCCACCGAGGGGACCGGCCGCACGCTGGGCGAGGAGGACGTCTCCCTGTATCGCTTCGTGGGAAAAGACGATTCCGACGGGGATGTCGACCTCGACGGCATCCATTTCACCACTGCGGCGGAACTTGGACTGCCCGGGAGCATGGGCGGTCTGACCGAAGTGGGGTACTTCCTGAAGGAGATGGAGGACTCCCCCGGCCGCTATATCCTGATACGCTCGGAGGATCCCCTGCCGCACTACGGGGTGAGCGAGTCGGCACGGGAAATGGAGGTGGCCGAGGACATCACCGCGATGAACATCGTGTACCTGGACCACAACGACGAAGAGAAGGACGACTGGGACCTCGAGCAGAAACTGGCCCTGCCCCGGCAGGTGAAGGTGACCATCACCTTTGCCTGCGGGAACGAACCGCTGAGCTTCACCGGGGTCGCCTATCTGCCCTTGTCCGAGCTGAAGCTCACCGTAAGCGAGGGGGCCCCGGAGTGAGAAGGGTAGTGAAGGACAACCGGGGCGTCGTGCTCCTGATGGTGCTCGCCACCATCGTCTTTTTCACCGCCCTTGTGGTCAGCTTCAGCGCGGATCAGGGCCTCGACATGGAGCTCGCGTACAACTTTCGTGATTCGGTCCAGGCCCAGCATATAGCCCGTGCAGGGATCGAGGCCGCCCGGGTGATGCTCAAGGAGGACGATCCCGCCTACGACGCCGACGACGAGGAGTGGGGGGGCTTCAGCGAGTATGCCATGGGCGCCTCCGCATATCTCGACGGGCCTTCCTTCAGCGGCACCCTGGCGGACGAGTGCGGCAAGATCGATCTGAACAGCCTCGTGACCGAGGGCGAGCAGATCTACCGGGAGGCCCAGCTCAAATACCTCTTCGAGCTCCTGGAGATCGACATCACGGACGACGAGCTCGACGAGCTCATGAAGTCCCTCAGGGACTGGCTGGATATGAACGACGAGCCCGAGTTCGGAGGCGCGGAGGACGAGTACTACCTGTCGCTGGATCCTCCCTATCTCTGCAAGAACGGCCCCCTCGACACCCCGGAGGAGATCCTTCTGGTGAAAGGGATGAAACCGGAATACTATTACGGTACGGAAGATTACCAGGGGATCGAAGACTACGTGACCGTGGGCACCGGCGGGAAGATCAATCTCAACACGGCCTCCCGGATCGTGCTCCTGAGCATGTCCCGGACGTATCTCACCGAGGACGTGGCGGACGTCATCGAGGACGGCAGGCCCTTTCTGAACGAGCAGGACCGCGCCCGCATCCAGGGGCTGGACCTGAACGACCCCGCAGACGAGATGAAGTGGATCAAAAAGATCCTGGACGTCAAAAGCGGCCTGTTCAGCGCCGATATCAGCGGCAGCATGCCTTCGGGCGCCAGGATCAACATCAAAACAGTCCTTCAACGCTTTCAAAACGACGTGCGGATAGTGTATTATAAAATATATTGAACCTTGATTGAAGAAACAGGATGGAACATGGCTCGATATAGCTTAGGAATTTATTGGGATAATATCTCGGTGCACGCCTGTCTGATCAGGACGGGCATCGCGGAGTTCTCCATAGAGAAGATCCTCGGCATGCCCCGGGAATACGACGAGCACTACGTGCCCCTGCACCCCGCGGAAGAAGACATTGCCGCGCTGCTGAAAGAACTGCCCGCCGATGCCCTCGGCTCGGTGGCCGTGGGCATGCCCGAGCGGGAGATCATGCACCGCTCTCTCATGAGGCCCTTCGGCGACCGGAAGAAGATCGCGCAGACCATAGCGCCAGAGGTGGAGACGCTCCTTCCCGTCCTGGACGGGAAGATCATCGTGGACTACGTGCTCCTGGGCCGGGACGAGGCCGGGCTCCATCACATCGAGACGCTTTCGTCGCGGCACGCGTCGGTGCAGGCCCTGATCTCGGGGCTCAATAAAAAGGCGGGCATCGACCCGGAGATCGTGGACTCCCCGTCCGCCGCCCTCCTTGCAGGGGCCAGGAACATCTTCAGCCTCGCCGATGACACCACCTACCTCTTTCTGCACATGGGGTGGGACGACACCTCGCTTGCCGTGTTGCAGGGCACGGCGGTCAAGTATGCGGGGGCCTTTCCATACGGGTTCGGAAAGATTGCGTCCCGCCTGTTCGGAAGCCCGGCCGTTCCGGCCCGTGAGCTCAAGGAAAGGCTGGAGCAGGGAATCGAGGCGGGCGAGTTGCTGGATACCTGTGTCCGGGAGGTGCTCATTGCCCTGTCCCGGGTCGATTCTCCCAGTCAGGGCTTTGCCCTGGTCCCCACCGGGTACGCCCGCTCCATCACCGACCTCGCTCAGAGGTTCAAGGCCTCGGCGGACATCCTCCCCGGGGTTCCCGACAGGGACGAGGACAAGGGCGGTGTATCCATGGACGAGGTGCTGGACCATTTCATGCCCGTCTCGCTCGCCCTGCGGGGGGTCGACAGCTCCGACGGGGTCAATTTCCGCAAGGAAGATCTCGCCTACACCCGGAAGATGGAGTGGCTCAAGGGCCATGCCGGGGCATGGGGCAAGATCGCGGTGGCGTTTGTCGTCCTGTGCGTCCTCGGGCTCGGGGTCGACCTTTTCACCAGCGCCCGGATAAACGGCGAGCTCACCCGGAGGATACAGGAGGAGTTCGGGTCGGTCATGCCCGCCGGCACCCCCATGGTGGACCCGGTGAAGCAGCTGGAGCAGCACCTGTCCCGGATGACGTCCAAGAATGGCGGTTCGGGCGGCAAGGATACCCCCCTGGAGATCATCCGGGACGTCAGCGCGGGCATCCCCCGGGGCATTGACGTGCTCGTCGACAACATCCTCATCGACGAGAACTCCATCATGATATCGGGCACGGCCAAGTCATACGAGAATGTGGAACGGATAAAGGCGAGTCTGTCGTCTCTTCCCTACGTGGCCGAGGTGAAGATCGTATCGGCCAACGTGGACAAACTTGATCAGCGGGTGAGGTTGAAACTGGTATGTACCAGAAAATCGAGCGCTACCTGAATAGTCTCTCAAAACGCGAAAGGCTGGTACTCCTTGCCGCAGGGGTCGTGCTGGGGGTGTTCATCCTCCTGGCGGGGGTGGTCTCTCCGGTCCTGGAGTATAGATCCCGGCTGACCTCCTCGGTGAAGGCCCATGACAGCGAGCTACGAAGAGTGTACGATCTTTCGGCACGGATCAGGGCCGCAGGCAGCGTGTCCAGGACCGCCGGAGCCGCTCAGTCTGCGGACTTCACGCTTTTCGGGTTCCTTGAGGAACTGGCGGCCAGGGTCAAGGTGAACGATCGCATTGAGTACATGAAGCCTATCAGCGAGTCGGGCGATTCCGCCCGGGAAGCCGTGGAGGTGAAGATTCGCTCCGTGTTTCAGGACGATCTTATCAGCCTCCTGTACGACATCGAGCACAGTCCGTATTCCCTGAAGATCAAGCGTTTGAATATCCGGCGCGTGGAGAGGGACAGCTGTCTCGACGTGACCTTCCAGGTGGTTCATTATGGCTGATGGAAAGAGGGTCTCCCCGAGGCTGGCAAAGGCAGGCATTGCGCTGTACCTGCTTTTCTGCCTGGTGCTGTTCGTCCTGGTACGGTTCCCCTACGACACCTTCCGAGGCCGCCTGGAAGGAACGATGAGCTCTCTGATCGGCCGGCCCGTGGCCCTGGGGCACATCAGCTCCAGCCTGCCCTTCGGGCTCAAGGTGGAGGGGGTGAGCATCGGCGAGAATCCGTTCGCCAGGGAGCTGAGGATCAGGCCCGGGCTCTTTTCCCTGCTCTCGGGCAGCCTTGACCTGGACATGGAGGCGCTTTTTCCCTCGGGGAGCCTCTCTGGCAGCGTCTGCACGCCCTTTGATGCAGCGGGCGAGTCGCTGAGCGTGTCCGCCCGGATGGACAACCTCGACTCGCAGGCCTTCCAGCCCCTGTTTCCCACAGGCACGGGTCCCAGGGGGCCTGTCACCGGCACCATCGATATATCGAGGCCGAACGCATCGTTCCGCGAGATGGAAGGCAGGGTGGACATCGTATGGAAGGACGGGTACCTCCCCATTCCGCATTCGCAGTTGTCCCTGCCGCTGCCCCTGGACGGCATTCAGTTCAAGACATTGGAGGTCGAGTCCGTCATGGAAAGGGGGCTGGTCACCCTGAAGAGGGTCGATCTGGCCGGTGATATATCGGGGACCGTGACCGGCTCTGTCCGGATCATGGAGCCGCTTTCCAGGTCCCGGTTGAACCTGACCGGAGAGGTCGGTTTGCCGCCGGACCTGGCCCTGCTTCTCGGCTCACAGGCAGGGTCGCCCACGGAGAGGATGCGGTTCAGTCTCAGGGGCACCCTGGACAGGCCGAGATTCCGCCTGCTGAACCGGTGAGGTGGAAACGGAAAACATTAAAGAGATGAAAGGCATATTCCGAAAGAACGTGAGTTGACAAGGTGATTCTATGACAGATATCAATGGCTTGAGAAAGACATTTCCCGAGGCGGTGCGGTTTTCCTGGGAAGACGTGGAAGAGCTCCTCTGGGAGGTCTTCATCGAACTTCGGTCTTCCGGCTACCATCCGGACGTCGTGATCGGCGTATCCCGCGGGGGGCTCGCCCCGGCGCGAATCCTTACGGACTATCTGCAGAGCAAGTATGTGTGCACCTTTCAGATGGGTCACTGGGGAGAGGACACGAGCCTGCGCGAGAGGCCGGCCATCGTGTTTCCCCTGCCCGAGGTGGACCTTTCCCGGAAAAAAATTCTCGTGGTGGACGATGTGAGCGATGAGGGCAGGACCATGGAGGAAGTGGTCCGCTACCTTTCCCCCAGGGTGGGAGAGATTCGCACCGCGGTCCTGGTAAGCAAGGCCGACTCCCGTTTCCAGGCCGACTACTGCCCCAAGATCATGACGAAGTGGAGGTGGGTGCTGTTCCCGTGGTCCAAGCACGAAGACCTCCTTGCCTTCACAGAAAAGGTCCTTCAGATCACCGGGGGAGCCACCATCGAGGAGATTGTCCGTATCCTCGAGGAATCCATGTCCGTGGAAATCGTCTCCCGGGAGATCGAGAAGGTCCTGTTCGACATGCAGCAGGCAGGTGAGGTAACCGAAGGCGAAGACAGGGTATGGACGTTGATATAGAAAGGCTCGCGAGTATTCTCACACCCTATATCGTCCTGAGAAAAACAGCAGATGCCGTATACGTGAGCAACGCCCTTGCCGCGAGAACAGGCCTGGGGAAAAAGGAAATCCGCGGTTTCCTCGACGCGAACCGCACGTCCTTCGACTCCCTGAACAGCCGGAATCATACCATTTCCCTGCCATCGAAGGATCGGCAGGGTTTCGATTGCGCCTTCACCACCACCGTCATCAACGATACCCAGATCATCGCCTTTTCCGAGACCGGGCAGCCCGTGTACGACGATGGCGCAGCCTGTCTCCCGGAGACGCTGGTCACCATGGCGCGGTATTCTTCCAGCGCCTATCTCATCGTTGAGAACGGGGTTATCGTCTATGCCAACGATGCGTTCCACAGACTGACCATGCATGCGCCCCCGGATCTGATGGGGAACCAGCTCATCAGGATCATATCCCGGCAGAGCAGGGAGGGGTTCATCAGGGCGTGCGACAAAGGTCTCCAGGACCCCGAGGGCATCATCCCTCCAGGCGATCTGATGCTCACCTCGGAAGGGGGAAGACGGGTCTTCGTGAGCATGAAGGGCGGGTGGCTGAAACGGGAAGACGGGAATCTTCTCTGGCTGGTCCTGCACGACGTGACCGAGCAGGTCATGCTCATGAGAAAGATCAGGGAGCAGGAGGAGCAGTTTTCGGACCTGTTCGATGTCTCGCCCATCGGCCTTCTCTACGTGAATCCCCGGGGGGTGATCACCAGCTGCAACGCCTTTGTCAGCAACCTCATGGGCTATCCCAAGGAAGAGATCCAGGGAGCGGCCTTTACCCGTTTCGTGGCGCCTCACGAGGAGCAGCGCCTGCGCGAAGAGTTCCAGAAGCTCTTCGTGGAAGGCAGCAAGATCCACCACCGGGAGTGCGTGCTGAGGACAAAGGCGGGTGACGACCTTACCATTGAATACGATGTGCAGGTCATTTCCCGGAAAAAGCGCAACATACAGGCGCTTATGGTCTTCTCCGACGTAACAGACAAGAAAGAGCTCGAGATGGAGCTCCTGGAAAAGAACGCGGAGATGGAGAAGACCCTGTGGGAGATGGCCGAGGTCAAGGATGCCCTGGAGGCCAGGGCAGGTGAGCTCAACCGGGTCACCGAGGAGCTCAAGGTCCTCAATGAACGGCTCAACCAGCTCTCCATTACCGACGGCCTCACCGAGATCTACAATCACCGGCATTTCCAGGACCGCCTGAGCGAAGAAGTGGAGCGTGTACAGCGGAGCAAGGAAAGCGTGGTGTCTCTGCTCATCCTGGATATCGATGACTTCAAGCACTTCAACGACACCTACGGGCACCAGTGCGGGGACATGGTGCTCAAACAGCTTGCAGGCATCCTGAGGAACAATGTCCGTTCGATCGACGTTCTTGCCCGTTACGGGGGGGAAGAGTTTGCCGTGATTTTGCCCAATGCGGACACGGAAGAGGCCGCGAACGTGGCGAAGAGGATCTGCGAGGCTGTGCGTTCGACCCCGTTCTCCTTTGGCGAAGGCATGTCCGTAAAGGTCACGGTCAGCATCGGGGTGGGGAGCCTCACCCGTGGTCAGGGAGAGAAATCCGAGATCATCAGGAAGGCCGACAACGCCCTCTACGCCGCAAAGGCCAAATGGAAGGACAGGGTGGAGGTGTGGGAAGAAGACTGACCATATCCTTTGACCTCGACGGCACCCTCACCAGCAACCGATTCGTTGACAGCGTCTGGATGGAAGGTCTGCCCGAGCTCGTCTCCCGCAGGCAGGGCATGGTCCTCTCCGAGGCCCGGCGCGTATGCCTCGGGGCATACGAACAGGAAGGCCCCGCATCCATCCGTTGGTACCAGCTTTCCTACTGGCTCGATTATTTCGGGCTTAAGGATGTCGACCCCGCCGGTCTCATCAGCCGGTATGCTTCCAGGGTCGAGCTCTACGACGATGTGCTGCCCGTGCTCGGAGAACTGCAGTCGCAGGGCTTTCCCCTCGTCCTGTTCTCGAACGCGGCGCGGCATTTCCTCGACGTGGAGGTGTCCCGGGGCGGCATCGCGCCCTTTTTCGTCCATATGATCTCGGTGAGCGACGACTGGGGCATGACCAAGGCCGAGGCGCGTGCCTTCCTGCGGCTGAAGCACCTCGCCGGGGGCGAAGTCGTGCACATCGGCGATCACCTGGACTTCGATTGTCTGGTCCCCAGGAGCGCGGGCCTTCAGGCGTACCACATCCGCCGGGACGAGGGGCCGGGAGCCGAGGGCTCACTGGACAACCTCCGGGAATTCGTTGCCAGGGTCAAAGGTGAGTGAACAAAGGCGCAGCTTCCTCATTATCGTCGTTGCCAGCTTCTTCTTTTTCCTGAACTTCTCGGAGCTCATACTCCTGCCGAAATACATCGTGCACCTGGGCCTTTCCCCTGCGGACATCGGTCTTGTCATGGGGACCTTCAGCATCACGGTGCTCATAACCCTGCCCCTGGTGGGCATCCTCTCTGAGAGGGTTTCCCGTAAGCGCGTGTTCATCGCAGGGGCGGCCCTGCTCTGCCTTGCAACGCCCTTCTACGTGCTGGTTCAGGGGATGGGCCCGCTCGTCTTCGCCCTGAGGATCATCCAGGGGATAGGGTTTTCCAGCGCCTTCGGCATCCTGGGCGCCTTCGTGTTCGATATCGCCGCTCCCGGCTCCCGGAGATACCTTCTGGGGATACTCACCGCGGTCAATATCTCCACCCACGCGATCGGTCCTGCCTTGGGCGAGTATGCGATTCATGCCTCGGGGTATCCCCTGTTCTTTTATACCGCTGCGGTCTTCGGTTTCGTCAGCGTGGTTGCAGGGTTTTTTCTCCCGGGCACCACGAGGATCGAGAAGAGCCCGCTGTTCTCCCTCGCGCAGGGACTCCCTCACATGGCGGCCGCGATCGTGCTGGGAACGGTCTTCGGCTCACAGGTCGTGTTCGTGCCTCCCTTTCTCCTCACCAGGGGGATAGACGACTCCAGCCTGTTCTTCGTGTTCTTCGTGGCGGGAAGCCTCATGGTATGGTCCTTCCTGCACAGGCCGCTCAGGGGCGCGGGCGATGCGCGGGCATGGATCATATCCCTGGTTCTCATGCTGGCTTTCCCCATCGCCGTCCCCTTTTTCGAAGGCAGGGTCTCCCTCATGGCGCTTGCCCTGGTTTTCGGGATCGGGTACGGATACCTCTATCCCACGCTGAACGCCTACCTCCTGGACATCTATCCGGGCGCGCGTTCCCTTGCCAACTCCCTGTTCGTCTGGTCGTTCAATCTGGGCATGCTGGTTTCTTCCCTGGGATTCGGCGCCGTCTCCGCAGAATGGGGTTACGAGACCGCATTTCTCGTATCCGGTATCCTGGGCCTGAGCATGCTGGCCCTGACCTTGAGGCTGCGAGACCGTTAGGCATCCTGCCCCCGCCGCTTTGTCCGGCGGCCTTCAGCCGCGCGGAACATTCGCCGAAAGCATGTATCAATGCACGGTAATTTATGGTAATTTATAAAATAGAACGTATTGCAACCGTCGATTATCCGTAAAAGACGACATCGTGGAAGTGCGGGTGATCTTCGCCCCTTAAGACAGCGGGAGTAAAGAATGAGCAGCACTCGATCCGAGGAACTTTTTCTCACCATTCCCGGCGGGACGATCCACGCGAAACAATGGATTCCGAAAGACCTTCGATACAACGCACCCGTGGTACTCCTTCACGATTCTCTCGGAAGCGTCGATCTCTGGCGGGATTTTCCCGGGAAACTGGCCGATCGCCTGTCTCGAACCGTGTTTGCATACGACAGGCTCGGCTTCGGAAAATCAAGCGCACGCGATGCCCTGCCCAGCGAGGCGTTTGTCTGGGAAGAGGCGGATATCTATTTCCCCTATATCAGGGAAGCTCTCTCGCTTGACAGGTATGTCCTTTTCGGTCACAGCGTCGGCGGCGCCATGTCCATCGCGATTGCCGCGAGCCGCACCGACTGCAGTGCCGTTATTACGGAAGCGGCCCAGGCCTTTGTCGAAGATGTGACTGTCTCGGGTATTCAAAACGCCAGAAAGGCGTTCCGGGAACCGGATCAGATCAGGCGGATAGAGAAATGGCATGGGGCCAAGGCCCAGTGGGTGCTCCGGGCATGGATGGATGTCTGGCTCTCGCCGGGGTTCGCTTCATGGAGCCTGGAGCAGTGCATCGGCAAGGTGCGGTGCCCGCTTCTTGCCATCCATGGAGACAAGGACGAATTCGGTTCTCTGGCCTTTCCTGAGTTCATCAGCAAAAGGGCAGGGGGGGAGTCCGAGATGGTCATCCTGGAAAACTGCGGGCATGTTCCCCACAGGGAGAGACCTCAAGATGTAATGAATCATGCCGCGTCTTTTTTGGACAGGCACGGAATAGAATAACTATCGGGGACGGGTTCACATTTCCCTTCTTTCCTTCCGGCCACAGAAAGATTCTCCGTTCGGGGAACTCGGGGCATTCGCCCGAATCAGTTGCCGGCCACTATCTTAAAAGGCGGGTAGCTTAAGAATCTATCGAAAATCGACGAGGGAGACGGGAAACGAAAGGGGGATGATTCTGTCCTCTTTCCGGCCGCGCCGGCATGACAAAGCTGGTTCCCGTTCGAACGGGAACCCTCTCGAACACACACCGAAGCTTATCCATAGCGACATCAGGAAGGCCCTGTTTGTCACCGCCTCATCGGCAAGTTTTTCTCCTGCACCGTGTAATTTTTACCAGGGGGACGCGAAGCGGGCAATGACCGCGCAAGGCCGTTCCAGGGAAAGGCCGTTCTGGCACCGGCGTTGCTCTTTATGAGGGCACTACAGCAATGGAGGTGAATATGCAGTTGCCTTTTGCAGGATTGCTGGGCCTTGCATCAGGTGCCATGGGCTTTGTCCAGAAGGTGTTCTCGCACCAGGGGTCGGGTACCGCCGACTTCGATGCCGAGCTCACCTCTGCAATGTCCGGCACGAACGATGCGGGCAAGACACCGCTTTCACGGAGCCTGTCGGAAGAGGGCTCCCTCGATGAAGATGCCTTCCATGAAATCATCGCCACACCTGCCGGGATGCTCCTGTTCCAGTTTATGACGGCGTTGCGGGAAATGGGATTGCAGCCCTCCGACATCCAGACGCTCGTGAACGGAGGCGGGTCTCAGCTATCGGACGAGGCCCTCAAGGCGATCCTTGCCCGGCAGGGAATAGGGCAGAAGGACATCGCGGCACTGATGGCCGACCCGGCCATGAAGGCCGATATCAAAACCCGGATTGCGGCATCCTTCACCGAGGCCCTTCAAAACCGGGCAGACGCCGGCGGAATCGATCTGGATGCCCTGCGGGCGCTCATCGCCTCGGATGCTGATGCGATAGACTCCATCATCGAACGGATCATGTGCGGCAAGCATCTCTCGGCAGGACAGGGCACGGCATCAGGGCAGGACGATTTCGCAGGCAGGCTGATACAGCAGACAGATGTGCAGATCGGCCTGATTCAGAAGAATGCCTCTCATATAGCTGCCGAGATCAGGACCCTGGTTGCCGAGGCGCTGAAGAAGGCCTCTTTCCAGGGCCAGAGCAGCCCTTCGGCTGGCAGCACCATGAATGTCGAGAAGATGATCCTCACGGCGGGCGACACCTTCGGGGTGAGCAGCGAGATCATGAGCGATCTCTTCTTCGCTGCTGACGAGGCCGCTCGAAAGCAGGCCGTGGAGCAGGTTACGGCCCAGGTGAATGCATACCTGAAATCCAATGCGGGACAGAAGCTGAGCGCGGAGTCGGCCGAGGCCCTTGCCTTTTTGAAGTCGGCCATGAGCGAGCAGGAGTTCGCGGGAATCGAGAACTCGCTCAAGCTCTGGCAGACGGGGCAGTCACTGCCCGATACCAAGATCGTGCTGAACAGGGAGACCTATGAGGCCCTTGCAGGCAGACTGGGCAATCGGACCCCGGAATCCTTTTACGAGCAGCATATGAAGAGTGTCATGGATCAGCTCCGGCAGACCCTGCCTTCCCAGATGAAAAACAGCGAGGGCAACGTGACGCTCCGGCTCCACCCCCCCATGCTCGGGCGGGTGGACGTGAGCATGACCATGCATGACGGCCAGCTCCAGGCTATTTTCAAGACCGATCAGCTCGTCACCCGTGACATCCTCGTACAGAACATGCACATGCTCAAGGAGGCGCTCACCGAACAGGGCATCCGCGCCACCCAGTTCTCGGTCAGCACCACCCTGGACAACCGGTCGTTCAACGAGGGCGGGTACGCCTTTGCGCAGCAGGACGGGCAGGGCAGGGGGTCTTCCCGAGGCGGCCAGGGCTCCGACTACCATGGAGCGGCGTACCGGGATGACGAAGGTTACCTGCATCCCCGAACGTATATGTCAGAAGGCGGCGGGCTCGATCTTTTTGCCTGATAAGAGGAGGAATCGACAATGTCCACAGTCGGAATGGATGCCATACTGGCGAACCAGGGGTCGGTCAATACCGGCAGCACTTCGGAGACCGCGAAGTCTCTGGGGAAAGACGATTTCCTGAAGCTGCTCGTCAAACAGCTGCAGTACCAGGACCCCCTGAACCCGGTGGAAAACACGGACTTTACCGCGCAGCTCGCCCAGTTCACCTCGCTGGAGACCCTGAGCAACATCGACGATAATATCTCTCAGCTCGGCATTCTCCAGAACTCCATCAACAATATGAACGCCGTGTCCTTTATCGGGAAACAGGTGAATGCACAGGGCAATATCCTCAACTATACGGGCAGCGACCTGAACATCGACTTCAGCCTGGATGCCATGGCCGCAGCGGTCAGGGTGAATATCTACGCAGAGGACGGAACGCTCGTCCGCACCATGGAGCGGGCAAATGTTCAGGGGGGGGACATTCGATGTGTCTGGGACGGCACGGACAATGACGGCGAGCAGGTGAGCGAAGGCCGGTACCGGTTCTCTATCGAGGCGGCCGATTACGAGGGGAACGCCGTGGGGTCGACCTCCTATGTCGCCGGAGTGGTAACGGGCATCAGATATGACGGAGGTGTCACCTACCTCATCATCGGCGATAAGGAAGTCAACATAGCGGATATCGATAAGATACAAGGATAAAGGAGGAAGAAATGGGTATTTCCAGTTCACTGTTTTCCGGAATCAGCGGTCTTTCCACCCATGGCAACGCCATGAGCGTGATCGGCGACAACATAGCGAACGTCAACACGATCGGGTTCAAGTCCAGCAGGACCACCTTCGAAGACGTGCTTTCCCAGTCGGTGTCAACGGCATCCGGTTCATCCCAGATCGGGCGTGGCACGGCCCTGAGCGATGTCGACACCCTGTTCCAGCAGGGCTCCTTCGAGTCGACCTCGAACCCGACCGACCTGGCTATCGGCGGCAACGGCTTCTTCATCATATCCCCCCAGGGAAGCCAGACCGAGTACTACACCCGGGCCGGCCAGTTCCGCTTCAATTCCGACGGGTATTTCGTGAATCCGGCAGGATACGTGGCGCGGGGATGGGCGCTGGACGGCAACGGGACCGACCAGGGCACCCTGACGGATATCCAGCTCAGCGCATTCACCTCTCCGCCCGAGGCCACGGAGGATATCACCGCCATCACGAACCTGGATTCAACCGACACGTCGAACTCCGACAGCCTGTTTGGAGCATGGGACGCCACAGCCACCGAGCCCATCGGTGATACCGCCTATGGATATCAGACCGCCATCCGGGTCTACGACGCCCTGGGCAACTCCCATGACGTGACCATCTACTATGACAAGATGAGTGCCGCCAGCGAGTACAACGACGGGACCGTGGATCTCGACAACACCTGGGAATATATCATTGCATGCAATCCGACGGCCGATGAGCGGCCCGGGTTTACCGGAGCGGCCGAGCAGGGGATTCTCATGCGGGGCACCATGACGTACGATTCCTCCAGCGGTGCACTGGATACGTTAACCTCCTTTGTCTGCGACCCCGCCGACGATCCCTCCGTGGCGGCCAACTGGACCACGGCAACCTGGTCGCCCGAAGGATACCCGATGTGCACGGCGAACTTCGTGACCGGAGTCGATCAGGAGATATCCCTGCAGTTCGGCACCCGGAGCACCAATGCCGCCTGGACAACCGGTGCCGGAATCGCCGATGACGTAGGAGACATCGCCGGAGGGTCCGCGCTTCCCACCTCTTCGTGGGAACCCCAGGCCCTGATCTCAACCCAGTATGCGGACGCCTCCACCACGGTCTACCAGACCCAGGACGGATACGGCACCGGCTTTCTGGAGAACATTTCCGTGGACACGGACGGGGTCATGGTGGGTCACTACAGCAACGGCCAGATCCTCTATCTCTACCGCGTGGGCCTTGCCAAGTTCAATAACGACCAGGCCCTGAACAAGGTGGGCGGCAATCTTTGGGCCGCGACCCGGGCCTCGGGCGACGCAATCACGGGCCACCCCGGCGAAAACGGCTTGGGCAGGATCTCTCCTAACTCCCTGGAACAGTCCAACGTGGACATTGCATCCGAGTTCGTGAAGATGATTACCACCCAGCGGGGGTTCCAGGCAAACTCCAGGATCATCACCACCACCGACGACATGCTTCAGGAGCTCATCAACCTGAAACGCTAGCCCTGAAAAAAGCCCCTTCTGATGCATCTGGGTGTCTCTTGGCATCCAGGTGCATCAAAAGCGTCAATTTAATGACTTATCCTGCCAGGGACATCCCGACCCGGTAATCATGTAATATAAAGAAATAATTAGATATATATCAGATGCCCGCCGATGGCACATCCCTTGCTCATTCCTGATGCGAGATCAATTTCGCTGAAGGGGCATATATGGATATTGCAACCGTCATCGGTGTCGTCTTTGCCTTTGGAATGGTCCTCATGGGGATCATGTCGGGGGGGCCGCTGACCCTGTTCGTGAACGTACCGAGTCTGCTCATCGTCATCGGGGGCACCTTCGGCATCATCTTCATCAACTACCCCCTGCGTGAGGTGCTCGGCCTTGCCGGTGTGGTAAAGAACGTATTTTTTACCCAGCCTCGGGACGCAAAGGGTCTCATCCCCACCTTTGTGGATTATGCCACCCGGGCGAGGAGGGAAGGGATCCTGGCGCTGGAGAGCGCGGCGAACGAGCTGGAAGACCCGTTTTTCAAGCAGGGGCTCGAACTGGTTATCGACGGCCTGGAGCCGCAGTCCATCCGGGAGATCCTGGAGACCGAAATCGAGCATCTGGAGCGGCGGCACACCAAGGGCGCGGATATCCTCAACGGCCTGGGAACCTTTGCCCCTGCCATGGGAATGGTCGGAACCCTGATCGGTCTTGTCCAGATGCTCCAGTCCATGTCCGACCCCTCGTCCATCGGGCCCGCCATGGCAGTGGCCCTGATCACCACCTTCTATGGCTCCATCATGGCGAATATGATCGCACTGCCCATGGCCGGAAAGCTCGCCATGCGATCTAAAGAGGAATCGCTGGAAAAAGGGATGATCATCGAGGGGATCATGTCGATCTCGGCAGGGGATAACCCGAGGATCGTGGAAAGGAAACTTCACTCATACCTCTCTCCGAGCCTGCGGGAAGCCTCGGGCGGACGTCGCGGAGAATAGCATGGCCCGGAAGAAACGAGTCTACGTCGAGCCGAAGCAGGATACCGGGATATTCCTGTATACCTCGCTTATGCTCATCCTCCTCACCTTTTTCATCGTGCTCTGCTCCATGGGTGTGCAGGACGAGCGCAAGCAGCGGCTGGCCATGAACTCCCTCATGGGGAGCTTCGGCATCCTCCCCAGCGGACGGAGCGCCTATCAGAATCCCGGAGGCGCGGATCTTCTCCCCCAGGCGGCGCCCTTGAGAGAACAGATCATGCAGATCAGGAAGATCCGGTCCACCCTCTCGGAGAACGGCGTCATAAGCGGAGCAGCGGTGTCCGAAGGAGTTCTGGGCGTCACCATTACCCTGAAGTCCAATCTCCTGTTCAAACCGGGCACCGACGAGTTTGCGTCCGAGAGTGCGCCAACCCTCGACACCCTGGCCAGGGTGCTTTTGAGCATAGACAATCCCGTAGCCGTCGCCGGACATACGGATTCCATACCCTATGAAGGTCCTCCCTTCTACTCCAACTGGGCACTCTCCGCCGCGCGGGCTATCGCCGTAGTCAATTATCTGGCCGGCAGAGGCATAGACCATGACCGGCTCGCAGCATACGGGATGGGCGCCCAGAGGCCGATGACCTCCAACAGCGACGCATACGGCAGGGCACTGAACCGGAGAGTGGAGATCACGATCCTGGGAGATATCCGGAGCTCAGTGAGTCTGGAAGGACTGGACACCCCCTCTGAAGAACCCACCGGCAGTTTCCGCTACAAAGGGTACGATTTCAAGCTGGATGAATGGTGATGGCGAGAAAGAACAAAAATATCGAATACGTCCAGCTTCCGAGCAGGACCCAGTGGATGGTCACGTTCTCCGACATGATCACACTGCTCATCACCTTTTTTGTCCTGCTTATATCC
This sequence comes from Deltaproteobacteria bacterium, assembly GCA_018433085.1. Taxonomy (GTDB): domain Bacteria; phylum Desulfobacterota; class Desulfomonilia; order UBA1062; family UBA1062; genus Phosphitivorax. The sequence goes on along the minus strand of JAHDRW010000006.1, from coordinate 38,711 downwards.
ATGTCTTCCATGGATTCGAGAAGCATGAAGGATCTCTTCGGATTTTTCAACGAGGCCATGGGACCGCTCGATTTTGCCCAGGAGCAGGAGGTGAAGGGCATGCCCACGATCCTCGAGACCGTTCCCCCCCGGGTGTTCTACGACACGACCAACCTGAGCCGCAGCATCCTGAACAACCTTGAGAGCAAGGGTATCGGAGGTCTCAGGGGCAGGGGCGAGGACATGTTCGAGGTAAGGCAGAACAGCCGCGGACTCGCCGTCATGATCAACGGGGACATACTCTTCGAAGAGGGCTCCCACGAGCTGAAGAAGGAGGCCCTGCCCGTTCTCCAGAGCATTGCACAGAGCGTCCACAACGCCGATTCGACCATCTCGGTCGAGGGCCATACCGACGACAGGGGCGGCACGTCGGCCCAGCAGTACCGGCTTTCCGTAAGGAGGGCCGGCAGCGTGCTCGACTACTTCGTCTATGCGGCGGGCATGAGCCCGACCAGGTTTGCTTTGGCAGGATACGGCTCCTCCCGGCCGGTGGAATCGAACGACACCGAGCAGGGCCGCAAAAAAAACCGGCGGGTGGAGATCATTCTTTTAAAAGATCAGTTATAGGAGGATCATATGGCGGAAGAAAAGGGTGAGGTAAGAAAATCTGCGGCAGGGGAGAGAAAGAAGAAGTCCCCGATGCTCGTGATAACGATCGTTCTCGTTCTCCTGGTGATCGTCGGAGGCGGTGCCGCCGGTTATTTCCTCCTTCTGGCGCCGAAATCGGACGATGCCCGGCAGGGAGCCGCCCCCCAGATGACTACAGCACAGCCCCAGGCCCAGGGATATGCCGCAGGCGGCCTGTCCGGCCCCATGAGGCCCATGGATTCCTTTATCGTGAATCTCACCGATGCCCAGGGCACCCGTTACCTCAAGGTGACCATGCAGCTGGAGATGAGCCATGAGATGCTCGCTGTGGAGATCGACCAGAGGCTGCCGCAGATCAGGGACGAGGTCATCACCCTGCTATCCAGCAAGTCGTTCGACGATGTCTCCACCATAGCGGGCAAACGGGCGCTCAAGCGGGGCATCCTGAACAGCATGAATAAATACCTGACCACCGGCAAGGTGCTCAACGTGTACTTTTCCGAGTTCGTTGTCCAGTAAGGAGAAGGTATGGGTCAGATACTGAGCCAGGAAGAGGTTGATGCCCTGTTGAAGGGAGTTGTCGGCGGGGACATCGAGACCGAGTCCGACATGCGTGCATCGGGAGATGCAGGCGACTTCCAGAAATACGATTTTTCTGCCCAGGACAAGGTCATCCGCGGCAGGATGCCCACTCTGGACGCCATCAACGACCGGTTTGCGCGATTCTTCCGGAACACCCTCTCGGGTCTGCTCCGCAGGATGATCGACGTGACACCGGTGTCGATCGACACGCTCAAGTTCGGAAACTTCATGCGGTCGCTGCCGGTGCCTTCCAGCATCCATATCATCCACGTGGACCCGCTTCGGGGCAACGCCATGGTGGTGCTGGAGACCAAGCTCGTGTTCGCCCTCGTCGACAGCTTTTTCGGCGGCAGGGGAGCGGGCGCCATGAAGGGTGAGGGCAGGGAGTTCACCCCGATCGAGCAGCATATGCTCTACAAGGTCGTCACCGCAGCCATCAAGGAGCTGGAACAGTCCTGGCAGCCCGTTTACGAGCTCACGTTCGAATATGTGCGGGGCGAGATGAACCCCCAGTTCGCCGGGATCATTCCCAATGACGACGTGCTCATCGTGGTGCAGTTCGATATCGAGATGGAGGAGATGAGCGGCAACATCATGATCTGCATTCCCTACATGCTCATTGAACCCATTCGCGACAGGCTCTATGCCAGCTTCCACACCGAAGAGAAGACGAACATCGACTCCGCGTGGATCAGCCGATTCAAGAACGAGCTCATGGGCGTCTATGTGGATCTGTCGGTGGAGCTGGGGAAATCGAATATCACCTCGCGTGAGCTCGTGTCGCTCAAAAAGGGTGACATCCTGGTGCTCGAAAAGGACGTGGCCGACGAAATGATCGTCATGGTTCAGGACCTGCCCAAATATTATGCACGGCCGGGAAAGATCAAGGACAATCTGGCGGTGGACATCGTGAGCCTTGTGGACAAGCAGCTCTACTGAAGGAGGAATCCATGGCTGATGAGGAGAAGGGATCCATGAAGGAAAATGAGACCAAGGGGGGAAGCGAGCTCTCCCAGGAAGACATCGACAAGCTCATGTCAGGTGACGCCGAGGCACCGGACGACAAAAAAGACAAGGATTCCGGCCAGGATGAGCTCGCTGAAGACTGGGCGCGGGCACTGGAGGCAGGTGAAGAGATCGAGGAGGGCAAGCCTCTGGGCCGCTCTACCGCCAAGGCGCAGTTCGAGGAACTCCAGGAGAGCAGGCCCTCGGGGCATCCTGCCGAGCTGGACTTCATCCTGGATATTCCGCTGGAGGTCACCGTGGAAATGGGCAGGACGAGGATGCTCATCAACGATCTCCTGCAACTGGGCCAGGGCTCGGTCATCGAGCTGAATCGGCTGGCGGGAGAACCACTCGACATCCTCGTGAACAACAAGCTCGTGGCCCGGGGCGAGGTCGTGGTGGTGGGCGAGAAGTTCGGGATCCGGCTCACCGATATCGTCAGCCCCATGGAGCGGGTGAAGAGACTGCGATGAAGAGGCTCGGAGCCCTGCTCATCGTGCCGGTGATCCTGCTTGCAGCCGCAGGGCCGGCCCTGGCTGCGGACGGCCCCCCGGCAGCCATGGGTTTCAGGACCTTCGCCGTGCTCGTCGGCGTCATCGTGGGCCTGTTCGCCCTGGCCTGGGCGGCAAAGAAGTATGGGCCCTATGCGCGGGTGAAGAAGACCATCGGACTGGACATCCTCGGGCAGGTGCCGGTGGGGCCCAGAGCCCACCTGGCCATGGTCCGGGTGGGCAGGACCATACTCCTGCTCGGTGTCACCCAGAACACCGTCTCCCTGATCAAGGATCTGGAGCAGGGGGATTTCGAGAAAACCATCAGCGAAGTGGACGCTTGAGGGAAAGAGGCCTGTCATGAGGAAAATCGCGAGGATCGCGGCGGCGGCTGTCCTGCTGATCGTGACCGTATCCGATCTGCTCTATGCCCAGGGGGTGACCATCCCGAGCATCAGTCTCGGCGTCCAGGAGGCAGGCAGCCCCGACGATGTGGTCGGCGTTCTCCAGGTGCTCTTCATCCTGACCATTCTCGCCCTGGCGCCCTCCATCATGATCATGGTGACCGCCTTCACCCGGATCATCGTGGTGCTCGGGTTCCTCCGCCAGGCCTTAGGGACCCAGCAGATGCCGCCCATGCAGGTTCTCACGGCGCTCGCCATTTTTTTGACGTTTTTCATCATGGCGCCCACGCTCCAGAAGATCAACGAACAGGCCCTGCAGCCCTATCAGAACGGATACCTATCCTTTACCCAGGCCCTGGACAATGCCGAGGCCCCTTTAAGGGACTTCATGTTCAAACAGACCAGGGAGAACGATCTCTCCCTGTTCATGAGCATCGCCGCGCAGGAAAAGCCCGCCAACAAGGACGAGGTGCCCACTCGGGCACTGATTCCCGCGTTTATGATCTCCGAGCTCAAGACCGCCTTCCAGATCGGGTTCATCCTGTTTATCCCCTTTCTCATCATCGACATGGTGGTGGCGTCCATCCTGTTGTCCATGGGCATGATGATGCTGCCTCCCATCATGATCTCGCTGCCGTTCAAGATCATGCTCTTCGTGCTGGTCGACGGGTGGAGCCTGTTGGTCGGTTCCATCGTGAGGGGGTTCCTCTGATATGACGCCGGAAACCATAACCACCATCATGTCGGAAGCCATCAAGGTCACCCTGCTCGTGGGGTCTCCCATGCTGCTGGTCGGGCTGTTCGTGGGCCTTGCCATCAGCGTATTCTCCGCAGTCACCCAGATACAGGAGATGACGCTCACCTTCGTGCCCAAGATCGTGGTGGTATTTCTCGCGCTGCTTTTTTCCCTGCCGTGGATCATTGAGAAGCTTACCACCTTCACCATCCATCTCTTCAGCAGCATCCCCCTGATGGTCCGATGAATGAGCTGTTGAACCTCGCATGGCAGGACATTCTCTCCTTTCTCTTTGTCTTTGTGCGCGTCGGGATCATCTTCGCCCTGGTTCCCTTTTTCAGTGCCGATGTCGTCGCCCGGCGCATAACCGCGATCATCGCCTTTTTCTTAAGCCTGGTGCTCGTGCCGGTGGTCCCGGCCGTAGGCATCGCCATGGAGAGTCTGAACGTCATTACCCTGGTCGTTCTCCTGCTCCATGAGATGCTCATCGGGCTGAGCCTGGGGTTGGCAATCAACGTGATCTTTGCCGGTGTTCAGATCGCGGGCGAGCTCGCCGGATTCCAGATGGGCTTCGCCATCGTGAACGTCGTGGATCCCATGACCGGCGTGGATGCCCCGGTTACCTCGAACCTGCTCTACATCGTGGCCTTTCTGCTTTTCCTTTCCTTCGGCGGGCACCACATGCTCATAAAGGCCCTGGTGGACAGCTACTACATCATTCCGGTGGAGGCGGCCTTTCCCGATCAGAAGTACCTTCTGGCGGTTCTCTCCTATGCCGCCCAGATGTTCATCCTCGGGGTCAAGATGGCGGCCCCGGTCATCGGCGTGCTCCTGCTGCTCAACATCTCCTTTGCCCTGACGGCGCGGGCGATCCCGCAGATGAACGTGTTTCTCATGTCGTTCCCGCTGACCATTGCCATCGGCCTGTTCTTCATGATCGTGATTATCAGGATGATGCCGCCCTTCATGAACCATGCTATCGGGGATGCCTTCACCTTTGTGAAGTCGTCTATGCCTCTGTTCTAAAAATAGACTGGGCGGTCGGTACCCGTGGACGGAATGGTCGATACACTTGAGAAAACCCCGCAACTGGATATTGGGAATCCTATGAGCATCAGAATCCTTTCTCTGGCGGCTCTTTTCTGCGCGGTCCTGTGTTTAAGCTCCTGCGCCTCCCGGAGGTCTGTAGACCTTTCACCGGAAATCAGGGAAACCAAAGGCCTCACCATCGGGGTGGCGCTCGGCCGGGTATGCGAACCGGAGATGATGATCGAGGGCCTTCCGGCAGGGGGCATGGGGCCGACCGGCCCCTCCCCGAACGCCTTCGGGCGGCGCGACGAGCGATACTGGGGCAGCAGACACCCGATCGTTCTTGCCGACCGGAGAAAGCTGGAAGGCTATCTCCAGAGGGGTGACACCGGGATATTCCGGGAGATTCAAAACCGTATCGCACAGGAGTTGTCATCCGAGGGCTTCAACGCCGTGGCCATCGAGTACCGGGTCGACCGGGACGAGCTTCCCCCGTTCGAGGGCCCGGGCGAGGGGTATGCGGAACAGGACTACCGCAAGGTCGCCCTCGGGGAAAATCTGGACGCGCTGCTGGTGGTCGACTGCCGCAGGTACGGGGTATATTGCCACTACACCGGCTACTATCACCAGGATTTCACCGACGCGGCGGCCGTGCTGCAGGGGCAGATGATCGGTTCGGGCGCCAACAGGATCCTGTGGCGGAGCGAGGAAATTCGGGTGAGAAACCCGGTATCCTGCAGGTGCAACGAGCCCGGTGACTTTCCCTGCATCGATGCCGCCACCCGGGATGCGGTCCGCGAAGCGGCATCCTCCCTGGTGCGCGACCTTCTGGAGCCCGCGCCGGGAGACGGTTCGGGGCAGAATCGCTGAACCCCGCTTGAGAATACCCAGACAGAACCCTTGAGGAAACTCCCCCAAAAAAGCCCGGCCCTGCCGTCTTTTTTGACATACACTGTTCTTCTCTGCTTGATTTTCCCTGCATCATCATATTATGTCTAAAAAAATCATGGAAGAGATAAGCTTAAGCAATGGGGTGAGGGTCATCGTCAAAGACAAGACCGCTGTGCTCACGGCGGATTTGTATATGATTCACCTGGAGTTCACCACCGTGGTGGATCTCGATGACACCGATGTCGAACTCAGGTCGTTCATCCGGGGGGGCAGGGCCACGCTCACCAGGGAGCTGAAGAAGCCAGCGGTGCACGAGCGCGATCTGGATGCGGTGAGGGGTGCCATGAAGGAGTCCTTCCTGTCCACCAATCTTCCGTACATGGAGCGGCCGCATTTCGCGGAGAGGTTCAAGGCGAAGCTCCTGAAGGATTTTCTGGAAGAAGAGGAGAAGAAGAAAAGATCTCATGGGTAATCTCACCCCCATGATGCAGCAGTACCTGGATATCAAGAGGCTCCACCAGGACGCCATACTGTTCTATCGCATGGGCGATTTCTACGAGATGTTCTACGAAGACGCCCACACCGCGTCCAGGATACTGGGAATCGCCCTGACCACCAGGGACAAGGGCAGGGAGAATCCGGTTCCCATGTGCGGGGTTCCCCACCACAGCGCAAACTCCTACATATCCCGGCTCGTCAGGCAGGGCCTGAAGGTGGCGATCTGCGAGCAGAGCGAGCCGGCGGGCGCCGCGAAGGGCCTCGTGCGCCGGGAGGTAGTGCAGGTCGTCACCCCGGGGCTCATCCTGGAGGACGGCCACCTGGTCTGCGAGAAGCCGAACTACCTCATGGCCGTGTGTACGGACGCGGACAAGAACGGGTGGGGCATAGCCTTCATTGATATCTCCACGGGCGACTTCCGGGTGACCGAGGTGGGCTCGGAGCAGGAATTCCTTCACGAGCTCCACCGGGTGTCGCCCAGCGAGGTGGTCACCGCCGAGCCGGGCATCGTGCCCGGCGGGTTTTTCATCACGAACAGGGACGGGGCCATGGCGACCGGGCGTGCACGAGAGCTCCTCTGCGACCACTTCAAGGTGCTGGGTATCGAGGGCCTGGGCCTGAAGGGGCACGAGGCGGCGCTCAGGGCGTCCGCGATGGCGCTCGACTATGTCAGGGAGACCCAGAAGGGCGTGCTCGCCCACATCACCGGGCTCAGGTTCTACAGCACCGGCAGTTACATGATCCTCGGGGCGAACACCAGGCGCAATCTGGAGCTGTTCGACTCTCTCAGTGCAGACAAGGCCAACACCCTCTTCGGTGTCATGAACCGGACCATGACGCCCATGGGCGCACGGATGCTGGGCGACTGGATGTCCTTCCCGCTCATGGACCCAGCGGAGATCGGCGCCCGGCTCGATACCGTTGAGGAGCTCGCGAAGAGCCCCGGCATGGTGCAGGACATCCGGGATATCCTGGAGGAGATCCCGGACATGGAGCGGATCGTGGGCAGGATCTCCACCGGCGGCGCCTCCCCGCGCGATGTCCGCGCCCTGGCGGCGGGGCTGGGGAGGGTCCCTGCGATGAGGGACATCCTTCAACGCGCCCAGTCCGGACTGATCGGGTCGGTGCTGGATGAGATGAATCCCCTGAAGGAAGTGGCTGAGCGAGTCGACGCCACCCTGGCGGAAGACCCGCCGAGCAGGCTCGGAGACGGCGGCGCGATCGCGCCTGGCGTGGATGCCGAGCTGGACGAGCTCAGGGAGCTGCGCCGCGATTCCCGCCAGTGGATCGCCAACCTGGAGGCCAGGGAGCGTGAACGATCCGGGATCAACTCCCTGAAGATCGGCTACAACAAGGTGTTCGGCTACTACATCGAGATCTCCAAGGCGCACGCCCACAAGGCGCCCGAACACTACATGCGAAGGCAGACGCTCGTCAATGCCGAGCGGTTCATCACGCCCGAGCTCAAGGAGTACGAGGCAAAGGTCCTCGGCGCACAGGATGCCATCGCCCGGATCGAGGCGCGGATCTTCTCCGAGCTTCTGGATTATCTTCTCGGGTGGGCCGCAGACCTCAAGGCGACCATCACAGCGATCGCCTGCACCGATACCCTGAGCTCCCTTGCCTGGCTGGCCCTGGACCGCGGATACCGCAGGCCCGCGGTGTCTCCCGGCAGGTCCGTGCAGATCCACGCGGGGAGGCATCCCGTAGTGGAGCAGGTCCTCAAGGCGGGCGAGTTCGTGCCCAACGACTGCGCGTTCGACGGGGAGAAGGATACCATACACATGATCACCGGGCCAAACATGGCGGGCAAGTCCACCTACATGCGTCAGGTCGCCCTGATCGCGGTCATGGCGCAGATGGGTTCCTTCGTGCCCGCAGGCAGGGCCGAGCTGGGCATCGTAGACCGGATTTTCACCCGGGTGGGCGCCCTGGACAACCTTTCGGCCGGGCAGAGCACCTTTCTGGTGGAGATGAGCGAGACCGCGGAGATTCTCCACAGCGCCACCGAGAACAGCCTCGTCATCCTCGACGAGATCGGCAGGGGCACCTCGACCTACGACGGGATGTCGCTGGCCTGGGCCGTTGCCGAGTACCTCGACAAGCGCCGCGTCCGGACCCTTTTCGCCACCCACTACCACGAGCTGGCAGACCTGGCCAGAAGGCATCAGGGCATCAAGAACCTGCACATGGCCGTCGAGGAAAGCGGCCGCGAGGTGCTGTTTCTCCGGCAGGTAAAGCGGGGCGCCATCGGCAGGAGCTACGGCATCTATGTGGCCCGTCTTGCCGGCGTTCCCGACGAGGTGGTGGAGAACGCCCGCGTCATCCTGAACACCCTCGGCCGCAAGGCCAGGTCCGTTCCTGCCCTGAGACAGGATGCGCCGGTCCAGGACAGCCTTTTCATCTCCGATCGTCAGGACACGGACGCGGATGAGTACCGCGAGATCGTCCGGCGCATCGGCGAGCTGGACCTGGCGAGAACCACCCCTATCGATGCCCTGAATCTCCTGTATGATTTCAAGGAAAAGATCCGCAAACCCCGCTAAAGATTCCCCTTCTCTTTTCCGAATAACTTATACGAGGAGAGTTTTCTATGAATGATAGAACAGAAACCAGAGCCCTTGCGCGGAAATGCGGGATGCCCTATATCGACATCGAAAAAGAGACCCCGGACCAGAAGTGCGTGGGCCTGCTAAAAGAGGTCTTTGCCAGGAATTACACCAGCCTTCCGGTGCGTTTCCTCAACGGCGGCGTCCTGGTGGCGATCGGGGACCCGGGCCAGAAGGAAGTGGTGGAATCGCTCACCTTTCACATGGGCAAAAAAATCTATCCCGCCCTGGGCGACAAGCTCGCCATCCGAAAGGCCATCGATCTCTACTACTCTCCCCATCCCGAGGCGACCGAAGCGCGGCAGGCCCCCGATGCCGAGGTGCAGGAAGAGGTCGAGCGCGAACACCGCATCATATCCATCCTCTCCAACAAGGGTGGGGTGGGCAAGACCCATGTGTCCACCAACCTGGCGACCGTTGCCGCGCGGGAAGGGAAAAAGGTCCTCCTCATCGACGCCGATCTGGGCAATGCCGACATCTCCAACAAGCTGGCACTGTTTCCCGAATACACCCTGTACGATTTTCTCCTGGGCGATGTGGCCCTGGAAGACATGATCCAGAAGACGGCATACGGGTTCGACCTCGTGGGCGGAAGCTCGGGCGAGTTCAAGCTTGCGAACATCAACTATGTCCAGCGCAGCAAGTTCATCCGGTCGTTTCGGAAGGTCAGCCAAGGATACGACATCACGATCTTCGACCTGAGCGCCGGGATCGGCACCACGGTCATGGACTTCGCGCTCGCCTCCGATGAGATCGTCGTCGTCACCACGCCCCAGGACATCATCGCGGGATATGCATGCATCAAGGCATCGTTCCAGAGGTTCAAGCATGTAGAGGAGTCGCTGCTGAAAAAGGTGGAGTTCTACCAGCCCCGGAAGGTCTACACGCCCTGGGTGATCATGAATCAGATCACGAGCCTGAAGCAGGGGTTGTTCCTGTTCAATCGGATCTGCCAGACCGCGGACGAACGCATCAACAACATGGAGGCCATGTTTTCCATAAAACCCGAGTATATGGGCGGCATTCTCTACGACCGGGACAACTTCAAGAAGGCCGAGATGGAGAGGAAGCCTCTTACCGTGGTTTCCCCCAGGACAAACCCTGCCCAGTGTCTGGAATATCTCGGGAAAAATCTTCTGGATCACCCCGAGCTGCGGAACTACAGCCAGCAGATCAAGACCGGTCTGGGTCGATTCGCCATGATCTTCGGAATGCAGTGAAACGTCCCTCAAGTATCATAAAAAAGCTGCCGATACAAGTGTTTACAACGATTAGAGAGTTGAAGAAAGGGAAAGAATGATGACCCTGGAAGAGTTCAGAGCACAGTGTTCCGAGAAATGGGGTGATGTGAGACCGGTGGTGATCTATTTCGCGGGCGAGCGGTTTGTCATCGAATATCAGGATCGCTTCGATCCCCTTACCGCCCCGGTGGTTGCCATGGTCCATTCCTATCTGGGAAACATCGCACTGACTCAGAACGATAACTGAATCTGCGCATGCGTCATGCGATCAGCGGTCTATCTTCGCAAAAAATCGAGATAATTTCCTGCAAAACAGAAATAACGGCAAAACAGCGCCGGGAGACCGCGCCCATTTGTCTTGCCAATGTGCATCCTTTCATCTATTAAAGAGTGATATATGACACTTCTCAAGGAAGATGAGGAACGGAAAGTCCTTGTCATCGACGACGATGAAGGGGACTGCTGCCTGGTGGAAGACATCCTGAACGAAGACGGGCTTCAGGTCGTCAAGGCTGTCGGCGGCGAGATGGGCATCCGCATTCTTTCGGAAGAGGAATTCCCCGTGATCATCACGGACCTGCGTATGCCCGACATCGACGGCATGGCCGTTATCGATTTCGTCCGCAAGCGGCAGATGGAGTCTCTGATCGTGGTCATCACAGGGTTCGCCAGTGTCGACAGCGTGATCGAGGCTCTGAGACTGGGGGCGTACGACTATATCCTGAAGCCCTTCGGCGCGGATCTCCTGAGGTTCACCGTGCAACGGGCCTTCGACTATATTTCCTTGAGAGACGAGAAAGACCGGCTGAAGTTCTTCGAACTCGTCACCCAGCTGGCGAGCACCACCGCTCACGAGGTGTTCCAGCCGCTCACCGTGCTTCTGGGCGAGGCGAAGGGGATCTCCCGGGCCGCCGACGACCCCCTCGTCAGGGAAATGGCGGATCACATCCTTCAGGAGGCGCGCAAGATCCGCGACATCATCCGCAAGATGGACAACCTCAACGAGTACGTGATCAAGACTTTCCCGGGCGGGCATTCCATCCTCGATATCGAGAGGGGCTCGTCGAATCAGGGGGAAAGAGAGTAGCGTTTCATCCTCCCGTTTAGATTTACGTTAGTACCGGTCTTTTTCCATTATGGTGGTGAGAAAGAGGACACAGGTGTGGTATGTCGTGCGCATGAAGATCTCCTTTCTGGCCGTCTTGGCGCTCATGGCTGCGATGCCCGTCTCGGCCGGTGAACGGAGCCTGGCGCCCCGTCCGGACACGCAGGCCCTCAAGCTCGGCTTCAACGGCGAGGTTCTCCGCGCCTGGTATCTCCTGCTGGACGCCAGGGGTCCCGCAGAGCGTGAAGACGACCTGAAGGAGGGCCGGCTCAAGGGGCCGGTGATCGTCTTTTTCCAGGGACATGCCCAGAGGCCCTCGGATGCCTATCCCTTCACCTCGAAGCTGGCACTGGGGTGCCGGTCGGGCATCGTGGTCGTGCCGGTCAGCGACACCCCCTATGGTGAAGATGAGCGCTGGCGAGGCGACCGCGGCAAGGAAGCGGTTCTCATGGAGGTAGTCAGGCACGCGCTTCAAGTCCGCGGCATCAGGGTGGCGGGTTACTCTCCGCTCTGCGCCGGGGAAGTCGGGGCGGCCGTGATCGAGGATGATCGATCTGCGGGCCGTGACGGACATCCCGTTCCGGCGGATTTGGCCGCCGTCGGATGGTCCCACGGCGGGATTCTGGCGCGTCGTTTTGCACACGCCTATCCCGGATCGGTCGTGTCCCTCGGCCAGGTGTGTCCCGCGGGTTTCGAGCGGCGCGGTCCCCTCGTCCTGACCGGCAGATTCCTGCTCGAATCGATGCGCATATCGACCCGGGGGACCGGCCATACAGGCGACAAGCTGCGATCCGCCTGGGGATTCACCCGGGGGTTCGTGGGCGATTTCGCCAGGTCCGTCTTCGATGCCGCGGTTCACGTGCATCCGGCCAAGCTGTGCCGGACGGGCAGGGACATCGGTGACTGCAGCCTGTACTGCGGCAGCGGCAGCTTTGGAGTCGCCCATGTGCGGCGTGTGGCGGTGCTTTTCGGGGCCGACGACTCCTGCATGAGCCCGGAGAGGGTTCTCGCCCAAGACCCTGCCCGGGGTCTTCCGGACGGGGCGGTCTCCCGGTTCTGGGAGCGGCATTATCCGGACGCCCTGCGCGCGGGGGCTGATTTGAGCCTGGAGGTGCTTCCGGGCACGCACCTTGCCCCTGTCACGCACAGCGACCTCTATGTGGATACCCTGCTCGGGCATCTCGGGGAGAAGCCCGGGCCTTTAAAAGAGGGCAAAGGAGCGGGAGAATCGTGAAAGACTATGTGCGCTGGCCCCTGGTGGTTCTCATGACCGTCCTGCTCGTGTTTTTGCTGCGCTGGGCCAAGCAGCTCGATATCCACGAGGTGACCGAGGTATACGACGGGGACACGATCCGGATCGACGACGGCAGGAACATCCGGCTCATAGGCGTGGATGCCCCCGAGGTGAACTCGCCGTATACCAGGGAAGAGCCTTTCGGTGAAGAGAGCAGGGACCACCTCCGCAAGCTCCTGGTCGGCAGGAAGGTTCAGGTCAGGGTGGGGGCGGCCCCGGTGGACCGCTATGGGAGGACCCTGGCGTATGTCTATGCCGGCGATGTGCTCGTCAACGGGCGCATCATCCGAGACGGCTGGGCCCAGGCGGATGTCCGGTTCAACTACAAGAACAGGGATCTCTTCGTCGCCTACGAGAAAGAGGCCCGGGCGAGGAGAATGGGCATGTGGGGGCACTCGCCCTGACCGCGGGCGGCCTTTCTCTTTCCGGCGTTTCGCCGGGCGGGCCTTCAAGCCCGCCGGGAAGGACTGAAAGGACCGAAGGTCGTTCGTGGTACGGCTGAAGAGGCGATTATGCCCGGACTCTCAGGCGTACCGGTTCCGCAGCCGCGACGAGATGACGAGCAGGACCAGCCCGAGGACGATAAGCGCCGCAAAGAGCGGGCATCCCTCCAACGCATCCGCCACGCCGGGGCTCATCGTCGCTGCGCTCCAGAGAAAATCGGGTCCGTTTTCCACCACGGAAAACAGGGTGTACTGGATCCAGTTGTTGTGCATGAGGTACATCAGTCCCTGGTAGACCAGCAGGCCTACCCCGCCGGCAGCGCCCGCGATTCCGGCCAGAAGGAAAATCTTGTCCACAGGTGCCCCCCTCTTTGATCGGGAACTTCATTTTTGTCTGCCCATGATCATAGCACACTCCCGATGATGAGGGAAATATCCGGATATTTCCAGACCTCCGGCAACAAACGATGTGCCCATGGAAGGGTTTCCCGCCAGGATGCACCGGGTTCTGAATAAAAATGAAATCCTTGCAATAATTCCCATATTCATCTATCTTGCGCTTCAATATCTATACATTGACTGAGAAGGAGTAGTTCATGCTGACGTATATGAGAAAACGGTCCAAGAGCTGGATCACAAAATTCATATTCGGCGCAATTATCATTGTGTTCGTTTTCTGGGGAGGGAGCGCCTACTGGTCGAAGGAGGCGAACAAGGTCGCCAAGGTCGACCGGTACATCATCTCTCAGCAGCAGTATGCCAGGGCATACAGCGATGCCCTGAGGATGTACCAGGCACGGCTGGGTGACGCCTTTACCCCGGAAATCCTCCAGAAGCTCGATCTGAAAAAGACCGTGCTCGATCAGATGATCAACGACTATATCGTGAAGCAGGAGGCCGAGAAGCTGGGTGTGGAGGTGTCGGATATGGAGCTGCAGGAGGCCATCAGGACCTATCCCGCCTTCCAGCAGGACGGGCAGTTCGACATCGCCAGCTACAAGAGGCTGCTCCAGTATCAGAGAATGACCCCGGCGGATTTCGAGCAGCAACAGCGCCAGGCGCTCTTTCAGCAGCGGGTCTACTCACTCATCACCGAGAGCGTCATTGTTTCCCCCCAGGAGGTGGAGGCATTGTACAAGTATCGGAACGACACCTTCGATCTTCACTACCTGACCTTCGAAGCCAAGTCGTATGCCGACGAGATACAGGTGAGCGGCGAAGAGGCGGCTGCATATTACGACGCGAACAAGGAAACCTACAAGATCCCCCCGAAGATCGTTCTGGAAGCGGTGGTGTTCCCGGTGGAGGGCTATCTCGACGAGGTGGAGGTGAGCCTCGACGAGGCAAGGGCCTACTATGACTCCCACAAGCAGGAGTTCACCGAAGAGGCGAAGGTCCACGGCAGACACATCCTCGTACGCGTCCCCCAGGATGCCGGCCAGGCAGCCATCGACCTCAAACGGGAGCAGGCGCAGAAGATCTACGACGAGATCAAGGCGGGTAAAGACTTCGCCGAGCTGGCGAAAAGGCACTCGGAAGACCCGGGCACCAATTTCCTCGGCGGCGACATCGGCCTCGTACCCCGGGACAGTCTGCCCGGCCCTATGGGCGAGGCGCTCTACAGCATGAAGCCAGGCGAAGTGAAAGGGCCCGTACAGACGAGCCTCGGTTTCCACGTGCTCAGGCTCGAGGCCAAATCCGAGGAGAAGCTGGCAAAGTTTGACGAGGTTTCCGCATCCATTGTCGAGCAGATGGAACTCGGGCGGGCAAGGATACTCGCGCAAGACGCTGCCGGGGACGCCCACATGGAGCTCTTCGAACAGGGCAATACCGATCTGGCGGGCTATGCCGAGGTCAAAGGCCTGAAGCTCAGACGGATCGGTCCCTTTGCCCAGAACGAAGACATAGGCATTGCCGACAGCGAGGAGATGGTCACGCAGGCCTTCCTGCTTCCTCAGGGTGAAATCGGTGACGTAGCGGCCGTGGAGAACGGTTATTTGATCCCCTTGGTCAGGGAAAAGATCCCTGCCCGCATCCCCGAGTTCACAGAGGTCAAGGGCAGGGTCCTGGACGACATGAAGGCCGTCAAGTCTCTCCAGAAGGCCAGAGAGTTCGCTGAAGAGATGGCCGGGAAAGCCGCGTCCGACTTAAGCGCCATGAAACCTTCAAGCACCGGGGAATTCCGCAGAACCGCCTATGTGGTGCCCAAGATCGGGATGATCCAGGGTCTGCAGGAGGACCTGGACAGCCTGGAGAGCCCCAAAGTCTACACACACCGGAACACCGTCTACGTGATCTGGCTCAAGGAAAAGAAGGAGGCCGATGTCGCGGCCGCGGGCGAGGACCAGCTGAAGGCAATCAGCGAAGATCTCCTGTCCCGGAAACAGGAGATGGCGATCAAGTCGTTCATCGACGAGGCCCGCAAGCGGCACGACATCGTAATCGACTACGCGAAGATCACCTGATGCGGGTCTTTTCTGGCCCGGGTTTCCGCCCGGGATGAAACAAAAAGGCCGGACGCTTCAAAAAAAAGCGTCCGGCCTTTTTATTGCCTTCCGCCCGCCGAGGCCTTCAGGGGACAGCTCATCCCTTTGCCGCTGCGCGGCGCAGATCCTCGTAGAGACTGACGAACTCGGCGAACCGGTAGTGAGCATTCAGCCCGCTCGGGCTCGGCAGCGCCCAGAGACTGGTCGGGCCGATTGACAGCTCCTGCCTGCCGATGGTCGCCTTCGGGCGGTCGAATGCGGCGCGGTATGCCCCGATCCCCAGAACGGCCACGAAGCGGGGACGGTAGCGGAGAACCTTGGCCGCCAGCCTGCGACCTCCCTCGACGATCTCGGCGCGGCTCAGATCGTCGGCCCCGGCAGTGGCCCTCTCCACCAGGTTCGTAATGCCGTAGCCCCTTTCCAGGAGCTCATGCTCTTCGAACGGCGACAGGAGCCGGTCGGTAAAGCCCGCGGCATGGAGCACGGGCCAGAACCGGTTACCCGGGCGGGCAAAATGATGCCCCACTGCACCGGAGTACAGGCCTGGATTGATCCCGCAGAACAGAACGAGAAGATTCGGGGCGATGAGATCCGTAAGGGTCCGCCCCCTTGCGGCGCGGATTTCTTCACGCGTGGGCCTGGGGCGCCGTGGCATGGAAAACGCGCGGCCTTCCGCGGCCCGGGCGCTATCCCCTGCTGGCGGAAAACCGGCGGTATAAGGCCAGGATGAGAATCGCTCCCAGTACCGCGATGATGATACTTCCGATGTTGATGCCGGTGACGTTTCCCAGCCCGATGAACGAGGCGATGGCACCGCCGACCAGGGCTCCGGCAATACCCAGGAGCATGGTGACGATGACGCCTCCCGGGTCTCTGCCGGGCATGATCCACTTTGCCAGCAGACCGACGATCAAACCGAGCAGGATCCATGATAAGATTCCCATGGGCATTCCTCCTTTGCACCAATTATCGGGGATATCCTTATGTTAATCAATGGTAGCTTTCCGGGCTGCCAAATCAATCCTTCTTCGCGATCGCTTCTTAAGGATGAGAAGGGCGGGTCTGATTCCCTGTAGCTTGCTGCTTCGAAAGGATACAGGGTTTGCCCTGGGGCCCAAGCCCTTGATTCTCCCTTCCGCGGGTTTTCCCGAAGCGCGCACGCACTCCGGACCCGCCTGCGCCCGAGTAGGGCAGGTGCATTATTTTCGGGAAGAAAGGCCGGGTTCCGCCAACGAATCTCCCTTGAGCCCCCGCTCCAATATTGAGAAAATGACACGGCCCAGTATCCTTAATCCCTGTAAGGAAAAACTGATCAGGAGGGAGGTATGCTCAGAAATATACTCTTTTGCGCAGCGCTCATCATCGCTCTGCACAGCCCGGCTCTGGCACAGCAGCCCGCCGCACAGGGGCCGGCTCCAGGAGGGCAGGAATACACATTCGCCAACCCGATGCCTCAGAGCATGCTCGGCATGATGTATTCTGACAGGCCCATGAGGGCCAGCAGCCCATACACCGTGGGTCCCGGCCATTTCCAGGTCGAGACGATCGTCTTCTCATACCTGTGGGACGACAACAGCATCGAGCGGGAGCGGATCAGCATCGGGAACACCCTCTTTCGGGCAGGAATCATGCGGGACCTGGAGGCGAGCGTCACCATCGAGCCGCTTAACTGGGAGTGGCTGGACAACGGCTTCAGGGAGGACGAGTTCGGTCTGGGCGATACCGAGGTGCGCGCCAAGTTTCATGTGCTGGGTCCGAACTATCCCCAGAGAAAGCTTGCCGTGGGCGATGCCGCCATGGCCATATCGCCTTACTTCACGCTTCCGACCGGAACGGATGACTTCGGCCTGGATCGCATGTCCTTTGGCGTGGACCTCCCCATATACGTCAACCTTGAAGGTGAGTTCGTTCTCGGTCTGACTCCCGGGGCGGCATATATCCCCGAAGGCGATGTGTTCGCGGATGAAGACGATGAGTATCTTCGCGTCAGCAACGCACTGGCTCTGTTCTACCCGCTCAGCCCGGAGCTGATAGGCTTTGCCGAATTCTACGCCAGGGCGAACACCGAAGAATGGTCCGACTGGGAGGGCTCCGCTGACGTGGGTGTCATGTATTATCTGATGCCCGATGTCCAGCTCAACGCCGCCGCCTATATCGGCGGTACCGACGAGGCGCCCGATATAACGCTTCTCTTTGGCTTTGCCCTGCGGTTCTGAGCCTTGTCCGGCCAGGGGTGTTCTCCTGCCCGGGGGCTGGTTTTTTCTGAAGACATAAGGAAAGATGGTCCCGCAACCGGGAAAATCGCGAGTACAGATCTCTGAGAAGCATGTGAAGCAAAGCAACCCCGGTCGGCGGACATCCCGGTGTTGCCGTCTACCTGATGTAGTAGCCTGTTACCCGCCAGATACCGTCCCTGTCGAGTACGGGGGTGACACTTTCCACTGACGACGCCTTGTTCTCAAAGGACGCCCGGAACCGGACCACCGCGTATTCCCCGTCCGGCGCGCCGGGCATACTCCCCCTCGTTCGCCAGGCCAAGCCATGCACGGGCCGCCATGACCCCTGCTTCCTCTCCTGCAGGTTCCTGCGCCGCCGCGTTCACGGCGGTCAGAACCAGAAACAGACCGGTCAGGCACACTGTATATCGGGGCATAAAAACATTCTCCCTCTTTATAAAAAGCGCCGCACCGCGAACTCAGCTCGAGGTGCGGATACTATGGGCTCCTATCACAACCTTCCGCCGGAGGCCGGCCCCGGTCCGCAACCCCGTACACCGATACAGAGGGAGCGATGGCCTTCCAGGACGGTGCCCGCGCAGGAAATCCATTGTAAGGACTCTGTATTATTGGTATAAATAATAGCATGCCATTCAATCACCTGATTCCCAGCAGCGTGGGAAAGACCTGCTGCACCTCATGAGGTGATGGGGAGCGCTTCTATGGAAAGGATCATCCGGTTCTGCCTGCACCGCGCCTGGTGGGTAATCCTGGCGGTTGCGGCCGTCACGGTATTTTTCGGGCTCCAGATCCCGAAGATTACGATGGACCCGCGGGTGGAGGTCGTCCTGAGAGACGACAATCCCGAGGTCAAGAC
The DNA here is from genome assembly GCA_018433085.1 of Deltaproteobacteria bacterium. Taxonomy (GTDB): domain Bacteria; phylum Desulfobacterota; class Desulfomonilia; order UBA1062; family UBA1062; genus Phosphitivorax. Next base: position 20,177 of record JAHDRW010000006.1, on the reverse strand, counting down.
CTTCGTTGCCAACAAGCACTCCTTTGAGCCCTATGCCGACATCCTGATCGGGATGATCCATCCGGCCGATATCTTCAACCCGGCCTCCCTGGAAAAGCTCGACAGAATCATCGAGGAGCTCGAGGAGATCGAAGAGGTCGAGAAGGCAACCTGCCTGCTGAACGTGAAGAACATCCAGGGCAGCGAGTCCGGACTGGATGTCGCCCCCATGGTCAAAGACGGTGAACTTCCAGCCAACCCGGCAGAGATCGCACTCCTGAAAGACAAGGTGGGCTCGTGGGAGGCGTACCGGGACACCTACATCACCAGGGATGGAAAGGGGGCGGGGATACTGGTCGTACTGCAGGACGAGGTGCAGACCGATCAGATCGTGCCCGTCTACTACGCCATCACGGATATTCTGAACGCCCACGAAGGGCCCGAGAAATTTTACATCTCGGGCACCAAGGTGGTGGAGGCGCTACAGAGCCACTACATGATCAAGGACCTGATCCTGCTGCCGCCTCTGGTCTGCGCGGTGCTCCTGACCTTCCTGTTCGTCTTTTTCCGCAACATCAGGGGCACGCTGCTGCCCCTGGTATCGGTGGCCGTCGCTGCGGTGTGGACGTTGGGGCTCATGGCCCTGGTCAGGCACCCGCTCACGCTCGTCACGACCGCGCTGCCCGTGGTCCTCATCGCCTGCGGTTCCGCCTACGGCATCCACGTGGTGGAGAACGTGCTGGCGGACAACGCCGAGGGCAGAAAGGGCAGGGACGGTATCCTGGGCGCTCTCATCCGGATCAGGATGCCCGTGACCATGGCAGCCATGACCACCATGGCCGCGTTCATTTCGTTCACCACCTCTCCGATCGTGCCGCTCATGCACATGGGCCTGTTCGCGGCGTTCGGTCTCGGAACCGCCATGATGCTGTCGCTCACCTTCATCCCTGCAGTCCTCGTCCTCATGGATGACCACGCACGGGAGATAACGCACCACTATCACTCCAGGAGAGACGTGATCGGACCGGTCCTGAGACGGCTCTCCCATATCGGCATCGCAAGGAGCAGGTGGGTCATCGGTGTCAGCCTCGTGGTGCTGGTGGTGTCGATATTTCTGGGCAGGCACGTCAAGAGCGATCTCAATCTGGTGGAGGATTTCCGCGAGCGGAGCCCCATCCGTATCGCGGATACGGTCCTCAACCGGAACTTCGGCGGGACCTCGGTGTTCCAGGTGGTGTTCGAGACCGCCAACCCCGACGACATCAAGGAGCCCGCAGTCCTGAGAAAGATCGAGAGGCTCCAGGGGCGGCTCATGGAGATCGAGGACGTGGGGAAGGCCGTTTCCGTCGTTGATTTCATCAAGCGGATGAACCAGGCCATGCACGACGGAGACCCGGCGTTTTACACCATCCCGGATTCGAGGGATCTGGTGGCCCAGTACCTCCTGCTGTTTTCCTTTTCCGGCGGGGGCGGCGAATTGGACGGATTTGTGGACTACGAGTTCCGCAAGGCCCAGATCATCCTGCAAATGAAGTCGCTGAGCGGATATCTCGCTCAGGACGTCATCGACACCGTGCGGCGCTTCCAGGAAAACGAGATGGCAGGAACGAAAGGTACGAACATCGTGACCACCGGCCTGGCCGTGATGGCCCGGGAGTTCAACCGTCTCGTGGTCCGGTGCCAGGTGCAGACCTTTTTCATCTCTTTCTTCCTGTGTTTCCTGATCACCACGACCGTGTTCCGGTCTTTAAGGCTTGGAATCTACTGCATGGTGCCGCTCCTCATACCCATAGCCCTGGACTTCGCCATCATGGGGGTGAGCGGGATCAGGCTCAATGCCGCTACGGCCACGGTTGCGAGCATCGACATCGGCATGGGTATCGACTACTCCATCCACTTTCTGAGCCGGTACCGGCACGAGATGAGGGTTGGCCTGCCGGTGGCGCAGGCCCTGGACAGGGCGCTGAACACCTCGGGAAGGGGGATCGTCTACAACGCCCTGGCAGTGGCTGCCGGGTTCCTGGTGCTGGCGCCCTCCCAGTTTGTCATCATCTCGCAGATGGGCATCCTCGTGGCCGTGGACATGGTCATCATCGCCCTGTCCGCGCTCACCTTTCTGCCCGCGTGTATCATGCTGCTCCCGCCCCGGCTCGCGAAAGGAGCGACTGCGTACCCGGACAGGGGGATCCCCGCCGGGCGCAGGCCAACAAAGGATGGCTCTTCATCAGGCCTCCTTCCGGACGAGGCTGGAGAGCAGGCCGGGTCCGGTAACGAGTAATCCCGGTGATGTCCGGGCGGTGCAGGCCGTTTTTCAGGGCGGCGGCGCGCCGCTATATGCGCACGGCCCCGCTCACCCGTCCCAGCCAGCCTCCCAGGGCCGCGGCGATGCCGCTCAGGACGAGCATGATGAATGATGCCAGGGCAGCTGCGGCCAGGGCATCGGCGACCTGTCCAGCCACTCTCTGTGCGGTCTGCTGCGCCTGCTGAACCTGCTGCTGCACCTGCGGACCGAGCTCCTGATACCGGGTTTCCATCCTCTGGACGATGTTCTGGATCTCCTGCTCGGAAAGCGTGGTGTACTGCTGGATCTGGCTTACCATCTGCTGGCGCTCCTGCTCGGTGACACCGTCCTGCATCATCTGATAGAAGGACGGGCCGATTTCACGGATCACGGTCTGCGCATCGACTCCTTCCCGCAGATTCTGGTCCATCGCCTGCTCCGCCTCCCGGACGATGTCTTCCGCCGGGCCCGATACCGCTCCCGTAATCTGTGGTATGAGGGCGCCTGCCGCCTGGCCGCTGACCGAGACCACGTTTCTCACCAGACCAAACGCGCCGCCCAGCACAAATCCCACCGTGTTCGTGAGCATGAACATGGTGAGCAGAGTAACCAGACCCCAAGTCACGATGCCGTGCAGCGCACCGTCGAACACCCGCTGGAGGCCTGCAACCCTGCTGCTCACCCAGCCGCCGACAAAGTATGCGATAATACTGCTGATAACCCACCAGACAGCGGTGCCGATCCCGAGACCGCCGAAGGGGTTTTCCTCCGTTGCCGGGTTGATGGTGGCGAATCCCACCGCCAGACCCAGCATGATGAGGGTGAGCATGACAACCAGCGTGATGACCGTGCCTGCAAAGATGGCGCTCCACTTGATATGGCCAACGGATTCCGCTGAGGGCAATACGTCAATCTTTTCTTCCATCGTCTCTATCCTCCTTCCCTCGCGAATATGTCGAAGAGTAGGGTTAAAGGGAACGCGAACGTACGTGTTCCCACAAGGAGTATAATGGGTAATCCTCCTGATGTCTCAAGCGCAGACACCACCGAGGCGAACCGCTCCCCGGGCGGGTGCATAAGGGATGAGACCTTTGCACAATTCCGGCAATGGCAGAGCCTGACAGCGAGCTGATATCCAGCGGCTATATTCAATAATATAATGATAATATTGATGATTCATGGTATACTTCTTCCAAGATGGAATGAATGGGGAGGAGTGATATGGGGTTCAAGGAGTATGAGCGGAACATGAGTTTTCTGGATCTTGAGTTGAGCAAGACGTTAGGATCTTCACGGACGCAGAAATTCTTGAAGGAGATCCATGACTATATCAGGTGGGAGCCTTTTCAGCGGATACTTCTTGATGTGTACCCGGTGGGCAAGGCAGCGGTTGGCAACAGTGCCTATCCTCCGGTGATGCTGTTGAAAGCCCTTTTATTGCAGAAGTGGTTTGGTATTCGGAGTGATCCTGAACTGGAAAACCAGATAAACGATAGGATCTCGTTCAAGGTGTTTATAGGGCTACCCTTTGGAGATCCCTCTCCAGATCACAGTGTAATTTCCCGGTTTCGGGATCGGGTGGGAGCCAAGGCCATGGAGAGGATCCATACCGAGCTCTTATCCCAATTGCGAGCGAAGGGATTCTCGATCGATGCGGGGTTGGCGGTGGATGCGAGGCTCGTGCGCTCGGCATCGAGCCCTTTGAGCAAGGACAAGATCAAGGAGAAGCGGGAAGAGAAGGAGCGCAAGGATCGAGAAGGGACAGGCAAGCCGGTAAAGTTCAGCCGGGATTTGGAGTCGGACTGGACGGTGAAGAACGATGTGCCTGTCTATGGGATGAAGGAGCATGCATCGATCGATGTCAAGAGCGGGCTGGTGTTGTCCACGGTTCTCTCCCGGGCCTCGGAGCACGACACGAATTACTTTCAGTTCGTAGTAATCAAGAGCATGCACACCAGGAGAATGCTTCCGGTGGTGTATGCGGATAAGGGGTATCATGGGCAGCCCAATCGTGAGTTTCTGCACATCAATGAGATGAAAGACGGGATCATGCGCAAGGATGAGAGGAATGCGAAGCTCACCGAGCTAGAGATCACGCGCAACAAGAAGATTTCGAAGGTGCGCTATAAGATCGAGCAGTACTTTGGGGTGACGGCGCTTCACCAGGGTGCGTCGAGAGCCCGGTTTACCACGCTTGCGAAGGAGGGATGGGACCGGATCTGCCAGGTGATGGCGTTTAATATGAAGCGCTCGTACCTTTCGGGGATGAGGAAAGCGTCACCTGTGATGGCGATCTAGGGACAGGTGTGTCCGGTGTATGGGAATACCGCCGGACACGAGGAGAATGGGAATGGTTTTGGCAGAAAAATGAGCCACTAGACTTGATATTTTAATGAAAAAATACCAATCAACCCCAGATAAACGCTTTTTGCCGGATTACGCAAAGGCCTCGGGATGTCTTTTCACCGGGCATGAAGGAGGGCAGGCCGGTCAGGTAATCGGATGGGTGTGCCAGGCGCTGTTCCCGGAACGCATCTCTCCGCGTCCGGGCGAAACGGGATCATTTCCGGGTTTCGAGATATTCTTTCAGGGCCAGGGCGTTGTTCAGCCGCTGCTCTCTGGAGCTGTAGACAAGGGTCACCGTTCCCGCGCGGATGTGTTCGAGCAGCTCGCGCACCGGCCCAGGGTTGCCGTCCAGCTCGGCAAAGTACCGAAACCTGAACTCGGGCCACTTCACGGGGTCGTGGCCGTACCAGGTGCGGAGCTCGTTCGACGGGGCGAGGTCCTTGAGCCAGACATCGATTTTCGCCTTCTCTTTTGCGATGCCCCTGGGCCACAGCCGGTCCACGAGGACCCGGAGCCCGTCGGCATCGTCGGGCTCTTCATAGACCCGCTTGATATGTATGTCCATGGTTTCCCCCTTTCCCCCGCAGGCTTCACCCGGGCTCCGGCACCGGGGAGCGCCCGCCGGATGAACGGCCGACCAGGCCGGCAAAGTGTTGAATCGCGGCGAGAGACTCGCGGGGCCGGGCCTGGAGGATGAAGTGCGGCCCCGGTATTCTCTTTACCCGCAGATCGGGAATTGCCTCCATGAAGTCGAAGAGGGCCGATTCCGGGACGGTTCTGTCGGAGGCGGCCTGCAGGTAGAGGCAGGGAACGCTCAGCCCGGGGAGAAATCCGCGTACGTCCACCCGGTTTATGATCTTGAGCCGGTGCACCAGCACCTCGGGCTGGACCATGGTCCTGACCCGCCGCCACAGGCCGAGCAGCAGGTCGGCGGATTCCGCCCCGCCCGCCACCACAAGCCTCAGGAACGACCGGGGAACCGGAAGCCCGAGCAGCCTTTTCAGGGGAAGAAGCTCCAGTGCCTTCAGCGCCAGCGGGCGGGGCGAGCGGGCGAAGGTGGAACACAGGACCAAGCACCCGGGCCTGATCAGGCCGGAGCCGGCGAGCGCCAAGGCAACCGGCCCCGAGAAGGACTCGGCCAGGACGACGGCATCCCGGTCACGGGGAATCTGGTCCCGTGCGCAGCGGACGGTATCCTCGAAGTCCAGGAGCCTGTCCGCCGGATAGCGCACGATGCGCACGGTGATATCCTCCGGCAGCACGGCCCCGAAGGGCTCGAACGAGATGCCGGTACCGTCCAGTCCGGGCAGAAACACCAGCGTTCTTCCGCTGAGCGGGTGCATGTGTTTCTCCATTTCTCCGCCACGGTCTCTTCTTCCCCCTTAGACGGGGTGAAAGGCCGGTCTCCGCGCACCCCGTCCAAAGGGGTGCGCCTTTCCTGTCCGGCGAGCCTGCCGCTAGATCGCCTCGATCGTTGACGGCGGTTTGGACGCGATGTTGTACGTCACGCTCACCACCCCGGGCACGTCGCGGACGATCTCGCCGGCTATCTGCTCCAGGAGATCGAACGAAAGCCGGGTGGGTGATGCGGTCCGCGCGTCCACGCTGTTCCAGCAGCGGACCTCGATCTGCTGGCCGAAATCGCGCTTGCCGTCGCGCATGCCGGTCACCCGGTCTTCGTGCAGGATGCCCAGGTACTGGAATGCGCCCGAGCCCTTGAGCAGCCGCTCGATCACCACCGTTGCCCTGCGGACCGTCTCGACCCGCTCGGGGGTCACCTCGCCGATGACACGCGCCGCGAGCGCCGGCCCCGGAAACGGGATGCGGTCGAAGAGGTCCTCCTGCAGGCCCAGGGCCCTGCCCAGTTTCCTCACGCCGTCCTTGCGGAGCTGGATGAGCGGTTCGAGGATATGGTAGCCGAAGGTCTCCTTCGGGTCGATCCCGAGCTGCTCGAACACATTGTGCTGGCGCTTGATGCCTGCCACGGTCTCGTCGATGTCGGTCAGGATCGTTCCCTGGAGGAGATACCTGGCCTCGCTCTCCCTCACGATTCGCCCGAAGACGTTCCGGTAGAAGGTCTGCGTGATGGCCTCGCGCTTTTTCTCCGGGTCGGTGACACCCTTGAGCGCGGCAAAGAATTCGCTGCGCGCATCCACCACCTCGACCTCGACGCCGAGCTCCCGGAAGAACGCCACGACCTGACCGGCCTCGCCCTCGCGCATGAGCCCGTTCTCAACGAAAATCGTCCTCAGTTTCGGTCCCAGCGCCCGATGCCCCAGCATGGTGACCACGGACGAGTCCACGCCGCCGGAGAGTGCGTTGATCGCCGTTCCCTCTCCGACCGCATCTTGGATGTCCTTGACCTTTTCCTGGATGAAGGCCTCGGTGTTGAGCTCCTGTGCGGTAATCTCCTTTTTCATTGTCCGGTTCTCCTGTTGATTTGTAGTGGGGTGGTACATACCACGGATCAAGAGTGATGCATATTCGTAAAAAATAACGCGAGCTTTTTGGTGACGGGAAGATCGCCGGCCGAGGTGTTTTCTCCGGTCGGGTTTTTATTCCGCCCGGCCGTATCGATCAGCACAGCACCCTGCATGCGGGTCCCCTGCGGCTGAAAATCCGTCCGCAGGATCGGCTTGTTCCGCGCTCGCTAGAGTTTCTTTGCGACGACCGCAAATTCTTTGCCGTGTGGTGAGAAAGGTGTCCCTGCGACATCCAGATAGTAATTCTCAACGGCAAAGCCGCTCTCTTTGAATTCCCTCTCCAGCCCATCAGGGCTGAAATATTGCAGCCAGTTATAGATTGCACGTGATCTTTCAGCCTCAACGATCGTGTACTTGTCGAGAACAACCTTTTCCTTCTCATATTTGAACGTATTCAGAAAGCCGTAATACCTATGGGACGACCAGAAACCATCGAGGAGATTGACTTCGTACTGCGCGCGCTCTTCTCGTTCGCTGAAGGCAGTAAGTGAATACACGTCGAGGAGAACAAAACCGGAGGGCTCGAGAAGCAGGTGAAATATCGAAAGGATCTTTCTCCTCTGGGCTGGGCTGAGCGCGCAGAAATCGCACATGATCATCAGGATGAGATGAAAGCGGTCGTCTGTTTCAAAATCCAGATAGTCCCGGTTGATATAATGAATGGAGAGCCCTTCTCTGTCTGCAGTTTCCTGCGCATGCCGGATCGACCTCTTCGAGAAGTCTATGCCGGTTACGTCTGCATGCCTTCGCGCCAGCCTCGTGGCATACAATCCCGGGCCGCAGCCGAAGTCGGCGATCTTTTTCCCTGCCCCGATATTGAAACGGGAAGCTATCCAGTCCACTGATCGGTCGATGAAATTCACGTTGCGGGACGATACATCGATTTCAGGGTTCAAATGGAACCGGAGCATCTGCTCGGACGTGTGCTCATCGGTCCACAGGTCGGCAGCCGTATAGAACTCGAAAGGTTCCGGACGGGTGTTTATCTTCTCAAGCTGTTCAAACATCAAATTTTCCCTATCCTCTCTGCAACGCTTTTGTTTAGCGGTAACCCCGGAGTGTGACGGAAGGGCTGCCCGATGTACAAGCCGAAGGCCCGGAACGGACAGCAACTATTTGTTAACCAATCTACCCGGAAACTGGCCGGACTCGCCGGGATGAACCAAGGTCCGAGGTGTCCATTTGCCTTTTATCAGTTTATAAGCGTCTCGTGCTTTCATACCGGAGGCAATCGGATAATCGAGCTCGTGGGGTTCCAGTTTGTATTTCTTATCTGCGATCTCGAAGTTGCGCCGATAAATATACCACTCTCCTTCGCCGTTCTGATTGCGAATGAACGCCTTCATGTAATCGAAAGCAAGATAGGACCCTACATCTATTGATTTTGTGATGCGTAGCACCGAATCAGACCTTCTTTCATCGATAAAGTCAATAAGCGCTACAAACCCTGCTGCTGTGTTTAATTGAACCTGCTCAACAGAAGGAACGGCTTGAAAGTATTGATGGAAAGCCAGCGACCACTGACATCCGAAAAAGGCTGATTTCGAGAGGATGAGAAAAACAAAATATTCACCATCATTTTCAAGCGTGATGAGCTCTCCCGGTCTCAGATGCTGCATATTCTTCTCCTTGGCGTTATCTTCTGGAAAATCTACTCAATCCGAAGTGATGTTAAGTCGTATCAGAATCTTCGCCATTGTCGCGGAGAGCGATATCGTTTTCAAGAGCGACAGAGGCAATGATACGAGCAGCTGTTTTTTTTATGGCGATCCCTCTATGACGAAGAGAACGATAGATCCCGCCAGATCTTAAAAACACCGAATGACACGCGGCTAAGAAGATGAGGTTGCTGAAGAGATCTTCCGTTCTCTTGAATTCAGAATCCATCCTTATTCCCTGCAGCACCTCAGTTGATATGATCCCACATATACACAAGTTATCCCTGTTTTCGAGAAGGTTTTCAAGTGCCTTTACCTGTGGTAGAGACGGGCCGGCGAAAAAATCAATCCATACAGTGGCATCAATAAGCACCATTATTGACATCGCCCCTGGCGCCATTCATCCGGATCGCCTTCCCAAGGTATTTTTCCTTCTCGCTATGCGCATATAATAACCGTACTTATGCACTATTGGATAAATAGGATGATTTCTTATGATTGAATTGAATATGGCATCCAATACAAGCAAGAACTCGGAACCAAGACCACGAACGCGAGCTTCATACCAATCAAAAGCCTCTGCAATATCTGCTTCAGCCTCTGGACGGATAATCAACTCAAGACTCATGCACGACTCTTAATACGCTCCCGCACCATTAACCAAGGTGATCCCGCATTTGGATCGTTATGATACGCATCGAGTCGTCGATCAATTTCTGCTTTTTCATCTACGGTAAGCGATACCGATTCAGGGACCTGCGCGATACTATCCCATATATCCTGAACAAGCTGGATTCGCTCAGAAACGCCAAGATCTAAAATGTCCTTCTTTGCAAATGACCCCATATCCCTTCCATTAAAAATATTATAACCTATACTGGGTTATGTTTCTATCATCTTCGCCAAATAGGGTTTGGATTCGAACGCCTGAATTAAGCCGCGCCGCGAAGCGGCGCGGGCTTGAATGCGTCGCTAGGCATGATTGGATTTTTCCCACTTTCTGAGTCGCCCGGTCATCCCCTCATCATCGCGGCATCAGCGCGAACACGCCCCAGCCCAGGTATTCACGCGTGTATGCGGCGTAGCGCTCGGGTTCCGAGGTTAGTTTGGCTCGAACATCTTTCGCGAACTCGTCGTCGGGATTGGCTTCAAGCCATCGGCGCATGGTGAGCCACTTGGCCGCCTCGTATCTGTCCCAGCTGTCTTGGTCTGCCAAAACCATTTCCACGACGTCGTAGCCGAGGTGGCCGAAAGACGCGATAAGTTCCGGAAGCAGGAGAAAGTCGGAGATTGAGCCGGCATGACAACCCTTGGCAACATCTTCCGTCGGCGGTAACTGCCGCCAGTAGGGTTCGCCGATGAGGATGATTCCTCCGGGGCGGAGGCTCTGCGCCAGAAGCTCGATGGTGCCGGCGACTCCCCCGGCGATCCACGTGGCACCGACACAGGCTGCCACACCGACCTTCTCGTCAGAGACGTAGCCCGCAGCATCGCCATGGATGAAATTGACTTGATCGGCAACACCGAGTTTTTCAGCGCGGAGTTTCGCTTGCTCGGTGAACAACCGGCTCATGTCGATGCCGGTGCCGATGACGCCGTAATCGCGTGCCCAGGTGCACAGCATTTCCCCCGAACCGCTGCCGAGGTCGAGCACTCGGGTTCCTGTTTCCAGATGCAGCGCCGCGCCGAGAGTGGCGAGTTTTTCGGGTGTGAACGGGTTATGGATGCGGTGAGCGCTTTCGGTGATGTTGAAGATCCGTGGAATGTCCATTTCGGGAAACCTCCTTATAGGTGGAATTAGGGGGGAGAAGAAAGATGGAAAAAAAGGTGGGGCCAGGTCTTGTAATGCCGCATTTATATGCAGAGATGATAAAAATGTTATAATGCAAGACCTTACCCCATAAGTAAGGGATCTTCATTCAATTATAAAGGTCTGACCCCCATACTCCCCGGGCCAGCTGGACTTATTTGTTCGCTTTAGCGATAGACATCTGTTCGATGGCAGACCTTAACAACCCAAATTGTCAGTTCATTGTCTTGGATTGAAGAAACGAAGCGATATCTGCCTTGACGGACACGATACCTTTCCTGGCCGGTCAGTTTTTCACAACCAGCAGGGCGAGGATCTTCGGCAAGCATTTCAATGCGATCAAGAATTCTCTTGAGATCTTTTTTGGGTATAGACTCGAAATCTTTCTCTACGGATCTCTTGAAGAAGATTTTATATGCGGCCATCTTTTTTCAATCTCTTGACCATCTCATCATAGCTGATCAGAGGTTCGGATAACCTTTTCTCAAACGCTTCAATATCTTCAGCATCTTCTGAAAGGGATTCTCTGACGGCTTCGTTCACCAGGTCCGATACGGACCTGGATGTCTCTACAGCTTTTAAGCGCAGTGCCTTATGGAGATCTGGGTCAAGATATACAGTGGACCTTTTTGCATGCATCGCCATAACGTCACCTCCTGTTAGTGCTATAACGTCATGACGTCAATTTATCAACAGTCCTGGAGGAAGCGAACAAAAAGCTCACTGGCGGCAATGGAACGCAGCGGTATTGCCGTCCAGTGGAGCGCTTGGTCCGGCGGTTTCATTTTGCCGCAGACACATTAATGCGGCGGAAGGTTTCAAAACGCCTTCTATCTTCCTGTCTTGTTGCCTTGATCATCCTGCACACAACAAATTCTCGTAATGCATCTTTCTTTTGCTCGTCAACGTAAGCGAGAAAAGGCATAAGGCTGGGTTGATCAATCCATCTAATCATCGTTTCTTCGTCTGGAAAATACCTGTCCGCATTTTCACTCCAAACCTGCACATCTTGCAATCCGCTGTTTTTCGTCAAGGCATGGTATTCATTAATGCGTCATCTTTCTTCTGCCCAACTTGCCGGTCACCGGCGGCTGAAAGCCGTCCGGTGCATCCTTTGGTTGGCTTTTACACTTGATAAACAGGATTACAAGCTAAGAGCAAAGCAGATAGCCTTTTCCAATTCTTCAATTTTACCTGAGGAAAGCTTGGTGATCAAAGAGCCAATTTTATTCTTTGAGACAGTCTGGATGTGGTCACAATTCACAGTGCAATCTATGGGCATTCCATCACTCTTGGACAGAAAGACTTCACTGGGTATATCTCGAATGGTAGATGTAACAGGTGCAATTGTTACTTCACCCAAGTAGTCAATGATTGAGTCTCTCGTCAGTATAACTACCGGACGCTTTTTATCTGGAGGATTAAACTTATACCAGCGAACCTCACCTCGGGTCATGAGTCTCCCCACTTCTGCTCATCTTCCCAAACGGTGAATTCTTCCTTGCAGACAGGTTGCTTTTCGTACCCCTTGCGATGCTTCTGCTCCAGTTGAGACAGCTTGTAATTCTTGACCGCATCTCTTAATGCTGTCCGGGTAAAGGCAGACCTTGATGTGTGCATTTGTTTGACTATCTTATCCACTGCCTGGACAAGATCATCTTCAAGTGTCATTTGTATTGTTCTCATAGATCCATACCCCAATAATGTGGTTGTTTGTAGCTATAATAATCCACATTATTGGGTAAGTCAAAAGTTTCAGTTATAGGGAAGCCAACATCTCTAATCAGCTTCGCGGCTTTTTGCGTCGGCTGCATTAGCCTGGTTGGGCATAATTTGTGATTGTGTTTTGCCACCAGACATCACCCATCGGATTAGTTTAACCCATGGCGACCACGCCATCATTTGAGGAACCATTCCAAGGGTTGATTGAGCTTTAGCAAGAGCATCTTCGAGCAATGCATCGTGCAGAGGTCGAATTATGAGTGGCCAAGTTAATAATGCAGGGCCATGTAAATTCATCTCTATCGTATGGCGCAGCAAGACAGCTTCTTGTAATCCCTTGACGACATCAAATTTATGGAAGCCTTTGAATCCTTTCGGTTTTGTGAAGCGGAATTTGATAAATTGTCCTGGATTGTATTCCTCAACAAAATAACCAATCGGACCATGCCCACCCTTTGCGCCAACACAGAGCGGGCGATCGAATTTCATGCGAGGCCAGCAGTGGCTTGGCCATAGAAGGTCATCTTCTGAAGAAAGAGAATCGATGAGCGCAGACACTTGTTCATAATCAGCTTTAAATTCGCGTTCGTGAATATTGAGAACTTTCATTGTATCCCTCCAATCCGCAATGACTAACGTGCTGATCAGCCGCGGCTGTAAGCCGTCCGGTGGATTCGTTTGTTCGGTTTCTCTAAATTACAAGGATAGTACCAGACGAACTCCGGCTTCCACTTCTTTTAACCTCAGTGTTCCAATACTGCCAATCTTATCTGTGAAAAAAGATTTATCCACAGTGATTAATTGTGACACATTAACTACAGATTTTTTTGGCAAACCGGATTCTTTTTTTGACAAGAGAACATTACCGGGCGCATCAGCCAATCGAAGGTTGGAAGTTATAACTGCTGCAATCACTGTGCTTATTCGACTTTGATTAAAATCATTAGATTGAATAACAAGAAGGGGCCGTCTAAAGCTTGGTTCAGACGCAACAGGCGCGGGTAACGAGGCCCACCATATCTCTCCCCTGCCTATCACCATTCATCCTTTTGAAGAGACGAATATTGAAGATTGTGATCAGCGCTATCCAAGCAAGAGGATTCTTCGGAGTAAACATCGTTGAGTTTCTTTGTCACCAACTCGTTTTGATGCTCTTTCAAAAATTCCTTCACAGCTTTTGTATAGAGTTGACTCCTTGATACACCAACTCTATTCGCGAATTTCTCAGCAGCCTCAAAAACTGAATCGGGTATTGATATCGCTGTCTTCATAAATATCTAGTATAACCAAAGTTATACTTTGTCAATAGGCAATAGAGCCGAACGATTGAGATCAGCGGCGGCTGTCAAGCCGTCCGGTGCATTGAAGGGTTGGGCTGTTCAGCAATTTACTTGAATTGCTTCTGCATGCAATTTTAAGCCAAGTGCTTGTAAAACTTTTAAGATTGTGTCAAATCCTGGGCTTCTTTCACCAGAGAGAGCTTTGTAAAGACTTTCACGTGACAAACCAGCCTCACGGGCTACTTGGGTCATACCCTTGGCTCGTGCGATATCTCCCAGAGCTTTTGCAATAAAGGCTGCATCGCCATTTGCTTCTTCGAGACAAGCTTCAAGATAAGCTGCCATTTCCTCTGGCGTACGAAGATGCTCGGCGACGTCGTATTTAGTAGTAATAGTTTTAGCCATGATTAACTCCTATAAGTTTCTTGCCAAACGTAAGGCAGTTTTAATATCTTTGGCCTGTGAATTCTTATCGCCACCTGCCAAAAGAAATATCACCTTCCGTCCTTGTTTCTTGTAATACACCCGATAGCCGGGTCCATGATCAATGCGCATCTCTGAAACACCTTCACCAACTGGCTTAACATCACCTGGGTTACCAGCAGATAATCTCTCAATTCGGACCAGAATACGAGCACGCGCACGGATATCTTGTAATTCATCAATCCAGTTTGCAAAGATTTCAGTTTTGCGAATTTCTATCACAGTCATAATGTAGCCACTTGGCTACAATTTGTCAATGGGTTTATGTGCTGTAGATGAAACCCAACCTGCGGATCAGCGGCGGCTGTAAGCCGTCCGGTGCATTGATTTGTTGGATGTTTTAGAAACCTGTAAATATAAAATCAAGAGCTGAAATAATAACATGGCGTTGATCTATTAGGGATCCGATCTTTTCACCCAGAGTGCGAACTGGAACACCAGCCAATTCTGCTGTGGACATGTACACAGTCTTTCGTTTTATCTGGAACTGCGGATTAAGATGGTCTATTGGCTTGCCCATTGCTGTGGCGCTCACGAGCGGCGCTACTACTCGTGTTGCAAGGGAATTGAGGAGATCAGCTTGAAGATCGAGAAGATAAGGAACATTTTTCCTCGTATGCTCATTCGGATTTTCGTATACATCAAATTGAGCCATTAGAAGCTCCTCAAATGATCACTAAAAACTCCTGAGTCTTCCACCCTACGATTATATGCATCGATAGCTTCCTTATTATTTTTTTTCCACATACAGCGTTTTTCCTCTAGCAGCATCTCGACAAGGCGCTGTTCTAATGCCTTTGATAAGTTGATATTATTCTGCTTTGCTTGCATGAGAAGATCACTGTTGATACTGAGATTTGTAGATTTTTTTGGCGCCTTGGGATCATAGATATCGACTTGCATACCTGCCTCCTTATGCGCATATAATAGATCAATTAATGCGCATTATCAAGCAACGCTTATCGGCATTATTGAGTAGCATCCAACGTGCGGATCAGCCGCGGCCGAAGGCCGCCCGCTGGATTCGCGGGTTCGGTGCCGTGTTTCAGTCCTTCATCTGTTTTTTTGCCGTTTTGAGGGATTTCCCATAAGCCCTGTCCTTTTTCCGCTTGTCCAGGTATGACATCTCATGGAACTCGGACTCCTTCTTAAGCTTGAGATAGCTGGAATAGCGATCTTCACTCAATTCACCACGCTCGACTGCGGCTCGGACGGCACAGCCGGATTCATGTTCATGGCTGCAATTCGCATAGCGGCAATGTGAGGAAATTGCGGCAAATTCTTCGAACCCCACGTTGACCCCATCGCCGGCACCGACAATGCCCAGCTCTCGCATACCAGGCGTATCGATCAACATCGCACCCTGGCTCAGAACAATGAGTTGCCGGCGGGAAGTCGTATGGGTGCCTTCTCCTGTGCCGCTGATAGCTTTTGTGTGAAAGGCTTCCCGTCCAATAAGGCGGTTGACGAGCGTCGTTTTCCCAACACCGGATGAACCAAGAAGGCAGTAAGTCCTGCCAGGGGTAAGCACCTGCTGAAACTCATCGAAACCGATACCGGTGACGTTGCTCAGCGCAAGAACTCTCGCTTTGGAAACAGCGCCAATGATTGAAAGTTTCTCATCAAGTTCGTCCCGGGGGATCAGATCCGTTTTCGTGAGAACGACAACCGGTTCAACATGTCCGTCTGCCGCCATTACCAGGTACCGATCCAAGCGATGTGGATTAAAGTCGAAGTGGCATGACTGAACAATAAAGGCGGTATCTATGTTGGCCGCAATCATCTGGTAGTCGACTTTTTCACCTGCGGACTTACGCCTGAGGAACGTCTTTCGTGGGAATACCCTGTGGATAATGGCTGCTGTCTCATCATTGTAATAGTACGCCGTTACCCAATCTCCAACACAGGGCAGCTCCATGGAACTCTCAATCTGATATGAAAGCTTCCCTGTCAGCTCAGCCGGAACTTCTCCAGACTCGTTCTTTATAAGATACGAGCCACGGTCAACTGCGGATATGCGGGCAAAGCTGCAACCCTCCTGGTGGAACTCATCGGAATGATCTTCAAACCATTGGTCAAAACCCAGATCTCTTATTTCCATATCGTGTGTCACCCAACGAAAAGCTAAGCCGGAGCCACGAAGCGGCGATCGGCTTTAGCGCATTGTTTTGGCTTTATTTTGGGTTTTCCCATCTTCTCAAAGAAGGCGATGGTTTTGTCCATGATGGCTCTTGACCCCTCATCGGACATCAGGGACCGATACCTTTTCGGCTGCAGAAGATAATTCATACGGGCTTCTTTCATCTTGTAAAAAAAACTTGTCTTATGAGGCGCAATTTACGATATTTTCAAAAAAAGAGTTACTTAAAGGATTCGGAACGGGGCAGGTTAATGAACTCGTGAAGACGCTGCTCTCCATGGGCAAGAATGTCTCTCATGGCCTCCCGCGATTGAACCGGATCTCTCCTGTTCAGATGTTCCAGAAAACGGCGGTTCAGCGCCAGGGATTTTTCCGGAGCCCCCTTGAGGGAATAAAAGAAGCCTGTAAATACGATATAGACCTGTTTCATGGAGGTAAAGATGAGGCGGATGATTGTATCGTTGGAAACCAGAATGATGCGGTAGTGAAAACTATAATCCAGCTCTGCCAGCTTTTGAGGAAACTTCAGATTTTTCTCCTTTTCAATCAGATTTTTCTTTAGGAAAGCCAGGTCATCCTCCGTGATGCGCGATGCGGCAAGCTCCGCGGTGAGCGTCTCATTGACTTCGCGGAATTTCAGGATCGACTGCATGGTCTGCGGATCCACGCTCCTGTTGATCAGCATAATCTGGGCAAGCATTTCCAGTGTGCAATGGGCTTTAAAATCCTTGACATACGTCCCGCTCTGCGGCCTGGTTTCGGCAAAACCCGAGCCGACAAGCCGGGTCATGGCCTCCCGGATGGTGGGGCGGTTTGTGCCATAAATGTCGGCCAGATCGCGCTCCGTGGGAAGTCTGCTGTCAATTTTATAGGTTCCGTTAATAATGCCGCGTCGAATGTCCTCATATATTTTTTCCGAAAGTTTCTGCACCATGTTCTGCTCCCGCTTTGTTAAAACTTCATCTTTAAAAAGGCTAATCACATTTTCTCAAATCAAATGTCCACTGAATTTTTCGGCGCCCTGCTCTCTACATGCTTGAAAATACGTCTTGACAAAATTGGCTATACCAATTTAGATGTATACGCCCTTTTGAAAAAAAAGAAAGGAGGAAGCCCATGAAAATATCAAAAATCGAACTTTACCACGTATCGGTTCCTCTCAATGAAACCTTCTGGCCGACCTGGATTCCCGGATACCCGCAGACGCACAACAAATTTACCCTGATACGCCTTGTAACGGATGAAGGGATAGAGGGGTGGTCAGCCGGCACCGCCCTGGGGGTGGAACGTGAAGGACTGGGAGACCTTCTGGGCGGATACCTCCTTGGTGCCGACCCCTCAGATATCGATCGGGTTCAGGGATTGCTGAAACAGGCCGGTTTTCTCGGCTGGAGAAATTTTTGGATAGAACCCGCCTGCTGGGACATCATGGGGAAAAAGGCGGGGAAACCCGTTTACGAGCTTTTGGGCGGCAATGCCCGCCCCATTGAAGTCTATTGCTCAACCGGGGAAATGCGTGATCCGGCCCAAAGGATTGAAGGCCTGCGGGAAATGAAAAAACAAGGATTCAAGTGCGCCAAGCTTCGTGTAAAAAGCATCGAGCTGGAGGATGACATCCGCCAGATCGAGGCCGTCCGAAAAGGCGTAGGTGATGACTTTGTGCTGGGGGTGGATGCGAATCAGGGCTGGCTTGTCACCATCGTGGACAAGATTCCGGCGTGGGACCTTGCCAGGGCGAAGACGTTTGCCGACGCCTGCGCCGCGAATGGCATTGAATGGCTTGAAGAACCTCTGGATTCGAGGGACTACGACGGCAATGCCGAACTGAAAAAATATTCCAAAGTCAAAATTGCCGGCGCCGAGCTGAACTACGGCTGGGATGAAATAAAAATCATGTTTGAAAAGGACTGCTTCCACATCTACCAGCCCGACGCCACCTTTGCCGGCGGGATCGCCCAGGTCAAAAAAGTGATTGATGAATGTAAAAAGCGCGACCGGCTCTATACGCCGCACACCTGGACCAACGGGATCGGTTTTTATGTGAACTGGAACCTGGTTCTGGCGGACCGGGACAACAAGCTCCCGCTGGAGTATCCTCTCGAATATCCGTCGTGGATTCCGGAGTTCCGGGAGGGAATCATATCCCCGATCATTCCGGATAAAAACGCCACGCTTCAGCCGTTTAAAACGCCCGGACTCGGGTTTGAAATCAACAAAAAGCTCCTGGGAAAATACGGCAAACGCTTCTTTAAAATGACGGAAACCGGCCTTAAAATAAAAGTCATCCGTGAAAAAGGCCTGAGAGAAGCCCTGCGATTAAAGAAAAGGAAGGAATCATAGCCCTGGAGAATTAAACAAGCACAGTTCCATTGCCAGGCCAGTCCTGAAATTTTGAATGAGAAGGAGAATGACCATGAAAGGTAAATCCTCCCCATGTCCCGCACGCTTGAGCTTTCGATTGATTTTTTTGATCCTGCCGGTTCTGCTGATGTTGAATTCCGGCGCAGCTTTTGCGGGAGAAACCCTCTACCGCAATCTTTCAGCGGCGGCAAAAAATAAAGATTCAACCCTTTTCATGGAACTGGCCGCAAGCGGCCGGACAGCCGACTGGGCAGCAGCCCAAGAAACGGCGTTCGAAGGAAACCTGCGCTTTTTGGAAGGCATCACGCCAGCGGGCGGTGAACCCTCCGGCCTCTTTATGGTCCGGCGTCTTGACGGCCAGCTCTTTATCGTGTCCATCCCAAAGGCGGAGGAAATGGAAAAAACCGGAACCGCGCAACACTATGCCAACCTTAATGAGATGCTGGGCAACAAACTGGTTTTCAAGGCTCTTCTGGCGGAAGGGGTTGTAAATGGGCAACCCTACACCTACATCCGTTTTCTCGAACCTCCGGCCCAGCTCATGCTGGACCGGATTTTTAAAGTTTGCATCGTTTTGATGTTTTTCTTCGTCATGCTCGGAATGGGCCTCAACCTGACTGTCAACGATTTCAAGCTGGTTGTTCAGAAACCGAAAGGGATCGCCATCGGCATTATTCTGCAGTGGTTTCTCATGCCCCTTCTGGCCCTGGGGATGGCGTATGCCCTGGGCTTTTACCATAACTTCCCCTTCATCTATGCCGGCCTCGTGTTGATCTGCGCCTGTCCCGGCGGGGTCACTTCCAATCTCATGACCTTCTATGCCAAAGGGGATTTGGCGCTTTCCATTTCATTGACGTCCATTTCCACACTGCTGGCCCTTTTCTTCACCCCCCTGATCATGACGGTCTTAAGCGCCAACATTTCCGACATCAACATCCCCACGGGCCTGATCGTGCAGACCATCATCGTTCTGGTGATTGTGCCCCTGATCCTCGGCATGTCCATCCGGAACAAATGGCTCAACTTCGCCTTAAAGACCACGCCGTTTTTCTCGGCTCTCGGCGTGATCGCCCTGCTTCTGGTCATCGGCGTGGGACTTTATAACAATATTGAAAAATTCGCCGAAACCCATCGATACAGTGTTGTATTTTACATCATGGTCGTTTCCCTGTCGGTCATGGGAATGCTGCTTGCCGCTTTTGTTCCCAGGCTCTTCCGGATAGAGAACTATCAGACCAGAGCCATTTCGATAGAGGTCGGCCTGCGCAACTCCACACTGGCCATAACAATTGCCCTGTTAATTCAGGATCTCATGGGCGACTTCTACAGCTCCATGTTTGTCACGACGGCCATTTACGGCATTACGATGTATATCACCGGGTTTTTAATGATCCTTCTGTATAAAAAGATTCTGCCCCTGGAGGCGCAAAAAATCTAAAACAGGGCCTTTGAGGGAGACCTTTGCGTAATCCGGCAAAGAGCGTTTATCTTGTGTTGACTGGTATTTTTTCATCAAAATATCAAGTCTAGCGGCTCATTTTTCTGCCAAAACCATCCCCATTCTCCTCGTGTCCGGCGGCATTTCCATATCCCGGACACACCTGTCCCTAGATTGCCATCGCAGGTGCTGCTTT
>JAHDRW010000015.1 GCA_018433085.1 Deltaproteobacteria bacterium | reverse complement strand
TTCTTCAAAGGCCTGTTCAAGCATTCACTCAAGTGCATCTTCGCGCTCTTGAAAATCGAAGACGATTTGTCCCCTTTCATCGACTCGATCGATCAGGCTCTATGCCCTCATCTCAGGATTAAGGGGTGCGAAACTTGAGTCATATATTACCCCTGCGGACAGGTGATCCGCCACCCTATTTTTCGGCAACCGGAAACCCTTATCGATGAAGCGATCCTGGACGTTTATCCCGCATCCGCTCCCGACGAGGTCTTTCACAATGCCGGTGCCGCCCCGGAATGCGGCGAGGTGAAGCGGCGTCGGGAAGTCTTTGATGTAAGGATCGGAATGTTCCCGGCGGTCAGGAACATCCGGACGACCTCTTCACTGCCGTTCAGAATGGCATAGTGCAGGGCGGTCGTCAGATGGTCGTCATAGTTTCTGGCATTGACCTGTGCGCCCTTCTTCAATGCCTCTTCGACCGCGTATACGTCTCCCTGTGCAGCGGCCTGCATCAGAGGAGTGAGCCCTGGATACACCAAATCCCCCTTCGCTATGTCCATCGGAACCGGCCCGTAGGAGCAGCCGGACAGTCCCGTACACAATACAAGACACGCCGCGAGGCACGCACATGATTTGACGGGAGGGTGTCAACCGGATAAACGGG
The DNA here is from genome assembly GCA_018433085.1 of Deltaproteobacteria bacterium. Lineage (GTDB taxonomy): Bacteria > Desulfobacterota > Desulfomonilia > UBA1062 > UBA1062 > Phosphitivorax. The sequence continues at coordinate 11,038 of JAHDRW010000015.1, read as the reverse complement.
CCGTTCTATCGATTCCGCCTTTGTGCGGTCGTGTCAGCGCTCGCGGAAAACATGGCGATATCCAATCCCGATCAGATTGGATCCTCCGGTGTCGAAAACGTGTCCGCCCGACTGGTGATGAATGAACACCGCCAGCTGATGCTGCTTCAGCTTCGGATGCGCCAGCATGAGCTGAATCGGCCAGTAAAACTTCAGGTGCGATCTGTCACGGCGCATATGTCGCTCCCTTTCGATGGCCAGGACGTGTTCGGTATAGGAAAGCCCTATGCCGCTTTCGAGGTTGGCGTAGATCACGTGATTGAACGGGAAATCCTTCCACCTCAAGGTGATGCCGGCGTTATAATCGAAAAACGGGCTTCGCCCCCGCTCGTTCACCACGCCGATCACCACGGGCAGCTCCAGTTGCGGGCGAAACCGCCTGTCCCTGAAAACCCATTCAAAATCACGAAGGGTATACGATGCACCGAGAAGGTACATTTCACCGCCTGCCGGGCCTGTGGCCCGTGAGACCTCGCCAAGCGAGATATCGCCTATCGCGTTCGAGGTGATCACGGCCGCTCCGATCTGGATCGTCCAGCGATCCTGGTCGAAAAGAGGGTTTCCTCTATTCGATGGAACCGGCGGCGGGCCGTCTTGTGCCGGTTCATCGAACGTATCGCCCGCATATGAGGCGGCTGCTGTAACACAGAGAGATACCAGGATAAAAACAATCAGCTTCATGCCTCAAGACAAGCCCTTGATCGGGAAAACCTCATTATCGCACTCCGACGCTACTGGTTATGCCTCGCGGATCAGCCCGGCAATCCGTTTAATGCTGAGGCGCGCAGGTGCATAGATGCGGGGCCGGAACCCCGGCTTTGCATTCTCAAAAGAATCCGGCCGTCAGTCGGAACGGATCGCTACTCGGCCTGGGCAACCGTCTCGAATTCCCGATCACTGCGGACGAATCGGTAGACAAGGGCGCCAAGCGCGCCTCCGATGATCGGGGCGAGCCAGAAGAGCCACAGCTGCGCGAGCGCCCAGCCGCCCGCATAGATCGCCACGCCGGTGCTTCGCGCGGGATTCACCGAGGTGTTGGTGACCGGAATGCTGATCAGGTGAATGAGCGTGAGGCACAGCCCGATCGCGATCGGCGCGAAGCTCTGGGGAGCCAGCCTGCTGGTGGACCCGATGATGACGAAGAGGAATATCATGGTCATGACGATTTCGGTCAGCATCGCCGCCCACATGCCGTATCCGCCGGGTGAATGCTCCCCGTAACCGTTCGAGGCAAAGCCCTGCGCCACGTCGAATCCCGGCGCGCCGCTGGCGATGAGGTACAGGACGCCGCCCGCGACAATGCCGCCAAGCACCTGGGCCACGATATAGGGCAGCAGATCTTTTGCCGGGAAGCGGCCGGCCACCCACAGACCGACCGACACAGCCGGGTTGAGGTGTGCGCCGGATATGTGCCCGATGGCAAACGCCATGGTGAGCACGGTCAGGCCGAAGGCCAGCGCGACGCCGAGAAAGCCGATGCCCGTATCCGGGAACGTGGCGGCCAGCACCGCACTGCCGCATCCGCCGAGAACCAGCCAGAATGTCCCGATAAACTCCGCGCCATACTTTTTCATATTTCGCTCCCTTGCCGTGTTTTGTGGTGCAAAAGGGTGCGCATCAGCCGCGGATGAGCGTCACGGAAATCCTACATCCCCGTGTGCCGGTATCGCACATTCTTAAGGTGAAATACTCTTACTAAAAATATATCCAAGATGTTGCACTTGTAAAGGGCGGTTACGACCCCACCTCGCGGTGACGCCCTTGGCCTTCTCCCAGCCTTCGGCTCCGTTTATATACCTTGCGCGAGTACCCTCACCCCGCCAGTTCTGTGCCACGACCGGCACACACATCTCTCATTAGCCGCGCGGCTTTTTGCATCGGCCGCGTGCGTAGCGCGTCGGCTGTAGCGGCTGGTTCGGCTATTCGGCAACATCACCAAAGGCCCTTGGCATGCCGGTATGATAGAATCCTTTCGTCTTTTGAAAGAATAATGGCATTCTCTTGACGGGCAGTAGCTACAATTATTTGATCTGCGGGATCGCTATGAGCGAAGATACCTTTTCTGAAAGTTTTTGTGGCCGCATGTGCCACCATATCCAGGCATGGGTATCAAGCAAATACTTCATTTACTTGATTCCCACATCTCTTCTCAAAGAGGAGTGATGATATCTTTTTCAAAGATGAAGGCATCAGCTAATTTACCTGGAGCGGGATTCTTCTCTTTGTTTGGGCAGGGAATTATTTGTGCCAGTGGTTTTCCACGCTTAGTTATTATTATTTCTTCACGTGTCTTGGCTACTTGATCTAATATTTTTAAAGCATGTGCTTTGAATTGGCTGATGCCCATCGTTTACATGGACACCCTCCATGCTGGTATTATAGCAGTCAAATAAGTTGACCATGTCAATGATCGTTGCGATCTCGAGAGCTGTTAGCCCCAGCCTTTTTGATATGGGTTCATGCGATTGTTCGCATTCACTCAATTCTTGTTCTTAAATCCGGCTTACTTTTTGGTTGTTTTCCTAGATCCTTTCTTTCCTCCAGTCATCGGACCTTGACCTGGGCTATTGCCCCGTCCCTTACCCTTACCATGACCGTCTTTCGGTCCCTGACCCTTTGGTCCAGTTCCATCTTTATTTGGCATATTAATTACCTCCTTCCCGCTGGTGAACGACAGCGACCGCTAATTTGTCGTTGCCCGGATCCGCCTTGTTGGCTTATTTTACCTTTATATCAAGTTTTGCCATGGTCCGCTACAGCCTTCGTTGCATGCTCTACATTTTCTGAATCCCCCAGATAGTAATGTATGATGGGCCGCAGTTCCTTTGATTATTCAGACGCTTCCATTGCCCGGGCATACTTTCCGTCGCGGGCAAGGCCGTTTAACATACAGCGTTTAAAAAACATTTTTTGAGCAGCAGCCAGATTGTCTTCCCGGCCTTTCCAGGCTGCAAGCACTGGTGCCTGCAACGCGCGCCCATAAGAAAAACTGACTTGCCACGGATGCGGGCCCATCATGTTTATGGCGTTCAGATGGTCAGTGGCGTCTTCCGCGCTCTGCCCACCGGAAAGGAATACGATTCCGGGAACAGCCGCCGGCACGTAGCGGGCCAGGCAACGAATGGTGGCCTCGGCAACCCGCTGCACGCTTTCCTGACGCGCGCATTTCATACCGGGAACAACCATATTCGGTTTGAGCAACATACCTTCGAACAGCACGCGGTGAGCATCAAGCTCGGTGAACACTGCCTCGAGCACCATGGACGTGACAACTTCGCAGCGCTCGATGTCGTGAGCGCCATCCATCAGCACTTCGGGTTCCACGATCGGCACGATATCCAACTCCTGGCAGAGCGCGGCGTAACGGGCCAATGCGTGGGCATTCGCACGAATACCGAACGCTGTAGGAATATCGCGCTCGCTGATCTCAATAACCGCCCGCCACTTCGCAAACTTCGCCCCCATCTGTTTGTACTCGACAAGCCGCTCGCGCAGGCCGTCCAGGCCCTCGGTGATCTTCTCCTCAGGGTGCAGTGCCAGCGCCTTTGCGCCTTTGTCCACCTTGATCCCCGGCACGATACCCCGGCTCGACAGCAAATCGGCAAAGGGCGTGCCGTCTCGAGTGGCTTGGCGCAGGGTTTCGTCGAAGAGAATGACACCACCGATATAGCGTTCGATCCCTTCGGTCGTAAAAAGTATTTCGCGGTATCGCCGGCGACTTTCTTCGGTGGACGCGACCTTGATCGTATCGAAGCGCTTTTTGATCGTAGGATTACTTTCATCCGCTGCCAGCACGCCCTTTTGTTTCGCGACGATAGCTTTTGCTATAGACCTGAGATTATCTTTGGTCATTCTTAACTCCCTTCTCTTATTCAGCATTCTATACACATAACGTTAAGGTCAGCGGCACGGTCTGTCAATGTCCGCCGGGGTGTCTCTCTGGCAATTATGGGATTAGTTTCAGGGCTCAGGTCCATCAACCCAGCGCCACATCGAGGATCATCATCACCCCAAAACCGGCCATGGTTGCCATGGTTACCATATCGATATTCTTTACGTTCCGCTGGGATTCCGGGATCAATTCTTCCACAACCACAAAAATCATTGCCCCAGCGGCAAAGCAGAGTGCATAGGGCAGGAGGCTCCGCATATGAAGAACAAATGCTGCTCCGATCACCCCGGCAATGGGTTCAACCAGACCAGAGGCCTGCCCCAGGAGAAAGCTCTTCGTCCGCCCCATTCCTTCTCTCCTCAATGGTAGCGATACCGCGGCTCCTTCCGGAAAATTCTGGAGACCAATTCCAATTGCCAACGCAATGGCGCCGCCAAGCGTAGCAGAAGAAAGATTGGCTGCCGCCGCCCCGAAAGCAACTCCGACCGCAAGACCTTCGGGGATGTTATGCAATGTGATCGCCAGCACCAATAGGGTACTTCGCTGCCAGGATGTCTTCGGCCCCTCACTTTGCTCGATATCCAACCCCAGGTGAAGATGTGGCAGTATCCGGTCGGCTATTCTCATGAAAATCCCGCCACTCATAAAACCGATTATCGCTGTCACCCATGGAATTCGACCCATCTGTTGGGCCATTTCTATTCCAGGTGCAAGCAGTGACCAGAAACTTGCCGCAATCATAACGCCTGCAGCAAATCCGAGCATGGAATCCATGAGCTTAGGGCTTATCTTTCTCGTGAAGAAAACGAGGGCCGCTCCCGCCGCAGTAACACCCCATGTAAAAAGTGTGGCAATGAGCGCCTGTGTGATTGGACTGTATTGTAAAATGAAGTTGTTCATCTCATGCCTTATCGCCAACGTGGCCATTATCAGCGGCTACATGCCGCTTTGTGGACCTGATGGTCAGTTGGAGTCGGATACTTTCATCCGGCGGACTGACTGAATCACTTCATCGAGCTGTTGAAGAAACCGTGATCGGTCACGCTTATTGAGCGGCGGCGGTCCGCCCGTTATCTCTCCTGCGCCTCGAAGTCCTGACAACAAGTCCCGCATGGCGACAGCCTCCCCGATATTGCTCTCAGTGAAAACCTTTCCGGTTGTGCCGATTACATATGCGCCTTTCTTCAGGGAGCGGTTCGCAAGGTGAATGTCAGCTGTGACTACTATGTCACGAGATTGCACGTGTTCAACGATCCAATCATCTGCAGCGTCCAATCCTTCTTTTACTACCTCCAATGCGATCCCTCTCCCTTTCGGAATTCGCATCCAAGAGTTGGCCACCAAGGTGACTTCAAGGTGATATCGGCTCGCGACACGGTAGACTTCCTGTTTAACCGGACACGCGTCAGCGTCTATAAAAATGTGCAGCAAATGAATATCCTCCCATCATGCCTGATTTAGTCGCTGTAATGCCAACGTGCGGATCAGCGGCGGTTGAAAGCCGTCCGGTGCATTGAATGGTTGGCCTGCTTAGATGAGTTTTGTAATAAGTCCGGACTTTCCAGCAGCAATAATCTGTTGTTTATCAGATGAGACAAACAGCTCTGCTCCCCATTCAAGAGCACATGCAACGTGTAGAGCATCCATTGCACGAAGTGCATTATCCTCGAGTAGTCTTGTGGTCTTGGAAATTACTTCTGGGGTTAAATTTATTATCGTAATGTCTTGTACATCTTCGGAGAGGGCTTTTTTAATCGCTTTATAATTCTTTTGCGAAAGACTTTTTTCTCGAACACGTCGATTAAGAGCAGATATAAGCTCGGGAATGCAGATTACACTCAAGCAGAGTTCTGTTGCTTCTTGACAGATATCATCAACTGACTGGCTTCCAGCCTCATCGATGTATCTTTTTGCAAGCGCCGAAGAATCAAGAAAGACTCTCACGTTCCCTTTCCTCTAAAATTGCAGAAGATAATTGTGCCCCCTCTACCGAAAGGCGTAAACCAGGTTTTTTCCAAGATGGTTTCTTTGATTCTTCTGTAAGTGGTTTGATCTCCGCAATGGGTTTCCCATGCCTCATAACAACAAGCTTTTCTCCATTTTCAACATCTGAGAAGAGATTAGAAGCGTTTTTACGAAACTCTGTGAACGATACTGTTTTCATTTATCACCTCATCTGTTCTGTACACCTATGTACAGTAATGTGCACATAATATCAAGGTGTATTTTTAAGGCCAGCGTTCGCCATAACCGGCGTGCAAAAGCAGAGCGAATCGACGCCTTTGTATGTCTGAGTTGATGGTGTGGTTAGGTATTTGCTTCAAGCAGACTGTGCCCGTATGAATTATCAATCGCGCATAGCCACCGATTGTCGTAGCCTCTCTTGAAAACGTAGGTGCCCTTCCGTTCTGTAGCCGGGCAATTCTTTGCTGAGACGACAGTCTTGGCCAGAACCAACGCAGTATCCCCGGTTTCCAGGATTGCCATCCCAGCCTGCTTCACATCCAAACTATGCTCGAAGTGAGTGGCAATTGCTTCAAATGCTTTCTTAATCTGCTCTTTTCCCACAGCATTCATTCCCGGCTTAACCACAAGGACAGCATCATCGGAATAAATGTCGATCAAAGTCTCGAAATCTTCTTGGTTTATCGCGGTATCCGCCTTGTTGATCAGAAGTTCTATCGGGTGCATTGCCGCTCCTTTTTTGGTGCCTAACGCTAGGCATCACCGGAGGCTTTAGCCGTCCGGTGGATTCTTTTGTTGTGCCGTATTTCAATGAAATGACTGATGTGCAACCAACAATAAGTTAGGATCAGAAGGCAAATAGACGCTGCAACACAGAGATAACTTCTAACTGCGTGTTTGAATCAATTGTACCAAGCTTCTTTACAAGCCTTGCCTTATCTATCGTGCGTATTTGATCCAAAACAATTTGACCTTCTTTACCTTTGAACTTGCATGCAACTCGCGTTGGATAAGCTTTTGAAGCACTGGTCATGGGGGCAACAATAACAGTGCGAATATGATAATTCATTTCATCGGGTGAAATAATCAAACAAGGTCTGGTTTTTTGAACCTCAGAACCGACTGTGGGGTCGAGGTTTATTAAATAAACATCAAACCTGTTGACTACCATTTCCACTCATCCTCGTCCCATGAATGCTTTATTTTCTCGTCATCCATCACGAGGGTATCATCACCTTCTTCAGCCATACATCTGAAAGCGTTATCCCAACCTTCCCGAGGGTTGGATATTGGGCGAATGATGATTTGGTTATTATCCACCTCAAGCTCAACATCATCCATAATCCCAATCTGCTCAAGGAGAGGTTTAGGGATACGGATTCCCTGAGAATTGCCAATCCTTACAACGCGTGCTCTCATAGACAGCCTCCCTTTATATGTATTAACATTGTAATTACATGAATGCTCATTGTCAAGAGTGCAAATCTTGATGCATAACGCCGCGGTTCAGGCGCGTCGCCTGGAACCGCTTGTTAGCCCTCGGGCGCTTCAGCCAAGCGTTTCAGTGCTTCATTCATGGCAATGAATCCGTTCTTGGTGGGACCTTCTAGGGATTTCTTCATCAAGGGTGTCGAGCAGACCGGAGAAGATCTCACCTTGCGTAAACAGCACCGTCCCATTAGGCGTCTGCTCAAGAATGAAGAAATGCTCACCATCGAACAGGCCAGTTACCAACAGCTTGCCTTTCCATCTGAACTCGCGGGCCACCTCAACAACTAACACTTTTGGTCGGAACTGCATCCCGCGGCTTTGCCGCGTCAGGTGCATTGATTTGTCGGCAGTGTTACAGCATGGACCCGATCAATCTTTTTAAGAGAATGTCCTCAACGTTCTGTCGTGAATCTAAGACGGATACAACATATACACTCTTCACTGATATTCTATATATGATTCTCCAAGGAGGTACGATCAACTCACGATATTGAGTGATTCCTTGTTCTTGAAGTCCAGGTACTATGCATCCTCTATCAGGAAAGGAATAAAGACATGTTGCTTTTTCCTTAATATCCTTAAACTTGTCATAGGCAATCGATGGACTGTCTTGAGCAATATATTCCATGATGCTTATGAGATCCTTCTCTGATGTCTCAGACCATATGATCTCATATATTCTTTTCATTTCATTCTTTCTTCCAGGATACTCTCAATATTCGCAAAAACATCGTCTTGAGATTTTGACTTCCCGGTTTTGATATCTTCCTCACCTTGCGAGATCAGCTTCAATATGCCAATCGCATTCCTCATATTCTCATAACTCTCAGGGTCCTGAAGAACAGCTTTTGGTTCTCCATTCTGAGTGATTACAACCGGCCTATGAGTTTCGTTTATTTGTTTGAGTAAATCTGCTGCTCTGGATTTAAGATAAGTGATAGGTTTTATGTCTTTTGATATATTCATTCCAGCACCTCCGGTCTTTATATGGTACCATATTAAGACCGATAGTCAAGATCTATGGTGGCTTTACTGCGAACGTGACGCATCAGCGGCGCACGGCTACAGCCCGCGTCCGTGTGCATGCGCTTGTTGTGCCGTTCTTTCAATTATCGCCGAGCAAAACGAACCTGATCTTCTGTAACAACTACAAAAGAATCGGATAATCGATTGGAATAGGACTGTAGAAGCTTTGAAAGTGCAAGTATTTTTGATGATGATCTTTCATCTTCCAGACGGAGAAGCACTACCCCTTTGTGAAGAACCCCTTCACGAAATACTTTCTCTCCAAAATCTTTGTCATTGGTGACTAAGATTCGATTCTCATCAGTACATTTCTTTATGACTTCGTCGTTATCAATGCCTCTGAACTGGTCAAAAACGGAAACCACATCATGTCCCTGGGACTTCAACCAATCTGCAACTGAAGGACCGGTACATTCATCGATGAGAAATCGCATTACGACGACTCCATGACCAACGGCATGAATTCAGTATTCTCTAATGATTTCATTGCAAACAAAATACAGGCTCTGATGTCATCGTGAGTGAGACCTTTATACTCGTTAATAATATCATCCTCAGTAGAGCCATGGGCAAGCAGGTTGAGGATATAATCAACCGTTAAGCGCGTTCCCTTTATGACCGGTTTCCCTGCCATCACCTGGGGATTTAACACAATTTTTTCAAGTAACTTCTTGTCTTTCATATAATAAGTCTCCTATGTATTAGATAGAAGAAACTCATACAGTAGTCAATGTATGTAATAGCTTAGGAGAGGCACAACGATTGAGATCACCTGCGGCCGTAGGCCGTAAGGTGCATTGAATGGTTCGGCATTTTATGCATTATGTCACCAAAGAGACTTGGCAAACCGATACGATAGGATTCTTTCGTCTTTCGAGAGAATAGTAGCGTTCTCTTCGCGGGCTGTAGCAACAATTATTTGATCTGCTGGATCGCTATGAAAAGGTTGAGGTAGTATTGTTGATCGATAAGCAATCGCTGGTGATAAAACAACAAGCCTGAGTTTCGGCATATCAAGGGCCGTATAAATCCAATCTTCTGGATTATATGAAATTCCTAAGCGACCTTTTTCGAGCAGTTTGCTGAACTCCCATGGGGAAATAGCAGATAAAAGGAGTTCGCTATACTTGCTTGTATCACCAATAATTGAAGATACCTTTTTTGAAAGATTTTGTGGCCGCATGTGCCACCATATCCAGGTATGGGTATCAAGCAAGTATTTCATTTGCTTGATTCCCACATCTCTTCACCGAGTGGAGTGATAATATCTTTCTCAAAGATAAAGGCATCACTTAATTTACCGGGCATCGGGTTCTTATCTTTGTTTTGGCATGGAATTATTTGGGCTAATGGTTTGCCACGCTTTGTTATTACTATTTCTTCGTGTGTCTTAGCTACTTGATCCAGTATTTTCAAGGCGTGTGCTTTGAATTGGCTAATACCCATCGTTTTCATTGATACCCTCCTTATTGATACTATTGTAGTCAATTGAAATGACCATGTCAAGAAGACTTGTAATCTCAACGCTGCGGATCAGCGGCGCGGGCGGCAGCCCGCGTCCGTCTGGAACCGCTGGTTATACATGTGACATATACCAATTAATATCATCTATTTTTATCCCCAAGCGGGAGGCCAGAGGAAATAATATACTTCTAGTCTCTTCAATTGCTTTATCTACATCTTCTACGGATGGTCGATATGCAAGTTTATGAACAACCTTATTTCTTAGTTCACATATTTTTGTGTTTGTAAGATTGATAAGTAGTTCTGATAAACGTGCATCGGGTATGCTCTTAATCTTAGTGTCAGAAGGTGTGGTAGTTAATGAATTTAAGTCTTTTATTACTTTTTCTGCCTCATCAAGGGATTTTAAAGGCTGATTAATCAATACTCTATTTAAGAAAATGTTCCGAAGTTTGACGAAAGTATAAGGCTTGATTTTCTTATAAAGCTGCTTTGACAATTCATTCATGTATTCGAGTTTCTCTTTTCCGTCTTTATGTTCGATGCTGAATGGTTTGTATAATAATTCGACTCGAAGATATAAACTAAAGAAAACTTCAAATGCTTGTGCTAAGTTCAATATGCAGTAAGAATATTTTTTTTCTTGTTTGAGATCATAGCAATCAGTCACTAGCATTTGGAAGGCAGGATTTATAGAATCTCCATTGATGTTAAATTCTTTGTCGCAAACACTATTCAGACATCTTACTTTCATGAATCCAATTGCTTCTGTTGTTTTAAGATCAGTAATCCGATTAAAAATATTCTTATAGGCACAGTAGGGGCACCAAGCGATAAAATTTTCATAGCTTGTTTCTTTCATTTTTGCGTAAAGAACTTTGCTCATAGTTCACTCATAATATAGCTGCATAACGGCCGGCATCACCGGCGCGGGCGGCAGCTCGCGTCCGAGTGCATGCCGTGGTTAGGCATTAACACCTCTTGGTATGAATGCCACAAATAAATTTGATGACTCAAAAAAACGTAAGCGTCCGGTAAACCGCATCTATTCAAGATAAGGTAGTCATGCCATGGTATCGATCGAGGAGGATACCATGGAAGAAGAGAATCGAAGTAGAGGTAGTCGAGCCCAGAAGAGGCAGGAGTGGTCGGGTCATATTC
>JAHDRW010000017.1 GCA_018433085.1 Deltaproteobacteria bacterium | reverse complement strand
GGGACGGAGAGTGGACCCACCCGGAAGGCCTCGATGATTACATCAGTCCGGATGAGGGGAATGCGTCCTCTCCCCAGGTGGCCATGGACAGCAGCGGCAACGCCGTCATCGTCTGGTGGCAGTATGACGAGGGCAATATTGGGCAAATATTCAAGAGCGAGTACCGGGACGGAGAGTGGACCCACCCGGCAAGCCAGAGTGACAACATCAGTCCTGATGGGCAGCATGCATACATTCCCCAGGCGGCCATGGATGACAGCGGCAACGCCGTCATCGTCTGGTACCAGTATGACGGGAGCCTTTATCAGATATTCAAGAGCGAGTACCGGGGTGGAGAGTGGACCCACCCGGAAGGCCTTGATGATTACATCAGCCCGGATGTGGGGAATGCGTCCTTACCCCAGGTGGCCATGGACAGCAGCGGCAACATCGTCATCGTCTGGTACCAGTATGACGGGAGCCTTTATCATATACTCAAGAGCGAGTACCGGGACGGAGAGTGGACCCACCCGGAAGGTTTCGATGATTACATCAGCCCGGATGTGGGGAATGCGTACTTACCCCAGGTGGCCATGGATGACAGCGGCAACGCCGTCATCGTCTGGCAGCAGTATGACGGGAGCCAACATTCGATATTCAAAAGCGAGTACCGGGGCGGAGAGTGGACCCACCCGGAAGGCCTTGATGATTACATCAGCCCGGATGGGTGGTCTGCGTCCTCTCCCCAGATGGCCATGGACAGCAGCGGCAACACCGTCATCGTCTGGTACCAGTCTGACGGGAGCCATAATCAGATATTCAAAAGCGAGTACCGGTTCTGGGAAGAATAACGACAGACGCGGGTGGGGGGCCGCATCACCCGCTCCCCCCCACACCTCAGCATTCCTTTTTTGATTTCGCTCCGGATTTTTCCTCCCGCGGGAAGTAGGAATCACCTTTTTCTGAGCACCTTTAATCTCTGTCAGGTGAATTCCCTGCATCTTAAGGGAGAAATCCTTTTGATGCTTTTTTGAGCCAAGCGAAAGCTCGATAAGACCTGGTCTCATCAATCCTATGATCTTTGTTTGATACATGTACTGCATGATACCGCATGTCAGAGTAGCGATTGTGGCACGGTATCGTTCATTTCAAAGACCTGCCCAGAATTTTGCTATCGTGAGGCTATCGATGATTGAGCGTCGGTACAGATTGCAGATGGATACTTAAAGAGGAAATCATGGAGTCCAGGACCCATATTCCTTCAGGCGATCTCCTCGATGAAGCACAAAAAAGGTTGATCGGCCGGAACGTTTCAGTGACAGAGAAAAGCGCTACCGAAAATCCGACGATATCCGATAAGACAACTATCTCGAGCTACTCAAACAAAAAAACTCTGAGGAGAATATCATGGGATTTCAGAAGACGTGGATTGTTCTACCCGCTATTATTGCAACGCTTTTATGGGCATCCCTTGCCTCGGCAGGCGACTTTGACTGGACAAGAGATTTTAATATCAGGGCCGAGACTGACCCCTCGGGGTTCAGGGCGAGACTCGCTGCACGTTTCAAGATAGGCGATGCAGAGATAGATGCCGTGCTCGGCAACATGGAAAGCCCGGCGGACGCATACGTGGTCTTGCGCCTGGGTGAGATCTCTTCGCGCTCACCGAAACATGTCGTGGAAAGATATCGGTCGGAAAAGGGAATGGGTTGGGGAGCCCTGGCAAAGAGCCTGGGGATAAAACCGGGATCGAGAGAGTTCCACGCACTGAAGCGCGGTGACGATTTCTATGGCGGAAACGGGAAGGATGGTATGCCGAAGGGCAAGGACAGAAAGCCCAAAAATAATGGCGGCAGGGAAAAAGGGAAGTAACCCATCACACACGGACTGACGCCTCGACCATGCATCTCTTGCCTGCTTCGATGTTGATTGTTGAGACCTGACCCCATCGGTTTACGACAAATAATCATATAACACTCAATGTCTGTGCCGGAGATGCTATTATTACAAACCGTATCCTAGCTTGCAATCCGTCAGTAATGCCGGTAATAATTTATTTTATTTCATTTCTTGCATTCGGCGGAGCAGATGACCAACCTGACCAAAATATCGCCGCCCCGCGCTTCTGATGCCGTCCCGAGGGAGCGTGCGTTCCGGCTCCTGGACGAGTGCATGAAGAGTCCTGCCGTCTGGGTCGCAAGCCCTGCCGGCTCGGGCAAGACCACGCTCGTCTCGAGCTACCTCCAGGCCCGCAATATTTCCTGCCTCTGGTATCAGACCGACAGCGGCGACAGTGACATCGCCACGTTCTTCTACTACCTGGGCCTTGCCGCAAAAAAGGCCGCCCCACGGTTCAGAAAACCCCTTCCCCTGCTCACCCCCGAGTACCGCATGGGCGTCCCGGTGTTCGCCCGCAGATACTTCGAGGAGCTCTACAAAAGGCTCAAGCCCCCCTTCACAATCGTCCTGGACAATTACCAGGAGATCCCCGCAGACTCCGCCCTCCACGAGATCGTGAACATCGGGCTGTCCTGTGTTCCGGAAGGGATCAGGGTGGTGGTCGTCAGCAGGGATACTATCCCCAGGAACTTTGCGCGACTGCGTGCGAACAATGAAATGAGAGTGATCGGGTGGAATGAAATACGCCTGACAAAAGAGGAAACCCGGGAGATAGCACAGGCAAACAACGGGCGGAGGCTCGATGATGAAGCCCTCTCTGTCCTGCATGAAAAGGCCGAAGGGTGGGTTGCCGGCCTGGTGCTCCTCATGGAGAGCTCAAAAGGCCGGTCCGGCGGCTTCCTCCCTCTGGATGCGTGTGCGTCGGACGAGGCGTTCCGGTACTTCGCGAACGAGATCTTCGACAAGATGGATCGCGAGACGCGGGAGTTTCTGCTTTTGACCTCGTTCCTGCCGTCCATATCCGCGCCCATGGCCGAGGTCCTTACCGGTGTGAAAACTGCTGGCCGGCTCCTGAAAGGCCTGCACGAGCACAACTACTTTACCGAGCAACGCCTGGGAGAAGGCCCGGTCTATTCGTATCATGCCCTGTTCAGGGACTTTCTCAAGGCAAGGGCCGGGGAGCAGCTCTCCTGCGATGAGATATCGGAAATACAGCGCAGGGCCGCGGCCGTGCTGATGGAATCCGGACAGGCCGAAGGCGCGGCCGCTCTCCTGATCCATGCCCGTGACTGGAACGAGTTTGTGCCCTTTGTGATCGATAACGCCCGTTCCCTGATGTCGCAGGGCCGGAGCACGACACTGGAAGGATGGCTCGAGGCGATTCCGGAAGAGATTGCCGCGCATCAGCCGTGGGTCCTCTACTGGCTGGGGGCCTGCAAGCTGTGGGTCTCCCCGGTGCAGAGCCGCGGCTTCTTCGAACGGGCGTTCCATGTTTTTGAAAGCGCGGGGGATGCGGCCGGCGCCTTTTCGGCGTGGGCGGGCGCTGTCGATACCTTCTTCTTTGAATTCGGTGACTTCCGCCTCCTCGACCGGTGGATCGGCTGGCTCAATGAGCGCATGCGGCAGGGGGTGCCTTTCCCTTCCGCCGAGGTGGAGGCTCGCGTGGCCGCAAGCATGACCGGGGCCCTGATATGGCGGATGCCCGACCACCCGGACATCAGAAAATGGGTGAACGCCTCGCTGGCCCTGCTGCAGAAGGAGATCCATGCCGAGGGGCGCATTCGCGCCTATATAAACATCGTTGCGTACTTTCTCTGGATGGGCGAGTTCACCGAATGCTCCCTGGTCGTTGACAGAGTAAAGAAGATGTCGTCCTCCGGTCCGTCTTCACCTATAACGGAGATCTCATCCATCGTCGCGGAGGCCCTGCTGCTCAGAACATTCATCGACTCATCCGAAGACCTTCTGAAGATGGTGACCTCCGGGCTTCGAAAGGCCGACCGGTCAGGCATGCACATGATGGATCTGTCCCTGCTGTCGCTCGGGGTCTACAGTTGTCTGAACGCGGACAATACCGCACTGGCCGGCACGTACCTCTCCAGAATCGAAAAGGTGTCCGAGAGAGACCGTCCGGCCGGATCGAGCCTGTTTCTGCACCAGTCGGCGTGGGCAGCCCTGCTCGTCAAGGATGCACAGCGCGCCGTCACGCTCGCTGCAAAGGCGGTACAGCTCGCCGAAGAAACAGGGATCCTGCTTCCCGAGGCTATCGGCCGGGTGGTGCTGGCCTTGAGCATGTGCGAAGCCGGCGATTTCGTGGAGGCCGGCCTGCAGCTCGAACGAATCAGGGGCATTGCGGCGCGGACCGGGAGCACATACCTGAAGTATCTGCATCAAACAGTACAGGCCCATTGCGCATTCCGCCGGAACGACAGGGACCGGGCCCTCGAAGCCCTGCGCAGGGCCATGAAGCTGGGACGGCAAAAAGGGTACATGAGCGTTGCGACCTTCCTGAGGCCGGACTCTCTGAGCCGGATCTGCGCGGAAGCGCTCGAGGCAGGCATCGAGGTGGGGTATGTGCAGGAGATTATCAGGAGGCTCCACCTCGTCCCGGACGGCGCCTCGAAGGACCTCGAGTGCTGGCCCTGGCCGATCAGGATATACACCCTGGGACGTTTTGCCCTGTTTTCGAACGGAGAGATTGCCGGGGATTCAGGAAAGGCGCAGAAAAAGCCGCTGCTCCTGCTCAAGGCGCTCATCGCCCTTGGAGGAAGGGACATCAGGGAAGAAGATCTTGCCGATACCCTCTGGCCCGAGGCGGAAGGTGATTCGGGCCACAATGTGTTTACCACGACCCTTTTCCGGCTGCGCAAGATGCTCGGGAATGACCGGGCCGTCCTGCTCAGCAACGGCAGGGTATCGATCAACGATCAGATATGCTGGGTGGACATCCGGGTGTTCGAACGCCTCTGCAAGCAGGCGGAATCCCTGACGGAACAACCGCCGGGCGGGACGCGCCCCAGAGAGATCAAACAGATCGCTTCGAAAGCAGCATGCCTCTACACAGGGCAATTCCTGCAAACCGACCCCGACAAGGCGTGGGCGATCACGACCCGAGAGAGACTGAGAGGCAGATACCTCCGCCTGATTTCGAACACGGCACGGCTCTGCGAGCAGGCAGGCGAGTATGAGGAATCGGCCGGATACTACCACAAAGGCCTCGAGTCGGACCCCCTTGCCGAGGAGCTGTACCAGGGACTGATGGCCTCCTGCATCCGTCTCGGCCGCCATGCAGAGGCGCTGACCGCCTACCGGCGGTGCCGGGACATCCTGAAGGCGGAGCTCGGCATAGCGCCTTCTCCCAGGACCGAGGTGCTCAGGGAAGAGGCTCGGAACAGCACACGCGCATGAACGTGAAAAAATTCCTTACGGTCCGTACTCCATTTCTCCGGCCTTCCCGAAAAAGTGATGCGGGCATTTTCCATCCTTGCTTTTCGCTTTTTCTCGATTCTGTAAGCATTTTGTAACCTGCGGCGTGGTATTCTCCCCTTTAATAAATTGCCATCTTCTCCACTGGAGGTGCATGTGAAACAACATCTGCGTTCCGGCTTTCTTATCGGCCTGATGGTCCTCTCGACAGCGGTTCTGCCCGGGTGCGGCGGCAGCAGCAGTGACGATCCACCGAGTGGACTTCCCTCCACATCCGGAAACGAGCCCGGGATCTCAAATCTCCAGTATCCGCCCACATATGTGGCGCTGAACAGCGGAGGAGGAAGCGCGACCATCATAGGCACCATCGATTTTGCCGATCCGGACGGCGATCCAGCGACCTTCACGGTCGAGATCTATGACAGCGGCGATATCCTGCTTGCGAGCGATGACTATCCACTCTCCGATGTCGACGGCGCAGCGTCCGGGACAGCCGAGGTATCGTTTGCGATACCGACCGATGCCGAGGGCGTCTTTACGTTCCAGGTCTTCCTCACCGATGAGACAGCACTGGATTCCGATAGCCTCACGGGCACCTTCACGGTTGTCGAAGGCGACCAGTGGATCTGGATCTCGGGCAGCGATATCTGGCACCAGATAGGCGCCTACGGCGTCAAGGGCACCCCCTCCCCGGCGAACAGTCCCGGCGCGCGGTCAGGAGCCGCCTCATGGATCGATTCGAGCGGCAGCCTCTGGCTCTTCGGCGGGACCGGCCGGGATTCCGACGCAGTGTACGGCCGCATCAACGACCTCTGGAAGTTCGACGGAACGAACTGGACCTGGATCTCGGGCAGCGACGTGATCGCTCAGCCCGGCGTCTACGGCACCAAGGGCGTGGCGGACCCGGCAAACGTCCCCGGAGCGCGACAGTTATCCGCCTCATGGATCGATCCGAGCGGCAACCTCTGGACCTTCGGCGGGCTCGGCTATGATTCGGCCGGGGATCAAGACAACCTCAACGACCTGTGGAAGTTCGACGGAACGAACTGGACCTGGATCTCGGGCAGCGATGTGATCAATCAGCCCGGCGTCTACGGCACCAAGGGCGTGGCGGACCCGGCAAACATTCCGGGCGCGCGAGCCCAAGCCGCCTCCTGGATCGATTCGAGCGGCAATCTCTGGCTCTTCGGCGGGACCGGCTGGGATTCAGCCGGAGATCAGGGCAGCCTCAACGATCTCTGGAAGTTCGACGGAACGAGCTGGACCTGGATCTCGGGCAGTGATGTGACCACCGATCAGCCCGGCGTCTACGGCATCAAGGGCGTGGCAGCCCCGGCAAACGTCCCCGGCACGCGACACTCAGCCTCCTCCTGGATCGATCTGAGCGGCAACCTCTGGCTCTTCGGCGGATACGGCCGGGATTCTGCCGGGTTTAGCGGCGAGCTCAACGACCTGTGGAAGTTCGACGGAACGAGCTGGACCTGGATCTCGGGCAGTAATGTGGTCGGTCAGCCCGGCGTCTACGGCACCAAGGGCGTGTCGGACCCGACAAACGTACCCGGCGCTCGATATTTATCCGCCTCCTGGGTCGATTCGAGCGGCAACTTCTGGCTCTTCGGCGGGAGCGGCTATGATTCGGCCGGGGATCAAGGCAAGCTCAACGACCTGTGGAAGTTCGACGGGACCGAGTGGGCCTGAATCTCGGGCAGCGATGTAAGAAGTCAGAAGGGCGTCTACGGCACCAAGAACGAGGCGGATCCGGCAAACGTCCCCGGCGCTCGATTCGTAGCATCCTCTTGGGTCGATTCGAACGGCAACCTCTGGCTCTTCGGCGGAGAGGGCTATGATTCATATGAGAATTTCGGACGGCTCAATGACTTGTGGCTCTATGTGCCGGTGCCCGACTGATTTCCCTGCATAGCACAGGATTTACCCGATCGCCCTGAACGCGGGAGGCAGGCAAAACGCCGCCTGCCCCCGCCTTTTTTCCCGGTAAAGGAAGCGGCGATTGAAAGGCCTGCTCATCCCCCCATTTATTATTGTATAGTTGCTTGTCCGTTTTCTCGAACAGATCGGAGGGAACATGGGCGCCTTGCAGGAATCTCCCGTTATCGCCAAGGCAGACAGGGACATAGCGTTCAACCTGAAGATGGCCAACCGTCACGGCCTCATCGCAGGCGCCACCGGCACGGGCAAGACGGTCACCCTGAGGACCCTGGCCGAGCAGCTCAGCTCCGCGGGTGTTCCGGTCTTCATGTCCGACGTGAAGGGTGACCTCTCGGGTCTGCCTTTTCCGGGCGGCGACAACCCCAAGGTAAGAGAGCGCGTCCAGAGCCTGGGACTGGCGGATTTCCGTTTCGAGGGATTCCCCGTAGTCTTCTGGGATGTCTTCGGCGAGCAGGGACACCCGGTGCGGGCCACGGTTTCCGAGATGGGGCCCCTTTTGATGAGCCGAATCCTGATGCTCAACGAGACGCAGAGCGGGGTGCTTTCGCTGGTGTACAGGATTGCCGACGACAGCGGGCTGCTCCTGCTCGATCTGAAGGATCTGCGCGCCATGTCCCGGTTCGTGGGCGAGAAGGCGGACGAGTACAAGATCGAGTACGGGCATATCTCGCCGGCCAGCATCGGCGCCATCCAGCGCAACCTCCTGAACCTGGAGCAGCAGGGCGCGGACAGGTTCTTCGGCGAGCCCGCGCTCGACCTGAAGGACCTCATCCGGACCGACGATACGGGCAGAGGGGTTATCAACATCTTCACGGCCGACCGGCTGATGCAGTCTCCAAAGCTCTATGCCGTATTCCTGCTCTGGATGCTCTCGGAGCTCTTCGAGCAGCTCCCGGAGGTCGGCGATCCGGACAGGCCCCGCCTGGTCTTCTTCCTCGACGAGGCCCATCTGCTCTTCGACGATGCGCCCCGGGCCCTGGTCGACAAGATCGAGCAGGTCGTGCGCCTCATCCGCTCCAAGGGGGTTGGGGTGTATTTCATCACCCAGAATCCGCTCGATCTGCCCCCGAAGGTGCTCGGCCAGCTGGGCAACCGCGTTCAGCACGCCCTGCGCGCCTTCACGCCCAATGACCAGAAAAACGTGAAGGCCGCGGCCGATACCTTTCGCGCCGATCCGGATCTCGATGTCGCGCGGGCCATCACCGAGCTGGAGGTGGGCGAAGCCCTGGTTTCCTTCCTGGATTCAAAAGGCGCCCCCACCGTTGTGCAGAGGGCTTTCATCCGCCCGCC
The DNA here is from genome assembly GCA_018433085.1 of Deltaproteobacteria bacterium. Classification (GTDB taxonomy): domain Bacteria; phylum Desulfobacterota; class Desulfomonilia; order UBA1062; family UBA1062; genus Phosphitivorax. The sequence goes on along the minus strand of JAHDRW010000017.1, from coordinate 74,999 downwards.
GCAGAGCCGGCTTAAGCCCCTGACGCCCGACGAACGGCGCGCAGCCGTGCAGAGCTCCGCGATGTACGGTTGCTACGAGAAGCCCTTCGACCGCGAATCGGCCTATGAAAAACTCAAGGAGAAGGCGGCGGAAACCAAGCAGGCCGAGCTCGAGGCGCCCTCCCGAAAAAAACGGCCGGCCGCTGCACGCTCCTGGACCGACACCGTCCTGACGTCCCTGTCCGGCAGCGCGGCCCGCGCCGTGGGCAGCCAGGCAGGCAGGCAGCTGATCCGTGGTATCCTGGGCTCTCTCACGGGCGGTTCGCGAAGGTAGCCGGCAATACCGATCTTCAGACCTTTGGGGGTGGGCGCCGAGACATCCCGCCCGGAAGTCGCTCCCTTACAGTCATTTAGCTGCGGAGCCATCGACCGCGCGGGATAATTTCATTGTTATGAGTCAATCGACTAAGAGAAAAAACTTTAAAAGAGGATTACTGACGGCAATACGTTCATTCCCTCCCATGCCTGAGAAGTGGAGGTTCTCAGATGCATCACAAGCGACCTGACGGCCCGTGGATGCATCTCTTGTTTGCAGGATCTCTGGAAACGGGACAGGGGATCGAACAAGAGGATGCCGGAAGATCTTCAGATCCACGTTCAGGCGGGAGTATCTTTATTGAAGCCACGTCCTGATTGCTGTCACGAACGGCATAACGAACCTTACCTCCTTTGCCGGTAATCAAAAATACGGGCTTGTATTCCCTGATACGAGCTTGTGCCCTTTCTCTGGAGAAGTCTCTAAAATAGTTGGCGAATCTATCCCCTGCCAACTGGCATGCCTCATGATAATGTATTGTCAGTCTCTGGAATCGAGAAAGGAAAGAACGATATCATGGTTACAAAGAAAAGAACGAGATACAGACAGTACAGAAATCCTCATTCTCTCCGAGGGTCCGTTACACTATCAATACTTGCCTTCTTTCTGTTTCTGGCAGTTTCATTCCTGTATATCGGTGCGGCGCTCACCGTTTTTGATGGGAGAGAGGCACCCATGATCTATGACCTGATCGGCTTTACGATCTTCTGGCCCATGAAGCTATTCCCGCCGGATGAATACATGAAAAGCGGCCGGTACCTCCACTTCATTGCATCCATCGGCGCATTTGCTTATGCGGTTCTGGTTTTTCTGACGCATCGCTCCTATTGCATGCTCATGAGGCTCCTGCAAAGAATATGATCGGACTCGGGCCGGGGAGCGTCGATCAATGGTATGGACTTCTTGAAGGGCGTGCCCTTCGACCCCGCTTCGAGCCACAAGACTAAAAGGAGAAGATGAAAGGTATGCGTCAGGCCATCACAAGCCCATTGATCACATCCAGGACGCCTGCGGTGTGCCGGGCGATCTCCTCGGCAACGCCGTAATCCCGCACATCGAAGATCGTTCCTAGCAAGGTCGCCACGCCCTTTTCCACCCTGACGGTCATGGCGCTGGTATCCATTGCCGCACTCTTTTCGAGCGCACCCATGATATCCTGCTCGATGGCTTCGTCCGAGAGGACCTCCGCGGGCTTGACCGTCAGGAGGTTCCGCACGCTCGTCACGCCGGGCACGCCAGAGGCCAGCTCCGAGGCCTTTGTCTTGGCCCAGGACGAGTCGACGAACCCCTCCAGCCTCACCAGGCCCTCGTCCACTGAAACGTTTATCCGTGCAGAATCGATGTTCGGGCTCAGGTGCAGCTCGTCGATCACGGCCGAGGCAATGTCCGCATCTCCCTGATCGCGGATCGAGGAAGGCAGGGTGACGGTCAGCCGGTTGTCCACATACTGGACCCCAGGCACGGCATAGGCATCGTTTTCCGCCTGAATTCGGGCTGACTGGCTGGGCACCCTTCCGGTCAGGATGATGTTGCCGCCCAGCGCGTCCACGTGAATAGACGATTCGTCGATCCTGCCGTCTTCCATGAGCCTGAAGGTCACGTCCATTCTGGTCTGCTCGGGCCCTCGTATCCCTGTCCGCGTCATGGCTTCCGCCCTCCCTTTTCACGATCTCCCGTCTGCTATAGCTTCATTCTAAGCCATCCGCCGCCATTCTCAAGAAAGGCCCCTGCAGGCTCTCCCCCAGAGCTGTTCGAAGCGGCTTGACCTCTCGGGCTTTTCATGGGATAGGCCATCTCCTGGAGACACTGCCTACCGTGATACTGCTCGCCATCTTTGCCGCCTACGGCGCCCTGCACACCTATGCGTTTTTGAAGACGAGGGCGGCCCTGCGCCCTCATGATTCAGCGGCTGTCCTGCTCGCCCTTTTCATGGCGGGCATGGTCTGCGCGCCCAACCTGGTGAGGGCGCTGGAGAAAGGCGGGCACGAGTTCCCTGCACGGCTCCTTGCCGCCATCGGCTACGGATGGATGGGGTTCGTGTTCCTGTTCGTCCTCCTCCATCTCACAGCGGATATCCTGGGCCTCGCGGCCCGCAGATTCGCGCCTTCCTTCTGCGGGAAGACCGCGCCGCGCACCCGGTTTCTCGTGGTTCTCTCCCTGGCCCTGGGGCTGTTTCTGTACGGACTGTACGAGGCCGGGGACATCCGGCTCCGGCACATCTCGCTGAGTACCCCGGGGATACCCGAGGCGGCGGGGAGGCTCCGGATCGTGCACATAACGGACGTGCACCTCAACCTCATCCATACGCAGGCGCATATCGAAAAAATCGCTGCACTGATCGCCGGGGCAAACCCGGACATCCTCGTATCCACAGGAGATCTCGTGGACGGGCAGATGGGCTGCCTCTCACGATGGCTGGAGCCCTTGCGGGCGATCGAGCCGAGGCTCGGAAAGTACGCCGTCACCGGCAACCACGAGTTTCTCTCCGGCCTCCGGCACGCCCTGGACCTGACGGAGAAAGCCGGCTTCACCGTGCTCCGGAACGAAGCAGTGACCGTTCCAGGGGGCGTCACCATCGCGGGCGTGGACGACCCGGCGGTCGGGGGGCCGGACCTGCGTGGAACCGTGTCCGAGGGAGACGTCCTCTCGGGCCTCCCCGAAGACAGCTTTGTGCTGCTCCTCAAGCACCGCCCCCTAGTAGAACAGGGATCACCCGGCCTCTTCGACCTCCAGCTCTCGGGACACTCCCACGGCGGCCAGATCTTTCCCCTTCACCTCGCGGCCCGGCTTTTCTTTCCCCACGCTCCCGGGCTTCACGGACTGCCCGGCGGGTCCAGCCTGTACGTCGGCCCCGGCGCCGGAACCTGCGGTCCGCCGATCCGGATTCTCAGACCTCCCGTGATCACCGTGATCGATCTCGTGCATGAGGCATAAAGCCCCGGTCACCATATCTTCCATGACAATGCATCCCCGCGTTCGCGGGCCGTTTTGCAACGGCCCGGCGCAAAAGGCGCGGTCATCGACAGCCCCCGGCTATGCGCGGAGGTTTCTGCGGACAAGGGCGTAGAGGACCGGCAGGGTGTTCCAGGGAATGACCGAGAGCGCCAGGACCAGCGCGATCTGGGGATTGAGATAACGCATCGCGATGACCACGCCGAGCACGTTGTTCATGGCCATCTTTGACACCGAGACCGCGATGCGCTCGTCGGGCTGAAGCCAGAACGCCTGGAAATACCCGATGACCTGCAAAACGAGGAAGACCGCATACAGCACGAGCAGGATGCCGAAGATCTCTCCCGGCTGAGCGGCGATGTGATCCGCCTCCTTCCCGATGACCACCATGACGATCACGGTCATCAGTAGCACGCTCACCGCCCCGGAATATCTCCTGCTCCGTTCGACGGCGCTACCGAGAACCTGCCTCGTCAGGTGCGCGGCCAGAAGCGGTACCAGGATAAAGGAGGCCAGGCTGAAAAAGAGCCGGCCGTAGTCCAGGGGGATCGAGGTCCGGAAAAGCAGGTAGAACAAGGCGGTGATCGTCACGGGTGCGATCATGGAGCTGAGCGTCGTCATCACGAGGGTCAGCGAGGTCCTGCCCTTGACGATCTCGGTCAGGGCGGGCGCGGACATCCCCGAGGGCAGACTGGCGAGCAGGATCACCCCGATCCTGACGTCCGGATCGAGCGGCAGGGTCAGAACGAATGCCAGGACCGGGATGACGAGGAGGTTGCACACGAGCAGGTAAACGAGCAGCATGGGCTTCCTGATGTGCCCGACAACACCCGCCATGTCGATCTTCAGGAACACGATGTAGAGAAGCGACATCATGAAGACCACGACACAGGATTCCAGGACGAGCACCTGGTCCGGAAAGGCGAATCCAAGGAAGATACCCAGCAGCAGAAAAAGCCAGAAATAGTCCTCGACAAAGCGCTGTATGCTCACGTGATGCGGTCTCTCTCTTTTCAAGGATGCAACCCGGTCCGGCAGGTCGTGATCTTCCCTCACTCGATGCCTTGCCGGGCCTTGTCATGTCAGATGTTCAAACGATCGTATCCGAGTATACCCTACCCGCTCGGCCTCCGCCAGTGAAAGCTTGCCGGATGACGCATTTATTTTCCCTTTGTTTCACATCCGGCCCGGTATGCCTGATTCTTCCGGTTCTGCTCCGTCCCTCTTCACGACGGCTTTCTTTGGCCGGCGGCGGATCTTCCGGATGAACGAGTAGAGGATCGGCATCGTGTTCCAGGGAATCTCGGAGAGCACCAGGATGAGCGCAATCTGGGGATGGAAATAACTGACTGCGATCACCACGCCGAGCACGTTGTTCATGGCCATCTTTGACACCGAAACCGCGATGCGCTCGTCTCGCTGGAGCCAGAACGCCTGGAAATACCCGACGACCTGAAAGACGAAGAACACCGCGTACAGGACGATCAGGATGCCGAATATGTCCCTGATGTCCGACCGGATGTAGTCTGCTTCCTTTCCGATCACCACCATCACGATCAGCATCATGATCAGCACGCTCAAGGCCCCGAAATGCCTTTTGCACCGCTCAATGGCAGGGCCGAAAAGCCGTTTCGAGATCTGTGAGGCGGCGAGCGGGACGAGGGTGAAGGCGACCAGACCGAGGAAAAGCCTGACATAGTCGAGAGAGATCGCCGTATGGTACAGAACGTAGAACAGGCCGGTGATGCTCAGCGGTGCGATCATGGAGCTCAGGATCGTGAGCACGAGGGTGAGTGAGGCCTTGCCCTTCACGATATCGGTCAGGGCGGGGGCCGCTGTCCCGGACGGCAGGCAGGCGAGGAGGACCACTGCGAGACGGATGTCCGAATCGAGCCTCCAGGTGCAGGCATATACCAGGACCGGGATGACGAGAAGGTTGCAGACAAGCAGGTAGACGAGGAGCAAAGGCCTCCTGATATGCCCGATGATGCTGCTCAGGTCGATCTTCAGGAAGACCACATACAGGAGCGTCATCAGAAAGACGACCACGAAGCGGTCGAGGACGATTACCTCATCGGGAAAAACGAACCCGATGAGCATGCCCAGCAACAGAAATATCCAGAAATAGTTCTCGATAAACCGCTGTATGCTCACGTCTTGACGGTCTCTCTTACCGGAAGGAGGAGCAAAGCTCAGGAACGCGTGATATATGCGCGCCGCGGCTCGCTCGCGTCGCCGCCGGCCTTCATGAGGCCTGTTTCCGGCCGGGGGACCCGGGCGCCTGTTCGAGCAGATGGTTCATGATATTGATGCCGGACTGCTGGATGTGGTCGTTTATGGATCGGACCGCGAGATCGAGATCTCTGGCCTCGAGGGCGTCGAGAATGATCCGGTGCTCTTTCTGCGAGGCCACAAGCCTTCTGTCCGCCTTCAGTGCCTCGGTATCGTACAGGAGATACATGAGGATGAGCCCCCGGATATAATTGAAGACGCGATACACATACGAGTGGCGCGAGCTCTTCGCGATGAGCCGATGGAACTCGAGATCGAGCTGTATCAGCCGGATATTGTCGATCTCCGAGGCGGCCTGGACCATCTCGGCATAGATGTTCCGGAGCGCCTCGAGCTCTTCCTCCTCAATGTTTTCGACCGCCAGTTTGATCGCGAACTCCTCGATCACCGCCCTTAGGGTAAAGATCTCCTGAATATCCCGGGGCGAGAGCGTGGCCACGAAGACACCCTTGTTCGGTATGGATTCGACCAGCGACTCGTTCTGGAGAAGACGCAGGGCCTCGCGTACCGGGAGGCGGCTCACCCCCATCTCGGAGGCGATCTTCATCTCGTTGAGACGTTCACCCGGTTTTATTCTGCCGGATATGATCGACGCCCGGATAATGTCTGCAGCCTGCTCAGACAGGTTCACCTTCTTGAGCTTGTTCAACATCTTATTTTCCATTTCACCTTTCCCTGCTCGTCTGATTTCATGAGACTATTTCACTATTTATTTCACCACGCGAGGCAGTGCCCGCTGAGCCTGAGGGAAATACATAACCCGAGGATATCCCTTCCCATTCACCTTTGTCAACGAATATGCCGTGCTCAAGGCATGGGAGAGGGAATCGGCAGGGGTCATGAGCATTTTCCGAATCAGCTCCGCCTCGACGTGCGGGGAATGCACGATGATGTGAATACCCTTTTTCAGGATCCTGCAGAGATACAGCGCCTGGTCCATCGGGAAAACGCGGACCGCATGTAAAAGTATAGACGCCGCCGGGTCCGCCCTGCTAAAAGAAATATGCTTATGAAGAGGCACACGTATCAGCGACCCTTCCCCGAGACGAATCCGGCGGTCCGCCTGCTCGCGGAGCAGGCCTTTTCCCGGGCCGCGGGAGCCCCGCACGTGGAGGGCAACAGCGTGCGCCTCCTCAGGGATGCGGGAGAGAACTACCCGGTGTGGATCGATGCCATGGGATCCGCCCGGCAGAGCATTCACTTCGAGAATTATATCGTGACCGACGACGAGGTTGGGCGGCGGTTTGCAGACGTCATGATCGCCAGGGCCAGGGACGGCGTCAGGGTGAGGGTCGTCTACGACTGGCTGGGCTCCCTGGGCAAGGCGTCGCGGGGCTACTGGAGGCGCCTGCGGGAATCGGGCGTGGAGGTGCGCTGCTTCAACCCGCCCCGGTTGTATCACCCCTTCGGGTGGCTGAACCGGGACCACCGCAAGATGATCGCGGTGGACGGGAGGATCGGGTTTGTCACCGGGCTGTGCGTGGGCAGCGTGTGGGAGGGGGATCCCGGGCGCTCCATCGAGCCCTGGCGCGACACGGGGATCATGATCACCGGCCCCGCAGTGGCCGATATCGAGCATGCCTTTGCCGATGTCTGGGCCGCCATGGGCCCTCCCCTGCCTTCAGACGAGACGCCGGACAGGAGCGCCGTTCACCCCACGGGAGATGTCACCCTGCGGGTGGTGGCGAGCGCCCCGTACACCACCGGCCTGTTCCGCCTCGACCAGCTTATCGCGTCGGTCGCCAGGGAATCGCTCTGGCTCACGGACGCCTACTTCGTGGGCGTGTCCCCTTACGTACAGGCCCTGGCCGCAGCCGCACGCGACGGGGTGGACGTGAGACTTCTGGTTCCGGGGACCACGGACATCCCGCTCCTGAGGGCTGTTTCGCGGGCGGGATACCAGCCGCTCCTTGAAACCGGGGTGCGGATCTTCGAGTGGAACGGCCAGATGCTCCACGCCAAGACCGCGGTGGCGGACGGGAGATGGGCCAGGATCGGGTCGACCAACCTCAATATCTCGAGCTGGCTCGGCAACTACGAGCTCGACGTGGCAGTGGAGGACGCACCGTTCGCCCGGTCCATGCAGGAGATGTACCTGGAGGACCTGTCCCGCTCGACCGAGATCGTGCTCGGCAGACGCCGGGTTGCATGCCCGGTCAGCAGACGGACCCGGCCCAGGCGTCCCATGCGGGCGAGACCCAGGGGGAGCATGAGCCGTGCCGGCATCGGGGTCATGAGAATGGGCAGCGTGGTGGGCGCTGCCATCGGTAACCGCCGCACCCTGGAGCCGGCCGAGGCAAAGCTGATGTTCGGCGCCGGCGCGTTTCTCCTCATTCTTGCGGTGACGGCCCTGTGCTGGCCGCAATGGCTGGCCGTTCCCTTCGCGCTGGTCAGCTCCTGGCTGGCAATCACCCTGCTGCTGCGGGCACTGAACATCCTTCTGGAGCATCGCAGGGACCGGGGGGGCCGGACCGGGGAACCGCCGCCTGACTGCGGAGAAGACCGCTGAAGGATAAAAAGGCATCGGGAGGGTTGTTCATGCCGCTGTTTCTTCTGGTCATCTTCGGCGTGTACAGTGCCGTGCACGTCTACGCGTTTCTGAAGATGCGCTCCGCCTTTGACTTCGGGACGATTCCCGGGGTTCTTCTGGGACTCTTCATGGCGCTCATGGTCTGCTCTCCCATCGTGGTGCGGCTGCTGGAGGGACAGGGGATCGACCTCCCTGCCCGCGTCCTCTCATACATCGGCTACGGCTGGATGGGCGTGCTGTTTCTCTTTTTCTCGCTGTCCATCCTGACGGATCTCCTCCGGGTCGTCGTATACGGCGCCTCCCTGGTGCTCGGCAGAGATCCGGCGCCCTTCATGCCCGGTGCACGAACAGCCTTTCTCGCCCCCCTGGTCCTCGCACTGGGATTCTCTCTGACCGGATTTTTCTCCGCCCTGGATATCCGGCCCGAGAAGGTCGTGCTCCGGTCACCCAAGATCTCGGGAGAAGCGGGCAGGCTCAGGATCGTCCAGATCTCCGACGTTCATGTGGGTCTCACGGTCCGCTCCGAACGACTCCGGAAGATCGCCCGGGTGGTCCGCGAGTCAGAGCCCGACCTCATCGTCTCCACCGGGGATCTGGTGGACGGACAGATGGACAGCATTGCCGGACTGGCGGAGATCCTGCACGAGCTGCAACCCCGGTACGGGAAGTATGCCGTAACCGGAAACCACGAGTTCTACGCAGGCCTGTCCCATGCACTGGACTTCACGTCGCTGGCCGGGTTCACCGTGCTCAGGGGCGAGAGCGTGAACATCCCGGGCGTCATCTCGATCGTCGGCGTCGACGATCCCACGGGCAGGCGTATGGGCATGCACGCGGGGAAATCCGAGAAAGAGCTGCTCTCGGGACTCCCGCGGGACACCTTCATCCTGCTCCTCAAACATCAGCCCACTCTGGAGAAAGGCAGCACGGGCCTCTTCGACCTCCAGCTCTCGGGGCATACCCACGGCGGCCAGATCTTTCCCTTCCGTCTGCTGGTGAAGCTCTTCTTTCCCCGCACGGCGGGACTGTATGATCTTGCGGACGGTTCCAGCCTCTACGTGAGCCGGGGCACGGGCACCTGGGGCCCCCCGATCCGGGTCCTCTCCCCCCCGGAGGTCACGGTGATCGATCTCGTCCCGTAGGGAGTGATGCGGCCTGAGAACTATTCGCCCATGATGTTGTAGCCCGAATCGAGATAGATGAGATTACCCGTCATCCCTTTTGCCCGGTCGCTCGCCAGGTACGCGGCCAGAAATCCGACATCATCGTTGGACACGACATAGTTTTCCGGCGCGCGGGCGTACTGCTCCTTGAGCAGCTCCTCGAAATCGGCCAGGCCGGAAGCGGCCCGGGTCATGATGGGGCCAGGCGATATGGTGTGCACACGGATGCCCTTGTTCCCCAGCTCGGCTGCCAGGTATTCGGTGGTCTGCTGCAGTGCCGCCTTCACCGGACCCATCATCCGATAGTTCCGGATGACCCGCTCTCCTCCCAGGTAGCTCAGGGTGAGCAGGCACCCTCCTCTGGTCATGAGAGGCTCTGCGAGCCGTGCCATGCGGATGAACGAGTGAACGGAGACGTCCATGGCAATGGTCCATCCCTCAAGGGAGACATCGGTCAGCCGGCCGCGAAGATCCTGCAGAGGAGCGTACGCGATGGCATGCAACAGGAAATCCAGCCTGCCCCACTTCCGTTTCACCTCGTCGAAGACCGTCTCCAGCTCGCCCGCCTTCTGGACGTTGCAGGGCATGACGATGGTGCTTTCCAGTTTTTCCGCCAGAGGCCGCACATAGTGTTCCGCCTTTTCATTGAGATAGGTGACCCCTATCTCGGCGCCTGCAGCACGGCAGGCCTTTGCCACGCCGTATGCAATGCTGAGCTCGTTGGCCATGCCGAATATCATTCCGTTCTTGTTTTCAAGGCTCACCACACAGTCGGTGCTCTTTATGGTTTCCATATCCTCACCTTTTTCAGTGCCCCGCACAATCCGCGATTGGGCCTTCGTTCACCCTCACGGCCCCACTGGTGTAATTCGCTATGCCTCGGGCCGTGCGATAGACACGGGGAATGCCTACTGTCCCCTGCCTGCCGGTCGGTACATACCGGCACCGTACCCAGGCAATACGACCGTACCACCCAAGACCTCCACCCTGATGTGTGCATCGTTCAGACGGCTGTCAGAGGAGAGCCGCGAGCTCACGCAGGTCTTGATGCCGCCAGGGCTTCTTGCCCCTGTTTGCGTCATGTCTCCTGCCTCCTTTCCCATCTTCGCATCTCTTCTCATCCGGAAATAATGGAGGAAAAGAAGAGATGCCAGTCCAGCGTGAAAGCACCCACGGGATTCATCCAATCGACATGAATCATTCTAATCCCGGAGTAATCATTCTCAAGGAAGGATGACGGGCAATATCCGCCGATTCATACAGGATATTCCCCATGCCGGGGTGCTCCTCCCGGGAGGGCTCAAAGAGAAAGGGGCCCTCTCCGGTCTCGCGATCAACGGGCACGAGAGATGTTCACCTTCACAACTTACCGATTATTCTATCTTTACAGGTCCCTGATCTTTCTGCTATTCTCTGAACACATACGGCTCCGGTAGCTCTCGCGATTGGAATGACATTGTTTTTTCAGGTGCTCGGAAGAGGGGTGATCGTCTGATCCTATCGCTGATACAGGGCACGAAAAAGATCTCGCTTCCCTTCCCCCTGTTTCATGCCGTGCATGAAAAGGTCTCTGGTGCCGTCAGCGGCACGGGGTGTTTCCCTTTCTCTTTCATGGCAGGGGCTTGCGGGATGGCGCGCGGCCGGACCAGGCAGTCGTACGTCCCGGGGGACATCGGGGGGTTCTGGAATGGGCTTTTCACCTATGGATTTATGGGGGGTTCATCATGGATTGTTCATTCAGGTACACCCGCACCGACGATCTCGGGATAGTCGAGCTGACCGGTGAAAAGGATTCCGGGCAGGCCAGGCGGATATGGGAGAGGATACGGCAATTCATCCGTAATGACGGTCTGGCCAAAATAATCGTCGTGGACCGCATGACCAACGCGCTCACCGAACACCATGTCTTCGAGCTGGGAAAGTGGCTCGGATCGAGCCGTTTTCCGCGAGGGGTAAAGGTGGCGACCGTGGACCCGGGGAAAACGGCCCAGGGGAATATGAACGCTTTTGGAGAGACGGTTCTGCTCAACAGGGGCTTTTACAACATCCGGGTGTTTCCGGATTACGATGCGGCCAGCACCTGGCTCGGCGCGGAACTCCCGGCTCACCCGGATTCGTAGCGGGGAGATGAACCGCCGTTATCACGTCCCCATGGATCTCAGGTCCCGGGGGGACGCCAAGATCTGCCTGTTCTTTGGCACAAAAGGAGACCGCATATGGAGAAATCCGTCCTGTTCACGGTGGAAGAATCGACGGCACTGATCACCCTGAACCGTCCCGAGAGGCACAACGCCATCTGCCGGGACCTGCTCGCAGATCTGTACGGCGCCATCGACGAGACGGCGCGCAACGACGGGATCAAGGTGGCGATCATCACCGGAAACGGCAAATCGTTCTGCTCCGGACTGGACTTGAATGTCGTGGGCAAGGAAAACCTGCAGGACCCCCGCGGCGATGGCAGGGATATGCCGGACGTGTTCGCCGCGTGCATGAAGCCCATTATCGGCGCAATCAACGGCAACGCCATCACCGGCGGTTTCGAACTCGCGCTCAACTGCGATTTCCTCGTCGCATCAGAAAACGCACGGTTCATCGACTCTCACGCCAAGGTCGGGATCCACCCCGGGTGGGGAATGACGCAGCTGCTCCAGCAGGCAGTGGGCCAGAGAATGGCCAAGCAGCTGTCGTTCACCTGCAGGCCCCTCTCGGCGCAGGATGCGCTTAAGTGCGGGCTCGTCAACGAGGTGGTTTCTCCCGGGGAGCTTATCCCCCGGGCAAAGCAGATCGCCCGGGATATCGCCGAGGTCGACTTCGGGATCATGCTCGAGATCAAGGCGCTCATCGAAAAACAGAACGAGGTCCCTGTCCAGGATGCCCTGAAGATCGAGCGGGAACGCTTCCAGGAATTCCTGAAACGGGCGAACCTGTTTTTTTAAACGACAGCCTGAAACGCACCACCTTGGGGGCCGGCAAGGTCCGTCCCTCTTTTTTCAGGATCTGTTCTCCCGGGCGGTCTCGTTCGTACCCGGATATCCTCCACCCGGGAGCGCACTCCCGGCAGCGGGCTCGAACCCTTCCAGCTGTACGAGGAAATGTCCCATGATCCGGCGTGAATCGATCTTGAGCACGTCTCGCGCATGGTCAGCGGAGAGATAGATCTTCAGGTTGCGCTCCTTTTTCTCCTCCTCTGTCTCCCGGCCGTCGTCATCGAGCTTGACCGCCTGCTGAACGATCTCCCATGCCTTGCGCTTCCGCCCGCCGACCTCCACGACCTTTTCTCCGGAACAGATGAAATGCGACTCGTACCGGGACTTGCCAGAGAATATCCGGACACTCCGCTCCATCCCCGGCCTCCAGTCGATCCCCCGGATCAGATGAACCACGGAGAGAGGGTCCATGGTGAAATCGGAGGTTTCGATCTCCTTCACCTTGTTTTCGAGAGGCTCCCCTTTCTCGGACTCCGTGCGCACCGATGTTATGGTGCCGTCATCCCGGAAGTGGATGGCGGTATCCTTGTTCGTGGAGCGCACCCTCGACAGTATCCGCGTGGTGACCGGGAGCAGGGAATCGGCCCGGGTGATGTTCCCCCCGCTGAAACGGGCCTTGAAAAACCGGTCGATGGTGCGATTGGTCCTGGCCCTGAACTGAATCTCATACAGGTCACCCTTCTGTTCGAGCACCACCTGGCCGGTGCCGATGTTCAGGCCGTTGAACTCGAAGGTATAATGGTATGTTCCCAGCCGGGGCCGGAACCCGGAATCAGTGGGCAGGGGGCAGGCCTTTCTGCCAACGCCCGGTTCGACCGCGCCGTGGGATATGCCCGGAAGTCCGCTCAGGATCGCGATCAGGGCGGAGAAAACCAGGATATGGCGGCGTTTCGTTTTTCCTCTCATGCTGATATGTATCCTCCCGTCTTTCAAGATGGTTATTCCCGCCTCCTCTGAAAAAGAACGCAATGCCCGTACACTCGCAAAGGGGGACCGGAGCCGGCGAAAACGCACGAGGAACCCCTTCCCCGTCAATCGTGCCCTTTCTGAATCGAATCGGAATGCATCGTCCGGTCCATACCGCGGGGTTTTTCCCGAAGGAATCTCCCTTCCCCGGCGATGCCGTCAAAGGTGTTCATACATGGTGCTGCCTGGTTTCTTCTGCAGCGGAATCCATAGGGCCATACCTGAAACGGAAAGTCAAGCCCTGCCTGACGAAGCGCGCTCATCCCCTCTCCGTACCCGCAGATGAGTGTCTTGCCCCGGGCGGCAGGGCGTTCGTAATCCGTCATGCCGCATTGATGAGCTTCTCCCTTCCCGGGGTGCGCTCAACGGCGCCGGTGAACGCCTCCTCCCGGCATCCTCAGCGGGACCTGATTCGGTTGATGTTGTTCTCCTTGCCGATGACCACGAGGACATCGCTGTCCTTGACAGTGAAATCCCCCTTGGGAACGATGGTGAACCGCTCGGGAATGAGCTCCTGCACGGCAATGACCTGGACGCTGAATCTCCGGGGCAACTCGAGCTGAGCCAGGGTCTTCCCCACGAAATCGTTGGGAGGCGCGATCTCGGCGATCTGATAATCTTCGGACATCTCGATGAACTCGAGGATATTGGGCATGACCAGGCTCTTGGCCACCTTGATGCCCATGTCCTTTTCCGGGAAGATGATATCCGTTGCGCCCACCTTCCGAAGTATCTTGCCATGGTCCTCATTAACCGCCTTGACGATGATCTGCCCCACGCCCATCTCCTGCAGGTACAGGGTGATCAGGGTGGCGGCGCTGGTGTTGTCCCCCAGGCTGATCACCACCGCGGTGACCGTATCGAGCCCGAGGCTCAGGAGGTTCTCTTTTTGCGTGGCGTCCGCGATCACCGGATTATGGGTATAGTCTCGGATCTTCTGTACCCGGTCCTTGTCGAGGTCAATGGCGATGGTGTTCTGTCTCAGATCGTTGAGTGTTCTCACCACCCAGGACCCGAAGTTCCCCAGGCCGATGACCGCGTAGGTCCTTGCCATACGTCCTCCCAAGGGCTAGCCGATCAGGACATTTTCTTCCGCGTACCGGTAGCTCGGTGCGCGCCTTCGTGAGGCAACGATGTACACCAGGGTAAGGATGCCCACCCTGCCCACCAGCATGGTCGCAATGATGAGGAGCTTCCCGTATGCATCCATCCCGGGCGTGATCCCCGTTGACAGTCCCACGGTGCCGAAGGCGGACACCGTCTCGAAGAGATATTCCATGAACGGTCCCCTGCTCTGCTCTGAAGGGACCGCGCCGTGCTGGCTGATCATTTGCAGAAACACGATGAACAGAATGAAGACCACGGCCGACATGAAGACCGTGATCGCCCGGGACACGACCTCACCGGGAAGCGTGGCCTTGAGCACGTTGTTGGATTCGCTTCCCCTGATCCTGTTCATGACGACCACTGCCAGAACCCCGATGCTCGTGGTCTTGATGCCGCCTCCGGTGGACCCCGGGGAGGCGCCGATGAACATGAAGATCATCACGAACAGGAGGGTGGCGTTGCCCAGGACGCCGAAATCGACCGTGTTGAAGCCGGCTGTGCGCGTGGTGACGGACTGGAAATACGAGGCCAGGACCTGCTCGGTCCATGACATGCCGGCCAGGGAATAACCCCGCTCCAGAACCCAGAAAAGCAGGGTGCCGAGGATGATCAGTGTGAGGGACACGACAAGGGAGATGCGCGTGTTCAGGGTGAGCCTCGCGTTTCCCCTTCCGCTAAGGCAATGGATCACGTCCCGCACCACCGGGAATCCGATCCCGCCCAGGATGATCAGCGTGGTGATGATCAGGTTGATCCGTATATTGGCATGATACCGGCTCAGGTTGTCCGGAAAGAGCGAGAATCCGGCATTGCAGAATGCGGTGATGGAATGGAAGACGGAATAGAAGACCCTTTCCGAAAAGTTCAGGCCGCTCTCCCAGCAGGGCATCAGGAGCAGGGCGCCC
Organism: Deltaproteobacteria bacterium; assembly: GCA_018433085.1. Lineage (GTDB taxonomy): Bacteria > Desulfobacterota > Desulfomonilia > UBA1062 > UBA1062 > Phosphitivorax. The sequence continues at coordinate 59,742 of JAHDRW010000017.1, read as the reverse complement.
GCAAGCTCGGAAAAAAAGGTGAAGGCAAAGATAAAAAATACCAGTTGTTTGATATCCCTGGTTATCTCGGACGTATAGGTTTCCTGAATGAACGAGCGCTGACGGATGCTGACGCCCCATCCGATGGAGAGAAAGAGCAGGGCCGCAAAGGTCATGATGCCCAGCCCGCCGATCTCCACCATGAGCATAATGAGGATCTGGCCGAAAAGGCTGAAGTACGTGCCCGTGTCCACCACCACGAGCCCGGTGACGCACAAGGCGGAGGTGGAGGTAAACAGGGCGTCGATCCATTCGATATGCCCCGACCTCGTGGACATGGGCATCCGGAGCAGAAGCGTTCCGAGCACGATGGCGATCAGGTAGCTGACAACGAAAAGCAACCCGGGACTGAACAGAAGAACCCGCCTGAGCAGAGAGCTCAAGGGATTCGGTCCGCCCAGGCCCGAAATCTTCCGCCCGCTGCCAAGAATGAGGGAAGAGAACAATTTCATACGCTTTATAATGGTGCATGCGTGTCCTCATACACCCCCTCCCCGGCATGCCCCGGCCGGGAGACAGGATCCGGCGCTTTTTTCAGCGGCAGTCCCTTCAGGCGCTCAGCCTCGATCGGACCGTCATGCGTCTTCACCTCCGGTGCATCTCTCCCGGATCCTGTTCCGACGACTCTTCGGAACACCCTCCAGAAGGGCCGCAGCGGGCAGCCTTTTGTCGGCCGGAAACGAAAGGATCGCACCACCACCCTCGGACACCTGTGTCCCTACGTAGCCGCCCGACTTTTTCACCCCGCTCAAAAGGTGACCTGAAAGCATTCCCTCTTCGATCTCAATCCACGGGGCCTGGTCCCATCATCCCGGGGCCCATCATGCCCGAGCCCATCACCGGGCAGGAACCCATCATGCCCATGCCCATACCGCGCCCCATCCCGCCAAAACTCCTCATCACGGGGTACATGAGGTCCGCCTCTGCAAGCTGCATATACATGTTCACCTGCTCCCGGTAGAGATCGGAGCGCAGATTGTTGATGGCGTCCACCAGTGAATTCACCCTAGACTCGTCGATCTTGTCGGCCGCCAGGGCCGCCTGGAGCTGGAGCTCCTGGGCCCAGAGCCTCTCCATGGTCTCGGCCGTCGCCTGCTGATAGCCCTGATAGATGTCCCTGACCGCGCGCTGCTGCTCCTGTGTCAGCTGACTGAGCATCATGCCGTGATACTGCTCCACGCCGGACATAGGCCCCATCCCTCTTCCATAGTGTGCCTGCTGAGAAAGCACAGGTGCTGCAGCCATGAGAACGATCACTGCCGCGATGCAGGTTCCTTTGATCAGTTTCCGGATTTTCATGTCTCACCTCCCGTTTCTTTTCATTCGCCGGGTATCCCCCCGGACAGACCCCGCTGCATCCTGCATCCGATTTCACAACGGATCGGGATCGAGAGCCCCGGTGCTGTCCGGAGAAACGTACTTCCACCCCGGGTTACCCTTGAGGGGGCGGGATCCCCCCTTAGGGCAATCCCCGGGAGCCCGCCTTCAGCGTTCCGGCCTGCTGGGCTCCGACACCTTCGTGAGCACCTCCCCTCCCAGCTCGATATCCTTTTCCTTTCCGGCCCGCGTGGCGATGTCGCCGAGCGATACGATCCCCACGGGCTTACCCGAGGGGTCGGTGACGATGACCCTGCGAACCTTTTTCCCTTCCATTCTCCTGACGGCGTCTGTCATGTCGGTGTTGTCGGGGCAGGTGAGCACGTCTCTGCTCATGATGTCCCTGACACGGGTATGGGAGAGGTCGCGTTTTTCCGCGACTCCCCGGAGCACGATATCCCGGTCGGTGACCACCCCCACCACGGTGCTTTCCTGAGCCACCGGCATGATCCCCACGTCGAGATTCTTCATCTTTGCCGCTGCATCCGCGAGAGATGCATCCATCGGTATCATTTCAGGATTGGGTGTCATTATCTCCCTGATCTGCATGGCCCTTCTCCTTTCACTTGATATTCTTTTCCCTGTCCCTTAAGTGGCCGTTTTACCAGGGACTTCCTCTTCCAGAGGGCGACCTGCTGCGCCCCCGTCAACACCGGCCGGTTCCCTGCCGACCGCTGTCTTTCGATCATCCGTCCTATTCCCTGAACGGCCTCGTAATCCGAGCCGCCATTGCAGTGCCGTTCAGGAGGTCTGATACCCCGAGGCCGAGCATGGCGGCCAGGCTCAGGGTAATGGGACGCGCCCCGCCCAGAGCGATAATGCCCAGGACAAGCGCGCCTGTCCCGATGAGCAGTTGCGCCCCGGCTGTGGCATGGACGGATTGTCTGCCCACCTCCCGGACATAGTCGTCCTCCGCCTGGCAACGGATTTCCGCCGTGTTCATGCGGGCCGTGACCCCGCTTGCGAGGAGCAGGGTAATACCCAGGACGATCACGGCCGCCGGCAGCAGGGTGGAGGGCCTCACGCCCAGCAGCGACAGAACCCCCAGCACCACGCCTGCGCATCCCCCCAGAAACTCGGCCACCATGCCGCTGCCCAGTTCGGCGCTCTCGATCCGGCTCTCACCGGCCTCGTGCATCCATACGGGCATCCTCCCTGCCACAGCCCCTCCCTCGAGCAGCAGTGCCGTACCGGCGCCGATGGTGGCAAAGGCGAGCAGCACTTCAGGGTAGATGCCGAAAAGCCCGATTATGGCGACGGCTCCTGATGCTGCGCCCACAACGCCTTCAGCCAGCGAACCGGCTGAAATCATTTTGATGGTGTGCCACTGCCGGGTATGAGAGGTATCAGGCCGGTGCTGCATGAGCGTCTCTGTCAAAGGATTTCTCTCTTCAATGCGGTATCTGTTTGTCTCTTGCCCGCCCGGCACACGTTCCTCCGTGGTCAGGACTGCAGGCTCCGGATATCCGATGAAGGAGAGCCCTCCTGTTTTCTTTTTCGCGCATCCGGATGGTTCCCGTCTGCTTCTCCTGTAGGTTAAGGATACAGCTTGGACCTGCAAATTCAAATAGCCCGTACCATACCGGAAAACCGGTTCATCCCTTATAAGGGTAATGTGTTTTCCCCGGCCGGTCGATAGAACCGGTAGCGCCGGCTTGCCTTCGAAAAAGAGAAACCGGCGCGACATCGGTCTGATGGGGGGCATATGCCGGTTTTTTCCAGGAGATGGACACTCGCAGTCATACTCTTTTCTCTGCTGGCCTCCGGGTGTGCCCATAAAGGTCCTGTTTCTTCCGGGAAGGGTCTTTCCGTCAAGGCACCTGCCATGGGCTATTCCATCCAGGCAGGGGCATTCTCCCGGATAGAGAACGCGATCGGCCTTACCCGCTCGCTGGAAGCCGGGGGACTCGACGCCTTCTATTTTGCCGACGGCTCGGGGCTCTTCAAGGTCCGGTTCGGGAACTACCCGACGAGAGAAGAGGCCTCATCCGCTGCCGAAAGCCTGCGCGATGCCGGAAGCATCGATGTCTTCATGATCGTGGGTCCGGGCGATTACACACCGGCCCGCAGGCATCCGGCACTCCCGGCATCCATCAGGGACGATCTCGTCCGTACTGCACGGAGCTTCATCGGCATCCCGTACCAGTGGGGCTCATCCCACCCTGGAAACGGCCTGGACTGCAGCGGACTGGTCCTGGCCGTCTACCGGCTCAACGGCTTGAACGTGCCCCGCACGTCCCGGAAACAGTTCTCGGAAGGAACGCGGGTCATGAAAACCCGGCTGGCAAAAGGGGACCTCGTATTCTTCGCCACCGGGGGGACCCGCCGCATCTCGCATGTCGGTATCTATATCGGGAACAACCGCTTTATCCATGCGCCCGGCACGGGAAAGACCATCTGCGCGGAGTCCCTTTCATCAGACTATTTCCGGGGCCGGTTCATGGGGGCGTGCACCTACCTCAACCGGTGACGGGCCTGTTCTCCCGGAAACGACCACCTGTCGAGCTCCAGCGACGACTCCAACCGCTCTTCCACGTCATCGGGCAGCCCGGCGTAGAAATCGATGCCCGTGAGCTCCTCCACCCTGTCCACGCAGACCGCGAACGCCGACAGGGCCTCCCGGGACTTTTCGTTGGGCAGGACAAAGGCGATGGCCTTGATTTCAGGTTCCCGGTAGTCCAGGACGACCTTGTAAAAAAGATCGGGCACCGCGACCCGGCTTTGCCCGATCACGGAGAGTCCTCCGCTCGACAGGACCGGCCCGGTGACGATCAGGAGCTCTCCATCACGCCGCACCCACCGGCGTACCAGGTTCTCCAGTTCCTTCCAGATCCCGCGGTTGAACGCCGGCCTCTGGGGGCTCATGTTGGACATGTAAAACGTCTCGCTCATGCACTTGCGTGAAGACTTCATATCTGCCGCCGGAACCAGATGACCCCGGTCGAATCCACTACCCCGGTAGTCTTCCGGCGATGCAGACCCGGTTTTCACCAGGGGGTCGGGCCGGAAATCATTCGTCCTGGATACTGCACCGGATATCATGCATGGCCGTAGCACGTATGCCACCCACCGGGCCTGCTCGAATTCTTCACAATACTTGAGGGCATAGGCTGTATGCCGAACGATCCGGTCCCCCTCTTCAAAGGCCGGAAGCTCAAGCCCGGCAGACGCCGGCACAGGGGCAATGAACAGGATGAACAAAACGGTCCAGGAGATGAGCGGTCTTTCGTGGCTGCGCATATCGTAAGCTGTTCTCTCTCTTCATCTTATACGCCTTCCGACGGGCAAAGGGAAGCCCAAGGGAGGTCGCAGGGAGGCCCTTTCCGGCTGCACGTGTGGACAACTCCCTCTCCGGGGACTTCTCCCGGCACTCATGACTCACGATTTCCCTTGCCCTTTCCGGCTGAGGGCCGGGAAATTTCATTTTACCATTTATGAAAAAAAGGCTTTGTTCCGAAATGACTTTCATGGATTTATCCCGGGAAACATCCGCTGACGCATCTGGATTACAGACGTAGCAGTCAAATCCGGCATCAGGGAACAACAAAACAACATGAGGAGATACCTATGAAATTCACGCGAGTTTTCTTTGTCGGCATCCTGGTTGTCTTTCTGTCTCAGCCCATCATGGCCGAAACACTGAGGGTCGGCCTGGAGCCTTTCCCTCCGCTCATCACCGAGGACGGGGGAGGACACAGCATCGACCTGCTCAGGGCGATCGAGAAGGGCTCGGATCTGCGTTTCAACATTACCATCATGCCCTATAGTCAGGCCAAGGAACAGCTCAGGGAGGGGAAGCTCGACCTGATCGGCCACACGCCCAAGGGCAAGGAGACCCAGGATTTTTATGCATTTGCACAGGATATCGACTGGTCCGTCATCACGATTATGGATATCTACGGGTTGAACAAGGAGGATATCGCGGAGGGCAGTTTCAGATCGCTGGAGGCATACGGCGCCCCGCAGGGGAATAAGGAGTTCTTTTCCGAGATGTTCGGCATTCCGGTAGAGAAATTCGTCGAAGGAGACCTGAAACAGCTCCTGGACTACCTGAAAAACGGGAAAATCGATGCCTTCATATTCGACCGGGCCTCAAGCATGTACACCATCAAAAGCATGCAGGTCCCGAACATCCATTACCGGATGCTGAGCGACATCGGAGCCGGCTTCGGCGTAAGGAAGGACGATCAGGGCTCCTATCTGAAAAAAAGGATGGACAGCGCTATCCAGAGCATCGACATCCAGAAGGCGCTCCAGGGGTACTACATGTTCATCAGCCAGCCTTCCGAGGGGATCGTGTCCGTCAACTGAAAACGAAATCGGGGACGGGTTCACATTTCAGGCGTTCATCCGCCGGTGCGGCGCCCGTTCCCGTTTCCTTGCCCCGGCCCTGCCGGAGGCGACGGCCGGCTTTACTGCTCTCCGCCTTTCTGCTGATCCGACAGATACGTGTTGAAGGTCTCCGCGTAGATATCCCAGATGGTCACGAACAGGGCGGCGATAATGGGCCCGATGATGAACCCCACGAGCCCGAACATGCTGATTCCGCCCAGGGTGCTGAAAAAGATCATGAGCTCGTGCAGCCGGATATCCCTCCCCACGAGCCACGGCCGCAGAACGTTGTCCACGCTGCCCACCAGGAGTCCGCAGAAGGCAAGCAGCCCAACTGCCCTGAATATCTCCCCGGAAAAGGCGAGAACGATGACCGCAGGCACCCACACCAGCGCGGACCCCACCGCCGGGATGATGGAGAGAAAGGTCATGACCGTGCCCCAGAACACGGCGCTGTCGATTCCCACCGCCCAGAACGCCATGCCCGCGAGGCTTCCCTGGATCACGCCGATCACCAGCGTGCCCTTGATGGCCGCCCGGGTGACCGAGGTAAACCTCTCCAGGATACGCTGCTCGGTGTTCCCGGGCAGTGGCAGATGGTACAGGATTCTCTCCAGAACCCGTTTCCCGTCCTGCAGGAGGAAGAACATGGTGTAGAGAAACACGAAAAAGAGAAAGATGGAATAGATGGTGGAGAAGGTGATGGACTGGATGTAGTTGATGAGGGCATTGCTCATCCCCCCCACCACCTCGCCCAGCCGCTGCAGGATGACGTTCTGGTACTGGTAGAGGGAATCGTAGAACGGCAGCCCCTTGAGCATCTCTCCGAAGGCCGTGGGCTCGTCCAGCCATTTCTGTATCCACGGCCTCACTGACTGGCTGATCATGATCGCCTGCTGGGCCACGATCCCCAGGACCGCCAGCAGGGGAAAAAATATGATGAGGAAGACGATGAGCAGGGTGGTGAGAGAGGCAAGGTTCCTCCTCCCGGCGAACCACTCTTCGAACTTCTTGTAAATGGGCTGGGCCATGGCGGAAAAGATTCCCGCCAGCAGGATTGCCATGATGAACTGCCTGATCAGGTAGAAAAAGAGGAGGGATATGAGCACCAGCATGACGATCAAGGGAATCCGGTTCATCTGTGCCTGGTTCATCTTACCTCCTCTTCCTTCTCTAAAGAATAAGACTCAGGACATGCAACTGAAATTATCGCCTTCTTCTTCCGCACGGATGTCCCGGGTGCGGGAGAGAACCACGCCGGTTCAGGCACCGGAGAACGTTCAGGGTTCACTACCTCGCCCTTTAAGGATATGCGGTTCGTCGGTCGAATCACCCCTTAAAACAGCCGGGCTCGAACGAGCCGGCGGCGGACGGGAAAACCGGCGCCGCTAATTCCGGCTGACTTCCGGCAGGGCCTCCCGGTCTTTCAGACTTTTCAGCCTGTCGTAGACCATCATGACCGTGTTCACATAGATCGTGTAGTGGTTGTACGCCCAGACCGCCTGTCTCTTCTTCGCGAGGGGGGCATCTTCCTTCCATCCGCTGAGCTTGAGGTAGTTGCCGATGCTGGCGATGGCGTCGTCCATATCGAAGGGGTTTCGCCTTCCATCGCCGTTGCCGTCCACTCCGTACTTGATGAACGACGAGGGGATGAACTGGGCCGGACCAAGGGCCCCGGCAAAGGATCCCCTGACGGTCATGGGATCGATCCCGACCTGAGCGGCGAGCTCGATGAGGCAGGATAGCTCGTTGACCGCCCAGGAGCCCTTTTTCCGGGCCCTGGCATACACCTCTTCGTCCGTGACGGGGATCGAACCGTCCTGACGCGACTCGAGCACGGAGTCGAGGTGCTCGGCGTCGAGCGCCGTGCAGAGGCTTGCATAGGCGCGGAACACGTCGTATTTCATCGGGTATTGGCCGAGTTTCGTCTCGATGATGAGGATGGCGGTGACGATCTCGGGAGAGGCGCCGAAGCGCTGCTCCGCCAGGGCAAAGGCGGCCTTGTGCTCCTGCACGAACTGCGGCCCCCCTTTGATGAGCTTCGGGTCCACTTCCATGTATTCCGGCTGCTTGGCGGAAGGACTCGGTGCGGAATGGAACAGATTCCTGATGATGAACCCATCGTCGATGGTGAGCCGCGGATCGAGCATGAGCGATCTTATGTGCGTTCTCTTGTGTCCCTTGCTCACCAGCAGGTCTTCCACAAAGAGCTTTGCATCCAGCAGGGGCGCACCGGCCGTTGCCGGAGTCGAGACCGCCCGAGTCTGGGAATGCGCCGCAGGTGCAATCAGGACCATTGCCGCGGCAAATACGGTGATCCACGCCCCGATGCCCGTTTTCACACACCCGCCCCGGCGTGCCTTCCCGGACCGCAAGTCCCCGCGGCATTTCATGCCCTTCATCTTCTGCCTCTCATCCTTCCTGACACGGCGTCCCCCTCCTGTCTATTCACAAGCTTACCTATACCGGCGACCGGGAGTCAACGGTTTTCGTCTTCAGAAGACGCATTCCGGCGGACCCATCCCTCTGCCCCGAAGAGCTTTACTCCCCCCATCGCGCCCGCCGGCAGACAAGATCCCCTGTCCATCGAGAATCAATGGTATGAATCTTCAACGGCAAGCCCTGGACCCTATTGAAGCCCAAGAGCTTGAACGGAAATGCGTCCCCACCTTCAAAGTCCTGAAGAAACGGACTCAGAAGGAGGTTTCAAGGCAGCCGCCGGACAATCGCCCGGCCTGCACAAAGAGGGCGTCATCCCTGCCCCTGCCGCCCGAAGATAGCTGCTATCATTCCAAAGGCTTGCACACAATTCCTGCATCGGAGCCCCTGGAGCGGGCTCGTGAGGGTTCATCTTGAAAATTGACAATCAGGCCGTATCGGGTATGATCCGGCACATGCCTGCGGTTTTCGGAAAAGGGCTGATCATGGTGAAACGTCTTCTGGCTGCGCTGGTGCTCGCGGGCCTGTTCGCGGACTCCGCTGCGGGGGCTTTCCTACCGGCCGCCGGCCCTGCGGACATACCTGCCTCGGTCGAGATCAGGCCCGGCGCTGTGAGGCTCGGAAGCACGGATCTGTTCATCACCGCCTTCATCGAGCTGCCGCCGCCCCACAGCTCGGATGCGGACAAGATCGATGTGAGCCGGGTGCGTCTCCTCGTCCGGGGGAACGAGATCCCCGCGGAGATCGAACCTTCCTCTCCCGGAGACCACGACGGGGACGGCGTGCAGGACCTGGCGGTGAGATTCGACAACCAGGCGGTGCAGGCGCACCTGTTCGCGGGGAAAGAGGACCTGACCATACGGGGTGTCGTTGCGGGCTCCACCGATGTCCGGTTCCAGGGATCGGACTCTCTCAAAGTGAGATCGATCGGGAAGAAAAAGAGGCTCACACTGCTCCAGACCTCAGACCTGCACCACCACGCCTCCGGGTACGGTCCCTTCATGGACTACACGCCTCTTGACACCACGGACAAAGACGGGGTCTTGGGCGGTTTCGCCCGGCTGGCCGCGGCCGTCGGCCGGGTCAGGAAAGAGCAGGCGGCCGCGGGGGTACCGGTGATACTGGTGGATTCCGGAGATTTTCTCATGGGTACGGCCTACGACCTCACGGCATTCAATCCCCTTGCCCTGCAGTTCTTCCAGGCCATGGGCTACGATGCCGTGACACTGGGCGACCACGAATTCGACTGGTCACCCAAGGGGCTGTCCCAGCTCCTGGCCAATGCGCGGGAAGAAGGATTCACGGTGCCGGTCCTGGCGACCAACACGTTCACCGACGGCAAGGAGGACACCTCCGATGACGGGGTCCAGACGCTCATGGGTGATGGAGTGATCGTGGACAAACACGTGCTCAGGCTCTCCGGGGGGCTGAACATCGGCTTTATCGGGCTGATGGGCCCGGACGCCGATAACAGGGCCCGGGCGGCACCACCGGTCACCTTTGACCACGATCAGGATTTTATCCAGGGCTGCGTCGATGACTTGCGGAACGATGACAGCGCAGACCTGGTCATCGCCCTTTCCCACGGCGGAATCCGGACGGATGGAAGGGGCGACGATGCACGCCTGGCCGGGACCGTGGCGGGTATCGACGTCATCGCCTCGGGTCATTACCACACCACGACCCAGGAGGCCTTTGTCAAAGGCCCCTCCAATACCCTGGTCTTTTCTCCGGGAGAATACGGCAAGTGGCTCAGCAGGCTCGACATCACCTATGACGAGTCTCTCGGCCGCATCGTGGACTATGATTTCACCCTCATCCCCATCAACGACACAGTGCAGGGCGACCCGCACATCCAGGCCCTGGTGGAGGAACACCATGCATCCATGAACAGGCTGATCTCGCGGCTGGGCGTCGGCATCGAGACCCCCGTGTCGAGCACCGATATCCCCCTGGCAAGGGCCCCCCTGAAAGAGACCGGCATCGGAAACCTCATCGCCGATGCGTTCCGTTGGGCAGCGACCCGCGCATCCCGCGACGTCGGGAGACCCTGCGACGTGGGAATCGCGGCAAGCGGGGCCATCAGGGGTGACCTGTTCCCCGGCCGCCTGGGGATCATCACCTTCTCCGACGTATACAACGCCCTGCCGCTGGGGCCTTTCCCCGGCACCTCCCGGCTGCCGCCCGGCAATCCCGTCGTATCCCTCTATGCGACGGCCGCGGACATCTATGCCCTCTGCGAGACAGGACTCACCATCGCCCCCTCTCTGGGACCGGACTTTTACCTGAACTTTTCCGGACTGAGAATCGATTACGATCCCTCCCGCACACCCTGGCTCCAGGGAGTCAAGGCCGTATATCTCTGCCCCGCCCGGGACCCCTTCTGCCTCTCGGAGGGCACACCGCTGGACCGCAGTGATACGACCGGACTCTATCGCATCGCAATGGACCTCCATACCCTCCGGATGATCCAGGCGATCCACGAGAGGCTCGCGCCCTACGGCCTTTCCCTCACCCTGCGGAACGCATCGGGCGAGCCCGTTCATCCTGCGGATTATCTCAACTACTGCATCGATGCCGGGCCTGACCCCGGAGGCCAGGAGATGAAGGGGTGGACGGCCCTGTGGAGATTCCTGGGCGCGGTGTTCCCCGCAGGCGGAGAGGGAATCCCCGCCAACCTCTACGGGCAGGACGGCATGGCGCTGGGCAGAGTCCGTTTCATGCAGTGACCCTGCCGCGCGGTCACCGGAATGGGAAAAGAACGGCTTTACAAACCCGGTATTCATCCATATATGTATACACCAATACGATGTTGCAGGCTTGCTGCAGCCATGGGAAGCCCCGTGTCGTTCATCTGGCGGCAACCGAAGTGAAAAAATGGCTCGGAATGTCCTCGCGCCCTGCTGTGAAATATGGTTGATCGACGGGCGTGGAGGCGCTGGCGAGGGAGATGCCGTCGTGATAGTTGAAACAGCGTGTGCAGCCTATAACCCGTTTTTCGTCCCCGAGGACCGGTTCTGCCTGTGCGTGTCCACCATCGCGCTATGCCCGCTCGCCTTCCATTCACCCGGCATCCTTCCCCACGAAGAGGCCGTGAAAGACCGGTTCGGTGCGCTCATCACCGCTGTCCTGGCCGGTTCCGGATATGCCGTGGTGTCGTCGCGGCAGGTGCGGCAGGCGCTTTCACGCGCATATGTCTGCAGGACAGCCCCGCAGGACAGGCCCGCGGGAAGGCACGATGATCTTTCTGTCAGGGAGCAGTTCTCTCGGGAGCTCCGAGCTGCGTATCACGCCGATGCGGTCTTGTACCCCGAGATCATCGTGGTGCAGGCGGACTATACCGCGGGCACGGCCCGGTGGTGCGGGGCAGCCCAGAAGGTCAACACCTCGTGCAGGGCCGCCCTGGAGCTGCTGACCGGTTCGGGTTACGGCAAGGTGCCCGCGCTGAGCATCCTGATCCATGTCCGTGACATGACTGACAGGAGACTCTACTCCCATGCAGCCGGCATAGAGATACTTCAGAAAATCGGCGTCCGCCGGAGTGTGGAGATCCCGGCTGAACGGCTGCTCAAGGGCGAACTCCGCAACCGCCGGGCAATCGAGACGGCCCTGGGACCTCTCGTGAAAAGCCGCCGGGAGGCAGCGTCGGTTCGGATACAGGTCCGTCCGGAGGCGAGCCCGTCATAGCCAGAGGATCACGAACAGGGAGATGAACGACAGAAGGGTGCTCAGTACAACGGCCCCTGCGGCGAGAAAGGCATCCCGCCCCATCTGGGCTGCCATGACGAAGCTGGAGGACGCCGTCGGGCAGGCCAGCATGATAAGGGCCACCCGGAGCTCGTCACCGCCCAGTCCCATGAGCCTCGCAAGGCCGTAACCGGCAAGCGGCCCCAGGACGACCTTGATGATGCTCGCCGTCAGGATGGGGGGCAGACTTCCCCTCACCACTCGAAGACTCAGGGTGCTGCCGATATTGATCAGGGCCAGCGGCAGGGCCATGTTGCCCAGGGGTTGGAGAGTGCGCGATGCAGCAAGGGGGAGCTGCCAGCCCAGGCCCGCTACCGCAAGCCCGGCCAGGCAGGCCAGGATCAGCGGGTTGGAGACGATCCTCTCCAGCACCATCCACACGGCCCGTACATTGAACCGGTGCCTGCCGTCGATCAGCACGAGGATGGCAACGGCATTGTTGATGGGAAGCATAGCGGCCACCACCAGCACCGCCAGCTTGACGACCGGGCTGTTCCCCTCACCCAGGCCGTAGACGACAACCGGTATCCCGACAAAGGCCAGATTCCCGCGGAACGCCGCCTGCACCAGGGCGCCCGTCTTCGACTCGGGCAACCGCAGCAGCCATGCGGCCAGATATCCTGCAGAGACGGTTACCGCCAGACCGCCGAACAGCACCAAGAACACCCCGGCATACGGCCGGAAACCGAACTGCACGTCCGCGGTCTCGAAAAACAGCAGTGCGGGCAGGGCCACCCAGTAGGTAAGCCCGCTGGACCACTCGGTCATCCGCGCAGACATGAAGCCGGTCCACCTCAGGAACGCCCCCAGGGCGATGATGAAGAAGACCGGTGCAAGGGTGTTGAACACATCCATAAAGGGGATTCCCTAAGCCTTACCGGGGTGACCGGCATTTTCTCTCGGGCGGGGTCCGTCAGTCGACCCCATGCCCGGCCTGTATATTCCTGAGAAGCGGTGTGCGGCTACGCATCATCTGAGAAAGGCCGTCGCCGCAAATAAGGCCTCTTCCGTCTGTTGGGTATCCATCCGGGGAAACTGCACCACATCCGGCAGATCGAGTACGGTCGGCACGACATGGATTTTTCCAGGCAGGATGACAGGGGGGGGAAAATCGCGCCATTAAACCGGATGCGGGGGGATGCCCGGGACCGGGGGAAAAAGGCGGACGGTCCTATGGGTTTCATGTCACAGGCCTCCTCCGGGGAACTTGTAGCTCATAATATCCCCCTCCCTGCCGTGTCTCAAGGCAGGCCGGGGCGTTCCGGCCATGCGCATACGCAGCCCCTGCCTGTTCCACACGGAGAGGTTCGCGCAAGTCCGCAGGGAGAATGCCGGCTCTTTCCCAGGCACGATGAGCGGGGGCCATGGCCGGGGAGTTGAAGGATGTGATCCGCCTGCATTTCCCTGTTGTTTATCCACGATCTCGGGATGTATGCTATCATTGGGAATTATGTCAGCATCAAACCCGTTAAGGAGGGCTCGAAAGATGACCGCTCAGGGTTACGACACCAGGCTCGATAAGATGTTTTTCCCGAAATCCGTGGCAGTGGTGGGGGCGTCGGACGTGCCCGCCAAATGGGGCAATCTCGTGCTCACCTCGATCCTCGGCTGGAGATACGGCGGCCGGGTGTTTCCCGTGAACCCGAAAAAGGACACGATCCTCGGGCTGAAATCGTACCCAAGCTTGAAGGACATTCCGGAGCCGGTCGATCTGGCCGTGTTCACTATCCCCGCACCGCTCATCCCCGGCGGCATCAAAGACTGCGCCGCAAAGGGGATACAGGCCGCCGTCATCATCTCCTCGGGATTCCGGGAGGCAGGCGGTGAGGGTATCGGGCTGGAGCAGGAAATCCTGGCCGCTGCGCGGGAAGGCGGCGTCCTCTTCATCGGACCCAACACCATGGGAATCGCCTCGGCGCACCACTGCTTCGAGTGCCTGCCCGCGCCCACCGCGCCGGGCCCGGGCGGCCTGGCCGTCATTTCTCAGAGCGGCAACCTCGGGCTGCAGCTCATCAAGTGGATCGCGCACAAAGAGATCGGCCTTGCCATGTATGCGGGCACGGGCAATGAAACCATGCTCAAGGCATGTGATCTCATGCAGTATCTCGGCTCCCGCGACGAGGTAAAGGTCATCTCCATGTACATCGAGGGGATCGACGACGGCCGGAAATTCGGCGAGGTTGCCAGGACCGTGACCAGGGGAAAGCCCGTAGTCGCTCTCAAGGCAGGCCGGTCCCAGTCGGGCTCAAAGGCCGCGCAGTCCCATACCGGCTCCATGGCCGGCTCGTTCGCCACCTACAGTGCCATGTTCAGACAGTCGGGGATCATCCAGGTCATGACCCCTACCGATCTCATCAATGTTTCGGCCGCAGCGGCCCACCTGCCCATTCCCCGGTCGAACCGGGTGGGGATCATGACCATGGGAGGCGGCTGGGGCATTATCGCGGCCGACGAGTGCGAAGATTCCGGTCTCGAGCTGCCTTTGCTGCCGGAGTCCGTGATCAGGGAGCTCGATGCCTGTCTGCCCAAGTACTGGAACCGCAGGAACCCCGTCGATGTGGTGGGGGAAAACGATGCCGCGCTCTATCTGCAGGTAATCGAGGCCCTTGCCCGGTGGGATGAAGTGGATTCGGTGATCGCCCTGGGCATCGTTGGCAGGTCTCGCTACGTGGAGGACTTCATCGCCGCCCAGGTGCAGCTCGGCAGCAAGCTCTACAGCAGGGAGCTGAAGCTTGCCGTGCTCAAGGACCAGGTGCAGAACGAGGAACGCATCATCTCGGGCGTCGCGGCCCTGCAGAAGGAAACGGGCAAACCCATTGTGGTCGTGGGACTCAACGAAGGCGGCCTCAGGCTTGCCGACACATCGAACGGCCGGGTGGTCTACCTTTCGACGCCGGAAGAGGCGGTATCCATTCTCGCTCACCTGTCATGGTACGGGAGGTATCTGGAAGGGTCATCCTGAAGGGTCGTCTGCCGCGGGACAAGGCGTTGAGACCTCGTACCCACGGCCAGCGCCCCCAGGGCAAGCGCCCCGGCTGCCATACCGCCCAGGGCCGCTGCAGGGATCTTCAGCGGGGGAAGAGTACGGACCAGGCCCGGCAAATACCTCTGTACCGCGAGTATGCCGCCTGCGCCGTGCCTTTTATCCCGCGTCAGCACTCCCATGCAAATCTTCGAATCTGTTGATACTACTCCGGGAAGACCTATTATAAGCCTCATATCACCACCTGCCTGGCACCGCTGTGAGCGCGGCTGCTCGCCATCGTGAACGGTCAGCCGGTGCAGCTTTCTCATGCATGAGGGGAGAAGGAGATGAATCAGGAAACCCACGAACCCTTTCCCTTGAGCACACAGCCCCATCGGCCGAGCTCGAAGGCCCAGCTCCTTGAAGTGCTGGTATATCTCTCCCTGATCGTGCCCTCGATGATTCTGAGTCTGTTCGCCATCAGGCAGGTGACGGTCACGTTCGTGCTCACGGCCGTGGACACCATCCTGCGGGACACGGCCCTGGTGGCGCTGATCTTCTTCTTCCTCTGGAAAAACCGCGAACATTACAGCAGCATCGGGTGGAGGCCCGAAAAAAGCGGGCGTGAAGCCCTTGTGGGCATTCTCCTCTTTCCGGTGGTGTTCTATTTTACCGGGCTTCTGGGAAGCATTCTGCAGGAAATCGGCTTTTCCGTCCCGGCGGATCCGCAGCCATCTTTCCTGACCCCGGACGACCCATTCCAGATGGGGCTCGCCTTCGTGCTGGTCGTGGTGGTCGCCATAGCGGAGGAGACCATCTTCCGCGGCTACCTGCTGCTGAGGCTCATGAGCCTGCGGATGGGCAGGGCGACGGCCATCGTCGCATCTTCCTTCATCTTCTCGCTGGGTCACGGGTACGAGGGCTCGGCAGGAGTCATTACCGTGGGGGTGACCGGGGCGGTACTGGCGGTCATCTACCTGTGGCGGGAGAGCCTTGTCGCCCCGGTCGTCATCCATTTCCTTCAGAACCTGGCAGCCATCCTCCTGCTGCCGCTTGTGGGATATCAGTAGCAGAAAGGCCCGACCCCTTCCGCCGGAGGATTTCCTGCGGGGAAGGTCTGTCAGGAATGACAGCCGGATCGCCGCTTCCGCCTCGCCGGATTAATTCCGACCATAGATGCGCGGTCTCTTGAACCGGAAAAACCCGTCCTTTTCCTCGAGCTCGATGGTCCCGGCCTCATCGTCGAAATACTCCTCTCTCAGTAGCCTCAGCCGTTCTTCCCGCTCCTGGCCATCGGATTCACCGACGATTCGCTCGCGCTCCTCCATGTACGTCAGGCCGATCTCCCAGCGCCTCTCATTGTCTGCATCGCGCCTGGCCATCGACTCGACCTGCTCCTCGTTGAGTCCCATCTCACTGCGGACCCGGTCGATTTCCGCCTGCCGCTCTTCCGGGCTCATCCGCTTCAGCTCGTCCTGAACGGAATCCATGCTGAAGAAGATCCTGGACAGGAGTTGAGTCTGGTCGAGGATATACTCTTCCGGAGAACCTTCGTAGGTCTCATGGAGGATATGCCGATACTCATCAGCCTTCTCTTCGATGCTCAAATCGCCGGATTCGTTCAGCATGACGATGGCATCCTGCACCTCCGCATTTCTCGCTTCCGTTGCCAGCATCTCTCCCGACCATATCTTCTCGGCATCGTCGCCGAAGAGCTCTTTTCTCTTTTCCCACAGGAATGCGGCCCTCTCGGTCGCCGTCATGCGCGCAATCCTTTCCCTGTTGTCTTCCAGCCAGCGGTTGTACCGGTCCAGCTTGTCAAGCGTCTCCATGATATCTCCGGTGTAATCCGGGAACGCCCGCTGAATGATCGTGGAGAACAGCTCTCTCCCGTTCGCCGGATGCGTATCCACAACCAGGTCTCTCACCCCGATGATGCTCGCCTGGGTATTCTTTTCCGAGATGGACTTTCCATAGTACTTTCTCAGCTCGTCGACGACACGATCGCTGAACGGGTCGCCCCCTGCATTGGGATGCTCCCCCCGGAAGACGTTCTCATCAGGTCCCCCGCCGGCCTCGCGAACAACGGAAAAGAGGCACAGGCCGAGCACGATCACGGATATCGCCATGCCGATGGCGACCGCTCTTCTTCTCTTTCTTCTGTCCATGGCTGTCTTTCTATTCTTCAGGATGAAAACCACCCGTCGTGAAAAGGGCAGGGTGACCGGGGCCCCCCTGCCCCTTGAAGGGTGCTTTTCTACAGAAGAGGCTGGAGCTTGGCCCAGATCAGGGTCGCAAGCTTCTGCGAGCCGGAATTGCCGGGATGGACGCCGTCATAGATGATATCCGAGCTGGTGATGTATGCCCGCGGATCGACGAACACCCGGTAATTGGATGCCGCGGTCGCATTCCGGACCGCCAGGGAGAGCCGCGCATCCCCGTAGTCCACCGCCTGGTTCAGCCTCGTGGTGCCGATGAGACCGTTCTTCAGACGATAGTAACCGAGATAGATGATGTTATCCACCCCGTCTCTGCCCATCCGGTTCAGCAGGTTCACGGTGTCAACGTAGATGTCGTCTATGAGTGATTTGCAGGACGACGAAAGCCCTGATTCCCACCAGTCGACCTTGCAGTTGTACGGATCGAAGAGCGTGGCCGGAATCAGGATGTCGTTGCCGCCCCCGTCCATGAAGATGGTCTGGATGTTCGGGTTGTCACCCCTTGCCTTGTCGTACTGATCGCCGATATGGCTCACCATGGAGCCCGACAGGGCATACCGGCGGAAGGTCTCACCCGCCCAGCTCTGCAGGTTGTCGTGAATCTTTCCCGACAGTGCGAATATGGAATCGCCCAGATTCACCACGTCGTTGCGGGTGGCGTTGCGTATCTCGCTGACGCTCAGCAGCGAGCACCCGGTAGCCGCCAGGATGAGAACAAAAAAGGCGACCCCCTTTACCATTGACCCTGATTTGAAAATCCTCATACCTTACCTCCCCTTTGTACATTTTTTTATTGATAAAAACACACTTCAAAATATTACTCGACAGACCGCCGATCGTGTTTTCTTCCCTCTGGAAACAAGGTGAGGCCATAACAATGGGATATTCTATTGCCTTATTGCTATATATGATATTGACTATAATAAATCACTGGCCCTTGTCAAGGGTCCTCCCGTGCAAGTATAACATATGCCGCAAGAATCGGCACGGTACCGGGGCCGATGACCGGGGCCGGGTCAGAGTCCTTCCCCGGCGGGGATACCGTGGGTGCAGGGGGTCTGACATGGGGGGGTCGACGAGAACCGGGCCAGATGTCTCCTGGTTATCCGGCGATCTCTCCGGACCAGGCAGGGGGCATGCTGTCATGGGCGCGCCATATGTCCTCGTCCGTAAAGCATCGCTCCACCACGGCACGGGCAGCCGCGGTGCGTGCCCATGCCCGGTTCATGCCCCGCCTTGCATCACCAGGGCGCCATGCCGGTGACGCAGAACGAGAAGCTCACGGTCTCTTCCGCCCCCGGGGGACATTCGATCTCCCAGAGAAGGAAGCCGTCCTTGTCGGGAACCGCGCCCGGTACGGCCTCGACGAGCTCGGACCGGACCGCTTCGTCCCTGGAGACGGGTATCTGGTCCTTCAGGGCGACCCGCACCGGGTGAGCACGGGTGTTCCTGACCGTGACGGTATACGAGTAGGTGGTCTTGTCCTTGCCGGTGAGTGTCTTCTCGTGAAAGACCTTCTCCTTCCGCTCCACCGCGATCCCCTCGTCCCTGCCCAGGTCCACCGTGATCTTTTCTCCGGGCCGGGTCCGGCCGAGGACTCCCCTGCCCATGAACTCGCCGTCAACAAAGGCGCTGTATGATCCGGGAAGAACAGGGGCATCGCTGTCCCAGACCGCCTCGGCCCTCAGGAAAACCCCGCTGTCGATCCGGGGACAGGTAAGCCTCTTGATCGTGGTCTGCACCTGTTTTTTCTGGAGGACGACCGTACTGGGCGTACCGTCACCCGGCAGCATCACCGACCGTGCGGCCCCGATCACATAGCTCGCCGACGTGGCCTTGACCTCGGCCTCGAACCCCTGATCCGCCGCCGCCTGTTCAGGCGCTGCGGACATCGGGGCCGCCGTTTTCTGCAGTGAATCGCCCCGGTATCGCGGCATGCCCACATACCAGGGAACGGGCTCTGGGGCCTGGATGCCGAGCCCGGGCCTTCCCGTGGCCACCAGGAGCTCTTCGGCCTCCCAGTCGGTACCGGTGGCCTGCCGGATGACCGCGGATGCATCCATTCTCATCATCCCCCGGGCAGGGTCCGCGTGCACGGCATACTCCGGGCTCCAGGAACCGCCTCTCACGGCGTACGACACCCGGAATTCACCGTCGCGGTCCGTTTCCACGGCGATCAGGTATCCCGGCCTGCGGGAGACCGCACCGAGCTGGTCTTCCAGATCCTTGACCTCGGTGGAAAGCTCCTCGATCTCGCGGCCCAGCCCGATGTGCCTCCTGTTGAGGGCCTCCACTCTTTCGTCGATGAAGTTCAGCGCATCCGCGAGATGGGTCCGGGAAAACGGGGCCTGGCTGTCCTTGACCCCGGCTGCTTCGAAGATCAGCTCGATCTGCCTCTCAACGGTCTTCCGGAGCATCCGCTTTTCTTCCAGGACCGCCCGTTTCTCGGCCAGCGCCATCTTGAGCTGCTCCGTCTTGCCCGAGGTGAGCCGTCTAGGCTCGACGCTCATCGACCTGACAATCCCTCCCCGCACCGGAGACACGGTGACGGAATCAGTAATCAGCTCGGGCGGGCACTCGACCACGAAACGGCCGTCCATTGCAGTGCGCTCCAGGGTGAGAAACGCCATGTCCCGGTAGAGCACCACCCGCCGGATGTCCTCGGCACGGGCGGCAACCAACGGGAAAACCACGACCAGAAACACCAGAAGCGTCCTCTTCATGCTCAAGCTCCTCCCTGTCCATGCATGTACCATGCAGGTTTGGGGGGGATTGTACCTCAAATCCGGCACACGTCGAAAGGAAAACCAGACCTTTTTTATAGCGGGAGCAGGATGCGCAGATCTTTTACAAGAGGCCGGAACGATCAGAACCGGAAGAATACCCCTACATTGAACACGAACTGGGCAAAAAAGTCCGAGGACACCTCGACCGAGAGACCGCCCGGATCGCTGAACATGACCGTTCCGCCGCCGTCGTCGTCGAGCAGGGTGACGAACCCTCTCCCTTCGAGCCGCAAACCGAAACGCTCGGTGACGAACGCCCGTGCCCCGCCGCCGAGCCCGAGGGAAAACCGGGTCCGCGAGTCGAGGCCCGAAGGCTCGGGATCGAGATGGGTGACGCCCAGTGTCCCGACGATAAAGGGGCGCATCCGCCCTTCATCGCGCCAGGTGTAGGTGCCGCCGATATGGATGTAGTGCACATCGAGGTCGAACAGCACATCTTCGGAGAGAAGGGCTCCGTCGGCCTGAAGCTCGGTGGGCTGGCGGCTGTAGTAGAGCTCCACCTGCCTTCCCTGGCCCAGCGGGAAATCGAGCGCCGCCGCCAGGCTGACGCCCTCGTCCAGGTCCAGGTCGGTGCCCGAATAGCTCTCCTCGAACGAGCCCCCGAAGGTATAGCCCACCAGAGGCGTGACCTCCAGCTCGACGGCGCGGCAGAGCTTCAGGGGAGCGACCAGGAGAAACAGAGATACGGCGACTATCCATCCCGGCTTCATCGATAAACCCTCTCTTTGCCCCTGTAACTCATATTGTCTCACCTTTCCCGGAAGAATCAAGGGCGGGAACACGGGAAAACCCGGCTCCCGCTGGATTCCGCGCCGGGCGGGCTCTCGTTCGGGAAGTGGGCGGGTACGGCATACCTCGGAAACAGGCCTCGCGGGACATCACCCTCCAATGATCAGTCGATCCGGATGGATCTCAATATTTCGCCGAACTCCCGGTCGCAGCGGTAAGCGCCCTCGACCGGCCCGGACATCACCACCACGAACATGGCCCCCTCGGTGAAGATCACATAGCAGCGGGACAGGCAGTCCATGGCCTGCCCATCCTGGTTATTCACGGTGTGCGTCGATTTGATGATGTTAGCCGGCCTCTCCGATATGACGCCGTCCGAGGTGGCCTCCACCAGGCAGTAATCGTCGAGTACGATCTGGAGCTGAACGAGCTGCATCCCGAGAATGGTCGAACGGTCCAGGGCACTCGTGCCGTGGGTCGTGCGGTACATAACCTGCACAGTGGGAATGACGATATCGGAGATCCCGTGGTCATAGTGGAAATACACAAAGGGGAGCCGGGCATACCGAATCCTCTCGTCGAGCTCCTTATAAAACGGCTCGGCCTTGTCCTTGAGATTCAGCACCCAGGACGAGGGCATAAACGCCCAGTCCTGAGGCTTTTCGATCGAGAACCCCAGCTCCGGGTTTTTGTAGATATTCTTCTCTTTCACTGTTCATCCAAGGGCCGAAGGGAGCCGATGATCACCTTCCTCACCCGGCATCTCTTAAAGGCCTTGCCGCCCGTGGTCTCCAGGGCCCCTGGGAACCGTTGATTCTGAACTCAGGGGGCATATTAGAACATATAGTAACACAGGACGGTCACACCAAATCTCCGCTTATTCGAACAAGGCGGCCGGTGGAGATTTGTACGAATAGAAAAACAGGAGATTTTAACCGGGTTCGAGCCCTCTTTTCGCCCATCCGATCACGGATTTTTTTTGAACACGATCTCGCCCACCGGCACATCGTGAGACCGGCGAGGGTGCAGACAGGATAAAACAGGGACGCGAACCATACGCAAAAGAGGAGAGCCATATGGTCACAGGCAGGAAAGCACGGGTGGCAGTAAACGGTTACGGGGTGATCGGCAAACGGGTGGCGGACGCCATAGCCCTGCAGGACGACATGGAGCTGGTGGGGGTGGCCGATGTGTCGACCGACTACCGCATCCGGATCGCGGTCGAGAGGGGGTATCCGGTGTATGCCTCTGTCCCGGAAAAACGCGCGGAAATGGAAGAGGCGCACATCCCGGTGGAAGGCGATATGAACGACCTGCTCAAACATGCGGAGATCGTGGTTGACTGCACGCCCAAAGGCATCGGGGCACGGAACCGGGACAAGTACAAAGAGGCCGGGGTCAAAGGCATTTTCCAGGGAGGAGAAAAGCACTCCCTCACCGGATATTCCTTCGTGGCGCAGGTAAACTACGAGGGGGCCTTCAACAGGGACTTCACCCGGGTGGTGTCCTGCAACACCACCGCCCTGTGCAGGATCTCTCACGCCCTTCTGAGGAAGGGGTGGGTCGATCGTGTGCGAGCGGTGCTCCTGCGCAGGAGCACCGACCCCTGGGAGTCGCACGACACGGGCATGATCAATACCGCGATCCCGGAAACCAAGGTCCCGAGTCACCAGGGTCCGGATGCAAAGACCGTGATCCCGGACCTCGACATCACCACCATGGCGGGTGCAGGACCGTTCAATCTGAGCCATCTCCACTATGCCATGGTCGAGACCACCCGGAAGGTCGGCATGGACGAGCTCATCCACGCGCTGTGGGAAGAACCGCGGGTCGTGTTCGTCAGCGCGGGAAACGGTCTTGTGGCCCTGAACTCGGTCATCGAGCTCATGAGGGACATGAAGAGGCCGCGCAACGACATGTGGGAGGTGGCGATCTGGGAGGATGCGCTCTCCACGGATAACCGGGAGGTCTACATGACCTTCCAGGTCCACAACGAGGCCATCGTGGTGCCCGAAAGCGTGGACGCGGTCAGGTCGCTCACCGGGCTCGAAAAGGACTGGAGGGTCTCCGTGGCCAAGACAAACGAGTCGCTCGGCATCGTCAAGAGCTTTTTCCCCCGGACCATCCCCGAGGAAGCCATATATGCGGAGATGGGCAAAAGGCTCAGCAGATCGGAGCGCGAGCACCAGAAAGAAGGCTTCAAGGGCGCCGAAGAGCCCACCGGATCGGTGTTCTCAAAAGAGCAGAGAAGCTACTGGCTCGGGAAATAACCCCGGGAGGCTCTTTCTCAACCACCTGCGAGTCACCGCCCGTGAGACGGACACCTCTCCGGAGGATTCTGCACCGCCTGAAACCCCGCCGGAGACGCCGTCTTGCCCGGGGAGCCCAGGGCGGATATCCATGGATGCGTCCCTCGGGCATTCTACGTATTGTGTGGTTGCAAGCGGTATAGTATAGTTTCTCTCATCGCCGTCATCAGGGAAAACAGTGCTGGGATGAGAGTGTTGGTAATGTGCGTGTTCAACCGTTTGCTCGCTCGCCTGAGAATGATTCCGTCCGGGCCGGGAATCGCGGTGCTTGTCGCGGCTGTTTTTCTCCTCTGGTCTTCAGGCAGTGCCTCGCCGGTCAGTCCGGATAAATATTCCCCTCCGATAGACGGTTCCCCCGCCGCCCCGGCCGGCGCCCCCGTTCTCGTGGTGAGCGGCGATATGGATTATCCCCCCTACGAGTATCTGGACAACGGCGTGCCCACGGGCTTCAATATCGATCTCATCCGGGCCGTGGCCGAGGTCATGGATCTTTCCATACGGATCGATCTTGGTCCGTGGAACCAGGTCAGAACCCGTCTGGAAACGGGACAGGCGGACGTCCTCGCCGGCATGTACTACTCACCGGAAAGAGACGATCACGCCGATTTCTCCGTGCCCCACACATTGGTGACCCCGGGCCTGTTCGTGCGTCAGGGCTCGTCGATCGCCTCTCTCGAAGACCTCCAGGGCAGGCAGGTCATCGTCCAGCAGGACGACATCATGCACGATTACCTGAAAAAGACGGGGCTGACGCCGCATATCATCCCTGTCAGGGACCCTTCGCAGGCGTTGCGGCTGCTCGCTTCGGGGCGTCACGACGGAGTACTGCTCTCGTCGAAGATGCAGGGCCTGTACATCGCCGCGGAATACCGGCTCGACAATCTGGAGTGCGTTGCCGCCGGCATCCCTCCGAGGGAGTACTGCTTCGCCGTGGCGGAAGGGAATCGGGAACTGCTCCATCAGTTGAACGAGGGGCTCAACATCATCAAGGCCACCGGCAGGTACAAGCAGATCCACGATGCCTGGTTCGGGGTGTATGAGCAGACCAGATGGTGGAAAGAGGCGGTGAAGTTCCTGGCCATGCCCTTGGTCTTCCTGATAGCCCTGATCGGGGCCATCCTGTTATGGTCATGGTCGCTCAAGCAGCGGGTCGATCAGCGGACCCGGGATCTCAAGGAATCGGAGGAGCACCTGAAGACCCTATTCCGGGAGTCTCCGGCCATCGTCACCATCACCTCAGCGGTAGACGAAAGATTTCTGGAGGTCAACCGGGCGTTCGAACGCATATCCGGGTATTCCCGGAATGAAATTCTCGGCCGTTCCTCCCGTGATATGGGCTTTTACGCAGATCCGGACGACCGCCGGCGCATCGTGGACAGGATGAGCCGTCAAGGGCAGGTCCAGAATATCGAGGTCAACCTGAGAAACAGATCTGGACAGAGTGTAGTGGGCCTGTTTTCGGCGGCCCCCATCACCCTGAAAGGGGAACCCTGCATCCTGAGCGTGATCAACGACATCACCGAGCGCAAGCGGGCCGAGGAGGAAAAAGACCGTCTCGAGGCCCAGCTCCTCCAGGCCCAGAAGATGGAGGCCATCGGCAACATGGCGGGTGGCGTGGCCCATGACTTCAATAATATCCTCACGGCCATCCTCGGGTACACCGAGCTTGCGCTGGAGTCACAGAAAAGCCGGGGTGCCCCGGATGAAAAGCTCGCCCGGGAGATCATGGAGATCCGGCACTCCGCACAGAGGGCCGCGGCCCTTGTCCAGCAGCTGCTGATCTTCAGCCGGCGGGAAACAGTCAAGCTCGATGCACTGAATCCCTCCGAGGTCCTCTCCGGGATGAAGGAGATGCTGCAAAGGCTGATCACGGAGAATATTCTCCTGAACATCTCCCCCGGCGACGGGGTATATCCGATCCTCGCCCACGCCAACCAGATCGAACAGGTCCTCCTGAACCTCGTGGTCAACGCACGCGATGCCATGCCCGAGGGCGGCAGGATCGACATCGAGCTCTCCAATACCGTTCTCGACGAGGCCCACATAGCGGAGCATCCGGAGGCCCGCACCGGGCCCCACGTCCTGCTCACGGTCAGCGATACGGGGCACGGCATGGACGCCCCCACCATGGCGCGCATCTTCGATCCGTTTTTCACCACCAAAGAGCGCGGCAGGGGCACCGGCCTGGGCCTTTCCAGCGTCTACGGCATCGTCAAGCAGTCGGGCGGGCATATCGCTGTTTCAAGCCGGCCTCATCAGGGCACGACCTTCAGGATCTATTTCCCTGCATCATCCGTCGAGGCTGTCAGAAAGCCGCCCGTGCCCGATGAAAAAGATATCCCCGGGGGGAATGAAACCATCCTGCTGTGCGAGGACGACGAGAACGTGCGCCAGCTCAGCAGAGAGATCCTCGAATCGAAAGGATACCGCGTCATTGCGGCCGCCGACGGCAGGGAGGCCATCGATCTGGCAAGGAAAACAGGGGGCGGCATCGACCTGCTGGTCACAGACGTCATCATGCCCGGCATGAACGGCCGCACGCTTGCCGAACGCATGAAAGAGAGCCTCCCGGGCCTGAAGGTGCTGTTCATGTCCGGCCACACCTATGACGTCATCGTCGATCAGGGTATCCTGGATTCAGGGTTCAACCTGCTCATGAAGCCGTTCACCCGTCCCGAGCTCCTGGAAAGCGTCCGCAGGTTGATCGATTCGGAGTGACCGGATCATTGGGCGATGCGGTCGCGCTTCCCTGTCCCATACCCGGATGGGGTCCGTCCCCAGGTTGCGGGAAACCGCGGACAAGGGGAGCGATCCGGGCCACATGAAGAAACGACTGTTTACGGGATGATGATCTTCCGCTTCTGCTCGTCCGGCTGCCGCCGGTAGAGGATCGCGACGTTGCCGATGAGGCCGACCGCCTCGCTGGACGTGCGCTCGGCGATCTCCCGAGAGAGCTCCTTGCGCTCTTCTTTGAAGTCGACGAACTTGACCTTGATGAGCTCGTGCGAGTCCAGCGCCTCGTTCACGGCCTTTATCAGATCGGGGGTGACACCCTGCTTGCCTACCTGAACCACGGGGCTCAGGCTGTGCGCCCTGCCCCGCAAATACTTCCGCTGTGCCCCTGTGAGAGATTTCACCAGACCTCCACTCCTTATGTGCATCCTGCTTAAGCCCCGATAGCGGCCCTTTTTCCCCTTGTCAGACAACTTATCCCTGAAGCCGGAAGATTTTCCCGTCCTGACGGCCCCGTTCCCGGCCGCCGATGGGCCGGTCGCCCGCCGCGCTCCCGACCCCGTGTTTTTCCTGCTAGAGCCGGTAGTCCTCCACGATCCGCCGCTCCATCTCACCCTCGATCCGGGCGATGACTTCCACATATCCGGCGATGGAAGAGTTCTGCAGCTTGTGGCGCAGGAGCTCGTCCACCTGGTAGATCCCCGCGGAATTGGCCAGGGTGATCACGATCCTCACCGGCCGTTCTTCGCCGGGCTCGATATCGACGTTTTCCACGGCCCGTGCCGAGATCGAATGGATGTTCACCTTCCCCGCCTCGAACGGGATGCGCGACCTGCCCTGCGACATGTCCAGCGCATCGGCCACCTTCAAAACCCCCGCCTCGACGGTCAGGCAGGCCTCCTTGGCACTGTGAGCAACGATGGCATGCATGACCTCGGCCGTCAGGATGGTCAGCGCGGGTTCTTCATACACCCCTGCAAGGAGCTGCCGGGACTTCGGGTAGGCGAGGACGATGCTGTGCCGTTCATGATCGTGCCGGTGAACCGCGATGCCGATATCGTGAAGGCAGGCCGCAAGTACCACAACCACCTCGGCATCGTCCGCGTCCAGGCCGTAGTCCTTCACCACGGAGGGCACCACGCCGCCCCTGACCAGGAGACGCAAGATCCTCAAGGCCGCATTCGAGGCAATCCGGATATGGATCTCGCCGTGGTCGTTGATACCGCTGCGGTCCACTGCGTTCATGTTGGCGCACTTCCAGAGCTGGGTCAGCTCGGCGTCGTTCCCGATGCTCTCGAGCACCTTCTGAAGCCTGACATTGCCTTTTACGGGGATATGGAAGCTCATTTTAAGTCCCTGTTCCTCACGCATCTCTTCGCTTAAAACGAGCACATACATCATTCTCTCAGAGCAAAGCAAGAAGAGCTTGTCGCCCTGTCTTTCAGGGACCGCCGGGCAGAGACTACTGCAGAAGCTCCGGGACAAGGTCCGCGAAGGCATCGCCTCCGTCGTTGTCCACATAGACCCGCCCCATGAAATCATATCCGTCCCCAGTGTTCAGCGTGCCCAGTACCGCGACGGTATACACATTCCCCGCCTCGAGCTCCGCCTCCTCGAAGGCCGCCACCGGTGCTGCGTCCTCTGTCCGGGTAATCACGAAGACATAGCCTCCCGGTTCGAGCTCGATATAATCCGTGATCTCTCCGAAAGAGACATCCCCGAACACCGGGTCTCCCAATCTCGTCCTGATATCAACCGCAGGCGCGTCCGGAGCCGCGTGCACGAAACGAACGAATGCGCTTTCCACTGCCGGGTCCCGGGAGTCGGCTGCTACAACCGGCCGGAAATCTCCCGGAGAGCCCATGACGAAGAGGGTCGTCTCCCCCTCCGGCTCGAGGACATGCTCCTCGAGGGCAACCACCGGATCGATGCTTCCGGCAGGGGTCGCCTCTATGGTGTACACATCGGCGGGCACGACCCCGTATCCCGAGCTCTCCCCGTAGTCCAGGGCCTCGATTGCCAGGGTATCGTCCAGATAGACATCGACCTG
Source organism: Deltaproteobacteria bacterium (assembly GCA_018433085.1). Lineage (GTDB taxonomy): Bacteria > Desulfobacterota > Desulfomonilia > UBA1062 > UBA1062 > Phosphitivorax. The sequence continues at coordinate 32,017 of JAHDRW010000017.1, read as the reverse complement.
AGGTGCACCGACACCGGCGTGGATCACCCTGAGCTCGGATTCGAAAACCGCTTCCCCCACGATATCGTCGTCATCGTCGTCGTCGCATCCCGGGGCACCGGCCACGAGCAATCCTGCGCAAAGCATCACGAGCATTGTCCTTTTCATAACGACCTCCTCGTTTCCAAGCCCTTCTCACGGCTGCCCACCGGCATGCATCGGCGGCCATGGTCAACGCATGCCGAAAAGGACGGGCCTGTCCCTCCCCGTAATGGGATTCCCGGCGCCGGTATCCAGCCGGGAAGCAGGCACGGCCGGAGAAAGAAAATACGCTTTCACCGTGCGCGGGTACCCCCTCTCCACCGCCGGGCTGATCCCCGGCCCGGGTCACCGAACAGGCATTGTCCGGCCCTCTCCAGGCTCTCCGAGAACTCGTATACCCGGGTCACCGGGCGAACAGACATCGATCCCGTCACCCGGGAAAGGAGATCGATGACCGCCCGTCATTCCATGACCACAGGAACCAGATCCACGGACTGGGTGCCCTCCTCGTTGTCGGTGAAGACCCGCACCGTGAAATCGTATGCATCGTCACCCACCAGGGTGCCCAGTGCGAGTATGGTGTAGATCGTCCCGGTCTCGAGAACGATGCCCTCGAAAATTGCCAGGGGGGACGTGTTTCCTGCAGCGGTGACCACGAAGGCATAGTTGTCCGGGGCCAGATCGGCATAATCGGTAACTTCCGGGAAGACGACGCTGCTGAACACCTGGGCGCCGTCACCGGCGTCGACCCTCACGTCTATCGCAGGGGCATCAGGGACGGCGTGAACGAACCGGACCCGGGCGCGGTCATCGAGAAGGTACCGGGAATCTTCCGCTACGAGAGGCCGGATGCCTGCCTGCTCTCCCACGGCAAAGACGGTGATGACGTCCAGCGGCATGAGAACGAGGTTTTCAACCGAGATCAGCACCGTGGTCTCGTCGGCGGCCGGGGTCACCTCGATATCGTACACGTCCGAGAGTATGGAGGCATATCCCGAGCTATCACCATACTCCAGCGACTCGATGGCCAGCACATCATTGAGAAACACCGCCACGGGCGGTGTATCGTAGCCGGCATGGATCACCCGCAGGCCCGTGTAATAATTGTTCACCAGGGTGGTTTCATCGTCGTCGCATCCCAGGAACCCGCACGCCAGAAAAACAAAGCACAGGGATACATACAGCGCCCTTCTCATAACGACCTCCTCGCACACTTCCATAATCGCCGGTTCACCTGACTGCTTAAAAAAACCCGCTCCGCTCAGGTTTCACTCCCGGGCTCGACGCGCGGGCGGTTTCCCTCTTTCCCGGTCTCCTGGGAGATGGAGGGAGAAACGGGAGGGGACCATGCCCTGCCCGGGACCGGGGGGGAGGTCGTGGTGCGGAAGCGTTATCTTCACGGGTGGAAGGGAGAAAACCAGCCTGAAAATCAGTATAACCCGGGAAAGGAGATTCTCAATACACATGGAAATACCGTGGATGGCAGAGGGGGAATGGTGTACAAGAGACGGATGGACGCAAACGGGTTCATGCTCGAAGTGCTGAAGTGGGTGGTGCTGGTCTTTGCGGCAGGGTTCGTGGGATATTTCGGCAAGTACCTCGGGATACAACTCATCTCCCGTCTGAAGAGCGCGCGTGAAGCGCAGGCCGTCGGGCCGGATCCGGCCCGCCGTGGGGCACCTGAAGACACAACTCCTCCCGATGGGGGACCGGGCGACCGGGAATCGACGTTCCCGGATGAGGATGGTCCGGCCCGCGGATCGATTTCCGGCGCAGAGAGCATCGAGCCGGAAAAGATCGGGGAGAAGCTGGGCAAAGAGCGCCTGAAGCAGGAGAAAAAGGCCGTCAAGGCCGAGCTCAAGCGCCGGAAAAAAGAGCCGGACAATCCGTGAAAAAAGGGAAGAACAACCGCCTCGTTTACGCCGCTTTCACCCGGCATCCACGGGCGGGAGGGACAGCCGGTCTCCCCGGTGCCGGTGAAACTCCCGGATTCCCGATGTCCATGACCGGTCGGGGCTGCCGGGCATGAACCGGTCATCCCCGCACGCCGCGTGCTCAAGACCGGAGGCGATGATCCCGAAACCCTACCATATGAATACTGCACCGAGGCGAACTATACGGGAGGGATCGTCGAGACCCGTCTTCCGGGTCCTGGGGGTCCTTTTGGCTGTCGTGCTCCTGGCAGGGTACTACCTGCCCTCCGAGGGCCCCTGCTCCGAGCCCGTCACCTACCGCATCGGCTCGGTGGACGCACGGTTCGGCCTGACCCCCGAAGAAGTGGCCGAGGCGGCCGAACAGGCCGCATCCGTGTGGGAAGGGGCCTCGGGCAGGGACCTTTTCCGGGAAGACGACAGCGGCGCGGTGGAAATCAACCTCGTCTATGACTACCGCCAGGCCACGGCCGACAGGCTCAGAGACATAACCGGGAAGATCGAGAACACCCGGAGTTACTATGAATCCCTGAGGCTCTGGTTCGCCACCCGGGAGGCCGAGTTCAGGCAGCGCCGGGACGCCCTCATGCAGGATATCGACGTCTACCACGAACGGGTCAGGGATTTCGATGCCCGGTACGAGTCCGCTTCACGGAGCGGAGGGATAACGGAAGACCTCTACCGGAATCTGACCGAGAGCAGGGAAGGACTCGACGAGGAACGCGACTCCCTGCAGTCGCGCAAAGACGAGCTCGACGGGGAGGCCCTAACCCTGAACGATCTGGTAATGCTCATCAACCAGATAGCACAGAGCCTGAATCTCGAGGTGGTAAACTATCAAACGACCGGGAAGCCCCTGAAGGAAGAGTTCCAGGAAGGCTGCTTCGAAAAGAAAAACGGTTTCCAGAGCATTACCGTCTATTACTTCTGCGGCCGCGACCATCTGGTGAGGCTCCTTGCCCACGAGCTCGGCCACGCCCTGGGTCTGGGTCACGTCGACAACCCGGACGCCCTCATGTACCGAATCAACCGCTCCGGGAGCCTCGACCCGGCGCCGGAGGATCTGGCGGCCCTGAACGCGCTGTGCGGCGGGAAGGAGTGAAACGCACCCAGGAGGGGGCAGGGACCGGACGGGGCCATCGTCAGTGAGCCCTTGTTTCAGGGCCGTCCGTATCTCGGAAAGTCCTCCAGCGGGCGCACGGACATCTTCTTCGAACCCGACCCCCGCAGGATTTTCCGCCGCGGCGCGGCATCCTATCTTCTCACGGAAAGGTACGACGGAACACGATCTGCCGGCACTCCCAAGTCCCTGGGAGAAGAGCTCGGCACCGTTGTCCGGTGCGGGAAGAACCGGATCTGTCTCAAGGCGGGACCGGGCACCGCAGACGCCGGCTCCGGAGACGTGCATGCCGGCGACGGCCTGTGCTTCTTCGACCGGAACGGGGCGCCTCGTGCCCTTGGAAAGCAGCTCTCGCGGCAGAGAGGCAGGCTGTACCGCCTTGCCTCCCTGTACCTGGACGCCAGTCCCTGTTTCATCACAACCGCCGAGCTCAACGAAATATCCGCACCGGCGGTTTTCCGCTCCCCTTCAATACTCCTTGACCGGGTTCAGGTTCAGGATCCGCCTGAGGCAGACGAGCTCTCCCATATGAAAGGCGTTGTGGTCCGCCGCCAGGAGGATCTCCCTCAGTATGGTATAATCCCTTGCATGGGGGATGGGGCTGAAAAAATCGGTTCCGGGGTCGCGGACCAGGCCCTTGAGCGCTTCGAGATCGGCCCTGAACCTGTTCGCGATCTCTTCCCATACGGCGGGACTCGCCTGCTCGCCGGGGCGGGGCCAGTAGCCGTCGGGGAAATCCGGAGACACATGGCCGGGGTTCCTGACAAACTCCAGGATATCCCACTGGACCACCCGCATGTGGAAAAGCAGGTGCCAGACGAGATAGCTGCCCTGTGGCACCGGGGTGTTGATCCGGTCCAAAGGGAAACCATCGACTGCATCGTCGAAGCCCATGTGGGCGTTGCCTCCCTCCAGAAGGGCAAGGAGCTGCCCGCGGATTACCTTGTCTGTGCGCATGTGCCTCCCTTTTCTCTCGCCAGATCTGTCGAGATGTTCGCGTACGCGTTCATATATGCTGCTTCTCTGTTTTCTGCCGATCGCGCTCGGCCGTGCTCGACCGCCCGCCGAGTTCAGGGAACGATGTGCATGCACAAGGCACGACACGACCGTCGCCAGAAGGACTTCATGGTCCCGGTCTTCGATCCCGAAGCCCGCATCGTGATAATCCTGCCAGGCATCGCGCAGCCCCGGTATGCCGAGGCAGCGTCACAGCCAGGCCGCGTCACTCTCGCGGACGAAACCGTTCCAGGCATTTTCCCCGATCTCGTTTCCAGTCCTTGTTCCGAGGTTCACTCCCTGCTACAACCTTGTCGGATCCAGCACGAACGGCCGGGTATCGAGTACCGTTCGGCCGCGTCTCTCTACCCCTGATCCTTATCTCACCTAGCCCCTATCTCTCCCAATCCATGAGTTTTTCACGACACGCCGCACCTATCTCACATAATAGCCGGCGGCCTTGTCCGCACAATCCCTCTTCGACCCGGGTCCGTGGCCCGTGCGGAGGGAACCCTTCCCCCTGTCCATGCTTCCCTCTCCACTGTGTCAATCCGATCGTTTTCCCGCCCCCCCCCCCAGGGCACCCCGGCTTCAGGACACAAGGGCTCAGCTCCGGGGGGATCTCCCGGAGGGATCGGCTTATAAAGCCCCGGTATCTGCTATGGGTTATTGGTTATGGCTAATCCCTTAAGAACCGAGCCATTCCTTCTGAAGAGATTTCTCTTGATTCACCGTCAATTCACGGGTATTATTGCTGTTGGTAATACCACCAGCCTGCGAGGAGGGGAATCCGATGAAGGACATGCTGAGGCCGCTCAAGGCCGAGAGCCTGAAACAGGTGTTCATCTCGCGGTTCGAGGATCTGATCCTCACGGGCAGGCTCGCCATCGGCCAGAAGCTGCCTCCCGAGCGCGAGTTGGCGCTCCAGCTGGGGGTGAGCAGGCCCGTGGTGCACGAGGGGCTCGTGGAGCTGGCGGCCAGGGGGCTGGTGAAGCTCAGGCCCCGTGCAGGTGCCGTGGTGAGCGATTACCGGAAGGAGGGCTCGCTCGCCATCCTGGAGTCGCTCGTCAATTTCCAGCGCGGCGGCCTGGATCCCGGGCTTCTGGAGAGCCTCATCCGGGTGAGGGCACTGGTGGAGAACGAGACCGCCCGGCTCGCCGCTCTCAACCGTACGGGCTCTCACCTCAAGACCTTCCATGAAATCGTGGATGCCGAGGAGTCGGCCGACCCCCGCCATATCGAGAAAATCACCGCCCTGGACTTCGAGTTTCACCTCACCATGGGAATCGCGTCGGGAAACCTCGTGTACCCGATGCTCATCAACTCGTTCAGGCCGGTGTATATGAATTTTACCTCGCTCTTCTTCTCCGACCCGGAGGTAGTTCCCGCGATACTCCGGTTCCACCGGAGACTGCTTGCGGCGGTCGAAAAACAGAACCCGAAACAGGCGGCGGCAATCATGACCGAGACTCTCGCCCACGGCGAGCAGCGCCTGAGAACACTGCTTTCCCGCCGGTAAAAAACAAGGAGGTGTGCCATGGCAATGGCAGAGGCGCTCGACGATCCGGGCAAAGGTATCAAAAAACCGAAAAACCTCTCCCCGCGGATCCGGTGGCTCCGCGACTATTACTTCCAGGGCGCAAGCCGCACGTGGAACAACGAGTTCACGGCCTGGGGAACGGGCATGCCCTGGGACGTGCAGTTCGACGAAATGACCTTCTACATTGTGCCCGAGACGTATGCCTTCCTCCAGACCTTCCGATCCTCCATGCAGCAGGCCGCGCATACCGTGAAGCTCGACCCCGCCTTCTGGACCTGGAGCCTGCCCGAGCGCAAGGCCTGGTTCACCCGGGAAGTGATGGTGAACCATGTTCCCTGCGAGATCCTGCCCGGGGACCTCATCGCGGGCGGACGCTTCAATATCCAGACCTCCATGTGCTGGACGAAAAAGGAGGCGAAGGAGCGCGACCGGCTCATCTATGGCGGAAAGGGCGCACGGGCGTCCATGAAGTGGTTCCACGACCACGGCTACGGCAACTCGGGCGCCACGTCGGGGCATCTCATCCCGGGGTATGAGCGGGTCCTGAACCTTGGGTGGAAGGGCATCTACGAGGACCTCAGGCGCCGCTATGAGTTCCTGGACGCAAAAGAGAAGAAGGGGGGCACGGGCGCGCAGCTTCGCGCCATGATGACCGCGGCCGCCATGCCCCGGGACCTCGCCGCCAAATATGCCGGGCTCTGCGAGAAGCTCGCCGGGGAGGAACAGGACCTGCCGAGGAAAAACGAGCTTATCCGGATGGCGGAAAACCTCCGTCACGTTCCCTGGGAGCCGGCGCGGACGTTCTGGGAGGCCGTGCAGGCGCTGTGGATCACCCACATGCTCGTCATGAGCGACGAGAACTATCCGGGGCCGGGCGTGTCCTTCGGCAGGATCGACCAATATCTCCTGCCCTACTGGGAGCACTCGATCGCGCAGGGCATGGACCGGGAATTCGGCAAGGAGGTCCTCAAATGCTTCTGGATCCATGCCAACACGGTCTACGACGCCATGATCCGGGTCGGGAACATGGGCATCACCTCGGGCTACGGGCAGCTCATCACGCTCTCGGGTATGGGAAGGGGCGGCCGCGACATGACCAACGACCTGACCTATGCCATGCTCGAGGTGATCGACGAGCTCGCTCCCATCCTCGAACCCAAGCCCAACATCCGGCTCCACAAGGGGAGCCCGGAGGAGCTTCTCGACAGGGTGGTCGACATGATCTCCACGAGCCAGGGCTCGCCCTTTCTGCTCAACTTCGACGAGCGGTCCATGGCGGGCATGATGCGGGAGGCGAAAATGGCCCGCGTTGAGCACCTCATCAACGAGGACAACGTGCACGACTATGCCCCGGTGGGATGCCTGGAAAACACCATGGTCGGCAACGACCGCTCCGGGACCGTTGACAACAACCTCAACCTGCTGAAAGGCGTGGAGCTCGCCCTGAACGACGGGAGGGACTTCTCCGACTTCGTCGACCCCATCACGGGCAACCGCGAGAAGGTGCGACAGGCAGGCCCCCGGACCGGCAGCGCCGACTCGCTGAAGACATGGGACGAATTCTGGAACGCCTATGTCCGGCAGACGAAACACATCATCGAGCGATGCGTGGAGCTCTATGAAAAGTCCGAGTCCATCCGGGCCCGGTTCTGCCCCACACCCTATGTGTCCTGCCTGGTAAAGGGATGCGCGGAGAAAGGGATGGACATCACACGGGGAGGCGCCGAGCTCAACTTCACCACACTCGAGGCCGTGACCTTCGCCACCACGGTGGACGGCCTGCTCGCGATCAGGCACCTGGTGTACGACACGAAGCAGTGCACGCTCGGGGAGCTCGTGAAGGCGCTCAAGGCCAACTGGCAAGGCTTCGAGAGACTCCAGGCCCTCGCTACGTACAAGGCCCCCAAGTACGGCCGCGACGATGACAAGGCGGACGCCATGGCCCGGGCCGTCATGGACCTGTGGTGCGAGGAGACGTGGAGGCACAGAACCCGTTCGACGGCAAGGCAGTTCAGGCCCGGTATGCTCAGCTGGAACTACTGGGTGGGCGACGGGTTCATCCTGCCGGCGAGCCCGGACGGGAGGCCCAAGGGAAGATTCCTGTCGAACGCCATCTGCCCGGTGAGCGGGGCCGATATCAACGGCCCCACGGCCAACATGAACTCGGTGGGCAAGGCCCTGGGCGGCAGGGCCGAGAGCGGTCCAGGAGACTGGGGCGGCTACTGCAACTGCCTGCCCAACGGCGCGAGCCACACCATATCCATGAGCCCGTCGCTGCTCAGAGACCCCGAGCACCGCGAAAAGTTCAAGGCCTTTCTGAAAGGAAGTCTGGAGCAGGGAGGGACCTCGCTCCAGATCAACATGATCGACGCGGCCATGCTGCACGATGCCCAGACGCGGCCCGAGGAGTACCAATCGCTCCTGGTGAGGATCACGGGCTACAATGCGTACTTCACCGCCATCGGCCGCGAGCTGCAGAACGAGGTGATCGCGAGGATCAGCCATGAGTCGTTCTGAAGAAACCGCACGGAGAAAACCGCCGGCGACCGATCCCGCAGGGAGAGGCGGGCCGGGATGAAGACAGGCGGGCAGGTCCCGGAAAAAATTCAGGGTCTCATCCTGAGGATTCAGCGGATGTCCACCGAGGATGGTCCGGGCATCAGAAGCACGGTCTTCTTCAAGGGGTGCCCGCTGCGCTGCGTGTGGTGCCACAACCCGGAGAGCATCCCGGCCAGACCGCAGGTGCACTGGGTGAGCGCGCGTTGCATCGGCTGCCTGAGCTGCATCGAGGCGTGCCCGGAAAAGGCCCTGAAAGCCACAAACTCGGGCATCGAGATCGACAGACGTGTGTGCACGGACTGCCTCAAGTGCGCGGAGGCCTGCCCGTCCACGGCCATGGAGGTCTACGGCAGGTACTGGGACCCGGAGGATCTCGTGGACGAGCTGATGAAAGACCGCGCGTATTTCGAGCAGTCGGGCGGCGGGGTGACCCTCTCGGGCGGCGAGCCGACGCGCCAGCCGGATTTTGCCCGCGAGGTTCTCGAATCGCTGAAAGAAAAGGGGGTCCATACGGCCCTGGATACCTGCGGCCAGTGTCCCTGGGAAAGGCTCGAGAAACTCCTGCCCTCCACCGACCTGCTGCTCTACGACCTCAAGCTCATGGACGAGGAACTCCATCGCGACTATACCGGCCTGTGCGGCAGCCAGATTCAGCGGAACCTCGCCCGGATCGGAGACTACCGCAGGGAGCGCTTAAAGCCCCTCGAGATCTGGGTCCGAACCCCTGTTATTCCCGGCCACACGGACAGCGAGGAGAACATCCGCGCCATCGGTGCCTTTATCCGCGATACCATGGGCGGGTCCGTTTCCCGGTGGGAGCTCTGCGCGTTCAACAACCTCTGCACCCATAAATACGACGGGCTCGGAATCGACTGGAAGTGCAGGGACTACGGGCTCGTGGCGGACAGCGACATGGACCGTCTGGTGCGGGTTGCCGCCGAGTCGGTGGGCAGGGGCGGGTTCGTTCATGCCAGCGGGGCGACCGCTGTGAAGGGGTCTCGCGGGCATTCCGTGTCGTTGGACAGGGCAGGCGCCCAGGACGGAACGTCATCGAACGGCTCTGCAGCGGATTGCTCTCGCGAGCGGGGCAGGCCGCGGGGCGGAAGGTGAAGCACGGCAGGCCCAAGGCGTCAGGACCGTCAGAGGGCGGATCCGATGGTGAACTTAAAGGAGGACAGGCCATGAAAACGAAATCGGACCGGTTCGACGAACGGGATCTCGGGGAGTTCGAGCCTGAGGCAAAGGTGGGCCTCATCGCGACCGTCAACCCGCAGGGGCTGCCCCATGTCACCCTGATCACGGCCCTGCAGGCAAAGACCACCGGAGAGCTCGTCTGGGGCCAGTTCTCCGAGGGCCTGAGCAAGCGGCACGTAAAGGACAACCCCAGGACCGGCTTTCTTATCATGACGCTCTCGAAGAGCCTCTGGCGGGGCAAGGCCCTCTGGACCCATCAGGAGCGCCACGGCGAGGATTTCGAGATGTTCAACAGCAAGCCCATGTTCCGCTACAACGCCTATTTCGGCATCCACACCGTGCACTACATGAACCTGGTCGAGACCGCGGGACGGGAACGCCTGCCCATGGGACGGATCATCCTCTCTTCCCTGCTCACCAGGGCCGGGAAGGCCGCGGTGCGTACCCGGAACTTCAAACGGATCCTCAGGCCCTGGGCCCAGGGCCTGTTCGAGCGGATGGACAGCCTGAAGTTCCTTTCCTGTGTGGACCCTGACGGGTTCCCGGTCATCGTTCCCCTCATCCAGTGCCAGGCCGCGGACAGCACCCGGCTGGCCTTCTCCCCCCTTGCCTACGGTGACGAGCTCAAACGCCTGGAGCGGGGAACGAGTATCGCCGTGTTCGGACTCACCATGGATATGGAAGACGTGCTCGTCAGGGGTGTTTTCGGCGGGTTCGAGCAGGGGCGCGGTATAACCCTCGGAGTCGTGGACATCGACTGGGTGTACAACTCCATGCCGCCCAAGCACGGCCAGATCTACCCCGAGGTCGCGATCGGGCCGGTGATGCAGTTCTGAAGGCGGCGCGGGCTGCATATAATGGAAGCTGCAGTACTGCATCAGGCAGGGATTGGGCATTTCCGTCGGCAAAACCCCTTTCTGCCGCTCGTCTCTCCGGCCCGGGGTGATTGCAGAGCGATGCCCCGGGTTTCGACCCCGTTTCCCCGGTGAATACGCGAGCGGCTTGAGCCGCGCCGATTAATCGGCAATTAAATTCCGTTATGCCGTATTGACAGGGATCGAGAGACTCCCCCCTGCCAGGTGCGGGGCGCGATCTTTTTAAGAGATCCTCTTTGACAAACAGAAATGAAGTAACCAGGCCCGGTCAGCCTCCGGAACCGGAAACTGACCGGGTGTCGCGTACGATTGAACGGCCGGGAGCCTTCAGACCAGACCCTGGAAGAGCATGGCATCGGCGACCTTCATAAAGCCGGCGATGTTGGCGCCGACCACGTAATTACCCGGGTAGCCGAATTCCCCCGCGGTTTCGTAACAGTTGCCGTGGATGCTCCGCATGATCTCCTGGAGCCTGCTGTCCACCTCCTCGCGGGGCCAGCACAGACGCATGGAGTTCTGGCTCATCTCCAGGCCGGAAACCGCCACGCCGCCGGCATTGGCCGCCTTGCCGGGCCCGTAGAGGATGCCCTTTTCGATGAACCGGTCAACGCCCTCCGGCGTCGTGGGCATGTTCGCGCCCTCGGACACCACGAAGCACCCGTTGTGGATAAGAGTCTCCGCATCCTTGCCCGTGACCTCGTTCTGCGTGGCGGACGGAAACGCGCAGTCACAGGGGATGTGCCACGGCCTCTTGCCCTCGAAGTACTCCGCGCCGTATTTCTCGGCATATTCCCTGATGCGGCCGCGATGGACGTTCTTGAGTTCCATGAGCCAGACGAGCTTTTCCTCGTCAATGCCGTCCTTGTCGTAGACAGCGCCCCCCGAATCGGACAGAGAGACGACCTTGGCGCCGAGCTGGAGCAGCTTTTCCACCGTGTACTGCGCCACGTTGCCCGAGCCGGATACCGTGCAGACCTTGCCTTCAAGGTCGTCGTCCCGGGTCTTGAGCATCTCCTGGGCGAAGTAGACCGAACCGTAGCCCGTGGCCTCCGGCCTGATGAGGGAGCCGCCGAAGCACAGCGACTTGCCGGTCAGCACCGCGGTGAACTCGTTCTTCAGCTTCTTGTACTGGCCGAAGAGGTAGCCGATTTCCCTGCCCCCCACGCCGATGTCGCCGGCGGGCACGTCGGTGTTCTGGCCGATGTGCCGGAAGAGCTCGCTCATGAACGACTGGCAGAACCGCATGACCTCGCCGTCGGACTTGCCCTTGGGGTCGAAGTCGGATCCGCCCTTGCCGCCGCCCATAGGCAGGGTGGTGAGCGAGTTCTTGAAGATCTGCTCGAACCCCAGGAACTTCAGAATATCGAGGTTGACGCTCGGATGGAAGCGGAGCCCGCCCTTGTAGGGACCGATGGCGCTGCTGAACTCCACCCGGAAGCCGCGGTTGACGTGGATGTTGCCCTTATCATCCTGCCAGGGAACCCGGAAGATGATGATCCGCTCGGGCTCGGTGATCCTTTCCAGGAGGTTGGCGTCCCGGTATCTCTTGTTGCGTTCGAGTACCGGCCTCAAGGACTCGAGAACCTCGGTCACCGACTGTAAAAACGCGGGCTCGCCCGGATTCTTCTCGCGGATCCTTTCCAGTGTTTGATTGACGTACGGCATTCAAATCTCCTTTCTCCTCTGAATACGGTATTTCTTTTAAACTTGCTTCTTGCCCCTCGACTCACGGAATGCCTGGGTAAAGGGACGCAATTCTCCGAAGTCCATGACCGTGGACATGGCGAAATTTTCCGCCTCGATTCCGAGCTCCCGGGCGGCAGCCACCGGGTTGAGCCCGCCCGTGAGCACCATGCCCACCTTGTTGACGTCCACCGGAACCTGGCACACCGCCTCGCCCATCTTGCCGGTGGCGAGCACGCCGCGGATCCCCGTCTTCTCGAGCAGGGCCAGGATATCCATGACGTTTTCCCGGCAGATTCCGGCCACCTCGCGGAAGTTGGCCAGGATTTTCCCTTCTCCTGCCTGAGCGTTCCGGACAGAGGTCATCTTCGCGCTGATAAAGGCCTCGGAGGGATCCAATGAGGTGCCCGAGTAGTGGATGAGCTCGACGAACCGCACCGGCTTTTTCTCCTGCACCTGGAGAATCCCCCCGAACTTCGAGTCCATGGGTATGCCCTGCTTGAGCAGAACGCCGTTGAACACAATGCTGCACACCGTGGCGAAACCCACCTGGCCTTCGGGAACGTTCATGTCGCCGATAAAGCTCCCTGCGCGAGCCACGCCCACGAGATCACTGACGGACAATCCCATGTCAAAGGTCTCCTTCATGGCGGCCAACGCTTCGGGAAAAAGGCTTTCGGAAAAGAAGCTCACGTTCACCGGGATGAGACCGGTTCGCGAACGGATGTCAAAGGTGGTCTTGTACGCGAGGATCTCGATGCGGGATATGGCGTAGCCGACCTTGTCTTGGACCCGGGCGTTGCGCAGCTCCTCGATCCCCTTCCCGGTGATCACCCTGCCGTCCCGCCTCCCCACGAGCCGGGTGAGACCGCGTTCGTCCATGAACTGGAGATGGTACCGCACGGCGCGCTCGCTCAGGGAAACCCCGTAGTCCTTCATTCTCCGGGCGATGATCCTCGCCCCGAAAGGCTGGCCGGCCTGGTTGAGGATCCTGAGGATCACGATGCTCTTCCGCTCGATCTCTTCGTATGGAAACATGGGCCTTCCTTCGCTTAGGGTTATCGGCAACCTTTTTCCGTAATTCCATACTCGCACTCCCGTTCCGTGTCAAGAGGAAACCCGGTACGTCCTATAAAATCCTTGGAGACTTTTCACACATGTTTTGCACATGGTTTGAGGTTGTTTGACACACGGCCCCGGAGAGCCTGTGCTAGTATGCGGATCGCATAAGGACGCAACATTGAGGGCAATAATTCGAACGCTATATTCTATTCTGACAGGCCTTGCCTGATAAGGAGATCATTGTGAAGATCCTACTCGTATATCCAGAGATTCCCGATACCTTCTGGAGCTTCAAATACGCCCTGAAGTTCGTTTCCAAAAAGGCCGCCTTCCCCCCCCTGGGCCTGCTCACCATCGCCGCGGCGATCCCTGCGGGCTGGGAGAAGCGGCTCGTGGACACCAATGTGAGAAGATTGAAGGACGCCGAGATCCTGTGGGCGGATTATGTCTGCATCAGCGCCATGCACGTCCAGAAGAAGTCCGCTGGAGAAATCATCTCCCGCTGCAAAAAGTACGGCAAAAAGATCGTTGCCGGCGGACCGTACTTTACCACCTCCCCCCATGACTTTGCCGAGATCGATCACCTAGTGCTCGGAGAGGCCGAGGACCTCCTGCCCGAGCTGTTCAATGATATCGGCAGGGGCGCCGGCAGGCATGTGTACGAGGCCAGAGGTCATCCAGACCTCGCACTGGCCCCTGTTCCGGACTGGGGACTCATCGACTTCCGCGATTACGATTCCATGCTGGTGCAGTTCTCACGGGGCTGCCCCTTTGACTGCGAATTCTGCGATATCGTGCTCTTGAACGGCCGAAACCAGCGCACCAAAAGCCCGGAGCAGTTCATCGGCGAGATCGAATCTCTCTACCGGGCCGGCTGGAGCGGCTCGGTGTTCATCGTGGACGACAATTTCATCGGATCCAAGGCCAAGGTCAAGGCCATGCTCTCCCAGCTCGCCTGCTGGATGGACCGTCACGAGCGACCTTTTCACTTCCTCACCGAGGCATCCATCAATCTGGCCGAGGACGAGGAGCTCATGGACCTCATGGCGCACGCCGGTTTCAACAAGGTGTTCGTGGGCATCGAAACCCCCAACCTGGAGAGCCTCAAGGAGACGAACAAGTATCAGAACACCAAAAATGATCTGCTCCAGTCCGTGAAGGCCATCCAGAAAAGGGGGATGGAGGTCATGGGGGGATTCATCGTGGGGTTCGACCACGACACCGAGACCATCTTCCAGAGTCAGATCGATTTCATCCAGAAGAGCGGGATCACCACGGCCATGGTGGGGATCCTCAACGCTCTGCCGGGAACCAAGCTCTGGAACCGCCTGGGTAAGGAAGGCCGGCTCATCGGCGAGAGCTCGGGAGACAATACCGCGGTCTGTGTCAACTTCATCCCCAGGATGGGGGTCGACAAGCTCATTGAAGGGTATCGAAGCGTACTGGAAACCATCTACTCACCCGAGATCTATTACCGCAGGTGCGTGACCTTTCTGAAATCGTATCACCAGCAGACGGTGTCGAAGGTCAACGCCTCCGGGATGCTGGCGTTCTTCAAGAGCATCTGGCGCATGGGGATCAAAAACGAGGAAGGGTTCAGGAGATATTTCTGGAGCCTCCTCCTGAGAAGTCTCCTGATCAACCCGAAGACCTTCGGAGAGGCAGTGCGGCTCATGATCGTGGGGTTTCATTTCCGGAAGTCCATGTGCACCTCCCGTGAGCTGCCTCAAGAAGTCTATCACTTCGCCGGACCGGATGGTGCGGCCGTCATGGGACCGCCTCCGACCCGCATGAAAGAACCGGAAGACCGCACCACTCGCCCATAACGCGTTTTTAACCGCCAGCGATGCGACCAGGGGGATCAGGGCTGCCCGCTCTTGCCCCGGCAAACGCACGAGGGCCTACCCGCCGCCCTTCAGCCGCGGCCCGGAAGCCCTCCGGGAAACGCCTGCCCGCGCGGGCGCGCAAGGGGATCAGAGATTTGCCACGTAGTGATAGATCATCTCGGTGAGCTCTTCCACGAGATGGTCGCGCTGCATGGGTGAGTCCAGAAACTTCACGTAGTGGCCCACGTTCTCCACTGCACTGTGGATCACCTTGGCCGCCACTTGGAGATCCCTTACGCTCTCCGGGCGGGAATAGGGTTTCAGGAGCGAGCTGATCAGAACAAGCTGCTTCTGCTCCGCATCGTCGAAGAGCCTTTTTACGTCCCGGTCGGAGAACTTGAGGACAAGCGCCTCGCGATGAAACGCGGGATAAAGGTCGAAGGCGGCAAAGGCCTTGTTGATGTGGCCCTTGATATTTTCCTTCAGGGGAACGGCGTCGTCGGTCTGCAGCTGGTAGATTCCGGTAATGAAGTTCTCGAGATACTGCCGGAGGATGTCCAGAAAGAGCGTCTTCTTGTTCCTGAAGTAGTTGTAGAAGGTGCCGATGGAGACGCCCGCCCTGCCCGCGATCTCGTTCGAGTTCGTGCCGCTTAGGCCCTTTTGCGCAAACAGCTCGCGCGCAGCATCCATGATGCGCTGCTTCTTTTCCATGCTCCGTTGCTGCTGCGGAATCCGTACCCGTCTCATGGCATCTTCTTTAAGCTTTCTCGGCCCCTTCCCCTGTCCGGAAAAAATATCCGCGGGCCTTAACGGATCATTGCCGTCCCATTCCATTGCTTCCCGCAATCAATATCGCAGAAAACTGGGGCCAGATCAAACGTGAATAATTTATCACGTTTGACCTTGACTATGTGAGTCTTTATTCATATTATTTCCCTCATGCAATGCAGGCAGTATGCTGTCTCGTCCCCGATGCCGCACGGCCGGGGTGAATGAAAAGGGTGGGGTGAAAGCGAGCCTGAGCTTCGTTTCCTGCAGTCTTTGCACCATGCTCATTCTCCTTGCGGAAGGCATTCAGAGCGTTCCGCCCACCATATGAACACAAAAAAGAAGAATATGAGAAGGAGGGGTTATGGCAGACATTTCCGGCGGGCATCTGGTGGCAAGGTATCTCAGGCAGGTGGAGGGAGTGGAGATGGTCTTCTCGCTCTCGGGAGGGCACATCGACCGCATCTACGACGGTCTGCTGAACGAGAAGGTGCGGCTGATCGACGTGCGGCACGAGCAGGCGGCCGCCATGATGGCCCACGCCTGGTCGATTTACCGGGACCGCCCCGGGGTCTGCCTCGTCACTGCCGGGCCCGGCTTCACCAATGCGCTCACCGGCGTGGTGAACGCCCAGCTGGAAAATGCTCCCATGGTCATCATCTCCGGCACCGCCCCGGTCCGGGATTGCGAGAAGGGGGCGCTACAGGAGATGAAGCAGGCCGACATGATCAAATCCACGGTGAAATGGTGCGGTATCTGCCACGATACCAGGCGCATTCCCGAATTTCTGGCCATCGCCTTCAGGCAGGCCACAACCGGGAGAAAAGGTCCCGTGTTTCTGGAGCTGCCGCCCGATATCCTCAACGTGAAGGTGAGCGAAGACAAGGTTGTCTGGCCCGCAAAGGGTGTGTCGGCCTACTCCTGCCAGCCGGATACCGAGGCGGTCGAAAAGGCGGCCGAGCTGATCGACAGGGCGGAGAGGCCCATCATCATCGGCGGCGGCGGCATGGGCGCCTCGGACTGCGGGGACGAATTCAGACAATTCGCGGAGAAGACCGGGATACCCTTCTTCCTCATCAACACCGCCCGGGGGATACTCCCCGACGACCATCCCCTGTCCCTGTGGGACGGCGGCATGATGGCAATGCTCACGGCCGCCTCCCAGACCGACCTGGTGATCGCCCTGGGGGTACGGTTCAACTGGCTGCTCATGTACGGCCAGGTCTTCCCCCAGGCAAAACTCGTGCGGGTGGACATCAACCCGGCCGAGATCGACCGCAACCGGGCCGCCGACGTGGGCCTGGTGGGCGACGTGAAGCTCGCCCTTAAGGGGCTGAACGGGCTCGTCGAGGAGAGGCGGCACGATGCATGGCTCAAGGGGCTCAGAGACACCTACCTGCCCATGACCGCCGAAGAGGTGGCGGCCCGGAACACCCCTTCAGACCCCATCCATCCCCAACGCCTCATCGCCCTGACCCGACAGGCCGTCGGAGACGACGCCATCTACATCGTCGACGGCGGGGACACCTCGTACTACGGTGCCGTAGGTCTCCAGGCCAGGGAGCGGGCGGCGGTGTACGCGTCCGCCGGGGGCCAGTTCGGGTGCCTGGGCACGGGCATTCCCTTCGCGCTTGCAGCCAAGCTCGCCAGACCGGACAAGCAGGTGGTGCTCATCAACGGCGACGGCTCCTTCGGGCTCAACGCCATGGAGTTCGACACGGCCGTGCGGCACGGCATCCCCATCCTCTGCATCGTGAACAACGACCAGGCGTGGGGCATGATCAAGCACGGGCAGGAGCTGTGCTATGGTGGTGAGCGGGTGTTCGGGTCCCACCTGGGGACCGTCCGGTACGACAAGGTCGTAGAGGCACTGGGCGGCTACGGGGAACTGGTGGAAAAAGACGCCGATCTCATGCCTGCCATCAGGAGGGCTGTAGCGTCCGGGAAGCCCGCCTGCGTCAACGTCATGACCGACACCTGCGCCATCAGTCCCATGACCCTGCAGTTTATCGACGGCCTCAAGATGGAGTGATGCGCCATGAAGGCCGTCCAGTTCAACGTTTCCGTGCCCCGATACCTTTCCCTGAAGGCTCTGGGGTTGGTGAACCGGAAGCTCTATTACGAGGGGCCGCTCGCCACGGTGAGGCTCGTGGACATCCCGGAGCCCGCGCTCCCCTCCCCCGAGTGGGTCAGGATCAGGACCCGCGCCTGCGGTTTGTGCGGCTCGGACGTGAATCTCATCTTCCTGAGGGATTCACCCTCTGCGTCGCCGTTCACCTCCTTTCCCTGCGTCCTGGGCCATGAGCTCTCCGGCGAGATCGTGGAGACGGGAAGCGACGCGGGGGGCTTCCGGGTGGGCGAGCGGGTGACCATATCCCCACACCTGAGCTGCCACGCCCGGGGCATCGACACCCTCTGCCCGGCGTGCAGCGCAGGCAGGTGGGGAAGCTGCGAAAACTTTGCCCGGGGGAAACTGGCGCCGGGCATGTTCACGGGCATCTGCAGGGACACGGGTGCCGGATTCGCCGAATACCTGGTGGCACACCGGAGCCAGGTGTTCAGGCTGCCCGACGAGGTGACCGACGTGGCGGGGGCCCTGATGGAACCGCTGGCGGTCTGCCTCCAGGCGGTGCTGGACAACAGGCCGCACAAAGGCGAGCACGTGCTGGTGGTCGGCGGCGGGGTGATCGGCAGCCTCATCGTCCAGGCTCTCAGGGCCCTGGAGACGGACTGCACCATCACCCTGTCCGAGCCCTCGCCTTTTCATGCCGGGCTCTGCAGAAGATTCGGGGCCGATCACGTGTTCACGGACGGCGACATCCTGGGCCATGCCGTGGAGATAACGGGGGCCGCCCGGTACCGGCCCATGCTCGGGCAGGACATTCTCATGGGCGGCTTCGCACGGGTTTTCGACACCGTGGGAAGCAGGGAGACGATCAACACGTGCATGCGGGCAATGGCCTCGGGCGGCGTGTTGTCGGTGGTGGGCATCGGCCACGAGGTAAAGCTCGATCTCACCCCCCTGTGGCTCAAGCTGCAGACCGTCAAGGGGGTGTTTTCATCCGCGTTCATGCCGGTGGACGGGCGGATGGTGCACGTCTTCGAGTTGGCCATCGAGCTTGCCAGGACAAAAAGGGTCTCGCTGGAGGAGATGGTCACCCACACCTTCACGCTGGAGCAGTTCCCCCGGATGATCGAGATCAATCTCGCCAAGTCCCGGAGCAGGGCCGTCAAGACCCTGGTCAGGTTCTCCGGCGGGCAGGAGGTGAGGCCATGAGGGCACTGGTCACCGGCGCCACCGGCTTCATCGGCTCGCGGCTGGTCAAAGAGCTTGCCCGCCAGGGCATGGAGGTGCGATCCCTCGTCCTGCCGGGAGAGGCGGTCGACCACATCAGGGATTACACGGGCGACATCCGCCGGGGGAATCTGGACGATCCTCAAGGTCTGAAGGGTATCCTGAAGGGGATCGATATCGTGTTCCATCTGGCGGCCCGGGTAACGGACTGGGGCACCAGGCAGTCCTTCTATGGGCCCATTGTCGAAGGCACCGGGAATCTCCTGGCCGAGAGCGCGGGGAAAGGCGTGCGTTTCGTGTACGTGAGCTCGATCGCCGCATGCGGTCTCGGCAGACACCTCAAGGGGATGAAAGAGTGCGACGGGGCATGCATGTCCGGGGTACCGTACAACGATGCAAAGCTGGAGGCCGAGCGGCTCGTGCGCTCCTTCCACGAGCAGGGCCTGGTGAATGCCGTAATCGTGAGGCCCGCAAACGTCACCGGCCCGGGGAGCGTCTGGGTCAGGGACATCGTGGACAGGTTCAGGGGCTTGTTCGTCCCCCTCCTGGATCACGGCCGATACAGCGCCAGCCTCGTCTACGTGGACAATCTCGTAAGCGGTATGATCCTGGCCGGCACCCGGACAGGTCCGGAGTGCAGCACCTACCACCTGCGCGACGACTGGGACGTGACCTGGAAGCGCTATCTGACAGACCTGGGGGCCATGGTAGGGAAAAAACCCGGGTTCAGCATCCCCTTTTCCCTTGCCTGGAGGCTCGGTGCAATCTCGGAGAGGATGCTGACCCCGCTGAACATTCGCCCGCCCGTAACGAGGCTCGTTGCAGCGATCATGGGCAGGGACAACGATGTGGACACCACAAAGGCAAAGACCGAGCTGGGGTGGAGCACCCGGGTTTCCTATGAACAGGCCCTCGCGGAAATCCGCCCGTGGGTGGACGAATACCTGGGCCGCTAGTATAGTAGTATCATAAAGACGAGGAGGAACCTTTTCATGGCACATTACACGGAGCCGGTGACCGAGCTCATCCGGCGGAGAAAGTCGTGGAGGAGCTACCGGCGGGAGCATCTCGCCGATGATCTCAAAGACCGGATACAGGGCTTTATCGACTCCCTCGACGCCCCGCCCTTCGGCAGTACGTTGCGCTTCCGGCTCGTGGACTCTCCTGTGCCCGAAAAAACCCGCACCCCCGGCACCTACGGGGTGATCAGGGGCGCGCGCCATACCCTGGTGGGGGTCGCACGGCCATCTCCCGCGGCTTGGGAGGATTTCGGCTATTCCTTTGAATCCATCATCCTCTTCTGCACCGGGCTGGGGCTGGGCACCTGCTGGATGGGAGGGACCTTCAGCCGGGACTATTACGGCAGGGCCGTGGACCTGACCCCGGACGAGGTCATTCCGGCCGTGAGCCCGGTGGGGTACGTTGCAGGGAAACGCTCCATCCTGGACTCCCTCTTCGTCATGGGCGCGGGTTCGAAAAACCGGAAACCCTTTGCCGAGCTCTTCTTCCGCGATGATTTTTCGACCCCCTTCGACCCGGCAGGGGCCGGCGCGTACGGCGAGGCCCTGGAGATGGTGCGGCTCGCCCCGTCGGCATCCAACAGGCAGCCCTGGCGGGTCGTGGTCACGGAGACGGGCGTCCACTTCTTCCTCTCCCGGACCCCCGGATACCGGAGGCTTTTTTCCCAGTTGGATCTCCAGTGCATCGACATGGGCATCGCCATGTTCCACTTTTCATCGGCCGCATCCTCCCTCGGGATCACCGGAGGCTGGCGGAGGCAGGAGCACCAGCCCGGAATCGGGATGCCCGGGACCCTGGAATACCGGGTGAGCTGGGTTCCCGACTCATGAAAAAGGGGCGGAACAAAGGCCTCGAGCACGTGAAAAAAACCATGATGTAATCCGTGAAGATATGGGTTAGTATGAGACACCCGTTCAAGCCGGACCGAGGCGGTGTTGTCCGTGCCGACCCGGTTTTTTGAGCAATGCCCCTAAGAAAAAGGAGTGAAGATTGGAAGTCATCTATGGAATGAATCCGGTGATGGAGGCCCTGGCCGCAGGCAGGAGAACCTTCTACGAGATCATGACGGCACGGCAGAATTACGGCGAGATAGCCGGTGCGGCCGGAAAGATCCGCGTCATCACCCTGTCAAGAAAAGAGCTCGACCACATCGCCCGGTCCACCTTTCACCAGGGCGTGGTGGCGCGCGTGTCGCCTTACCGCTATGTACCCCTCAAGGAGCTGATGCAGAAAAAGGTCGTGGTCCTCCTGGACTCCATCGAAGATCCCCAGAACACCGGGGCCATTATCCGTACCGCCTATGCCCTTGCCGATGCGGGGATCGTCATTCCGGAAGACAGGGCCGCCCATGTGACCGCTGCCGTGATCAAGGCCTCTGCCGGAGCGGCCGAGCACGCGTCCATCGCCCGGGTCAAAAACCTGAGGACGGCGGCCAGGGAGCTCAAGAAAGAGGGGTTCTGGGTCGTGGGCCTCGATGCGCAGGGCCCTGTGCCCGTATCGGAGGTCCCGTCCTATGACCGGCTTGCCGTCGTCCTGGGCGGAGAAAATGTGGGGATCCGCTCCGGCATGGAAAAGGAGGCGGATATCGTTGCCCACATCCCGATGAGGGGCCCCTTCAATTCCCTCAATGTGTCCCAGAGCGCGGGCATCGCCCTGTACGAGCTCGTGGTCAGAAAAAACGCTTAGAGCCGAGCGCATCCTTTAATTGAGCGCAGGAATTTTTCATGGTATATCACTCTGCTATGAAATGGAATGAGGATCTTACCGACACGATGGGCGCGATACGCTGCTGGACGTCCGATAAGGGAGTCGTCCGGGAGACGGAGCAGGAGGTCTGCACCGAAGATGTCGTGGTCATCGTCCTGAACAACAGGCCCATGAGCACCCTCGTGGCCTCACCCGTTCAGCTCCGGGAACTGGGCGCGGGGTTCGTGGTCAGCGAGGGCCTTGCAGGAGAAATCCAGGATGTCCGGGTTCAGGGGCTCACGGTCCAGGTGACGGCAGCGGAGCGGTCCGGTTCCCTGCGCGGCATCATCGAGTCCTGCGGCGGCCCCACCTCGGGCACGCTCATATCGCACGTCCGGAGCTCGCTGGTGATCGACCGGGAGCTCATCTTCACCGTGATCTCCCACATCGTCTCCGAGCTCTGGGAACGCACCGGCGGCGCGCACTGCTCGGTGCTGTTCTCCAAGGACGAGCTCGTCGCCAAGAGCAGCGACATCGGCAGGCACAACACCGTGGACAAGGTGATCGGCCACGCGCTGCTCAACGGGATCGACCTCTCCGGGTGCGTGCTCGGGTGCACGGGGAGACAACCCTCGGGCATGATCACCAAGGCGGCGAACGCAGGCATACCCGTGGTGATCAGCAAGGCGGCCACCACGCGACAGGGGGCCGAGACCGCGCAGAGGGCCGGGCTTACCCTGGTGGGCCGCGTAAAACAGGACAGTTTTTGCGTCTACTCCCATCCGGAGCGCATAGCCGGGCTCGTGCCGGGAAACACGCCTGCGAGCGGCGGTTCCCCGTCCGACCCCCAAGGATAGACGGCGCAGTTTCTTTCACCGTTACCGGGAGGAACAGGCATCGGACAGGGCATCCGCGCGGTCATCATCACGCTTCTCCTAGCGCTTCTCCTCGAAGCGCCTGCGGATACGGCGGAACTGGTGCAGGTGGAGTCATCCGGCGTAACCTTCTCCTACCCGCCGGGCGAAGAGGCAATCGTGTCCCGGCTCGTGCAGCAGACGCCCGGCGCACTCGATTTCCTCGCCCGGCAGGACCTGCCGGTGGCGAGACCCGTGCAGGTGATCCTGGATGAGAGCATCGACCTGCCCGGGCCCTCGGTCCACATGATACCCCACCGGGAGATCCGGATACCGCTCCGGGCCCCGGGCGTTCTGGAAGACGGGTACCTCGAGGCCGATCCGTGGATGTACTTCTACTTCAAGGGCCTGTGCCTCCTGGGCATGTATTCGCTGCGGGCAGGCCTGCCCGCAGCCGGCCGCTCGTTATTCGGAGAGATCTCGTCCCCCAACCTCGTCCTTCCCCCCTGGTTTTTCGAAGGGACCAGCGCCCTGTTGTACTCGTCGTACACCGGTTCCGGCCTCGCCGACCCGTACCGCACGGCCCTCTTCCGCGCCTCTGTCCCGGACGACATCTCCCAGATCAGCAACCATCCGGGCAGATGGCCCGGATACCACGCCTACCGGATCCACGGCATCCCGTTCATGGAATGGGTCTTGAGCCGTTACGGCTGGGAAAGGATCCGGGAGTTTCTCCTCGTCCACGGCGGGGGCGTCATCCCCATCGAGATCGATCTGAAGGCCGTCGATGTCTTCGGAAAGACCTGGCCAGCGCTCTGGTCGGATTTTCTCGAGGAGACGCCCGGCGCCGGCAGCAACGGGGAAGGCGTGCCCATCGAGGGCTACTGGCCCGAGCCCTTCATCTACTGGAACGCCTCGGGCGTTTATCCCGGCAGGAAACAGGTCAGGCAGCGGGGAAGATACGGGCATGTGGACTCGGACAATGTCTTGTGGCTATCCGAGTACGGACAGGACGGCATCGTCCGGATCGCCGGGCACCGGGGAGGGGTGGTTCTCGATCCCGGAAAGGAGCATATCTGGGACCCGGCCCCCGGGGGAGTGGCCGTGTCCCGGAAAGGGTCCCGGCCGCATATCGTGCTTTATCGGATCGAAGAGGGCCCCCTGGGCATGCGCATCGCGGTCCAGCGTGAGCTCCCCGCGCCTGCGGGCGTTATCCAGCTTTCCGGGCCGGTCCTCGATGAGAGAGACCGGGTCGCGGTCTCGGCCAACACGGGCGGGAACTGGGACATCTGGGTGTATGACACCACGTGGAAGCGGGTGACCGATTCCGGGAGCGTGGAGATGGACCCCTGGTGGACTGAAGAAGGACTCGTGTTTTCCTCCAACTCCGGCGGGACCTTCCGGATCCGCCGCGCGGACATGACCGCAGCGGCCGGCAGCGGGCAGGGGGCCGTCCTTCCCAGGGACAACGCATACCTGGATCTGAGCGATTCCGGATGGCTCGTAGAGCGCGGACGGATCGAGGGGTCGCCTGTCTCCCCGAAGGGCGCCCCGGCCTCCGCGCCCCGGGAGCCCGAACCTGCAGCCGACCTGGAACCCCTTCCCTATTCCCCGTGGCCAAGCATCATCCCCAACTTCATGGCCCCTGATCTCTACGCGGGCCCCTCCGACGTGCAGGCCGGGCTCGCCACCTGGGGGAGGGACGTAAGCGGCGACTATACCCTGCGGGCAGGCTTCCGATACTCCTTTAACCTCGACTACCTTTCTCTCCAGGCGGGAACGGGCATCCGGAACCTCTCCCTCGCCTTTGCCCGCTATCCCCTTTCCTACGACCCGGCCAACACCCCGAAAACCGAGGAGTCGCGGCACGAGATCTCGGTGGGGATACGGCCTCCCGGAATGCCGTGGGCCTCGCTCTCGCTCCACGGGCTGACCTATGAGCCGCTGGAGGACCATGACGATGACGGGAAGGACCATGAGCTGTGGGGCGATCTTTCCCTGCAGGGCCGGATCGGCCCCTGCACCCCGTCGCTCACGGCAGAGGCGTACTCGGGCGGACGCCGGTCCCTGTATGGGACACTACGTTTTCTGTACGGGAAAGACCTCTTTCTGACCGCCCTTTTCCAGGCCGGGAAAAGCTGGGGAGAGGTCTCGCCCGGACACGGCACCTTCCGGGTGGGAGGCGATGTGGGCGAGGGCTATTTCACCCGCCGCCCCTCGCGGCTGTTCCCTGTCCGGGGGTTTTCCGCCAACATCCTCGAGGCGGACAGGGCCGTGACCACGAGCGTCGAGGTGTACTGCCCGCTTGCTGAGATCCATCAGGGCCACAAGACGCTCCCCCTCTTCCTCCACCGCCTGAGCATCGGGGCGTTTGTCGACGCCGGGGTATGCTCGGACACCCTGAGCAGGGACCAGATGATCGCGGGGGCGGGCTTCGAGCTCATCACCTCGATGGAGATCGCCTGGGGAAACCTCTCCGCGTTCAGGGCAGGGCTTGCCTGGCCCGTGGCCCAGCCGGAGGGTCTGGACGAAGAAGGGCCGGTCTTCGTGCTCCAGATCGGCCGGCCCCTGTAGACGAAAAAAAAGCCGACGGTTAAAAAACCGCCGGCTTGCGTTCGCGTAAGGTGGTTGAAAAACGATCAGCTCTTCTTTCTCCTGAAACCGGCAAGGCCCAGCAGGCCGCTGCCGAGAAGAACCAGGGTGGCGGGCTCGGGGACAGGGGCGCTCTCGTAGTCGATTTTCAGTGTCGAGTCTTGGATATAAAAATCCCCCCATGCAGAGGCAAGAGTTACGGAGAACGAACCGTCCAGAAGATAGTTCACATTTATGTCGTACTGATAAGCGCCGGTATCCACGTCATCAACGGTCCATTGTCCTGATTCACCCCAACCGATCGCTGCTTCCCAGGTGAATGGATTAAAAAATTTATCTCTCTCATCATCATAGAGATTCACTGTCAATGATGCATAGAGAAGATCATTCGCAGGGGGCTCAAACACGAAATGGTGCGTCCATGCCACATAATCGGTAATGCCATCAAGCTTGTTCACATCTCCCCAACCATAGTCGTCCAAGTCTCCACCCGGATTCGTTCCTGTTGCGGTAAACTGGGTCACATCCGTCAATGTGACCGGTGCGGCAAAAAGGCCGGCCGGAACGCTCAGGCAAAGCATGAATATGAATAAGAACATTACCCTCTTCACGATATCACCTCACAATTTTTTCTATAATATAGCACAATTAGTGCCAATTAAAATTAATATGTTATATCATTATGTTACGAATATTATCCTTGTATTGGCATCCAATGCTGTTAATTTTATCGACACTTAGCATAATTTTTCTCTTTAAGTTGCATTCATGGAGTCGCTTCAGGAATGAATCAAAAACTCGTTATTGCCCTCGTTGCCTTCTTCCCGCAACCATTATAGCATAGAAAAACAGCCGTTAAATTTCTCGACAGTAACCCTGTTGTCTGATACATATCCGGAAAAGAATGGTGTTTCGATGGAACTGTTGATCTTCTCGATTACTGCGTTGATCAGCTTTGCCGGGGGCATGATCATCCTCTCCCGCAGCGGCGCCCGCTACGGGAGATCGATGGCGGCAGGGCTCCTGTTCCTGTCGGGTGCCGAGTTCTGCTATATCCTGTTTGTACTCCGGGAAGGCTCACTCCCCCTCCAGTGCGCGTCGTTCTTCGAAATGGCCGGGGCCGGGGCGTTCCTGCTTTCCGTCACCTCCATGGAAACAGGACTGGCGAGAAGCAGGACGTTCATCACCTGGGAACGCCGGTTTCTGATCATCATATATGCCCTCTACGCCGCCTTGGCGCTGTACTTCCCTCAAATGACTATCACGAGGGATGTGGACGGTCTCATCCGCCTCGGGTGGGTGGCCAAGGCGCATGCAGTCTTCATCATCGTCAGCGCGGTGATGTTCATGTGGATCGTCGAGAACATCCACCGGTCGAGCACGGACGAGCAGAAGCGCGTGCTCAAATATCCCGTGCTGGGCGTCATCGCACTGGGCGTGGCATTCCTGCTCATGGGGGTGTACCGGCTGAGCACGCTGAGCATCCAGGTGGATATGCTCATGCTGCACTCCCTGGTCTCTCTCGTGGGGATCGTCTTCGTGCTCTTCTTTTCCATCCGGTTCAAGCTCTTCGAGATGGACATCTTCGTATCGCGGTATATCGTCTACCATTCATTCACCTTTCTGAGCATCGGGGCATACCTGGTGGCCATGGGCCTTTTCCTTCTGGGCGTCCAACGGCTCGGGCTGAAGATCTCGTTCGTGGGCATGGGGTTCTTCGTGTTCATGGCCCTGTTCGTGCTCGCCTTCATCCTCGCGTCAAGGGACGCCAGGCAGGGCCTGAAGTTTTTCATCGACACGCACTTTTTCGCAAACAAGTACGACTACCGCAAGGAGTGGGGGGAGCTGAGCGGGTATCTCTCCATCGCGTTCAATGAAAAGCAGATCATCCATGTCACGGCCCAGGTTATCCTCGACAGCATGTACATCAGCGAGCTCTCGGTCTTCCTCAGGCACGGCGCGGAATTCCGGTGCGGTTACGCATTCCCCTCCCGGCTCCCGAACCAGATTATCGGCGAGGACGAGCCGCTCATCACCTATCTCGAGCGCAACCACTCGTTTCTCAGAAAGACCTCGCACGGCCCGGACGACACCCTCTGGAAAACCATCGTCACCGGCCATCAGGACCTTCTGGACCTCTCCAGGATCGAGCTTGCGGTGGCCATGATGGTGGAGAACAGGCTCATCGGCTTCATCGCCGTTGGCAGGGAAAACCCCGGAACCCCCTATGGCCGGGACGATATCGACCTCCTCGCCGCCATCGCCTCCCAGTCGAGCGCGGCACTCATGAGCGCCCGGTTCGCCCAGGAGCTCGCGGTCAACAAGGAGGTGAATGCGTTCAACCGCATGTCGGCCTATGTGCTCCACGACCTCAAAAATGCGGCGGGCAACCTCTCCCTGATCCTTCAGAACGCACCGAACCATATGGAGAGCGAGGAGTTCCGGGCGGACATGATCGAGACCATCTCCCAGACACTCGGCCGCATCGACAAGGTCATGTCGAGGCTCGGGGCCCTGCCGTCGAAGGAAGAGATCTCCCGGGAGACCGTCCCGGTCGGCGATATGATCGGCATCCTCCTTTCCAAGCTCGACCCCCGGCTCGAAGACCTGACCGTGACCACATCGGTGGAACCCGGCCTTGAGGTGCGGACAAACCGGGACATGATCGAGAGGATCCTCGAAAACCTCATCATCAATGCGACCGAGGCCGTGGCCGGCCAGGGCATGATAACGATTCAGGCGGGTAGAGACGACGGGGCCGTCTTCATCTCCATCGAGGACAACGGTTCGGGTATGACGGAAGAGTTCGTCAGGGAGAGGCTGTTCAAGCCCTTCCAGACCACCAAGAGAAGCGGCACCGGGCTCGGGCTCTGGCAGGTGAAGAGTGTCGCCGACCAGCTCGGTATCGGGATAGAGGTCGTCAACCGGCCGGCGCAGGGGGTAAAGTTCACAATCCGTATTCCCGACTAGTCTCTTTAATGGACCTCTTTTTTAGGGCAAGAGGTTCCGGGGACAAAATACAGGCACAAGACAAGGGATCATGATCTCGCTATGGACAAAGAACACATCCTGATCGTTGAAGACGAAACGAGCATGGCCAAACAGCTGAAGTGGGGCCTCGCCGATATCTACGAGGTCTCGGTGGCAGGCGATGCCAGGCAGGCCATGGAAATCATCGACGCCCGGCCGCCGCTTGTCGTGCTTCTGGATCTGGGCCTGCCGCCCGACCCGGACGGCGCGACGGAAGGGCTCCGCCTGCTGGAGAAGATCACGGGCGTGCCCAGGCCCTTGAAGGTCATCGTCATCACGGGAAACACCCATAAAGAAATCGCGGTCAGGGCCATCAGCAAGGGCGCCTATGATTACCATCAGAAACCCGTGAACATCGATGAGCTCAAGATCGTGCTCAAACGCGCCTGCTACCTTTCGCGGCTCGAACATCACGTGACCGAGCTCGAAGAGGCGGTGACCGGAAAGACGCCCATCGAGGGCATGATCGCCACCTCGAAACCCATGATGGAGCTTTTCGAGCGGGCCAGAAGGGTGGCCAGGACCGGCTATCCCGTCCTGATTCAGGGCCAGAGCGGCACGGGGAAGGAGCGTCTCGCGCGGGCCATCCACCAGATGGGTGATCGTTCCGACAGACCCCTGGTGATCGTCGACTGCGGGGCGATCCCGGAAAACCTGCTGGAAAGCGAGCTCTTCGGGCATGAGAAAGGGTCGTTCACCGGGGCGCACGCGCGGCAGGTCGGCAAGCTCGAGCGGGCCCAGCACGGCACCGTGGTGCTCGACGAGATCGGAGAGCTCCCCCTCACGCTCCAGGTCAAACTCCTGAGGTTCCTGCAGGAAGGCACCATCGAGAGGATCGGGGGCAAGGAACCCATCCGGGTGGACGCCAGGGTCATCGCCATCACCAATGTGGATCTCACCCGGGCCGTGAAGGACGGCCTCTTCCGGGAAGATCTCTATTACCGTCTCAACGTGGTCCCCCTGTACGTTCCGGCCCTCAAAGAGCGGCCCGAGGATATCCCCGTGCTGGCGAAACACTTCCTCGACACCTACTCTCAGGAGATCGGTCCCAAGTTCAAAGGGTTCAGCTCCGCGGCCATGGACGCCGTCACGAGCTATGACTGGCCCGGCAACGTCCGGGAGATGCAGAACCGGATCCGCAGGGGCGTGGTCATGGCCGAGCGAGACCGGATAGAGCCCCGGGACATCGACCTGGAATCGACCGGCGGGGAGGTGAAGAGCCTAAGGGAAATCCGGGACGAGGCCGAGGTCGCGGCCATCAGCCTGGCGCTGGCGCGGAACAACTACAACATCACCCGGGCCGCCACCGACCTCGACATCAGCAGGCCGACCCTGCACGACCTCATCAAGAAGCACGACATCACGATCCAGAAATAGAGCCAGTCATGGGGTCACCAGTCATGGGGTCAGGTCTCAACACACCAGTCATGGGGTCAGGTCTCAACATATGACAAATTTTGTCACACCAGTCATGGGGTCAGGTCTCAACATATGACAAATTTTGTCATATGTTGAGACCTGACCCCGATCCTGTGACCCCGATCCTGACCCTAGGACGGGTTTTCAGGGAAAAGGTCGCGCAGCTCCTGCTTGAGCGACCTGAGGTGCATGCGCTTTTCCTGATACAGCCGCTCGAGCTGTTCGAACCTCATGGCGAGCTCTTCCAGCTTGTTCTCCAGAACCCCGACCCTCTCCGAGAGGACTGCCAGACCCGACTTCGCGTCCACGTCCGAGGATATATCCTCCATGAGATTCAGGAGTTCGCTCACCTTCTTGGTTGTATCAGGATCCATACACCTCTCTTTTTGCCTTCAGACGGATATGGGCGAGAGACGAGTACACCCGGTCGAGGGCATTCTTGAGCTCGACGATTTCCTGTTCCAGGGGCTCCCTCTTCTGGTACTCGTCATCGAGCCTGGATTCCAGATCCTTGAGCCGGGTATGGCTGATGCTCAAGTCCCTTTCGAGGATGGAAACCTTGACATCGAGCTTCGCCTTTTCGTGAATCTCCCTGCTGATCTTCTCCAGCCGGCCCTCCAGGTCCTTGCGCAGGGAAGACTCCTGTTCAACGGTCTGCGCCTTCTCATCCAAAAGGCCCATCATGTTCTGGATATAGAGATCCGCATCTTCGAGTTGCTCGTTGAGGAAATCGATCTCCCGCTCGATCAGGGTGCCATCGACGGCGTCCCGCTCGAACGACGAGATCTTCTCTCTGAGCTGAGCGTTTTCGCGCTCCACCTCTTCAATGGTCCGGGCGCTTCTGTCCAGCCTCTGCTGGATGGCCTTGCGCTCGAAGATGATCTGGGTGAAATCCGAATTGAGGTCCTTGATGGTCTCGACGGCCTTCGCCAGATCCCCGTTACCCCTGGCCGGGGTATCGTTCAGGGACAGGACGTCCAGCTCCTTATCCAGAGATACGGCCCTCTTTGCAGGATCGGCCTCATGGGCGCTTGCTCCCTGGGCGACCGGTTCTTCGATGCCCCCGGCCTCCGCAGCCTCTTGCTGAACGGCCATGCCCGCCCGGACCGGTTCGGGCTCTCCCCCTTCTCCAAGCACCGGGCTCGTCTGGAGGGCCTCGGGCTCTTTCGCCTCTTCCCTGATCCGGCTCGCCTGGGACGCCTGCGTCCCTCTCTCTTCCTTCCTCGTCTGCCTCACCCGGGACCCTTCAGGTTCCTTCACTTCTCTCCGGACCTGCTTCGTTTCCGCTGCCCGGGCCCTGCTCTCCTCCTGGGCCTTTATGAGGACGGGATCAACATTCCAAGGCCTGTTGGGCCTTTTTCTCTGGATTTTGGGCATTTTTTCAGCCACGCTTTTATCGAAGCCGTCTTTCATACGCTTTTTCTCCTCAGGTCAATGTAGGTCGCGTCCAAGGCGAAAGTGCATGCTCTACTGGATGATAGAATAATCATAAAACCCCCTAAAAGGCAATCGGCAGGTTGGGAAAAATTTCCCTGATGAACGAGTTGATGTCCAGGGCGCCCCGGTTGGTCGGGGCGTACTGGTGTATGGGCATCCCCATGCTCGCCGCCTCGGCGATCTTGGTGTCCTGGCGGATGATGGTCTTCATGAGATATCCGCTGTAGTGCCTCTCCAGCGCCTCCTTCGATCGCAGACAGATGTTGTGGGAGGCGTTGAAGTGGTTCAGGAAGATGTAGATGTTGTCCAGAAGGAAGTCGAAGTCGTCCTCGATGGTGGTGAGGGTCTCGAAGAGGATCTTCAGTCCGTGATACGAGAGAAAGTCCGCCAGCACCGGAACGAAAAGCTCGTTGCTGGCGAGGATGCCGTTTAAGTTGAGCAGGCCGATGGACGGCGAGGCATCCATGACGATGACGTCGTACTCGTCCTGGATGGCTGCAAGGCTCTTCCTCAGCCTCAGTTCCCGGGCATTCATGGATGTGAGCGAGAGCTCCACCGGCGAGAGGTCGAGGTTGGCCGGGATGAGCTTGAGGTTTTTCATCTTGGTGTCGATGATCACGTCGCGGATGTCCATCCGCTCGATGAGGACGTTGTAGAGCGTGGCGTCGAACGAGCTGTGGTCGATGCCGAGGCACTGGGTGAGATGTCCCTGGGGATCGAGGTCTATCATGAGCACGTTCATGCCGAGCTCTGCCAGCCTGAACGCGTAGAAGGCCGAGATGCTCGTCTTGCCGGTACCGCCCTTGAAGTTGAGGAATATCTGCCGGCGCTTCACCTCGACAAGGGGCGGCTTCCCGAGCCGCTTGAGATACTCCCGGACATCATGGGGCATATATGCCCTCATCCCGTTGTCCATCCGGGGCTGCGGCAGGGTGCCGTCAGTCTCCATTTTCAGCAGGGTCGTTTTCGAAATGCCGAGCAGAGAAGCAAACTCCTTGGCTGAGTATACCGGGGTTTCCATGCCGTCAGATCCTTTCTCTCATCAGTTCCCACCAGCCCTGCCACTTCGCAACGATCCACTCGAATTCATCGTCGGACACGCCAAGCGG
>JAHDRW010000032.1 GCA_018433085.1 Deltaproteobacteria bacterium | reverse complement strand
GCGGTTCGGCCTCGGCTCCCTCCAGATCACCGTGGACCAGATGGACTTCGCGGTCTTTCTTGCAGCCCCCGGCGCCCCGGGCCAGGTGCTCGGCACGGTAAATCTCGGCGCGCTCGCCATGTACGTCAACCCGTGGAGCTATGTAGACATCTATAACAGCAGGCCGGGCAACCAGTGCGGGGTTTTCGTGACCATGAGCGTCGTGATCGACCAGCTCGATATCGGCTATCTGTCATGGGGCGACATTGACGGCATCGCCAATGAAGGCATCGGCGAGCAGACCTGGATGGCTGCGGCTGCAACGAGCGCCGGCTATGTCGGGCTCTCCAACCTGAGAGTGTGGGGGCCCATCATCATGCAGGGAACGGTCGCTATCGATGTGACGACCTCGTATGAAGGCATCTACGCCCACGGCTCGTTTGGAGACCCGGGCTGGGCCCCCGTGAGCGTCGTGCACATCGGGTTCCCCCAGGTATTCAGCCTGGATGTGGCGGGGCCCATCACCGCCGATGTGAAGCTGGACGGCACAGCCTCTCTCAGCGGCCCCAATGCCGGCACGCTGGGAAACATTTATATCTCGGGACTCGGCATCGATATCCTGAACCGCAGCTGGGTGGACATCTGGGCGCACTGAGCCCTCTCCGAGAGTCAAGCCTCAGAGGAGCGGCATCAATCCTTTTTTGAGCGACGATGAGCAGGCTCTTGAGGCAGGGAGATTTATCTTGCTTGTCTTAAGATTATGAGTGAATCGATCGAAGAGACAGTATGTGCAGAAAGCGAGATCAGGTTCGTATAAAGCAGGCGGGAATGAAAGGAGATCGAGGTATGAGCCACGACAGGAAAGAATACAGTTTTTTTTTCCGGCATTTCGCACTGTTTGCTCTTTTCGTTTTTCTTCTCCCCATTTCCGTCCCGGCTCAGATGAGCCGGATGAGTGAAAATGAACTCTCCGAGGTGAGAGCCCGCTCGGGCATCACCTATGTCATCGGCGATTCTCAGCTGCGCATTCACGCCGATTCATACCGGTTCTCCGACACCGAGCACACGCCCAGTCACTGGATCGAGCTCAACGATTTCACCATCGATGACGGCCAGGGCGGCTACTTCTCCATGAACACCCCCTCTGAATACGACGACTTCAATACCCTTGAAATCGGTACCACCGGCGAGGGGGATACATATATTTTCATGAATCTTTCCAATCATGTAGATCCGAGGACCTATACCGTCGGGAACTTCGTCTTCTGCGACCAGGACCTGGGCGGCATCAGTCTGGAAAACCTCAGGAAGGGGACTTCGGACACGTTTATCATAGGCCCCCACGGCGATGGGATGTCCGGCATCGACATCGAGTATCAGACAGAGATCACCATCGACTCTCTGCAATACACCTACAATACCCAGCCCGAATCGCTCAGCCTCACCGGCATCCGATTTGCCGGCAACGCGCTCGGTGCGCCGGAAGATCCGTCATCCTGGATTTTTTCGGGGAAGTTCAAGTTCGGCGATCTTGCGAACGACAGGCCTGTAACCATTGATGTCGGTACCTATGATGACGGTGCTGTCACGTCGACCTCGGTGTTCTACAACGCACCCATGTCCGGCAGCATCCGGGTTGAAAATGTGGATTTCGGAGGGAACCAGTTCGGCCCCTGCGCCATCGACGGCATGACAGTTCATCATCTCGGCATCCAGATACCCGGTAATTGACAGGGACGGGCAAATCTGGGAGAATCCGGACTATGGAGGTTATCGCTGGTTTCCTTATCGTCCTGGCTTTGCTTACCACGATCCATCCCGTCAGTGACGTACCGGAAAGCGAAATGGCGTTGTTCCCCGAAGTGCCTGGAATTCAGCATGTTTTGAAATATGAGGTCAAACCGTACTCTGTCATGAAGGACGAGAACATCGTCAAGCAGCAGTATGACTACAGCTGCGGCTCTGCGGCGCTGGCAACCCTCCTGAACTACTACCTGGGCGAGAACTTCACCGAGGAGCAGGTGATTCAGGGTCTGATGGAGTATGGCGACATCAAACAGCTGGAGGAGAAGCGCGCATTCTCTCTGCTGGACATGAAGCGGTTCGTCACGGTTCTCGGATACCAGGGCGCGGGATACACCGCGGAGTTCGAAGATCTGAAGAAGCTCGACAAGCCATGCATCATTCCGATCGAGTTTTTCGGGTACAACCACTTCGTGGTTTACCGTGGCATATATGGCGAGCATGTGTTCTTTGCCGACCCCTTCATGGGCAACATCAGCTTTACCTTATCGGAATTCGAAGAAATGTGGCATAGAAATATCGTGTTTATCGTGACCGACGGCGGTGTCACCATGGATGCGCTTCTCCTCAAGGAGGAGGACCTGCGGCTCGTGGAGATCACCAGGACGAGCGATGTTCTTCCCGAGCATGCACGTTCGGCCATTCTGATCGAGCAGCAGAAGTTCATGGAATCCATCGGGAGGATCGACGAGGACGCGAACAGGAGATACCAGTTCAAGAGCATCAATGTCTATTGATGTCGCACTGCGTGCTCCGGGCCCAATTATGAATTGACAGGTTTCAGCAAGAGGAGACCATACGTGAAGAGACTCGCTGTTTTAATTGCTGTGCTTTTTTGCTGCCTTGTTTGTGCAGCCGACGGGAGCGCCCAAGAGCAGGAGACAGGAAGAGAAGAGCTCCTGAACCGTATCGAAGAGCTGGAAAAACGGATCAACGAATTGACAGAAGAGAGCCGCGCCAGGAGAAGGCTGGAGATCACCGAGCAGGAGAAGCAGGAGAAGGAGAAGGAAGTGCTCGAAGCAGTGGGAAGAGAATACTCTCTTGATCCAAAGCATACGCTCGGGCTCGACTATACGCTGTCTTACAAGTATACCCCAAGCGAGAGGATTCTCAATCAGCTCCTGATCGAGCGTCAGATAGACCATGAGATCAAACACACCATCACCACATCGTACAGCATCCTCGACAATCTGACCTTCAGCACGAGCATTCCTTTCGTATACCGGTACAACGAAGTGGGCACTGACGAGGAGCTGGATGAAACCGACATCGGTGATATTACCCTGGGATTTTTGATCCAGCCCATCAAGTCGAAGGCCGGCGATGTGCGGACTATTCTGGGCCTGAGCGCCTCATTACCCACGGGCAGGAGCCCCTTCAAGATCAACCCCGAGACAGAGCTCTCGACCGGCAACGGTGTGTATGACTTTTCGCTCACCGCAAGCTTCAGCAAGCAGATCGATCCTGTTGTGGCCTTCTGGAACCTCGGCTACAACTACCGCATGGATGCCACTGGGCTGGATTACAGAGTTATGGATCAACTAATATTGGAAGAGGTGGAGACAGGGAACTCCATCTCCGCGGGGGCAGGGATCGGCTATGCACTTTCTTACAAAGTATCGGTGAACTCGTCTTTCAGCTACACCTATCATTTCAGCTCTGCATATAAGTATACGGGTGCAGCTCAGGACGTTGAGTCCGGAGACAGATCTGAGGCCACGTTCGGCGTGGGCTTGGGCTGGAAAGCAACAAACAAGACCACCCTTTCTTTCAGTCTCGGGTACAGTCTCACAGGGTCGGGCTTCACGTTTACGGTCAGGGCCCCGTTCAGCTTTGTCCTATGAGGGGAGAGTTTATTATGCTATTGAGGAGGTTTCCGGCTATTTGCCTGCTGCTGATCGCGGGTTTGATCAGCCCCATGCGGGCGCATGCAGGGCTCTTCGAGCAGCTCGCGGTCTGCCCCGCGGCCTCGTCCCTGGGCAGCGCTGTGACCGCCTATCCCGAGGGGTGCGGCGGGTTGGCTGTGCATTTCAACCCGGCCCATCTGGCGACCTATGAGGCCAGCCGCTTCGACAATGCGCTGATATTCACCATCAACAAGCGGGAGGCAACGTATACCCAGGGGATCGACCCGGAAACCGGCGAGCCTTGGGCACCCTTCGGCGGCTGGTTCAACGACGGCAAAGATCCTCTTGACGGCGCACAGGCCGAGCAGCAGAGCGGGTATATGGTGATCCCCATCGTCGACTACGAGATCCCCTACCTGGCAGGTGCGGGCATGGGGATCATCTACAAGCCGCCCGAGCCAGAGTCGCGGCTCACCTTCGGATTCGGCCAGTATGCCCCCTTTGCGGTGGGGCTTAAGAACCACAGCGGCGATCCGTTCAGCTTCATGGGGAGAAAGGCGTTCTTCCTCCGCATGGTGCTGGCGGCCCCGGCGGTGGCGTACAGTCTGACCGATACCGTGTCTGTAGGCGCCTCGGTGGGGCTGGGGGTCACCCTGTTCAGCTTTCAGTCGAACCTGAGGACTCCCAACACCATGGTGGCGCTCACCGGCGCACTGGGCGAAGCCACCGAGGGGCTGGAGATCCCGGTGATCTCTGAGCTGACCCTCCCCCCGCCCTGGTTCGGCGGCGGCATGGCCCCGTACGATAAGGCCGCGGAGCTGGAGTTGCTGGTGGAGGATTACTTCACCACCTCGTACAACCTGGGTTTTCTGTGGGAGCCCACCTCCTGGTTTGCCTTCGGCGCCTGCTACCAGAGCGAGTCGGAGACGACCATGGAAGGCGACTACAAGTTTACCTACGGGCAGCGTTTCCAGAACACCGTTGCCTGGCTCGGGCGCTCTCCCATGACCATCATTATCGCCGCCATGTTCGACCTGCCCTATCAGGCAGCGCCTTATCAAAAGGGCACCGCCACCGTCACCATGACCTGGCCGGCCCGCCTGCAGCTCGGCATCAAGCTCAAGCCGATCAAGCAGCTCGTGCTCACCTGCGACGCCCACTGGACCGACTGGGAGTCTTGGAAGGCGCTCGAGGTCCAGTTCGACCAGAAGATACAGTTGTTCAGGTTCGCCAGGATGCTGGGATACATGAACAGCCCCAAGGCTATGCATATCGATCTGGGTCTCGAAAACACCTGGCATTTCAGCTATGGCATCGAGATACGGCCCATCAAGAGGCTTGCCCTGCGCTTGGGGTATGAGCCCAGACCCACTTCCGTGCAGGACGAGTTCTTCGGCCCGGTGCCCATGTCGGACATGGACATCTATTCTGCGGGGATCGGGTTTGTCATCGAGGACCATCCCAAGCCCAAGCCCAAAGATTTCCATGAGCTGCTCAAGCAGATCCAGCACCCCACCGCCATCGACCTGAACGTGACCCTGGTGCAGCTCAAAGACAAGTTTGTGGGGTTCAACGAGAGTAAGAACATGAACTCCATCGACTTCACCGACATCGTCTACAATCCCTATGCGGGCCTGGAGATGGAGCAGGAGATGTCGGTATGGGTGATATCTTTGAATCAGGTGTTCAAATGGTGAGAATGCTTATGCAGGAAGCATCGATCTTGAGGCCGTAATTTCCGGTCAATGGCAGGCAAAAGACGGGTACTGCACCTGTGCGGAAATACGTCCAGACCTTCTACCGAACACCCCCATGCTCAGCTCAAGGCGGGATTGCATTCCCCCTCTCCCCTTGCGAGAGAGGGCTTTAGGAGAGGGGTCATAATGAAATACCCCCATAAATCCCGTCCCCAAACCCTGGCGAACCTTGCAACATCCAGTCTGAAACGGTATAGTGAAGACATCAGGAAAAACCGGCTTATTCTAACATGACAAAGGAGGGGATCTGTGAAGAGGAAGGTTGCTTACACCATTTTGGTTTCCCTAGTATTCTGCGGACTTGCACCCATGACGATTACCGCAGAAGATAAGGCCGCCCTCAGGGAAGAGATCATCCGGCTGGTGGAGCCGGTCGAGGAGTATCAGATCATATTCGAGTCGTTCATACCAAGCCCTGATTCCCAGCACGTGGCCTGCGTGGCCCGGGCGGGCAAGAAGTTTGTCGTGATGCATGACGGCAAGGCCCAGAAGGAGTATCAATCGATCGCCAAGGAAACCCCTGTCTTCAGCCCTGATTCGAAGCACATGGCCTACAAGGCCCAGGAGGGCATCAAGTGGGTCGTCGTGCGCGATGGCAAGGAAGAGGCCCGGTTCGACAACGTGAGCGTCCCTGAATACAGCCCTGATTCGAAGCACCTGGCATATGTCGCCCAGAACGGGAAAAAGCAGCAGGTAGTGTTTGACGGCAAGAAGCACAAGGCCTACGAAGGCATACCCCTGAAGCACAACCTGGTGTTCAGCCCCGATTCGCAGCATTTCGCCTACTCCGTCCTGAAGGAGGGCAGAATGGCGGTGGTGATGGACGGCAAGGAGGGAAGGGAATACGACCAGGTTTCGTTCCCGATCTTCAGCCCGGACTCAAAGCAAATGGTCTACCCTGCCAGGAGAGGAGATAAATGGTTTGTGGTAAAGGACGGGGAGGAAGGGCCTGAGTATGACCTTGTCGGTGTGTTCAGGTTCAGCCCGGACAGCACCCGGTTTGCCTACACGGCAAAGATCGGCGACAAGGCCGTGATGGTATACGATGGCAAGCAGGGGCCGAAATACACAGACATCGCCATGCCCATGTTCAGCCCGGACTCGAAGCACATGGCCTATCTGGCCATCGACGGCGACAAGATGCGTATGGTCATGGACGGGAATCAGGGCAAACAGTATGACGAGATCAACGACCTGGCCTTCAGCCCGGACTCCGCCCGGTATCTCCTCACCGTGAGAAGCGGCAAAGACTGGATGGCCATTGTCGACGGAAAAGAGGAGGGCAGGTACACGAACATCTTCCTGCCCGGCTTCAGCCCGGATTCAAAGCATTATTCGTTCATGGCCAGGAGGGGCGATAAGTGGCTCCTGGTGTATGACGGGAAAGACGGCACGCTTTACGATTTCGTCACCCTTGCCCAGTTCAGCAGGGATTCGAACCACTATGCCTTCATGGCGAAAAAAGGCGAAAGGTGGTTGGTGGTGAAGGACGGCATGGAGTCTCAGGAGTACGACGGGGTAGCGCTTCCGATGTTCTCGCCTGATTCCAGGCACCTCGCCTTCACTGCAGTGAGAGACAACGCCTGGTTCGTGGTGGCGGACGGGGTGGAGGGGAACGAGCGCTTTGCCGGGTTCCTGAAAGGAACCGCCCTGCTGTTCGAAACAAACGATGTCTTTCACATCCTGGGCCTCCAGCTCAATATGATCAGTCCCACCGAAGCGAGCATGAACATCGTGAAGCTCAAAGGGGAGATCAAATAACCGGCCCGGAAAAAGGCCGCCGGAACACCGGCATGGTGCCGGTTTGAAAGAGAGAAAAGAAAGATTGGAGCCCTGTTCCCAGCAGAAATGCAGGAAACAGGGCTCCTCCTGTATATGTCCTGTGTTTCGAAGGCTTGGGATTTCTGGAAACATGCTGCAGGCTCCAGGGATACTCCTCGGTATTTACGGCTCCTTGTGGGCCTCAGTCCCGGGTCTCCTGCGGGACGGTCTTCACCAGCTTCACGCCGATGATCATGGCAGACATGATGCCCACGATGATGACCGGGACCATGTGGAAAAAGTGATAGGCAAGCGTCAGGCCCGCGGCCTCGGTTGCCGGGATGCCGAAGATCATGAGCCCGAACACGCCCCCTGCCTCCCACAGGCCCCAGTACCCCGGCACCGAGGGGAGCATGATGAAAAAGCAGATGATGATCTCCACGGCCATGGCCTGGAGCAGGGTTATCTCCACCCCGGGAAACCCGAAGGTCATGAGCAACAGCGCCAGCCCGAGCAGCCACCACAGGGCGAAGGAGAGCGCCAGGCCCAGGGCGAGGTTCAGCGGACTCTTGATGATGTCGAATCCCACGGCGATGTTGTCCAGGAACCGGGTAACCTTGGTGCACAGCCCTTCCCGAAGCCTCTGCCTGAGCGGCTGCTGTGCGAAGAACAGCATATCGGGCGTCTTCAGTATTATTTGGTTGAAGATCTCCCGCGTGGTCGAAAAGCTGATGAGGCAGATGATGCCGATGAGGGCGAGGCTGAATTTCAGCGTGGTCTTCCACAGCCCGTCGAGCAGCGCCGGGGTGAGGTGATAGTCACCGAAGGTGATGTCGAGCGAGGGATCGATGCTCACGGTGGCCAGTATGTAGATGAAGAGCACAAGCAGGGCCACCGCGTCGAAGACCCTGTCGATGCCCGCCGTGGCGAGCACCTTGGAGAACGCGACGTTCTCCCTCTTGTAGAAGATGGCGGGCCTGGCTATCTCGCCCACCCGCCCGGGGAAGACACTGCTCATCATGAACCCGATCATCACCGGGTGGAAGGCGCTCCAGAAGCCGGTCTTTTTCACGGGCAGCAGGATGAGCTGCCAGCGGAACACCCTGAGCACATAGCTCAGGAGCGCTACCACCAGTGAGGGGATGACCCACCAGTAGTTGATGATTTTCAGGTAATCGATCAGCTCTTTGAGAGGGATGTTGACAAAGGTGAAATACAGGGCCACGGCGGAAAAGAGCAGGCCCACGATCAGAGAGGCCCAGGTTTTGCGGTTCAGATCGATCATCGGGCGCCTCCTGAACGGGCGCAGGGGCCCGTCATGATGGGGTGCAGCCGTGTCATTATCTTCTCAACCGGCACATTCGCGCACGGACTCTTCGTGTATACGGCATATCGAAGCATACTCCGCCTGGTTTCTTGTCGTTTCCGTACATAAGCAACGGGGGGCGCCCCACAAACCCGCCATCCGGGTCACGATGGTGAAGAGAAGAACGAGTTCAGTCTCCTAACGCTCCGGTGACATGTTTTCTCCCTGTTGTCAATCCGGAAAGGTCCCGTACGGGAATACCGGAAGGACTTTTCAAGTAAAAAAATGACAACAGGATTTCATGATGGTAAAATAGACATTCTTCACCGAGTGGTATGGGGTGAATGCAATTTTATCAGGGGGCCGTATCATGAAAAAGGCACTGATCACCGGCATCACGGGGCAGGATGGCGCTTATCTGGCCGAGCTCCTGCTGGATAAGGGCTACGAGGTTCACGGCATCAAGAGGCGGTCTTCGAGCTTCAATACCTACCGGGTGGACCACCTCTACCAGGACCCGCATGAAAAGGACGTGCGCTTTCGCATGCACTACGGCGACCTGACCGACTCCACCAATATCATCCGCATCATCCAGGCCGTGGAACCCGACGAGATCTACAATCTCGGGGCCCAGAGCCACGTGCAGGTTTCGTTCGAGACGCCGGAGTATACCGCCCAGGCCGATGCCGTGGGCACTCTGCGTATCCTGGAGGCCCTGAGGATCCTGGGCATGGACAAAAAGGTGCGGTTCTACCAGGCATCCACCAGCGAGCTGTTCGGCAAGGTGCAGAAGATCCCCCAGGATGAAGACACCCCCTTTTATCCCCGGAGCCCCTACGGCGTGGCAAAGCTCTATGCCTACTGGACCACGGTCAACTATCGCGAGGCCTACGGCATGTTCGCCTGCAACGGCATTCTCTTCAACCACGAGTCGCCCGTCCGGGGAGAGACCTTCATCACCCGCAAGGTCACGCGAGCGGTAAGCCGGATCGCGCTGGGCCTCCAGGACAGGCTTTACATCGGCAACCTGGATGCAAAGAGGGACTGGGGCCATGCCCGCGACTATGTGGTCGCCCAGTGGCTCATCCTGCAGCAGAACGAGCCGGACGACTACGTCATCGCCACCGGCAGGCAGCATTCGGTGAGAGACTTGTGCTCTCTGGCGTTCTCCCTGGCGGGCATCCACGTGGAGTGGACAGGCACGGGCGTGGAGGAAAAGGGCGTCATCACGAAGGTCAGACCCGTTCACGACGGGTTCGTCCTGAGGCCGGGCGATGCGGTGGTGATGATCGATCCCCGGTATTTCCGGCCTTCCGAGGTGGACACGCTCCTGGGCAACCCGGCCAAGGCGAAGGAGAGGCTCGGATGGGAGGCCCGGATATCCTTTGAGGAGATGGTCGGCGAGATGATCGAGCACGATCTCGAAGAGGCCCGGAGGGACCTCCTGTGTCTCAATAGCGGTTTCCAGGTGATGAGCCGTCATGAATAAGGATGCGCGCATCTATGTGGCGGGACACACCGGCCTGGTGGGCTCGGCCGTCAGCGAGAGGCTGAAGAGCGAAGGATACCGGAACATCATCACCCGGACCCATGACGAGCTTGATCTCACCCGCCAGGCCGACGTGGAGAGCTTCTTTTTCCGCGAGAGGCCGGAGCATGTGTTCCTGTGCGCCGCAAGGGTGGGGGGCATCCTTGCCAACAGCACCCGGCCGGCGGAGTTTATCTACGAAAACCTGATGATTGCGGCCAACATCATCCACGCGAGCTTTCAGAGCGGGGTGAAGAAGCTGCTCAATCTCGGCTCGTCATGCATCTATCCCCGGGAGGCGCCCCAGCCCCTGAAGGAAGACTATCTCCTCACCGGCCGACTCGAGCCCACGAACGAGGCATATGCCGTGGCCAAGATCGCCGCGATCAAGCTCTGCAGGTATTATCACCAGCAGTATGGCGCGGATTTTCTCTCGGTCATGCCCGCGAACCTCTTCGGCCCGGGAGACAACTTCGACCTGGAGACATCACACGTGCTACCCGCCCTGATCCGGAGGTTCCACGAGGCAAAGGAGTGCGGGGCGCCGCGCGTGGTGCTCTGGGGCACGGGCCGGCCCATGCGCGAGTTTCTCTATGCCGGGGACCTTGCGGATGCCTGTGTTCATCTCATGCGCAGCTACCATGCGGACGACATGGGCGAGTTCGTGAATATCGGGACAGGCGTCGATCTGTCCATCCGAGATCTGGCCGGGATGATTGCCGAAATAACGGGCTATACGGGCGAGATCCGGTGGGACGGCACCAAGCCGGACGGCATGATGCGGAAGGTCCTGGACACGTCGAGAATCAATGATCTGGGGTGGAGGGCAAAAACGGATTTGCGGCAGGGTATCGAGAAGACCTATGCCTGGTATCGAATACATGGAGTATGATTGAGAGGGAGGAGGGATGCAAGGGATATCATCGCATGCATACAGCAACAGGCAGGCTTTCCTGAGCTATCAGGAAGAACGCAGGCGTCACTGGGATTCGGTTGCGTGCAGGCTGGATCACTGGTTTTCCCGGGGCACCTTTTATCACGAGCGGGTCTCGGAGATTTATCGGTATCTGGTGCCGCCGGGGCAGCGCGTCCTGGAGATCGGGTGCGGCACCGGTGACCTTCTCGCCGCGTTGCAGCCCGCTGAGGGGGTGGGCATCGACTTCTCGGCCGGGATGATCCGGCGCGCGGAACAGAAATATCCCCATCTCAGGTTTGTCCGGTGTGACGCGCATGATATCGGCCTGAGCGGACAGTTCGACGTGATTGTCCTCTCCGACCTGGTGAACGATCTGTGGGACGTGCAGGCCGTTATGAGCCAGCTCGACCGGCTCTGCTCCGCCAGGACCCGGATCGTCATCAATACCTACAGCAGGGTGTGGGAGCTCCCCCTGTTGCTCACGCAGAAGCGCGGCCTTTCCACCCCGCTGCTCCCCCAGAACTGGCTCACCGTGGAGGATATCTGCAACCTGCTCCGCCTGGCAGGCTACGAAGACATCAGGCACTTCAACGAGATCCTCTGGCCCATGAAGACACCCGTTCTGGCGAACCTTTTCAACCGTTACCTGGTGAGGCTGTGGCCTTTGTCCTGCCTGTCCCTGTCCAACTTCATCATTGCGAGAAAGCGCCCGGATAAGGAGACGGGCATTCCGGAACCCCTGGTCTCGGTCGTGGTGCCGGCCCGCAACGAGGCCGGCAATATCGAGGAGATCTTAGGCCGCATTCCTGAGATGGGCGCGGGAACGGAGATCGTCTTCGTGGAGGGAAACTCGCAGGACAATACCTGCGAGGCGATCGAGCAGGCCATCGCCCGTCACCCCGAGAGAAGGTGCAGGCTGCTCAGGCAGACAGGGAAAGGCAAGGGCGACGCAGTGAGACTGGGTTTTCAGGAGGCATCGGGCGATATTCTCATGATTCTCGATGCCGATATGACCGTGCCCCCGGAAGGCCTGCCCCGGTTTTTCGAGGCCCTCCGGTCCGGAGAAGGGGAGTTCATCAACGGCGTGCGGCTGGTATATCCCATGGAAAAAGAGGCCATGCGCTACGCCAACCTGCTGGGAAACAAGTTTTTCTCACTGGCCTTTTCCTGGCTCCTGGGCCAGCCCATCAAGGACACCCTCTGCGGCACCAAGGTGCTCAGCAGGGAGCATTACGAGAAGATAGCAAAAAACAGGGCCTATTTCGGGGACTTCGATCCCTTCGGGGATTTCGACCTGCTCTTCGGCGCGGCCAAGCTGAATCTGAAGATCGTGGAAATGCCCATCAGGTATCGCGAGCGCCGGTACGGCGACACGAATATCGACCGGTGGAGGCACGGGATGATTCTCCTCCGGATGGTCCTGTTCGCGCTCAAGAGGATCAAGTTTTTCTAAAAAAGAGCCTGTGCACAGGGCATGGGATGTGCACAAGATATGGGGGATACAGTGACCAGACCGCACAACGAGAGAATGCACGGGAGAAAGCTCTCCCTGCACGATCCCGAGCTGATATGGGGCTGGGGAACATCCGCGGGCAAGGTGCGGGCCGAGCGGCGTGCCGGGCTCATCGCCGAGGGCGCTTTGCTGGGGCCGGACATCAGGGCC
Organism: Deltaproteobacteria bacterium; assembly: GCA_018433085.1. Lineage (GTDB taxonomy): Bacteria > Desulfobacterota > Desulfomonilia > UBA1062 > UBA1062 > Phosphitivorax. The sequence continues at coordinate 106,681 of JAHDRW010000032.1, read as the reverse complement.
CTGGAGATCGGGTGCGGAACAGGCCTGTTCACCGAGCTTTTCGCCCGGTCGGGTGCGCATATAACTGCGGTGGACATCTCGCCCGACCTTCTGGAAGAGGCCGGGAAGAGGGGCCTGCCGAGCGACAGGGTGCAGTTCATCGAAAAGCCGTTCGAGGAATGCGAGGTGGACGGCCCGTTCGATGTCGTGATCGGCTCATCGATCCTGCACCATCTCGATCTGGAGGCGTCTCTTCCCCGGATCTTCAGTCTTCTCAAGCCGGGGGGCAGGGTGAGCTTTGCCGAACCGAACATGCTCAATCCCCAGATTCTCCTCCAGAAGAATATCCCCTGGCTCAAAGAGCGGCTGGGCGATTCTCCCGACGAAACGGCGTTTGTGCGGTTCATGCTCAAGAGGCGACTGGAGTCGTGCGGGTTTCACGATATAGCCATCACTCCCTTTGACTGGCTGCATCCCCTTACGCCGGCCTGGCTCATCACCACTGTCTCCAGGGTCGGGGCGTTACTGGAGAAGCTTCCCCTGGTCCGGGAGTGTGCGGGATCGCTTTTCATCCAATGCCGGAGGCCTGCCTGATGGCGAGGTGTATTCCCGTATTGCCGCTCAGGCAGAGCTCGACCCTCAAGCGAAGGAGAAGGCCCGGGTTCGACATCCTGCAGCCAGACAGATGCGGGGCATCGGAAATGTGCCGGGGAGGTGTGCGCCAATGATGAAAACCGGGAATACAGGAACGCCGGCGAGTCTTCAGTTGCTCCCGCTGAGCCACTACCGGGGCATAGATTCTGGGGATCCCATCCGGTTTTACTACTGGCCCGTTCTCGGCGCTCTCTACCGCCGCAGGGTCGAGCTCTGCCTGGGAGAGCTTCGCGGGGGGGAAAGGATTCTGGAGGTGGGATTCGGGTCAGGACTCACCTTTCTCAACCTCGCGCAGCTCTACGGCACTGTCTGCGGGATCGACCTGAATCCATTTGCCGCAGAGGTGCGTGACGCATTTTCATCCGTTGGTGTTCATGCGCATCTGCTCAGGGGAAGCGTGCTGGAGATACCCTGCGAAGAAGGCTGCTTCGATGCGGTCCTTCTCATCAGCATTCTCGAACACCTCAAGCCGGATGATCTGAACGGGGCCTTCACGGAAATCCGGAGGGTGCTCAAGCCGGGAGGACAGGCCGTGTACGGGGTTCCGGTGGAGCGACCCTTCATGGTGATGATGTTCCGCCTCCTGGGATATAATATCAGGGAGCATCACTTCTCCACGCACAGCGACGTGGCGGGCGCGGCGGGAAGATATCTGGACCGGGTCCGGCTCACCCCCATGTACGGAATCCACCGGTCGCTGGGAGCCGTATACGAGGTGGGGCACTTCCAGAAAGGGCGACAGGGGAACAGGCATTCATGAAAACGGCCGACAGCAGGAAATTGTTCGTGATCATGCTGCTGGCAGTGCTGACAGCGGCGGTCTACGGCCAGGTGGCCGACCACGGATTCATCAACATGGACGACGCGATGTACGTGACGGACAACCCGTACGTCCAGCAGGGGATCACGGCGCAGGGGCTGTCCTGGGCCTTCGGCTTTGCCGACCGGGCATACTGGCATCCCCTCACCTGGCTCTCGCACATGCTCGACTGCGAGTTGTTCGGCCTGGATGCGGGCATGCATCATCTCATGAGCGTTTTCTTTCATGTCATCAACGCGATCATCCTCTTTCTCGCCCTGAACGTGATGACCGGCGCCCTGTGGCGCAGCGCGTTCGCAGCCGGACTGTTCGCGATGCACCCGATCAACGTGGACACCGTGGCCTGGGTTGCCGAGAGGAAGAACCTCGTGAGCACCCTGTTCTGGATGCTCACCCTCCTGAGCTATGCCTGGTATGTGAGGAGAAGAACTGTCTTTCGCTATCTGGCGACCTTCGGGCTCTTTCTCCTGGGGATACTCTCCAAACCCATGCTCGTCACGCTTCCCTTTGTCCTCCTGCTCCTGGACTACTGGCCGCTGAAGAGGACCGTGCCCGATGTCGGAGTGCTTCAGGGGGCGGACACCGAAGAACGCCCGTTCTCCCGGCTTCGACTGCCCGATGCTGCAAGGCTCGTAGCCGAGAAGCTTCCCTTTCTCGTCATTGCGCTGCTTGCCATCCACGTTTCGATGGTGTCCATGCGCGGTCACGTGGACGTTATCTCCACGGATGTCGTGGGCATGAAGCTTCGCCTGGGGAATGCGTTGGTGTCGTATGTGCATTATTTCTGGAAGATGCTGTGGCCGTGGAACCTGACCGTCTACTATCCGTTCCCGGACAGCATCCCGCTCGTGCACGTGGTATTGGCAGGGGCGGCGGTCATCCTGGTCACGGGCCTGATTCTGCTCAAGGCCCGCAAGCATCCCTATCTCGCAGTGGGCTGGTTCTGGTATCTGGGCACCCTGGTGCCGGTGAGCGGGATCATCCAGGCAGGTCTGTGGCCGGCAATAGCCGAGAGATGGATGTATGTCCCCGGCATCGGGCTGTTCATCATTGTTTCCTGGGGCGGGAGAGATTTACTCTCGCGGCTCGGGAGCGGGAGGCGGTTGTACCGGTACGCATCGCTCGCCGTGGTTGCTCTCCTTGCACTGCTCACGTTCCGCCAGGCGGGATTCTGGAAAGACGATTTCACCCTGTTTTCCCATGCCGTTTCCGTGAACGACCGCAACGGCGTGGCACACGGGAATCTGGCCGACGTGTATCTGGATCATGGGTCATACGACCATGCGCGTGCCCACTATATCAAGGCACTGGAGGCAAACCCCGGCGACCCGCTCATCCACTACAACTATGCCGTGGCCCTGCTCAGGATGGAGAGGTACGACGAAGCAGCGACGCATTTCCGCATGATCAAGGGCAAGTATTCCGGGGACGAGAACGTGTTCATCGGTCTGGGAACCGCCCAGGCGAAACTGGGTGACCTGCCCGGGGCAGCCGAGGCTTTTTCTAAGGCCCTGAAACTGAATCCCGTCAACAAACAGACCCATTTCAAACTGGCTGTCGTGCTCGGTGAAACGGGCATGGTCGACCAAGCGGCAAGCCACTACCGCGAGGCCCTGAGGCTGGACCCCGGCTTCGAGCAGGCCAGGAGGAACCTCGAACACCTGCTGGCCCTTCACGCCCGGCTCGATGCAACCATTGAGCAGGTTGAGGCAATGCTCAGGGAAGAGCCCGGCAATGCCGGCCTTCATTACAGACTGGGAAATCTGCATGAAAAAAAGGGGAGCGTCAGTAAGGCGGCACGGTCGTACGAGAAGACCCTGTCTCTTCAGCCCGGCCACCTCCGGGCCATGGAAAGACTGGCAATGATCTGTTCGCAACGGAACGATCTCTCCCGGGGTCTGTATCTCGTGAAAAGTATGCTCGAGATGGATCCAGACAATCCCGGTATCCATTATAATCTGGCCTGCATGTACGCACGGCAGGGAGACACCGGCGAGTCCCTGATGTGGCTTGCCCGTGCAGTGGAAAAAGGATTTTCCGACCTGAGGCTGCTGGAGAGCGACAGGGATCTGGAGCATATACGCGGCACCTCGGGATACCGGGAGCTGGTGAACAGGCTGGGGATAGGGAAGCGGTAGACTGAAATTTCCTTTGCTGCCACTTCTTCAGGACAGGAAGGATGGGTCACATTCCCGCTGAAAGCTCGCAATCCAAGGCACTCTCACCGACAAGAGCTCACTACCCGTCCTTCTCCCAGTAGGGCCGGTAGCTTTTCTTGATCCTGAGACCGCGGTTCTGAAGATAGTTCTCGAAGATATCGCTCAGGTAGATGTGGCGGAAAATCCGGTTCATACAGGCGCACAGGCCTGCAACCCGGGGCTTGGAGGCCTCGAGGAGATTCGCCATGGGCTTGCCGGATTTCTTGTAGTACAGCACGTCGTACTTGGTGAGCAACTCTCCGATCCGGAAATTCTGCTGGAGGTAGAGGATGCCCGTATCCTTGTCGGCAAAGACCGGCACCGCGCCGTAGTGGGTGGCGTGGTGGCGGATGTCGAGCTGCTTTTCGCAGTCGTTGAATATGTTGCTCAGGGTCTTGAAACTGGGGTGCCTGTTGATCTTGAGCCAGTAGCGCAGGTCGGAGGGGCTCATGGCCACCGGTCGGCGCTGGTCCACCTTGATGGGGGTGTATTCCGGCCTGTTGAGCATTATGTAGATCTGGTTCGCGATGGCGCAGGAGGCCTGGTACATGTCTTCGTTCACCGCGTCAAAGGCCTCTTTCGCCTCGAACACGCGCAGGTCCAGGCTCGATCCGTCCGCCAGGGGGGAGCTGAACAGCCGCTCCATGTGCTCCATCTGGTAGAAGGCGCCGGAGAGTTTCACCTCGACCGTATAGTGCAGGAGCTGGATGTAGGCGACTTCATTTTGCTGCTGCCGGGTGAGTTCCTCGCCTGAAGAGGTCTCGTAGTTGTTGATGTCGAAGTCCGCGGCCAGCTCACGCAGGCCCCACCAGTAGTTCAGGGCGGTGCGGTCCTTGTATTTCTCTTCCTTTTCTTTGCCGTGGCACTGATGACGGTCTATGGTTTCCGGTTTCGACATCTGACTCTCCACTTTTTATCAGGATTCTATCAGCGATAATCGATTTCACTGACCCGCCGGACTCTGCACGCCCGATGACCCTTCCAGAACCCTCAAGCAAAGCATACCATTTTGTGCACGGGGACAATAAATTTTTCTTACACAAAATGCGCAGAGCGGGCAACCGGTTTTCCCTGGAAGGCGCATGGACCTTTGACGTTTTTTTGACTGCCGGCACATCCCGGATACTGATAAATATGCAGTATTGCTTGACGAAAACCCGGGAAATGCCTTAGCCTGACATCGAAGGGAAAGGAGCGGCGGCGTGAAAGATGCATACCGGAGCATACCCAAGGTCGATGTCGTGTTGAAAGAGCCCGTGCTGGCGGAGCTGCCTTATGCGCCCGAGCTGGTCAAGCGGGCGGTCCAGGGCTCCCTGGAAAAGATCCGGGATGCGATCGGATCGGGCAAGATCAGTGAGAGCCCGGATGCGTCCCGGGTCGCCGCAGGTGTGGCCGGCGAGATCGGCGCGGTCATGGAGTCGAACCTCAAAGAGGTGATCAATGCCGCGGGCGTGGTGGTCTACACAAACCTGGGCAGGGCCCCTCTTGCCGGAGAGGCCGTGGACGCCCTGGTATCGGCCGCCCGGGGGTACTCAGACCTGGAGTTCGACCTGGGAAAGGGCTCGCGCGGGTCGCGGCAGGACCATATCCGGCCCGTCACCCGCTCCTGCTTCGGGGCCGAGGATGCCCTGGTGGTGAACAACAACGCCGCCGCAGTGCTGCTCGTCCTGAATACCCTTGCCCGGGGCAGGGAGGCCATCGTGTCCCGGGGCGAGCTGGTGGAGATCGGGGGCTCTTTCCGCATGCCCGAGGTCATGACCATGAGCGGGGCCGTGATGCGCGAGGTGGGCGCCACAAACAAGACCAGGCTCGATGACTATCGGTCGGCCATCACGGACAATACCGGCCTGATCGTCAAGGTCCACCGGAGCAACTTCTCCATCGTGGGCTTCACCGACGAGGTGGAGATCCGGGAGCTCTCGGGCCTGGCCCGGGAGTTCGGCATCCCGCTCTACGTGGACATGGGGTCGGGCATTCCCTTTGACCTCGCCCCCTACGGCATCCCGGACGAGTGGACCATCCCGGGCTGCCTGGAGTTTTCCGACGTGCTTTCGTTCAGCGGCGACAAGGTCCTGGGCGGGCCGCAGGCAGGCATCATCCTGGGGAAGTCCGGGCTCATCGGGCAGATGGCGGCCAACCCCCTGCACCGGGCCATGCGCATGGACAAGCTCGGAATCGCATCCTTGAGCGCGACGCTCAGGCTCCTCGCAAAGGGAAGGTACCAGGACATCCCTGTTTTGAGGATGATCATGGAGGATGTCTCCGACGTGCGCGCCCGGGCCGAGGAGCTGAAATCCCTTCTGAACACGGCGCAGACAGAGGTGGTCCCCACCCGGGCCGTGGTGGGCGGCGGGTCCGCCCCGACCAAGAGCTTCCCCTCATGCGGGCTGGTGATCACCACGCCACGAGCCGTCGCCGTGCACGCCCGGCTGCGCAAGGGAAGCCCCGGAGTGGTGGCGCGGATTGAGGAGGACCGGCTTATCTTCGACATGAAGGCGGTGGATCGCTCCCTCATCCCGGTGCTGGCTGAAAAGATCGGCGAGGCGCTCGGCCGTGGCGTTTAAACTGGGAATCGCCCTTGGCGGAGGCGGGGTTCGCGGGCTCGCCAACATCGGGACCGTGCAGGCGCTCTCCGACGCCGGCATTGTCCCGGATATCGTCGCGGGCACGAGCATGGGCGCCATCGTGGGAGCCCTCTATGCCGACACCCTGGATATCGGGAAAACCCGTGAGATTATCTGCGGGGCGCTCGGCTCCGAAGACTTTCAGAAAAATGCCCGGCGTCTCGCTTCGTCGTCGGACGACGAGCAGGGGCTCTTCGACCGGATCTACGGCAAGGCCCGCAAGGGATACCTGTTCTACCGGTTCCTGTTCATGAAGTCCATGATCCCGGCCGGGGTCTTTTTCGCCGGGGTGGACGATCTCGTTCCCGACAAGGATTTCTCCGGGCTCAGGCTGCCCTTTGCCTGCATGGCCCTGGATATCATATCCGGATATCCGGAGATACTGCGCTCGGGTTCCGTCCGGCAGGCGGTCCGCGCGTCGAGCTCGGTGCCGGGTATGCTGCCGCCCGTTCAGATCGGGCGGTGCAGATACGTGGACGGCGGCTGGGCAGAGCGTGTGCCGGTGTCCGCGGCCCGATTTCTCGGCGCGGACTTCGTGCTCGGCGTCGATGTCTCGCGCGATACCGCGCCCCTGAAGTACGACGAGCAGATCAGGAACAGCATGGACGTGCTCTTCCGCGCGGACGACATCGCCCGGGCGCTGATGAACACGCTGCGCATACGCGAGGCCGACTTCGTGGTCTACCCCGATGTGGGCAACGCGCCATGGTCGGATTTCGGCAACATCGAGGAGTACATCGCGGCGGGCTATCAGGCCGCCGCCCGGGCCGTTCCCGCCCTGAAGAAGGCGATGCGTGCAGCGAGGATCAAGAGGTTCCTGTGGAAAAGACGCTCGATGTCATAGTGGACAGCGGGCAGGATGATGTCCGGCTCGATGTCTTTCTCTCCCGCAGCCTGGGCGTCACCCGCGCTTTAGCGGCGCGCTCCGCCGAAGAAGGCCGGGCCCTGGTGGACGGCAGGGCGAGAAAGCCCTCGTTCAGGCTGAAGACAGGCATGCGGGTCGAGGCGGAAATCACCGGGGAAAAAGAGGCCGGCGTCCGCCCGGAGGCCGTGGACATCCCCTTGAGCATCCTCTACGAGGACCGGGATATCGTGGTGGTGGACAAGCCCGCAGGGCTGGTGGTTCATCCCGGGGCGGGCGAGAACAGGGTCACCCTGGTGCACGCGCTCCTGCACCAATATCCCGAGATCGCAGGGGTGGGGAGCCCGGAAAGGCCCGGGATCGTGCACCGGCTCGACAAGCTGACCTCCGGCGTTATGGTGGTCGCCCGTTCCTCCCGGGCGTACGATGCCCTCGTTGCAGCGTTCAAGGAGCACCGGCACACCCGCGTCTACCGGGCGATCTGCTACGGCAGTATGGACGAGCAGAGCGGCCGGATCGAGACCTTCATGGACCGCCACCCGAAAGACCGGAAAAAGATGAGCTCCAAGGTCGCGCAGGGCAGGCAGGCCGTCACCGACTGGCGGGTGATCAGGCGGTGGGAGCAGTTTTCCTTTCTGGAGCTCACGCTCCAGACCGGCAGGACTCACCAGATCCGGGTTCACCTTGCCGACATGGGGCACCCGGTGGCGGGCGACCCCGAGTACGGCGGGAAGAGACGGGCCAACACCATCGCCGACCCCGTGGTCAGGTCGCGGGTAAGGAGGCTGGGCAGGCAGATGCTCCACGCCTGGAAGCTGGGGATCACCCATCCGGAGACAGGGCAGTGGATGGAATTCACCTCCGAAATGCCCGAGGATATGAAAGCGCTCGTGGCCCTGCTGGATGAGCGGCAGGCATGCTGATGGACGGCCGGGGCGCTCAGGGCTCTGCCTGACGGGCACTGGGCGGAAGGGGACCGGCGGAATTGATCAATCCCGGGAGATATTATTCAATAATCGATATAAACCACGTGAAACGGAAAAAGAATTGACAATTTTGCCTGAATTGGTTGATCATAAGCGCATGCAGAGACTTTCAAACATTCTCAACAGGAAACGCTGGGGATTCGGCAAGATCATCAAGATCCGCGACCAGTGGACAGAGATTGCGGGAGACGTGCTGGCCGCCCACACCGAGCCCGTTCATCTCAAGGGCGGGACGCTCTCTGTCATCTGCGACTCGCCGGCGTGGGTGCAGCAGATAGGCATCCTCGGGCCGGCCGTGGCCGAAAAGGTGTACAAGGTAACCAGGATCAAGGTGGGAAAGGTCGAGGCCAGGTTCTCTCTGAAAAGCCAGCCGTATCAGAAGCGGACGCCTGCAAAGCGGCCCGTTGTGAAGCTGAATATCGATCCGGAAGACGTGAAGCAGATCAAAGATCCGAAGCTCAGAAAAGTAGTGATGCAGCTCATCGATTCCTGATCGGGGACGGGTTCACATTTATAGCACCGGGAATTAACTATGGTATACAATGGCATAAAAAGAGCGGTATTGTATCTAAGGAATCCCGTTTGGGATCTGGGACTGGTTTTCATCCGGATGCGTGCCGGATGGGGACAGATCCCGGCGGGAGACATCTTCCTGTCTGAGTGACAGGGCATGGAAAAGGGGCACGGATGGCTGAACAGAAAAGAAAACTGACGCGAACCATATGGGTGCTGGGAGCCGGGTTCTTTCTCGTCATGATCGTCTGGGCCCTCTCGATCATGGGGGTGATTCCGCTCACCTTTACCGCAGCCAGGACTCCTGAGGGCCTGATAAAGTTTCTGGATTCGCCCCGCGACGACATGCGGGGGGTCAAGGTCAACGGCCACTTCCTCGACATCGGCAAGCGACGCTCGCTCCAGATCATCAAGGGATACGACGAGGTCATGTACCTCGTGCGGCCCTACCGGCAGGTCAGGGTGCTTCCCCGTAGCCTGACCCAGGCCGAGCTCCTGGACTTCTGCACGAATATCACCGGTGAAGGATTCGGCGAGCTGAGATCCCGCCTGGAATCGGGAGAACAGGTGACCACCGAGTGGGAAGGCCGTATAGAGGGCAGGGCAATCCGGATCGTCAAGGCGAGCATGTTCAGCTATTTTGTCAGCGGGCTGCAGGAAAGGTTGGTATTCATGACCCAGGTAGAGCTTGCCAAAAGGCTGGGGATGACCGAACCGCACATCCTCACCCGGCTCATTCCCGTGCAGAAGCGGTGGTACGAGGAGTTTCTCTCGAGCAGTTCCCTGCAGACGTCCTATCCCGTCCACTACATCATCCCGATCGGGGACGAGTTGACTTCCTGGCTTGGCGAGCAGGCGGCACCTCTGAAATAGGGATGGGGGTTCGGGATGCCAGGGTTCGCATCAGTCCGGCCCGGGCGTAGCGAGGCCGCCTGTTTCTGCTGCCGGGGGCCACGACGCCTGGTCGTTTTGTCTGAGCTTTGATCGGACGGTCCAGGATTATCCTTTCCCTTCGGCCTGATAAACAAGGCCGGCAGAAAAAAACAACGAAAGAGAAGGCCGGCAGGACTTGAGCTTTTCCCCGTTCCCGGTTATTTTCATCTCAAGGGTGTAAACAGTGTTTACACCCCAGAAGAAATCTTCTATAATATTGCACATGCTCCAGTGATATACCGATCAAGGCCAAAGAGGGAGGGTGAGCCCATGTCAGTGCCGAACAGAAACAATCCGTACAGCTTCGATGAGTTTCTCGCGTGGCGCAGCAGTGTGAACTATTACCGCGACGACGCGTTTTTCCAGAAGGTGCTCCAGCATTTCAGCGGAGACGAGTGGGATGCGGTCCACAGTGATCTGGAGCGCATGTCCGAGAAGGTATCTTACCGGTGGCGGGATTTTGCCGAGAAGATATCCTGGCCCGAGTACTGGCCGTACATCAAACACTATGACGGCCACAACCACCGGATCGACCGGATCGTGCGGCCGCTGGAGACCGAGATCATGGAGAAGGAGATCTTCTCCGAGGCATTTTTCTCCGAAAAGACCTCGTCCTGGCTCAGGCTCGCCAAGATGTACCTGGTCTATCAGAACGGCGAGGCCTGCATCGCGTGCCCGATCACCTGCACCGAGGGACTGGTGGCCCTGCTGGAGAAGTACGCGGACACGCCTGAGACCAGGCGCATTCTGAAGCACTGCAAAGAGGGCATCGACGGCGACTTCGCCATCGGAGCCCAGTATCTCTCCGAGATCCAGGGCGGCTCGGACGTGCCCGCCAACGTGCTCGAGGCCGTACAGGAAGACGGGCAGTGGCGGCTCTACGGCACCAAGTTTTTCTGCTCGGCCACGCACGCCGATTACGCGGTGGTCACGGCAAAGCCCACGGGTTCCGAAGACGTGGCGCTCTTCGTGGTTCCGTCATGGCTCGAGGGCGACAAGGAAAAGGAGGTCCGCAACGGCTATACCATCGACCGCATCAAGTGGAAGATGGGCACCTCCGAGCTCACCACGGCCGAGCTCACATTCAACGGCGCTCTCGCCTTTCCGGTAGGGCCGCTCAACCGCGGTGTGGCCAACGTGGTGGGCATCGTGCTCACCTATTCCCGGCTCACGGTGGGGCTTTCCGCGGCTGCGTTCATGGCCCGGGCGGTGAGGGAGGCCCGCGCTTATGCAAGGTTCCGCGATGCATTCGGTCTGAGGATCGACAACTTCCCCATGCTCGAAGCCCAGCTCCGCGCCATGGAGCTGTTCTCGAATCGGACCGTGGCGGCGGCCTTCAGGCTCTATCGGGATTTTCTCGTCCTGCCCGGAGGGCTTAAGGGAGGGCTGGCGACCGACGAGACCGAGGAGACGAAGAAGAAGCGCTTCGACGTGCGCGAGCTCATCATGCTCCAGAAGATCACGGCCTCGTGGGACAGCACCGACGTGCTCAGGCAGGCCATGTCCATCTTCGGCGGCCACGGCGTGATGGAGGACTTCTCGTCGCTGCCCCGGTTGTTCCGGGACTCGGCCATCAACGAGCTCTGGGAGGGCCCGAGAAATGTCCTGCTCACCCAGATGCACCGCGACTTCCAGCGGGTCTCGTCCTGGTACCGGCCTGCGGAGTTCGTGAGACACGTGCTCGACGGTGCCGATGAGAAGCTCGTCGAGAAGCTCGGAAAGGAAATGGACGAGATCATCGCCTGCCCGAGCCTGTTTGTCATGGACGAAAAGACCATGGACATCTGCAGGCGGTGGGACGCGTTCTGTCATGAGTTCTTTCATGCCTACCAGGATCTGGCGCTTGATGAGGTGGAGAGCACCGGAGAGATGGCCGCGAAAGAACTGGAGATGTGAGAAACAGGCCGGGGGCAGGGAGAGAACGGAGGGAAAGGGATCCCGGACTCGATGGTATGGACCTTTCAGGGCAGGCCCTGGACCCTATTGAAGCCGCAGGCTTAAGGGGAATGCGCCCCCCCTCCAAAGTCCTTAAGAGGCGGACGTAGAAGGTGGATTCAATCCCTCGCAGCTCCGGACCGCACCTCGTTCTCGAAGATGCGGGCGATAACACGCGCCAAGAGCGCCATGTGCTCGCGGACCTCGTCCGGGGTCCTCCCCGGATGCCGCCGGTAGGTGATGAGGATGCCGTTCAGCGCGGCGAAGAAGGCGTGGGAAAGCCCGCGAACGTCTTTCTCTGCGCCCATTTTCACGAAGAGCCGGTCGAACTGGTCGAGCACGGAGCGCTCGATGTCATTGAGTCTTTCCTGGAGATCCTCGTTTACCGAGCCTTCCAGCATAAAGTGGGTCATCATCTTGAAGTACTGCTCGTGCTCGGTGAGATAGCCGATGAATATCCGGGCCACCTTTTCGATAAGGCCGGGTTCCGCAACGCCGATGCAGTCATCGAGGACGGGCACGAGGTCGCGAGCCCCGCGGAGGAAGGCCTCGACGAACAGATGCTGCTGGTTGGGGAAGTAGCGGTAGATGAGTGCCGGAGAAATGCCTGCCAGCCTGGCGATATCCCGCATGTTGACCTTGGTGAAGGGCTTTTCGGCGAATATGGCCTCGGCTGCGTCGATAATGGCATCACGGCGTGCCTGGCGCTGGTCGTCGTTGAGTCGTGCAAAAACGTTTTTCCTTTCGTCAGAAAGCATGTATTGATTCTCCATCGACACCGTCTGCTGCTCAAGGGAGATTTCTTATTCGGCGCCCCTTTTTCGCCACAGGGAAAGGGCTGTCGGCGACCTACCCCTGGACACGCTGTTCAAGGGATGTCTGCAAGATAAAGGCACCCCATTCCAAGATATTTCACATGTGGGATATATTATATGCTAAGTAACGGAGGAAATACAGTATTGAATGCCGGGGTGAATGTGTGGTGCCGGGAACAGGACTTGAACCTGCACGAGCCTGCGCCCACCAGAACCTGAATCTGGCGCGTCTGCCAATTCCGCCATCCCGGCACGCTGGTACTTGAAATCATCAGGTGATTCCCATATATAGTTTTGCACTTTTTAAATGTCAAGGATGTATCTGATGGAAGTGATAAGGAACCATGGCAACATAGATTCTTCATTGTTCACGAAACCCGTGGTGACGATCGGCAACTTCGACGGGTGCCATATCGGCCACCAGAGAATTTTTCAGCGGGTGAGGTCCCATGCCGCGCAGCTGGGCGGGGTGTCGGTGGTGTACACCTTCGACCCCCATCCCGCATCCGTGATCAAGGGCGTCACCCCGCAGCTCATCTTCACCCTGGAGGAAAAAATCGAGGCCATCCGCTGCCTGGGTATGGACTTTCTCGTCATCGTGCCCTTTACCCGTGAGTACGCGGACACCGACCCTCTCTCGTTCGTGAAGGACGTTATCATCGGGAAGATCGGGGCGGAGGGCGTGGTGGTGGGCCACGACTTCGTGTTCGGGAAAAAGGCTGAGGGCAATATCCCGTTTCTCCGGCGCGTCGGCGAGGAGATGGGCTTTTTCGTGGAGTGCATGGAGCCGGTGGCGTTCGAAGGAACCGTGGTCTCCAGCACCTGCATCCGGAAGATGATCCTCTCCGGCGACGTGGCGGGCGCATCCCGCCTCATGAAATTTCCCTTCCGCATACACGGGCCCGTGGTGCACGGCATGGCGCGGGGAAGAGGACTCGGTTTCCCCACGGCGAACGTCAGGCCCGACAAGGAGCTCATTCCCGCCTACGGGGTCTATGCCGTGTACATCCGTACGGACGGCCGGGAGTGGGAGGGGGTGGTGAACATCGGGAACAACCCCACCTTTGACGACACAGGCACCTCGATCGAGGCCTTTATCTTCGATTTCGAGGGCGACCTTTACGGCCGCGAGCTCACCGTGGAGTTCGTGGAGTATATACGCGGCGAAATCAAGTTCGCCGACAAGGAGTATCTCATCGAGCAGATCGCCGCCGACTGCAAAACCGCCCGGGAGATGCTGGCCAAGAGGAAGATCCGTGAGAATCTTCGCCATCGCTGACCTGCATCTGTCTTTTGCCGTGGACAAGCCCATGGACATCTTCGGGCCTGCCTGGAAGGATCACCCCCGGAAGATCAGGGAGGCCTGGACCCGGACCGTGGAGGAAGACGACGTGGTGCTCATCCCCGGAGACATCTCCTGGGCCATGCGGCTTGTTGAGGCTGCCCCGGACTTTGCCTTTCTCGAAGAGCTCCCGGGCACCAAGGTGATCATCAGGGGAAATCACGACTACTGGTGGTCGAGTCTAAGCAAGGTGAAGAAAGCCCTGCCTCCCTCCGTGATCCCCCTCCAGAACACCTCCGTGGTGTTCGGCGGCACCGGCATCGCCGGCACCAGGCTCTGGATCGACCCCTCGCTCCAGCTGGAGAACGCCACGCCCGACGACGGCAAGATCTGGGACCGGGAGGTGGAGCGGCTCAGGCTCTCCCTTACATCTCTGCCCGGCGGCCTGGAGAGGAAGATCGTCATGACCCACTTCCCCCCCATCTCTCTCCAGGACAGGGAAAGCCGTGCAGTGGAAGCGGCCCGTGAATACGGGTGTGATGTCTGGGTGTTCGGGCACATGCACCTGGGCAGCCTCGACTACAGCGGCTTCAACCGGACCATGGGCGGCATCCGCTTCGAATTCGTCTCCGCCGATTATCTCGATTTCCGCCCCAAGTGCATCATTGAGGATTGATAACGATTTTAAACTTGTATTTCAAAGCATTATAAGTATATCTTTATCTCACGGGCATATTCCTATATAGTTTTATCATATGCCGATGAGGCAAAGCAGGAGAACATGGTGAAGAAGACCAAGCTGACAGGATTATCCAGGATCGAAAAATCGCCCGACATCCCCACCCTGGTGATGAACCAGATCATCGACCTCATCGCCCAGGGCAAGCTGAAGATAGGGGAAAAGCTGCCCTCCGAGCAGGAGATGACCGAGCTCTTCGGCATCAGCCGTATTTCTCTGCGGGAGGCCATGAAGCTGCTCGAGGCCAAGGGATATATCGAGTCCCGGGACAGGAAGGGCAAGTATGTCCGGTCGCTCACCGACAACGTGAAGACATCCATCGAAGACCTGATCTCCGTGAATCACGACAAGATCTGGGAGCTTCTCGCTGTGCGGAGGCTCATCGACTCGGAGGCGGCGTATCTCGCCGCCATGAACGTGTCCAAGGAGCAGAAGAAGCGTTTCAAAAAGATCATAGACCGCCTGAGCGACATCGGCGCGGAGAACGTCCTTGTCTCCAAGGAGGGGGGCAAGCTCTACTCCGACTTCTTCGACATCCTGGCGGACTCCACGAAGAACACCATCTTCGTGCACTTGAGGGAAACCATAGCCCACGTGCTCACCGGCGCATTCCCCTACAGCCGCAAGAAGCTCGCCAGAATCGACCAGAGCTCCAACGAGATCGTGGCCCAGCTCATGAAGGTCTACGAAGCCATCGAGCAACGCGATGCGGATGCGGCAAAGGCCCTGACCGTGGAGCACATCGATTATATCGAGAAGTCCCTGAAGAAGGCCTTCAAAGAAGAGGCATAACCGCATCACCCCTTTGCCGGAGTGGATTCCGGGAGAAAAAGGGCTGTCGCCCGGCCTCACCCCATGCCGTTCCAGTTGATGAGCGAAGAGATGTCGTCCCAGCTCTTCACCGTGAGGTAGGAGTGATCCTTGCGGTTCCAGGGCTGGTCGTAAATGATGGGCGTGATCCCCAGTGGCGCGAGCAGATGGCAGGTGTCCACCCTGTCTTCGATGAAGTAGCGCACCCCTTCTTCCTGAAGGATCTCGAGCTTGGCGGTGTTTACCCCGGTGGCTCGTATCCTGATATGCCCGGGAGGCAGCTCCGGGGCGTGCCTTTTGAACCAGCGCTCAAGAGGCTCGGCCACGGGCCGCGCCGTGACCAGCAGCACCGGCGATATTTGTGCCAGCCGGGAGAGGACATTCATGGCCCCCATGTTGGGGGGCAGATCGATCTCATGGGGCAGGTAGGTGATGGTGTCGATGATCTGCATGGCATCGTCCAGTTCCATCTTGATCACCTTGAGAAAGTCATAGTCGGTGATGTCCTCATATTCGATCGAGACATTGTAGTTCGTCCTGGCGATCTCCACGAACAGCCGGAAGGTGTCTGCCACGACACCGTCAAAATCAAAGGCTATTTCCTGTGCAGGGATTTTCATCATGGGTATTCCTCGTCTTTTTCTCGATAATTTTCTCGCAGTTTTTTGTATCACACCTGATCCTGTTATGGGAACCTTTTGAGTCATGGAAATTTATTTAAGAAGCAATACGGATTTCGCGAGGGGGGAAGGCTCGTAGAATCCGGTTGACAAATGGCAAAGATACAGGATATCGAAATGGCACATACAGGCACGTAGCTCAGGGGGAGAGCACCACCTTGACGCGGTGGGGGTCCAGGGTTCAAATCCCTGCGTGCCTACCATTTTTTTGTAGTATTCCGTGCTTTTTGACGCGCCTGATTGCTGCACCGACAAGTCGCTGACAGTTCTAACCATACGAGTTCCGGGTCGATTCACCTGTTCCTCGCCGTCATATCGGGCTTCTCCGGCGGAACGGGAATATGCCTTCTGGTCTTGGAATCTCCCGGTATTTCCATGACAAGGCCGATCACGCTCGTCTTGGTCCTTGCAGGCTGCAGACCGGGGTTAAGCAGCGATCGCGCCGGCCATTCGCTCTATAAGCCGGTTCTTCCCGGATCAGGATTTGTTGTCAGAAGTCAGTGTCGTTTTTGAATGTCACGTAATCATATCTGATCAGGATGCTGATGGAATATGGCGTTTCGAGAACCTCTTTCTGGGTGATGAGGATCTTCGAACATCTGCCCCACATAGTTTTCACGATCACGACGTCGCCCTTTTCAATCGGTTCATCATAGCCGTATAACAGGGCATTATTCTCGATGTAATATCTCGAAATGCCGGCGTAGTCGGAGCTCGCCCCTTTCAGGATGGCATACTTGCAGTCCTCATGGAACCTGATCCTTGCCTCAACCGTGTCGTCTCCGATGTTGTTCGGGTCTATCTCTATCGAGCTAAAATCGAAATAGATCATACATTCATTCATTGAAGTAGGGGAGAGAAGGTATCTGGTATAGCATTCACCCAGCCACGTGGTAAACAATGACTCAAAAATAAACATAACCGAGGGATCATCATAAATTTGACTGTCGCGAAAACAGCGATCGGCATTATCCAGATCCAGCACATCCAAGGATATGGAGAGGTGAAAGATATCGTCGGCGGTATACAAGTAAAGAAAGCTTGCACCTATCTCATGGCCGCAGGCCTGGGGCAAGACAGGTGTCGCATTCACGGTCGCCGATAACCCGGATTCGCTCATTGCGACTATTTCGGTCTTGTCGTAATTGTCGAGGGTGATCTGGTCGGGCATCAGTATTACGGAAGACCATCTGCGGTCTTCAGCCGTGCTGCCGCCAGCCTCCAGAAGAGGCATCTCGTCATAGGTGCCGTCAGGGTAGTATGCCCGGACCCATTCAAGACCAAAGCCGCCGGAGGATACCTCGGTGCTGATCAGCCTGTTGTTGATGTTTGCCGTGGCCGTTGTTATTTCAGGAGCCTCGGGCGGCAGGACCAGCAGGTGTTTCTCCTCGGCCTTCTCTATAGTGACGCCCGCCACCTTGTTTGTTGCTTTTACGAAGATCTCTTCGGTTACCGGTTCGCCCTCGTAGGGATACTCGAATATCATGGAGCCATCATACAGGCGCGTCATGGAATAATCGCTGCCTTCGATTCCACACTCCACCGACTCGATGCCGTCATAGTCGGTCACGCAGGCCACAACCTTCTTTAACTCCCGGTCATGGTAGGCATAGTAGATGGTGGGTCCGTCACCGTGGATGGCCGGATCGCGGGGGGCCTTGGCATAGATCACGCTGTCTGCATTGAGGCGCAGGCTGCCGATGTTGAAATCACTATCCAGGTCGGCAAGATCTTGGATGTTGTTCAGTGCGAGCGTGTTGGCATCGATACGGAAATTCCAGTCGCTGATGTCGGCGGTTCTGGTTTGTCCGTTTATGGCATCGTAATAATCAAACATGATTGCATCGCGGTAAAGGTCCTGCATGTTGT
Source organism: Deltaproteobacteria bacterium (assembly GCA_018433085.1). Taxonomy (GTDB): domain Bacteria; phylum Desulfobacterota; class Desulfomonilia; order UBA1062; family UBA1062; genus Phosphitivorax. Next base: position 88,982 of record JAHDRW010000032.1, on the reverse strand, counting down.
TGACGCCCCAGTGGAATGCGTCCCACAGGGTGGTGTGCGGGGCCGATACACTGTCATCGGCATAAACCATGCGGTGCACGAGATTGCCGTCACCCGTTTCCATGAAGAGATCGGCGCAGACCGACCTGCAGCGGGCCATATAGTTGCTCCAGTCTCCAACGTTGACATACTCGCCGGAATCAGTATCCATCTTCATGACGTCCGCCTCGATCTGGGTCAGGGTAATGCTGACAGGCAGGCCGCATTCGAAGTTTTGCAAGTCCTGCAGGGTCAGAACGATGGGGTCGCCTGAATCATCTTTGTCCACCACCCAGTACACGCCGCTTTCCTGTGGATAGGTGGATCCGGGTTCGAGTATCTGGATCGTTGTGGAAGGGGTCAGGGTCGCAATGGGCCGCCCGCCGATCTGAAGGGTCAGCGTCGGCCTGATGTTGCTGGCGATGGCCGTGCCGTAATTATAGGCCTTGAGAAGGAGTTTTATATTGGCGGCATGTGTCGGGTTGGTCGTGACGGCTTTTGACCACTGTTCGGTTGAGGCTTCATGGCTTTCGGAAGCCTGTGAATATGTCGTGGAATGCGAGGTGTTGTGACTGTAACCACCCGATACACTGGTTTTGATTTCTCCCTTGGCTGTCCAGCCTCCGTCGGTGCCGCCGAATTTATATTCTGCACCCACCATGAGCTCGACACCGGCATCGATGTGCCATTCATGGGAGACAGAACTGCTGATTTCATTGGTGGTGGTCCAGGAGGTCCCCTTTTCGATCGACTCACCCTGGGAATATTCGATGTCCTGGTTCAGGGTCACGCTGTACCCGAGCAATCGAATAAAAATATCGGGAGTTGCCGGAACCATTGGGTAATCGCCCGGTGTTTTGACCGATACGTCCATATTGAGGCCGCTTACCTCCAGCAGATCGTCAAACGGATCCTGATCGGATGAGCGCTGGTTGGGGTCTGTCTTATAGTAGGGCCGGTCAAGGCTGAACGTGTCCCAGGGCAGGCACTTGCCTGACATCCAGTCATACACATAGCCATACATCTCAAGATAATTGGGAATACCGTCGGAATCGTTGTCATAGCCTTCGCCGTCATGGATGCCGTCGCCGTCGTCATCCTGATCGAGAGCAGCGATCACACCGTCACGGTCCTCATCCGGTATGAAGTCATAAGGATCGAAAACCACGGATGCAAAAATCTCCTGATAATCTGACAGGCCGTCCCTGTCGCTGTCCGGATGATTGGGGTCGGTACCCAATATGTCGCTTTCTATGTCATCGGGAATGCCGTCATTGTCGCTGTCCGGTGCTGTAGATTTCTCAATAAGCGTCACGAGCTCACCCAATGCGGCATAGTGGTGTTCGCTGTACAGGGCAGCACTACTGTTATGAGAATCTGAGCAGGACATGAGAAAAAATACCGAAAAAATTAAAGCACACGCAGTCTTTTGCATGATTGCCTCCTCTAAACAGATCAATACCGATCAAATGAATCTCAAAAAGATACAGTAAATCCAAAGTAGTGTCAATTAAATTAATGTTTACGAAGGATTATATGCTGCAAAAAGGGGTGTTTCTTTCTCATCCCATATGGTAGCAGGGATGAATATTTGTTGATTGTGAAAATTAAAGAGAAAATCCCCCTCTATTTGACGGTGGACAGGTTCTATGGGATAGACGAGCTGCACGACCGGGAGTCCCTGTTCATCAGGGAATATTCCAGCCTTTCCAATGTCACCAGAACCGGGTATTTTCAGAGATTGGAACGGCTGGAATCGATCGTCAGGGATGTGAACAGGTATAAAAGGCAATATCCGGATCTTGAAGGGGCTGTCGCCCTTGAGAAGAAGGCAATGGTTTTGGGAAGATTGTTTCGGGTGGATATCAACAACGCCTTATGATCATTATTTTTTACAACTTTGTTGCTTTCGTTTTTCAATCATGCTAATTCCCGTTTACTGACAGGTGATGACAAGTTGCTGACAGCTGTTATGAGTACAGCATAGCAAAAAAGAATTGTAAATCAGGCACGTTGCAGGCAAGGAACTCAACGTTCAAATCTCTGCGTGCCCACCATCTTTTCATGGAGAACATATGTCGCAGCATACCGTGACCGTGGACGGTAAGAGCATTTCCACGGATGGATCCTTCATTAGAGACGTGATTCGCGACAAGCGCGCCGTGGCCGCTCGGATAGACGGGCGGCTGGTCGACCTGGGCACCCCTCTGGCCGAGGGCCAGGATATCGCCACCGTGCCCGCGGACTCCGAAGAAGGCGTGCACATCATCCGCCACTCGGCCGCGCACGTCATGGCAGAGGCGGTCAAACAGCTCTTTCCCGACGCAAAGCCCACCATCGGTCCTGCAACCGAGGACGGTTTCTACTACGATTTCGACCTGGGCCAGAGCTTCACCCCGGAGGATCTCGAAAAGATCGAGAAAAAGATGGAAGAGCTGGTGAAGGCCGATCTTCCCTTTATACGTAAGGATATGGACAGACAGGAGGCCATTGCCTTTTTCCGGGAAAAGGGCGAGCCGTACAAGGTGGAAATCATTCAGGACATGGATGACGAGGTCTGCGACGTCTCCCTCTACGAGCAGGGCTCGTTCGTCGACCTGTGCCGGGGGCCGCACGTGCCGTCGACCGGGTACATCAAGGCGTTCAAGCTCCTGTCCATCGCGGGCGCCTACTGGCGGGGCGACGAGAAGAACCGGATGCTCCAGCGCATCTACGGCACCGCGTTCAGCTCGCCCAAGGACCTCAAGAGCTACCTGAACTTCCTGGAAGAGGCCAAAAAGCGCGATCACCGCAAGCTCGGCAGAGAGCTCGACCTGTTCATGTTCTCCGACGACGCAGGCCCGGGGCTCGTGATCTACATGCCCAAGGGCGGAAGGCTCCGTAGTCTTATCGAGGAGTTCGAGAAAAAGCTCCATTTCCGGAGGGGCTACGACATCGTCTACGGCCCGAACATCCTCAGGGGCAGGCTCTGGGAGTTCTCCGGGCACATGGACAACTATAAAGAGAACATGTACTTCACCGAGCTCGACGGCCAGCTCTACGGCATCAAGCCCATGAACTGCCTCTCCCATATCATGATTTACAAGTCGAAGGTCCGCAGCTACCGCGATCTGCCCTTGAGATATTTCGAGTTGGGCAGCGTCACCCGGAACGAAAAGTCCGGAGTGATCCACGGCCTGCTCCGGACCCGGCAGTTCACCCAGGACGACGCCCATATCTTCTGCAGGCCGGACCAGCTCATCGAGGAGATCACCGCCATCATCGACATGGTCTCCGATGTCATGGCCGTGTTCGGATTCTCCTACGACATGGAGATCAGCACCCGGCCCGAGCAGTCCATGGGCTCCGAGGAGATGTGGGACATGGCCACCCAGGCATTGAAGGACGCGCTCGACAAGAAGGGGCTGCCCTACGACATCAACGAGGGAGACGGCGCGTTCTACGGCCCCAAGATCGACGTGAAGATCAAGGACGCCATCGGCAGGTCGTGGCAGTGCGCCACGATCCAGTGCGACTTCAACCTGCCCGAGCGCTTCGACATACACTACATAGGCTCCGACGGCGAAAGGCACCGGCCGGTGATGCTTCACCGGGTCATCCTGGGTTCCATCGAGCGGTTCATCGGCGTGCTCATCGAGCACTTCGCCGGTGCGTTCCCGGTATGGATCTCGCCCGTTCAGGCCGTGGTGATGAACATCACGGACGCGCAGGGGGACTATGCCAATGGCGTGGCGGCCCGGCTCCGGGCGAGCGATGTCCGGGTCGAGCTGGATACGCGCAACGAGAAGATCGGCTACAAGATCCGGGAGGCCAGGCAGCAGAAGGTACCGTACATGGTCATCACGGGCGACCGGGAGAAGGAAGAGGGCACCATCACCGTGCGCGAGCGCAGCGGCGACCAGAAGACCATGAGCGTGGATGAGTTCGTTAAAATCGTCCGCGAGGCACAGCCCGTGATTTAAAGCATGTTGACAATAAACATATCTCTGGGTTACATAAGCGCGTAATTTTTTCCAAGGAGGGCGTTATAGCTAAGGACTTTTTTAAAAAAACCGGAAAAGGCAAGGACACGATCAGGGTCAACGACCAGATCACCTCGGAGAGCGTCCGGGTCATATCGCCCGATGGAGAGCAGTTGGGGATCATGACCGTGCCTGTGGCCATCGAGCGTGCCCGGAATTACGGCATGGATCTTGTGGAGGTTGCGCCCGCAGCCAGCCCTCCTGTCTGCCGTATCATGGAATACGGCAAGTACAAGTACGAAAAATCGAAGCGAGAGCATGCCGCGAGGAAAAAGCAGACAGTCATCGTCATCAAGGAGATCAAGTTCCGGCCCAAGACCGATGAGCACGACTACCAGTTCAAGATGAAACACATTGAACGGTTCCTGCAGGCGAAGAACAAGGTAAAGGTTGTGATACGATTCCGGGGACGGGAAATCATCCATATGGACAAGGGGATGCAGATACTTAAGCGCGTCTGCTCGGAGCTTGAGGATCTCGCTGTCATCGAGAGCGGGCCCAAGACCGAGGGCCGCACCATGGTCATGATGCTCGCCCCGAAAACATGAGGAGCAAACAAGATGAAGATGAAGACAAACAGAAGTGCGGCGAAAAGGTTTTCGCTCACCGGCAAGGGAAAGGTGAAGAGGAACAAGGCGTACGCGAGTCACCTGCTCTCATCGAAGAGCCCGAAGCGTAAACGGAATCTGAGAAAGGCGACCCTGGTGGATTCCGCTAACATGTGCGGCGTCAGGCGGATGCTGCCTTATCTATAAACAACAGAGGTAAGAAGACCCATGCGAGTAAAACGCGGCATTATCGGAATCAGGAAGAAGAGGAAGCTCCACCGGCTCACCAAAGGGTTCGTGGGCGGAAGGAACAACCTGCTCAGGGCGGCCAAGGAGACTCTGGAGAGGGGTCTGGCCTTTGCATATCGCGACAGGCGCCTCCGCAAGCGCGAGTTCAGGCGGCTGTGGATCGCGCGGATCAACGCCGCTGTCAGGGAGCGGTGATACACCTATTCCCGGTTCATTCACGCGCTCGACGCCAAGGGCGTCGGTCTGGACAGAAAAGTTCTGGCAGATATCGCGGTAACCGATCCCAAGGGATTTTCCTATATCGTCGAGAACGTATCCCAGTCATAGATGGAAAAGCAGCTTGAAGCACTAAAGCAGTCCTTTTGCGAGGAGCTGGATCAGGTACATCGAGCTGAAGATATCGAGCCCATGCGGGTGAAGTACCTCGGGAGAAAGGGGGCGCTCACCTCCATTCTCCGCCAGATGGGATCGCTCGGTCCGGAAGAACGGCCCCGCATCGGCGCCCTGTCAAACAAGCTCAAGAACTTCATCGAGCAGGCTCTGGCAGACAAGCTCGACGACCTCAAGCGCGTCTCCACCGCAGGCGGCATCGATGTGACCCTGCCCGGCAGGACCCCCCGAAGGGGCGGCATACACATCATCAACTCGGTGATCAGCGAGCTGGAAGACATCTTCATGAGCCTCGGGTTTACCATCGCGTCGGGCCCTGAGGTCGAGGACGACTATCACAACTTCGAGGCCCTGAACATTCCCGAGCACCATCCGGCCCGCGACATGCAGGACACATTTTACTTCGACAAGGGTATTCTGCTGCGCACGCACACCTCGCCGGTCCAGATACGGGTGATGGAAAAGACCGGGCTGCCTGTACGGATCATCGCCCCGGGCAAGGTCTACCGGTGCGACTCCGATGTGACACACACGCCCATGTTCCACCAGATCGAGGGACTGTGGGTGGAAGAAGGCATCACCTTCGCCCATCTCAAGGGCGTGCTCTACGAGTTCATCCACCGGCTCTTCGGCACGGACGTGCCGCTGAGGTTCCGGCCGTCGTTCTTCCCCTTCACCGAGCCCTCCGCCGAGGTGGATATAGGCTGCATCATGTGCAAGGGCAAGGGATGCCGGGTATGCGGAAACTCCGGCTGGCACGAGATCCTGGGCAGCGGCATGGTGGACCCCGAGGTTTACAAGTACGTGGACATCGATCCCGAGAGCGTGACCGGGTTCGCGTTCGGCCTGGGCATCGAGCGGATCGCCATGCTGAAATACGGGATCGACGACATCCGGCTGTTCTATGAGAACGACTTGAGATTCTTAAGCCAGTTCGCCTGAGAAGGAAGGCCATGAAACTCGGTTACAAATGGATCATTGAATATCTTGACGTGAAGCGCGAGGCCCGCGAGGCGGCCGAGGCGCTGACCATGAGCGGCACCGAGGTGGAGGAGATCATCCACGAGACCATCCCCCGGGAGGTCGTCTGCGCCAGGCTCATCGAGGTGAAGCAGCACCCCGATGCGGACAAGCTGAAACTCTGCACCGTGGACACCGGATCGGAAACCCTCCAGGTGGTGTGCGGGGCCCCCAACTGCCGCGAGGGCATGCTCAGCGCGTTCGCCCCGATCGGAACAGACCTGGGTCCGGGCATGAAGGTGAAGAAGGCGAAGATCAGGGGCGTGGAATCGTTCGGGGTCCTCGTGTCCGAGCGCGAGCTCGGCCTCACGGACGACCACACCGGGATCATGGAGATCGAGGCGGACCTCAAACCCGGCGATGTGCTGGTGGATGTCCTGGACCTGGAAGACTGGGTGTTCGAGATCAACGTCACCCCCAACCGGGGCGACTGCCTCTCGGTCATCGGCATCGCCCGGGAGCTCTCCGCCGTGTTCGGGGCCGAGCTGAAGAGGCCCGGGCTCTCCCTGGCCGAGACGGACCTCCCTGCGGCGGATCACTTGAGCGTGGAGATCCTCGACACGGATGCCTGCCCGCGGTACGCGGCCAGGGTGCTTCAGGGCGTGCAGATCGGCAAGAGCCCCTTCACCATGCGCAGGCGGCTTTTCCAGGCGGGCGTGCGGGCCATCAGCAACGTGGTGGACGTGACCAACTACGTGATGCTCGAGTACGGCCAGCCCCTGCACGCGTTCGACTCCTCCTTTATCTCAGGCAACGGGATCGTGGTGCGCAAGGCCCGCGACGGCGAGATGTTCACTACCCTGGACTCGGTGGAGCGGCGTCTGGGACCGGACGACCTGCTCATCTGCGACCGAGAGAAGCCGGTGGCGCTTGCCGGCGTGATGGGCGGCGAGAATTCCGAGGTCATGGACACCACTACCGATATTGTGCTGGAGAGCGCGTTCTTCGACCCGGTGGGCATCCGCCGGACGTCCAAGTGTCTGAACATCTCGACCGAGGCATCCTACCGCTTCGAGCGGGGGATCGACCCCGGCATCCAGGCCGAGGCCGCGACCCGGGCCGCGTACCTGATGCAGAAGCTTGCCGGTGCGCGGGTGCTCAAGGGCGTGGTGGACGTGAATCACCTCGACCCCAAGCCGAGGACGATCGCGCTGCGAAAAAGCTATCTGAGCAGGGTCCTGGGCATGGACAGGATAGACGGCCGTGACGTGGAGGCCATCCTCACCAGGCTCGGATTCGTCCTTGCCGGCACGGAAGACGGATGGACCGTGGGCTCGCCTGCGTTCAGACACGATGTCACCCGGGAGATCGACCTGGTGGAGGAGTTCATCAGGGTCTACGGCATGGACGAGGTCAGGGCCGAGCTGCCCACCTTCAGGCCCGTGATCTCGCCGGTGGAGAAGCTCAGCTTCGATACCCTGCGCACCGCCATGTGCGCCATGGGATACACCGAGGTGATCACCTACTCGTTCATCTCGCCAAGGTGGAACGGATTTTTCGGAGACAAGGCGCTCGAGCTCCTCAACCCCATCTCAGACGAGATGAGGGCCATGCGGCCCTCCCTGATCCCGGGTCTGGCCACGGTAGCGTCAAGGAACAAGAGCCTTCAGCGCAGGGACATGAGCCTCTTCGAGATCGGCAAGTGTTTTCTTCCCACGGAAAAGCGCGGGCTGCCGCACGAGCAAATCAGACTGGGGGCCGCGCTCACCGGCCAGAGCGAAGAGTCCCACTGGTCCGGCAGGGCGCGTGACGTTGACTTCTACGACATGAAGGGCCTGGCCGAGGCTTTGCTGCCGGATATTACGGTAAGGCCCTCGGAACACGCCTTCTACAAGCCCGGCCATCAGGCCGATATCCTTCTGGGCGAGCGGATCGTGGGCCATCTGGGCGCACTGAGCGATGACATCCTGGCCGTGCTCGACATCACCGACGAGGTGTACGCCCTGGAGATGGATGCGGATGCGGTCCTGAAGAAGACCTTCAGGGGCGTGAAGGAGATCCCGAGATTCCCCATGACCTGGCGCGACCTCTCCCTGGTGGCGGACGAAGGGGTGGCGTACACGGACATCGTCAGGACGATCGAGGGCTTGAGGATAAGAGAGTTGCGGCAGATCACGGCCGTGGACCTCTACACCGGCGAGAAGCTTAGTCCAGGCAAAAAGGGTATCACCATCAGGCTCACCTATCAGTCCGAAACCAGGACACTGGAAGACTCCATCATCAACAAATGGCAGGACAAGGTAATACAATCCCTTTCCGCGGAGCTCGGCATACAATTGCGGCAGTAGCTTTGTGCTGCCTCATCCTGAATATCTTTCCTGCGGCGGCCGCATGGGCCGATTACCTGGTCACCGGGCCCTCCGGAGAAACAATCGGAACCCGGAACTACTGGATCCAGGGAAGTTTGCTCTCCTTTGCCGAAGATCGCGAGCCCCTGAATGTCTACGAGGTCCGTTCCGTCAGGGACGAGGAGCTTACGGAGGAACAGATGGAGCGGCGCGAGCGGGCCATGCAGGAATTCCGAGCACAGGTTCTGTCGTTCCTGAAACAGGAGGAGGCCATACTCCGGGTCCATGCCGATCAGCTTGCGGAAATCTCCGAAGGTAGCGGGACAATCGATGAACTTCTCGACCCGGACAGGAGAAAGATGCTCAAACGCGAGTTCCAATCACGCGACAAGGCCCTGGAAGACCTCAAAAGCTCCTGGCGCGAGCTCAGGCTTCCCGAGTATTCCCTGCTCCTGACGAGAGACATCAAGATCCTGCAGCTCGTGTCATTGGAGGCTTCGGCGGAGCAGGCACTGAACTACGCGGAGTCGGGCGACCCCACCAACCTCGAGTATGCCCGGGAGCACCTGAGGCAGGCCGAGGCCTTTCAAGAGAGCTTCCGCGAAGCGCTCCCGTGCGAATGACTGATCTTTGCGGGACGAGCGTTTCCGGTCATTGCTCAAGAGATGATTCCACAAACCCGCAGGCCGAAAACGCGGCGGCAAGCATTGCCGGAAGGAGAAAGCCTAGCGCGTCTTTCTGCGCAGCCCTGCCAGCCCCATCAACCCTGCGCCCAGGAGCAGGAAGGTGGCCGGCTCCGGAACCGGTGAGCCCTGGCCTCCGCCGAGTGTGAGATTGTCCCAGAAGATCGAGTTGTTGCTGATATTGCTGGGCCCGAAGAATTCGATGGAAGAGATGGTCGGCAGGACGGTCTGGACGGACAGGGTTACGCCGGCAAAGGAGGTATCAGGGTTGATGATCGTGGTATACCCCACCTGCCTGCCCGCACTGTCGAACGCGTACAGGACGAGCGTGTCTTCGTCATTGCCGAAGTCGCCCATGGTGATGCTCACATAATCGGTGGGGGTGTCGAGATATACCGTTGTTGAGTTCGCGGCGACCTCATAGGGGTCGTTTATCACCACGTGGCCGGAGAAATCAGCGGTCAGGGAAGGGTCTCGAGAGTCGACCGTTGTCACTCTGAAGCCATCGCTGTCGCCGCGCATGACGTTCACATTGTCAAACCGTATGCCCTCGAAGAAGCTGTTGAACTGGTCTTCCGTGTAGAGGCCGATCGGGATCTCATCGAAATCATAAGTAATGCCGACAGCCCACACATGCGCGGAACACAGAAGAACCGATACAACGCCGCAAAGCACATGCAGAGCATATTTCATAAAGAACCTCCTTTGAAAAAATAAAACAATATAATAATAATAAAATATAATAATTATCGATCAAAATACAGAAGAATATGTCAAATACTGTATTGTGAAACAACGATGATTTCCGGCGGCAGGAGGTATCCCGCCGCCGGCTCCGGTGAGGGGATGCCCTTCAAGGCCGGGTTTCCAGGAGCACCTCCTATGGCTGAGTCATGTATGGGCTACCCGATCCACGGCTTCCCCACGGGCAGGACATCCCGGCCGAAAACCCCTGCAAAGATCGCGTGGGCCATCACGTACCAGGCATTCAGCGCGCACGCCATGAGCTCGAAGCCCGCGATCCTGTTCAACGAGGGGTATCCGAAGTGGCCGAAGTCAAGCAGGATGAATCCGATCAGCAGGAGGGTGAAGGTGGACGCGAGGGCGCCGTTGATCCGCATGGATCCGATCCACATGATGGCCGTATAGAGTGTCCAGGCAACGAGATACCAGCCGATATCCGTGGTGCTCGATACGTAGACCCCGAAATGGTTGAAGAGCAGTATCACCGCCAGGCCGATCCAGAATGCCCCATAGGCCGTAAAGGCGCTGTAGCCGAAGTTGTTGCCGGTTTTCATCTCCTGGAACCCGGCTACCATCTGAACCAGTCCTCCAAAGACGAGTCCCATGGCCAGTACCGGGCCTGCGCCGCACCAGCCCACGTTGTGGAACTGGAGAATCAGCGTGGTCATGCCGAAGCCCGCGAGCCCCACCACTGCCGGATTTCCCGGTACCGGCGCCTGCTTTATCGATAAGTCGTCCTGTGCCTTGGCTGAAGACACAGCTGTACCCTGTTTGCTCATACCGTTTTTCCTCCTGTAGTCAATTTGAGGGGGCAGGCCCTGCCTGCCCCGATTCATTTAAAAACGATGTTTTTTCACCGAGGCTTGAGAGGATGCCTCTTTCTTTAGCTCCGGGGATAGCCGAAATCCTTCAGCGCGGTCTCGATCTCGCCCAGCACGGCCGGGTCCTCGATCGTGGACGGGGTGTTGAATTCCCGGCCGTCCGCGATCTTGCGCATGGTGGCCCGCAGGATCTTGCCGCTTCTGGTTTTGGGCAGGCGCCTGACCACGGCCACGTCCTTCAGGCACGCCAGGGCCCCGATCTCGGAGCGGACCATGGCCACCACGCTCTTCTGGATCTCCTGCCCGCTTGCGGTGGATCCGGCCTTGAGCACCACGAACCCAACGGGCACCTGGCCCTTGAGCTGGTCTTCGACGCCGATCACCGCGCACTCCGCAACGTCCGGGTGTTTGGCCACCACCTCTTCCATGCCGCCGGTGGAGAGCCTGTGGCCGGCGACATTGATAACGTCGTCCACCCTGCCCATGATGTAGAGGTAGCCGTCCTTGTCCTTGTATCCGCCGTCACCCGTGGCATAATACCCGTCATAATCGCTGAGGTAGGATTTGACATAGGCATCGTCCTTCTGCCACAGGGTTGGCAGGCAGCCGGGGGGAAGGGGGAGGCGGATGCCGATGACGCCGTCATTACCGTTGGATTGCTCCTTGCCGCTTTCGTTCAGGATCCGGACATCGTATCCGGGCACCGGCTTGGTGGGTGATCCCGGCTTGATGGGCAGCTCCTCGATTCCCATGCAGTTCGCCGCGATGGCCCAGCCCGTTTCGGTCTGCCACCAGTGGTCCACCACCGGGATCCTGAGCAGGTCGCTCGCCCAGTGATAGGTGTCCGGGTCGAGCCTCTCGCCTGCCAGGAACAGGTATTTCATGCAGGAGATATCGTATTTTTCCAGATAGGTTCCGCCCGGGTCCTCCTTTTTGATGGCCCGAAACGCGGTCGGAGCGGTAAAGAGCACCTTCACCCCGTACTCGGAGATCACCCGCCAGAATGCCCCGGGATCGGGGGTGCCCACGGGTTTGCCCTCGTACATGATGGTGGTGCAGCCCGAAAGCAGCGGGGCATAGATGATGTAGGAGTGTCCCACGACCCAGCCCACGTCGGACGCGGCCCAGTAGACGTCGCCCGGCTCCACGCCGTAGATATGCTTCATGGACCACTTCAGCGCCACGGCGTGCCCGCCGTTGTCACGGACAACGCCCTTGGGGACACCGGTGGTGCCCGAGGTGTAGAGGATGTAGAGCGGATCGGTGGCGTTCACGGAGACACATTCCGCCGGGCTCGCCCCTTTGAGCGCATCTTCCCAGTCGATGTCCCTGCCCGGGACGAGGTCGGCCTTGACCTGGGGCCGCTGGTAGATGACGCATTTCTCGGGCTTGTGGCGGGAGAGCTCGATCGCCTTGTCCAGGAGGGGCTTGTAGGGGATGGCACCCTTGGGCTCGATGCCGCAGGAGGCGGAGATCAGGATTTTGGGCTTGGCGTCTTCGATGCGGACCGCAAGCTCGTTGGAGGCGAACCCGCCGAACACCAGGGAATGGACGACGCCGATGCGCGCGCAGGCGAACATGGCAACGGCGGCCTCTGGGATCATGGGCATATAGATGACCACCCGGTCGCCCTTTTCCACGCCCAGGGATTTGAGCACCCCGGCGAACTGAGCCACCTTTGTCAGGAGCTCGCCATAGGTGATCTGCTGCCTGGTGTTCGTGACGGGGCTGTCATAGATGATGGCTGCCTGGTCTTTCCTGCCGTTTTCCACGTGGTAGTCGATGGCGTTGTAGCAGGTGTTCAGCTTCCCGCCTGCGAACCACTGGTAAAACGGCGCCCTCGAGTCGTCCAGGACCCTGTCCCACTTCTTGTCCCAGTGGATGGCCCCTGCCGCAATGCTCCAGAAACCCTCCCTGTCTTCCAGAGAGCGCCGGTAGGCGTCTTCATACGATTTAAACATGGATCAAAACCTCCTTCTCCTTATCGGTAAGCTGTAAGCTATAATCTCACCCCGGTCTTCAGGGATGTGTGGCCAAACTGACGCAGCAACTCATGTGCCAACATAAGATGACCAGGAATAACAGGGACATGGACGGAGAAGGCCGGACAGCGCCTGTCCGGGATGCTGGAAAGTGTCCGGAGGACAGGACAGGTCATCCGGACATATGGATTGCGGTTCCGAGAACGGCCGGGCAGAGGTGCGTGCGCTCACTGTACGTTCTCCGGTGCCGGCGGCCGGGTCGACCGCAGACCATATCGAGACGGATCACCCGGTTGTTATCGTGCATACGAGGTCCCGGTCTGCTCAAGGCGGCCATCTGCAAGGCCCCTCTGAAATTTTGCATACTGAATGAGGTGGGAGAGGGCCTTGAAGGAGTCTTGGGGATGCTCGATGAAATAGATGCCGTTTTCTTCATAGTAGCGCCTGGCATAGTCGGTCACCTCCCGGAAACTCAATGCGACCACGGGCTTGTCCGCGGAGCGGGCAACCGGGAAGAGGTCCTCGTTGAAGTGGTGCATCAGGGCATCGCCGTCACCGGCAGGGGCAAACGAGAGGGTGGCGATCATGTCGAGATTCTCGTCATCGAGCAGGATCTTCAGGATCTCGCCCATTCCCTGCAGGAAGCCCGATCCGGTCACGTCGAGGGGATTGTCGGGCTGGGCGAAATCGGGCAGGACGGCCTTCAGGGCCGTAACGGTCCTCTCCGAAAGGCGGGGGACCCCTATGCCGTAGCGGCTGCAAAGGTCTGCATAGAGGCCGCACAAACCTCCCGAGAGGGTGCAGATGCCCAGCCTCCCGCCCCGGGGAAGCGGGCAGTGGGAGAACACGGAGGCGGTCTCTACCAGCTCTTCGATGCTCTCCACCCGGACGATTCCGTGCTGCCGGAAAAATGCGTCCATCACGGCATCGTTTCCTGCCAGGGCCCCGGTGTGGGACCGGGCCGCGTGCATGCCGCGCTCCGATCTTCCCACCTTGAGCAGGATGACGGGTATCTGTCTCAGCGCCGCTTCCCGGGCGATCTCCTTCATCCGGCCGATGTTGCGGAAGCCTTCCATGAACCCGGCGATCACGCGCGTTCGGCTGTCGTGAACCAGGTAGTCCATGCAGTCTTCCGCGGTGATCACGGCCTCGTTTCCGGTGGTGGTGTACAAGGATAGACCGAGCGACTTTTTCAGGAGCTTGCTGGCGATGATCTCGCTGCTCGCGCCGCTCTGTCCCACCAGACCGATGGAACCGGGGCGCAGCTCGCCCTCCACGGACCCGCCGGCAAACACGTTCACCCTGTCGGAGAAGTTCATGAAGCCCAGGCAGTTGGGGCCCATGAGCAGGATGTCGTTCTCCCTGCAGAATCGTTTGAGCTGCTCCTGCTTTACCTCACCTTCGGCGCCCGTCTCCGCGAACCCCGAAGAGATGAGCAGGATATTCCTTATCCCCTTGTGCAGCAGCCTTTCCACTGACGCGAGCACGGCATCGCTCTTGACCATGACCACCGCGAAATCGATATCACCCTCCGGAAGGTGTTCTATGGAGGGCAGGGCCCTGATTCCCGCCACCTCGGTCGCCTTGGGATTGACGGGAAAGAACTGCCCGGTCGCCCCGTAGCGCCGGCCATAGCCGGCCAGGTTGCCGAACCACTGGTTTTTCGCGGATGCACCCACCACGGCCACGCCGCGGGGCGAGAAAAAGCGTTTCATTCTTTCATATGCTGTCTGTTCCATATGCACTGCACTCCTTTCCCGGTCCACAGTTTTTCAACCCTCCTTGAAAATAGTCCGCCCGTTAAAGGACAATGGGGACGGTTCCGATTCCCCGCCGCTTCCAGAGGAAGCAAGGTCCGGAGCGTGCCCACATAAGGTTCATACCATTGATCACCATCCGAACATGAGCTTTGTCAAGAAGAAACCTGATCTTCGGTCATTGTATGACAGAACCAGCCCTTTCGCCGGGAAGAACGGGCTCAGATTTCACACAGGCAGGAAAATCCCTGCTCCCTTGGTATATCCGGGAAGGGCATTATTCAAATATGTAGGAGTATCTCATCCCTGTGCGTTTTCGAGGGAGTTGGGCCGCCGGCCGTTTTCGCCGTGTGCCGGGGCATCTGTCGGAATGCACGGTACTGCCGGTACCAAGGGAGGATTTATGAAGATGAAGAGAGTGATCATGGCATTGATCGCGGCCTTCGCGATATTCGGTGTGGGGCGGTCGGTTCCTGCGCAGGAGCTTCTCTCGCTCAACCAGACCTTCGTGCTCTATCCTGCGCCAAGAGAGCACGACTCGTATTCCCTGTACTATAACATCCTGGTGAGATCTCCGGGGCTCATCCGCGTCAGGCTCGATCTGGAAGAAGTCACGCCCGATCTGGCGGGTGAGGTGAATTTTCTCAGCGTCTCGCTGAGACAGTCGGAAAACGAGGTGGAAGTCCGCCGCATCGAGTTCGGCTCTGACGGCATCGATCTGGAGTACGGTGTTGACGCCTACGAGCTGGACCGTAGCGACGGAGAATACCGCATCGTTATATCCAACTGGTCTCAGCTCCATACTGCCGTAGCCAGGCTCGTCGCCTGGTACCCGGGCGACGACGACACTGGCAAGCAGTGGCCCGATATCCCCAAGCACCCCCGGGTGGAAGACCTGATGTTCTAGCCCCTTTCGGGGACGGGTTCACATTTCCCCTCTCCCTTCGGGGAAGGGTCCCTGGTCTCCCATCTCCCTTAAAAAGCGTGGTGATGAGCATGATCCGTCGGGGCATGATTCACACCATATGGCAACACTCTTATGGCTTTTCTCATCGGGATTCATCCCCTGTGGCTTTTCCCCTGTATCCCCAGGCGTGATCTACCGGTGACTGGTCACATTCACTTGGCGGCACATGTCCTGGACCGGGCAGGTGCTGCACCTGGGAAGCCTGGACGTGCAGATGTTCTTGCCGAAGGGCACCAGCACCCGGTTGATCTCGCTCCAGTATTCGTGTGGCAGTTTCTCTTCCAGGGCGTGCAGGCTTTGCTCGGGCCGCGTGGTCTGAATGTAACCCCAGCGGTTTGCGATACGGTGCACATGTGTGTCCACGGATATGCGGTTCTCCCCGCAGGCAAGGGCCAGGACGAGGTTCGCGCACTTCGGCCCGACCCCGGGAAACGACAGCAGCACATCCCGTTCGCACGGCAGCACACCATGGTATTCATCCATGACCCTGCAGGCTGCCGTATGGATGCGAAGGGCCTTGACCTCGTGGAAGGAGCTGATGCCGATAGCTTTTTCTATCAGCGCCGGATCCAGCCCGGCCAGTTGCCCGGGTGTGCGGCCCAGTGCAAAGAGCTTCCGGGCGCAGAGGAGCGTGCTTTCGTCAAAGGTGCGCACCGAAATCATGCACGCCACGAGCTGCTCGAAGGCAGAGGTATGCCCCTCTTCGGCGAGCTGGGTCAGTGCAGCCCTGGAAAAGCGACGGACCGTTTCCCGGATGCTGTCCATCGCCTGATGGATATCGAAAGGCCTCTTTTTCTCTCGATTGTGCATGCCCTTGGGGAGAAGCCCGGGAAAGAGGGCTTCTCTCGGATATAGTATAAGGGGGTGCCGCCCGAACAACAGGAGGACAAAAGCCGTGCAGGGAAGGTTGTCGATACCGGCAGAGGGCTTTTGTATCCAGCAGATACGCCTCTGCGCCGAGCTCCTTCATCCGGGCGTTCAATGCGGTCCACCGGTCTTTCAGATTGGGATCGCGATCGAAGACGGGCCCTTGATGGCTATCCGGAGAGGCGGTGATCATTCTCTGCAAAGGGCATTCGGGAGGCAGGGACAAGACCGGCATATATCGTTTGCCGGTATACCTGCAGCAGGAGCATTATGTCGCGGTGCACGCCCGCACGAGGCGGCTACGGGTGCTGCCGATCTATTTGCTTTGGAAGGTGGAGATGCCGTTCCAGTCATCGGGCGGCGGGGTCATGCAGAATTGCCCGATGCGGCGGAGATAGAGGCGGTAGAGCGGGGAGGGGGTTTCGGCCTGGAGCCGCGTAATGATTTCGCGGGCGGCCGGGAAATCCTTCCGGGCATAGTGATCCAGGGCCTTTTCGAACTGCTCCACCTCCGCCTTCAGGGCGGGGTCGGGCTCGCCTTCGGCCAGGGGCTCGAAGATCTCGATGGGCACGGTCTTGCCCTTTACCCGCACCACATCGAGTTTCCGGCAGAAGAATTCGCCGTTCAAGGCCTCACGGGTGAACTGCGAGATGATGATCGGCGTGCCGTATACCTTGTTGAGCCCTTCCAGGCGAGAGGCCAGGTTCACGTTGTCGCCGAGTACGGTATACTCGAACCGTCGCTCGCTGCCGAAATTGCCCACGCTGGCGATGCCGGTGTTGATCCCGATGCCGATCTCCACGCAGGGGATTCCCTGCTTGCGCCATTTTTCCTTCAGACTTTCCATGGCCTGCTTCATGCCCAGCGCGGTCCGGACTGCATTGCGGGCATGGTCCGGGTCGTCCAGGGGCGCCCCCCAGATGGCTACGATCGCATCTCCGATATATTTGTCCACCATGCCGCTAAAGGCCATGACGATGTCACTCATGGCCGTGAGATAGGTGTTCATGAAGGAGCTGAGCTGCTTGGGCTTCATTCCTTCCGCCAGGGTGGTGAAGTCGCGGATGTCGCTGAACAGGATGGTGAGGTTCTTCTCTTCCCCTGCCAGGGTGAGCTTCTCGGGCCGCTTCATGATCTCGTTGACCACCATGGGCGATACATAGCGGTTGAAGGCATCGTGGATGAACTGCTTTTTGCGGTATTCGAAGAAGTAGTTGAACAGCGTCACCACCAGGAAAACCGAGGTGAGGGTCGCGAGCGGGTAGGTGATGCCGATGAGCCTGCCTTTCAGAAAAAACAGGAAGTAGTTGCCGGCGATCACGGTCGTGAAACAGAGCAGGCCCGCCAAGCCCCCGGCAAGCGCGCTGGTATAGGCGAGCATGGCGCTCAGCAGGATGCCTCCGGCGATGATGACGCTATAGGTGAGCCCGATCTCGGTGAAGATGTCCGAGGTGAAGAGCGAGCCGGTCAGGATATTGTCGATGATGGTCGCCTGGATCTCCACGCCCGGGAAGATCCCGGAGAACGGGGTCGCGTGGAAGTCCAGCAGCCCCGACGCCGAGGTGCCGATGAGCACGTACCGGTCTTTGATCTTCTCTGCGTGGAGCCCCTCCATGACGTCCGAGGCGGACAGGTAGGGAAAGGTCTTCACCGGGCCCAGGAAGTTGACCGTGACCTGCCCCCGGTCATCGCCCGGAATAAAGGTACCTCCCACCGAGACCCCGAGGATCGCATTACCGCTTGCGGTTTTTTGGCGCGACACGTGGATGGTCACCTCGTCCTCGCCCAGGGCCTCGCGGACCATCTCCAGGGCAAGAGAGGGGTAGGGCAGGCCGTCGAGCTCCATGAGCAGCGGGGTCTTGCGGACCGTGCCCGAGGAGTCCGGGAACACGTTCAGAAACCCCTCGGTGGGCGCCTGGGCGATTTCCTCGATGTTGAGGATCGCGCGGTAGCCCGAAAGGAGCATCAGATCGTCGTATGCGGCGGCTTCGGGCGAGATCTTGATGGTGGAAGAGGGAAAGGGCCGCTCGAATGCGTTTTTCAGGCCGTCATCTTCCAACTGGAAGACATAACCCAGCACCACCGGTGCCTTTGCCACGGTCCTGCCCAGAACGAGGTCGTGGTCGAGCTCGTCTTCGGATACGATGTCTCGGAGGTTCTGCCCGATCTCGATCCCCTTGCCGGTAAGAACCGAGGAAAGGGTGTCAACGTGCTCGGTCAGCGAGGTGCGGTCCTTCTCGGCGAACACGATGTCGAATCCGATGACCCGCGCGCCTGCATCATGAACCGACTCGACCAGCCGGGCCACCATGTCGCGGGGCCAGGGCCACTGGCCCAGGCTTCGGAGGCTCTTTTCGTCGATGTCCACGATCACGACATCCCCGGTGGTGCCCATCGGGCCCCGCCAGCGGAACAGGGCGCTGGTGATCTGATTGTCCAGCGAGGACAGCAGCTTGGGCTTGTTCAGGCCGAAGGAATAGAAGATCAGGCAGGATGCCAGGACCACGAGGCACCCCATCTTGAAGGGAGAGGGCTTCAGGATGCGGATCAGCCGGTGTATCACGGGAGGCATCCGTTCATCAGCGGTTCCCGCCGAAGACGCCGATGTAGCGGGTTCCGTCCATCTCCCGGGCATGGAAGTTCCCTCCCACCGCATCGGCACTGGGTCCGAAGAACGCCCCCTGTACCATGCTTGCCGCCATCCCGTTGATATTGGCGGAAAGTGTTGCTTCTGTCGGGCTGATAGAACCGTTTTCCAGATCCAGCTGGACCTCGTCGAAGTTGATGGATCCCGATACGGGGTTTATGGAAGCCGGGGAGAACTCGACCTGGATATTCGTGATTCCATTATGCAGCCTGGTGAGAGCGCTCGCGGTGTCGATCTTGACACCCCGGGCGTTTCCGGTGTATTCGCCCACAAACTCGCTGGCAGCCAGGTCCTGGAGCGCCGTCGACGGTGTGAGCTCGCCCGCGATCCACACGGAGCCGGGCGAGTGGACATGGTAGTCGGCCCCGCTCATGGGGTCCGTGTAGGCGATCTCCCAGTATCCCCAGGTGAAATAGTCGCTCATCTGGTAATCAGGATCCTCGGTGACCAGGTAATTCGCACGGGGCTTGAGCCCCCCGGTTTCCATGGAATTGGTGACGCAGTCACTTCCGGTGTCGCCCAGCAGAGTGACGAAGTTGTCTTCCAGGATATAGGCCGAGCCGTGTGAAGAGCCGATCTCTATGTAATCGAGATGCCGCTCGGTCGGTGAGATGATATCGACTGCGGAGATCGTGCCGCCCACCGTGCCCGCGTCCTGGTTCAGGATGAGCTGGAAGGTGTCTGGATCATCGTTCATGTAGATCCTGCGGTTCGTTTCCGGGACGTTCATGTCTTCGGCGATTCCGACCACGAAGCCGTAAAAGTCCCTGGTTCCTCTCGGTGATGTCTCGTCGATCCCCGGCTCGATCTCCCGGAATCCGGCGGCGACCAGCCGGGAGGTGCCGATGGCGGTCGTGTTGTCCGCCATGCCGGTGCTGATGTCATAGTCATAACCGACTCCCGTGAGCCCGAACCCCTGATAGTTCGAGCCGGAGAACAGGCCGTCTCCGGTGCCCTCGATCCACGCCACCGGATCCGTAACCGGGTCCTCGGGGTTACCCCCCCGGGGGCCGAAGATGCGCACGTTGGTGAGGCACCTGTTGTCCGGGTCCACATCCGCGAAAAAGAACAGGCCGCCTTCCCGATTGTACAGGGATGAGTCAGGGTCCTGCACGGCCGGGTCGTTCGTGTCGGAGAATATCATCCGGCCGAACGCCTTTCGATTGTACCAGTTCACCTCCGTGAACAGTTCGGCATAGCCGAAATCCCTGCGAACATCGAGATCTTCGAATCCCAGAGCAGGGCCGAAGTATCCCGATAACCCGTCGGTGGGAAGGGTGGCGGTGCAGGCCGCTCCCAGAAACCCCAACTCGCGGTAGAGATAGGTCTGCCCCTGGGTGAACGAGCCCTCGGCGCCGAAGATCACGAATTCTCCCTTCGCGTCCGAGGAGGCCTTCAGGGAAAAGGAGCGCTGGGCGTCGAGGAGAGATATGGTCCGGGTCGAGAAAGTGGCTGAGCCCTCAGGGTATGAATATGCTGCCAGAGGGTCGTAGGGCTCCATGGAAAAGCTGAGATCCGCGAAGGTGCCGCTCTGCGCTGCAGGGACCTCGTTCACCAGGCCGCTTGAAGATGTCGCCTGCATATCCGTGTCGTATTGGTACGAGTTGTTGGTGTTCAGGTAGTCGCCGGCATCCACCAGGGTGCTCATATGGAAGCCGGTCAGCGCAATGGAATTGGCCAGAGGCAACTGGGAGGTGTCGCTGTTGGTGAACGGCTCCTGCCAGGTCTGGGTGACCTCGGTCAGGGCGCTGTTGATCGTGGTGGCGCTGGTGAAGGATTCGGATGTCTGGAGCAGGGTGGTCGATGTGGAGATGACCGTTTCATCGGACATGCCGGTGGAGGTCAGGGCCAATGTTTCCCCGCTGTCAGACACCTCAAGGGTGGCGTCGCCCGATAAGGTAGACTCTTCACCTCCCGCCGCTGTTGTCTGAATTCCCGAGTCGGTGGTCTCTTTTCCTGTTTCTGCTGTCTCAACCCCGGTGACCGTTCCCTCGTCTTCCGTGTCTGCCCTCTCGTTGCCGGTATCCGCCGGTTCGTCATCCGTATCCTGACTGTCGGCTGATTCCGGTTCCTGGGCATCTCCGTCTCCGGCACTGTCATCGGTCTCGTCACCGGAGGCATCCTGCTGGCCTTCGCCGGAGGATTCCTGGTCTGCTTCCTCCTGGTCCTGCTGATCCTGCCCGTCTTCCTGCTCAGGAGGCGTGGCCTGGTTCTCTGATTCCTGCTCGTCCAGCGCCAGGTCCCGGTTCAGGTCCGAGAGGTCCTGTGCGCTGAAGCGCTTCGGCCTCTGCGGCGGCATACCCGCGGCCGGGATGCTGGTTCCGAACCCGGGCCGGGTGATGCTGACAGCGCCGACCTCATTGGCGACGTCGATACCCCTGCCGCCTTCGAACACCACGGTGAGCCTTCCGCCATCGACCCTGCCCGCGTACATGGAGCCCCTGATGCCGATGGTGGCGGCAGGCGTGACCGTGATGAAGCTATGGGGAGCCTCCTTGGCGATGGCTCCGCCCATGATCCGGAAGACCCCCTCCTTGACCCGGGTCTTCATGGCGCCGCTCTTGTTCTCTGCGTTCCACACATGCTCGACGACTACCATCTCGCTTGCCCTGCCCAGGCTGACAATCGTGTTGTCGGTAAAGAGCACCTGAATCCTGCCCTGAGGTCCGGTTTTGATGGTGTCGCTCCGGTAGACCGGGCTTTTCATGACAAGCCCCCTCGTGTTTCCCCGGGCATCGATTGCCTCTGCCTTGCCGCGGATCGCGACCACCAGGGCCACCGGGTCTCCATCTTGCGCCAGGGCCGGGAGCCCGCTCAGGGTGAATGCCATCAGAGCCGCCAGGAGAAGGTGTGTTTTCCTCATCGTGATTCCCCCTAGAATGCAAACGTGACACTCATCGAGGTTACGTTCTTGGTATAGGTGTAGAGGTCGATGTTGGAATCCGACCGGGTATAGGTGTATCCGATGTTCAGGATGATCGCTGCCCCCCGGGATGCCGCCTGAGCAAAGGTTCTGGAAAGCCCTGCCGAAAGGTGATGCACGTCGTCGCTGCGTTTTTTGCCGAACAGGGGATAGGTCTCGTCATAGTCCGTGCCTTGGTACCAGTAGCTCGCATACATTCCGACGGCCAAGGGGAGGTCGGCCTGGTAGCCGGCAATGCCGTTGACGCGGGTGTAGGTGTACACGTCTTCTTCCGCGTTTTCCTGCTCCCACCCGGCACTGAAAGAGATGCGGCCGATGTCGAGCGCGAATGCGGGAGAGATCGTGAAGCTGAGATTGCGGGCGTCCCGGTCGTCGAGCTCATAGTAGTTTTTCTTCCGGTAGCGGACGTCCGTGCCCAGCAGAATGCGGGGGGAGAGGATGAACGACAGGCTCGTGCCGCCGCCATAGGTCCGCAGATATTGGTCGTAGTCGAGGTTCAGGTGATTCCCGAGCCCGTAGACGTCCCAGACCATGTTTCCGTGCTCCAGACAGAGGCCTGTCTTGACGTCGAACAGGGTCAGGTCGAGGTTTTCTGCGTCGCGATAGAGGGCGTTGTAGTTCAGGGCCGAGAACTTCCAGCAGAGCGATCCGTCCAGGGGTTTGTAAAGATAGTTCAGGTGTGCCGTGCCGGTTTTGATCTGGTCACCCTGCGCATCGTCCACCATAACAGGGAACACGTTGCCCAGCAGGTCGGTGATCTCGATGTCCGAGCTCGACGGCGCGGTGTTGACGTTATCGTCGAAATCGATGCCCAGCGAGACCCTGGCCGAGAGGAAGTGCTCCTTTCTGGACAAGCGGATGGCATCGAGGTATTTCTCGATATTGGTCCGGACCTGCTCTGGAGGGTTCGCTGCCATGACCTCCTCGAAATATCGTGCCGCCGTTTCCAGGGAGCCCAGATGGAAGTAGCACCGGGCGATCTCCAGCTTGACGCGCACCGCGTCGGGACGAGCCATGAGCACCCTCTCGAACGCCATGACCGCGGCCTCGAAATCACCGGTCTCGAAGGCCGCCCTGCCCAGGCTGAAATTGATCTCGGGATTTCCGGGATCGCTCAGGAACAGCCGGTGATATCCCTGATACGCCCTGCCGAACTCGCCCCGGTCGAAGAACTCTTTTGGGCTCGCGTCATGGCCGGAGCCCTGTACGGGTTGCGGAATCAGGCACGCGCCAAGAAACAGCACGGCGACGAGTATCCCCGGGATATATCCTCGCATATGGCCCGACACCTTTCTGCGGACACTCATGTGCGTGGATGTTTTTCTCGATTGCATTTTCTACCCCTCGTTACCCCTCTTAAGGATAGACATCGTCATCAGTGTGCCTTTTTTTAAGCTTTTTTGAGCGATTTCTCTTTCAAGCGGGCCCATCGCGGGTCAGTTTCCGCCCATGAGCTCCATCTCCTGCTTCAGCCGCGAGAGCCCCCCACTGGTTTGACGCAGGCGGTGAGCGAGTATTTCCGAGAGCAGACGGAAGTAAACCGCCTCGAACTCCTGGCGCTCCCGGACCTCGAGCCGGTCTATGATCGAACCGTCTATGGCCAGGCACGTGGTTTCGCTCATGGCGAAGATCGATGCGGACCGTGCCTCCCCGTCTATCACGGCAAGCTCTCCGAATGTTCCGCCGTGGGCGTCGAGCCGGGCGATCTCTTCGTCGCCCTTGACCACCTTGACCTCGCCCGCCAGGATTACGTAGAGCCAGCTGTCGTATTCCCCCTCATGGGTGATCGCCTCGCCCGGGCTGTACCGGCGCATCTTGCTCAGTTCGAGGATCTTTCGCAGGAACCTGTCTTCGTAGGAGCGGAGAAAGGGGATCTTCTTGACGGTATCAAGGAGATCGTCTCTCCCTGTGAGATAATGGGTTTCGAGCATGCAGTCCTCCGGTTCTCGTGCTGCAGGTTTTTGGTCTTCATACGGTTTCGGCAATCCGGACGATCAAACTTAAGCGGTATCCGCATCTTCCCTCTGAAAGGGAAGGCGCGTGCCTCCGAAGGAAAAGAGACGGGATGCGGCCTTTTCAGCGACGGATGTTTCCGGTATTTTCCGGAAGAGGCTCAGGCCCGGTAGTCCGCTATCTTCCGACAGGCCTCATCCAGGACGGCATCATCCTTGGCAAAGCAGAACCGGCAGAGGTGGTCTCCCGCATGGTCGTGATAAAAGGCGCTGCCAGGCACGGAGGCGACCCCGGTGGATCTGAGGAACTCAAGCGCCCTCTCCCTGGCGCCGGAGCCGGGGACGATGCTCATGTCCGCAAGCACATAGTATGCACCTTGGGGTATGTGGGGTTGCAGACCCGCGGATGAGAGGGCTTCGCATATCCTGTCCCGCTTGCGTTCGTACTGTCCGGCGACCGAGTCGTAATAGCCCCTGCCGAGCGAGTTCAGCCCGCTGACCACACCCATCTGGAGCGGAGCCGGGGCGCACACGTAGATCAGATCGTTGAGGTGGCCGATAGCCTGGGCCCACTTCTCGTCACAGACGCAGTATCCGATGCGCCATCCCGTGATGCTGAATATCTTGGAAAAACCCGAGGTGGTGATGGTTCGATCGGCCATGCCTTCGACCACCACTGGAGAGAGGTGCTGCACCCCGCCGTACACGAAGTGCTCGTACATCTCGTCCGTGAACACGAACAGGTTGCGGTCCCGGGCGATCCCGGCGACGGCCTCGATTTCTTCACGCGAAAAGACCTTGCCCGAGGGATTGGAGGGCGTGTTCAGGATGATCGCCCGGGTGCGGGGCGAGACGGCCTTTTCGATCTCCCCGGTGGTGATGTCCCAGCGGGGCGGCTCCATTCTGACGAAAACCGGCGTCACGCCTGCCGCCTGCAGGGTGGCGATGTGATAGCTGTAGAAGGGCTCGAACACGATGACCTCGTCGCCGGGGTCCAGGAGCGCGAGCACCACACAATGGAATATGCCGGTGCTGCCCGCGCTCGCCACGATTTGGGTTTCGGGATCGACAGGGATGCCGGTCTGCGCCTCGTGCTTGCGCGCGATGGCCTGCCTGAGCGCGGGGAGCCCGTCGTAGCGCGTGTAGACGTTGATCCCGTCTTCGATTGCCTTGTGCGCGCCCTCCCTGACCTCGACGGGTACCTCCAGGTCGCACACCCCCTGGGCGAGATTGATCCCCCCGAGCCTGGCACACTCGGAGGTCATGGCCCGAATCTCGGACTGCGATATCAGGCCCTGGCGTTTACTGACGTGTAGGTGCATAAGTCTCCTCTTCCAGATGTAAGAATCCGTTTTCCGGATGATACCACACGAACCAGCGGGTGTCTAACCGGCCTCGGACAGCGCAGGCCGGACAGGCTTTCACAGGGGCAGTGCCGACCGCTTTCCCTCTTGGATGTCTGGCACATTCCTCAAAAAAGCATGATCGGGGTTGGCCTGGGTCGCTCCAGAAAGGATACAGGGGCGGTTTTTTGCTGGAGCCGGTCATTCCTTACGAGCGGGTGATCTTTCTGCACTCCAGGTAGAAGCGCTTTTCGTCCGCGTGCCCCATGGAGAAGGTCTTGCGCGGCAGGGCGCCGTCTACGATGATGGTCCGGAAAAAGTCGTGCTTGGGTATGGCCGGGAGAAAGAAGCCCACGGCATCGGGTTTTGACGCCAGGTCGATCACGGTACTGTCTCCATGGATGTAGTCGACCTTTCCGGCCGAGGGGCCTAAGAGGTATGCATCCAGGAAGGACTGGAGCGTTCCCGCCTCAAGGGTGAGCCTGGGTTTTGTAATGGTGACCGTGCCGAAGTCCTGCCCGCTCACGAAAGATATGGAGTGCGCGCCGGGCTTTGTGCCGGGGTAGGGCGTGAATTCGTCCCGCGAGGCGTATCTTTTTACCGAGAAAGAAGAGCCCTGCGCGGTGAAGAACGACTCCATGGCCTTAAGCAGTCGAGGCGCACCGGTGTTGAAGACCACCCGGTGGATGGGCTCGAACACCAGGCTCTCGTCATGGAGGTTCACCACCTCCACCAGCGCGTACCGGGCGGGGTGGTCCATGACGGCCTCCCGGTCGGAAGCGGCGCTTTTCAGTCCCTCCCATATATCTTTTGCCGTGGCCAGGGAGTGGTTGCCGTCTCCCATGGCGTAGAGCAGGACATCTCTGTTCTGGATCCCGTACCTGTCTCCGAACCCAGCCGGGTCCGCGAGCCGTTCCAGGGCGCGGGCAACGGTGTCCAGAGCCTTTTTTTCGCAAACATGGTATCCCCGGATATGGCCGCTGTTTTCCATGAGATCGAAGTCATAGACCTTTTCCGGGCTTCCGGCGAAGAGGGGCTCGATCACGGTCTTTCCCGGGTCGTCGATGAGGACCATGATGTGTGGGGTCTCCAGCGGGGCGTTCTCGCGGATCTTCACCCGGGGAGGGAGCCTGTCCACCACGGTTCCCTCGGTAGCCCGGACAAGGCTCCGGGAACCCGGGCGGTAGTCATAGCACTCGAGGTCCAGGGCCGCCACCAGGCCCCTGCGGACGGCGCCCCGCGCCAGGGTTCTCTCCACGAGGATGAAGCCGGGGCCGGGCGAGGCGAGGACCCCTGCCGAGAGGTACTCGTTCATGCAGGCGTTGATCCGCTCCGCCTCCCGGATGGGGTCGCATTCTTCCAGGTATGCCTCGGGAAGGATGAGGTGAAAGGTCGACGGGCTCGCGCCCACTTGGCGCCGCACCCGCTCCCAGTACTCGGGCTGGGAGGTGTACTGGTCGCACGCGACCACCGCCCACTTCGTGAGGTCTATCCCCTCCCGGGGGAGCAGGATCTCCGGTATACTCAGGCCGAGGTGCTCATATTTCATGGGATATGTTCCTTTCGTATTTTCACAGTTCATTCAGGCAAGGCCCCGCTGCTTGGTGCGGGTCGCCCCGTTTATTTCGGGCCGGACCTGTTGTAGCCGTCGGCCAGGGCGGTGTTCACATGGATGACGCCCTTGTTCAGGTCCTTGAGCGGGTAGTCGTCCGTGATCACGGGAAGGCTCTCCGCGTCTTCCTGCTTCTTGAGCACCGTGCCCGCAGGGACATACCTGTTGTCGGGAACGCTCACCCCCATGAGGATGCAGCCCGGCTCCACCACGCAGTTTTTTCCCACCGACGATTTGAAGACCAGGGTCTGCATGCCCACGAAGCTGTCGTCGCCAACGCGGGCCGGGCCGTGTATCTGGACCTGGTGCGCCAGGGACACCCGCTTGCCCACATACACCGCATATGGTTTTCCGTCGGCCTCCACGAGATTCTTTTCTACGGGCCTGCCCTTGAGCTCGGTCTCCAGGCCGTGGAGCACGACGCCGTCCTGCACATTGGCCTCGTCGTCCACCCGGATGGGCTGACCCTCGTCGCCCCGTACGGCGGCAAAGGGGGCGACCATCACCCGTCTGCCGACCGTCACGTTGCCGATCACCGCGGCGAGCGGATGGACATAGGCGGTGGCATCGATAGAGGGCATGGATTCTTTTGGACAGAAGTCGGTCACAACGTTCTTGTGAATCATACAACACTCCTTATTTGTGTAAGTTCCGTGCCGTGCACGAGGTCCATGTTCCGGGGCGAAGCGAATCGCGGCCCGGCTGGAGAGGCGCCTTTGGACCTTTTGAAGAGCCTATTCTTTACCTGAGAAAATGTTTCAGGAAAAGGGAAAAAATCAGAGGTCTCACGGTCCCCGGGAAGCGTCTTGCACGGCGGCTGGGGCGAGCATCAGGGCCCGGTCATACTGCCTCTCGGCCGCATCCCGGGCAAAGGGCATGGGCTGGTACGATCCCGCAAGCCACGCGCGGATGCCGTCGTCGTAGTGCGGGCTTACGGGGTTGTCGCTCTGTCCCGTGCTGTTGATGATGTAAAGCGGCTCTTCCCTGCTGAAGTCCACTACCATCCGCATGGCCGGGACCAGCCAGGTGTCGAAGTCTCGGCCGATCGTATACGCGGAGACGTTCAGTGTCGAATGGTCTCCGGGCGCCGGGAAGGGGCCCCGGTTGAAGTAGGATGCCATGGCCTGCATGGCCTTTCTCTGAAAAAATTCCAGGTGGGGGGCCATCTTGGACGATTCCGTCCTGAACCGGTAGGTGTGGAGCGCGCCCCACGTCCATCGGCCTCTGTCCGCGCCGAGCGCGTCCTCTGCGAACACGATCGCGTCGGCCAGTGACAGGGCCAGGATCCGGGCCTTGGTCTCGGGCTCGGGCGTGGATACGTCGTCCCAAAACGGGCTCTCGTCGCCCCGGACGAGAAGATGGTCCGTGGTGGCGCAGTAGCTCGCGTTGTTGCTGGTGATAAAGGCCTTCCAGGCCGGCGATTCCTCCGGGCCGAGCTCGTCGAGGAAGGCGTTTGCGGTGACGGCGTGCATCAGCGCCCCGGTGATAAGCGCGTTTCTCGAATCGCACGCCATGATGCCGTCGCAGTCACGGAGCATGTCGAGCGCCTCTCGTGCACGGTCTTTCCGGCGCCGATTTTCCCAGGAGTCGATCTCGCGGGAGATGTCGCGGGAGAGCGCTCCTTCGAGAAAGAGTCCGCGCACCTTTGGAGCAGAGGAGGAGCGGACGTCCAGCTGCATGTCCATGCTGCTCTCAAGGGTGTGCGCCGAAGAGGCCGTGATCATCTCGGCGATGCGCTCGGCCCGGGACGGCCAGTACCAGGACGAGGACAGGACATGGGGATAATCCGGCGGCACGGTGCGGTGATTTGCCGTGCCGATGAACCCCTCGGCCGGGTTCAGTGCCCATGGCAACTCGGCCGGGTCAAGATATCCGACCCAGTCGTACTCGCCGGTCCATCCCGGAGAGGGCATGAGGCCCCTGCCGTTTTTTCTCAGCGGATAGCGCCCCGTCACCTGCCATCCGATATTCTCCCGGTCGGCCACGACCATGTTGAGCGGGATGGCCCGTATCCTGCGGAGCAGGGGCAGGGCCTCTTCCACCGAGCGGGCCGTGCTCAGCGAGAAAAACGCGTCCACGCTCTCGTCTCCGGGTTCGAAGGCTGCCCAGGAAAATGCCGCACCCAGGGGGAGCTGCACGGAATCGGGCATGAAGGGATTCTGGGGAGGGTTTTTCAGCACGTCATTGAGCAGGGGGCCGTGCCTGGTCTCGAACACGGTGACGTTCACCGGGTCCTCCCCCCTGATGTGTATCGTCTCGGTGCGCTCCACGACCGGCAGCCAGTCATCCTGGTAGCGGTAGTGCAGCTTTGTGTCGATCATCCTGAGCTGTTCGAGAAAGAGATCCTGGTTGTCGGCCATGACCATGGTCATCCCCCAGGCGATATGGCCGTTGTAGCCGGCCACGATGGCGGGCACGCCCGCAAGGTTCACCCCTGCAGCGTCGATTATTCCCTCGCAGCGCACGTGCACGAGGTTCCACAGGGAGGGGAGGCTTAGCAGCAGGTGGGTGTCGTTGGCGAGGATGCTCGCCTTGTTCAGGGTTTTCTCAGGTGCGATCACCCAGTTGTTGGACGCCGCGACAGGGACGAGCCCCCATGCGGCCTGCAGGCCAGCCGCCGCGGTGAGGCGGCCGAGGGCGGGGAGCGCGCCGGAAAGGTCGACCCCGGAAAGCTTGGCCGCCTCGTCCAGGGCGATGGGCTCGTCCGGATAGACGGGAAGGAGCCATGCGGTCTTCTCCGGGCCCATGGTCTTCGCCAGGGCGAGGGCGGCGGCCTCTTCGTGCATGTTGAAGGCAAGGGCAAAGTTCACCAGGGTGAAGATGCCGATGGAGTCGATCGGCTCCCACTGACCTGGATCGTGGCCGGCCATGTCGAGCTCGGGGGGGAGGCTGTCCCGGTGGAGCCCGATATAGGCGTTCACGCCCCGGGCATAGGATTCGAGGAGGGATTTTCTGTCAGGCGGCATCTCGACGTAGAGCAGGCGTGCGGCCTTTTTCAGGTTGACCGTGCGCATGAAGACATCGATATCCAGACCCGCCCTGCCCGTCATTTCCGAGACCCTTCCCTGCGAAACGAGCTTGAGGCTGATCATCTGGCCGAGCCGGTCCGAGGCGTTGACAAAACCCATGGCAAAGGCGAGGTCTTCCATGTTTCGTGCCTCGATGAAGGGTATGCCCAGATCGTCCCGGCGGACCGTGACCTGCTCTCTGAGCCCCTGGATGGTGATGGTGCCTTCCAGTTTTGGGGCGGTGTCGGCAAAGTAGGAGTCGAGCATCCGGGTGCACCCGGCAGCGAACGCTGCAGACAGGACCAGCGCGGCAACCAGGACCGGGAGCGGAAAAAATCGGAACCCGGCACCAGTCCGGCACGGGGCGGGCATGGTCTGGTGAAACGTCCGATACTGTTTTTTCTGTTTCATCTCGCCCATAAGTTCCCTCCTGTAAGGATTCATTCTCTCTGGGGGCTCGATACCCTTTCAGTTTGCTGTGAGGGGCAGTTCATTCAAATATTGCCCTTTGATAAGGATTTTCCGCGGGATACACAGGTGCCCCGCGGCTCATATCATGCTTTGTGCGCCGCATCGTTTTTCGGGCCGGGGCCTCGCCGGTGCAGGACACAGCGGACCTGTACCGTGGAAACCCCCGCGTTCCGATCCGGGATTGTCTCGTGAACCGTGTCAGGGGATGCGGTTCATGTGAGCATGCCGAATCCGCGTGGGGCTCTCTTGCCCGCGCTGATTCCCTTAGACGGATGGATCTCCCCTCCCCGGGAATCGTCCTGGCTCATCCGTTGACAAAGATCGTTCCCGTCATATAGAGCGCGGCCCTGCCCGCTATCTCCACACGATCGCCCAGGTCCCGGCAGAAGAGCTCGCCTCCCCGGCGGGATATCTGGCGCGCGTGGAGGTCGTTTTTCCGCAGGCGCTCCGCCCAGTAGGGGACGAGGGCGCAGTGCGCCGAGCCCGTGACCGGGTCTTCGGGAATCCCGATCCCGGGAGCAAAGAAGCGGGATACAAAATCTATATTTTTGCCCGGGGCCGTCACGATGACCCCGCGCAGGCCGAGCCTCGCAAGCCCGTTCATATCCGGCTTCAGGGCGAGTATCTCCTCTTCGTCGGAAAATACCACGAAGTAATCCTCGGAGCAGAGCACGGTCCGGGCTTCAGCGCCCAGGGCCGGAAGGAGGCCCGCAGGCACCTCGCAGGCACGCGGGGGTTGCGACGGAAAGTCCATGACGAGCAGGTCTCCCGAGCGGCTGACCCGAAGGGGACCGCTCCTGGACTGAAAGCTCACCCGCGTGCGCCCCGTGTCCAGAAAGCTGAAGATCACGTGGGCGGATGCCAGGGTGGCGTGGCCGCAGAGATCGACCTCCGCCTCGGGGGTGAACCAGCGGATCCGGTATGCATCCCCCTCGGGCACCAGAAAGGCCGTCTCCGAGAGGTTGTTTTCCCGGGCCATGGACTGCATGAGGCTTTCCGGAAGCCATTCCCGCAAAGGACACACCGCGGCAGGGTTGCCCGAGAACACCGATGAGGCGAATGCATCGACCTGATACAGGGATATTTCCATGAATCGCTTACCTCCTTAACCGTCATGAACCGGTATAACCGGAAGCGGTGCCCTGCCCCGGGGTGTCTTCTTTTCGCATGACCGGTCCATAACCTCCGCACACGGCCGGACGCTCAGTGACAAGGCCCGGCTCATCGTTACTGCTCCATGACCCGGGCCGGCGGGAAGACCATGAAGAAATGCGGAACCCTCACGGTGCCGAGCCGGCTCGCCCTCTCCACGGGCGGAAAGAGCGATCCGTCCGTGCGGATCTCCAGGGTCCGCGCAGGGGCAATGCTTCCGCGTGCCCTGGGTGCGGTGAGCAGGGTTTTGCCTCCCGAGCGGTGGGCAAGGGTCCTCAAGGAGGCCGGCACCACCACGGTTGTGACCGGCAGGCTCACGGGGCGGCTCCTGAACAGGAATTCCGCGACAGTCCGGCCCTCTGACTCCACCCGGACCCTCTCCGCTCCCCCAGGCTCCATAATCGCCTCGAAGGATGCGAGCTCCTTGGGAATCCCCCAGTTGCTCCTTCCTTCCCGCACGCTCTCGAGGGTGGACACGTAGATGCAGGTGATGGAGTAATATGTTCTGCCGGAGAAATCGAACGCGCCCGGAATGAAGAGCAACTCCCGATACGGTCCGACGTCGGAGCTGAGATAGTCCACGTACATGACC
This sequence comes from Deltaproteobacteria bacterium, assembly GCA_018433085.1. Lineage (GTDB taxonomy): Bacteria > Desulfobacterota > Desulfomonilia > UBA1062 > UBA1062 > Phosphitivorax. The sequence goes on along the minus strand of JAHDRW010000032.1, from coordinate 56,926 downwards.
GCGCCGAATCCTCCCCGGAAAGAATGTTGCATCGCTTCAGGCACCAGACCCTGCCCGCGGACGAACTCCCGGGTGAGGCGGAAGAGGAGAATGTAGCCCGAGCCGGTCAGGGCCCACGGTGCAGGGGCATGAGGCGGCAACCGATCCCTTTCCATGGTTTCCTCCCAATCAGTAATTACACGTACAGATCCTTCTGGTTCCACTGAACGACAGGTCGGCCCTGTTGCGGCGACGGTGTGGCGCGGGTAAGCATACGGTCCATTCTCTGCGCCCCCGCCCCCCGCCCACGTGAGCAGGCCGTGCGGAGTTCCCGGAAGACTCTGCCTGTTTCGGTAGAATACCGGGAAAAAACCGGGCCGAGCTTTGCATTGGTTTTTTACTATGGGAGAATTGCCTGGTGAATGTCAATGACGATGTTGCCCTTCGCAGTGGAGATGCGATCCGATGCCCTTATTCTTAGCTCTATAAGGATGGGTCGGGCGATGTGCGGAGGATGTCACGCCTCCTTTTTTACGCATTATGATTGAATAAGAAAAGAAGGGGAACAATTATTCCCAATGAATGAAAAAATTTGCTGTTTTATCGACCCAAGAGTAGGATTGTCTGGAGGATATAGATTAAACCATTGATATAATTATATATCCAAACTGGCATACGCCTTGCTGGCGGTATGGCTGGTGGCCCGGATTCCTCCCCTGTTTTTGGAACAGGCGGGGAAAAGGGGCGGAGACGTGATCCATGATCAGGGTGTAGCCATGCATTATGATGATTTCGCCACGTGTCGGGAAACAGGGGGAACAGGTGAACACCGGGAGATTCAGGAGCTCATCCGGCAAAGAGACAGGTTCCTGTCGGATAATCCTGATCTCGTGAGCACCCAGGAAGAGATCGACCGGCTGTTGGGCACCACCTTTGATCCTGTCTTGCGGCTCGAGATACTCTTCATGCTCATCTCCGACAAGATCAACGAGATGAGAGACATTTTCGAAGAAGTCCTGAATCTGGCCAGCCACATTGCCGCAGAGTAAGATGGAAGGGCTTTCGAGTTCTTGCGTGAAAGCGGCAGGCAAGGGAATGTCCGGTGTACCGACCCCGGCTCGGCACAGGATTCGAAGGAATCCGCCGCCGGGGCGGTGAAGGCCCCCGGGATACGGGCGTGCAAGGGATTCAGGAGCGAACCGCCCCATACCGTTCCTGTCCGGAAATCGCTCACGCCGGGGCCGCAGGAGGCGATTGGCAGGCCCTACCGATGACCCTCCGCCTGCCCAAGGAAATCCCGATGCCTTCTGATCCAGTCCTCGATCCTCTCGTACCACTGCTCCGAGACGACGATGCCCTCGGGTGATGAATGCCCGGCGGGGTTTTGTGCGGCCAGGGTCTGGAGCGCGAGCCCGGTAATGAGCTTGTTGTGGTCCCACCGGCACAGGGCGTCCGGAAATTCCTCCCGCAGGAGAGAGGCAAGGTCCGCCACCATATATTCACTGCCCTGCGAAGACGCCTCAATTTCAATCTCGTGGTGGATGAGCACCGTGCCCGCCGCCTGATAGCGGACCGTATCGAGGGTCAGCTCTCCTACGATCCCCTCGGCCTGTATGCGCGTGTCCACGACATGCATCCCGGTCCTCTCCATCCTGCGGTGCTGAATGACACGGAGTCCCAGTCCAGACAGGGTGCCGACAGGGTCTTGGAGCAGGAAGGCCGGGCTCCGGCGCGGGGTGAACCCGGCAGCCTCAAGCACGTGATCCAGCATGTCTTCAGACCACTCTCCCTCGATCTCCAGGCGGCGGATCGCGCCCCGGGCATCGATCCGCTCCTTTCCCTTGAGACCGAGCAAGGTGCGGCCCCGATTCTGCCTGAGTCTGAGCGCGAACCTGCCGTGCATGAGCCTGCCGCGGTCCGTGTCGAAATACCGGTCGTGCACCACGGAGGTGCCCGCTGGAACGAGCTCGTAGGGGCCAAGGAACCGGAGCCCGGCCACAGTGCAAAAGAGGTGCCCCGGGTCCTGCGCGCATACCCTCAGGGTGAGCTCGAATTCTTCTGACATAAGCACGTCCTTTGCCTCTGTGTGCGGAAGCACCGCGCCGTAGAGGGCCATGCCTGATGAACAAGGGCGAGTCCGCCGGACGCGTGCCGCGATTTCTTTAGGGAGGGGCGGTTCATTCAGGCGTGAATCTCCACGATGTCTCCGTCCTGCAGCACATAGTCACGCTGGGCCATCTGGCCGTCGTGGACCGTTTTGCCCCAGATCCGGGCATATTTGAGCCTGGTGACGAAGTCCTTGTGAATCTTTCCGGCCAGGTCCTCCAGGGTGCTGCCCCGGGGGATCACGAACGGTTCCTTAAGATCGGGTTCCTTGCCCGGGTTCTTCGAGTAGACCCTGATGATACCGGTGAGACGGTAGAGGGTGTCCAGGAATTCGGAGAGGTTTCTGTCCCGGTGAACCGAGATGCCCAGCGCCGGGATGCAGAGGCCGGTGAGCTCGATGAAGGTCTCGAAGTCGTCCTGTTCTTTTTTCGTCTCCATCTTGTTCGCAAGCAGCAGGATTTTCTTGAGGAAGACCGGCCTTCTCGCCTCCTGGGGCACCTCGGCGTTCTCCGGGTAGATGCGGAACGACTCCAGCATGGCCATGGTGTCCTCATACTGGCTCAAGGGCTCGGCCGCGAGATCGATGAGCACGACCACCACGTCCGCACGACGGATCATGTCGGCCATGGCAGGGTCCACGTACTCGCCGGTCAAAGGCGGCGTGTCGATGAGCTGGAACTGGATGTTCTCGTACTGGGCCATGCCCGGGGTGGGTTTGTGCGTGGTGTGGGGAAAGTCCGCGATCTCCGGAGATGCCTTGGTGAGCCGGTCGACCAGGGAGGACTTGCCGGTGTTGGGAGGCCCTACGATCACCACCTGCGCGGCCCCCTCCTTGTCGAGGTGAAAGATGCCTTTCTGGACGACGGCGCCCTTTTTTTTCTGCGTCTCGTCCCGGTGCCTGGCGATCCTGCGCTTGAGGTCGGCCTGGAGCTTGTCGGTGCCCTTGTGCTTGGGTATGATGGCGAGCATCTCCTCCAGGGCATCGAGCTTTTCCTGCGGGGTTTTCGCCTCGCGATAGCGCCGCTCCGCTTCCAGATATGTCGGTGGAAGATTGGCAGGCATGGTCCCTCTTCACTCAATACTACGGGTTATTCTTCCCTCTTTTCCTCCTGATATACACGCAGGCAGAGCGGAAATCAACGGCGGGGGACTCATCGGCGCACGGGGTCGGACAGCCGGGCCGCGTGAGACGGTCATCGGGATTGAACTGCGCAAAAAAAACGCCGGCCTTGGGGGTGTCCGGCCAGGGGAGGAGGCACGGAGGTTATCCGGAACGGGGAGTCGCGGGCACCTGGATACCGGGGGAGAGGGGGCGAGGCCCCCGGGGCGTAGCGCTCCACGGATGGTCTGTTTCGTCCGGAGGACTTCAGATCCCGTGAGGTCGTGTTCCCCAGACCACGGCCATGGTCCCGAGCATGAACCGGCGATAACCGATGCCGGTGAACCCGGTGTCCGTCATGATCTCTGCGAGCTCTTCGGGCGTCTTGAAGGCCTGGGTCGACCGGGGCAGGTAGCGATAGGCCTCCCATCTGCCGCTGATCAGACCCCCCAGAAGCGGGATGACGAACCGGAAATAGACCCATATGACAGGTCTGAGCAGGAGTGAGGCAGGGGGACTGGTGTCCAGGCACACCACGCGCCCTCCTGGTTTGACCACCCGGAGCTGTTCCTGAAACGCCCGGCGTATGTCCGGGACATTGCGCATCAGGTAGCTCGATATCACGGCATCGAACCGGCTGTCGTCGAAGGGCAGCACCAGGGCGTCGCCGTTTATCCAGAAGACGCCGTTACTTGCATCCGAGAGTCTCCCCTTCTTCATCATGTCGGGCGTGAGGTCGAGGGCCGCCACCGTGAGACCGGAATCCCGGCCCTTGGCCTCCAGGGCTATCTTTCCGGTACCCGTGCCCACGTCAAGGAGGAGCGCGCCTCCTTCGGGGAGCATTGCCGTGCGGATCGCATAGCGCCGCCACGCCTGGTCCCTGCCGAAGGTCATGAGGGTGTTGAGCAGATCGTAGTGAAGGGAGACGTCGCCGAACATCCGCCTCATGGAAGAGTTCCACCCGGTGGTGTCGACGCCGCTCATCTCTTCTCCCGGCGGTAAAGACCGGCGGTGCGCCGGAAGGCAGCTCCGTTCATGAGGATACACGGGGTCCAGAGGGGAAGTCCGGTTCGCATCACTTCGTACATGGTCTCCTGTTCCATGAAAGAGAAGGACTTTTAGGGGAAGTCATAACAAAAGGCCTTTACCTGTGTAAAGAGAAGAGATAGTCTTTCCCCTGCAGGGGCCTCAGAGGTCTCGCTTTTCGCAGCACCGCTCTTATTGAAGTTGCATGGAGAGACTCAGCGTGTACTCCACTATTGATGTCCACTGCCATCTGGGCGACATTCTCTTCAGGGGAGGGGGCGCACTCATTCACCTCAAAGGGGTGAGAAAGCGGCCGGCCTTCGATCCACTGGCCGTGTCCGAGGCCTTCTCCTACCGGTGGGGCCTCCCGGAAAGGGTCTTCACCCGCCTGTTTCCGTCCGCGACCGTCACGGCCCAGTTCGCGCGCAACGCCGTGGGGACCCACGAAAATCTCCGCCGGGCCATGGAAAAGGCGGGAGTGTCCCGGAGTGTCTGTATGCCGGTCCCTCCCTGTGTGACCGGTGAAGACCTCCTGCGCGTGAGCGAGAGGGACCCTGCGGTCATTGCCTTTACCGGTGTCGACTTCACGAGAGACCAGGACCTCGCGGCCTTTCTTGCCTCGGACGTGAGCAGGGGCGCCCGGGGACTGAAGCTCCATCCCATACTCCAGGGGGTTTCGCTCGACTCGGTGAGGACCTTCGATGCCGTTGACGCCTTTGCTCCTCACGGCCTGCCCGTGCTCTTTCACTGCGGGATGAGCACCTACTATCACCGGGCCGACAACGACCGGGAGGTCCCGGGCTACGGGGCGATTCGCCACGCGGTCCGGCTGGTCGGGGAATTCCCCGAGGTGAATTTCATCGCGGGTCATGCCGGGCTCGACGAGGTGCGCGAGGTCATCGAAGAGCTCGCTGAATTTCCCAATGTCTGGGTGGACACCTCGTTCCAGAGCCCCCGGGTCATCCGGGAGCTCGTCCGCGTTTTCGGCCCGGAAAGGGTGCTGTTCGCCTCTGACTGGCCCTGGGGGAGCATGGTTGCCGCCAGGCGCGCGGTGAGGGCCGCCTGCCGCGGAGACAGGGGCCTGGAGCAGAGGATATGCTGCGTCAACGCTGCCTCCCTGCTCGATATCCCGCTTGCCGGCGCCGGTCCGGCGCCGGCTGTAACCGCGACAGGGCAGCGGTGAGATCGCCTCTGCCCTGCGGTCTGCACTGCCGGGCGGCGGCGGGTCTGGTATCCCAAGTGCATTCCCGGCAGATGAGCGATCGTGGAGGGAAAGGGTTCCCTTCGCCCTGTCCGCGATTATATATACCTATGCATTCGAGGAGGTTGAGATGGTTATCGATTGTCACTATCACCTGGAACAGAGGGCACTCGAAACAGAAGACCTGCTGCGGGAAATGGACCGTTCGGGAGTGCGCAGGGCCGCGCTCATGGGTTCCCTGATAGAGCCTTTCCCCGAACCGCCCAGGCCGCTCGTGAGAATTCTCCAGGCCATCCTGGAGAGCCGGCGGCTGAGGAAGCTGGGACAGCTCCTGGTGGCGAACTTCACGCCCCGGGGAGAGATCAAGATCCTCGGCAGGCCGTTTTCTATCATCACCGATCCGGATAACGGGGCGATCTTCGATGCCGTGCGCAGACACCCCGACCGCTTTCTCGGCTGGGTGTTCGTCAATCCGCGAGGCCGCCTGGACCAGCTGGACGAGCTCCGGAAGTACCAGGACGAACCCGGGTTCATCGGGGTCAAGGCCCATCCATTCTGGCATCACTTCACCCCGATGGAGCTCCTGCCAGTGGCGCGGGTGCTCGCCGAACTGGGCAAGCCCCTGCTCATCCACTGCGGTTACGGGGAAGAGGGCGATTACGGGGCACTCATTGCACGGGTGCCCGAGCTCAAGCTCGTTCTCGCACATACCGGGTTCCCCGAGTATTCTGACACCTGGAGGGCGGTTTTCACGAGGCCGAACGTATATCTCGACCTCTCCCAGACCTCGTATGTGAGCGAGAAGGCCACCCGGGAGTCGGTGGCCTACCTCGGGTCCGAGCGGCTGCTCTTCGGCACCGACGGGCCGTACGGCTTCCACGACGAGGAGGGCAGGTACGACTATGGGTTCATCAAACGCAGGGTCGAGCGTCTTTTCCCGGACGAGGGCGTGCGCAGGAGGCTCCTGGGAGAGAACTTTGCCGAGCTCGTGGGGCTAGGGCCCGAGCTGGAGGGGTCCTCTTCCGGCGCGATCTAGTACTACAGTGGCGGAGTTTAGATATCATAGATATCGAGGTCAAGATATCGGGATCAACAAGATATCGGGGTCAGGTCTCAACATATGACATCGGGGATGTCATATGTTGAGACCTGACCCCATAACTGTGACCCTGACCCCATGACTGATTACCACTGTAGTACTAGGGGGCGGCGCAGCCCTGCTGTCTTCGGCTTCCCGCATCCGAGGTTTACCATACCGCAGCCGGAGGGCGGCTGATCGTTCCGGCGGAGATCCTGCACGGGAGAACGGAAACTGGCGTCCCCGTCCTTCACCTAGCGCCTGGTTCCGGCGCTTTATGCCGAGCCCGCCTCATCGGGCCGATATCCTTCGAGTAAAGAACACAAAACAAAGAGGAAAATGAAGCGGTTGATTGACTTGGGCCCAGCGGTGATTAATATAATATGATAATACAATAGAATGTTTTTTATAGCGGAGAGGTTTTCTTACAGAGGAGGAGGGAGTATGAGCTTTCAGAGAGTCTGGCACAAGAACTACAACCCCGATGTACCACCCGAGCTGGCCTTCGATCAGACCACGATGTCAGGGATGCTCTCCCGGAGCGCACAAAGCTTTCCGGATGCCACGGCCCTGATCTATATGGGGAAAAAGATCGGCTACCGCGAGCTCGACGGTCTGGTGAACAGGTTTGCCAGGGCGCTTGAGGCACTGGGGGTGAAAAAAGGCGACACGGTCGCCATGTTGCTTCCCAATATCCCGCAGGTGGTCATCGCGAACTATGCGGTGTTCCGGATCGGGGCCGTCGCGGCGCAGAACAACCCCCTCTACACCGAGCGGGAGCTTGCCTACCAGCTCAGCGACTCGGACGCCAAGGTCCTCGTCACCCTGGACATCATGCTCCCCCGTGCCCGGAATATTCAGGGTAAGACGAGAATAGGGACCATCATCACCTGCCACATCAACGACTATCTGCCCTTTCCCAAGAAGCAGCTCTTCCCGTACGTGAAGAAGGGGATGTATCGTGAGCTCGTCCGGCAGCCCGGGGTGTTCAACTTCACGGACCTTGTGACCCAGTATTCCGGCGATCCGGAGCCCGACCAGGCCGGATGGGACGAAGTGGGCGCGCTCCTCTATACCGGCGGCACCACGGGTGTGGGAAAGGGGGTGATGCTCACCCATGCCAACATGTCGTGCAACGTGCAGCAACTCAGAGCGTGGTTCCCGGATCTCAAGGAAGGCCGCGAGAGCATGATGGGTGTATTCCCCTTTTTCCACTCGGCGGGGTTTACCGGCATCCAGAATCTCTGTATCTCCACGGCCAGCACCATTGTCCTGGTTCCCCGGCCCGAGCCCGGGATCATCATCGAGCTCCTCAAGAAGTTCAAGCCCGGCTACCTGCCGGGCGTGCCCACCATATTCGTGGCCCTGCTCAACGACAGGCGGTTCACCTCCATGAATCTGCAGTTTATCAAGGGGCTTATCGCCGGTGCGGCCCCCCTTTCGGTGGAGACCATGAAGGAGCTCAAGAACCTGACGAACGGAGACGTCATAAACGTCTATGGGCTCACCGAGATCACGCCCATGGGCACGGCCTCGCCCTGGAAGGGGACCATCAAGCCCGGAACCGTGGGCATTCCCCTGCCGAGCACGGATCTGAAGATCGTTGACGTGGACGACCCGGCAAAGGAGATGAAGCAGGGCGAGGTGGGCGAGATCCTGTTCAAGGGTCCTCAGGTCATGAAGGGATATTACAAGAGGCCCGAAGAGACCGCCGCCGTGCTCCGGGACGGCTGGCTCCACACCGGGGATATCGGGTTCCTCGACGAGGACGGATACCTTACCATCGTGGACCGGAAAAAGGATATGATCGTGGCCAGCGGCTTCAATATCTTTCCCCAGGAGGTCGACGAGGTGCTGATGGAGCATCCCCGGATTTTGGAGGCCTGCACCATCGGGGTGCCCGATAAGTATCGGGGCGAGGCCCCGAAGTCGTATGTGGTGCTCAAGGACGGTGAGGACCTCTCACCCGAAGAGATCGTCGAATTCTGCAAACAGCGGCTCGCGCCCTACAAGGTGCCCGGGCAGATCGAGTTCATCGACGGGCTGCCCAAGACCCCGGTGGGGAAGATCCTGCGGCGGGAGGTCAAAGAGCTTGACCGGAAGAAACGGGAGGCGTGGGAGGCCAAGTGGGTCTAAACGCATGAGGAATTTTGCCGGAAAGGGCGCCGGGTGTGCAACGCATGTTCTTGGAAACGAACGAATCACCGGCGCGTAGGTACCAAACCTGCATTCTCCGGGCATGGAACGCACCCGCCACCGGTCCTTCACGAACCACAGGGCGTGTACTGGGCTCTGGTCTCACCGGGAAGGAACCCGCCGCCGTGCCCTGAGCAGAGCGGGGATGGCGGGGATCCGGGCTCAGAAATATTTTTCGTACTCGCCGTATCCCTCTTTTTTCAGGTCTTCCCGGGGGATGAAGCGCAGGGCCGCCGAATTCATGCAGTAGCGCAGCCCTGTGGGGGGAGGACCGTCGTCGAACACGTGTCCGAGATGCGAGTCTCCTTTTCTGCTTCTTACCTCGGTCCTCACCATGCCATGGCCCATGTCTTTTTCTTCGACGATGTTCTCAGGCTTCAGGGGCCTGGTGAAGCTGGGCCAGCCGGTTCCCGACTCGAACTTGTCACTGGAGCTGAAGAGGACCTCGCCGGATATCACGTCCACATAGATTCCCTCGCGTTTGTTGTCCCAGTACTCGTTCTGAAACGGTTTCTCGGTCCCCTGCTCCCGGGTGACGTGGTACTGCAGCGGGGTCAGCCTGGCCTTGAGCTCGCCTTCTTCGCCTCCGCCTTCTTCCGACTGCTTTTCCCTGCCCGGAACGGGGCAAACCCCGGCGGCGCAGGGGCTTTTATACTGCTCGCGTCCTGACCGGCTCCGGTAGAACTCGTATCTGGACGCATTCTTTTCATAGTAGTCCTGATGATATTCTTCGGCCCGGTAGAACGTGGCGGCCGGCCGTATCTCGGTGACGATGGGCCGGTCGAACCGGCCCGAGCTCTCCAGCGAGCGTTTCGATTCCCCGGCGATGCGCTTCTGCTCGTCGTTGTGATAGAAGATCGCGGTACGGTACTGGGAGCCCTTGTCGACGAACTGACCGGTGCTGTCGGTAGGGTCGATCTGCTGCCAGAAGATATCCAGGAGCTCCTGATAACTGATTCTGGACGGATCGTAGATGACCTGGACCGCTTCAAGGTGGCCGGTCTTTCCCGTGGAGACCTCTTCGTAAGTGGGATTTTCCTTGTACCCGCCCGTGTAGCCGGAGACCGCTTCCTTCACGCCGTCCGTCTTGTCGAACGCCGCCTCGATGCACCAGAAGCAGCCTCCCGCGAAGGTCGCCTTCTCGTATGCAGCCTCCGATGCGCCGCCCGGCTCGGCGACAAGGGCGAACGACGAGAGGGCCATAAGCCATCGTGTTATCTTCCCTGTCATGATACACTCCTTTTTTCTCATTATCCTTTTGACGCGGCGTGGAAGGGTGGCGATTCCCCATTCCCGAACCGACTTGGTGTGAGCCTGGGACGATGAGAGGCTTTCGGGCGGTCGGTTTCTTGATCAGGGAAACATCCTGTGAAGAGAGGTCTCGCTGGAAGAATTTTAGACTTGAATATCGATCGTCACCCTGATACAGCTGAGTAATCAAATTTTCCCACCATAAAACGTGGCAACAATCACTAGGAGGAACATTCGTGGAAAAGCGTCATAAGTTTTCCCTCTGGTATGTACTCATCGGGATCTGGGTGGTGCTGATCGTTCAGAGCTATATATCCTCCATGTTCGTCGTGGAGAGCATCCCCTACAGCTCGTTTCTCGGCCTTCTGCAAGAGGGCAAGGTGACGGAGATCGCTGTCTCGGAGAACGAGATTCAGGGGAAGATGATAACCCAGGAGGGAAAAGAGCAGAAATTCAAGAGCGTCCGGGTGGACCCCGAGCTGTCCGAGATGCTGCAGAACTATAAGGTGACATTCAAGGGCGAGATCGAGGCGAACTATGCCCAGAGCGTCCTGTCGTGGGTGCTTCCCATCGTGCTCCTGGTGGCGGTCTGGTACTTCGTGATACGCCGGATGTCGGGTAACCAGCCGGGCTTCATGTCGGTCGGGAAGAACAAGGCCAAGATCTACATGGAAGACGAGCTGAACATCCGCTTCGACGACGTGGCGGGGGTGGACGAGGCAAAGCAGGAGCTGGTGGAGGTCATCGACTTCCTGAAAAACCCGGCCAAGTTCTCCGAGCTCGGCGGCAAGATCCCCAAGGGCGTTCTGCTGGTGGGCCCCCCGGGCACGGGCAAGACCATGCTGGCCAAGGCCGTGGCGGGCGAGAGCGGGGTGCCGTTTTTCAGCCTGAGCGGCTCGGACTTCGTTGAGATGTTCGTGGGCCTGGGAGCGGCCCGCGTGCGGGACCTTTTTGTCCAGGCCAAGCAGAAGGCCCCGTGCATCATCTTCATCGACGAGCTCGACTCCCTGGGCAAGGCCCGAGGCGCCGGCTTCAACGGGGGCCACGACGAGCGCGAGCAGACCCTGAACCAGCTCCTCTCCGAGATGGATGGGTTCGACGCCAAGGTGGGGGTGATCCTCATGGCGGCCACCAACCGCCCCGAGATCCTCGACCCTGCACTGCTCCGCCCGGGCCGTTTCGACCGGCACGTGGTCGTGGACCGTCCGGACAAGACCGGGAGGATCAAGATTCTGAAGGTGCACATGAAGAGCGTCAAGATGGATGAGAGCGTGAACGTCGAGAAGATCGCCGGGATGACCCCTGGCATGTCGGGGGCGGACCTCGCCAACCTGGTGAATGAGGCGGCCCTGATGGCGGTCAGGGGCGGGAAAAAGGCGGTCGGCATGAACGAGTTCGAAGAGGCGGTGGAACGGGTGGTCGCCGGCCTGGAAAAGAAGAACCGCGTCATCAACGAGAAGGAGCGCGAGATCGTGGCCTACCACGAGATGGGACACGCCATCGTGGCCCTGGCCCTGCCGGGGACCGATCCCGTGCACAAGATCTCCATCATCCCCCGAGGGGTCGCCGCTCTGGGCTACACCATGCAGGTGCCCACCCAGGACCGGTTCCTGCTGAGCAGGACAGAGCTGCTCAACCGGGTCGCCTCCCTACTCGGCGGCAGGGCCGCCGAGTCGATCGTGTTCGGCGACGTTTCCACCGGGGCGCACAACGATCTCTCACGGGCCACCGACATCGCCCGGAGCATGGTCAAGGAGTACGGCATGAGCGAAAAGCTCGGCCAGATCTACCTGTCCTCCGAGAAGGGCGGCCGGTTTCTTGATGCCGGCTCGCCGGGTGACGCCCACGAGTACAGCGAGGAGACCGCCCGGGCCATCGATGCCGAGATCCGGAGCATCATCCATTCCCAGTACGAGACAGCCTTGTCGATTTTGCAGCAGAGGCGGGACGTGCTGAAGCAGGGCGCCCTTGTCCTGCTGGAAAAGGAAAAGATCGACCGGGAGGAGATCGAGGAACTGTTCAACTCGGCAGCCGCCTGATCCCTGGGGGCCATGACCGCCACCGGGAGCGGAGGCAGGGGCTTCGTCGCGGCGGGCACGGAGGCTCGGCACGATTCGCCCTCCCCGGAGGCGGCCAGGGCAGTGCCGAGCCCGGCGGATTAACTGCCGAGTGATACCTCCCAAGCATTGACTGCAAAAGGTATGGTGGAAGGGAAAGTTCCTGAACGCAGGTGGATATCTCCGGGAAAGGGATGAAAAGGTCTGTAACACCCTTGTGAAATACCGGTATAACCCGCCGTAATAACTATACAAGCAGAGTAGATCATCCAGAGAAGCAATGTAATAGAAGGCATTGAGGGTTGACAATGCAAACAACACGATATATTATGCAAAATCAAAAGAGAATATGCGGTATAAACCCCACCAGAGAAGTAAATAATACCCGCTCAGCAGTACCATTTGGGTAATAATGATTGTCCAGAAGAGAAAAGGAGGAGAATGATGAATGTATCATCAGACGGAGCCGGCGGTATGCCATCTATCGTATACCGCGCGCCCACGCTCGAGGATTGCAGCAGCATTCACTCCCTTGTGCAGAGCTCGAAACCGCTGGATCTCAACTCCCTCTACAGCTATCTGCTTCTCACCGCCCATCATGGCGACACCTGCATCGTTGCCGAGCTCGAGGGCGGGATTGTCGGGTATGTATCGGCCTATGTTCATCCGAAAAAGGATGATACGCTCTTTGTCTGGCAGGTGGCGGTGAGCGAACGGGTGCGGAAACAGGGCGTGGGCCTTTCCATGCTCACCGGGATTCTGAAGCGGCCCGGCCTTCAGTCCGTCCGCTGGCTGGAAACCACGGTAAGCCCTTCCAACACCGGGTCTTCCCGTCTGTTTCATTCGCTTGCCCGGAAGCTGAACACCTCGTGTCACACGTCGGTCTATTTCTCCCGGGAACTCTTCGAGGGTCAGTCCCATGAAGAAGAGGTCCTGTTCAGAATAGGGCCGTTCTCCATGTACTGACATTCCCTTATCCCCATATCCCCTGCCCGCTATCGTTACCCCGTGTCTCGATAACTGTATCGGGGCGCTGCAAATACAAAGGAGGAACAAATTAATGAGAATATTCGAACAGTTGGAATCGCAGGTAAGAAGTTATGTGCGTCATTTCCCCACCATTTTCAACAAGGCGAAAGGTTCGTATCTGTACGACGAGCAGGGGAAGGAGTATATCGACTTCTTCGCCGGCGCCGGAACACTCAATTACGGACATAACAATCCCCGGGTGATAGAGGCGCTCATCGAGCATCTCAGCAACGACGGCATCATTCACGGCCTCGACAAGGCCACGACGGCCAAGAAGAAGTTTCTGGAGACCTTCTACCACACCATACTCGCACCCCGCCGCATGGAGTACAAGATCCAGTTTTCCGGACCCACCGGCACGAACGCCGTGGAGACCTCGCTGAAACTCGCGCGCATGGTCAAGGGCCGCTCGAACGTCATCTGCTTCACCAACGCCTTCCACGGGCTGACCATGGGATCCATGGCGGTGACGGGCAATGCCTTCTACCGCGACGAGGCCTTCATCAACCGAGCGAACGTCACCTTCATGCCCTATGACAACTACTTCGGTCCGGACTTCGATACCTCGAAGTACCTGAGGAAGTTTCTCGAAGACAAGAGCAGCGGGGTGGACCTGCCGGCGGCCATGATCCTGGAGACGGTCCAGGCCGAAGGCGGCGTGAAGGTTGCCCGCGACGAGTGGCTCAAGGAGATCGAACAGATATGCCGGGACTTCGACATCCTGCTCATCGTGGACGATATCCAGGTGGGCAACGGCAGAACTGGAACCTTTTTCAGCTTCGAGTCATCGGGCATCAACCCGGACATCATCACGCTGTCCAAGTCCATCGGAGGCGGACTGGCGCTTTCGCTGGTGCTGATGAAGCCCGAGCTCGATCAGTGGAGGCCGGGCGAGCACACCGGGACCTTCCGCGGAAACAACCTGGCATTCGTGGCGTCCTCGGAGCTGTTGAGCTACTGGGAAAACGACAACTTGAGCGAGGCCATTCGCTACAAGGAAGAGATACTTCATGAAGAGCTGGAAAAGATCGCTGCCAAGTACCCGGACGTGGAGGCTCAGATCCGCGGCAAGGGCCTCATTTACGGTCTGAATATCCCCTTCCAGGGGTTCTGCCGGGACGTGTCGACAGAGGCATTCGGGAACGGGCTCGTGATTGAGCTTGCCGGTGCCGAGGCCGATGTGCTCAAGTTCCTGCCGCCTCTGGTCATCGAGGAAGAGATCCTGCGCCAGGGGCTCACCATTATCGACGAGTCCATCGGGAAGACGCTGGAGTATCGCAACGCAATGAGAAAAGGGAGCGTGGAATGCTTGTAAAAAAGATCGAAGACATCAAGGGAACAGAGCGGGAGGTGCACGCCGAGAACGGCAACTGGACAAGCACGAGGATCCTGCTCAAGAAAGACAACATGGGTTTTTCGTTTCACGAGACCGTCATCTATGCCGGGACCGAGACCCTGATCTGGTACAGGAACCATCTCGAGGCGGTCTACTGCATCGAGGGGAAGGGCGAGGTCGAGACCATCGACGACGGGAAGGTCTACCCCATTGAGCCCGGGACCATGTATGCCCTGGACAAGAACGACAAACACTATCTCCGCGCCTCGGAGGATCTGCGGCTGGTATGCGTCTTCAACCCCCCTCTGGTGGGTGACGAGGTGCACCGGGAGGATGGGTCGTACCCGATCCTGGAGGGATGAGCGACCGGAACGGCCAGGGAGCCCGTCTGCGCTACAGGTGCCGGTCCGGGCGGCAGGCCGGTGCCCGTGCTGGAGATGTCCATCATGGTCGGGAACCGGCCCGATGCCGTCCTCTGGTTTGCGGACCGTACCACAGGCGTCCGCCCCGCCTCATGCCCGAGAAGGGGGAAGACCGTGATGGCTGACCATCCTTTCAAAGTGCCGGAGATCTTCGATCAGGGCCGCTCGCACAGGGCCAGGCTGGGGTTCGTGATCCTGGCGACGGACCGTACCAGCGAGGCCGACCTGCCGGCCATGGCCCCTGAAGGGGTCGGGGTTCATTTCAGCAGAATCGGCATGTCCGGGGATATCACCGCAGAGAACCTCAAGTCGATGGAATCAACGATTGCGGGTGCCGCGTCGCTCGTCCTGCCGGACGAGGGGGTGGATGCCCTGTGCTTTCACTGCACCTCGGGCAGCCTGCTCGTGGGAGAAGAAAAGGTCACGGACGCCCTGGCGGCCCCCGGAAACGCGGCTTTTTGCACCACCGTGCTCACGGCCGTGACCGAGGCGCTCAAGGCCCTGCGCATCACCCGGTTCTCCCTGGTGACCCCGTATCTCCCGGACATCACCGACGCCCTAAAGGGGCATTTCGAGGGGCTGGGGTTCGCCGTGCCCCGCACCCGGGGCATGGATCTCTCGCGGGACACCGAGATCGCCCGGGTGAAGCCGGAGTACATCGCAGACCTCGCTGTCCATGCCGATCATCCGGACTCACAGGCGGTCTTCGTCAGTTGCACGGGCCTGAGGTCGGTTGAGGTCATCGAGGCCCTTGAGCAGAGGCTGGAAAAGCCGGTGATCGCCAGCAGCCAGGCGGCCATGTGGTGGATGCTGCGCCTGGCCGGGGTGAGGGACTGCCGGGAAGGATACGGAACACTGTTCGATCACCACTGATAAAAGAGTGGCATGAAGAGGGAGGATCATGGAAGAATTGATAACCTGTAAATTCGGCGGCACATCTCTGGCCAATGCGTGCCAGGTGGACAAGGTTCGCGGTATCGTGGAATCCGACGAGAGGCGGCGATACGTGGTCGTGTCGGCCCCGGGCAAGGACGGGACCGATGATGAAAAGGTGACCGATCATCTGTTCAATATCGCCACAGGCGGGAAACACTTCAAGGACCAGCACAAGGACATCTCCGCTCATGACAGCTTCTCGCGCGTGTCCGGAAAATTCAGAAGGCTCTTGACCGACCTGGGGATCGAGGGTTCGGACATCCTGGAAGACCTCGAGGCAGACCTTCGCAGGGACATGCCGCAGGAGAAACTGGTCGATTTCATCGCCTCGCGGGGCGAACACTACAATGCCAAGGTCATAACCCGATATCTCCAGGCAAAGGGGTTCAATGCGAGGTTAAGGCTGCCCGAAGACATCGGCTTCATGGTCTCCGACGACTTCGCCGACGCACGGGTTCTGCCCGAGTCGTACGCGCGGCTCAAGGAACTGAGAGACGAGGATGGCATCGCCGTGATACCGGGATACTACGGCACCACCCGTTCGGGTGATGTGGCGGTCTTCTCCCGGGGCGGCTCCGACCTCACGGGCGGCGAGGTGGCCTATTCCATCGACTCGGCCCTCTATGAAAACTGGACCGACACCGACGGGGTCTACCAGGTGGATCCGCGTCTCGTGCCCGGGGCAGAGGTGATTCCCCGGCTCACCTACAAGGAGATCAGGCTGCTTTCTTCCAAGGGGTTCGATATCTTCCACTTCAATGCCATGATCAACTGCAAGAAGAGAAGGATTCCCATCCACATCCGCAACACCAACAACCCCGACTCGGACGGCACGCTCATCGTCTCCGAACGGGTCCCGGAGGAGACGGCGGTGGGGATAGCCCGGCTCGACGACGTGGCGTACATCTATATGGAAAAGGACGGCCTGGCGGAGGTCATCGGGGCCACCAAAGACGTGCTCGACATCCTGAAAGAATATTCGGTCCACACCTATCACTATCCCACCGACAAGGACGATCTGGCCATCCTGGTGGACCAGAACGATCTGATGGACAAGGCCGACGTGCTCAGGGAAGAGATCGACAAGACCCTGTGCCCGGACGTGCTCGACATGATCTACAACATCTCGGTCATCTCGCCGGTGGGCATCGGCATGAAGGAGAATCCGGGCATCCTCGCCCAGGCCGCCACGGCCCTGAAGAACGAGAACATCAACATCGAGATCGTCGACCAGGGACCGGCCCAGATAAGCTTCCACTTCGGGATGCAGAGATACTACGCCGACGACGCCCTGAGCGCCCTCTACCGGGAGCTGATAGCAAGGGGTTGAGCTGGAGGCCTCTTGAGCGCCGCCTGCGGGCGGTTATCTATGAGTTCCAGGTTCCTCCGCCTGTTCCGCTGTCCCCGGCGGGGAGGGCGGAGGCGGGGAGCGCCCATGTTCTCGTTGTGGAAGCCCGAGGTCTTCCAGGGAGACTTAAACAGGTCCGGGTACTTCGAGGGATGGTACTTCAAGAGCGTGAGCCGTGATGAAGACGCCGCCTGCGCGGTGATCCCCGGTGTCTCGCTCCCCCGGGAAAGGGAAAAGGCCCATGCCTTCGTACAGTTCTCACGTGCCGGGGAAGGGAGATCGTCCTTTTTCCGGTATCCCCTAAGCGAGTTTTCCGCGGACAGAAAAACCTTTGCGATCACGATCGGGAACAACCGGTTTTCCCTGGACGGAATACGGCTCGATATCGACCAGGGCGGGGAGGCCCTCCGTGCGGAGATGAGCTTCCGGGGCATACACCCGTGGCCGGTCACCCTTCTTTCTCCGGGCGCCATGGGATGGTACGCCTTTGTGCCCGGGATGGAGTGCTACCACGACGTGCTGAGCTTCAACCACGCCATCGATGGCTGGTGCGAGAAGGACGGCAGGCGCATGGATTTCTCCGGCGGCAAGGGATACATCGAAAAGGACTGGGGAAAATCCATGCCCGGCTCCTGGATATGGATGCAGAGCAATCATTTCGACGACCCTGAAGTCTCGTTCTCGGGCTCCATCGCGAAGATTCCCTGGTTCGGGCGGTCTTTCACCGGGTATCTGTTCGGGTTCTATTTCCGGGGCGAGGTCTACCGGTTTACCACCTATACCGGGACCCGGGTCTCCGATCTTAGGGTGGATCAGGACCGCATCAGCTTTACGGTCGAGGATGCGGACTCGCGCCTGGAGGTGCGCGGTGCGAGGGCGGAAGGGGCCCGGCTCATGGCGCCCAGGAAAGGCGACATGTCCGTCCGCATCATGGAGACGCTGGGCTCGGGCATCGATCTTCTCTTCTCCCGGAAAGAAGGCCGTGGGATCATCTACTCGGGCACCGGGAGGAACGCGGGCCTGGAATATGTAGGCGATGTCCGGGACCTGGCGGATCGCCTTGCATAGTCTCTCTCAGGGGGGACATCCCGGTATGCGCCGGGTCCGGCTGTTTCCACGTCACCGCGTCTCTCAAGGCGGACCGGTTCGGTATTGATTCCCGGGAACAGCAGGCTATTTTCCATTCTATTGTCTCCCTGTACCTCGTGCAGATGAAGGATCGTTGCAATGGCCGGAAACACGACCAACCGGGAAGCGCAGAAAGGGCTTCACGACCTGACCGACCTGGTGAACCAGTACCGGTCCGTGGTGGATCAGTTGTGTTCCTGCACGACGATCGTGCCCCATATCCCGGAAACCATGGCATGCATTGACCGGAGATATGTGTATACCTGTGTGAACGACGCGTTCCTTTCCCTTTATAGCAAGACCAGGGAGGAGGTGGTCGGGCACAGCGTGGAGGATGTCGCCGGGGAAAAGGCCTTTCGGGAAAGGGAGAAACCCCGGATCGACCGTGCCCTGGGGGGCGGGGAGGGTGAGTATGATGACCTGATCGAACACCCGGAAGCAGGGGAACGGCGTGTTCTGGCCCGGTATTTCCCCCTCGTGGGAGAGGGCGGGTCCATAGAGGGGGTGGTTTCATCGGCATGGGACATGAGCCCGATGAAGGACGCGGAAGAAAAGGCGCTCAACGTCCGCAGCGATCTCGATGTCCTGATCGACGAGCACGCGGAAAGGATCTCGGACGCGGTTCTCGCGCTGGAACGTGAGGTGAAGATGCGTACGGACGCCGAGGCCGAGCTCAAGTCAAGCAGGGAAAAACTCGCGAAGATATTCCAGGCCATCCCGGACCCCGTCAGCATCTCAACCCTCCAAGAAGGGGTTTTCCTGGATGCCAACGAGTCGTTCTTCCGCGTGACCGGTTATTCCCGGGAAGAGGTGGTCGGGAAAACCTCTCTGGACCTCGGGATCTGGTACCGGCCGTCGGACAGGGCCAGGGTCATGGAAATCATCAGAAAGCAGGGCAGTGTCCGGAATCTGGAGGCAAAGTTCAGGAGCAAGACCGGTGAGTCGCGAATCATGCTCGTCTCGGCCGAGCTCATGGATATCGACGGGAAGCCCTCGGTCCTGTTCGAGGGCCGGGACATCACCGAGCGGAAAACCCTGGAGAGCGAGCTGAGCCGATCGCAGAAGATGGAGGCAATCGGCCGCCTTGCAGGCGGCATAACCCACGACTTCAACAACCTGCTGACCGCCATCGACGGATACTGCGAGTTGGCCCTGCTGAAGATCGGCAAGCCCGAGCAGGTGCGGTCCAACATTCTCAAGATCAAGGAGGTGAAAGAGACCGCGTCTTCCCTGATCCGCCAGCTTCTGGCATTCAGCCGCAAACAGACGGTCAAGCCCAGCTCGCTGGATATGAACCGGGTGATCGAGAACATGCAGAGCCTGCTCAAGCAGTTCATCGGGGAAGACATCGAGCTGAAGACCCACCTTCAGCAGGACATCGGAAACGTATATGCCGACCAGGGGCATGTGGAGCAGATCATCATGAACCTGGCCCTCAATGCCAGGGATGCCATGCACAAGGGGGGTATCCTGACCATCAGCACGCTGAGCGCTCATCTGAAGGAAAGCGATGCGGCAAGGCATCCGGACCTCAAACCCGGCGACTACATCAAGCTCGAGGTGAGCGATACAGGGGTGGGCATGGATGAAGAGACCATGGCGCACGCCTTCGAGCCGTTTTTCACGACCAAGGAGGCGAGCAAGGGGACAGGACTCGGTCTTGCAACGGTCTACGGGATCGTCAGAAACAACGGCGGAAGTATTTCGCTCAGAAGCGAGCCGGGCAAGGGCTCGACCTTCGAGGTTTTACTGCCCGTGAGTGAAGAGACCCCCGAGGCCGTTTTGCGGAAGGCGGGAAGGGCTCCAGTCAGAGGCGGGTCGGAGGTCGTTCTGGTGGTGGAAGACAACCCCTATGTACTGGACCTTGTCACCGAGGTACTCGGCTCTATCGGCTACACCCTGCTCAAGGCCCGGAGCGGAAAGGAGGCGATGGACACTTGCGCCTCCCACCCGGGAGACATCGATCTGGTGATCGCGGATGTCGTCCTCCCGGGCATGGACGGCCCCGCGATCGTGAAAAATCTCCTCGAGCGCTACCCCCGGATGAAGATCCTCTACATCACCGGTTATCCTGGCGACGTGGTTTCCCTCTACGGCATTCCCGATACGGAAAGACACCTGCTCCAGAAGCCGTTTTCGGCCTCGGCCCTGACGGAGAAGGTGCGGGAGGTTCTGGAAGAGGATTCCAGTCACGGTATATAACTATATGATATAGTGTCATTATTTGAAAAGAAATCAAGTCTTCCACGTCCCCGCTGTCGGTGAAAACTGATCACACTGCACTGGAACATCGATGCCTGCCGCGAAACTCACGTGTACGCATGGTGAATCTTTTTCTTTAAACAAGCGAAAAAACCTGGTATTGGGTAGTTTTGCTCAAGATTCGCAGATGAGTCCCCGATAGGAGATATGCCTTCAGGCAAAAAGGTTTGAGCTATCTTTTTCGTGGATGAAATGGTGAAAGGAGAGAATTTGTCATGAAGTTGAGGAGCATACCCCTGATTGCACGTATCGTCCTCGCCGGCATCGTTTTTTCCGCTTTCGGTGGATTCATCGTTCCAGCGGGGCACGCCGCGTCAGAGGTGATGGTGGTGGCGAACGACTCCGTGCCGCTGGAATCACTGAGCCGGGATGCCGTTCAGGAGATATTTCTGGGGAGAAAGACCAGATGGAGTGACGGGCAGAAGATAACGCTGGCGACCCTGAAAGAGGGCGAGGAGCATGGGGATTTTCTGCGGATGTATGTGGGCAAGACCCCGCATCAGTTCAAAAATTACTGGAAGAGCCAGGTCTTCACCGGGAGAGGAAAAGCCCCCGAGGCATTCACCTCGCCCGACGAGCTCGCGGAATTCGTGACGAACACCCCCGGGGCAATAGGCTATCTTCCCCAGCGTGCATATCAGAACCAATTGAAGAGTCTTATGATTGAGTAGGAGGCTTAAAAATGAAGAGTGCTGTGAAAATCATGTTTCTCTCAGCCTTGTTTGCCATGTGCTGTTTATCCGGGAATGCCCGTGCCTATGAGTATCAGGGGGTCGATATCAGGGGGTTCATCTCTCAGGGGTATCTGCAGAGCACCGACAACAACTTCTTTGCCGAGACAGAAGACGGCACCTCCCAGTTCAACGAGGCGGGCATAAACTTCTCGGCCGAGGTCTCGGACAGGCTGCGTCTGGGCGTCCAGTTTCTTTCCAGGGACCTGGGCACCATCGGAAACAACGAGGTGATACTCGACTGGGCGATCGCGGACTATCATTTTCGTGACTGGCTTGGCCTTACGGTCGGCAACATGAAGTTCGTACACGGTCTCTACAACGAGACCCGCGACCTGGACATGGTGCGCACCTTTATCCTCATGCCCCAGAGCGTATATATCGAGGCCTGGAGGGAGGCCATCTCCTCCATCCAGGGCGCCGGCCTCTACGGCGACCTCGGGCTGAGCGACATGGGGTCGCTCTCCTATGACCTGCAGTACGGTACGGTGAATCTCGACTCCGACAAGGGGGCGGCCAGGCTGCTGGAAGACCAGTGGCCCTTCGGAGGCATGGGTCTCCTGGTGGATGTTGACCGGATCGACGTGGATTACACCTATGCCGGAAGCATTCGATGGATCACCAACCTCGAGGGCCTGATCCTCGGGGGCTCCACCTGGGGCTATCAATTCGATGCGGAAGCGACCACGCTGCTGGATACCACCAATCCTACGGCGAGAGCCCTGATGCAAAGCAATCCGGCATTACAAGCCCTTGCCGATCCTCTGGGCGCCTATGGCGCCCGGCTCATGCTCTCGCCCAGCGAGTTCGGTGTGGAGACGGTCAGCTACACCGCGTCCATGGAGTTCATGTGGAGGAATCTGGTGTTCGCCGCGGAATACATGCGGACGACCTACAATATCGAGTTCAGGAACTCCCCGCTGTTCAATACCCTGGAACCGGTTCTGGGGGCCAACGGGGTGGCGGTCCAGGACGGTACCATCGAGGTGGATCGGTTCAGCTCGGTGGGCTACTATACGAGCCTCGCCTACCGGTTCGCCCCCTGGTTCGAGCTGGGCACCTACTACTCGGTCTACTATCCCAACGAGGACGACAAGGACGGCGAGGAGCGCGTGGCCAAAGGACTCGACGACCAGGACCACCGGGGGTGGCTCAAGGACATCGCGCTGACCACGCGGTTCGACGTGAACGAGAACTGGATCATCAAGCTCGAGGCCCATAAGATGGACGGTTCCGCAATCCTTCTGGGCGCCGACAACCCGGTTCCCGAGGATCCGGCGGAAGACCGCTACGAGGAGGACTGGTACCTCTTTGCAGCCAAGATGACCTTCCACTTCTGATGCCTCCTCCCGAAAGAGAATGTGGCCGCATGTTCAATTCAGATCTTTGGCCAGCATGAGGATCTCCATGGGAAGCTCGATCTGAAGCGATTTCAGCACAGCGGTATCCACCATGATGGTGAGATCGTCCTGCCTGAGGATAGGCAAATCGTCAGGGTTCGCGCCTTCCAAGAGGATCTTTGCCGCCTGCTTGCCCGAGAGGGCACCGGAGATCCGGAGATCTGAGCCTATATACAAAAGGGCTCCCGGCACATTCATGTGTACGAGGCTGAGAACCGGCATCTTGTTCTTGATCGAGACTTCCGAAAGCTCGGCACAAGGCTCATAGTCACGAAGCCCGTAGTAAGTGTCGAGGGGGACAACGAACGCCTGTGCCCCCTGTGCGATCAATTCCTGCGCGGCAGGGGTGAACCTGTCACTCTTGTTGACCTCCTTGTTGATCAGGGTGAATCCTGACCCTGGTCCTGCAACCTTCAGTTGCTCTACTTGAGCAAGGGTATTGTCGTCATCCGTATGGACGATGCCCATTGTCTCGATCCCGGGAAAGGCGAGCCGGACGATTTTGAGAACGTCTGCCATCTCCATATAAATGGAGGATCCTGTGAAGCCCGGACCTGCAACGGTCAGTGATTTGCAGCCCGCGGCCTCGGGGATGATCACTGCGCTGAACACGAGCGGGATGCCCGCAGCGATGATCCTGTCCTTTGCATACTTGGTTGCAGGAGTGGCGATGGTCATCACGAGGTCGGGCCGAGCTTCTACGATTTTGGATGCAGTTTTCTTGATCTCCAGGAGTACGCCGACTTTCTTCCACAAGCCGCCCTTTTCGATATCGAAATCAATGATTCTCCGGTTGACCTTAAGGTTCTGCCCCTCCACAAGACCGGCGGCTTTGAGTTCCTGCACAAAACCCTGATACACTCTCTCAAAAGCATCCACATGAGTGACCTGCAGGACATCGATAGTGAAGGTCTTCTGCTGGGCAAAGACGATATCCGACATCAGAAGGACGAACAGAAACGAAATGATACCGATGCATAATCTCTTCATGTATTCCTCCTCTTAAAAAGAAATTATCCCGTGATAATTAGCTCTTTCACCAAATTACGGGCTCTTTCTCTCGGCCTGTCCCACAGGAGGTCAACCCCGGGCTGCGCTACCCGGCCCAGCCGTTGTAGGCTGATCGATGGATAGCGTCTCTCGGTAATTTTCATTCAGATTAAAAAAAATTTATTCATTGAGACGTACCATAATGATAATAGGTAATATTGTCAATAAAACATACAACAATACATAGTAGAAAGAGGATCAGCGGCGTTTTTTTCCTGATGGCCTCACCGATCCGGCAATTCAGTGACATTTTAAGATAAGTGGTAAGGGTTGTACCTGTTTTGACACGATCTCTTTTCCCTGAAAATGTATCTTCAAAGGGATGTTCCAGGGGGCTTCAGAAGGTCCCGGTTATTTTTATCTGTTTCTGCACTGGGCTTCTATAGCCTGCCTTTTATAGCGCGACAGAATGAATATGTAACAGATATCCTTCTTACAGACTTGGTGAATGGTTGGTGAATGGTTGTGAAGGGCCGGGTTCCCCTCCCGCGGTCAGGCGGGAAAGAAACCCGGGAAACGGTCTATTCTACGGCCTTTGCAAGCTGGAGGATTTCGATGGGGAGTTCGATCTGGAGCTCTTTGAGCCGGCTGGTGTCCACCAGGATGGTCAGATCGTCCTGCCTGAGGATGGGCATGCTGCCGGGGTTTGCTCCCTGCTGGAGGATCTGTGAGGCCTGCGCGCCTGCGAGCGAACCGACGTGCGGGAACTCTGCCCCCACATACAGGATGGCTCCCGGGACCTTCATATGGACAAGGCTGAAAACCGGCAGCCTGTATTTGAGAGAGATGTCCGCAAGCTCATGGCAGGGCTCGTAATTCCGCATGCCATAGTAGGAATCCAGGAGCACGGCAAAGGCCTGGGCGCCTTTTTCAATCAGGTCCTCAGCGGCAGGGGTGAACTTGTCGCTCTTGCTGATTTCCTTGGAGATGAAGGTGAATCCTTCCGACGGGCCTGAGGCCTTGGCCTGCTGCATCTGGGCCAGCGCGTTGTCGTCGTCGGTATGGACGATGCCTACGGTCTTGAGACCCGGAAATGCGAGCCTGGCGATCTTGAGGGCCGCCCCCATGTCCATATACAGGGTGGAGCCGGTGAACCCCGGGCCTGCAGCGGTCAGAGACGAGCAGCCGGCAGCCTCTGGGATGGCCACGGCGGTGAACACCAGAGGGATGCCCGCACCGATGATCCTGTCCTTCGCATACTTGGTGGCGGGTGTGCCGATGGTAAGCACGAGGTCGGGACGGGCGTCAACGATTTTGGAGGCGGTGTTCTTGATTTCCAGGAGCACGCCGACCTTTTTCCACAGGCCTCCTTTTTCCACATCGAAATCGATGATCCGCCGATTGATTGTGAGGTTCCGGTCCTCCGTGATCCCGTTTTCGGCAAGGCCCTGCAGGAATCCCTCGTATGCCTTGTCAAAGGGACCGATGTTGGTGACCTGCAGCACCTCGATCTTGTAGGTCTTGTCCTGGGCGAAGCAGGTCACTGCCACGAGGATGACTATGAGAAACGATAGGGCTCCAATAAAGACTTTATTCATGCATCCTTCCCTCCGCACATTTCAGTATAATGATATTTAAGTTATCATCGTCAGAATGTAAAAGTAAAGTAAAAAAAGTAGAAGAGATTCACCAGCAAACATTGTCTGAATCTTTGCATGCGGAACATGAAAGCACTAGAAACATCGATTCTGGAATCTGGGATATATGTGTTCAAAGCGGGCATGGACGTACGACAAGAAGGTGAAGGATAAGAAGGATACCAGGAACTCCCGGGAAAATGGCGCCGGGGAGATCCGGTTTATAAAGATTCGCGAGTGAAATGACGAAGGGATGGTGAAATGATATTCACCAGAACGACCATAAACGGCTGTGGAGAAGGATCCGATTACCAGTGCTGCTTGTTTGCATCCGTGGACCCCTGCATGAACAACAGGAGAGTGGCTATATGAAGAGCATTCCCATCCGGTATTGTTTCACCTTCACTGACAGGAGCCAGGAAATCATCAACCTGAGGCTCAATCCTGAAACCCTCGAGCTGGTCAATGATCCCCCCGGGTATCTGCCTTCGTGGACCGTGCTGGGATTCCACCAGTGCCCCAACTGTCCGCTTTCCTATGAGACCGATCCCCACTGCCCGCTGGCAGTCCATCTGGTGAACACGGTAAACCGGTTTCAGGGCAAGATGTCGTTTCATGAAATTCACCTGAGCGTAGTCACTCCGGATCGGATCTTTTCACAGCTGACCACCCTGCAGAATGCAATCAGCTCGCTCATGGGTCTCATTAGCGCTACCTGTGGATGCCCGCTCACCGCTCCGCTCAGGCCCATGGCCAGGTTCCACCTGCCGCTCGCCACCGGGGAAGAAACCATCTATCGCGCCACGTCCATGTATCTGCTCGTCCAGTACTTTCTGAAAAAGAGCGGGCAGTGCGCGGATCTCGAGCTCGCAGGGCTCACCAGGATTTACCAGGATATTCATCTGGTGAACATCTCGTTCACCGAGCGCCTGAAGGATGCGACGCAGACCGAATCGACCCTCGACGCCCTGATCATGCTGGATACCTTTGCCAAGGTCCTGCCTGTCCAGATCGAAGACTCTCTCGACTGCCTGAGCTATCTCTTCGACCTTAAGAACCCTCCCCGGGAACGTTCCTGACTGATCGCCCGATCCGTGCAGTGATTCCCGGGTTACGCAGGGATTCTGAAAGCAGAGGCTGTTCAGGCGGTTCCTCCCCTTGAATCATCCTTTCTAAGTCCACTTCTTCAGGACTTTAAAGGTGGGGTCACATTTCCGTTCAAGCTTTTAGGCTTTACGAGGGTCCAGGGCTTGCCGTTGAAGGATCATGCCATTGATCGAGATGAAACATCGGCTGAAGGGCCTTGCGTTTCATCTCGGGCCGTCTCTTCATGGCCGGCGTGCATGAAGTTTTCCGGAGCTGCACCTGGCCCTACAATGGCAAACTGCCGCTATACAGGAGAACGCGCTGTTGTTCCCGTGATTCAATGTTGGGACTGCTGTTAAGGGAGGCCCCTGATCACCACTGTAATGCTAAAAAAAGGCCATCCGGATATTCCCCCGTATTAAAGCGTCCGCGTATGCTTTCATGAAAAAGGTCTTGACAGGGCCGGACTTATCGGTGAAAATGGTTCAGTGGTCGGACCACCGGACCAAATGGAGGAGGCACATGTCGGCATTGATTTTCACCCGCCCGCTCATGCGGAACAGGCTTTCCGGAGAAATCGAAAACATCCTGCTGAAGAGCATCATCAAAGGCCAACTTGCCGCGGGAGAAAAGCTCCCCACCGAGCGGGAACTCGCCAGAGACCTGGAAGTCAACCGGTCCACGGTCAGAGAGGCCCTCGGCAAGCTCGAGTCCCTTGACCTGGTGGAGATCCGCCACGGCGACGGAGTCTACGTCAAGAACTATCAGGAGAGCGGGAGCCTTGAGCTCATAAGGGCCATGGTCCGCCTGGACGAGCGCCAGCGGGACGACGTCATCGCCGCCCTGCTCGAGTTCAGATCCATCATCGGTCCCGAGATGGCCTTTCACGCCGCCAGGAACAGGACTGACGTTCACATCGAAGCCCTGGAGGAGGTCATCTGGAAGAACGGGGAGCTTTCGACCCTGGAGAAGGACATCCGGGTGCATCACATCATTGCCCTGGCGAGCGCCAATGTCCTGTATCTCACCCTGCTGAACTTCTTCAACAAGTTCATGATCGAATACGGGCACCTCTATTTCAACGACCAGGAAAACGTGGAGCGCTCCGTGCGTTTTCACGAGGAAATCTATCATGCAGTCAAAAAGGGAAACGCCGGTCTGGCCAGAAAGATCATGAAGGACGTTCTCACCTATGCCCAGAAGGCGGTGGTCGATACGCTGCAAATTGGCGAGAATAGCAGGAGGTAAGAACGATGCGGAGATTTATCGAGGATCACAGGGACCGTATCTATGACGTGGTGGTCATCGGGGGGGGCATCACCGGGGCCTCGGTCGCCTACGATGCCGCCAGCCGGGGACTGAAGGTGGCGTTGCTCGAAAAAAACGACTTCTCCGGCGCCACGTCCGCTGCCACCTCAAAGCTCATCCACGGGGGGTTGCGGTATCTGGCGAACATGGAGTTCTCTCTGGTGAGGGAATCGCTGAAGGAGCGCAAGATTCTCGAGGACATCGCGCCGAATTTCGTCTACCCCTTTCCCATGCTCATGACCCACTACAAGTCATCGCTCAAGAACAGCAAATGGTTCGTCAAGGCGGGGCTCACTCTCTACGACATCCTTTCATACGACCGGGGCAGCACCTGGGACGAGAGCAAGAAGATCCCCCTGCACAAGACGGTCTCCACAAAGAAGGCGCTCGAGATGCAGCCCTGCCTCAAGGAGCAGGGGCTCTCGGGTGCGTCCGTGTTCTATGACTGCATGAGTATATTCCCGGAGCGGCTCACACTCGCCTTCATCAAGTCGGCCATGGCCTTCGGCGCGGATGTGGCGAATTACGTCAAGGTCGACGGGTTCATCATAGACCGATCCGGCAGTGTGGCCGGGGTCACGGCAACGGATCTCTTGAACGACACCCGCCACGAGGTGCGTGGCAACGTAACCATCAACTGCGGAGGCCCCTGGGCCGACATCATCCTGGGCCTGGCGAAAAAGGGCGAGGTGAGCGAGACGCTCAGGCGCTCCGAGGGCATTCACATCATCACGGGCAAAAAGATCAACGAGGGGAGCGTGGTGGCGTCCATGACCCCCAAGGGCAGGCATTTCTTCCTGATCCCCTGGCGGGGACACACGCTGATAGGGACTACGGACAAGGAATATGTCGGCAGCCCCGACGATTACCGGGTGACAAAAGAAAGCGTCATGGAACTGATCGACGAGGTGAATTCCACCTTCGGCGCAGGCTTCGTGCGCTTCGACGAGGTGCTCCACACCTACGGGGGCTTGAGGCCGCTGGTGGAAGAACAGACCGAGGGCACCTACGAGTCGTCCCGGAAGTACGAGATCTATGACAACGCCTCCGACGGGCTCAAGGGTCTGATCACCGTGGAGGGGGGCAAATACACCACCAGCCGGAACCTCGCCGAGAAGGTCGTGGACATGGTGCGGGAAGAGACGGAGATGCCCATGGGCCAGGCAATCACAGACCGGCGCTATCTCCATGGGTGCGAGATCCGGGACATCAATGCATTCGTGGACTCCATCAAGCGAAAATATCCCGGGTTCGAGGAGAGCACACTGGTATATCTGGGCAGGCACTACGGCACCGAGTATCACAAGGTTCTGGAGCTTGCGGAGCAAGACCGCGAGTATGCCGAGGTGGTGAGCACTGACGGCGAGATTCTCGCCGAGGTGCTGTACGCCGTGCGTCACGAGATGGCCAGACGACTGAGCGATATCGTCCTGAGGAGAACCGGTATCGCGACCCTGGGCAACCCCGGAGAGGATATCATGAAAAAAGTCGCAGCCATTGCCGCCCGTGAGCTCGGCTGGAGCAGTGAGAGGACCGCTGAGGAATACCGGCAAACCATGGAGCTGCTCAGGATTCCGGGCAGCGGGGAAATACCCGGTGAATCGGACTCATCGGGTCTGTCCCGTTAAATCACCTCAAGAGGAGGGTGTCATGTTTGGAAAAAAGAAGTTCAGGCCCGACTGGACGGAGCACGCGCCGCAGAGCGGCAGCATCAGGTCGATCGTCAAGTACGGCAATCCCCGTGCGTTCAAGCACCCGAGCGACGGATGGGTCGCCATGATGATGGACGAGTTCGGCATGACCCGCGAGGACTTCTCCCAAAAGCAGGACGAGGGAGCGGAAAGGGCTGTTCTGGACCGGCCGGCGGGTCTGGATGAGCGGCACGTCGAGCATCTGAAGGGCATCGTGGGGCCGGAAAACGTCTGCACCGACGACTACAGCAGGATCAGGTATGCATACGGCAAGACCACCGAAGAGCTCATGGAGCTGCGCAAGGGGATCGTCCGTCAGACCGCCGATGTGGTGGTGCACCCGAGGGACAAGCAGGACGTGGGCAGGATCGTAGGCTACTGCAACGAGCATGCGATCCCCGTATATGTGTTCGCGGCCGGATCGTCGGTGAACTTCGGGGTGCGCCCAGCACAGGGCGGGGTGAGTCTGGTGATGAGCACCCACATGAACAGGCTCCTCCAGATCAACGAGACCAACCAGACCGCCCGGGTGCAGCCGGGCATGTTCGGCCCCGCCTACGAAGAGGCACTGAACAACGCACCCGAGCGTTTCGGCTCGTCCAGGCGCTACACCTGCGGGCATTTTCCCCAGTCATTCGAGTATTCCACGGTCGGGGGCTGGGTGGTGACCCTGGGCTCGGGCCAGGCCTCCACCTATTATGGCGATGCCTGCGACATCGTGCTCAGCCAGGAGTACGTGACGCCCGCAGGCACCTTCCGCACCCGCGAATTTCCCGCCTCCGCCACCGGGCCCAAGGTGCACGACATCATGAAGGGCTCCGAGGGTGCGTTCGGGATCCTCGTGGAGGTGACCATGAAGATCTTCCGCTCCATGCCGGAAAACCGGCGATATTTCAGCTTCATGTTCCCCTCCTGGGAGGCGGCGGTGGATGCCAGCCGCGAGATCATGCAGGGCGAGTTCGGCAGGCCCGCGGTCTACCGGATCTCCGACCCGGAGGAGACCGACCGGGGGCTCAAGCTCTATGGCATTCCCTCACCGGTGGACGCCTTTCTCGTACGGAGGGGCTATAAGCCCATGGAGCGCTGCCTGTGCCTGGGCACTGTGGAGGGTGACGGCGATTACACCCGCCACGTATGGAAAAAGATCCGGAAGGTCTGCCGCGGGCACGGCGCCCTGTACCTCACCGGCTATGCCTCCCGGAAGTGGGAGAAAACTCGCTACACCGAGCCCTACATGCGCGAGGACCTGCAGGACTTCGGCATCCAGATCGACACCCTTGAGGCGAGCGTGACCTGGGACAACCTCCACGCGGTGCACCAGGGGGTCAGGGCCTATATCAAGGCAAGGCCTAAGACCATGTGCATGACCCATGCCTCGCACTTCTATCCCCAGGGTACGAATCTGTATTTCATCTTCATCATGAGAACCTCCGACGCGGAGGAGTTCCGGTCGTTCCAGCGGGGAGTGATCGAGGCGATCATGAAGAGCGGGGGCTCGTTGAGTCATCACCACGGCATCGGCAGGATGATGGCGCCGTACCTGGAGGAGTATCTCGGAAAGGAGCAGATGGATGTGCTCAGGTCCCTCAAGCGCCACTTCGATCCCCGGAACATCATGAACCCGGGCGGTCAACTCGGGCTCGACCTTTCCGAAGACGAGCGAAAACCCGTGGGCTCGTGATCTCTGGGAAAAGGCCGGTCATTCGCACCAGCGGTCCCTGATCCTGCCGGCACCATGCCCTTTCCTTTCCCACTCACCGGTTATCCGGGAACCCTGCTGCCGGGGTTCAGCCCCGGGCATTCTCAGATCGGCGTTTCCGTGAGCGCCCCATAGATCATGTAGACCCCGATACAGATGACGAACACCCCGAAGGCCACACGCAGCCACGGCCCGGCCAGCCGGTTTGCGAAGTACGCGCTGATCCAAGCCCCCGTGAAGAGACCCAGCGCCACGATGATCGCGGACTTCAGGTCCACGTTGCCGTGCCGGTAGTATTCGACCACAGCGGCCAGGCCCACCGGCGGCAGGAGAATCGCCAGACTGGTCCCGATGGCGCAGTGCAGGGAAAAGCCCATGACGATCACCAGGGCGGGCACCACGATCACCCCTCCTCCGATGCCGAACAGGCCCGAGGCGATACCGGCCGTGAGGCCGATGAGAAGGAGCAGTATGAAATGTATGCCAGCAGCCATGAAAGGCCTCCTCTTTTTTTCATGTCCTTAAAAATGTAGTGATAGCCGGATACGGACGGGTTCGCAACACAGAATACCTGTTGGCGAAAATTGTTAACGCCGGGGGTGATAAGGGCCGGCCACAGAACCTTTTCGGATCTGGAGATATAGCGGGATCAGGATCATGATACCGGTCAGGGGAAGGACAAAGAAAAGGATGCCATGTGTAAGGAACGGCAGGGACTTGTGGTGCGCGCCCGCCATCACGAGATAGAGCGTGTAGAGGAGGTAATAGCCCACGAAGAGCAGCCCCTCCAGGCGGGATATCCGGAAACCGGTGATGAATACCGGCAGGCAGACGGCCGCCGCCGCAATCAGGATCGGTATGTCGAACCACATCGCCGGGAGGGGCACCCGGATCCCGTGGGAGCCCACAAGTGCGCTGAGACCGAGTACGGAGAGTATGTTGAATATATTGCT
Source organism: Deltaproteobacteria bacterium (assembly GCA_018433085.1). Classification (GTDB taxonomy): domain Bacteria; phylum Desulfobacterota; class Desulfomonilia; order UBA1062; family UBA1062; genus Phosphitivorax. Next base: position 24,977 of record JAHDRW010000032.1, on the reverse strand, counting down.
TCCCACGACATTCCCCACAGCGATATCCCGCTCTCCCTTTACACTCGCTATCACCGAGGTCGCAGCCTCGGGCAGGGAGGTCCCGGCGGCCACCACGGTCAGACCGACGACCAGATCGCTGATTCCGAGCCTTTCCGCCATGACGACCGCGGTGCGCACCAGCCAGTGGGAACCGAGCACCAGCATGGCCAGGCCGATAACCATGAGCATCACGCTCCCTACCGCGATATACCGTCCGTCTCCTGATTCGTTTCTCTGCGTTTCGGCGGTATCGTTCCCGGCTTTCCGGCCCTGGCGGATGGTAAAAAGGGTATACGCCAGGATGCCGAGGAAGAGCACGAGTCCGTCGATACGGCCGACACGCCCGTCCAGCGCCATGAAGAACAGGAGGAGCGAGATCCCCACCATGATGGGCACATCGATGCGGACCAGCTGCCGGGATACGCTCAGGGGCTCGACCAGGGCGGACAGCCCGAGGATGAACAAGACATTGAAAATATTGCTGCCCACCACGTTCCCGAGCGCGATATCAGCCCCTGCCGAAGAGAGGAGTGACGACCGGATGCTTACCGCCAGCTCCGGGGAACTGGTGCCGAAGGCGACAACGGTAAGCCCGATGATGAGCGGAGATATACCTGCCAGTCCTGCAAGCCGTGACGCGCCGCGTACCAGCAGCTCTGCGCCTCCGATCAGGAGTGCCAGACCAAGGATAAAGAGTAAAACCATCGCCATCTTGATTTCCTCACCGCCCTTGCTCACCATGAACCGCACCGTCATAAGGTTTTTATGTAATAATGCGATTCCCGCGCGGATACAACCACTTCCCGAACGGCCCGTGGCGAAGGCAAGAAACTCTCGAAGCCGTTCTTTTCAGGATACGGTCCACTTGAGTTGGAATTCTATCTCCTCCCTGCCGCCTTCCCGCTCGTGTTCGATGCTGATGAAGGCGTTGTGGGCGGGACGGATATGCGCTCTCCCGCGATCTGAATCCTGAACCTCTTTCCCTGCTCGATGCTGTCCGCCAGGCGACGGAGCTTGTCTGCAAACTGATGGCGGGAATATTCTTTTTCCCTGTCTCGTGAGGGCTTTTTCTTTCTCGCGGGCACGAAGGTACCTCCCGGATTGCTTTTTCTTAAGCCTACGCCACAGCCCTGCAGAGATCGACAGGCGGGTCGTGAGGGATGCACGGACCGGAGGGAGAACGAGAGGAACAGCCCCCTTTGATTGAGATGCCTAGGGCAGATGTGTGGGGAATAGTGCGGGTTCCACGCGCGGGAGCTATGTTTTACAGGCCGTGATCGATCTGTTTTTGCGGGCGCGACAAGGAGACCGCCATATAATAGAGCGGGTATATGAGAGAAAGCCAGGCGATGGTCTCCGCTTCCCGCGAATCGGGAAAGAGGCTCAGGTATCCGATAACCGCCAGGTACAGGCCCGCGAGAACGAGGTTGACCTGTCTGAGCCATTGCGTCCGGGAGGGGTAGAGATACTGTGTGGGCACGAACACGAGGATCGAAAGCGCCACCAGCACGCCGATCGCTGTCCCGGCGGGCGGCTTCAGCAGATACAGGTAGAGAAAGACAAGGTTCCAGTACGAGGGGAAACCGACAAAAGCGTCCTCGGTTTTGGCCTGCTCGCGGCTGAACCCGTAGGCGCTCGACAGCAGGGGGAGAACCGCCAGGAATGCAAGGTTTCCAGGCAGTATCCCGAACTCGACAAAACCCAGGCAGGGAAGAAAGGCGTAGGTGATGTAGTCGATGATGTCGTCAAGCCGCCGCCCGTTGAACCCGGGAAGGACTTCGTTTACCCGGAAGCGCCGTGCCAGTATGCCGTCGGTGGAGTCAACGATTACGGCGATCCACAGTGCAACGAGGAACACCCGGCCGTTCTGTTCCCGCATGGCAAGGAAGGCAATAAAGGCCAGAACGGCCCCCAGGCTGGTATAGGCGTGTACGCCCGCAGCGAGCAGCTTCGCAATGTTCACGGCATTAGAACCTCCCGTTTGCACGCCGGATATGAACGCCTGCGGCAAGGTCCGAAGCGCTTTTTCCTTGTAGGTATAATGATACGGATGAAGTTCTGTCAGAACACCTGGGTTTTCACGGGCACGCTGATGAGGACGGGATGACGGGGGAAAAGGATATCGGCGTTCAGGTGCCGGCCGCGGTGAACGCGCATTTCCGGATTCGCCCATGGGGGAACATTTCTCAGGATGCCGGAGGATTCAGGAACCCGGGAAGAAGAGAGGAATGCGCATTTCCAGGATGCCGGATAACGAGGGGCTCGAAAGCCCCTCGTTTATGTTTATGCGTGGTCCGTTGGCAGGGATGGTTATTTTCTGCCGCCGCCCGAGCCGCCTCCGCCGTGACCGGAGCCGCCGCCCGATGATCCTCCGGACCCGCCGCCCGATCCATCGCCGCTGCCACTGCTCCCGCCGGCGCCCTGCGAGGCCGAGCCTGCCCCATACCCGGAGCCTGTCCCGCCAACCGATCCACCGGAGCCCGCATCACCATATCTGCCTGCGGCCTTCAACCCTTCGGATGACGTGCCGCTGTGTATGGCACGGCAGTAGCGCTCGGCTATCCGGCGGGGATCTCCCTGCTGCGACTCCTTCATGAACGTGTGCCTGAGCGTCGCCATCTCGCGTTCACCATATCCCTTTTCCAGGGCCTGCGATACTGCCTCGGCCGCGATCTGCGACGGCACCCCCCGCCGGGTCATCTCCCGAGCGACCATGAAGCTCTCGCCGGCCAGTTCCCCGGTCTGGTCCCGGGACTGATCCCTCCGGCGCTCCCGGGCGACCTCGCGGATCTTTTCCGCGATTCTCCCGGTATCCTCTTTTGTCAATCCGGCAGCCATGCCCTCGGCAACCGCCTCGCCGATCCTGCGGACCTCCCGGTCCTCGCCGGTGAGGCCGCGCGCCGTTCCATAGGCGTATGCGTACCGGGACCTGGTTATTTCCATGGCCTGCACGATCTTTTCCGCCTGGACCTTTTTCGTCATGCCCTCGAAGGCCTTGTTCATGACAGGCTCAGCCGGCTGCCCTTCCTTCAGGGCGTTCATCACGATCTCCTGGGCCCTGATCGTATGCTCCTCCTGAAACCGGGTGCGCACCATGAGCCTGGCCATCCTGAGGGCCTCTTCGCTGTTCGCCCCCAGCCGGATCATCTCCCGTGTGTTCGTCCGGACCTGTTCCGATGCCCCGGACAGTTCCTGATCAACCTCGTCGCCGAAGGCGGTAGAGGTGCCGCACAACAGCACGATGCCGATGAGAACCAGAATTTTTTTCATATCGTTTCTCCTTTGCTCTTTCTGCCTGCTTAAAACGTGCGAGGCATCAAAAGGTTACATGTCCGGCAGGTAAATGCAGCTGCCTTGCCCGAATCCGTCGTCCTCGCGGTAGGCGCACTCGGGCACGAGCGCACGGCCGTCCACAAGGTAGAAGTAGCTGAACTCCTCACCGGCGGGCGCGCTCACCATCCACGTGGACGCGTCGATCTTGTGCGCCGGGTGGGGCCGATACCCGTCGAGGGAGGAAACGAAGACGACCTCCCGGGCATCCGGGGCGTGGAGGAACAGTTTCACGGTGCCGTTCTCCACCTTCTGATAGTGGTGGGCGCAGCCTGCCAGAATCAGACCGAGCACGATGGGCAGAACGACCGAGCGCCTCACAGGCCCGTTCCTGCAAGCAGGATGGAGTTTTCTCCGCCGAAGTCATCGTGTTCGCGGGTGGGGACCGTGGGGTCCACGAAACGGGTGTCGTCTTCCAGGACATAAGTGAAGCGGTGTTCCCCCAGGGGAATATCCAGGGTGATTTCCCAGTAGCCGCTCCCGCCCTGTTGTCTCAGGGGAACCTTCTCCCATCCGGTGAAACTCCCGGCAATGTCCACCCGGGATGCATCCGGCAGGTAGACGACGAAACGGTGGGAGGTGTCGGTCGGGCCGAGCTGAATCACCAGGGCAAAGGAGAGCACGAGCACGGCCGCAACCATGGCCGCCGCTACGATCACCAGCGGCCGGGGTATGGCCGGGACGTGCGGCCTCACGGGCACGATCACGCGTTCAAGGTCGGGAATCTCTTCGGTTATCCCGGCGCGGAGCTCCTTTTCCTGGTCCAGCAGGGCGATGGTCTCGTCCTTGAACCTGTTGCTCGCGTGAACCCGTTCCACGAACACCTTCTTCTCGTCGATGCTCAGCTCGTCATCGATGAACATGCTCATGATCGTATCCTGACTATCCATACTCATTCCTCCAGATAATCTCTCAGCTTGAGCCGGGCCCGGTGGACCTTTACCTTGACATTGGCCACGCTCAGACACATGACCTCCGCGATCTCGGCATAGGAGAGAGAGCTGCTCACGACCATGGAGAGCACGTCACGCTCATCCTGGTTCAGCCTTTGCAACCCCGCCAGGACCCTCGCGCAGCGGTCCCTTGTCACGAGCGCATGCTCCGGGCCCGGGCGGGTGTCCCGTTCTTCATCCTTGAGGCCGGTGTAGCGGGAATTCCTTCGCAGGTGATCGATGAAGACATTGCGTGCGATCGTGAAAAGGAGGGCAGGGGCAACCTCGCGGTCGGTATACCGCTCCATGCAACGGGTAAAGCTCTCCTGCAGGATATCACGCGCCACGTCCGAATCTCCTGTCATGCGCACAAGGTACGAGAACAGTCTGCCCTTGTTCTCCTCGAAAATGGTCTCCATCGGGTGCATGATGCAAGTATAACGCAGATTCCGAGGAGAGGTTACAGGAGAATATGAGAAAAGATCGCCCGGCGCCTTCCGTCTTTTCGGACAGGAGAGGGGAAAGGCCTTTTCTCTAATATTTCCTTCAGCGTGTGCATGCACCAAACTTTCTTTGTTGATTCCTCGACAATCATTCAGTACTATGCCACGAAACCTGAGAGATCGCATGATCAGAAGAGCGATAATGGCGATCCGGCAGCACGAAAGGAGAGAATGAATGCTCGAAGTAACCGAGAAGGCAACACAGAAGGTCGAAGAGTTCTTCAAGACCAGGCAGGAGATAGAGCCGCTGAGGGTCGTTGTCGCCGGCGTCGGTTGAGGGGGGCCCACATTGGGATTGGCTCTGGATGAGCCAAACGAAACCGACGAAGTCATCGAGACCGGGGGGTTCAAATTCATCGTCGAAAAGAGCCTGCTGGAGCAGGTCAAACCCATCCGGATAGATTATATCGCGAGCTCCATGGGCGAGGGGTTCATCATTACCTCGGCCCTCTCCGGAAAGAGCGACTGCAGCGGCTGCACAAGCTGCTAAGATGTATCAGAGCGCACAGGGCGAGGGGGTGCTTCTGCCGCCCCTTCTGTCCTGGGGCGTCCCGCCTTTTGCCCTTTTTATCGTGTTCGTGCCCGTACCGTAACGGCCCCTGCCTGCACTAACGACATTCACCCGTCACCATGAGAAGATTGGCGCCCGGGATACCGCGCGTCACGGCTTCCGGTATGTCCGGACCATGTCGTGGAGCTTGTCCGCACTGAAGGGTTTGTGCAGGAACGCGACAACCCCTGCCTTTCTTGCCAGGCTTTCCTGCGAGTGGTCGGACTCGGTGGTCACCATGATGACGGGAGTTTCCGCAAGCGCCGGGTGTGAGCCCATCTGCCTGGTCAGCTCGATGCCGTCCATTACCGGCATGTTCATGTCGGTGATGACGAGATGGTATTCATTGCCTGCCAGGAGAATGTCCAGGGCCTCTTTCCCGTTGGGGGCGGTAGACAGGTTCACCCCGATCTCCGAGAGGATGCTGCTGTAGAAGTTCAACATGGCCCGGGAGTCGTCCACGGCCAGGATACGGGTTTTTTCTTCCGGTGCGGAAACGCTTTTAAGGAGACCGATGTCGGCTTGTGAACGGCCGGTGTTCATCTCCCGGAGCTTCTCCTGGAACAAATCGGCGAGCTCTCTGTCTCCGGTACGCACGATCTCTCCCACGAGCCGGATTCCGATCGTTTCATCCTTGAGATACAGGGCCTCGAAAATGTCGAGAGACCGCGAGGCGATGATGGCCCTGGTCAGCGCGCGGCCGTGCGGGGAATCCTTGCCCATGATCTCGACGATCCGGTCGATGATCCAGGGGTTGTACTGTTTGTCGAGCGATGACACCACCGCCGTGAGGACCATCTCGTCCTGCTCCTGGAGCCCGTCCGACAGGCAGACCAGGCTCTTCATGCCCGGTATGCGGCCCAGGGCGTCGTAGATCGCGAAACGGGTGTTCAGGTCGCCTGCAAGCCCCTTGTCCATGGCGGCGACCAGGACGTTTCCGGCCTCCCTGGTGCCGATGAGTCCCAGCACGTTGGCGGCGAGAATCTTTCTGTCCGGGTCGACTTCACTGAGGATAACCGATATCGGCGCCACTGCGACGTTTCCGATCTCCGTCAGTTCGTGATGAATCAGCCTTCTTGCGGCAGGACACCGGTGATGAATCTGCGAGGCGAGAAAGGATGCCACATCCTCGCTTCCGAGTTTGCCCAGGGAATCGATGGCGCTTGCCGTCTGCAGGCTGCATTCTTCGTAGTTTTCATCCGAACCGGCCTCGACGACGATCCGGCGGAGACGGGCGATCGAAGCGGCATCGGCCAGGACCCCTGCCATTCTGATGCACAGGGAGGCGACAGAGGGGTCCTCGTGATCAAGGTGCTCCCTGAAGAGATCGAGCGAGTCCCGGGGATTGAGCTGTGCAAGGCTCGACAGGAGGATGAACAGCATGCCGTGGTCGTTTTCCTCGGCCGCCTGCGCGGCCATATCGCGGATGAACGGCGCTGCGGAGGCGAAATGTTTCTGGCCGGCCACCTCGATGCACATATTCCGGACCGCCGGGTTTCCGGATGCAAGACAGTCCGTTGTGTGCTTCTCGCTCCCCGAGAGCAGCGATTTCAGCGTGTCACGGATCACGAGGCCCACGGCGTCGTGCTCCGGTATCTTTTTCATGAGCGAGGTGAGCGCGGGGATCGAATCGCTTTCGTTCTTCTCCACCAGGGCGTTGAGTATGGATATCTGCTCGATGAAGTCCCTTGATTCAAAATCGGCAAGCCGGCTCATGACGTTCTCCTCTGAACCTTTCCCGCGTTTTTCTGCTACTCGAAGCAGACTTCGAAGGTGAAGTCGCCGTTTTCCGTATGAAAGGGCACGGCAATGATCGGGTGGGTGGTGACATGGCTGATGACGTGATTTTTCCCGGTTATCACCGTGGGAATGGCCCCGGTCATGGTCTTGCCCATGGCCTGCAATCTCTGCCTACCGCTCCCCGAGACGATGTTCAGGATCTCGCCCACCGCATCTTTGACCTCGTCGTTGATCTCGGTGAGCTCTTCTCCGAACATCTTGGAGACGATCGTCAGGATGCATTTCCTGGTGAAGGTCACGGAAATGGTCCCCTTGGTCTCCCCGGACAGACCGACCACGCCTGACACGTCACCCTGAGCCACCGGGTCTTTTTTCAGATAGGGCTTCCCCACGTGGGCCTCGGTGAAGGCAAGAGACGCCAGCACGTGAACCGTTGCGTCGATGAACGGATTCACCAGTTGTACATCCATATGATTCCCTCTTGTCTTTTAAGCTGGTGATTCAAGGCTCGGTATCGGCACATGGGCGAGAGAAACTAAAGAAAAAATGATAGAAATTAAATGTTTGTCAGTAATTAGGAGGAAAGGGGCCCGCTCGATATGCCCGGTGATCCCGGAACGCAGAGATGGTACGCCGCAATGCCGAAGGCGACCGCCGCGTTGAGGCAGGATTTGACGCCCCTCATGGGGATGTGCACGATCCGCTCGCAGAGTTCCAGCACGGCGGGGTCCACGCCGGAGACCTCGTTACCCACGACAAGCACCAGGGTCGGCCCGGAGAGATCGGGGAGCGCCTCCTGAAGGGGGATCGAAGCGGGGCCGCCTTCAAGCGCCCACAGCCGTCTGCCTGATTCCCCGAGCGATACGGCGGCGGACAGGCCGTTTCTCCGGTAGGTCCACGGCACCGTGTTCTGGGCGCCCAGGGCGGTCTTGGCAAGCCGGGGATTGCCGGGGGTGGGCGTCATTCCGCAGAGGTGCAAGTGACCTATCCCCGCACCGTCCGCTGATCGGAACATGGACCCCACGTTGTACAGGCTCCTGATATTGTCCAGAAACGCCTCGATCCGGGTATGCCCCTCTGGCCCGGGCGTTCCCCCTACCCCGTGTTCCTCGTACTCCCCGGTCGCCTGCCGCGTGGGAGAGCCGCACAGCGGACAGTGCAGTCCGATCCCTGTCCGTGCGACGACCGGAAAGCGCATCATGCACGAGGGGTCCGTGCATTCCCTGATACAGTGCCGGATAAATTCCTTCACGGTTTGATCAAGGTATCACAGGCAGCCGGGAACAGGCAAACAATAACCCTTAAAAAACGGACAGGAGGGAAGGCTGCTAATTCTCGATGCAGATCTCGATGGTGAACGTGCCGTTGTCGGTCTTGAACGGCACGGCCACGATAGACTGCTTGGTGATATGGGTGATGGAGTGGTTCTTGCCTGAGATAACGGTGGGGATGGCGCCCTTGAGAATTCTTCCATGGGTTTCGAGCTTCTGTCTCGCCTGTCCGGAGACGATGTTCAGGATCTCGCCCACGGCATCCTTGACCTCGTCGTTGATCTCGGTGATCTCCTCGCCGAACATGCTGCTGACAATGGAGAGGATACACTCTTCGGTAAAGCTCACGGATATCGTGCCCCGCGCCTCGCCGATCAGACCGACGATGCCGGTTACATCGCCCTGCGCGATGTTGTCTTTCTTGAGGAAAGGCTTGCCTGCCTCGGCCTTCACAAAGGCCATGCTCGAGAGTACGTGAAGTGTCGCCTCAATGAACGGATTTACCAGATTTACATCCATGACATCCTCTCTTTTGGTGTTTTCGGTCTATCGATCACGACCTCTCTATCGGACGGTGATCTCGATAAATTTAGCCGGTCACATGCTGTTTCGTGAATTGGTTGACAACCAAACACGCAGCCGCGCCAGGTCGGCCGGGCCGTTATCCCCGGTCCGGCACCGTAAGGCCCTTTTCTCCGGAATCATCGCATCCATCCGCTATTCTGCCTGTGAAACAGACCCGCCACAACTGCGAGACGAGCATGCCCAGGAGCATAAGCGTGCAGCCGAGGTACTGCCTCGATGTAAGGCGCTCGCCAAGCAGCAGCCATCCTCCAACGGCGGCGAACACCGCCTCCAGGCTCAAGAGGATCGCGGCGTGCGAGCTGGGTGCGTGCCTCTGGCCCACCACCTGGAGCGTATAGGCGATTCCCACGGACATGACGCCTCCGTAGAGAATGGGTGCCGCGCCCCTCAAGAGGGCGTCCAGGGTGATGATCTCCCAGAGGCCACCGACGGCGAGGCTCAAGGCGGCACAGGCCGCATACTGGTAGAACGCGAGCCTGAACGAGTCCATTTTGGGTGAGAGCCACCCGATGACCAGCACGTGTCCGGCCCAGAAGAATGCCCCGGCCAGGACCAGGAGATCCCCTGCCGATAGGGTCATGCCGCCGGTTGCGCAGAGGAGGTAGAGCCCCGCGACCGCAAGCACGGCGCCGATCCAGGTCCCGGTATCGGTCCGCTGGCTCAAGAATATGCCCAGGATTGGAACGATGACCACATAGAGCCCGGTGATGAAGCCGGCGTTGCCGGCCGTCGTGTACAGGAGCCCCACCTGCTGGAGCGACGCGCCGGTGAAGAGCACGAAGCCGGCCAGGAAGCCGCCGAGGATGATTTCTTTCATGGTCGTCCGGGCGGTGAGCCCTGCAGCGGACCTGCTTCGGAAAGCGATCAGGGGGAGCAGGAACAGGGCTCCGAGGGCAAAGCGTGCACCGTTGAAGGTGAAGGGCCCCACGTAATCCATCCCGACCCGCTGCGCCACAAAGGCGAAGCCCCAGATCAGTGCGGTGATGAAGAGCAGCACATCCGATTTGACAGTCCGCACGTTCATGGACAATAGGCCTTCCTCTCTGCCGGTAGTGTTCAGGTGCAGCAGCCCTGCGGTCAAGCCCTGTGTGCTGCAGCTTTTTTCGTGCCCAACTATTAACCTGATTCAGGGGAAAAAGGCAATGAGTCTTTGAGCATGCCCATCTCTGCAGGCCGTATGCATTCCGCTGCCTGAAACGCAGCGGTCGGTACGCATCACCCCGCACCCCGGGGATGTCCGGCCTTGTCCGTGGCTGCAGGAGCCATGGGGAGAAGGCCGCGTGTCACTCCGGGGGTCGGCCCTGCCGGCTTCTTCCCGCGCCGATCTCGTCTATCGAGGCTGCAAGGCCGGGCAGGAGGAGTATGGAGGGCTGCCTGCGGGCCACACGCTGGAGCGCCTCTCCGAACGAGCACCCCAGATGGAGGCAGAGATAGGCGATGACCACGGACGGCGGGCGGCTCGTTCCCCGGCTGGAAAAGACCAGCACCCTTCGGCCTTCGGCCACCATACGGTGGATCCAATCCGCAGCGTCGGCGAGCAAGGCCCCGGAAACGGGCTCGAGATCTGCCAGGGGCACTTTATGATAAGGGAGCCGGGACGCGGCCAGATTCCGCTCCTGCGCGACGCACAGAAGCGCCGTGATGTCAGGGGCGGGGCTTACCGCCTCTTCGTATTCGCCTGTCGCGACCTGTTCGAGGATGTGGTGCATGCGTCTTCGCGAGAGGGGATGGACCGGTCCCCCTGCCTCTCCTTCCTGATGGAACCATACATCGATTTATTGCATGGAGTCCACAATGCATCGGAGGGAAGGGGCGATCTCCCCGAGGGTGGCCGTATACCGGTCACCGTAGTAGTGTCCTGGCCAGATGCGGGTGTCTTCCGGCAGCGTGAGGATGCGGACGATGCTCTTCCTGATGTCCGCCATGCTCCCGCCCGGGATGTCGGTGCGACCGATCCCCTGCACGAAGATCGTGTCGCCGGTGATGAGGTTTCCCGGCCAGAAAAGGCAGATCGAACCGGGTGAGTGACCGGGCGTATGCATTACCCGGATGGATGACCGCCCCAGGGAGAGCTCGGCGCCTTCGGACAGGGTAAAGGATATCTTCGGCGGAATCCGCGCCGTGAAGATCGCGGCCAGCGAAGAGCTGGCCAGGCGCTGGAAGAACCCGCTGTCGCCGGGATGGGCAAGGACGGGCGTTCTGTCGGCAAAGAGGTGGTTGCCCATGGTGTGGTCGGGATGGATGTGGGTGTTGACAACCCGCTTGATGTCCAGGGAATCGAGATCCATCCGGGCGCCCATGTCGGCCGGCGGGTCGATGACCATGCTTTGGCCCGTTTCTGCGTCCGTAAGCACGTAGCTCAACAGGGCGAAGGAGGAACTGGCGATCTGCCGGATGTTGAGCATCGAAGCCCGGCCCTTTTTACGTGCGCGCGGTGGAGATGATTTTCTGGAAGAGCGGCAGGAGTATGGTCGCCAGCACCACGCTTCCCAGTGCCTGGATGATGTTGGCAGGGACCTCGACCAGCGCCACCTTCTGATCGTACATGATCGTCTCGGCGATGAAGTAGCCGAAAACCATCCACGCGGTCGCCAGGGTGAAGCTCGTGATCTGCAGCACGCTGATCCGGCCTCTCTTCAGCTTGAGAACACCCGCCATGACCGATACGATGAGCGCCTCGAAGCCCTTGATGATCAGGGTCCACGGCGCCCACTGGGGATAACCGCCCAGGATATCGGCCAGCGCCGAACCGATGCCCCCTGCGATAAAGCCGCCCACAGGCCCGAAGAACAGGGCCGCCAGGAGGACCATGCTGTCGCCGAGATTCATGTAGCCGTTGGTCTGGGGGACGGGTATCCGGATGATCATGGTGGACACGGCAACAAGTGCGATAAACAGCGCCAGAAGCGCAAAATCACGTATTTTCATTCTTTTTCTCCATGTATGAAAGGGCCCTTTTCAGCCGGGGGATCGCCCGGTCGTGTCCGAGCGTGGCGAGCACCTCGAATATCCCCGGGGACACGGTCTTGCCGGTGAGCGCCACCCGCATGGGCTGGGCAAGGACCTTGAACTTCAGGCCGGTCTCGTTCAGGAGCGTCTGCACGGCCTCCTCGAGGGTCTCCTTGGTGAAATCGGTGTGCTCGAGCCTTTCCGTAAGCATCCGGAAGGCATCCCTGACCTCGGGCTTGAAAAACTTCTCGCAGAGCTCATCCGGCGGCTCACGGTCGATGAAGTAGAAATCGCCGAACTCGACCATCTCTTCCAGGGTCTTTGTCCGCTCCCGCACGTCCGTGACCACGCGGGTGAGGTAGGAGGGCTCGGGCACGGGACAGCGCCTGGCCTGGAGGAATTCGGGCAGGAGTCCCGCGATCTTTTCCGGGTCGCCGGTCTTTATGTAGTGGTGGTTGAGCCACAGGAGCTTCTCGGGGTTGAACACGGCCGCGCTCCTTCCCACGTTGTGGATGTCGAACAGGTCGATGAGTTCCTGACGGGAGAAGATCTCCTGGTCGCCGTGAGACCACGAGAGCCTCACCAGGTAGTTGACCAGCGCCTCCGGCAGGTAGCCCATGTCCTTGTACGCCGTGACCGAGGTGGCCCCGTGCCTCTTGGAGAGCCGGGTCTTATCCGCGCCCAGGATCATGGGGACATGGGCGAAAAAGGGGAGATCGAACCCGAAGGCCTGATAGATCAGGACCTGTCTCGGGGTGTTGTTGACGTGATCGTCCCCCCTGATGACATGGGTAATGTTCATCAGGGCATCGTCGATGACCACCACCAGGTTGTAGGTGGGCATGCCGTCGGAGCGCAACAGGATGAAATCGTCGAGCTCGGCGTTGTCCACCGTGATTCGCCCCTTGATCATGTCGTCGAACGAGGTGACGCCGGAAGAGGGCAGGGCGATGCGGACCACGCGTCCCGGCCCGGGGCCGAGGCCCTTGTTTCGGCAGGTCAGGTCGTATTTGGGCTTCTCGCCCTTTTCCAGGGCCGCCTTTCTCTTCGCCTCGAGCTCCTCGGGGGTGCACTCGCACCAGTAGGCCTTGCCCTCGTCCAGGAGTCTCCGGATATGGGAGCGATAGAGGTCCAGGCGCTGGGACTGGAAGATCGGGCCTTCGTCCCAGTCGAGTCCGAGCCACTCCATCGCCCTGAGTATCTGGAGGCTCGACTCCTCGGTCGAACGCTGGGCATCGGTGTCTTCCACCCTGAGGATGAACTTCCCGCCGGTGTGCCTGGCATGGAGCCAGGAGAACAGGGCGGTCCGCGCCCCGCCGATATGGAGATACCCGGTGGGGGAAGGTGCGAATCGAGTCCGTACTGTGCCGTTTTCTGTCATGGTTACCTCTGTACCTGTGACTTGATGTAGTTGAGCAGGCCGCCCTCTTTGAGGATGTCCCGCTCTCTGGGAGAGACCTGGATCGAGCCCTCGAGTCGCTTGCCGGCGGCCGGATTCTCGATCGCCAGCGGGCCGCTGCCTTCGAGGGCGGCCGTGATGCCGGAGACCACGATGCGGGAGCCCTGCTCGAGGCTTTCATACGTGTTCTGGCTGACGATCACGGGGAGAATCCCGAAGTTGATGAGGTTCGACCGGTGGATCCGGGCGAAGGAGCGGGCGAGCACGGCCTTGACCCCCAGGTACATGGGGGCGAGCGCGGCATGCTCGCGCGAGGACCCCTGGCCGTAGTTCTCCCGGGCCAGCACGCAGCCCGAGCCCGCCTGCCGGGCACGGGAGGAGAAGTCCGGGTCGATCCCGGAGAACACATAGGCGGAGATGGCCTCGATGTTCGACCGCAGGGGCAGGATCTTCGCCCCTGCCGGCATGATGTCGTCGGTGGTGATGTTGTCTTCCAGCTTCAGCAGGACCTTCATCTCGATCCGGTCTTCCATGGACCCGCGCTTGGGGAGCGGCTTGATGTTGGGGCCCCGGGAGATCTTCACGGTGTCTGTCCCGGCGGCCGGGGGGATGATCATGGAATCGTCGATCAGGAACTTGTCAGGCAGGGCGATATCGGGATACGCGCCCAGGTCTCTCGGGTCGGTGAAACAGCCCGTCAGCGCGCACGCCACGGCGACCTCGGGTGAGACGAGGTAAACCCCGGCGCTCGCCGTGCCCGACCTGCCCGGGAAGTTGCGGTTGAAGGTCCTGACCGAGATCCCGTTGGTTTTGGGGGCCTGGCCCATGCCGATGCAGGGCCCGCAGGCATTCTCGAGGATCCGCGCCCCGGCGCCGATCATGTCGGCCAGTGCCCCGTTTCCGGCCAGCATGGCGAGCACCTGGCGCGAGCCCGGGGCGATGGCGAAGCTCGTTTCCGGGTGGATCGTCCTGCCCTTGAGCACCGCGGCAACCATCATGAGGTCTTTGAGCGAGGAGTTCGTACACGAGCCGATGAGCACCTGGTCGACCTTTTTCCCTGCGAGCTCGCTGACCGGCACCACCTTGTCCGGGCTGTGGGGGCATGCGGCCAGGGGCTCCACCGCAGAGAGGTTGATCTCGATGACCTCGTCATAAACCGCGCCCTCGTCCGCGGCCAGGGGCAGCCACGCCTGTTCCCTGCCCTGGGCCGCGAGGAAGGCCCTTGTGACCTCATCGCTCGGGAAGATCGAGGTGGTGGCGCCCAGCTCGGCGCCCATGTTGGTGATCGTGGCCCGCTCCGGCACGCTCAAAGTGGACACACCGCTTCCCGCATACTCGAATATCCGGCCCACGCCGCCCTTGACCGTAATCCGCCTGAGCACCTCCAGGATGATGTCCTTGGCGCTGGTCCAGGGATTCAATCGTCCGGTGAGGACTACCCCCACCACCTTGGGTCGGGGGATAGAAAAGGGCATGCCCGCCATGGCGGAGGCCACGTCGAGTCCGCCGGCCCCGATGGCCAGCATGCCGATGCCGCCGCCGGTCGGGGTGTGGCTGTCTGAGCCAAGCAGGGTCTTGCCCGGGACCCCGAACCGCTCCAGGTGCACCTGGTGGCAGATGCCGTTGCCCGGACGGGAGAAGTAGATGCCGTATTTCCGCGCGACATCCTGCAGAAAGCGGTGGTCGTCCGCGTTCTCGAACCCGGACTGCAGGGTGTTGTGGTCCACGTAGCTTACCGAGAGCTCGGTCTTGACCCTGTCCAGCCCGATGGCCTCGAACTCCAGGTACGCCATGGTGCCTGTGGCGTCCTGGGTCAGGGTCTGGTCGATCTTCAGCGCATATTCCTTTTCGTTTTCTCCGGCGATGTGCTCATCGATGATTTTCTGTGCAAGCGTCTTCTTCTCCATGCATACTCCCCGAATGTATTCTGTCCTTCTTCTGCCCTATGCTCTCTAATCCATGACTCCCCACGAGTCAATAGTTCCTCGGATTTCGGGGACGGGTTCACATTTCTCTTCATGAGGATTGATAGAGAATTTCCCTGAAATCGAAAAAGATGAAAGAATGAAAGTATATAATTGATTATTTTGTCGTATAACGCTATGATTTAGTATTCTGCGATGAATCCTCCTTCTTAAAGTCCGTTTCTCGAAGGATAGAGAAAGCGGGATTCCATTTTTTAAGCCGATTGCGGCTTGTAACCGGGTCATGGGGCTTGCACTTAAAAAGTCAATGCCATTGACTGCAGCATTGATGAGGTAAGACCTCTTCACCAGTGAACAGAGAGCATCTTGGTGAGGAGCACTAATTACGGGGAGGTGTCTCCATGGCTACCAAACGGGTTGCGCATGTTTTCGGCATTGTCCTGGTCATGTGTTTTCTTATTCTCCCGGCCGGTTGCGGCGGCGGGGGGTCGAGCGGCGGTTCGGATTCCACGAAAGCCCTCACGGAAGAAGAGGCGGACGCCCAGGCCATCAATGAGTTCTGGGACTCCCTTGAAGGCCTCTACAAGGCCGCCGCGCCCTCAGACGAGGCAGTCAGGGAATGGTTTGAAAGCCATGCTGCGGACGATTTTCTCGACGCGGGGTCCTGTAGGGAAGAGTGGCACAGCGACTGGCTGACAGACGGTGACCTCGGGGGCGGCACGACCTTTTCGGCCGCGGTCATCGAAGGCGTCGTTTCCGGCCGGTATGCCAAGGCGTACAAGATAAACCTCCGGATCGTCAACGGGTGGGAAAACATGGAAACCTACATGGTCCATGACGGCACGAAGTGGCTCTGGCAGGGCAACCAGGCGTTGATCCGTTATGACATCACTGCACAGTCCGCCATGGGTTCTGGAGTACAGCTTACAGGATTTGTCATCAGGTTGGGGGGCAACGATGGCTTGGTGGGCCTCGATCAGTTCAAGTCAGTCCTGGTCACCGGGCCCGGCTTGCCCGACGGAAGGGTGATCTTCTCTCGGGGCGAGTTTTGTAACGATTTTGGGGGACATCCTGTTATTTTCAGTGATGGCGGGTACGATTCCCAGTTGTCCGCGATTCCGGATAATGCGCAGTACACCTTCAGCCTCTGCTTGGAAACCGAGTCAGAGCTCGGGATGCTCAAGGAAGACGAATCACCCACGGTACTGGAGTCGTACCAGTGCACCCTCAAGAAGGGGCCGGTGCCCTTTAGAGACCTGACCTCGGGCATGTTCGCTCAGCTCACACCCCCGACCCCTGACTTCTCCGAACTCGATTTCGGCGGGACGATTACCCTGCCCGTGTCTGCTCCTGACGGCACGACGCCCGGATGGGCCGTTCTTCTTGCCCCAAACTCCGGCACGAACAAAGAAGAGTTGGTTGGCTGTTTCGATGCCGGGTCGTCCTCATTCGTCTTTGATGCCACCGAAGAGCCGCTACCCGCTGAACCACATGCGGTGCTCTATTTCAGTGTCATCGACGCCTATGATCGTGAATTCGTGACAGGCTGGACCTTCCAATAACGATTCGTCAGTGCAGAGCGAATCCGGGGACGGGTTCACATTTCCCGGACCGTTCCTGAGAAAAATTTTGGACACACCTCCCGATGAGGTGTGTCCATTGAAGGAGGGTTACATCGTTACTTTGCTATTTGAGCGGAGGCAGCATGCGTGGGGGGAACATCTCCGCATATCTGTTCCCGGAACGTGAGCTTTGTACAGGTCGAAACATGCTGCCTCCGGTTGGGTGAGGGACTGAACGGTTCGTTGTGTGTGCGAGCGATGATTGGAGCATAGCGTTTTATCTTCTCAGCCCCCTCTTTATTTGTGGCATCACCCTTCCGGTGTCTGCTGCCCGTCTGGAAAACCGGATGACCGGAAACGCGTTTCTCCCCTGCCGCCGGTATTTCCCAGAGGTCACGGCCTGAGCCATGAAGCCTTCTCCGAAAACGCTCAGCCATTTTTCCTTAAAGGTATTCATAATACAAATACGAGGGCGGGGCACATCGGTGAGGGACTGAAAGAGTCGAGAGAGAAAGCCCCTGATCCTATAAGCTTATATCCGATGGGTGGGAGGGCAAAGGACTACAGCGGCTTCGTCATCGCGAACACGGTTTTCCATGGCGGTCGTGGAGAGGGTGTGCCTCACGAGGCGTCGATCGGGACGCGCTCGGTGAAAAGGCAGGACATGCCGATTGCAAGGATTACTCCCGCAAGCTGGGGTGTTCCCCCCAGGTTGTCGAGAATCTCCTGGGCCATGAAACTCCCCACGGCAAAGACGATCGGCGGGGTGACCGGTGTGACCCTCCCGGTATTGTCCGGCCTGGCGAAGAGGTCTTTGAGCCGCGCGGTCCGTCCGGGGAGGATCGTGGTCAGCTGACCGTAATCGCCGAGAAGGCCGCCGGAGACCATGAATGTCCCGGCTGGCAGGGCATCCTCCAGGGCGAACCGGCTGGGGAAGTTGTCGAGGCAGTCGGCGACGCCGTCACAGCCGGCAAGCAGCCCGGCGATATCGTCATCCCCGATCGATACCTTCGCCGGAACGACCCTGGTCTGCCCGGTCAGGGTCCTGAGCCGGCCGGCGGCGCAACCCACCTTTGACTCACCCAGTTCATTCAGGGTGTAGAGCGTCTGTCTGTTCAGGTCCGGCGGGTCGACAATGCCCCGGTCGGCGATCACGATCTCACCTATCCCGCAGCGTACGAGTATCTCCGCGACGACGCATCCCAACGCCCCCATCCCCGCGACAAAGAGCGACTTGCCGGCGAGAAGCTCCTGCCGCTCCCTTCCCCAGAATGCCCTGTTCCGGGCGAAGATGTCGGCTTTCTCCATCATCGTTTCCTGGCTCCGCTGGGCGTCAGGGTCGGCTAGGCCGCCGACACCGGGGGCATGACCACGAAGAAATCCCCTTCGGAGAGCACGCTCTTTTCGTTTGACGGGCGGCCGTTGATGAGAATGATCGCGCCGTCGCTGAAGTCGACCTTCATCAGCTTCATCGCATCTTCGGCCGTAGTGCCCTCCTGAAGATCGAGGGTCCTTACAACGGGCTTGCCCCCGGAGAGCACGGAGAAAAAAGACTTTACCTGAACCTTCATCGCTGGAATCCTCCTGTGTTCGTATTCGGCTTGCAGGTAGTGGAATACCGAGAGGGTGTTTTTAGCACGACCGGGCCGGGGAAGTAAACCGGGCAGGCTCAAATTTATCTGTAGGAAAGTCGTGGATGCGTGTCCGGGCGGGCGGCACAGGGGCGGGCTGAGGCGATCCTTCATCTCCCTTCGCGCCGGATTCCTGCGCCACGCCTCGTGAATGTCTCTAACGCCAACTCGATGGATGCGTTATTCCCAGTGTTCGTCGTCCTTGAGAAAGGAGATGACCCGGGACGCGATGGATTTCTGCTCGGCGCGGAAGGTCTCGAACATCAGGTCGTTCACGCTCTTGCGTGTCGATACGTCCTGGATAGCACGCAGAAACGCGTTCACGGAAAGCGTTCTCTTCCGGTGGCTGCCGAACCAATGCGCCCACTGGAGCACTTCTTCGTTTTTGCGGAATCCGTACAATGGGAGCCTCTCGTAAATATCGTCCGGTGTCTCCCAGGACTTTTCGGCCACTGCCAGGGCCGCATCGAAGACGAATCTCATCACGTAGCGGTCTCCGATCAGTTCCCGGTCGCCATCCACCGCAAACTCGACCACCCTGTTTACGGCATCATAACGCCGGGCCTCGCCGTCCCGTTCTCTCCCGGTACCGGGAATACTGGTTCCGGTCCGGGAAGGGCCGTGCCGTTCCTCCATGAGTTCGGCGAATTCGGATACGATCTTTTGCGCGCGTTCCCTCACTACGCATCTCTCCTCTGTCATGAGGCTTTCCCCCTGTAGAATTCCTGTTCCGTTTGTACCGCCAAGTAATACGTTTCCGACCGCCTTTCAAGCCTCTCTCGCACCCGGCCATCCTGTGCGCGGGGAGATGGGTGAGGCAACCGGCTGAAAAAACAATGGCTATCCGGCCCTGATCTTATCCTGCTTGACAATGCACGGACCATTTCCTAACCTTAGGCAAAATGCCGGGCAATACTGCCCGTAAAAAGGCATATACAACCCGGATCGTTTCCGCCTGGCGGCGGTCAACCAAGAGATGACGGGAAAAAGCGCACCAGAAGAAAACCCTTCAAAGGCAGGCCAGACATGACAGAGCATTCCCCCGATCAGACCGGTCTCTACCGGTATCTTTTCCAGAAATTTCCCGATGCGGTCTTTCTCGAGGACCTTCAGGGGCGGATCCTTGAATGCAATGAAAAGGCGCTGAAGATGTACGGCTACACAAAGGAGGAGATGCTCGGACTCACGGCCAGGGATCTCCTCCAGGAACAGGCCGCCGAGGTCTTTCCCGAGGTGTTTTGCGAGGAGAACATGACCGGAGGCGCGTTTGTCTGGGTCAGCAGCAGGAAGAAGAACGGCGATGTGTTCCCGGTCCAGTACAGCAACCAGATTGTCACGTTAAACGGCGAGAAGCGGGTCCTGGCATTCGTCCGCACCGTGTCCGAACACTACTGGCGCAAGCACTACCTCCACCGCAACTGGAAAACCAGGAACCCGATGTCCACCCAGGGGGTTCCCATACTGACGCTCACATGGGAGCGGCGGGGCGGCAGCTTTATCCTCATCGGGTTCGACGAACGGGCGATCGACGCCACAAAAGACCGGATTCAGAATTTCATCGGCAGGTCGATTCACGATATGTATGCAAACAGGCCGGACATCATCAAGGACTTCGAGCGCTGTTATAAAAACCGGTCGATCCTGCGGCGCAAAACGATCTATACCCTGTTCACCACCGGCCAGGAGTTCATCGCCGAGCTCACCTACATGTTCGTGCCAGCCAATCTCGTGGTCGTGCAGATGGAGGACTTTACCGAGCGGGACTCCGCCGAGGCCCTGAACCAGAGTCTGGTGAAGAGCTCGCCGGTGGGCCTGTGCCTCGTGCAGGACGGGAGGTTCACGTTCACGAATCCCAGGCTTCAGGAGTATACCGGCTACGGCCCGTCCGAGCTTGCAAAGCTCGATCCCTGTTCCCTGATACACAAAGACGACAGGTCCCAGTTTCGTCGTATCCTGGAGACCATCCACAGCATAAGCATGGAGGGGAAGCCGCTGGAGATGCGCCTGTTGAAAAAGGACGGCGGCATCACCTGGGTCATGGTCACCGCGTCCTCAATCTTCTACCAGCACAAGCAGGCCGCCCTTCTCAATCTCATGGACATCACCGAGCTCAAGGAGGTGAGGAGAAAGATCGACGAGGTCCTGTCGATGCAGAACTCGATCCTCGAGGCCATCCCCCATGCCGTCATCGGCCTGGACGAGCGGAGGATCATGTTCGCCAACCATGCGGTCCATTCCGTGTTCGGGTGGAATCCCGAGGAGCTCATCGGGAAGAGCATGCGCGTTCTCTTTCACACAGGGCAGGAGTACCAGACTGAGGGGGATAAATTCTATTCGGCCCTGAAGGACAGACACACTCATTCACTGGAGTTCACCTACCGGCACCGGGACGGGCACGATGTCGAGTGCCTCACCAGTGTCTCACGGATCGACGGGGACCAGGATGACACCCGCATCGTGGCGACTCATACGGATATAACAGAAAAGAAGCGCGCGGAAGAGACGATCCGGGAAAGCCAGCGGGTCATGTCCACCCTGATGGGGAATCTTCCCGGGATGGCGTACCGGTGCCGGTGCGACAAGGACTGGTCCATGGAATTCGTCAGCGAGGGGAGCCTTGCCCTGACCGGATACCGTCCTTCGGAGATCATAGAAGACTGCCTCGTGTCTTACGGCGAACTGATTCACCCGCGTGACCGGGAAACGGTATGGCAGACGGTCAGGAAATCCGTAAAAAAGAAGGAGCATTATCAGCTGGTCTACCGCATCATCCGGGCGGACAAGAAGATCCGCTGGGTCTGGGAGCGGGGTCTGGGCATCTACTCTTCCACCGGGGAGCTTGTTGCCCTGGAGGGGTTCATCGCCGACATGACCGAGCAGAAGCAGGCGGAGGCGCAGCTGGAGCATTCCAGGAAGCAGCTCAGCATTCATGCGGACCACCTGCACTCCCTGCTCGAAGGCGAGCGCGCCGAGATCGCACGGGAAATTCACGATGAGCTCGGCCAGATTCTGTCCGCCCTGAAAATGGACCTCTTCTGGCTCGACAGGAAGCTTCCGGACAAGCAAGACGCTGTGAAGGAAAAGATCGGGTCCATGACGCGGCTCATCGATTCGACCATCAAGGCTGTCGAGCGGATTCTGGCGACGCTCAGGCCGGCGATACTGGACGACATGGGCCTGACATCCGCCATAGAATGGCTGATCGAGGAATTCCAGGGCAGGACCGGTATCGCCTGCGAGGAGATCCTGGAGCCCACGCCGGAGTGTCTCATCACCGACGAGAAGATCTCCACGGCGCTTTTCAGGATCTGCCAGGAGGCGCTCACGAACGTTACCCGGCACGCTCAGGCTACCAGCGTCGAGATCATACTGAGAATCCGGGGCAATATGGTGGAGCTCAAGGTGACCGACAACGGCGTGGGCATCTCGAAGGCGGACATTGAGAAGTCCAATTCCTTCGGCATACTGGGCGTCAGAGAGCGGGTCAACCTCCTGGGGGGCAAGGTGAACATCGCGGGGAGAAAGGGAAAGGGCACGGTGCTCAGGGTGCGCATTCCCGTAAGGGAAGACTGTGCGGATTGACAAAGGAACAGGCACGCGGCCGGCGCATCCCCGGGTCCGAGGATGCGGGAATGCACATCGGCACCACTGGGCGCACGCTCATCCGGGGAAACCCCCTGAACCGGCGGTGCCGGCCGGTGATGAATGTACCCGGGCGATATAAGGATATTACCCGATTTGCCGGGAGAGGGTCCTGGCATGGATGGGTGATAACCCTTACAAGACCTAGGTGAATGTCCTAGCCTGAAATGGGAAGATCCTACAGCCCGTCAGGGTGAGTTCTGCAAGAAGATTCAGGAGTGCACCGATAGATCGCACACGTTTTTCCATGGATAGTGTTTTTCTAAAAGAACGTTATCCGGGAGAGAGCGTATGTCGAGATCATCAGTCATAGAACAGCGGGAAATAACCGGTGCACCTTCCACCACTCGCGTCGAGAAACGGTATCAGGAGCTCCTCAATCATGAGCCGCACATCGACTCCGAAAGGGCGGTTCTTTTCACCGAGTACATGCGGCATCACTGGTGCGAGCCGAGGTATCTGCGGGCCGGCGGGGCGCTCAAGCACGTCCTGTCCAACCTTACCGCAAGGATCTGGGACGGCGAGCTGATCGTGGGCAACTGCTCGCGGTATTTCAAGGGCACCCAGGTGTATCCCGAGTACGAATGCTGGATGATGGAGGGCTTCAAGAAGATCAGGCGCGAAGAAGAGCGCTACATGGAAGGCACTCTCCAGGAAAAGAAGGGTGATCGCCTGGGCATCTACCTGATCGATCCCGGGGACAAGGAACAGATCCTGGATGTCGCGAAGTTCTGGGAGGGCAAGGACTGGAGATCGCTGGCCGAGAAGTACCTTCGCGAGACCAAGGAGGATTTCGACCTGGTCGAGAAGTGGATGCAGCAGCTCGTGTTCCTGCGGTTCATGTTCGACGTTCCCGAGGGGCGGCTGATCGTGGATTACCAGAAGGTCATCGACGAAGGCGTCGAGGGCATCATCAAGCGGATCGACGGCAAGATCGCCGGGCTCGGGGACCTGAACACCAGGGAATCGTTCGACAAGTACAACTTCTACCAGGGGGTGAAGCTGGCGCTTCAAGGTCTGGTGGCCTATGCGGAACACCACGCCGACGAGGCACAGCGGCTTGCGTCCGAGTGCAAAGACCCGGACCGCAAGGCGGAGCTGCTCGAGATCGCCCGGATCTGCCGCAAGGTACCGGCAAGGCCCGCGGATACCTTCCGCGAGGCCATGCAGTCGTTCTGGTTCACGCACGTGGTGCTCTTCATCGAGCTCAACGGCCGCGGCATATCCCCGGGACGTTTCGATCAGTACATGCACCGGACCTTCAAGGCTGACATGGATGCAGGCAGGCTGGACAAGCAGGACGCGCTCGAGCTGCTGGAGCTCATGCGCATCAAGTGCGGCGAGATCAGCCGGGCGCACGCCACCTTCACCGAGTCCTACCTGGGGGGCAGCGTGTATCAGAACGTGACCTTGGGCGGAGTGGACCGCTATGGCAACCCCTGCGACAACGAGCTCTCCAAGATGGTTCTCGAGGCCGGCATCAACGTGAAGACCTGGCAACCCACGCTCTCGGTGCGCTGGCGCGAGGACATGGACGAGGAGTTCAAGCACAAGGCGGTGGAGTGCATCAAGGCCGGCTCCGGCTATCCCGCGCTCTTCAACGACACGCTCGCCACCGAGCGGTTCGTCAAGGTGACGGGCGCCAACATCGAGGACGCACGCGACTGGGCACCATGCGGGTGCGTGGACATGCAGATCTGCGGGAAGCGCATGCCCATGTACGCGGTGCCCCACACCAACAACCTCAAGATCTTCGAGCTGGTCCTCAACCACGGCATCAACCCGGTCACCGGCGACAAGCTCCTGGACGTCAGGATCGACATGAACACGGCCTCGTACCAGGATATCGTGGACGAGTACAACCGGGTGCAGGACATCATCGTCAAGCGCGAGGAGGAATACTGGAATACCATCATGCTCGTGCACAACGACCTGGGGCTGGTGCATCCCATCATGACCGCGCTCCTGGACGACTGCATCGACAAGGGCATGGATGCCTACGAGGGCGGCTGCCGCTACAATGACCCGGCCTACGTGATTTCCTGCGGCGTGGTGAGTGTCGCCAACTCGCTGGCGGCCATCAGAAAGGTGGTGTTCGAAGAAAAGAAGGTCACCATGGCCGAGCTGCTCGACGCCTTGAAGAACAACTTCGAGGGCAGGGAGAAGCTCAGAAAGATGCTGCTCGATGCGCCGAAATACGGTAACGACGACGACTCCGCGGATCTCATCCTGGCCGATCTCTACGACGCATGGTCCGCTTCGGCCGAGAGCGTGAAGAACTGGGTGGGCGAGCCCTGGAGGCCCAGCACCCTGTCGGTCACCACCCAGGTGCTGCACGGCAAGGCCTGCGGCGCGACCCCGGACGGCAGGCTCGCCGGCGACTTCGTGGCCGACGGTGCGCTGTCCGCCTTCCCGGGGACCGACATCAACGGGCCCACGAGCCTGATCAAGTCCGCCACCAAGGTGGACGCCGGCAATCTCCAGTCGACCCTGTTCAATATGAAGTTCAACCCCTCGGCCATCGAGGGCAGGGCAGGGGCCGAGAAGTTCATCCGGCTCAACGATGCATACTTCACCCTGGGAGGGTACCAGGTTCAGTACAATATCGTAGACCGCAACATGCTCATCGATGCCCAGAAGCATCCTGAAAAGTATTCAGACCTGATGGTCAGGGTCGCGGGTTTCACGGCGCGCTTCATCGATCTCGGGCCCGAGGTGCAGCGACAGGTTATCGAAAGAACCCAGTTCGCTGAGGTGTAAGGGACGCAGGGGAACGATGATGAAGGAATATCCGACGAAAGGAGCGAGTGCATGAGCAAGGCGATGGATGATTGGGGAAGGATGCCGTTTGGTCGGGCGATCACGGCTGAGGAGTTGAGCAAGAGGACGCATCCGGCGTGGCCGTACAATTATTTCAATCCTGGCAGGCCTGTGGAG
>JAHDRW010000048.1 GCA_018433085.1 Deltaproteobacteria bacterium | reverse complement strand
AACTGAGCTACTCCCGCATCAACAAGGAAGCGCAGTCTTTACGACTTACGTCTCCTGCGTCCCTCACATCTTTGGTGGAGGGGGGAGGATTCGAACCTCCGAAGGCTGAGCCGGCAGATTTACAGTCTGCTCCCTTTGGCCACTCGGGAACCCCTCCCAACACTCTTCTTGGAGCTGGAGATGGGACTCGAACCCGCAACCTGCTGATTACAAATCAGCTGCTCTACCGATTGAGCTACTCCAGCCCTGTCAGCGCACGAATAGCTTGCGCAGAAAGTGTGTGTATCTCAAGGATCACACAAAAGTCAAGGGTTAATCTCATCTGAAAAGAATTTCGTGCATGCCATTGGCAAAGGCTTGCATTTCCGAATACAAGATATACGTGACCGACTTTTTAGATGACCCATCTGCTGCTTCGATTCGCGCGCATCCATTTTCACATCAGCCTGACCTGCGCAGGATGTGAGCTCTACATCAGCATTCGGTATCCTGTCAAGAATCAAAATCAACCGGACCGTACATATTGTTTTCCTTACAGAAAGCTCATGGTTGACCCTCAGGATGGGCGTGTGCTAATTATGCCGCAATATGGCAAATAAGATCGATCACCTCGCGATCATCATGGACGGAAACGGCCGGTGGGCGAAAGGTCGCGGGCTTCCCCGTCTCAAGGGACACGAGGCAGGCGCTCAGGCAGCCAGGAAGGTGGTGGAGGCTGCCAAGAAGCGACAGATCGGGTTTCTTACCCTCTATGCATTTTCATCCGAGAACTGGAGACGCCCCCGGGATGAGGTCGAAGGACTCTTCGGGCTCCTGGAGGGGTTCATCGACCGGGAGGTGGAGCGGCTCGTGGAGAGCGGCGTCCGCCTGCACACCATCGGCGACCTGTCGAGATTCCCTTCCAGCCTCAGGCAGAAGATCGCAATGACCACGGAAAAAACCCGGGCCAACGGCGAGCTGCACCTGAGCGTGGCCTTGAACTACGGCGGCAGGGACGAGATCCTCCGGGGGTTCCGCCGGGCGACCAGCTCCGGGCTCTCTGCCGAGAACCTCGACGAAGAGTCCTTCTCCCGCTTTCTGGACACCTCGTTCATGCCCGATCCGGACCTGCTCGTCAGGACGGGTGGAGAGCGGCGCATCAGCAACTTCCTGCTGTGGCAGCTCGCATACACCGAGATCTATTTCTCTGACACCCTGTGGCCGGACTATGACGAGAATGCCCTCGATGCGGCCATTTCCTGGTTCAACACCCGGCAGCGCCGCTTCGGCATGACGCCCGAGCAGGTCGAGGGCCTCCCTCTGCCATGACCCGCATCCTCGGCGCCCTTATCCTCCTGGCCGTCTTCGCGGTTCCGGCGGTGCTCGGACCCGCGTGGGCATTTTTCATCGTCGTGCTCATCGTCCTGCCCATCAGCCTCCACGAGTTCTACCGCGTGGGGCTGGACGCCGGGGCGCGACCCCTGGGCCTGATCGGGCTGGTGGGCTCGTTTCCATACCTTTATACTATATACATGGGTTCCCTCACCGGAGCGCTGCTCACCATATGCGGCACCGGCCTGATCATCCTGGCGGCCGGGCTGTACCTGTTCGAAAAGGGCAAGGCCACTGCCCGGCAGGCCAGTTTCGCCCTGTCCGGGCTCATCTATCCCCTGGCCCTGTTGAGCTTCTGGATTCTGGTCAGAAACGGAGCCGACGGCCGATTCTGGATGATCTTCGGACTCCTGGCGACCTTTCTGGCCGATATCGGCGCGTACTATGCGGGCAGGAACCTGGGCAGGCACGCCCTGGCGCCCCGCCTGAGCCCCAAGAAGACCGTCGAGGGCCTGTTCGGGGGCATCGGCTTAAGCGTCCTGGGGGCAAGCCTGTTCTTCCTCCTCTACTCCCGTTTCTTCCCGCTCGCGGTGCCGTATCCCCTCTGGGCGATCCCGCTCCTGGCCGGGGCCATCAGCCTGCTCGATCTCGTAGGAGACTTGAGCGCCTCCATGTACAAACGGGATTTCCAGGTCAAGGACCTGGGCAGCCTGATACCCGGACACGGCGGCATGCTCGACCGCATGGACGGCATCGTACCGGTGGGGATCTTTCTCTATTTCGTCGTGCGGGTACTGCAGTAGATGAAAAAGGTCGTCGTTCTCGGCTCCACAGGCTCGATCGGGCGCTCCACCCTCGATGTCGTCAGACGCAGGCCCGATGCGTTCGCGATTGCGGGACTCTCCGCAGGCGCCGATGCCCGGCTCCTCGAGGAGCAGGCCCGTGAATTCGGCGCCGGTCTGGTGGCGCTGAACGCCTTTTCGGGCCGGGCCCCGGAAGGCATGCAGGTCATATCGGGGGAAAAGGCTGCAACGGAGCTCGTTGCCCTCACACGGCCCGACATCGTGGTGAACGGGATATCCGGCGCGGCGGGCTTCCTGCCCTCCCTGCAGGCCATACGTCAGGGGGCTGTCCTGGCCCTTGCCAACAAGGAGTCCCTGGTGATCGGCGGGACCTTCATTAACGAGGAGATGGAACGGTACGGGGCGCGCATCGTCCCCGTGGACTCCGAGCACTCCGCCATATTCCAGTGCCTTGCGGGAGAGCGTCCCGAGGAGGTCAGCCGTATCTTTCTCACGGCATCAGGGGGGCCTTTCCGCACCAGGCCAAAGGAGAGCTTTGCCGACATCACCCCCGAAGAGGCACTGAGCCACCCGACCTGGTCCATGGGCCGCAGGATCACCATCGACTCGGCCACCATGATGAACAAGGGGCTCGAGATCATCGAGGCCTACTGGCTCTTCGGTGTTGACCTGGAGCGGATCCGGGTGGTGGTGCACCCACAGAGCATCGTCCACTCCATGGTGGAGTTCCGCGATATGAGCATCAAGGCCCAGATGGGCATACCGGACATGCGTGTCGCCATCGCCTATGCGCTCTCCCAGCCCTCGCGCATGGAGCTGGACCTCAAGCCCCTGGACCTCGCCGCCATGAAGGCGCTCGAATTCTTCCCGCCCGACGAAGACAGGTTCCCGGCCCTCGGCATCGCGCGGGAGGCCATGGAGCAGCCCCGCACCCTGCCCTGCATCATGAACGCGGCCGACGAGACCGCGGTGGAGGGATTTCTGAAGCGGCGCATCCGTTTCGATGAGATCGCCGATATCGTTCGAAAAACTATGGACAAGCTTGCCGGATCGCGGGTAAGCTCCCCCGAAGACCTGATCGAACTCGATCGTGAATCGAGAGAAATAGCGGAGAACATGATACCATGACAACCCTTCTCGCTTTTGTTATCGTGCTCGGCATCCTGATATTCATCCACGAGCTCGGGCACTTCCTTGTGGCAAAGATAAACGGTGTGGGCGTACTGAAGTTTTCCCTGGGGTTCGGCCCCGCGCTCGTCAGAAAACGGGTGGGCGAGACCGAGTACCGGATCTCGGCCATTCCCCTGGGCGGGTATGTCAAGATGCTCGGAGAAGGATCCACCCCTGAGGAGGAAGAGCTCACCCCCATGGACCCGGAGAAATCCTTCGCAAGGAAGAGCCTGGGTGCCCGCACGCTCATCGTTGCGGCAGGTCCGGTGTTCAACCTCCTGCTCGCGATCGTGATCTATATGATCATCGGCTGGTCCGGCATCCCCACCGTCCCGCCGGTTGTGGGAGAGGTCATGGATGGCACCCCTGCAGAGGCCGCAGGGCTCATGTCGGGAGACCGGATCGTCTCCATCCAGGGCACCCCGGTACAGTCGTGGGAAGACATCTCGCTCATCATGCAGGAAGGCGAGGCGGGCAAGAAAGTCCAGTTTGTGATCGAGCGCGACGGCACCAGTTTCACGGTCAACGCGACCCCGGTCATGATCAAGGACAAAAACCTGTTCGGAGAAGAGATCGAGCGCCCAATGGTCGGCATCAGCCGGTCGGAAGAGATCGTGATGGAGCGCCTGGGGTTCTTCCCGGGAATCGGCTACGGCTTTACCCAGACATGGAGGGTCATCGAGCTCACCGGAATCGGGGTCTGGAAGATGATCGACGGCACGCTCGACGTCAGGGACAGCCTGGGCGGCCCCATCCTCATCGCCCAGGTATCGGGCGAGACGTTCAGGGCGGGCATGCTCCCCTTCTTTTCCATGATCGCGTTTGTGAGCATCAACCTCTTTCTCATCAACCTGCTGCCCATACCGGTGCTGGACGGGGGGCACATCCTGCTCTTCGGGATCGAGGCGATTATCGGGAAGCCGGTCGAAGGAAGGCCCCGGGAGATCGCCCAGCAGATCGGGCTGTTCCTGCTGATCCTGCTGATGATCCTCGCCTTCTACAACGACCTCGCCCGGTTGTTCCAGGGGGGATAGAGCGTGGTGGTCCTGGCGGTCGACACCTCTACTGAAGTCTGCTCCGCAGCGCTGATGGACGGACAGAGGCCCGCCTTCGAGATCAGCTTCCCGGTCAGAACGGGTCATGGGGGAAGCCTGCTGCCGGTGATCGACACCCTGTTTTCCCTGTGCCCGTTTTCCAAGACGGACATAGACCTCATCGCGGTGGGCGTCGGGCCGGGGTCGTTCACGGGTATCAGGATCGCCGCGGCCACGGCCAGAGGGCTCTCCCTGGCCCTGGGCTGCAAGCTTGCAGGCGTGAACACCCTGGATACGATCGCCATGGGCGCCCTGCCCTCTGCAATCCCTGTCATGCCCGTGATCGACGCGAGGAAATCCGAGGTGTTCTGCCGCCTCTACGCACCGGACGGAACTCCCCGGACACCCTCCATGAACATCAAGCCCGAGGCCATAGGGGAGTTCGTCCAGGAAGAGACGCTGTTCGTCGGAAACGGCGTGGGGCTCTACCGGGAGGCGTTGAGCCGCACCCTGGGCCGGAGATTCCGCGAGGGTCCGGAGCACCTGTGGTATCCCCGGGCGTCCGTTCTGGCGCGAGCGGCCCTGTCCCAGGTGTCCCGGGGGGCGATCGAGCCGGCGCAGCCGCTGTATGTACGGCCCTCGGATGCGACGCTCGCTCTTGAGAAGATGAAGTCGAAGGCGTGAATGAAAAATCTTCCCCGGGCACCCTCCGGTGCTACGGTGATGAACAATCCCAAAGCGGTCCGGCAGCATGTCGCCTTACCAGTTCGCCGCCCATGGCCTCCCGACACGGCCTTGTGATGAACGCCGGGCGGCCCCGCGATGATTGGTCGAAAGATCCGGAAGAGAAAAGGAGGTGCCCCTTTCAGCCTGGCTGAAAGGGGCACCTCCCGCAATGACCTTTCCGGCGCTTGTGCGCCTTATGCCTCCTGCCGGTAGACGGGCTGAAGAGGCATTGTTCCCCTGACTCCATTCCGACCAGTGCCGGTCGCGTCTATCCTTTCTTCCTTATCCTGGCGCCAGCCAGGGCCAGGAACCCCGACCCGAACAGGATAAGCGTGATGGGCTCGGGCACGGGCTCTACGGCGTCGCCCGCAGTAATCCTTCCCCACAGAGAGGCGCTGTTCAGGCCGTCCTCCGGGGTCTGCAGCCGGCTGATGAGATTGGACGGATCAGGCCCCAGGCCGAGAAACTCGAAGGTGTACCATGTGCTGTCCGCAACGAACACCACCGGCGCAAAGGAGGTGGGGAAATCCAGATAGTCGTCGCTCACGCTCTCGATGTTGGGCGTGTTGGTCAGGGAGAGGGTTAACCCGACCTGCCCTGCCAGCCCTTCGGGTTCGAGGAACGACATGCTCAGCAGCAGGTCGACCCCGGTGATGGAAGACCCCTGCTCCGTGGGCGTGTTGAGGTGCCTGAGCCGACCGAGCTCGAAGATGTCACCCGTATCGAAGGCATAGGGTGTTCCCGTCCCGGTGAATCCGAGGCCGGACTGATCGCCGCCTGCGGGCACGCCGTACAGGACCCGGCTCTCGATTCCGGAACCATAGGGGACGGCCACATCGGCGTAGCTCACCGCAGCCAGGTCCCCGCCCGTGGGATTGACCCACTCACCGGTCACGCCCCCCAGAATCAGGGCGTACAACGGGGATACAGAGAACAGCAGAACCAGCAGACTGCAACAAAAAACCTTGAAAAGAACTCTCATACCAGACCTCCAGAATTTCAATTTTTCCATTCGAACGACCCAGGACATGCAACATACAGGCCAGTGGAAATTACGAAAATGAAACAGCGGGATAATGTCCCATGACCCGGGCGAACAGCATTGACTGTAAATTTTATCGACACCAGTGCAGGGTATGGATGTCACCCATGGGAACAACCTGTTGATATGATTCGCGCAGACCTCTTGGGTTGATGTAAAGATTTTCGACGCCCGGGATACGGTCTCAGGAAGCGGTTCGGATCAACCCTATGCAGGGTTTCGAGGGTTACGGTCGTGACTGGGAGTATGAGCAGGCTCTCAAAATGGGACAGCAGGAAGGTCGATTCTCTCATTCTCTCCGGCCCGCCGAAGATGGCAGGGCCGTTTTCCCACGCGCATCGAGAAAGCGCTGCACAGCGTCTACTCCTCTTCTTTCCTGATGGTGACGCGGACGCGGGAGATGCGGTTGCCCCGCATACGCTCGATCCGGAACTGCATGTCCTGCCATACCACCTTGTCCCCCTCCTCGGGAATGCGGTCGAGCAGCTCGTAGATCAGACCGGACAGGGTGTCGTATTCCTCGGGGAACTCCCGCTCGATGTACCTGCCCAGGTCGCGCAGGCTGATGTTGCCGGTGATGATGAAGCTCCGCTCCCCCACCGGGATGACATGGGCCAGGATGATGTCGTGCTCGTCGATGATGTCGCCGGTGATCTCCTCGATGATGTCCTCCAGCGTGATACCGCCCTTGACAGTGCCGTACTCGTCCACGATGAAGGCGATGTGCAGGTGCATCTGCTGGAAATCGATGAGCTGCTTGAGGATGGGTTTGGTCTCCGGGATGAAGTGGGCCTCGCGCAGGCAGTTCATGATACGGAAGGACTCCGGGTCGTCCACGTAGCGCCACAGATCGCGGATGTGGAGATAGCCCACGATGTTGTCTCGCTCGCCCTCGTACACCGGGTACCTGCTGTAGTTTTTCGAGGCGATGGTCCTGCGGATGTCTTCGAACGAGACATCGATCGGGAGGAACTCCATGTCGGAAAGGGGCAGCATGATCTTCTTGACCGGCACGCTGTCCAGGTCCATGACCGCCACCAGCATCCGGGCCTTGGGCTCCTCGATAAACCCCTCCTTGTGCCCCATGGTGATGACGGATTCCACGTCCTCCTCCGTGAGCCTGTCGGCGCCTTCCTGCTTGAACCGGAACACCAACAGGAGCCCGCGCGCAGCCAGGCTCATGAGGTGCGCCAGGGGGCCCAGCACCCTGATGAGCAGGCTCACGGGGTACGCCACGATCATGGCGATGGTGTCGGCCCGGTAGGCGGCGATTGTCTTGGGCGTGATCTCGGCGAATATGAGCAGGACCACGGTCATGGCGAGGGAGGCCAGCAGGATGCCCTGGTCTCCGAAGACGGACAGGAACAGCGCCGTCGCGATGGCCGAGCCCAGGATGTTGACAAAGTTGTTGCCCAGCAGGATGACGCTGATGAGCCGGTCGGGATTCTCCAGAATGGTCTCCACCCTGCGGGCCTCACGGTTTCCCTTCTCGGAGAGGCTCCTGATCCGGAACCGGTTCGCCCGCATGAAGGCGGTCTCGCTGCCGGAGAAGAATCCCGAGAGGATGACGATCACCACCAGGATAATAATATACGCGATCTCTCTGGAACCGAATATCATGTCTCCGTCATCCTTCGGCCCCGGATCGAAGACAACAGCCGCGAAGCTGCGCTGCATGTGCCGGACGTCATCTGCTCACCATCCTTTTTCGAGCACCATCGGCAGTGTGCCCGGGAAAAATAGGCGGCCCGCCTGCGGAAAGAAAGGGGTGTTGCGGCACAATGGGATCATACTGCGTCGGAAAGGCAGTCCAGAGAATCGGCCGGCTGCCGAAGGATGGGGGTTCGGGTTCGGGAATGTCGCCTTTTTCCAATGTCCTTTGCATTCTTCGATCTCAAAACAGCAGAAGCTGCTCTGTTCTCTCCTTTCTTTCCTCTCTTCGGTACACGCAGCACTCGACGGGGATCCGCGAAAGGAAGGGGGCCGGACCGCCGTCGGAACAGACCAGATAGAGACGGTCGACCGCCCGGGTCATGGCCACGTAGAACAGGTTTCGCTCCTCGTCCTCGGGGCAGCCCTCCAGAGGAAACAAGCCCGAGGAGAGGCCCGGGATGAACACGCACCCGAACTCCAGGCCCTTTGCCGCGTGCGCCGTAATCACGCGCACCTTTTCCTTTGCGAGCGCGTCCTGGTCGTGGCTCAGCCGAAGGAACCGGACAAACCCGTCCGCATCGCCGCCGAACATCCGTGCATAGTGATAGAGCACATGGTCGCTCTCGAGAGCGGGAAGCTTGAACAGGGACGACTCCTCCATCCGGCTCAGCCGCTCCAGGACCGGGCCTCCAAGCGACCTCAGCAGGCCGTCCGCATCCCTGAGTCTCCGGGCCGCGGCTGTATCGGCCTGCCCGGAAAACGCGGCCTTTTCGGCGGTATGCTCCCCCACCCCCCTGACCAGGGTCTGCCAATCCCTGAGCTCCAGCAGCGCGAGGCGCTCCCGGACGCCGGGCAGTGATGCCAGGGGCCTGGCATAGGCCGTATCGAACGGGATGGACGCCCGTGCAAGCGCCTCCAGGACGGGCTGGGCCTGCTGCCGGGTGCGCACGATGACGGCGATCTGGCTCAAGGGGTAGTCGGCCTGTGCCCGGTCCACGGTCCGGTGGGAGAGACCGCCCGCCAGGGACTCGATCTCGCGGGCCATGAACTCCGGGCCGGACGGCGTGCGAACCACCGTGACGGGAGCACCCGCGCGGGGGCTCACCACCGCTTCCCGGCCGATGAACGCATTCGACCCGGCCGCGATGCCGCCGCCGAACCGGTAGGTCCGCGTGAGGTCCAGGCAGCGTGCGGCAGGATGATCGTGGAGAAAGTCGTCGAAGCTCGCCGGGCTGCTGCCCCGGAAGCCGTAGATGGCCTGGTTCGGGTCGCCGATGACCATCAGGCTCTTCACCCGGTGGGTGAACGCCTTGAGAAACTCGTACTGAACCGGATTGATGTCCTGGAACTCGTCCACCATGACATGCTCCCAGGCCGGCGTGAACCTGCCCGAGCCCACCAGCCCGACGGCCTCGCGGATCATGCCCTCAAAGGTATAATAGCCTTCCGCCTGGAGCGCGTCCATCAGGAAGGACTGCTCCGGCTCCAGACAGCGCCCGGTGCTCATACGCAGCAGCAGGTCGCGGACGAATGACCCGTCGCCGCCCAGCCCCCACCGAAGGGCCGTCTCCTCGAGCATGTCTTCGTCGGCGATCTGGAACCCGACCCCGCTCTCGCGCAGGATGCGCGCCGCCAGGGCATGGAAGGTCGACACCTCGACGCGCTCGTCGCCGCCCAGCCTCTCTCGGATCTCGCCGGCGGCCTTGACCGTGAAGGTGACGGCGAGCACGGGCGACTGCCCCGCGGCCAGCAGCGAGCGGGCGCGCTCCACCAGGGTGCGGGTCTTGCCGGTGCCCGGTCCCGCCCTGACTACGAGCCCGCCCTCTTTGCAGGCCGCGATCTCCTGCTGAACCGGGCTCAGCTTGAGCTCAGGAACAGGGGTTTCGCCCGCCTGCGCCTCAGCGGCTGGTCTGGCGCGCTTTCGCGGGCGCTTGAGCGGCGCGCCCAGCAGATCGCCCGCGAAGAGCAAGTCGTCTTCGTGGTCGCGGAACACGCGCACGCGCCCGAACCTGCCGTCGTAGCCCGGCTCCTTGCAGACCTCGCCGCTGCGCATCCGGGCGATCGCCAGGGCCAGCACATCGCCGGCCACGGACCTCACCTCGTCGAGGCCGGAATCCAGGAGCAGGGGCAGCTCGCCGCCCAGCCTGGACGTAAGCCGGTCATAGGCCTCCCTCACCCGCTTGGAGGCGCTGCCCGTCTGCATGATCTCCCCGAGGATCTCGGCGAGCGGGATCAGCGAGAAGAAGGGCCTCGCCGACGGGGGCATGGTGCCGTCGTGCCGGTCGGCCAGGGCCTCTATCCGGTTCAGCACCCCCGCGGTGAGCTTTCTGCCGCACACCGGGCAGATGCCCCCCAGCCCGGCCGTCTCCTCGGGGGTGAGCACCACGCCGCAGTCGCGGTGGCCGTCGAGATGGTACTTGCCCTCCTCGGGAAAGAACTCCACCGTGCCCGCGAGCCCCTCGCCCGTTTTCATGGCCCGGAGCATGGCAAAATAGTCGAGGCCGGTCTCGAAGACCGTGGCCTCCCTGCCGAGCTTCTCGGCCGAGTGGGCGTCGGAGTTGGACACCAGGCGGTAGCCGTCCAGGCTGCTCACCATCCAGTTCATGGGCGGATCGGAGGAAAGGCCGGTCTCCACCGCGAAGATGTGCCCGGCCAGGTCTCCGTAGCATTCGGCAATGGTGTCGAACCCGGACTTGGACCCCAGGGCCGAGAACCAGGGCGTCCAGATGTGGGCCGGGATGAGAAAGGCGTCCTCGCTCGCCTGAAGCACGATCTCCAGCAGATTGCGCGAGGTGATGCCGAGGATGGGCCTGCCGTCGGAGAGTATGTTGCCCACCCGGGCGAGCGAGGTGGAGATCCTGCGGGCGCTCTGAAGATCCGGGGCCCCGATGAGGTGATGGACCTTGCGGACCTTGTCGCCCTGCTTGTAGATGGTGCTGATCTCGACAGTGAGCATGAACCGCACCGGCTCATCGCCCTGCTTCATCCGGAAGAGACCGGGCTCGGCCTCTTCGAGCATGGTTTCGATCTCCGCGAACCACGCAGGGTGGGTGAAGTCGCCGGTGCCCAGCACGGCAATGCCCTTGTCCCGCGCGCCGCGCGCCAGGACGTTGAGGTCGAGGCTCTTGCTCGTGGCGCGGGAGAAGCGGGAATGGATGTGGAGATCGGCAAAGAATTTCATGCTCTTACGAGTTGCTCTCTATTCTTCCTGTTTGGGGAAAATATGACGTATTGTCCTTCACGGTTCGTTCTGCTATTACGACACGACATGAACATTTTGCATCGACTCATACCATGTATCATATTGATGGCGGCCATACTAGCATGCTCTCCGGAGAATAACAAGGAGCAGATTCAGCCTGTTAAGTCTCCGACGCCGTCGGCGCCCGTTTCCGGCGACATTCTGGTGAATTCCTCGATTGGCGACGCGTCGAACCTCATCCCCATGCTCGCCTCGGACAGCGCATCGCACGAGGTGGCCAACTTCATCTACAACGGCCTCGTGAAGTACGACAAGGACTACACCATCGTGCCCGACCTGGCGGAAAGGTGGGACATCGAGGACGACGGCAAGCTGCTGCGCTTTCACCTGCGGAAAAACGTCTACTGGCACGACGGCGAGAAGTTCGATGCACACGACGTGATGTTCACCTACAAGGTCATGATCGATCCCGAGACCCCCACCGCCTATGCGGAGAAATACAAGCTGGTGAAGGATGCCCGGATCGTCGATGACCACACCATCGAATTCACCTATGAGAAGCCCCTGGCCCCGGCGCTGATCAGCTGGGGGGCGCTGCAGATACTGCCCGAGCACCTGCTGAAGGGCAAGGACATCTCCACCTCGGAGCTCACCCGCAGGCCCGTGGGCACCGGCCCCTTCAGGTTCAAGACCTGGGAGACAGGCTCGCGAATCGTGCTGGAGCGCAACGAGCGCTACTTCGACGGCCCGCCGAACCTGCTGGGGGTGCTCCTGCGGGTGATCCCGGACCAGAACACCCAGTTCATGGAGCTCAGGGCCGGCAATATCGACATCATGGGGCTCTCGCCCCTTCAATATCTGCGGCAGACGGACAACGCGGACTTTCAGAGCCGCTACACCAAGTACAAGTACCTGTCCGACGGCTACACCTTCCTGGGCTTCAACCTCACCAGGCCGCCTTTCGACGACGTGAGGGTGAGGCAGGCCATCGCCCACGCCATCGACAAGAAAGAGATCATCAAGGGCGTGCTCATGGGCCTGGGAGAGGTCGCCACCGGCCCGTACAAGCCGGGCACCCGGTGGTACAACCCGAACGTGCAACGGTATCCCTACGATCCGGACAAGGCCCTTGCCATCCTGAAAGAGGCCGGTTATGAGGACACCGACAGTGACGGCATCGTGGACAAGGACGGCAGGCCGTTGTCGTTCACCATCGTCACCAACCAGGGCAACCCCCTGCGCGAGAAGACCGCACAGATCATTCAGGAGCGGCTCAAAACCGTGGGCATCCAGGCCAAGATCCGGGTGATCGAGTGGACGGTGTTCCTGAAGGAATATGTGGACCGTGGCAACTTCGACGCCGTGATCCTGGGGTGGAACATCCTCCAGGACCCGGACATCCACAACGTGTGGCACTCGGACAACGCGAGGAAGGGCGGGCTCAACTTCGTGATGTACAAAAACGCCGAGGTGGACGAGCTCCTGGCACAGGGCAGGCACACCTTTGACGAGCAGGAGCGCACGCGGTGCTACTATCGCATCCAGGAGATCCTGGCCGAGGAGCAGCCCTATGTGTTTCTCTATGTGCCCCTAAGCCTGCCCGTGGTGAGCTCCCGGATTCACGGGATCGAGCCCGCGCCCGCGGGGATCGCCTATAACATGGAGAAGTGGTTTGTGCCCAGGGAGCTGCAGAGGTATCAGGTGGTGCCCTAATACCACAGTGGAGGAGTTTGGCACAGGATCGGGGTCACACAAGATCGGGGTCACAAGATCGGGGTCAGGTCTCAACATATGACACTTAGAGTGTCATATGTTGAGACCTGACCCCATGACTGACTGACCCCATGACTGACCCCATGACGAAACGGACTGCAACTTAAGAGAAAAGAACGGGAACCATGCTGAAATATCTGCTGAAACGACTCGCAATCCTCATACCGACCTTCATCGGGATCACCATCGTGTGCTTCCTGGTGATTCACCTGGCGCCGGGCGAGCCCACGAGTATGCAGGCCGAACTCAACCCGAATATCACGCCCGAGGCCATCGACCAGCTCAAGCGCCACTACGGCCTGGACAAGCCCCTGCCGGTGCAGTACCTGGTGTGGATGAAGAACCTGGCCAGGCTCGACTTCGGCCGGTCGATCTCGTCGGACGCCAGGCCCGTGTGGGACAAAATCAAGGAGCGCCTGCCCGTGACCATCTCCATCAACGTGGCCTCCATGGTAATCATCTTCCTCACGGCCATCCCGCTGGGCGTGATCTCGGCGGTGAGGCGGGGCTCGATCCTGGACCGGTCGATCACGGTGTTCGTGTTCGTGGGGTTCTCCATCCCCGGGTTCTGGCTCGCGCTGATCTGCATGGACTATCTGGGCGTGCGGCTGGGATGGCTGCCCATCTCGGGCCTGCACTCGCAGGGGTATCAGTATATGGGTTTTTTCGAGCAGGCCTGGGACCTCGCGAGGCACTTGGCGCTGCCCGTGATCATCTCGGCCTTTGGCGCCCTTGCCGGCCTGAGCCGCTACATGCGGTCGAGCATGCTCGAGATCATCCGGCAGGACTACATCCTCACGGCCCGGGCAAAGGGCCTGCCCGAGCGGACCGTGATCTACAAGCACGCCATGCGCAACGCCCTGCTGCCGGTGATCACGATCCTGGGTCTTTCCATCCCCGGGCTCATCGGCGGCAGCGTGATCTTCGAGAGCATCTTCTCCATACCGGGACTGGGCAAGCTCTTTTATGACGGCATCATGATGCGCGACTACAACCTCATCATGGGAAGCCTCACCATCGGCGCGGTGCTCACGCAGCTGGGCAACCTCATCGCGGACATCGCCTACAGCGTGGCCGACCCCAGGATACGGACGGGCTGATCATGGGTTTCTGGTCGCGCTTCTTCAGAGACAAGCTGGCAGTGGCAGGGCTCGTGATCGTGCTCTCGTTTTTCGCGCTCTCGATCCTTACGCCCGTGATCGCGCCGTACGATCCGAGCGCCATCGACGTGGACAGCATCCTCTTGCCGCCTTCGGCTCAGCACCTCTTCGGCACGGACGACCTGGGCAGGGACGTGTTCACCCGCATGCTCTACGGCGCGGGCATCTCGCTGAAGGTGGGGTTCGTGGCCGTGGGCATCGCCACGATCATCGGCGTGCTCCTGGGGGCGGTCGCGGGCTATTACGGCGGGGTGATCGACCTGGTCATCATGCGCTTCGTGGACATCATGCTCTGCTTCCCCTCGTTCTTCCTGATCCTGGCGGTGATCGCCTTCCTGGAGCCGAGCATCTTCAACATCATGGCCGTGATCGGGCTCACCTCGTGGATGGG
Organism: Deltaproteobacteria bacterium; assembly: GCA_018433085.1. Classification (GTDB taxonomy): domain Bacteria; phylum Desulfobacterota; class Desulfomonilia; order UBA1062; family UBA1062; genus Phosphitivorax. The sequence goes on along the minus strand of JAHDRW010000048.1, from coordinate 1,931 downwards.
CATCACAAGGCTCGTGCGCGCGGAGTTTTTGAGCCTGAAAGAGCGCGACTTCGTGCTCGCGGTCAAGGCCATGGGCGCCAAAAGTCCGCGCATCATCTTCCTGCACATCCTGCCCAACGCCATGGCGCCCGTGCTGGTGGCCGCCACCTTGGGGATCGCGTCGGCCGTGCTGGTGGAGTCGGCGCTCTCGTTCCTCGGCATAGGCGTCCAGCCGCCCACGCCCAGCTGGGGCAACATCCTTACCCTCGGCCAGAGCACGCTGGGTGTGGCGTGGTGGCTCTCGCTGTTCCCGGGCATGGCCATCCTGATCACGGTGCTGGGCTATAACCTGCTGGGCGAAGGCATCCGCGACGCGATCGACCCGCGGCTCAGAAGCTGATATTCACCCGTTTCCTTATCCCGCTTTTTTCGTTTTCCCCTTTATAATAAAGTGGTTTTCTCGATGAATGAATGATATCATTCTCGAGATTCGCTGATGTGCGGCATGGTATGAGCATCGATACGTTAACAAATGTGTGATGTGCAAAAATGGAGGCATTTTTTTCACCAGTACACCTTCGATGGACGGAGTCTGCCTTTTTGTCCGTGTCTTGGATCTTCACGCCGGCCATCGCGCCCCTTTTCAGACGTCGAGAGGACTTTTCACGGCCATCGGCCCTTTGTTCATCACGTGGGTGTAGACCATGGTCGTACTGATGTCCTTATGCCCGAGCAGCTCCTGTACGGTGCGGATATCGTACCCGTTTTCGAGCAGGCGGGTGGCGAAGCTGTGCCGGAAGGTATGGCAGCCGACATGCTTGTGGATGCCGGCTACAGCGACCGCCTTCTTCACGGCCCTTTGCAGGGTGGTCGGACTCATGTGATGACGCATGGTTTTCCCGGTTACCGGGTCTCGCGAGACATCGTCTGAAGGAAATACATACTGCCAACCGAGCTTCTTCGAAGAGCCCGGGTATTTCCTTTCCAGGGCGAACGGGAGATGAACCTCGCCATAGCCTCTTCCGAGATCGTGCTCATGCACGGACCGGACAAGGTCGATCTGCTCTCTCAGGAAGGGTTTGATCGTTTCGGGCAGCATGACGACCCGGTCTTTTTTCCCCTTGCCGTCGAATATGGTTATGGAGTTTGTCTCGAAGTCGATGTCCTTGACCCGCAGGCGAAGGCACTCCATGAGTCTGAGCCCGCAGCCGTAGAGCAGCTTGATCATGGTCTGATGCACCCCTGTGGTGGAGTTAATCACCTTCATGGCTTCTTTATGGCTCAGAACGACGGGTATGCGGGCCTGCTTCTTTGCACGCACGGCATTGAGGCCTTGCATGAGGTCGATCTCCAGCACGTCGCGGTAGAGAAAGAGGATGGCGTTGAACGCCTGATTCTGTGTCGATGAAGCGACCTTGCGGTCAACGGCCAGATGGGTGAGGTACGATTCGATCTCCTGCTTGCCCATGTCTCTCGGATGCCGCATGTGGTGATAGCGGATGAATCTCTTTATCCATGACAGATAAGACCGCTCGGTCTTGAGGGAATAGTGTTTTCTACGCAGCACGTTGACGATGACTGCAAAAAGCTTTTGGTCCCCGGCGCTCTCGTTCACCATCGGGCCTCCTCACGACAACGAAATATCAATCTACAAGTCTTTGAAATTAATTCCTTATAATTTTAAAGAAGAAATGATATAAAAACAACAGCAAAGAAATGAGGGTGATGCCAACACATATTCAATTTATATTATACTGCCGCAAAAGTTGCTATATAGCAACTTTTGCTCAAATTATGCAGTAGAGTAACTTGTTAGAGCAGGGGAACAAGAAGATGAGACACAGATTTTTCTACGCAAAAATAGGTGAGGCCAATGCACTTGCCGAAGATTACATAGCTGGTGCCAGCGAAATCCAGCGACCGGCCATTCCCATTTACTTCAACACCGATTT
>JAHDRW010000062.1 GCA_018433085.1 Deltaproteobacteria bacterium | reverse complement strand
GGTTCGCCTGACATGACATGACGGATAGCATTGATGAGCTCCTCCTGGGATGACTTTTTGAGAAGATAGCCGTCCGCCCCGGCCTCGAGGCAGGCGCGTACGTACTCTTCGATCTTGTGGACCGTCAGGACCAGCACCCTGGTTGAGGGGGAACAGGCCTTGATTTCACCGATCGCCTCCATGCCGTTTAATTTGGGCATGGTGATATCGATCAAGATGAGGTCGGGTTTGTGCTCATCCACTACCCGGATGGCCTCAATGCCGTCTTCGGCCTCACCCACGACCTCGAACTGGGGCTCGGCGCTAATGAGGGCTTTGACACCGTCCCTGACAATGATATGGTCTTCTGCGAGAACAATCCGTACCGTACGATCCATCACCACATACCTCTTGAGCGGTACACATACACTTGATTTCATATTTATACCCTATGCGGCAAAAAATGAAAAGGTCGAAAAACAGGACAGATTGAACGGTGGGGTATGCGTGCGCCTGGAAACAGGTAGCTGTGCCGACAGAGGGATACCGGTGGTTGTGGGTAGGTAGGCGATTCCACACAGGGACCAGGCAGGAACCCCCGCACGAAAGCATCGGGTAGTTGACCGCACGCTTGCTGATGCCCGCCGGAGCCCGTCGTGATTCATTATGGACCTGCTGAAAACCTGCTTTTCTCCCACATCAGAAACGATGGGTTCACTAAACTGAAGGATGAATGGAAAAAATCATCGAGCCGCTGGAAAATCACCGATTCGCTTCCTCAGATACTTCCGGATGGCTAACTCAAGATTGAAAACCACCGTAGCTACACAACAATGCGTGAGTATGAAATCTACGGCTGGTTCATTAACACTCGAGAGTGGCCAGACCTCAAAGTTTGACATCCGTATATTTAGGGATCAAAATATAATGTTGATTGTTGAGACCTGACCTTTTTTTCTCCTCTCCTTCTCTTACACATTGCCTCTGGTGCACAGAATCTCATTGACACACACCAGCGCGCCCCATATAACTTAACTAAGAAAAAGGAAGTTTATTATTCGTGTCACATGAACCTTTGAACTTAGGACCCTAATCAGACAGTCTGGCATCGAATGAGCTATGTGTCTGTTTGAAACATAAAAGAGCCTGTGCCATAAAAAGGTCAATGGGTATAGATCTTTTACCTCCCATACCCGTGGAGGTGCGGGAGACCGGATTTCATATTCGCAATGACGATGTTTGGGCATCCACAGATAACACGCCGCACACAACGGTCGGCCCCTGATTACAAGGGGACCGGAAGGCCGGCATGGTGGATCCATATAACAATCATCAGTGTTACCTCGATCCTAATCGCCATAACAGCCCTGCTGGGGCTACGGACCTATGGAATAACCCGTCATACGGTCCTTGAACAATTCAATCAGAGTCAGTTGATTCTCGCCCGCTCCGCTGCAGCCGGGATTCAAACTTATTTCAGTGAGGTCGAAGCCGCTCTCGTGTCGGCCACGGAGGCCGGTGCCATTCGGCATATGACTGAAGACTCCCAAGAATATATAAAGAGCATGTATCTCGGTTTCATACCGAGGACTTCGATCAGACGCATAGATGGAAAAGGGGTGTTGCGCTTCATCTACCCTTCCAACGGCTGGCGTGCTGAGCTGACTCAGGCAGATTACAGTGATGAGGACTATTTTATACGGGCACGGGAGAAAGGCTGCATCGTTTTATCGGGAATAACCGTTAATGAGGTCGGGAAGCTGCGTATCAGGATGTCCGCCCCCGTCTATATAGATGATGCCCCCGGGGGGGAGAAAGAATTCACCGGCGTCCTGGTTGTCTCCTTCGATCTCAGGTCAATAGCGGATATCTTTATTACGTCCATCACTTCGGGAGAATCGGGATACGCATGGCTGATGAACCAGAACGGCTATTTTCTCGCCCACAACGTGGATGCCTTTGTCGGTCAGGATGCGTTCCGAATACGGGAAAAAACTAATCCCGAACTGTCGTATGAATCGATCAACGAGATTCAGCAGAAAGTCATGGCCGGGCGTGAAGGAATCGGCCGATATATATCCGGATGGCATCGCGGTAAAACGGGGAGGGTTGAGAAGCTCATCGCCTACTCCCCGATCCATGTGATCGATCGGGTCTGGTCGGTCGCAGTGGTCGCACCAGTTGAAGAAGTCGACAAGATCATCCGGGAAGCGGGAATTCATGCCCTGCTGACGTTTGCCTTCATCATCTTATTTCTTCTTCTTGCCAGTTTTATTTCGTTCTTCTTTGTCTACCGGTGGTCCGGCCTTCTCAGGAGAGAAGTGTGGAAGCGGACGAAGGAATTGCGAGAAACCACCGACTATCTGAACAAACTGATCCGGTGCGCCAATGCCCCGATCGCTGTGCTGGACGATCAGGGGAAGGTGACAATCTTCAACGATACATTTGAGAAGATGAGCGGATGGACGGAAGAAGAGATATGTGGTCACACGCCCGATATCCTTTTCCCCGACGCCGGACGGGACCGGGCATTGAAGCGACTCAGGCAGGCCCAGGATGAAGGAAAGGATATGCTTACGGAGGAGGTGTTGGTAGAACATCGGGACGGGACGGTGTCAATAGGTGTATGGAACTCCGCCAACATCTATGCCGATTCGGACGGAGCTTTAGTGGCCACCATTATCCAGGGTGAAAATGTGACCGAAAGGCGCAAGATTGAACAAGCGCTTCTGGAGAGTGAAGAACGGTTCAGGGCTCAGTATGCATGTCTGCCTTTACCAACATTTACTTGGCGGGAAAAAGCCGGCGAATTCATCTTAATCGATTTTAACACCAGTGCACGTAAGTTTACAAACGGGGCGATCTCAAGATTCATAGGGGGAAAGGCCCACGTCCTGTATGAAGAAAATCCGAAGATACTGGATCTCATAGTAACATCCTTCAAAGACAAATCGACCTGTAAGGGTGAAACTTATTATCGTATGTTCACCAGGCAGGAGTCGAAATACATTACTTTTACTTGTGCTTATGTACCCCCTGATATGGTGATACTTCACATGGATGATATTTCTCAACAAAGGTCCGCAGAGGAAAAGATTCAACAGTCTGAGAAAGATTTGCGTGATCTGACGGCGCAGCTTTTCAGCGCTGAGGAAAATGTGAGGAAATATATCGCACAGGAATTACACGACAGCATCGGACAGCATCTGAGTTCAATCAAATATATTACCGAGATGACTTTGAACCAAATGCATGCCGGACGAATGGATGCAGGTCGTACTTCCCTGGACAAACTTATATCAGTCGTTCAAAACACAATCGATGAGATATCGAGGATCTCAATGGAGTTGAGACCCTCGACCTTGGATGATCTGGGAATACTCGCAACCATCTCCTGGTTCTGCAGAGAATACAGGTCGATTTATCCCGGCATCGATCTGGTGGAGAACATCGAGATCAAGGAAGGAGCTGTGTCTGCGGATATAAAGATTCCTTTGTTCAGGATAATCCAGGAATCACTGAATAATGTCGCCCGTCACAGCAAGGCGACCAGCGTTCGACTATGTCTGGCAAAGAAAAACGGAAAGGTTGAATTGACAATTTCTGATAACGGAATCGGATTTGATGTTACAAAGAAAGTCACTGCCCAACATGGCGGTGAAAGAGGATTCGGGCTTCTATCCATGAAGGAGCGGACGAAAAATTCAGGCGGAACTTTTTCTGTCGAGTCGTGCGAGGGGGAGGGCGCTTCGATCAGCGCCTCGTGGCCGTGCTCATGACCGGCTAATCGGCTGTCAGGCCGCGCTCGACGGCAAAGGCTGTCAGTGCCGCAGTGTTGTGCAGGTCGAGTTTTTTCATGAGGTTGTCCCGGTGGGTTTCGACGGTGTGCACGCTGATGCAGAGATGATGCGCGATCTCCAGATTTTTATATCCTTCGGCGATGAGCTTGAGCACCACCCGTTCTCTTTTGGTG
>JAHDRW010000028.1 GCA_018433085.1 Deltaproteobacteria bacterium | reverse complement strand
TGACTACTTCCGGGGGGACACATTCCCCCCGACCCCTTTGAAAAACCCTTTTATTACCCTAAATCTAAAAACCTAAAGACTCGCTCGGTGGTATACTTTCACTTTCCTATTTTTGGTACCCTTTATCATTTCCAGAGACAAGAGCGAGTACCGGGACGGCGCCTGGACCGACCCGGAAGACCTGGATGACCATATCAGCCAGAATGGACAGGATGCGGAGGAACCCCAGGCGGCCATGGATGCTCTCGGCAATGCCCTTATCGTCTGGGAGCAGTCTGACGGGATCAACTGGCAGATATTCAAGAGCGAGTACCGGGACGGGGCCTGGACCGGCCCGGAAGACCTGGATGACCATATCAGCCCGGATGGACAGGAGGCATATCCTTCTCAGGTGGCAATGGATGACAGCGGCAATGCCGTCATCGTCTGGAATCAGTCTGACGGGGTCAACTGGCAGATATTCAAGAGCGAGTACCGGTTCTGGGAAGAATAGTAAACCCGGGACGGGTTCACATTCAACCACCGGTTTCTTCCCGATTCTTCACCGCCTTGAGGCGGGGGCTCGCGGATTCACGCTCCCGCGGTTACTGTTTCTCCGGACGGTCCGCGCCGCACTTCCAGCACGTCGTGAACTGAGGGTCGTGCAGCTCGCCGCACTTCGGACACTTCCACGATTCTTCGCACGACGAGCATTCACCGCTCCCATACCTGGACGCTATCGATTCAGCCGCATCCAGAAGGCTGTCGTCCAGAATCCACACCGAGGGATGGCCGTCAATCGTGGCCTGGCCCTGCAGCAGGGATTCGTTCCGGATCATTGACGAGATGCCTTCGGCCTCGAGAAGCGCTTTCACGCAGTATGCGTCGCCTAATGAACAGGATGTAAAGACCTTTTTCATTCACACCTCTCCAAAAATATGGAGCCGGGCAACGGCTGAGAGGCCCGGCTTACCCGCCATGCGCCGTGTCTCCATTCCCTGATTTCCACCGGATTCACTCGGACCGATCCCCGGATTCCCTCTTCCCCCGGTTGCGGATGATGAGGCCGTCCAGGAAACGCCTTAAGATCTGGTCCCCGCATTCCTTGTAGTTCTTATGATCCGGCTTCCTGAACAGGGCGGACAGCTCTGCCTTTGAAATCTCGAAATCCGCGAGCTTCAGAATCTCGATGATGTCGGTATCCTTCAGGTTCAGCGCGATTCTGAGCTTCTTCAGTATGTCGTTATTCTTCATGGGTATCTCCCGGGCACTCTCCGCGAGGCCTGCCCGCTGCCCGGTTCATTCCCGGGGGCGCCTTTCAGACTGTCCGGCCAGGCCCTACCCCCTTCTCTTCACCGCGTCGTTGTCGCAGGAATTCTGCCTGTCCCGAGGCGTCCCCTGCCTTCGCTGCACGATCTCCATAAACCTGCCCAGGATCTTTTCCTGCACCGGGCGCGCGATCCTGGGATTGATGCCCTGCCGCACAAAAGCCGGGTCCTGGATGCGGTTTTTGCACAGGTCGAGCAGCCTGGTGTTGCTGAAAACATAATCCGGGGGCTTGTTGAGTCTTTTTGCAAACTCGTCCCGAACGAGAAAGATCTCCTTGAACATCTCCTGCCGGTTTTTGTCCAGCCGGTTATATCCCTTGGCTTTTTCGTATTTTTCCTGCCTGTTCTTCTTGCCGTTCTGCCCGTCCTGAAGCATGAGGTTCTGGAGGAGGTATGCATCCAGCAGCCCCTTGTTTTTGAGTTTGTCGAACAGCGCCTCTTTTAGCCTGAACAGATGCGTCACGTCGCCCATGGCATATTCGATGGCGGCCTTGCTGATCGGCCTTCTCATCCAGTTGTACTGCTGAAACTTCTTTTTGTTCAGCGGAGCGATGCCCATCTCTTCATCGAGAACATGCGCCAGGCTCTGCTTCGGGTAGTCCAGCAGCGCAACCGCGGGCCTCAGGTCGAGCACCGAGTACAGCCTGATGCCGTATGCCTTCTCGAGCAGCGCTGCATCGCTCAATGAATCATACATGATCTTCAGCAGGTCGCGCTTTTCGAAAAACCTCCTGAGACCCTCGCCGTTTTTCAATCTCAGGGGGTCGATGACGACCTCGTTCTTAAGGTCGAAGATCTGGACAAGGCAGAGGTGCTCCCCGTAGCAGTGCAGGTTGAACTCGGCTTCCACATCGACGGCGATCACCTTCTGGCCGCGTTCATCCAGTGCATCCAGGTAGCGTTGAATTTCATGGTCGTTCTTCAGTTCGATATAACTCATGGGATGCATCTATATCGTATTTGTGAAAAAATTCATACCCGAAGTGTCCGAGGCAGCCGGCAGGAATATCCCTTGATCACGGCAGGATAACCCACTATCCTACCATCAAAAGCGATTCGCGAGAGGAGACCCTATGAACGTTCTTGTCATGTACTACTCCAGGAACGGCAACACCCGTAAGCTCGCCGATGCGGTTGTCGAAGGGGTGCGCACGGTGCAGGGCGCAGAGTGCACGCTGAAAAGCACCTCCGAGGTCACCCGGGAGGATTTTCTGGCGTGCGACGCGCTGGTCGCCGGCTCGCCGGTGTACTTCGGCGGCATGGCATATGAGATGAAGAGGGTCTTCGACGAGTTCGTGGGGGTCAGAAGGCAGATGGAAAGCAAGATCGGCGCGGCCTTCGCCACCGGGGGCGATCCCTCGGGGGGCAAGGAGACAACCATGTTTTCCATCATCCAGGCCATGCTCATCTACGGCATGATCATCGTGGGCGATCCCATGGAGGCCACCGGCCATTACGGTGTCGCCTGCATCGGCGCCCCTGACGCGGCTGCAAAGGCCAATGCCGAAAAGCTGGGCGCACGGGTCGCCGAGCTGGCCGGCCGGCTCGCCTCTTAAAAAAACTGAAAGGATAATCCCATGTCTCACGCAAAAGAGCTCTTTCTCGACCATGCAGCAACCACGCCCGTGCACCCCGATGCCGTGGGGCTCATGCTGCCGTTTTTCGGCAACCATTTCGGGATTCCCTCATCCCCCTCCGGGCTCGGCCGAAGGTCGAAGCGGGCGGTCGACGAGGCGCGCTCGCGGGTGTCGGCCCTCATCAACGCCTTGCCCGCCCAAGTCGTGTTCACCAGCGGGGGCACCGAGGCGAACAACCTCGCCGTGCTCGGCGCGGCATTTGCCGGGCGCAAAAAAGGGAATCACATCGTCACGACCGCGGTGGAGCACGCCTCGGTCCTCAACGCCTGCAGGCACCTGGAAACCCGCGGATTCCGCGTGAGCATCCTGCCCGTGGACGATCAGGGAAGGGTCGATCCCGAACAGGTGCGGGAGGCGCTCTGCGATGAGACCATCCTCATCAGCGTCATGCACGCGAGCAACGAGACGGGAACCATCCAGCCCGTGGAGGAGATCGGAGCCATGGCCCGCGAGCGGGGCATCGTCTTTCACTTCGATGCGGTGCAGAGCGCGGGCAAGGTCTCCCTGGACGTCCGCTCACTGCATGTTGACCTCCTGAGCATCTCTTCCCACAAGCTCTACGGGCCAAAGGGCGCGGGCGCGCTCTTTGTCGCAGACCCGGACGCGATCGAGCCCGTTATCTTCGGATCCGGGCAGGAGCGGGGCATCAGGCCGGGCACCCTCAACGTCCCCTGCGTGGCGGGCTTCGGGCTGGCGTGCAGCATCGCGCAGCGTGACCTGGAGAACAACGGGGTCCTGATGACTTCGCTGCGGGAATCTCTCGAACAGCAGGTCGCAAACCGGATCACGGGCGTAAAGGTCAACGGGGCAGGCGCCCCCAGGCTTCCGCACATATCGAGCCTGTCCTTCCTTGGGGTGACGGCGGACGACCTGGCCGCCCATCTCGACGCCGCGAACATCGTGGTGTCCTCACGCTGCAGCCCGGGCATCGAGGGCCATGAGATGCCCCCTGCCCTTGTCGCGCTCGGGCTGGATAGGGAATACGCCCCGGGTACTGTCCGGCTGAGCCTCGGGTGGGAAAACAAGGAAAAGCAGATCAGGCGCGCGGTCGAGAGCCTGGCCGATGCAATCGAAAGCCTCCGGGGCTTTGCCGCCGCATCGAAGGGCAAGGACGTGACCGTGTTCACCTTTCCCGACAGGGAGAACGCGACCGCCTCGCAGGAGAGCCTCAGCGGCGCCGGGCTGGCCTTTTCCCTGGCAGCCGGGCCCCGGGACCTCGCGCACGGGTCCTGCTCGTCCATCGCCCTGGCGTGCCTGAGCAAGGATCAGACAAAGGTGGGGGCGCTCCTGGGCGAGAGCGGGGTCACGATCGCGGGCATGCACAAGACGCGTGACGACGACCGGCCCATGAAGAAAAAAGAGCTCGAGTTCTGGGACAAGGTGGAACGGATCAAAAAGGGCCTCCAGTCGTGACAGGGTCATCATGGGGTCATGGGGTCAGGTCTCAACACAGGGGTCACGGGGTCAGGTCTCAACATATGACACTTCCAGAGGGGTCACGGGGTCAGGTCTCAACATATGACACTTCCAGTGTCATATGTTGAGACCTGACCCCGATCCTTATGTGACCCCGATCCTTGACCCCGATCCTTATTATCCTTATTGCCGCTTCAGCGGAAGTCCTGCGGAAAAAGACTCCTGTCCTGCTGTAAGAAAACTCCGGCGCGCTGGAGTATCCGGCTTAGCTCCGGGCGATACCTGTCCTGTGGGGAAAAACATTCCCCAGACGTGAAGGCCTCCGGCCGCAAAATGGGCCTGGATGACCTGTATCCCCGATTTCCCTGCGCTTTTGAAGGGACCGCGCACCATGGCACGTATATTGGATGAATCAGGGGGACCATTTCGCGGGCATCTCCCGTGCGATGAACCCCCGGGCGGCCCTGCTGCGCCGGTACAGGGAGCCACGCCCGGCGGAATAATAACCAGGAGGCGTGCCATGGCCAGAATAGCCGTACTCATAGACGAACAGTTCGAAGACGTTGAATACTCCGAGCCTGCGGAAAAATTCAGGGAGAACGGGCACCAGCTCGTCCACGTGGGCATCGAAAAGGGAAAGGATGTGTCGGGCAAGAAAAAGGGGACCAGGGTGCACATCGACGAGTCGGCGGCCGACACCTCGCCGGCCGATTTCGATGCGCTCTTCATTCCCGGCGGACACTCTCCAGACAACCTCCGGGCCCACGACGAGGCGGTTTCCTTTGCGGGCAGCTTCATGGACAGCGGCAAACCCGTCTTCACCATCTGCCACGCGCCGCAGCTGCTCATCACCGCGCAGAAGCTGAAAAACCGGAAGGTCACGGGGTGGAAATCCATCATCCAGGACATCAAGAACTCGGGCGCCGAGTTTGTCGACGAGGAGGTGGTGGTGGATGGAAACCTGGTGTCCAGCCGCCGGCCGAGCGATATCCCCGCCTTTGTCAGGACCGCCCTCGAAAAGCTCCAGTAGCGGGGGGATTCTCCCGTGCGGCGGCCCGGAAACGTCCGTCTCGTGAAGCGACAAAGCGGCCCCGGGGCGGCCGGGATGAGTTTTGTCCGGGCTCCGGCGAGACAGAAAGCCTACGGGCGAGCAGGCCCGAAAGGAAATAGCGCCTCCCTTCTGGCCGGGCAACGGCAGACCGCGCGTTTACCGTCACGCCGCGGCAACCGGTGTATCCTTGTTCCGGCAGGCTCCTAAAGAGCCACGGTAAAAAGCCAGGAGATATCGCCCCGCGACAGCCGGGGGACCCCAGCCCCTTCCTTGCCCGGATCAGCGGGCAGAGAATGCATGCATCGTCATTCCCTGGTCGACCGGCCGCCCCGCCTGCCGGAGGCACATTTTTCAATTGCAATAAATATACAGGTATTCAGTGCCTTATATCCATGATATCCCCATTGCCCCAGTTGAAAAAAGGTTGACATAAAATATTTTCATCCAGGTGCATTTCCCGCTTGCTATTTTTTCCATATGGTCTAAATGATAATTCGAAATTGATGCAGGCCAGGCGAAAAGGACAAGAAAAAACAAACGTTTTCAATTAAGTAGGGTGAGGGATATGACAAAGGGGAATATGGTTCAGGGCTTCGCGACAACCTGTCAGGGTGCTTTCGTCAGATCGTAGATGATGACCGCGCCCGTCACCCCTGACGTCATCCCGTTCATTCGTACCGCCGGTACCCGTTTTTTACCTTATACGCCCCGGAAAGATTGCCGATATTCCACCAAAGGAGGAGTGTGCACATGAACAACAGCAGTCCTGCAATGTCCGCTTCACTCGAAGACCCGGATCCCCTGGGTAGCGAAGTTCCGGAGGAGCCCCCATCGTCATCCGCAGCTCTCAGCCGCAGCCTGTTATTCCCGGCCCGACCGGCACGACGGTTTTCCCTTCCCGCCCGAATCCCGGTCAGCAACCGGACACGTCAGTTCATCGATGATTTTTACCCCCACGTCACCGAGACCGAATGGTCCAATTGGCATTGGCAGATCCGCAACAGCATCAGCACGCTCGACCAGATCCAGAGGATCGTCCAGCTCTCCGAGGACGAGTACGAGGCCGTCATCCGTCGCTCGACCGGGCTGCCTTTCCGGGTGACGCCGTACTACGCGAGCCTCATCGACCCATCCGACCCGCTCCAGGCCATCCGCCGGTCGGTCATCCCGGTGACCGGGGAATACCTCGTCTCGCCCGGAGAGGCCGAAGACCCCCTGGGGGAAGACAACCAGAGCCCGGTGCCCGGACTCGTCCACCGCTATCCCGACCGCGCCCTGTTCCTGACAACGGGCTTCTGCTCGACCAACTGCCGGTACTGCACGCGCTCCCGGATGGTGGGGGACCAGCACAAGTTCAGAAGCGGTATCAAACAGTGGCAGCAGGCCATCGCCTACATCGAGTCGACGCCTGAGATCAGGGACGTCCTCATCTCCGGCGGCGACCCGCTGACCTTGCCGGACAGCCAGCTGGAGTTCCTCCTTTCCAGCATCAGGCGCATACCGCACGTGGAGGTCATCCGCATCGGCACCAAGGTTCCCGCCGTGCTGCCCCAGCGGATCACCACCAGGCTCTTGCGCATGCTCAAGAAGTACCATCCCCTGTGGATAAGCCTTCACTTCACGCATCCCGACGAGCTCACCCCCGAGACGCAGGCCGCCTGCACCCAGCTCGCGGACGCGGGCATCCCCCTGGGCAGCCAGACCGTGCTGCTCAAGGGCATCAACGATTGCGTCGAGACCCTGAAAAGCCTCTATCACGGGCTGCTCAAGGTCCGGGTGAGGCCGTACTATCTCTACCAGTGCGATCCCATCCTCGGGTCCGCCCACTTCAGAACCACCGTGGCCAAGGGCCTGGAGATGATCGAGGGCCTCAGAGGCCACACCTCGGGCTACGCCGTGCCGCACTACGTGATCGACGCGCCCGGCGGCGGCGGCAAGATACCCCTGCTGCCCGACTATTATAAAGGCAGGCAGCCAGACGGCATCGTCCTGAGAAACTACGAGAACCGTCTGTTCCGCTATCCCGATTACGAGTGCGGAAACCCGCTTTAGGTGACGACGATGAAGATCGGCATGACCTACGACCTCAGGGACGACTACCTGAGAGAAGGATACACCCCTGAAGAGACCGCCGAGTTCGACCGCGTCGACACCATCGACGCCCTCGACGAGGCGATCCGGGCCTGCGGCCACGAGACCGAGCGGATCGGCAACGCCGGACGGCTGGTTGAGCGCCTCGCCCGGGGAGAGAGGTGGGACCTGGTGTTCAACATCGCAGAGGGCCTTCGCGGCGTGGGCCGTGAAGCCCTCGTGCCCGCGCTGCTCGACGCCTACGAGATTCCCTACACCTTCTCCGACCCCCTGGTTCTGGCGCTCACCCTGCACAAGGGCATGACCAAGGCCGTGCTCCGGGACGCCGGCATACCCACCGCAGACTTTGCCGTGGTGGGCACGCCCGCCGATATCGAGGCGGTGTCCCTGTCCTACCCGCTTTTCGTCAAGCCCGTTGCCGAGGGAACCGGCAAGGGCATCAGCGACGCGTCGCGGGTGCAGACACCCGCCGAGCTCAGGCAGGTGTGTGAAAACCTGCTGGCCGAGTTTCACCAGCAGGTGCTCGTGGAGACCTTTCTGCCCGGCAGGGAGTTCACGGCGGGCGTGGTGGGCACGGGCGACGAGGCTACCGTGGCAGGGGTCATGGAGGTGCTGTTCAAGGAGAGCGGGGCGGAAGACCTCATCTATTCCTACCATAACAAGTCCAACTACGAGCAGGTCATCGAATACCGGGTGCCCGAGCCCGAGGTGATTGAATCCTGCGCCGAGCTGGCCCTTTCGGCGTGGAGGGTCCTCGGGTGCAGAGACGGAGGCAGGGTGGACATCCGCATGGACGGCCGGGGCAGGCCCAATTTCATCGAGGTCAACCCGCTGGCCGGCCTCAACCCCGTGCATTCCGACCTGCCCATACTCTGCAGGCTCAACAACATCACCTTTCAGGAGCTCATGGAGCGCATACTCGAAAGCGCGTTCAAGAGAATGAACGGGGGCCGGTAGTGCCGGAAACCGTTGTCGTCATCCACAACCCTGTTGGCTCCCGGGCATCGGCGGACGAGCAGGACGTGCTTGTCCAGGCGTCCCAGGTGGCGCGCGCGCTCGAAGAGTCGGGCTACCGGGTGAGGATCATGCCCTTCGACCTTCGCTCCGAGGCCTATGCCGAGGAGCTCAGGCGCCTGAAGCCCCTGTTCGCGTTCAACCTGGTGGAATCGGTGGACGGCGACGGCAGGCTTATCCACTGGGCGTGCTCGTTTCTCGACCACCTGAAGATCCCCTATACCGGCGCAGGCGCCGAGGCCATGTTCCTCACCTCGAACAAGGTGCTCGCGAAAAAATGGATGCATTCCTGCTGCATCCCCACGCCCTCGTGGCTCGTGCCCGGAGACCGGGCCCGGTGCACATGTCCCTTTCCCGGGGAATACATCGTCAAACCTCTGTGGGAAGAGGCGTCCGTCGGCATGGACGAGACCTCGGTGGTGACGGCCGGGACCATGGACGAGCTCGAGGCCCTGGTGAACGCCCGGGCCGGGCGGATGGGGCACGAGTGCTTTGCCGAGCGTTTTATTGACGGCAGGGAGTTCAACCTCTCGGTCCTGGCGGGCCTGGAAGGCCCGCAGGTGCTCCCGCCCGCCGAGATCAGGTTCGACCTCCCGCCCGGCAGGAAGAAGATCGTGGATTACCGCGCCAAGTGGGACGAGGAATCGTCCGAGTACCGGGCAACGAGTCGCAGCTTCGATTTCAAGCCGGGCGATGCGCCGCTTCTGGAAGGGTTGAAGTCCCTGGCGCTCCAGTGCTGGCAGCTCTTCGAGCTCAAGGGGTACGCGCGGGTGGACTTCCGGGTGGACAATGGGGAAAACCCTTTTGTCCTGGAGATCAACGCAAACCCGTGCATCTCTCCCGACAGCGGTTTCGTGGCGGCGGCAGCCCGGGCGGGCATCACGTTCAGGGAACTCGCGGGCCGGATCGTAGCCGATGCGACGGGAGGCCGCTGACCATATGGCCGGTAGACCTTTTATGGACGAAGGCAGCGGGCTTGTGTTCCGGCACGAGGTCGCGCCCGGGGATGTCGAGGCCGTGAGGTCGATGACCGAATCGACCGGGTTCTTTTCCGCCGAAGAGGTGTTCATCGCGGAGGGGCTGGTCAGGGAGCGTCTCGAAAAAGGACCGGGGAGCGGCTACCACTTCATCTTCGCGCAGGAGTACCCGGGAGCGGGACAGGACGGCTCCCGGCATGCCGGGGACACCGTCGGCTACACCTGCTACGGACCGATCCCGGGAACACAGAGCAGCTTCGACCTCTACTGGATCGTGGTGGGACAGGACCGCCGGGGCAGAGGCATCGGCAGGGCCCTGCTCGCGCAGACCGAGGAGGCGGTCGCGTCCTCGGGCGGGATCAGACTCTTCGCGGAGACCTCGTCCCGTGAGCTCTACGATCCCACCCGAAGATTCTACCGGTCTTCCGGCTTCCGGCAGGAGGCGTTCCTCGAGGACTTCTACTCACCGGGCGACGGGAAGATCATCTTCGTCAAGAAGATTACCTGACCGAAGCCTCCGCGCCTGCCTGACGCCGGGGCCCTCAACAGGACACCGGAGTTTCCTCCCCGTGCTTATACCCTTGCTGTCCTTTTTCACGGCCCTCCGCGGCACGGCTGCACCGCATGAGATGCGTGCGCTTTTCCGTCCGTGAAATAGATGATTCGTTCCCGCGTATTGCGGCATCTGCTTAACCGGAGACCATTGTTCTGTATAAATAACAGGTTATTCTCAGTCCATAGAACAACAAATCAAACAGGAGGTTTGCCATGGACATAAACGAGCCTCCATCCGGGGCTGGACAGGCAGGGTGATTTCAGCTCTTCGTGCGCGCCGGTTCTCCCTTTTGAAACATTGAGAACGCCGTCTATCTCTCTCTTGAGCGAGAGGTGTCAGCATAACAGGTACCACTGTCTTCGTCATTTCGCATAGAGGCTGAAAAACCACCGCTGTCATACCAGCCGGGGAGGTCTCGAGGTTTTTCAAACCCGGTCCGGAACACCCGGACCGGCCATATTCCGCTGCGGAAAGCCCTGTATGGAACGGGAATCCGCCTCTTCCCAGAGGGCTCTCCCCCCGCCGGCCGAAGGGAAAAACCATGCGATCTCCTCAGGCTCGCCGTGTCCCCGGCAGGAGCGGCAGACCTCCGAAAGATGAGGTGATGGCAATGGTGATGCAGTTGATCCTGTTGTTTTTTGCGGGCATCGTCGTCGATCTGCTGGTCACCCGCTACACGAAGTCGGTTGCGGAAAAGAAGATCTGGAGCGCCACTCTCTTAAGCGGAACAATCACCTTCGCGAACTATGCCCTGCTCTCGGTGATCCTCAGCGAGGGCTCCATGGACTGCATCTTCGACATCGTGGCCTATGCGGGCGGGAACACCGTGGGCACCTATGTGGCCCTGATGAAGAGGGTGTTCTGAAGAAAGGACTCCGGACGGGCGGCCCCGCGCTCTCCCTACCCCGGGATCAACTCCAGCTTCGAGGTCACGTTGTCGCGGATCCAGTGGGCATCCCACCACTCGATGGGATTGACGAACTCACCGCCCACGAGCACGCTGAAGTGCAGATGGTCTCCGCCTGCAAAGCCCGTGTTCCCGGTGTTGCCGATCACGACGCCGCGCATCACCTGCTGGCCCGCGGAGACGGTCATGCTGCTCAGGTGGGCGTAGAGGGTGAAGACGCCCTGGCCGTGGTCGATGATGACCGTGTTCCCGTAGATCCCGAGATCGTTCGCGTAGACCACGGTCCCGCTGTTCGCCGCGGGCACGAAGTCGGCCGCGGTCGAGGCGAGGTCTACACCCAGATGAACGCTCGAACCCATGTCCATGCCCTGGTACCGGTAGGTTCTCCGGTCCCCGAACAGGGCCTTGGTCGCGGTGTTCGGCATCCTTATGAAGCTGCCCTCCCAGAGCTGTTTTGCCTCGGACGCGGCACATACCGAGGCGATCTTCCTGTTGTTCTCTTCCCTCAAGGTGGTGTTCAGGTACCGGAACGTTTCTTCGGGCAGATTCCCGTCAAGGCTCGAGTCTGCCTGCTCGAACTGCGCGGCCTTTCCCTTGACGAACTCGGGGCCTACCCTCACCGTATCGTCACGGAACCTGTGGGCTGTCCGGACATAAAAGGGTATGGACGTTCCCGCCCTGTTTCCGGCCGCGTCCTCCACCGACACGGCCATGGGGGTGGACCTGTCCACATCCCGGGGCACGGCGAAATAGCAGACATACACGGTGGTGGCTCCCTCGCCGACAGGATACCCCTGGAAAAACCGCTCGCCGCACTCCACCCCGCTTTTCTCGACCTTCTTGGTGACGCTGTACACCGCGAGACAGGTCCCGCCGGGGTTCACGTTGTGCGCCCTGGTCAGCAGCGAGACCCGGGGAACCACGGAATCGACGGTGATCGGCATCTCAAGGGAAGCGGAGTTCTTGAGCGGGGAGAAATCCCTCGCCTCGATCTTCAGGACCGCCTGGCCGTCCTTGATTCCCAGTTTTCTGGGCTCGATCCGAAGCTTCACGATCTTCTCGAAGGTCCCTTTCTCGGGGAAATCCATGGATGCGACGCCGAACTCGCTCTGGTCCTGGACGATGGTGACCTTGAAATCCCGGATGCCGCTCCTGGCGTCCGTGAAGGTGACTGAGACGTCCTTCTTCTGCCCGATGATGGTGAGGTCCGTATCTATCGCAACCTGGGGCTTCTCCCACTCCAGGAGGTAGTAGACAAGACCGGGGATTGCGATGATCAGGATAAGCAGGAGAATGGACACAACCGCCAGACCGGATTTGTTCGTCATGATATGCTCCTCTTTCCGGGCAGAATTTGTTCAGAAAAAAAGGGTGCCCGCTCGTGCTTATGCGTACTAGAACAGGCGAGACTTTTCAAGCTCGGATAGCGCCGGGCGCCAAAGTGAAAGGAAACAGCAGGAAAGGGATTGACAGACGCTATTATTTCCGGCAGGCAAAAAGAAAGAGAATCTTTTTTGTGTTACGACCCATGAACATACGAATAGCCGTCCTCGACGACGAGCCTGACATTCTCAGCCTGGTGGAGTTGCACCTGAAAAAGGCCTGTTTCCTCGTGGACTGCTATCCGGATTCCCGCAGCTTCCTGGATTCCCTGAGAGGAAGCATGCCCGACCTCATCATCCTCGATCTCATGCTGCCCGACGCCGACGGGCTCGAGCTGTGCAGGACCCTGAAAAGCGATGCTCGCTACCGCCCCATCCCCATCATCATGCTCACCGCAAAGGGACGGGATGACGACAAGGTGACCGGTCTGGAGCTGGGCGCCGACGATTACGTCACCAAACCCTTTTCTCCCCGGGAGCTCGTGGCCCGTGTCAGAGCGGTCCTGCGCCGGGGCGGAATCGAGCAGGGAAAGGCTCTGGCCGTGGGCGACGCCCTCACGATCGACCCTGAACGCTTCGAGGTCAAGGCCGGCGGGAAAAACGTCACGCTGACCCCGGCCGAGTTCAGGATCCTCCACCTGCTTGCCTCGAGCCCGGGCCATGTCTTCACCAGGGAGCAGATACTGGACCACCTCTGGGGGAACGAGAAGGCGGTGATCGACAGGACCGTGGACGTCCACATCAAAAACCTGCGGGACAAGCTCGGCGACGCCGGGAGACTCGTCCGCAACGTGCGGGGGGTCGGCTACAAGCTGGAAGCATGAGAAGGCCCGTCTTCCTCAAACTCTTCGTCTCGTATCTCCTGCTGATCCTCGTGGTGGCGGGGCTCATCCTGGCGCTCGTGTTCAACTCCCTGAACTCCCATTCCATCGAGACCTCGACCCGGAGCCTCCAGAAGCTGGGGCTCGCGCTGCGCCACCAGGTGAGGGCCCTGATCGCGGGCGGTCTCACCGGCGAGCTCGACTCCCTGGTCAGGGGCATCGGAGAAGAGACCCATACCCGGATCACCGTGATCGACGGCAGAGGAAGCGTGCTGGCCGACTCGGGAAATATCCCCCAGACCATGGAAAACCACGGCAACAGGCCCGAGGTGCTCACCGCGCTCACCGGTTCCATGGGCCGGTCCGTGCGCTTCAGCACCACGCTCGGCAAGGACATGCTCTATGTCGCCCTGCCCCTGGAGCCGGGCGGGGCAGCACAGCCGGTCCTGCGCATGAGCATGCCGCTCGAGGATATCGACATCCTCATGCGCTCCATGAGGGCAGGCGCCCTGGAGCTCGCGGCGATTACCGTCGCCCTTTCCCTCCTTATCGCCTTTTTCTTCTCCCATGCCGTCTCCAGCCCCATCCGGGAGCTGAACAGGGCGTCGAGGCGAATCGCGGGAGGCGACTTCGGCACGCGGGTGACCTTGAGAACCGGTGACGAGATCCAGGAGCTGGCCGAGAGCTTCAACGACATGGCCGAGCGGACCGAGAGGTCCTTCACCGAGATATCCGAGAGCAGAGAAGAGCTCGAAGGCATCCTCTCCTCCATGTCCGAGGGCCTCCTGGTGCTGGATTCGCAAGGAAGAATCCAGCTTGCAAACCAGAGCGCCCGCGAGATAGCCGGGGCAAAGGACATCGCGGGAAGGTGCTCATGGGAGGTCATCAGGTCGCAGCGGCTGAACGAGCTCGTCGAACGGGCGCCGCAACAGCCGGTATCGGGCGAGATCGAGCTGGGCGAAAAGATCTACCTGTGCAGTATCACCCCCGTACCTTCGGGCAAGACCAGGGTGATGCTGCTGCACGACATCACCGGGATGAAGCGCCTGGAAAAGATCAAGAGAGACCTGGCGGTGAACGTGTCCCACGAGCTGCGCACCCCGCTCACCGCCATCAAGGGCTTCACGGAGACCCTCATGGAGGAATGCCGGGGGGATCATCGGGAATATCTCCGGATCATCGAGAGACACACCGACCGGCTCATGAACATCGTCACGGATCTCCTGGATCTCTCGGAGCTGGAGGAAGAGGAGACAAGGCTCCACGTGGAAGACGTGCACCTCGGGGAGCTCCTCGGAAACGTCCTGACGCTCTTCGAACCGATCATCGCCCGGAAGAACCTGACCGCGGTCACCGAGGGGACACAGGCCGGGGTGGTCATCAAGGCCGACCCCTTCAGGCTCGAGCAGCTCTTCACCAATCTCGTCGACAACGCCGTCAAGTACACCGAAAACGGCGGGGTCACCGTCTCTCTCGGCAGCTCGCAGAACATCGCGGTGGTCAAGGTCGCCGACACCGGGGTCGGCATACCCCGGGAACACCTGGGCAGGATCTTCGAGCGATTCTACACGGCGGACAAATCCCGGTCACGCAGGCTGGGCGGCACCGGGCTCGGTCTGTCCATCGTCAAACACATCGTCACCCTGCATCGGGGAACCATCCACGTCGCGAGCAGGCCCTCCCAAGGCACCACCTTCACGGTCACTCTCCCGATCAACGCCCACTCGCCCGATAACGGAAAAGGGTGATTCTCCGGACCGGCACAGGGCTTTCACGGGTTCTGAGCCGGGATCTCCCGCTGGTCCGCCCTGCCGGGCGGACTTGAGAAAAAACTCACAGAATCTTAATCGTTTTTTAACAAACCCTGTTTATGAAAAGGCCAAACCCGAGAATGGAGGAGTATCATGCAGGTCCGGCGGAACACGGGACGTGTCGCACGCATTTTTTCGTGTCTGCCTTTCCTGCTCGTTTTCGTGTCCGGCGTTTCGTGCTCCGACCCTGAGGCGGGGAACACCCTGACGATCAAGGGCTCGACCACGGTCCTGCCGGTGGCGCAGATCGGGGCGGAGGTCTTCATGGACAGGAACCCGAGGGTGGACATCTCCGTGCAGGGCGGGGGCTCTGGAGTCGGCATCGCATCGCTCGTCGACCGCACCACCCAGATCGCCACCTCGTCACGGGAGATCAAGAAAGAGGAGATCGAGCGGGCCAGGGCCGCGGGCGTTCATCCGCACGAGACCATCGTGGCCATGGACGGCATCGCCGTTGCCGTGAACCCCTCGAACCCCGTAGACAATCTCACCACGGAGCAGATCAGGGACATCTATACGGGAGAGGTGTCGAACTGGCGGGAGCTGGGCGGACCAGACCGGGAGATCGTGGCCATATCGCGCGATACATCCAGCGGTACCTTCGAGGCATTCGAGAAGCTGGCCCTGGACGGCCTCAAGGTCCGTCCCGATGCCCTGGTCACCGCATCGAACCAGGTCGTGAACACCACGGTCGCCCAGACGCCGGGCGCCATCGGGTACCTGGGCTACGGGTACCTTTCCGACAGGGTGAAGGCGGTGAGCGTCGACGGGATCAGACCCTCCGGGGAGACCATCCGCTCCGGCAGGTATCCCCTCGCCCGCCCTCTCTACCTCTATACCGACGGGAAACCTACGGGCGATGCGAAGCGCTATGTCGACTTCCTCTTGAGCGAGGAAGGTCAGCGGCTCGTGCAGGAGCAGGGGTTTATCCCGGTCAGCGAGGGCGGCCGGCTCTCCGATCAAGGGTATGAACCCCGGGACAAGTCCTGGATTTGTTCCAGCAGCGAGCTGCGGGAAATCAGATCCGCCCTTCGCGTCCTCCGCAGCGAACGCGAAGGAGGATTGAAAACCGCCTGCCTGCCCTTCCCCGAGAAGAGGGATCGGAGAGCGGCATGAGACGGTTCAGAGAAACACTCTACAGATGGGTATTCACGATTCTCGCCTTTGCCTCTCTGCTGTTTCTGACAGGCATCGTCCTGACCCTGTTCTGGGAGTCGTTTCCTTTCCTGGCCAGCCACGATTTTTTCGATACCGTATTCGGCCTGTACTGGTATCCCACGTACGACCCCGCGGACTTCGGGATGCTCCCGCTCATCACGGCCTCGTTCGTGGTCACACTCGGGGCCATGGTGGTATGCATTCCCATCGGGGTGGGAACGGCCCTGTTTCTCCACGAGCTGGCCTCGGCCTCGCAGCGTGCCGTCCTGAAACCCCTGATCGAAATCCTGGCCGGGATACCATCCATTATCTACGGCTTCTTCGGCATGATCATCGTGGCGCCCTTCATCCAGAACCTCCTGGGCGTACCCACCGGGCTCAATGCCTTCACCGCATCGCTGATCCTGGGCATCATGGCCACGCCCACGGTTGCGAGCCTCGCGGAAGATGCGTTGAGCTTCGTGCCCCGCAGTTTCCGGGAGGCGTCCCTGGCGCTGGGCGCCAACCGGTGGCAGACACTGACCAGGGTGGTGGTGCCGGCGGCCGGATCGGGCATCTCGACCGCCATCATCTTAGGTATAGGAAGGGCGGTGGGAGAAACCATGGTCGTGCTCATGGTCGCGGGCGGGGCCGCGGTGATCCCCGATTCGATCTTCGATCCGGTGCGGCCCATGACCGCCACCATCGCAGCCGAGATGGGCGAGACCGTGATGGGGAGCGCCCACTACAGCGCGATCTTCACCATCGGCCTGATCCTCTTTTTCATCACGCTCGCGATCAACATCGTTGCCGAGATCATCAGCAGAAGGTTCCGGCTGAAGCTTGGCCTGGGAAGATAGGAGGCGCGCAGGCATATGTCACGGCAGACACCCTCGAAGACCGGGCCGTACACCGCGGGCCGCAGGCAGGCGGTCAGGGCGAGTGATCTCACGCAGGCCATGGGGTTCCTTTTCCTGGGCGCGTGCATCGCCTTTGCGCTCTTTTTCCTGGGCACGATCCTGTACTTTGTCATTGTCCGGGGAGCGCCGGCAATCTCCTGGGAATTCCTCACCTCGGTGCCCAGGAGGGCCATGACGCAGGGAGGGGTCGCCCCCGCCATCGTGGGGACCTTCTACCTCACCCTGGGCGCCATCGCCTTCGCGCTGCCCCTGGGGCTGGCATGCGCCATCTATCTCACCGAGTACAGCCCGAAGACCATCCTGGTGAACATCATCCGCCTGAGCATCGCCAACCTGGCCGGGATTCCGTCCATCGTGTTCGGTCTCTTCGGCTTCGCCGTGTTCGTGAAGGTCTTCGGGTTCGGGGTATCCATCCTTTCGGGAAGCCTCACCTTGGGCATCATGGCGCTGCCCGGGATCATAGCCGCCTCGCAGGAGGCCATCATGGCGGTGCCCCAGTCGTACAAGGAGGCGTCGCTGGCCCTGGGTGCCACACACTGGCAGACCATCGCGCGGGTGGTTCTCCCCTCCTCGCTCCCGGGAATACTCACCGGGGTCATCCTCAACGTAGGCCGGGTCGCGGGAGAGACCGCGGCCATCCTGTTCACGGCTGCGACGTTTTATACCCGCGGCTATCCGGACTCCATATTCTCCGAGGTCATGGCCCTGCCCTATCACATCTACGCACTCATGACCGAGGGCACCCACCCCGAGTCGCAGACACTGATCGCCTACGGGAGCTCGTTGATCCTGCTGAGTCTGGTACTCGCCGTATCCGCCCTTGCCATCATCCTCAGACAGAGGCAAAGGAGAGTCTATGGATCGTGACGTGAAGATCAGCGCCCTCAATGTCAACTTTTATTACGGCAGCACCCTGACGCTGAAGAGCATCAGCCTCGAAATCCTCCGCAAGAGGGTGACCGCGCTCATCGGGCCTTCGGGCTGCGGGAAGTCGACCTTCATCAGGCTGCTCAACCGGATGAACGACCTCGTCCCCGGGGCCAGGGTCGAGGGGCAAATCCTCCTGGACGGCTTCGACATCTACCATCCCAGAACCGATGTCGTGAGCCTCAGGCGCAGGGTGGGCATGGTATTTCAGAAGCCCAACCCCTTTCCCAAGAGCATTTTCGACAATCTCGCCTACGGCCTCACGATCGGCGGCGTGCGGGACAAGCAGTTTATCGAGAACAAGATCATCGATTCATTGAAAAAGGCGGCGCTCTATAACGAGGTGAAGGACCGTCTCCACGACAACGCGCTCATGCTCTCGGGCGGGCAGCAGCAGCGGCTCTGCATCGCGCGGTGCCTGGTGGTTGAGCCCGAGGTGATCCTGTTCGACGAGCCTGCAGCGAGCCTGGACCCCATCTCGACCCGGAAGATCGAGGAGCTCATACTGGAGCTCAAGGACGAATACACTATCGTGATCGTGACGCACAACATGCAGCAGGCGGCCCGGGTGTCGGACTTCACCGCCTTCATGTATCTGGGTGAGCTCATCGAGTACGGCGACACCGAGAGAATCTTTACCGTGCCAAAAGAGAAGATGACGGAAGAGTACCTCTCTGGCAAATTCGGGTGATCGATGGAGAAATATATGCAGAGAAAGGCAAGCCCCGATGATTCGATGTCATGGAACTTTGAAGGACAAGCCCTTCGACTCAGTTGAGGCCGCAAGCGGCGGGGAATGTGACCCTTCCTTCAAAATCCTTGAAAAGCGGACTTTAGAAGGAGGATTCATCCGGGCCCTCTTGAAGAAGGCCCTGTAGGAGAAACCCATGCTGGAAGAAGCCAAGATTAACCGGATAAAGAAGAAGCTGCTGGAATACGCCACCCTCGTGGAGGGTATGATCGAGAAGGCCATCCGGGGCCTGCTGGAGGCCGACGCAGGAATCCTCAACAGCGTGATAAACGTGGACGAGCCCCGGGCAAACGACTTCGAGCTCGCGCTCGACGAGATGTGCATTGCGACCATCGCCCAGCACCAGCCTGCCGGAAAACCCCTGCGCACGATCATGATGGTCTCCAACATCAATTCGACCCTGGAGCGGATCGGCGATCACGCGGTCACCATCTGCGAGAGCAGTCTCTTCCTCATCGAACGGCCCGCGGTCAAGCCGCTGATCGACATCCCCCGCATGGCCGAGGTGGTGAAGGACATGATCGAAGACAGCATCACCTCGTTCGTGAACGAAGACGCCAAGCTGGCGAAAAGCGTATGCGAGCGGGACAGCATCGTGGACGGCCTGAGGAACCAGATAGCCAGGGAGCTCATCACCTTCATGACCTCCGACCCCACCACTATCGAGCGCTCGCTCCACCTCATGAAGATATCCAGCAACCTGGAACGCGTGGCGGACCTCTGCACAAACATCTGCGAAGACGTGATCTACATGGTCAAGGGCAAGGTGATCAAGCACCACAAGGATACCTTGTAGGCAGCGCCTCTCTCGACTAGTGCCGGATCCAGTCGATGATGTGCTCCTCCAGATCTGCCCCCTCTATGTCGTCTTCGTTCAGCACCTTTCCCCGCACGGAGACGCCTGCCCGGTGGATCGTGTCCGGATCGCCCGAGACCAGCGGGTGCCAGGGGGCAAGATCCCTGCCCTGAGCGACAAGGCGGTAGGCGCAGGTATCGGGCAGCAGATGGAGGCAGGAAGGGAGATTCGCGGGCGTCAGGACGAGGCAGTCGGGGCTCACGGACGACCTCCTTTCATATGCGGTGCACCTGCAGGTCCGGACATCCAGATACCGGCACGCCACCCGCGTGTAGACTAGCTCGTCGGTGTCCTCGAACAGGATCTTGCGCACGCAGCACCTGCCGCACCCATCGCACAGGGATTCCCACTGCTCCCTGCTCATCTCCTCCAGAGGCGTGGTCTTCCAGAACTCGCGGCTGTCCGTCTTCTTCAAGTTCGTTCCTCCAGGCCCTGATCTCTCCGCTTTTCCTTCTCTACAGGCTATTTCCCGGTTATCTTCGCTCCACAGTACTTGCAGTATTTCGCGTCCTTCTCATGCCCTTGAGACGAGCACTCCGGGCATCCGGTCGTCGATCTCCTCCGCCCGAAGACATCGGACATCTCCACGGTCACGATTCCGGTGGGCACGGCGATGATGCTGTAGCCCACCACCATTATCAGGGAGGATGATCGCGATGAGCATCTCGTCGAACCGCTTCCCCGCGGGGATATCGGATTCGAATATGATCCGGTAGAGTTTCTGCCTTAATCCCGCCATTGTTGCGGCATGCGACCCTTTCATTGCATCAAGCCCTCCTCCGTTCCTTCCTTCCGGGACCACGCCTTCAGGGATTCATCCTTATACGAAAACAACCACCATTTCATCAATAGCCGCTCTCTTTCGGGGACGGGTTCACATTTCAGCCCCCTGCCCTCGCTATCTTTCCGGGGCAGCATCATATTTCAGCTCTCTGCCCGGGAATACCCGGTGCCTGCCTCCACAACGGAGGCAGACTCATCGGTTTGAGGGATAAAGGGCAGGTCCTGGAACGCCCTGGGTGAAATCTCTGGCCGGCAGCCAAGTCGCATGGAAAGGCGGAGAGGGAAACGGGCGATCTTGACCTGCCGGGGCATGCTTCACCCGATACAGGCGCCATCTTCAGGCTCGTTCCCTTCCGGAGTCTTCCCTGCAGGTCCGGCTGTTCACCCCCCGTGCCCCCTTGTCCCTTTTGTTCTCAGGGCGTGGCAATCCGTGTATTCGAGGGGTTTCCGGAGCGGACCGTGGAAAAATCTTTCACCTATGACGCCATCGGGGATGCAGGGCTTCAGAAGTACGCCTTCAAGAGCGCATAGATCACGTCGTGGTCCTCGAAGCTGCCGTACTTGGTCCCTTCCGCCCCGGTGATCATCACGTAGCCCAGCTCCAGGGATGCGTTGTCGTAGGGTTTGTATTCGATATCGGGCTTGAATACCGTGGCCGTGTTGTTCGAGAGTTTCTCGTATCGCGCGACCTCCAACAGGCCGTCCAGGGTTATGGTGAGGGTGTCGTTGAAAAAGGAATATTCCAAGCGGGAGATATAGTAGTCGCCCAGTCCTCCGGTAAAGCCGGGACCGCCCAGACCCAGAAAGGTGTCGGCCTCGGAGGTGTAGTCGAACTCGTCGTAATAGCCGTGATTGAACTGGGTGTTCCAGTAGAGGCCGCTGCCGATGCCGAAGGTGTAGTCGAAGCCCAGGGTGTATTTGTAGTAGGGGTCTTCCAGCAGGGGGAATGCCTGGACGTTCGGGGTCGACATGAGGGTGGTGGCGACGAGAACGTCCCGGTCTTCGGGGAAGTAGGCCCCGAACTCGGCCCAGACGCCTATGGACGAGAACTCGCCGGAGAGATCGAACCCGGCCACGTCGAGCCTCGGAAAGTCATAATACGCGGTGAGCCCGCCGGCCTCCGTGGTGATGTCCGTCTCCAGCCGGGAGATCAGGGGCAGGCTCTGGTAGCCGCGATAATAGCTCAGGCCCCAGTCGAAGTTCCACGCGACACCGCTCATCCTCAATCCCGCAGGCCCTTTGGACACCCGGTAGTCGGGGATGTCGCGCACCACCAGGTCCACGTCTCCGCCGGGGAAGCCGTAGCCCTCGGTCAGGGCGTCCAGCCTGGACTGCAGAACGGCCCGGCTCTGGTCGGTGAAACCCACCGGCAGGGTGGACGGCTTGAAGGAGAAGAAATACACCGCCTGGAGCTTGAGGTCGAACTCGAAGGGGAGGTGGTACTCAAGGTTGAGCCCGTCCATGGTCAGGTGCTCCGCCTGGTAGTCCGGGTCGAAGGACAGGAGGTTGCGGTAATCCACCGGGTTGAGGTTGTCCACCACGTTATATTCATCCGAGGTGCCCCACCTCACCCGCTGGCGTCCGGCCGAGAGGTCCATTCCCTCCGCGAGGAAATCCTGTATCGTGAAGAACGCCTCGCGCACATAGACATCCTGCTCGTGGACCGCGGAGGAATAGCCCGAAGAGGTCTCCAGGTCACGGAGGCCGTCGAAGTCGTCCCTGGCGAGCGAGACGAAATACACACTGGACCGGAAGCTCACGCTGTCGGAGACATATCCGCTCAGTCCCACTCGCAGTTCGCTCCTTGTGAGCGCGTAATCGCCCGCATCGTGGGGGGCGAGGGCGTCGTCCTTGCCGTCTTCGGTGTAAAACGAGCTGAAGAGCCTGACGGTCCCGCTCAGCACCACGTCGGCCTGGGCACGGGCTACCGGACACGTCCCCGCGCACAGAACCGGGATGACCAGCAGCAGGCAGAGGATATGTCGCGTCATCCTACTCATCCCGCACGTTTCTCTTGAGATACCGCTTGGAAAAGACGTTGTCGTCCAGATCGGCGTCATAGGTGATCTCGGATATCTCCATGACGGTCTGATGGTTCTTCTGCACGTCCTTCATCTCGATCTTTTTGGGCGTCCAGTACCCCTGGATCTTTTCGTTGGTGATGGTGTTGGTCTTCCAGAGCCTCTTCTGGTCGTCGAAGAGATCCATCCTGACGGGATAGAAATGCTCCCTGTCCACCCGGGCCGTCACCCGTGGGTAGATCCGGTCGGACCCGGGCTTGCGCGTGAGCTCGAGAACATACTCTTCCGCGGTTTCCTCCGTGATATCGGCAGTGTAATGGTCGGCGTATTTCCCGGTGCTCAGGTCGTCGTTGGAGAGGTCGGAGCCGGCGAAGCTCTCTTTTCGCGCATGCGACGCGATGCGTCGGGTGCGATCGAAGGCGGGGAGATAGAGATACATCTGATCGTCCGCAAGGCTCAGGAAACCCAGGTTGCGGATCTCCGCGGGCGAGACGAACTTCAGGATGGACCAGTCGTCCCTGTCCTTATAGTGCTTGTTCCATATCTGAAGGGTACGCGTCTTTTCCCGTCCGTTCGAGTCGATCAGGGTCATGGTGGCCCTGGCAACCGAGTTTTTCGAAGCGGACAGCACCTCGTCCACCTTGAGGAGCACCTCATCGCCGGTCAGCGCCTCTGCGGGAGAGGACCCACAGACCAGGCAGACAAAAGCGGCCAGCAGCAGGGCCGGTATGGATTTTCTCATGATATATCCCTCCTCTATCTCTCTTCAAAAATATTGTCGAACAACTGTCTCTCCTCTACCGGGAGCGATATCTTCCAGGTTCTGTCCTCCAGATGGATCAGCGTGGCCAGCGCAGGCAGGAGCATCAGCACCGAGAGCGTTACCAGGAAGATGGCCATGCCGTTGATGATGGCGAAGTTTCTCAGCTCCGTGGTTCGGGAAAAGGTGAGCACGATGAATCCCAGCAGCGAGGTGGCGTTGGCCGTGATCACGGCCCTACCCACGTGGCTCAGAGTGGACTGCAGCGATTCCCTGCCCCTGAAGCCCTTTTTGAACTGGACGTGATGGTAGTGGAGAAAATGGATGGACCCGTCCACCCCGAGCCCGACGATCAGCGCACTGCACAGCACGGTCCCGAAGTCCAGGGGAATTCCGGTCCAGCCCATGAATCCCAGCACGAACTCCAGGGGCACGAGCACCGAGATGAGCGAGATGATTCCCCGTCTGAACGACCGCTGGCTGAGCGAGATCATGAAGAGCACGATGAGGGATGCGAGAAACAGGCTTTGAATCTGGCTCTGGTACAGGAGCTTGTCGAACCTGTTGAACATGGCGTGTGCCCCGGTCTGGTCGATCATCACCGGCGAGGATCCGATGACCGCATCCTCGATGCCCGCGATGTTCTCCACCTCGCGCGAAAAGAGCACGGGCCTGGGGGCCAGAAGCTCCCACAGCACGCCGTGTGCTCTTTTCAGAAAATCCTGGTGATGCGCCAGTCCGACCGGCACCCGCTCACGGATGCCCTCCATGAGGGTGGACGCCTTTTCGATCCTGAACGAGCTCTCGGCCCTGTTCATCAAGCCCAGGGCCGTGATCCGGCAGTCATCCCCGCTCATGGTTCCGCTCTGGAGAATCTTCCCGGCCATGTGCTCCACGCAGGCGCTCCGGTCCGGCTCTCCCCAGCGCACCTTCAGATCCCTCATCAGGGACGCGATGAGATCTTCGGGCAAAATCTCCACGGTTTCCTCTTCGAGATACCTCTGCACCTCCACCCAGACAGGCCCCATGTTCACGGTTGCGTCGAGATCGTGCCTTGCCTGTGCCAGGAGCGGCAGGAACAGCTCGGGGTCGTGGCTGTTCGTCCGGTCATACCCCCGGGCGAGCCAGACCAGCTGGCTGGCAGCGTGAGACAGCCTGATTCCCTCCAGGTCGTTGCGCGCCTGTTGCCCAAGACGCAGGGGATCCACCTCCACGACCTCGGGCGAGACACGGGTGTCGAGAAACTCCTGGATGCGGGCGGCCATGTCCTTCATGCACGCGGTATCGTGCTCCCTCATGATGGAGTTCACCAGGCCCTGCCTTCGGTCGGGGGAGATGAAGGTCTTGAGAATGTCCTGTCCTTCGAGCATGAACCACAGGTTCGCCACCCCTTCCCTGCTCTCGGGCACGGAGAACACGCCGTTCATGAGCCAGTTTTCCTCGGCGATGAGATCGTGCATGGAGAGGAAACCGCCCAGGAGATCGTCCGCCCGCAGGCGGTTCTCGATGTAGCCCATGGCGGCCATGATTCTGGGATCTTCCATATCCCCTTGAGCGTACACCGTCACCCGGTACATGCCGTTGAAGTGCTCTTCCAGCACCCGGGAGCTGCTCCTGGGCGGGCTGTCTTTGGGCAGAATTTCCACGAAATCGAAGCTGGTGCTGATGCGGAAAATGCCAAGGCCCATCACGACCAGAAGAATCGCGGCAACGAGAAGGATGAGCCCGGTATGCCCGTGAACCCATCCCCCCACCGAGGCCATGACCCTGTTGAAAAAATGACTGATCTTCTCCGCGCCTGCGGCCCTGGGCATGGGCCTGTCCCTGGTCATGACAATACCGATGGTCACGAGCACGATGGAGAGCATACAGGCGGATGCGAGCCCGAAGGCCAGCTCGAGCCCGAAATTCCTGAGCACCTCGATCTTGGTCACCCCGAAGGTTGCGAGCCCGGCCACGGTGGTCATCGCGCTCATAAGGATGGGAAGGGTGATTTCCCTGGACGAGACGCGGATGTCCCCCTGTTTGATGTAGTGGTTGTACATGTGCACGGCATAGTCCGACCCCACTGCCATCAGGAGCACCACCACCGCGGGCGACAGGATATTGAAGGGATAGCTCAGCAGGGACTTGAACCCCACGGTCCAGATAATGGCGACGAACACCACGGCCAGGGCCAGGACCACCCCCGAAATCCGGCGCAGGCCGTAGGAGAGCACCCCCACCATGCCGATGAAGATGACCGGCACCAGGAGCATGATATCCTGCTTCATGTAGTGGTCCATATAGTAGGCGATGACCACGTCTCCGCCTGCATGGAAGCTTCTCTCTCCCAGCTCCTCCTCTACCAGCTTCAGGACCCGGCCCGTGACCTCGATCTCGTCGTATTCGCTCTCGATGCTCAGGGCCACGAGGGCATAACCGGCATCGCTCGAGACCAGCGAGTCGCGATACATCTCTTTGGAGAGCACATAGTTCCGGAGTCTTGCCAGATCCTCGGCAGATTCCGGGCGCATGCCCGGAATCAGGTCGGAAACCTCGACACCGTCCTCGGTCCGCCTGATGTCCATGATATTGGTGAGACTGCTCACCTGGAAAAGCTCCTTCATGCCTTCCAGGGTTTGGGTGAGGTGATCGAGGATATCCAGCGATTCCGGGGTAAACACGCCCTGATCCGTGAAATCGAGAACGATGAATATGAGCGAACCGTTGGAAAACACGCGGTCAACCGTGCGCAGCAGGTCGCCGACCTTGTCTTCGCTGGGCAGCCAGGTTTCGTAGTCGTTGTTGATCTTGAGGTCCCTGCTCACGGAGACCATGCCGACGGTGACGGCGAGAAACAGGACAAGGAACACCCACCGGTACCGGATGATCCGATCGATGAACACCCTGATGCCCTCTTCCATACCTCCCCTTTCTCAGCCGCCCGCATTTACAACTTGAAGATCAGGGATGCCGTATGTTTTCCCTGACTTCGCGCAAACTCAAAACGTACAACTCAATAACTGTGATTTCGTCCCCGATCATCCCCTGACTTCTCGTCATCTCAGGAAATGTGGACCCGTCTCCGATTACGGGAGGAGCCTTTTTACCAGGGACGGTATCTCGCGCCTGATCCTCTCCAGATCGAGCGACCTGCTCATGACCTGGCGGACGATCAGGCCCTCGATCATGGCGATCAGCATGGTGCTGAACGCCGGGATGTCCGGCACGCTGAACTCCCCGCCGTCCTGACCCTGCACGAGCAGCGAGGTCACCACCTCGTCGTACCGGCGGTAGAGGTCGATGACCATCCGCCGCATGGAGGCGTCCTCGAAGGCCGTGCCCCAGAACACCATCATGGAGCTGTACAGCTCGTAGTCCCTGATGAGCGATTCGATGAAGAACTCGCCCATGCGGATGAGCTTGTCGCGGGATGATTCCAGGGGCGCTATCTCCGAGCTGATGCCGTTGAAGGTTTCATCCATCCAGTAGATGAACAGATCGATGAGAATCGCCTTTTTGGAGGGGTAATGCCAGTAGATGCTGCCCTTGGAACGGCCGTACTCCACAGCTATGTCGTCAACGGTCGTGTTCACATAGCCCTTGCGCTGAAAGCAGCGCATGGCCGCGATAATGATACGCCTCTTCTTGTCCCCGGGCGAGGCCTTGAACCCTCCCATATGCACACCACACAAACAGTATTCTATCTACCAGTACTATACTGACCGGTCGGTATGTTAAAAGCAACCCTCCAAGGTGTCAAGAATAAATCAGAACAGCCCGGTGATGTTCCCCTCGTCGTCGATGTCGATCAAGAGCGCTGCGGGGCTCTTCGGCAGGCCGGGCATGGAGAGGATCTTCCCGGTGTAGATGACCACGAAGCCCGCGCCCGCGGACACCTTGGCGGAGTTCACGTGGATGGTGAACGGCTCGTCCGGGAATCCCGGGATCTTGGGGTTGTCGGTCAGCGAGGACTGGGTCTTGGCGATGCAGACCGGCAGGCCCGCATACCCCATGTTCTCGATGTGCCGGATATCCTTGAGCGCCTGGGACGAGAACTCCACCCCGGAGGCACCGTAGACGTTCGTCGCCACGGTCTCTACCTTGGTGCGGATATCGTCGCCCAGATCGTAGAGCATTCTGAACTCAGAGGGCCTCCCGCAGAACGAGGCGACCTTTTCCGCGAGCTCGAGCCCGCCTTCCCCGCCGCGCTCGCGGTAATCCGTGATCACCGCCTCCGCGCCCAGGTCCTCCACCCGGGATTTCAGCTCAGCGAGGTCGCTGTCCTTGTCCGAGAGAAAGCGGTTGATGGAGACCACGGCCGGCACCCCGAACCGGGAGAGGGTGTCCAGGTGCTTGCGGATGTTGTTGATCCCGTGGAGCATGTATGCCCGCCAGGTCACGACCAGCACCACGGCGCTCGGGTTCAGGCCGCTGCCGCGGCACTTGATGTGGAAAAATTTCTCCGCCCCCAGATCGGCCCCGAAGCCCGCCTCGGTCACGGTGTAGTCCGATAGCTTCATGGCCATGCGGGTGGCGATCACCGTGTTGCACCCGTGTGCGATATTCGCGAACGGACCTCCGTGCACGAGCACGGGCGTTCCCTCGACGGACTGCACGAGATTGGGGTTGACGGCATGCTTGAGCAGGGCGGCCATGGCCCCGCTCGCGCCCACATCCCGCACGAAGATGGGCTTGCCCAGGTAGTCGTAGCCCACGATGATGCGACCGATGCGCCCTTTCAGGTCCTGGAGGCTGTCCGAGAGGCACAGGGCCGCCATGACCTCGGACGCGGCCGTGATATCGAAGCCGTCCTCGCGCATGACGCCGTTGAGACCCTTGTCTTCGAGCCCGAGGATGATGCTTCTCAGGCTGCGGTCGTTCATATCGATCACGCGCTTCCAGACCACGTGCCTGGGGTTGATCTCCGGGTTCTGCCGCTGGTGGAGGTGGTTGTCCACCACGGCTGCAAGCAGGTTGTGAGCCGAGGTGATGGCATGGAGGTCGCCGGTGAAGTGAAGGTTGATGTCCTCCATGGGCAGCACCTGGGAATACCCTCCACCCGCAGCGCCGCCCTTGAGTCCCATGCACGGCCCCAGAGAGGGCTCGCGTATCGCCATCATGGCCCGCTTCCCGATCCTGCTCAGGGCCTGGCCGAGGCCGATGGTGGTCGTGGTCTTGCCCTCGCCCATGGAGGTGGGGGACATGGCGGTGACCAGGACGAGCTTTCCGTCGCGCACGTCCGATCTGCTCTCCAGGGCCTTGAGCGGCACCTTTGCCACGAACCGCCCGTAGGGCACGATATCGTCTTCGTTCAGCCCGATGGCATCCGCGATCTCGCGGATGGGCTTCAGCGGTATCGACTGCGCAATCTCTATGTCGGATTTCATTCTTTGCCTCTTCTGAGCTCTGTGCTCACGGGATCATATCACAGACGGGGTGTGCCGAGGCTTCGCAGCAGCCCTGTGAGGGCGTCTCTGCTCAGGATGTGCTGATTGAAAAAATCGAGGATCACCTTCATGTCGAACTCCAGCCTGATGCCCGGGGTCTGGGTATAGGGCCTGTCCGTATCGGAGATCACCGTGATATCCTCCCTATCGATCTTTTCCGCCCGCATCAGATCTGCGATGATGGCCGGAGGGTCCAGGTCCTCGAGCACTCCCGGGGCGATGTCGCCCACCAGGGCCTTGGAATCGTCGTCCACGGGCAGCTCGAACCCGAAGGCATAATCGATGTCGAGCTTGCGGCGGATGGGCTCCACGAAAAAGGTGAACCCCGTGCTGATCAGCCCGATCTTGTAGCCCATGATCTTCAGCGACTGGATCAGCTCCATGGTTCCCGGGCTCACCCGGGTGGAATCCACGACTGCGTCGATGACATTGAGCGGCAGGCCCTCCAGGTACCCGGCCGTGTCTTGCATATAGGCCAGGTTGCCCTCCCGGCCGGTAAGGCGCTTCAGCTCCCCGGCCTCGATACCCGAGAGATCGAGGATCCCGCTCAGGGTCCCGGCGTCCATAAAACTCTGCGATATGTCGAAGAGCACGATCTTTTTCTTCTTATTGAACACGTCCTCGGTCTGGAACATGGTGCTGATGTCCATGGAGTGCATGATCTGCTGCACCACGCCCTTGAGGTTGTCCGTGGGCACGCTGCTCCGGCTGACGTCGCAGAGAAGATCCATGAGGAATATGTCTTCCCGTGCCACCATCTCGCTGATCTCGATGTTGATGTTGTAGGTGCCGAGCCTCTCCGAGATTGCGGCGATGATTCCCGGCTTGTCCTTTCCCACCAGGGTCAGGAGGATGTTCGTCCTCTCGGCGCTGCGGGCCACCGGGGTATATTTCTCCATGGAGAGACGCACCCGGGTCTCTTCCGAGATCTCCCCGAGCAGCAGCCTGAACCCTTCCGGGGACTGCGTGGCTTCCTTGAGATCCACCACCAGGTAGATGGTGAAGAGGCCGTGCAGGACATGCTGGTGCAAATCGACGATATTGCCGCCCACGGATGCGATCGGGGCGGTAATCCCTCCGACGAGCCCTACGGAATCCTGGCCGATGCCATAGACAATATACAGCATGCTTCTCATAAAACCTCTCCTTGCATGGGATAGCCGGATTCTAAAGAATACAGCCGCCTATGTGTAGAAAAAAATAATACTCTGCCCGGAAAAATGAAGTCCCCGGCCATCCGCCCTGCTGTGCGGTGAACGTACGCAGCAACGGAGTCCGGGGGTGTCCCGGCCTATCCGGGCGGCCCGCACGGTAGACTCCAGGCAGGCGCATGCCCTTAAAGCAGTCTCACTTGATGAGGCTGTTTTCCACGGCATAAAAGGTGAGCTGGGCGTTATTCTTCATGTTCATCTTTGCCAGGATGTTGGACCGGTAGGTGCTGATGGTCTTCACACTCAGATTCAGGCTCTGTCCCACTTCGGTGACGGTCTTGCCCGATGCGAGGAGAAGCATCACCTGGTACTCCCGATCCGAGAGCTTTTCATGAGGCTGCTTTTCACTGTGCCTGTCGATCTCGGACGCCAGTATCTCGGCCAGGGTCTGGCTGACGTACCTGCCGCCGTGAGACACCCGGTGAATGGCCTGAAGGAGCTCTATGGGCGCGCTCGCCTTGGTGAGGTACCCGGATGCGCCTGCCCTGAGCGCCCGGACGGCATACTGCTCTTCGGGATAGATGCTCAGGATGAGCACCCCCACGTTGGGCTTGATCTGCTTGATCTCCGAGGTTACCTCGAGCCCGCTCCTGCCCGGCATGCCGATATCGAGCAGAACCATATCGCATACATTCTTCCAGAGGAACTCTATGACCTCCCCGCCGTTTTCGGCTTCACCTACCACCT
Organism: Deltaproteobacteria bacterium; assembly: GCA_018433085.1. Taxonomy (GTDB): domain Bacteria; phylum Desulfobacterota; class Desulfomonilia; order UBA1062; family UBA1062; genus Phosphitivorax. The sequence goes on along the minus strand of JAHDRW010000028.1, from coordinate 168,775 downwards.
CTATATCCGGGTCGTCGGCAAGGATCTGCTTCAAACCGGTTCTCACGATCGGATGATCGTCAGCGATGAGAACTCTGACCATTCTATGCTCCCTCTCTCTTCTTCATGTCGTGAACCGGGAATCCGGTATTCTCATGATTTTCTCTTTCTGTCCGGGAATCTGCTGGTCATGCGCGGCCGACCATGGCCTGCGGATGTTCAGCTCCTGCACCCGTCAGAATCCATACGCCTTCGGAAAAACCCTCCGGCAAAAGGCGCTCCGCACCGGGGATTTCCCGTCAGCGCTGTTATACTGCCAATTATTGCTATTGAATACAAGTCCATTTTGAGCCTTTTCCCGGATCTGGATGAAAATGGCAAGGATCAGGAACGGTTATCAGGCCGCCTGCAGAGAGGCTCGTGGTGGAAAAGATTTTCCCCCGTGCCTGGGTAAACAATTTCTCCCGCTCCCGGCTTTTTCCCTGATGTATAAAGTCAACATTATGATTTTATTTATCATTATTTATGGCATATCCCTTGCTCATTGATAAGATTATCTTTTTAATTACATGTTATTTTTCAGGCACTTCGGGGAAAAAGGGGGTTATGATGGCAAGCGAAGACATGAGCATACAGGATAGTCGGAACTGCAAACGTGCCGTCCAGGTTATCAGCCATCTGATCAGAAACGAATGCCAGGGCTTCATCCTTCCCCCTTCAGAGGTAAGGCGCATGCTTGGGATCCCCGGGCACTGCCGCACCTGGTACCTGCACAGAAACATCATTACATTGCGAAAAAAGCTCGCAAACTCGTTCATATGCATGTCGGTGAGCCCTGAGCAGGGGATCTGCTTCACCGTGTATAAGGCCCCCCGGCAGTGCATGGTCAGGGTATCGCCCGTCCAATGACCTTGAACAGTTACGAAAGAGCCGAAACCATCTGCGGATACCCGGCCTGTCTTCCGAGGTGTTCCGCAGCTTAAAGGAAAACATACAAACATTTTTCCTCCCTCTATCCCAAGAGAAGCCGGGGCCCCCTTAGAAGGGGGCCCCGGCAGTGCTCTTTTTCAATCGACCGTGAATGCCGCTACCTATGCCGCAGGTTTATCCCGAACCGGGCACTCTCATACTCATACATAGGCCCATGAACGATCCTGCGGCAGGTGCCGGCCATCTTCAACCGAACGGCCCCTGTCTCAGCCTGGGAAACGGGGTCCCCCAGTCCCGTTGGGCGGTCCTGCCGGGCCGAACGGATATTTTTGTAAAGAGCCCGTCTCCACAGTGACGGGGCGGGAGAGCCCCCCCTTGCTTGATTTAGCCCTAGCGCCTTCTATATCTACCTCTATAGCGCGATTTCCCTGAAAACATCCCGCTATCAAAAAAAGGAGCACTGGTGGAAATCTGGCCCGGCAAACCGTATCCTCTCGGAGCGACGTTCGACGGATTCGGGACGAACTTCTCGATTTTCTCTGAAGCGGCACAGCGGGTGGAACTCTGTCTCTTCGACGATTCAGACAGGGAAACCCGGCTGGACCTCCCCGAAGTCACCGCCTACTGCTGGCATGTCTACCTCCCCGGTACAGGGCCGGGGCAGCGGTACGGTTTTCGGGTCCACGGCCCCTGGGACCCTGCCTCCGGCAACCGTTGCAACCCGGCCAAGCTTCTCCTGGATCCCTATGCCAAGGCGATCGAGGGACAGGTCAGGTGGAACCCGGCCATGTTTCCCTACCGCTTCGGGGGAGAAAACGACCGGATCGAACCCACGGATAGTGCCCCCTATGCCCCCCGGTCCGTGGTGGTGAACCCGTACTTCGACTGGGCCGAAGACCGTCCCATCAGGCGTCCGCTCCACGAAACCGTGATCTATGAAGCCCATGTGAAGGGGTTCACCATCCTGCATCCGGATATCCCCGAGGCAATCAGGGGCACCTACACTGCGCTTACGCACCCTTCGGTCCTGGATCATCTCAAAGACCTGGGCATCACGGCAGTCGAGCTTATGCCCATACACCAGTTCATCCACGACGAACACCTGGTACAGAAAGGACTGAGAAACTACTGGGGATACAACTCCATCGGTTATTTCGCCCCCCACAACGAGTACTCGAGCACGGGCGGGTCCGGGCAGCAGGTGCAGGAGTTCAAGCAGATGGTCAAGGTGCTGCACGATGAGGGAATCGAGGTGATCCTGGACGTGGTGTACAACCACACCGCAGAGGGCAACCACCTGGGACCCATGCTCTGCTTCAGGGGCATCGACAATGCCGCCTACTATCGCCTGGAGGCGAGCGACAGGCGCTACTATACGGACTACACCGGCACCGGCAACAGCCTCAACATGGCGCATCCCCACGTGCTTCAGCTCATCATGGATTCGCTCCGCTACTGGGTGCTGGACATGCACGTGGACGGGTTCCGGTTCGATCTGGCTGCGACGCTGGCCCGCCAGCTGCACGATGTGGACAGGCTCTCCGCGTTCTTCGACCTCATCCAGCAGGACCCGGTGGTGGGGCAGGTGAAGCTCATCGCCGAGCCCTGGGATGTCGGGGTGGGCGGCTACCAGGTCGGGAATTTTCCGCCCCAGTGGTCGGAATGGAACGGCAAGTACCGGGACTGCATCCGGGACTTCTGGCGCGGGCAGGACCAGACCCTGGGCGAGTTCGCCTACCGCTTCACCGGCAGCTCGGACCTGTACGAGAACACGAGCCGCCGCCCCTTCGCGAGCATCAACTTTGTCACGGCCCATGACGGATTTTCCCTGCGCGATCTGGTATCTTATAACGAAAAGCACAACGAGGCCAACCTGGAGGGAAACCGCGACGGCGAGAGCCACAACCGGTCATGGAACTGTGGCACTGAAGGCCCGACCGGCGACCCGGATATCATCAAGCTCCGCTGCAGGCAGAAACGGAATTTCCTGGCCACACTGATCCTCTCCCAGGGGGTCCCCATGCTTCTGGGAGGGGACGAGATCGGCCGAACCCAGCGTGGCAACAACAACGCCTATTGCCAGGACAACGAAATATCCTGGTTTGACTGGGAATCCGCCGACACCTGCCTCCTGGAATTCATTCGGGGGCTCATTGCACTGAGGAGGGAGCATCCGGTGTTCAGGCGAAAAAAATGGTTCCACGGCAGGCCGATCAGGGGCACGCAGGATCACGACATCGGCTGGTTCACTCCCGACGGCCGGGAAATGGCCGACGAAAACTGGGAGGAACACTTTGCCAGGTCCATCGGCATCTTTCTCAACGGTGACGGGATTTCCAGCATGGACGAGAGGGGAAACCGGATCGTGGACGACAGTTTCTACCTGCTCATCAATGCGCACCACGAGCCCATCGTCTTCACTGTTCCTTCCGCTACGCTGGGAAAAACCTGGGCCGTAGTCTTCGACACAACGATCGAGACATTCCTCGAGGACAGGCTCCTGCATTCCCCGGAGGAGGAGATACGGGTTCAGGGACGATCGATCGTTCTTATTCAGAGGACGGCATGAGATGCAGAAAATCCCTCTTGCCACCTATCGTGTCCAGTTCCAGCCGGAGTTCACCTTCGACCATGCCGCACACATACTGGACTACCTCGCATCTCTGGGCGTAACCCACCTCTACGCCTCCCCCTGTCTCCAGGCGGTCCAGGGCAGCACCCACGGCTACGACGTGGTGAGCTACACCAGGGTGAACAGGGAGCTGGGCGGAACAGAGGGTCATGATCGGCTCGTCCGGGCACTGCACAGGACCGGCATGAGCCAGGTCCTGGATATCGTCCCCAACCACATGGCCGTGGTGGGAAACGAGAACGAGTGGTGGTGGGATGTCCTGGAAAACGGCCAGTCAAGCCAGTACGCCTCATACTTCGATGTGGACTGGGACCCCGAGGAGACCAGATTCGGCAACAAGATCCTTCTCCCCATCCTCGGCGACCATTTCGGCCGGGCGCTGGAAAAGGGGGAGATCAGACTCGAACGGGAGCAGGGCAACTTCTCCATACGATACTATGAAAATATGTTCCCGGTCGACCCCCGTTCTCTCGCCTTTCTCATTGCCAGGGCGGGAGAGGACATTGCCTCGCCCGAGCTCGGCTTTCTCGCCGATGCCCTGGGCTCTCTTCCCCTCCCCTCTTCCACCGACCGGGAGAGCATCAGCAGGAGACACCGCGACAAGGAGGTGATCAGGAGGCTCCTGGAAAGGATCCTCGACGAGCACCCCGAGGTCGCCAGGCATATGGACGCCCTCATCGCCGAGCTCAACGAAAGCCCGGACACCCTCGAAACCCTGCTGGACGGCCAGAACTACCGCCTGGCATACTGGCGTACGGCAAATCAGGACCTGGGATACCGGCGCTTTTTCGACATCAATTCCCTGGTCGGGTTGCGCACGGAAGACGAGGAGGTATTCGAAGACACGCACCGCCTCGTTCTCCAGTGGCTTCGCCAGGGAATGATCAACGGGATGCGCGTTGATCATCCAGACGGGCTCCGTGATCCTTCCGCCTATCTGGGACGGCTCCGCAAGGCAGGGCCCGAGTCATGGATCCTGGCGGAGAAGATCCTCCAGCCCGGCGAGGGCCTGCGGCCGGACTGGCCGGTGGACGGCACCACGGGATACGAGTTCATCTATCTCCTCACGCACCTTCTTGCAGACGCCCGGAGCAGCGACGCCTTCACCCGGTTCTACGGGGAATTCACCGGCGAGACCAGGGACTACCAGGAGGTGCTCAGGGAAAAGAAGCTCCTGGTCATCGACGATCTCTTCGGAAGCGACGTGAATCGTCTCACCGCGCTCATGATGACCATCTGCGAACGCCACCGGCGGTATCGCGACTATACCCGCCAGGATGTTGCCCAGGCCCTGCGCGCGGTCATCGCGGCTTTTCCGGTATATCGCACCTATATAAACGCAGGTGCGGGCTGGATGGCGGACCAGGACAGACGGATCATCACCTCGGCCGTCGAGCGGGCCAAACAGGATGCGGAAGTCGACCCCGATCTGCTCGATTTCATGGGAGACATATTCATGCTCAGGGTGAATGGCCCCCGCGAGTCGGAGTTCGTCATGCGTTTCCAGCAGCTCACCCCTCCGGTCATGGCGAAAGGTGCGGAAGACACCGCCTTTTACACCTACAACCGGTTCATTGCCTTCAACGAGGTGGGAGGGGACCCGGGCTCGTTCGGAATCGATGCGGACCTCTTCCATCTCCGGATGAACGAGCGGCTGAAATCGCACCCGTTCACCATGCTCTCCACCTCCACCCATGACACGAAGCGGAGCGAGGACGTCAGGGCAAGGCTTGCGGTACTCTCCGAGATTCCCGGACAGTGGCGGGACGCAGTCCGCAGGTGGTCTGCCCGGGTGGAGCATTACCGGACAGGGGATTTCCCGGACAGAAACACGGAGTACTTCCTCTACCAGACACTGGTAGGGGCCTGGCCCATCGGGGAGAACCGCCTCCTGCCCTATCTGGAGAAGGCCTCTCGGGAGGCGAAGACCCATACCTCCTGGACGGCTGTCGATCCCGCATACGAAGAGGCCTTGAAATCGTTCGCCTCTTCCCTGCTCCAGGACCTCGCGTTCATCCACGATCTCCAGTCATTTGTCGGGCTCGTGGCCGGGCCCGGACGTATCAACTCGCTCTCTCAGACGCTTCTCAAGCTTACGGTTCCGGGCATTCCGGACATCTACCAGGGATGCGAGCTGTGGGACTTAAGCCTGGTGGACCCGGACAACCGCAGGCCTGTAGATTACCCGCTCCGCCGCGACCTGCTCGGCAGGATGCGAGGCATGAAACCCGAGCAGATCATGCGCGGCATGGAATCCGGCCTCCCGAAGCTCTGGACGGTCCATCAGGCGCTCGCGCTCCGCAGGCGTGTACCCGAGGCCTTCGGAGACAGATCGTCCTACCGGTCCCTGGAGATCCTCGGCCCGCAGGCTCAATATGCCGTGGGGTTTACCCGGGACGACATTGTGGCGGTCGTGGTGCCCCGCCTGAGCCTCCAGCGGGGCAATGACTGGGACGACGATACCCGGGTCGAGCTGCCGGGAGGCGCATGGAAGAACGTGCTTTCCGGAGAGGTGTTCCGGGACTCTCCGACACGAATCGGCAAGCTTCTGGAGAAGTTCCCGGTGGCGCTCATGGCCAGGGATGCGGGCTGATAAAGGAGCATGCCGGGGTGATACGAGGAAGGATATGTATCGGCATGAACCCTCATTGGATATTGCCGAAGCCTGAAAGCGGGATATCATCGGGAATCACTCGTTACCCTATTCTCCGGTATCTTCCCGCTGCCCGTTCAAGCGCTCACTCATCAGGGAAAAGAAAGATGAAGGTCCTGAAAACCAGCCATCATGAGCGGTCATCGTTCACGAACGGAGTCTGATATGACAGTAACCCGCGTGTGGGCACCCGCTGCCCAACAAGTTCTGATGGTCCTCGACGGAAAGTCCTTTCCCATGCTGAGCACGAGGCACGGCTGGTGGATGCTGGACAGCCCGTCTGCCGGGCACGGATCTGATTACGCCTTTGTGATCGACGGTTCCGACCCTCTCCCCGACCCCCGGTCGCCGTGGCAGCCGTACGGTGTCCACGGTTTTTCCCGGATGCTCGATCACTCTCTTTTCCCGTGGACCGACGATCACTGGCAGGCCCCGCCACTTTCCAGCGCCGTCATCTACGAGCTGCATACGGGCACATTCAGTCCGCAGGGCACATTCCAGGGCGTGATACGGAAACTGAATTATCTCGTCGATCTGGGGATTACGCACATCGAGCTCATGCCGTCGAACGGCTTTTCCGGAACACGCGGATGGGGATACGACGGTGTGGACCTCTTCGCCCCGCATGAGCCCTACGGCGGCCCCGCAGGACTCAAGGAACTGGTGGATGCCTGCCATGGCAGAGGGCTCGCGGTAATCCTCGATGTGGTCTACAACCACCTGGGTCCCGAGGGGAATTATCTCGGCCGGTTCGGCCCTTATTTCACCGACCGGTATTCGTCCCCCTGGGGCAACGCGGTGAACTTCGACGGCCCGGGCAGCGACGATGTGCGCCGCTTCTTTATCGACAATGCCCTCATGTGGCTGAAGGACTATCACATGGACGCGTTGCGCCTGGATGCGGTGCATGCCATCATCGACACCTCGTCCGTTCATTTTCTGGAAGAGCTCTCCCGGGAGGTCGAGAGTCTTCAGGCCCGGACCGGACGGCACCTCGCGCTCATCGCCGAGAGCAACCTGAACGATCCCCGGATCGTTCAGCCCCGCGAGATCGGCGGGTATGGGATCGACGCCCAGTGGAGCGACGATTTTCACCATGCCGTGCACACCGTGCTCACGGGTGAGAGAAGCGGGTATTACGAGGACTTCGGAACCCTCTCCGACCTGGCCCGGGCCATGGAGGAGATCTTCGTCTACAGCGGGCGCTACTCGGCATTTCGGGGGCGGAGGCATGGAAGGGCTGTCAGGGGCATGTCCGGGAACAGGTTCCTCGCCTATCTCCAGAATCACGACCAGATCGGAAACCGGGCCCGCGGAGAGAGGGTCAATCAGCTCGTGGATATTCAGCGGTTCATGCTCGGTTCGGCCCTCGTATTCACCTCCGCCTGCATCCCGCTGATCTTTCAGGGAGAGGAGTGGGCCGCCTCGTCTCCCTTCCAGTATTTCACCGACCACCAGGACGAGGAGCTGGGAAAGGCTGTAATAACCGGAAGGAGAGAGGAGTTTGCAGCCTTCGGATGGGACCCGGAGGACATACCGGACCCGCAGGATGCAGCCACGTTCGAGCGCTCCAGGCTCATCTGGGACGAAATGGACCGGGAACCGCACGCATCCGTTCTTGCCTGGTACAAAGGCCTCATCAGGCTCCGCCGTGAGCTGCCCGGGCTCAGAGACGGATCTTTGAGCCGGATCCTGATCTCGTACAACGAAGAGGAGCAGTGGCTTGCCATGAACCGGGGACCTGTCATGGCGGCCTGCAACTTCTCCCGGCAGGAAAGGAGGATCGGGATCTATGACGGCCAAAGGAGAGAAGTGCTCCTCACCTCGCACAGCGGCGTCGTATACCGGGAGGATTCACTCACCCTTCCCGGGGAATCCGCAGCCATCCTCATAAGGTCTGGAAGCGAAGGGTACGGCCTGAATGATGTCCTGCCATGAGCTCTGGACACGCGCGGCGCGAGTCGAGCACGGAGGAGACCTGAAAGGCCGGGTTCGGAACAAGGGATTGAATGCCCGGGCATCCGGGCTAAACTTGATTTATGGGTGCCGGGCAAGCACTATAGTCTCAAGGAGAGCATCATAACGTGCCCTATTTTCAAAGGCATGGCACCTGTGTTTGCTGATATGCACCATCTGAGCCCTCCGTGACGCGGCAAATACCGGCCACCAGGGACCGTTCTTTTCACGGGTATGGAGTTGTGCCCGCTCAAACGGTAATTCTCTGATGAGCAGGAGGTGCCGGTGCTTCTCGTGCATCCCTGAACGAAACACCAGTGAATACAAGGATGCCATGGAAACGACGCAATCATTATACCAGGAAGGAAGGAACTTCTGGAAGAAAGGCAGGGCCCACCGCGTTACCTTCATCATAGACGCCCAGGACTATTTCGCCGCCTTTGTCGAGGCGGTCACGAAGGCCGAACGCTCCGTCTATATCACGGGCTGGGACATCGACAGCCAGCTCACGCTCATCCGGGGAGACGAGAAACCGGACTTTCCCGTCCAACTTGGTGAATTCCTGAGCTACACGGTTCTCAAGAAACCCCATCTGCACGTCAACATCCTGGACTGGGACTTTTCCGTTCTCTATACGTTCAAGCGCGAGTATCTTCCGGCATGGAAGTTCTCGTGGAAGACCGGCCGGCGGGTCCATTTTCACCTGGACAACTACCTGCCGCCGGGCGCATCCCACCATCAGAAGATTGTAGTGATAGACAACCGTATCGCCTTTACGGGCGGAATCGATCTCACCCACGTACGCTGGGACACCCCGGAACATCTTCCCGACGATCCCCGCAGGTCCGATTCCTGGGAAGAGCGTTACCCGCCGTTCCACGACGTGCAGATGCTCGTCGACGGCGAGCCTGCCGCCTTTCTCGGAGAGCTGTTCCGTCAGCGGTGGCGTTACGCCGCGCGGAAAAACCTTCCTCTGCCGGAAGCGACGGCCTCGGATCCCTGGCCTCGGATGTGCGTCCCGGATATCCGGGAAATCGATGTCGCGCTATCCAGGACACAGGGCAGATACCGGGAAAAGCCCGAGATACGGGAGGTGGAGTCGCTCTGGGTGGATGCCATCACCTCGGCGCGCAGGCACATCTACATCGAGTCGCCCTTTTTCACCTCCTCCAAGGTGGCCGGCGCCCTCTCCAAGAGGCTCTATGAAGATGACGGGCCCGAGATCGTGGTGGTGACGAGGAAAAAAAGCCACGGATGGCTCGAGGAAAGCACCATGGACGCCATCAGGGCGCACCTGGTGAAGCGGGTGAAGCGGGTCGATACGGGCGGCAGGTTCGGGATCTACTATACCGAGCACCCCGACAGACCGGATGTCCTGTTCGAGGTACATTCCAAAATCCTCATCGTGGACGACACCTTTCTTCGTATCGGATCTTCAAACATATCCAACCGTTCCATGGGCCTGGATTCCGAATGTGACTTAAGCCTGGAGACCTGGGGACATCCCGATGCGAAAAAGGCCTGCAGGGACCTGCGGAACAGTCTTCTGGCCGAACACCTGGGCTCGACTCTACAGGAGGTGGAAGAAACCATCGAAAAGACCGGATCCATGATCCGGGCCATCGAGATCCTGGGCAGCCCCAATCGGACACTGCGTCCCCTCGATGTCTCTCCTGTTGAAAGAAATATCCTGTCGGAGCCCTACCTGGTGGACCCCGAGCGCCCCATGGATCCGGATGATTTCATCGAAAGGTTCATAGACAAGGAAGATCATCATTCCGGAAGAAGACGGCTCATCGTTTTCGTCGCACTGATCCTCGCGCTCATCGCCCTGGCGGCCGCCTGGAAATGGTCGCCCCTTACCGAATACCTGGACATCGGCGTCATGTCCGCATGGATCGGCTCCCTGAGCAACTATCGTTTCATGCCGGTCATTATCCTGGTACTGTATGTGCTGGGCGGACTGGTGGTCTTTCCGGTTACGGCCATGGTGGCCATAACCGCGGTGCTCTTCCCGCCCTTGACCGCCCTGGTGCTCTCGGTGGCGGGGGCGATGATGAGTGCCTCGGCGGTCTACTGGATCGGCAGGATCGTGGGAAGGGACTTCGTGAGAAAGGTGGCGGGCAAAAGGATCAATCAGCTCAGCAGGCGCCTTGCCCGGCAGGGCCTGCTCGCCATGACCATCATCCGGTTCATCCCGGTTGCGCCCTTTTCCGTGGTGAACCTCGTGGCAGGGGCCTCCCACATCGGATTCCGGGACTACTTCATCGGGACCCTGATCGGCATGACGCCGGGCTTCATCGCCATTACGCTGTTCACGGAGTCGCTCCTGAGCTTCCTCTTCGAGCCCGATATCGTCAACATCACGATTCTTCTGGGCATCACCCTGGTGGCCGTGGTCCTCCTGGTATGGCTGAAAAGGCGCATAGCCGGAAGGATGGAGCAATCCGCCGGGGAGAAGGCGTCATGACCGGGAATACGCCGCAGGGGCCAGGCACGCGAAGGATCAAGGTCGCCACGTACAATATTCACGGATGGATCGGCACGGATCAGCGGCAGATGCCCTTAAGGGCGATCCGGGTCATCAGCGAGCTAGACGCCGATATCGTGGCCCTGCAGGAGGCCAACTTCTCCCTGGAGGAGGGCGGCCACCTCGACGAGGCGTTCTTCTCCACGCTCACGGATATGGAGGTGATCCTCGGCCCCACATTCTTCAAGTATGCCCTGCACTATGGCAATGTCCTGCTGAGCAGGTTCCCGATCATGAGGTTCCACCGCATCGACCTGAGCGCTCACCCGTACGAGCCCCGTGGCGCCATCGACGCGCTGATCAAGATCGGCGGCACGACCGTCCGGGTGCTGACCGCACACCTGGGACTGCGGGCGATCGAGCGGAGATTCCAGGCGGACATGCTCATGCAAACCCTTTCGAGCGGGTTCCAGGGAACGGTCATCGTTCTGGGAGACTTCAACGAATGGACCCTGCGGCGCGCGGCCCTGAAAAGGCTCTATTCGCTGTTCGGAAAGACGAAAACCCCCCGGACCTTCCCCTCGATCCTCCCCATATTCTCGCTCGACCGGATCATGGTCTCCCCCCCGGGGGCTCTGACGAAGATCCAGGCGCACAGGAGTCTCGACATCATCATGGCATCGGACCACCTGCCGGTTACCGGCGTGGTCGAGATCTGATTCTTCTTTTACGAACCGGGTTTCGGGAAGGCCTTCCAGACCCCCATTTCCACGGTACGGTCATCCACCGTTGCGTCGATCCGGTAGTACATCGCCGTGGTCTTGGAAGCACTGGAGCCGGATCCGACGGGAGGATTCCCGACACGGCGCAGGCGACTCGAGAAAGTTCCGGTAATTGCCGACACTCAGCTTCATCAGCACCTCTCCGCCGCACTGGTAGAGACCGTTCTCATCCGGCTCGGGATGCATGTACCCCATCCAGTAGCCGTAGGTATCGAGGGCATACCTGGCCTCCGCGCATCCGATGTTGGCCGAGCTGCTCGTGAGCTCCTCGAACATGGATTTCTCCCATTCTTTGTTGGGCTCTTTCCAGATGTAGTAGACCGTGTAGCGCTGCGGGGTGTTCCCGGTGATCTTGCCGAGATCGCCCCGGTAATCGTGATCAGGATCGTATATGCTGCTGGGTACTTTCTTGTCGTCTTCCTGCATGGACCCCGAGGTATCAAGAAGAAGGAGCACGTTGGGCGGGACATTGATGGTGGTTCCCGAAAAGATATCGGTGTCGTCTCCTGCTGCAGGGATTACAAACAAGAAAAGGGAGAGCATTACAATGGGTGCGGTATATGGATACTTCATGATGACTCTCCTTGTTGTCGTTCTTTCTCAAGCGTATCATCTTCGTACACGTAGAGACTTGGTTTTTCTTTCGTCATTCAGCTGAAAAAATTAAGGCTTACGATGGCATTTAAATATATGTAATTAATTGCCTAATACTACGCAATGAGGCGGGCACGGCATATCCATATCCGCCGATAACGAGTTGCGGTCCTGCTTCTCCCGAACGCTGCTTCCGTTCCGCACCATTCAGTCTCAGCAGCTCGAGTTTCCCGATTTCCGGGGTATCCTTCTCCGGCGACGACCTCGCGCAGATTTTCAGATCCAGGGCAAAGAAAAATGGAATCCCGGCTCGGTACTACCCTCTTTTTCTCCAGACCTTATCCTGCTCCGATTTGAAACGGATGGTCCCTCCCTCCTCGGGCGAGTAGAGGAGTTTCATCAGGTTCGTTTCTCCGTCCCGGTCCAGGTAATAGACCGAATACAGGGTGGTGTTGTACATATGACCCTTATCCGCCTCGACCTTTTCAACCGTGTACTCGAATACCCCCATATCGGAGCTGATCACAATCCTTTCCCTGGAAAAATCGAAGGTTACGTCTGCGCTCTCTTCCGCGTCCGTCTGCCACACTCCCACGAGCCCTTCCGGTATCGTGGACCCCCTGTTACAGCCTGCGGAAAACGCCATGAAACCCACGGCAAAAACCAGTGAGATAACAAAAAAGATATGCCTCATGCTCGTTCCTCCTCATCCCCTCCATGTGCAACCACCTGCATCAGGGCATCGACCACCTTCGGGTCGAACTGCTTGCCCGCCTCTTCCCGGATTTCCCTGAGCACCGCATCCATGCTCTTGCCCTTCCGATAGGGCCTGTCGGAGACCATAGCGTCAAAGGAGTCGGCCACCGCAAGGATGCGGCCGCACAGGGAGATGCCTCTCCCTGAAAGGCCGTACGGGTACCCCTTGCCGTCAAAGCGTTCGTGATGCTGGATCACTGCCGGGATAATGTCCCGGTACGGGGTAATGGGCTCCAGAATGCGGGAGCTGTCTTCCGGGTGCTTCCGGATGATATCGAACTCCTCTTCCGTGAGCTTCCCCGGTTTGTTCAGGATCGACCTCGGGGTCCTGACCTTGCCGATATCGTGGAGAAGACCTGCCTTATTGAGGGTCACAAGGTCCTTTTCCGAAAGCCCCATGACCTTCCCTATCCTGACCGCCATATCCGCGACTCGCTCGGAATGTCCGGCGGTCCAGGAAGACTTGGCATCCACCACCCGTGCAAGGGCGGTGAGCGTTCCCCAGTTGAGCTGGTTCATTTCGTCGATGAGGCTCGCGTTGGCAAAGGCTGCGGCCATCCGGTCCGCGATCTGACGGGCATGGATGATATAGTCGTGGGAGTGTTCCCTTGCATGTCTTTCCGCAAGCACGATAAACGCGAACAGACCTTCCTTCACCATGATGGGAAGAACCAGGAACATCGCCATGTCCTGCGAAGAAAGCCGGTGAAGATACGAGGGCAACTCGTCCTCCCTGCGCAGCACGATATATTCCCTGTACCTTTTCAGGGGCTCCAGGTCCTTTTCCGGTATGGCCAACGGGATGATCGCGGGCTCCGGGGGCTTGCCCCCCCGGCTCGATACCCCCCTGATGTAGAGGTACCATGCGCTGCTCTCTGCCGAATCGCAGATATACACCCCTGCCGCATCACTGGGCAGTACGTCACCGATTCGGGAGAAAAAGGTCTCGACGATTTTGTCCGTATCGAGAAGCGAGAGAATCGCCCGGTCGATGCCGGCCATTGCCCTGAGGGTATTGAACTGCTGGTTCAGCTTGATCGCCATGGCATTGAACGATTCCGAGAGCTCTTCGAACTCATCCCCGCTCCTGACTACCTCGTGGGAAACCAGCTCTCCCCGGGAGATCATCCTGGTGCTTTCCTTGAGCCGTTCTAAGGGTATCAGACTCTTCCTGATCTGGCGCATGCTCAGGAAAAGCACAAAAAGCAGGGCCGTGAGAAAGACGGGAACGTAGATATTCCTGAACATGGCGCCCGGTGCGCGAATGACCTCCCTGGGCTCGCTCAGCACCAGCTTCCACATATTGCCGACGAACCTGCTTTTCAGAAAAATGTGTGCACTGCTGGAGAGGTAGGTGCCGGAGCCTGCCGACCAGCTGAACCCCCGCGAAAGGGAATCTCCGTCCGACATTGCCCGCACAAGCAGACCTCCGTGGTCTCCAGGAAGATTGGTAAACAGGATCTTCCCTTCATCCAGAACAGTCAGCCTGATCGACTCTTCTTCCGCATACTCAGCATGCAGGCCGAAGAGATATTTGAGGTCGATCTGCGCTATGGCATACGAGCTGAGCGACCGCCCCGGTATCCGCCGGATGAGAAACACCGAACCAGGACCCTCGTCCCGGTGATCGGTGAGCACCATGGACCTCCCGGAAGAGAGGGGCTGCAGATGCTGCCCCGAGAGGTCAGGCAGCGACGGTGCCGCACCGGAGATCATGGTATACCTTCCTGTGCCGTGGTCGAAGATCGCCAGGCCGAGAAAATGAAGCGACAGCAGGTCCCCGTCCCGGTGAAGCTCCGGGGCTCCCCCGGGGTTGGGATGCCGAGCCAGGAGGGAAGAGATGATCTCCAGTTCCTTGTCCAGGAAAATCAGCCGGTCGAACACGGCCATGCTCTGGGAAAAGGCGTTCCTCTGCAGCCCGCGCAGCTCATTGCCCATGATCACCCGGTTCACCTGAACGTACGAGATGACCGCAAGGATCGTCATGGGAACGAGGGCGCAGAGGATGAAGAGGATATAAACCCGCCTGGCGAATCTGCTCTTGAGAAAGGTGCGGGGGAATACCATGGGAGGGGAACCTAGAGGATATCCTTTGCCAGACCTATGTATGCCCCGTCATAGGCCCGGATGATGTCGTCCCAGCTTAACTCGGAAGTAATGGCCAGGACTGATCTCTCATTCTTGCCCACACTGTAGAGATCGAAATCCGTATTGATGGGGTGCACCTCTTTGTTCTTCCTGCACTGGTTGTTCTTCGGGTCGTTTGCCATATTGAGGTACTCGTAGGGGTTCCCCCAGGGGTCCGCGTTCCCGTCCTGCCCGATATCGGCAAGGCTGTCCGGATATCTCCCATGCTCGGCGAAATATTTATGGAGCACGAGTTCGATACCGGCTATGTCGCTTATCGCCTCCTGGGCGAGCACCTTGTCCCGATGGGCCAGAAAGGAAGGTATGGCAATCCCGCTGACCGTACCCAGGATGGCCACCACCAGGATGAGCTCCAGAAGGGTCAGGGCCTTGTTGTTCCTGAAGATCTCGGGCAAAAGGGTGTGAAAATGCTTTTCCTTTCTCATCGCAGCCGATCCCTGTCTTCTTGGGGATATCTTTTCACTGAACACGAAATTTTTTCGGTTCATTATCTCTTTGAAAAGTACATCCTTGTCAAAGCAACCTGCCTCCCCTAACAGAGGAGCCGGGAAGGCAACCGCTCACGCATTTTGTTTGTCACTGATCTCTATCGGAAAAGAGCATGTTATAATTAAATCGGATTTCCTTCCCGGGAAGAAGCCGTCCGGCCTGGTGAAAGGGCGGTCTCATCCGAGCTGTCAGATCCGCTCTTCGAGTACCTTCCTGAGCACTGACGCGAGGGTTATCTTGAGGAGGGGGACCACCACCGGAATCGCCAGGAGCCAGATGAGAACGGCGTGAAAGACCCGCTCTCCGGCATATCCCAAGGCACTCGCGAGGTCCGCATGGAAAAGGTTCATGACGTGTTCGACGTCCCCGGCTGCGGCCGGGGCGCCGAAGAGGTATCCCCCCAGCACGATGAACGGGACAATAAGGACGATCTGCAGCGGATAGACAAGCCAGTTCGCCAACTGGATAGCCGCCATGTTCAGCCGGAACATCACCGCGGCGCCTGCACACAGAAAGGTAGTGATACCCAGGACGGGGAAAATGCCCAGCACCGCTCCCCAGGCTATGCTCAAGGCAATCTTCTCAGGCTTTGCCTCCTGCCTGAGCAGATCCAGAACCGGGTCGAGAACCCTCCTACGAAAATATCGAATCATTGGACCATACATAGCTTTTTTCCGTACCGATGACAACTCTTTGATATAGGCAGAGAATCGAACCGGTCCGGTTCTTTTTAGAAAAACCCCTGCCCCCCGCAGTTATACCACTCCGGCCCGGGTCGATATGCCTTAAGAACCAAGGGCCAAAGCCCTTGCGAACAGATTTCATATGGTCTAATATCCTTCATATAGAATAGGTGAAAGGCAACAGCTAGCCAATGACGTATCGTGTCTTCTTGAGCGAGGCGATCTCCTTGCAGCGGCACATCGTCGGAAATGAGACAGGCGTGAGAGAATGAAAAACACCCGGAAGAAATCGGAACAGCAGGACGTACAGATCCCGGAAACAGGAATTGCCAGAATCGAAAACTTCCGTTTCGGCGAGGCAACGGTGCGGGTCCGCGAGGTTGACGTCAATACCTGGCAGTGCTCGATGGACGACGGGGTGATCGGCTTTGTTACCTATACCCCCGAGTACAAGTTCAAGACCGACGGCCGGGGAAGGGACTACGGATACCGGGCGTTTCATTCATGCACCCGGGAAGACGCCGAAGAGCACCCGGCAACAGAAGTGAACACGTATTCCTCTCTCAGGAACGCGGCCCGGGCAGTGGTAGCCCGCCACTACAGCGGCAAGCGGTATATCTATGTTCACGACAATATCGCCATACTCGAAGGTCAGGTCGTTCCGGAAAGTGTGTTCAAGGGCAGAAAGGTCATTAAACCTCTCCTCGAAAACACCCGGAAGTGAAACGCCGGTCATCCTGCCTCCGGTCCTGCTCGAACGGGACCTGAAAAATCGGGACTACCGGTATTCCCTGTCGGAGAGGCCGTTGAGGATTCCGAGCAGCATGTCGAGCATGGGTTGCCCGGCCTCCCGTATCTGAGGTTCGTCCCCCGTGCTTGCGGCCTGGAAAAACTCGCGACACGTCCTGCGCTGGCGGTCGGTGAAATGCGCCACGAAGGTCTCGGGGCCGGTGTCCGGCGTTTCTTCCTGCCGGCTTCTTCTCCCGTGGGCCCAGTTGATGACATGGGAAAAGTAGATCAGCGCCCGGTCCAGCAGGACAAAGGGAAACTGGATGTTCCGATTGGGCCCCACGATAAGCACGAAGTCGCCAAGGCTCTTCTTCATCTGGAACCTGCCCACCTTCGGGCCCTTGATCTCGGTGTCCACCATGCGCTTTCCCCCCACCAGGGCCGACCCGGCGCCCAGTATGGCGCCGGAGACCGTGAACACCCCGAAGCTGATCCCGGCCGTGGCCGCATCAATGCCCAGCCCGATGCCCGTGCCCGCCGCAGCGCCTGCCGCGGCTATCTGATAAGGGCTCAGGCCCAGGAGGCTCCAGGTTTTCTCGTGGAACAGGTCCTCGCCCGCAATGGACTGCCCCGGAAGCCGGTAATCGAAGATATTGTGCTTGAAGAGCCTCCGGATCTCGAGATGTGTTTTCCGCTCCACATCCCGTATATGGTCCTGGTATTCGCCGACGAGCCTCTTCCTGATCTCCTCGAGATCCTCTCCCCGGGAATAGCTCCGTGATGCTTGATAGGCAAGGCATGTCTCGATCATGCGGCAGATATGCCAGGCGGTCTGGTTCAGCCGCCTGCGCCAGTCTTCCTCGACGGCGCGGATCACCGGGACCAGCGCCGGCTCCCACTCCTGGTCGATGGATTTCAGGCTCTCCAGCAGCGCCACCCTCTCCGCATAGGTGGCCCGGTGGGCATTGAAGATCCGCACCGAGTTGAAGTGCTTGCGCAGCTCGTCGCGCCACTGCGGGATGAAAGACCTGTCCTCTTCCTTGCTGTTGATGACCGCCATCCTGGGTATCCCCGTCATGCGCAGGATCTCCATCTCCGCCCGGTCCACGGAACGAAGCGGCCTGGAGGCGTCGAGCACGTAGATGATTCCGGCGCCCCGGCTCAGGGGACGGAACAGCTCGCACTCCCCGCTGAACAGGGGATCCCCGCAGTGATCTTCGAGAAACGAGTCCAGCATGCCGGGCCCCTCATGCTCCCGGAGCCAGGCAAGGGCCGCCTTGGGAGACTGGAACCCGGGAGTGTCCACGAACCGCACGATCTCGACCCCGTCGATTACCACCGGAAATGTGCGACATACCGTGGTTTCTCCCGGGATGGGCGTGATGCGGACACTGTCGTCCTCTGTCAGGGTGGAAACGACCGAAGACTTGCCCTCGTTGGGGTGGCCGACTATGGCAAAGGTGAGAACGGGAGCGGACCCGGTCATTTCTCACCCACGGCGACAACGCGCAGATACGGATCGCCGAGGCTCGCGAGAACCTTGCCCCAGATGTCCCTGTCCGCAGGCTTCACCGGGGTGAAGATCGTGCTCGCGTCGGGTTTTCCGATGAGAAGCACGGCGATCCTCATCTCCTTGCCCCCGCGCGCCCTCAGCTCCCTGATCACCCGGATGATCTCGATAATGGGAGGCTGCCAGGCCTCCTGTATGAGAACCGCGGCCCCACCGTTGGCGGAGTGGGTCTGTACCGCCGCATCGATGGACGACCTGTCTTCCGCTGTCTCCCCTGCGATGGGAAAGAGATAGGCGAACCCCCATCCGAGCAGCGACTTGAGATTCCGCTCCAGATCCGCCCTGTCACAGCGCCGGTAGATGTCTTCCGGAACGAGGACGGCGGCATCCGTGTGCCTCAGGGGGAAAGGCTCGAACTCGACCTTTGTCTCGACCCGCGGGATTTCGGACAACCCGGCGGAGCCCGGAAGACCCTGGGTGGAAACGGTGGGGGACTGCATGCGCATCATGAGCCTTTCGCAGGAGGCGTGCATGAAATCCAGCCGGGCGAGCGAGCGCCTCTTTCCCGCCAGGGATGCGCCGAGAAACACCAGCCTGGGGAGCAACCCGTAGAAAACCACCGCGGCGACAAGAAAAGGCCACCACGACACGAGGCTCTCCGTGGGCAGCGAAGCGATCCCTTCCTTCAGCACGATGCGGCTTTCCTTGATCTGCGCCAGGCTCGGGTGGGCATATTCGCCCAGAAGCCAGGACCACGGCGCGGCAAGCACCCGGACGAGGGTATGGACACTCTCCGTGTTCATCTGGAGGGTCGACTGCCAGCCGAATGCCAGGTCTGCGGTCAGGACGCGGACAAGGGTTGCGCCGACGGCACCCGCGTTGAACAGAACCCCGAAGAGCTGCACCAGGGAAAAAACCGGCCAGAACAGCACATTGCCGTACACGCCGTACATGCTGCGCACCGTGCCCGAGATCTCCCCCGCCTCCGCCCTCTTCCCGCCGGAGACCGTCGCCATGGCGCTCCGCGCGAGCCTGACCGCCATCCTTTCGAGCAGCCTGCTCATGAGAGTATAGACCAGGGAATACTTCCTGACCGTGTCCAGGGAGGTCTTGAGAAAGAGAAACCTGGCCATCATGAGAAGGCCCAGGATCTGCAGGAACACCAGCACACCGAGATAGACCGACACATTGACCGGCTCTTCCCCCGTGTAGACCAGGAGCGAGAAGGCCGCCCCGGCACCTGCGAACAGGCCGAGTATCCCGATGACTGCAGCAAGGACCGATCGGGCCTCGGAGAACACCTCTCCCGGCAGGGCCGCATCGCGCCCCTGCTGCTTGTGATAGAGCTTTCTCCGCTCTTCGAACCAGATCCGTACGGCCCGGCGGCGGGAACCCCTGGTTCCGGCTTCCTCGGGAGGTATGCGGGGTTCCACGGCCAGCAGATAGATCCGCCGGTCCCGCTTCACCGCCGATGAATCATCCTGCTCTTCGTCCCGGGAGAGGAAATACTCAAGGTCGATAAGTTCGGATATGGTCCATGTCTTCACGTTCATCTCCTGCCCGGGTCTCTAAGGACCTGAGCAAAAACCCTTAAATAATCTTTCACTGTAGACTGCACTGAACCTATATCACAGGGTGCGAGACAGATACACACGATCCTGCCTCATCTGTTTCTCCTGTCAGAGGATAAAGGGTCGGCCCCTCATGCCTCTGGCTCACGGGGGTGGATCAGGATGAGGTCTCGTCCTTTGCCCTCTGCCAGATCTCTTCCATTTCCTGCAGGCTCATCTCTTCGAGGGGCACGCCTCTCCTTTTGGCCTCGTTCTCTATCTCCCGGAAACGTCGCTTGAACGTGCGGCTTGTCCTTCTCAAGGCAGACTCCGGATCCACCCCGGCAAACCGCGCGAGGTTCACGATGCTGAACAGGAGATCGCCGATTTCGGCGGTGATGTCTTCGGCACTGCCCTGTTCCATGGCCTCCCGGAGCTCGTCCGCCTCTTCCTTCACCTTGGCGATCACCCCCCGTTGGTCCTGCCAGTCAAACCCTGCGCGGGAGGCCTTTGACTGGATCTTGCGGGCCTGGAGCAGCGCGGGCAGGGCCTCGGGAATGCCGTCCAGGAGAGACTCG
The DNA here is from genome assembly GCA_018433085.1 of Deltaproteobacteria bacterium. Taxonomy (GTDB): domain Bacteria; phylum Desulfobacterota; class Desulfomonilia; order UBA1062; family UBA1062; genus Phosphitivorax. Next base: position 148,336 of record JAHDRW010000028.1, on the reverse strand, counting down.
CGGTCCGCCTTCCCCACTTCCTGCTGTTTGAGCCGCTCCCAGTTCCTGATGACCTCCTCGGAATCCGCGACCTCCTCGGTCCCGAACACGTGAGGATGACGGTAGATGAGCTTGTCTGCAAGCTCGTTGATCACGTCCCGGATGGTGAACTCCCCCAGGTCCTTGGCGATGGTGCTGTGGAAAAGCACCTGCAGGAGCACGTCTCCCAGCTCCTCGCGGAGGTGGCTCATGTCGCCGCTGTCAATGGCGTCCACGAGCTCGTACGCCTCCTCCACCGCGCACCGGGAAATGCTCTTGTGGGTCTGCCGGGCGTCCCAGGGGCATCCGCCCGGGGCCCTGAGCCTCTCGAATATCTCCACCAGCCTGTCGAAATCCTTCATCTCTATCCCCTCTCCTGCCGTCCTCCTGCTTTTGAGGTAGCACCTTCTGTAAAAAACTCAAGCACCATATCCCAGATGTCGCGAAGAGTACAAGATCGAAGAAAGACGACGCACTTACACGATCCTCGGAGATTTATTGCTTGAATCTCCGCGACAGCTGTGGCGATATGACAGTACACTTTATCGATAAGGCGGGCCACCAATATGATGGAGGTAGTGGATTTTTTTCAGGGTCATCCCTTTCTTCTGGGCCTTGCTGTCGGGCTCGTTGCCGTGCTGTTCGTGTGGGTCCGGGGTCTGCTCCGGTGCCGGGCACTGAACAGGGAGATGGCCAGGCTCAAGGAGAGCCTCTATACCAAGATGCAGATCGACGCGAAGGGGCACATGACCAGAGAGAGCGAGCTGGAACAGCTCAAGAAGGCCAACGAGAACCTGCGCATCACCGTGCAGTCGCTCCAGAACAAACCGGGCCGGGCGGAGATACGCCAGCTCCACGGCTACGACAAGGCGATCCACTCCATGCTCGCCAAGGCACCCGGGTTCGCGCCCACCTGGGAGATGGCCCTGAAGGAGGCGGAAGACGAGATAGCCCGGACCGAGACCGGCGTCGCCGCCTTCATGCGCAAGGTGTTCGTCTCCAGAAAGCAGCTCCCCGCAGAAGAAGACGAGCAGAAGCTCATCGACTACGAGAACGAAAAAAACGAATAGATCACCCGGGCTCAAGAGGGGTGGCATCCGGAGCCCTCATGGGCCTCAAGCGGGCGCAAAGGCTGATTCGTGCCGGCATACGGGTGAAACCGGAGTTACCAGATTCACCCTCAGGATTTTTAGGTTTTTCAGGACTCCAGCTCGATGGCCGGGCACTCGGGCCGCTCGGGGCAGATCACGGTCACCGGGGCCTGCTCTTCGATGACGCGCATGGTCTTCCATTTGCCCCCCAGGAACCTGAACAGAAACACAAACCCGAGAACGACCACATAGAGAGACGCCACCGTCCACCCCGCCATGATCCCGTAGCCGAGGATCACGATGGCCGTATAGCTCGGCACGACCAGCACGAGAACGGATGCGAGCACGATCATGTACATGACGAAGCGGGTATCTCCGGCCCCCTTGATGGCGGAGGCAAATATGATGTTGAGGGTGTCGAAGACCGAATAGACCGCCACGAACCTGAGCAGGACAAGGGTGAGCTCGCGTATCCGGGCGAAATACGCCGGGTCGGAGCGGGCCGCGAAGGGCGCGATGAAGAGTTCGGGCACCACCACGTACAAGAGCGCAATGACCGACATGTAGGTGAAGGTCATGAAGAAACCTGAGTACACGCTCTTCTGGGCGATGTCCGGCCTTCCCCTGCCCAGGTACTGCCCCACGAGTACCGAGATCGCGATTCCGAACCCGATCATGGGCATGAACGCGATGGTGTTGATGTTGAAGGCGATGTTCGTGGCCGCCAGGGGGATGGTGCCGAGCCTGCCCATGATCATGATGAAGGCGGTGAATCCCAGCATGTCCAGAAAGAACTGTACCCCCGAGGGGACCCCGAAGCGCACCAGCCTCGCGAGCAGGACACTATCGGGTTTCCAGCCCCTCAGCGTGTGGAACCGGGCGTTGTAGGAGGGAAGCACGATGATCACGAAGTAGGCCGCAAAGTTGAAGACCTCGGCGATCACCGTGGCTATGGCCGCGCCCTTGATCCCCATCTCGGGGAAACCGAGATGCCCGAAGATGAGGAGATAGTCGAGGAAAACATTGATGGCCGTCATGGCGACATTGACCCACATGACGATCCAGGTCCTGCCCAGACCGGAGAAAAATGCGGACAGGGCCGCTGCGGCGATGATCGGCGCGGCCCCGATGTTCAGGTACTGGAAATAGACCGCCTCGTTGTCCCTGATCCTCTCCGGGTGCCCGATCACGTCGAATATGGGACCTGCAAAGGGAATCGTGAGCGCAACGACCAGTCCGCCGATCAGGGCCACATAGATGCCCTGCCACAGGGCCGGTCCGATCCGCGTGTTCCGTTCCGCGCCGAAATACTGGGCCACGAAGGTGCTGACATAGCTCGAGGTGCCGATGAATATGCTGATGATGGTGAAGCTCAGCATGCCGGCAGGCATGGCCGCGGCAATGGCCTCCGGGGAGTACCATGTGAGGAACATGCGGTCCACGAAGTGCTGGACCGACCATGACCCCGAGCTCACCACCAGGGGAAGGGCGATGCCCAGCACCTCGCGAAAGCCACCCGGACCGTTCCAAATCCCTCTCGCCATATGGCATGCCTCTCTCAAGTCCCTGGGGAAAAACCTACCTGTGCTCCTTTAAAGGTCTCCTCTTGAATTCATATGCCGGATCTGTCCCGGGAATCAACAAAACGGGCGACCGGACGGCTCACCGTAAACATGGGTGTCCGAACCTTTTGTACACGATTTCTCATCAAATAAATAGACATGACAAACGGATAAGGAAATGATAGGTGCCATTACCAGCATACATGAGCGGAGGAGAACATGCCCATTGAACGTGAAAAGGTGGAACAGGCGCTGGACAAGACCCGGCCCATGCTCCAGAGGGACGGCGGAGACGTGGAGCTCGTGGACGTGACGAATGACGGGAGGGTTTTCGTGCGGCTCAAGGGCGCATGCGGCGGATGCCCCATGGCGACCATGACGCTGAAGTCCTTCATCGAGCGTTCGCTCAAGAAGGACGTTCCCGAGGTCACGTCGGTCCAGCAAGTACGGTAAACCAAAAGATACGAACCAGGTCCACGAAAAAGGCCGGGAAACCCGGCCTTTTTCGCATATCCTCCAAACGTGGCGCAGGTGATGTCTCCGTGATCAGAGAATTCCCCCCGTTCGATGCGATCCATGCCGTTGTCCTTCCCGTTCCGGGGTTCGGCAATCTCCTGACCTCGAACATCTATGTCCTGGGCACGGGCCCGGTGACCCTGATCGATACCGGGCCGAAGTTTCCCGGTGCCTTCGAAAACATCGAAAGACAGCTCCTGGAGATCGGTTTCCGGTTCCGGGACGTCGAACGCATCATCCTGACCCACGGCCACATCGACCACTTCGGCCTGACAGGAAAAATCATCGAGGCCTCAGGCCGCTCCATCCCCTGCCATCTCCACCGGGACGATATCTGGCGCACCTCGGGCGAGTATATCCGGCACGGTTTCTGGAGCGACGAGGTGCTGGAGTTCACCCGGATGGCGGGCATGCCGCCTGACGCCGTGGAACGCATGAAACGACGGTCCGCGTTCTTCAAGAACTTCTGCGACCCGCTGGAGGGGGTCATCCCCATGGACGAGGGAGATACCTTTTCCGGCCCCGGCTTCAAGCTCAGGGTCGTTCACACCCCCGGGCACTCCCCGGGGAGCTGCTGCCTGTACGAGCCCGGGGCGCGCGTCCTCTTTTCCGGGGACCACATCATCAAGCATATCACCCCCAACCCCATCATGGAGATCCACCGCTCCCTGCTGAGCGACCCCGGCTACCAGAGCCTGATCTCCTACGAATCATCCTTGCAAAAGGTAGAGGAGCTCGATATCCGCTTCGCGTTCTCCGGCCACGGGGAATACGTCGATGACGTGCCAGGGCTCCTCTCGCGCTACCGGGGGCATCACGAGAGCCGGAAACGACAGATCCTCCATCATATCCTGGACAATGGCCGGCCCATCTCTCACCTGGTTCAGGAACTGTTTCCCGACATACCCGAAGGCGAGATCTTCCTGGCGGTCTCGGAGGTCTACGCCCACCTCGAAGTCCTCATCGAAGAAGGCAGGGCCGGGATGAGCGAGTCCGGCCCCCCTGCCCTGTTCCGGGCCTCCGGGGTTCAGCCGGCCGATCCCGGTTGAGGGTGCCCCGTCGGATTCGTCCGTCCCCGAGGTCCGGCCGCATGTTCGTCGAAGGCGGCGCGAATGAACGAGGCGCCCTCGGGAGGACCTCAAAACGGCATGATCCCCCATGAATGCGCTCCCGCCGCCCGGGACAGAAAGGAGCGGAAGAGCCCGTTGCCTCCGGCAGGAAAAATCTCCGAGAAAAAAGATCCGCCCTTTACCGCCCGGGAAAGAAACGTTATTGATGGTGGTATATGCCCGGGCGGAAAACCCGGGGCAAATAACAGTGAACGAACGAGGTGCTGAATATGCCTTTCAGATTCGATACGATCCAGATCCACGGCGGCCACAGGCCCGACGATTCAAGCCGGGCCAGGGCGGTGCCCATCTACCAGAGCACGTCGTTTACCTTCCGGGATGCCGAGCACGCAGGCGCGCTCTTTGCCGGTGAGGAAAGCGGGGACATCTATTCCCGGATCAGCAACCCCACCAATGAGATCCTGGAGAAGCGGGTGTCGCTGCTGGAAGGAGGGGCGGGCTCGGTGGTGCTCGCATCGGGGAGCGCGGCTATTCTCTCATCGGTGCTGACCATCGCGCAGTGCGGCGACGAGATCGTGTCCTCCAAGGCCCTCTACGGAGGCACCACCCACCTGTTCCAGAGCACCCTGAAAGGGTTCGGGATCGGGGTACGCTTCGTGGACGTCAACGACGGCAGGCAGCTCGAGGCCGCGATGAGCCCGAAGACAAGGGCCGTGTTCACCGAGACCATCGGCAACCCCATGAACACGGTGGCCGACCTCGAGACAATCGCCGGCATCGCCCACGGGCACGGGGTGCCCCTCATCGTGGACAATACCGTCACCACCCCCTATCTGCTGAGGCCTTTCGAGTACGGGGCGGACATCGTGGTGCACTCGCTGACCAAGTTCATGGGAGGCCACGGGGTCTCCATCGGCGGGAGCGTCACGGACTCGGGCCGGTTTTCCTGGGAGGGGTTCGACAAGCTCTCGCAGCCCGACCCCGACCTGAACGGCCTGAACTTCACCGAGGAGTTCGGGGACCAGGCCTACATCGGACGGCTCCGCTCGGTGCTCCTGCGTGACGGCGGGGCGTGCATGGCGCCCTTCAACGCATTCACCTTCCTTCTGGGCATCGAGACCTTGAGCCTGCGCATGCAGCGCCACTGCGAAAATGCCATGAAGGTGGCCTCGTTCCTGGAAAACCACGGGGGCGTGGACTGGGTCAACTACCCCGGCCTCGCGCAGCACCCGGGCCACGGGACAGCCAGGAAATACCTGAAGAACGGCTTCGGGGCCATCATCTCCTTTGCGCCCAAGGGGGGCTACCCGGCGGCAAAACAGGTGGTTGACTCGGTGAGGCTCATCTCTCACCTCGCCAATATCGGCGACGCAAAGACGCTCATCATCCACCCCGCATCCACCACCCACCACCAGCTCAGCCCGGAGCAGCAGGCCGCCTCGGGGATCACCCCGGACATGATCCGGCTCTCGGTGGGCATCGAGGACGTGGAGGACATCCTGGAAGACCTTGACTTGGCGCTCATGAGGGGCAGGAGTGTATAAGATCCCGGCCCAGAACTATCCCATCATCCAGGAATGGATCGCCCAGGGCAGCAGAGTGCTGGACCTCGGATGCGGGGACGGCTCACTGCTCAAGACCCTGGCGGTCACCAGGCAGGTGGACGGCATCGGCGTGGAGATCTCCCACGAGATGATCCTCAAGTGTATAGGCAAGGGGCTCTGCGTATATCAGGCCGATATCGACAAGGACCTCTCCGAGTGGGCCGACGGCAGCTTCGACTACGTGGTGCTCAATGCCACCCTGCAGGTCATCACCCGGCCCTACCGGGTCATCGAGGAGATGCTCCGGGTTGGGAAGTTCGCGATCATCTCGATCTCGAACTTCGGCTATGCGCGCAACCGCCTGCGCGTCCTGGCCCAGGGGAGGGTGAGCTCACGCGTCAGGCTCTCCGGGGGCTGGCACGACAGCCCGGTGCTGCGCTTTGTCTCCCTCAGGGAGTTTATGTCGTCGGTAAGGGAGATCGGGGTCGAGATCATGGACGCCCGGTACTTCTTCCCCTTCAACGTCGTGAGCAACACCCGGTGGCCGCTCTACAACCTCCTTGCCAAGGAGGGGATCTTCAGGCTGAGGCGCGCATGAACGACACTCCCGCCCTTGTCGAGACGCAGGTCCTGTCCCTTGAGCGGCCCTTCAGATTCGAGTCCGGAGACATCATCCCCCGGATCGACGTCGCCTATGAAACCTATGGACGACTCAACGAACGGCGGGACAATGCCGTGCTCATCGAGCACGCGCTGTCCGGGGACGCCCACGCGGCCTTTTACCATCCCGGGGACCGGAAGCCCGGCTGGTGGGACTGCATGATCGGACCGGGAAAGGCCTTCGATACCGACCGCTACTTCGTGATCTGCTCCAACGTGGTCGGCGGGTGCCGGGGCACCTCGGGACCCGCCTCCATCGACCCCGCCACCGGCCGGCCCTACGGCCTGACCTTCCCGCCCCTGTCCGTGCGCGACATGGTGGAGGTGCAGCGGGTCCTGCTCGGTCATCTGGGCATAGACAGGCTCAAGTGCATCGCCGGTGGCTCCATGGGCGGGATGCAGGCCCTGCAGTTTTTTTGCGACTATCCCCTTCAGTTCGATTCGTTCATCTGCCTCGCCTCCGCCATGAAGCACTCCGCCCAGCAGATCGCCTTCAACGAGGTGGGCAGGCGCGCGATCATGGCAGACCCCCGGTGGAACGGGGGCGACTACTATGCCGCCGTCCCTCCGGAGGGGGGGCTCTCGGTGGCCCGGATGATCGGTCATATCACCTATCTCTCGGAAAAGATGATGCAGGAGAAATTCGGGAGGCTCAAAAAAGACAAGGAGTCCAAGGCCATCTTCCGGCCGTCCTTCGAGGTGGAGCACTACCTCGACCACCAGGGAATCTCGTTCGTCAGACGCTTCGACGCCAACAGCTATCTCTATATCACCAATGCCATCGACAACTTCGACCTGAAATCATCGCTGAGCTCGCGGGAACGTTTCCGGGGGGAGTCACGGCAGCGGGGCGCGCATCTGAAGGGCATGCGCGGAAAACGGGGCCTCGTGATCTCCTTCAGCTCGGACTGGCTCTACCCGCCGTCCCAGTCCAAGGAGATGGTGCAACTCTTCGCCGCGCTCGGGGTCCAGGTATCCTATGCCGAGATCTCGACCGAGCACGGCCACGACGCTTTCCTGACCGACTACCACCGGCCCTCCGAGATCACTCAGGGCTTTCTTTCTTCCCTTTCTTAGAGGATTCTCTCTTGAAAGAATCCCCCTTGCCGGCGGAGCGCGACCTGATCTTTATCACGATCCAGATCACCAGTGCGATGCTCCAGAATATGAGCGCGCCTATGGGGGCGTCTTCGCGGAACTCCAGCATCAGGTCTCCACTACCATGTTCTCTATGGGCAGGGTCGTCCCCGCGGTCTCCCGCACCGGCATTCAGGGCGTCTCCAGTGTCATATTATCGATGAGCCGGGTGGCTCCCACCCTGACCGCGAGCGCCATGACCGCGCGGCCCTCGATCCGCTCCACGGGTTTGAGCAGCACCGGGTCCACAATCTCCACGTAGTCGATCGTACTCTCGGGGGCCTGCTCGATCATCCGCACCGCCTCGGCCTTGAGCGCCTCCGCGCTCTGCTCGCCCTGCTCCACGCGCCGCCGTGCCTGCAGAAGGGCCCGGGAGAGCACCAGTGCGCTTTTCCGCTGTTCGGCGCCCAGATACTTGTTCCGGGAGCTCATGGCCAGGCCGTCCTCTTCCCTCACCGTGGGGTGGTCGAGGACCTGAACATTCATATTGAGGTCCTCGACCATCTTTCTCAAGACCGCGAGCTGCTGGTAGTCCTTCTCGCCGAAGATTGCGATGTCGGGCTCCACGATGTTGAACAGCTTGGCGACCACGGTGGCCACCCCCCGGAAATGCCCGGGTCGGGACGCCCCACACAGACCCTCGGTGATGTTCTCCACCTCCACATAGGTGCAATACCCAGGGGGATACATCGCCTCTGCGCCCGGATAGAAGATGCACTCCACCCCTGCGGATCCGGCCAGTTCGGTATCCCGCGGCAAATCCCGGGGGTATGTGGCCAGGTCTTCGCCCGCGCCGAACTGGGTGGGGTTGACGAAGATGCTGATGACCAGGTGATCGGCCAGGGGCCTGCCCATTCGCATGAGGTCCAGATGGCCCTCGTGGAGATAGCCCATGGTGGGCACGAGACAGATGCTCTCGCCCTTGCCCCTGACCGCCCTGACCCAGGCCTTCATGGCCGGTATGTCTCGTATGATTTCCATGGCTAGTCCTTGAAGCAGTGCTCCTGGGCCGGGAACGTACCCTCCCTGACCTCGGAGGCATATGCCTGGATAGCGCCGAGCATGGTGTCGTAGAGATTCGCGTAGTGCTTGACGAACTTGGGCTTGAAGGTCTTGTCCATGCCCAGCAGGTCCTGAATCACCAGGACCTGGCCGTCACAGTGGGGCCCGGCGCCAATGCCGATGGTGGGGATATCCAGGGCCTCGGATACCTCTTTTGCCACGGAGGCGGGTACGCATTCGAGCACCAGGGAAAAGATTCCGGCATCCTGCAGGGCCAGGGCGTTCTCCTTCAGGAGATCCGCGGCCTGCCTGCCCCGGGCCTGGACCTTGTAGCCACCGAAGGCGTGCACCGACTGCGGCGTCAGCCCGAGATGCCCCATGACCGGGATATCGGCGTTCACGATGGCCCTGACCTGCTCGATCACGCGCTTGCCGCCTTCGAGCTTCACGCCGTGAGCGCCCGCCTCCTGGAGGAACCTGCCTGCGTTTCTCACTGCGTCGGACACGCTTGCCTGGTACGAGAGGAAGGGCATGTCGCTGATGACGAGCGCACCCGGCCTGGTGCGGGTGACGCAGAGGGTGTGGTAGACCATCTGGTCCATGGTGACGCCCAGCGTGCTGTCGCCGCCTGCCATGACGTTTCCGGCGGAATCGCCTATCAGGATGACATCCACGTTCGCGGCATCGACGATGCGGGCCATGGTGGCATCGTAGGCAGTGATCATGACGATGCGCTCCTTGCCTTTTTTGTCCATGATATCCCTGATCGTGATCGTTCGCTTCATGTTCGCCTCCTTTCCATGGCATAGGTACTCTCTTTTCATGAAAAGGTTCAAGGGAAAACGGCAGGAAAACCGGAAGAAAAAAGCCCTCTTCAGAGAGCTGCTTCCCGCGCGTAGGCGATACTCGCTTAAGAAGTCAGACCGTCTTGAGCCAGGAAAGCGCCTTGCCCAGAATCCTGGCATAGACCTCCCGGTCGGACACACCGGAGGTAGCGGGAAGCTTGAACGAGTGGTCCCCTCCCTCGATGACGTCGAGCGTGCTCACCGCGTCGGTCTTGGCCAGAACCTCGCTGAGTTTGTCGAGATCGCAGAACGGGTCGTGCGACCCGGCGAAAAAAAGCATGGGCACCCGGATGTGATAGAGGTGGGTGTCGCGCAGCGTATCCGTCTTGCCCGGGGGATGGAGCGGGTAGCCGAGAAAGATAAGCCCCCTGACCTGTATGAAGTTGTCGGCCGCCACCTGAGAGGCGATTCTCCCGCCCATGGACTTGCCCGCCGCCACGATGAACGACGGCTTGTACAGGGGGTGATTCTTCAGATACTCATACACCTTGACCCAGGTGGCCTCGAGGACCCCCTCGCTGTCCGGCGTCTTCTTTTCTTCGTCCCGGTAGAGGAAATTGAACCGCAGACAGAGATAGCCCGCCTCCGCAAGCACGTTCGCCATGTGGATGAGCAGGGGGTGGAACATCCCGTTGCCCGCGCCGTGGGCCAGGATGACGGCCGGCTTCTTCTCCCGGACGAACTGATCGGGAACGGATATGATCCCCGAGATCTTCTTGTCCCCCTTGATCGGGATGAAAACATACTCCTCACACGCCATCGAGCCTCTCCTTCTGTACCTTCCCCGGATTCACGCACCTCTTTAACGATCTCTTTCGGGCGGCGGACCGGCCGACTTGAGGGCAATTTCATCCGCCTGAATCCCATGCCTGGAAAAGGAGATCCTATCATGATGAGGGCATGCAGGAAAATCGGACCCGTTCATTCATTCCCGGCCTGCAGGGTCACCCTGTTCCTGTTTCTCGTATGTAATGATTCTGCAAATTTTAATGTAGTATATTTCCTACATAAGATTCAGTATTTATCCTATTGGCATATCGATCGGGAAAATGCGGCAAATAATTTACTAAAATTAACAAGTTATTTTGCAGAATATTTTATATGCCTCATTCAGCTTATTATATCATGTTATATCAATGCCTTACATGCCGTTCTCGCTTGACACCACATACCCTTGCTTTATACTGGCTTCGTGAATGCTGTGATCGAGATCGCGTCACCAAAGGGCATGTCTCGCGTTCATCGGAGACAACCTTTTCCGTTTTTTATCATTGTCTGTTCAACAATCCATCAACCCCGATCCGACGAGGAGGTACCGGTATGAAGAAGGACGATGAAAATGTGGGCAAGGCGCTGGACAAGGAAACCACCCGAAGGGGTTTCCTGAAAGGAGCCGGCGCAGCGGCAGGTTTCGTGGTGGCGACCACCGCCATCGGTGGCATCAGGCCACCTTTGGCGCAGGCTCAGCAGCCGAAACCGGTAATGAAGTACTTGTTCGTGGAACGCCAGAACTGCACCGGGTGCAGGGCGTGCGAGTATGCGTGCTCGATGGCTCACGAGGGCGTGGTGAGGCCGGCGGCATCGAGGATCCATGTCCGGAAGTACAAAGGCATCGTGGATGTCCCCGTGATCTGCCATCACTGTGATGACGCTCCCTGTATCGCGGCATGTCCCCTGGATCCGCCGGCGATCCGGAAGGATCCCGAGACCAACGGGATCATTCTCGACAGCGAGACGTGCCTGGGATCGAACTGCCTGAGATGCCAGGAGGCCTGCCCGGCCCAGTTCATCCGGGTGCATCCCGACACAGGCACCCCGCTCATGTGCGATATGTGCGGCGGAGACCCCGAGTGCGTCAAGGCGTGTGCCCAGCAGGCCACAGATCCCCTTGCTCCGTGTCTGTGGGCCGGAGCGGGCGGTGCCGGCGTCAACATGTCCTTCCGGAAGGTCACGCCGGACCAGGCGGCCAAGGACTTGATCAATCAGATGTACTATCCCAACACAGACGGGAAAAGGAGGTAGGCCATGGCAGCTCCGAAGGGCGGATATTTCGGCCGGATTCTGGTGATCGACCTCACGAACAGGAAAACCAGTGAACGCAAGGTCTCGGATGATGATTTCCGCAAGTATATCGGCGGGTGCGGCATGGGGGCGTACCTCCTCTACAGCGCGCTCAAAAAGGGCCACGATCCCCTGGCCGAAGACAGCCCCGTGTTCATCGGCACCGGACCGCTCAACGGCACGAGCTGCGTCTCCACCCGGATGAGCGTGGTGAACAAAAGCCCGCATACGGGTCTCCTGAGCCACGCCGAGGTGGGCGGCCATTTCGCCAATGAGATCAAGTGGGCTGGCTGGGATGGGATCTACATCACCGGCAGGTCCAGAAAACCGGTGATGCTGTTCATCAAGGACAGCGAGGTGAAATTCATCGATGCCCGCGACATCTGGGGCAAGGATACCGAGGAAAGCGAAGAGCTGGTGCTCAGGGAAGTCGGGGACCCGGATGCAAAGGTCGCCCTGATCGGCCCGGCAGGGGAAAACGAGGTGTCCTTCGCCGCGCTGATCGTGGAGCGCAGCAGGGCCGCAGCGCGAACCGGAACGGGCGCACTCATGGGCAACAAGAAGCTCAAGGCCGTTGCCGTCCGCGGGACCAGGGCCGTACCCACCGTTGACGTCAAGAAGGCCTACAGGGCCATGGAAGATGCCAAGAAACTGGCAGTCGAGAGAGAGGGCTGGCAGGGAATCAAGCGCTACGGCACCGCCAACCTCCTGGAGATGAAACACTATGGCTCCGGATCGCTCATCACCAAGAACTTCCAGACCACGTGGTGGCCGGCCATCGACAATCTCGGCGCGGAAGAGGCAGCCCGCACCTTCTGGAAAAAGCATACCGCGTGCAGTAACTGCCCGGTCCACTGCATGAAGACCGGGGTCATACGCGGCGGCAAGTATGACGGGCTGATCGCGGAAGGCCCCGAATATGAGACAGGCGGACTCCTGGGCTCCAACCTCGGGCTCACCGAGTTCGGCGGCATGATGGCGTGCATCGAGATGGCAGACGCCATGGGCCTCGACGCCATCAGTGCGGGCGGCGTGCTCGGCTTCACCATGGAGTGCGTGCAGCGCGGGGTATTGAGCGCCAAGGATCTCGACGGGGTCGATCTCAAGTTCGGCAATGCCGATGCCGCGGTGGAGATGCTCAGGAAAATCGCCTATAAAGACGGGAAAGCCGGCAAGCTGCTCGCCAGGGGTGTGAAACGGATGTCCGAGGAAATCGGCAAGGGATCGGAGGCCTGGGCGGTCCACACCAAGGGCAAGGAGATCGCGGCCCACGACCCCCGGGGCGACAAGGGACGCGGCCCCAGCTACGCCATGGGCACCTGCGGAGGCGACCACCACGAGGGAGGCGACCCGAAGACCCTCGCACGCTGGGCCATGATCAACTCGCTGACCATATGCTCGTTCGTCGGCGGATATCCGTGGGGTAAGGAAACCCCGAAGGTGTTCATCGACATGCTCAATCCGTTGTGCGGTTGGAATATGTCCGATGACGAGTACTGGACTACGGCCAAACGCATCATAACCCTCGAGCGGTGCTTCCAGGTACGCGAAGGCGTCAGGCGCAAACAGGATATCCTGCCCAAACGCTTCACCACCGAGAAGCTTCCGGAGGGCCCCAAGAAGGGCGCGGTGTACACCGAGGAAGACACCAGGAAGATGCAGGATTCGGTCTATGCCTACTTTGGGTGGGACGATGACGGCATACCCACGGACGCCACGCTCACGAGTCTGGGCCTGGACTTCGCTATGGCGGATATGCAGGCTGCCAGGAAGGCTTGACAGCAGAGATGAAGACCAGAGAGGGGGCGCGAGCCCCCTCTTGATCGCTCCGGCGCCTTCAAGCCCCACTATCGAACCGCACATTCCGGGCACATTCCGGGAGACAGAAACGCCGGCTTGAGATCATATGCAATCACGGGCAGACAGATTTTTCCCTCAGGATATGCAGGGCAGAATCGATGTATGAATATTCCTACAATATTTTCAGATAATGTCCTAGTAGCCGGGTAGTTCAACAATCAAATATGCAAACAAAATCTTATAGTCATAATGACCTATTATGCTCAATTGAGCATCTATTTAGCAGTAATATCAACATCTTGCACATCCAACTCTCTTGACAATAACTGCCAGGGGGTTAAAATGCTTGCATGGTTGAGCTGGCCGGGAATGATTTATCTGAGATCGCGCATCAACCTGCCGCGAACTATCGGTACGTGGTTCTCTCATTATTCCCATGGCAAGAAACAGGCCCCTCTCGGACCGGGTGGGCGCTCCGGGACAGGCCTATCCTTTCCGCCCATAGCCGGGTTCACGGCGCAGACCAAGAGACCGCCGTACGGAACCCCGGAGAGGACAAGGGACATCATCCGTAAGGATGACACGCTGTCAGGCGCTTCATGACCGAGAAACTGGCCAAAGACGCCCGGAAAGGAACGGTATTCGCCGCGGAACACGGCAGAGACATGCAGGCATCGGCCTATTCCTCCTTGGACGGAACGACGATGAAACACCCACAGGTATCAAACACAAAGAGTCTGGGTCCTGATTTTTCAACATCAGACCCGCAGATTGCAAGGTTCAGCCAGGACTACCCTCGCTCCAGAGAGAAATACTCATGAACACGAAGGAGAACCAGACGTGAACAGAAGAACCTTTCTCAAGACAATGGGTATCGGTTCCGGAATCCTTCTCGGGGCCAGACCCCGGATAATACATGCGAGCGGACCCCTTCCGGATTCCGCGACCGTACTCGTCGACACGACTCGGTGCATCGGATGCAGGCTCTGCGAGGAGGCGTGTGCCCAGGCGAACAGCCTGCCCGAGCCGGACCTCTCCGACCTCACGGTGTTCGACCGGAAGAGATCGACCTCAGAGACCGCCTTCACCGTCGTGAACCGCTACATGGCCGGGGACGCGGAGATACACGTGAAAACCCAGTGCATGCACTGCAGCGATGCCGCCTGTGTAAGCTCGTGTCTGGTGAACGCCCTGAAAAAGGAAAAAGAGGGCCCCATAAGCTGGCACACCAACTGTATGGGGTGCAGGTACTGCATGGTGGCCTGCCCGTTCGAAATGCCCAAGTTCGAATACCACTCGGCCGCTCCACGGATCCGCAAGTGCACGTTCTGCTATGCGACACGGCTGGTGAACGGCCAGAAACCCGCCTGTGTGGAGGCCTGCCCGATGGAGGCCCTCAGCTTCGGCACGAGGAGCGAAATGCTTCAGGAGGCCAAAGGCAGGATCGCGAACGCGCCCGGCACCTACGTCAACCACATCTACGGGGAGCACGAGGTGGGGGGCACGAGCTGGCTCTATCTCTCCGCGGTCCCCTTCGACCAAATCGGCTTCAGGACCGACCTGGGAACGACCCCCTACCCGGTCCTCACGAAAGGATATCTCAAAACCGTTCATGGGATCGACCTGATCGTCCCTCCCGTTCTGTTCGGTCTGGCCTACCTCTCGCGGCGGAAACGCGACAATGATTAGGAGCGCGACATGGATACGCAGACAACCACCGAGACCTTCTCTCTCGCCCAGGAGCTGAAACCGAAGAGGCCGTATCTCACGCCGTTCAACGTCATTACCGCCCCCGTGATCCTCCTTGGCGTGGTACTTATCGTCATGCGCTTCGCCCTGGGGCTCGGCTCCGTGACGAATCTCTCCCAGGATTTCCCCTGGGGCCTGTGGATCGGGTTCGACGTGCTCGTGGGCATAGCCTTTGCCGGCGGATCGTACGTCATCAGCTTCATGTATTATATTCTCGGGAAAAAGGTATATCATCCCATCGTCAGGGTGACGGTGCTCAACGGCTTCCTCTCCTACTCGTTTTACGCCGGCGCCCTGGTCCTTGACCTGGGACGGCCGTGGAACGCGTTCAACTTCCTCATCGGAAACGAGTTCGGGGTCGCCTCGGTCATGTTCATGGTGGCCTGGCACTTCTTCCTGTACACCCTGCTCCTGCTCGTGGAGTTCGTTCCCGCCATCGCGGAATGGATCGGGGCCAGGAGGCTCTGGAGGGCGGTGAACTGGGTGAATCTCGTTGCCGTCGTCCTGGGCATCACGATCGCGCTGGGCCATCAGTCGGGCGTGGGGGGTCTCTTCCTGCTCGCCAAGGCCAAGATCCATCCGCTGTGGTATTCCCCGCTGATCCCCCTGCTCTTTCTCGTATCGAGCATGTTCGCGGGCCTGTGCATGGTGATCTTCGAGGGGTCGATCACCAGCAGGGCCTTCCGCGCGCGGCTCTCCGACGAGATGGGCAGCACCCACGACACCATCGTCATCAGCCTGGCGAAGGTATGCACGGGCATCATGGCCGTCTACCTCGTCCTGAAGATCTTCGACCTGCTCAGGGGCAACACCTGGAGTCTGCTGTCCACACCTTTCGGCGCCTGGTACCTCCTGGAGGTCATCGGGTTCGTCGTCATCCCGGGCGCGCTCTTCTTTTCGGGCGCACGCAAGCAATCCCTGTCCGTGATCAAGACAGCGGCGGTCATGGCCATGATCGGCATCTTCATCAACCGGTTCAACTTTGTGTTCATCGCGTACAACTGGACCGAACCGGTGAGATATTACCCGTCGTGGATGGAGATCGTCGTCACCCTGACCGTCATCTTCACGGAGCTGTGGGTGTACCGGTGGGCGATCAACCGGATGCCCGTCATCAGTGAGCGGCCCCGGTGGGCTCGCGCACATGAACATGACCGTGACAACGATAACCGCTCTCAAGCCGTTTAAAAGATAAGGAGAATGCACCAATGGATAACAAGAAGGAACAGAAAGAGGGGATAAACAGAAGGCAGTTCATCAAGGTCGCGGGAATGGCCATCCTCGCGGAAGAGCTCGCCGGAGGCTTCCTGAACCGGGCCTTTGCGGCGACCGGCCAGGCGGCGGTTCCCGGAAGCGCCACATCCCGGGCGATCGTTTGCGATGAGTCCAAGTGCATCGGGTGCGGCGTCTGCGAGAAGATCTGCAGCAAGCTCCACCACCAGGAGGCAAACCGCGACCTGAGCTCGATCATCGTTGAGAAGGCATCGGACGGCGCTGAAAAGAAGGCGGATGTCCGCACGTGTCACCACTGTCCGGACCCCGCGTGTATGAAGGTCTGCCCGAGAAAGGCGATCAGCCGCGACGAGAAGACCGGCGCCGTGGTCATAGACGAGGAGCTCTGTGTCGGGTGCGAGCTGTGCGTGAAGGCATGCCCGTACGGCATGGCCAGGTTCAACCCCGCCAAGAAAAAGGCCTTCAAGTGCGATCTCTGCGGCGGTCAGCCCCAGTGCGTGGCCGGCTGCCCGCGCAAGGCCCTGTCTCTCAAAGAGCTCACCTGGAAGGACGGAAAGATCGTCAAGATCGGATAGAGAGCGTGGGCGCCTGCTTCGAATCGACGGGGAGGAAAGCACGATGTGCCGGAGGAGAAGCCCAGCGCACGTCTGCACGAAATATGGCGGCATGGAGGTCAATCCAGACAAAGGAGGGTGCGTGAGTTCATAGAGAAAAAGGATCGAAACATCATGTTGATCAGGAAATTCGGCCAGAACTAACACCAAGAATCAGTCACGTCAAAATTCGATGAAAGGAGCCATTTTTCATGGGAAAAGACAATGGAGACAACAAGAACAGTGGCATGACAAGGAGAGATTTTGTCAAGATGTCGACCACGGTCGCTGCAGCGCTGGGAGGGGCTGCGGCCCTGACCCTGCCGTCACGGGCGGATGCGGCGGATGCCAAGGCGCAGACGGCATCTCCTTCAAAGATGTTCCTCGTGGTGGATCAGAAGAAGTGCGCCGGCTGTATGAGCTGCATGCTTGCCTGCTCGATGGTCCATGAGGGGTCTTCGAACCTGAGCACCGCCAGGATACAGATCATCGACGACGCCTTCGCCGAGTTCCCCAACGACATAGAGATCGCGGTGTGCAGACAATGCGCCGATCCGGCCTGCTACTACGCATGCCCGCTGAAGGACAAGGCCCTGTGCATCGATCCCAAGACCGGGGTGCGCTACATCAATAAAAAAGAGTGCATCGGCTGCAGGAAATGCATCGAGGCCTGCCACTTCACCCCCTCGAGGATCAGCTTCAACCTGAAGTACAAGGTCGCTCTCAAGTGCGACATGTGCCTGGACACGCCCTTCTGGAAACAGACAGGGAAACAGGCCTGCGTCGAGGTATGTCCCCAGAACGCCATCAAGTTCACTTCAGAACAGCCCAGCGGGCACAAGGAATACAACGTGAATCTGCGCGGCGAAGGCTGGGCCAAACTCGGACTCCCCACCGACTAACTCTCCCTGGAGGTGAAACACCATGTATTTATGCACAGGAAAAATTCTGAGAGTAAATCTCACGACAAAGAAGGTATCCACCCTCAACACCAGTGATTACAAGGAATGGCTGGGCGGTCACGGGCTGGCTGTCGCCCTTTTCTTTGACCTGGTAAAGGACAAGAGCGTCGGCGCATTCGACCCGGGGAACACCCTGGTCATCGCACCGAGCTATTTCTCCGGGTCCCTGATTCCCGCCGCCTGCAGAACCGAGATGGTGGGCATCCAGGCACAGTCCTACCCCTATGAATGGTTCTCGAGGACCAACGTGGGCGGGCGCTTTGCCAACATGTGCAAGTATGCAGGGTTCGACGCCATCGTTCTCGAGGGCGCTGCAGAGAAGCCGACCTGGATCAACATCGTCGACGGCGACGTCGAGCTCATCGATGCGACCAACCTCTGGGGCCTGGACACCGTGGACACGCAGAAGGTCATCTTCAAGAACGTGATCGGCAGCGCGGGCTACGGCAAATGGCGAGCAACCAAGAAGGGCGAGACGATCCAGCGGCCCTCGGTGCTCACCATAGGCCCTGCGGGAGAAAACAGGAGCAGGCTGGGCGCCGTCATCACCGACGCGGGCAATGCCTTCGGGCAGGGCGGCTTCGGCGGAGTCTGGGGGTCGAAAAACCTCAAGGCGATCAGCGTGCTGGGCACGGGAAGCGTGGAAGTAGCCGATCCCAACGAGCTCATGCAGGTCCGCGTCTGGGCGGAGAAAAACTATGGCGCCAATGTGGACAACCCAAAGATCAATGCATGGCAGGAGTTCATCACCTCCCATTTCGGCGGACACCCCAACAGGGGATGGGCGCCCTTCGACAATCAGCGCAGGGCGAGCGGATGTACGGGATGCCACCTGAACTGCAAGCCGAGAACGTCTTCAGGCTACGGCAACGAATCCATCTGTGTCGATGCCCTCTACTACCAGAACTGGGATCTTGCGAAGCACGGAAAGATCACCGAGATAACCGGATATGCCGCAGACCTGGCCCAGCGTATGGGGATCAACTCGTTCGAGCTCCACACCGAGCTGGCATACCTCAAGACCCTCTATGACAAGGGTGTACTCGGCAGAGGCAAGAAGATCGACACGGATATCCCCTTCGACAAGATGGGAGAGGTGGAGTTCATCCAGCAGTTCCTGACGCAGGTAGCGTTCCGGAAGGGAATCGGCGACGATATCACGGAAGGAATCCCGCGAGCCGCCGAGAGATGGGGAAGGTATAAAGAGGACACCGAGTCCGGTATCATGGCTGCAATGTTCTGGGGATACCCTGTGCACTACGACACCAGGGCCGAGGTATACTGGGGCTACGCATCCATTGTCGGGGGCAGAGACATCAACTGTCACGACTTCAACGTACCCGCCTACTGGATGCCGAGCCTGGACATCCCGGCCAAGAAGACACCCATTGTAACCGCGGAGCAGGTCGCCAAATGGGTCGGCGAGATGCCGCCGTATTACGATCCCGAGATGATGAATTTCGCCACGAGCAACATCTATTCGGTACACATGGCCAGAACCACCGCATGGCTGCTCCATTATTCAACCTTCTGGAAGCAGACGTGCGGGCTGTGCGACAACGCCTTCGCGGATTTCGTGAATCCGTACGGCCCCGACAACAGAGGCATCACCCCCGAGGGCGAGCTGAAATTCTTCAAGGCCGTCACCGGCAGGAAAATCAGCTTCGAGGAATCGCTGGAGATGGGCAGGAAGATGCACAACCTGAACAAGGCGATCTGGACCCTGCAGGGCCGCCACCGGGATATGGAAACCTTCCCGGACTACGTATTCTCCGTCGATACGGAGGGGACATCGTACGTGCCCGGCGAACCCCCGTCCTACTACATGCCGACCAAGGAAAACGGAAAGTGGGATTATCGCAACGTCGTGCCCAGGCACCTGGACAAGAACAAGTTCGAGGAGTGGAAAACCCGCTACTACGAGCTGGAGGGCTGGGACCCCAAGACCGGTTGGCAGAAGGCAAAGGCGCTCAAGGAGCTCGGACTCGACAAGGCGGCGAGTGAGCTGAAGGCAAAAGGGAAGCTGAAATAACCTTCCATAATCTTCGATAAACGCGAAGACGCGGGCTTTTCGCTATGGGGGGTGAGGAAACTCTCATCCCCCTTTTCCCCCTGCATTCCGGCATCTGCCCGGCCGGCATGACGTATTGCCGCCTCTTTTCTCCTTGATCCCCCGCACTTGAAACCCGGCCGCGAATCCTTTATTGGTTGGAAGATGCGGGCATTCATACCCTACGTTTTCGGGATCGTGTTTATCCTGGGAGCGGCCTTCTTCTGGACTCATCTGCCGGCGTCTTCCCAGGACAGCGGGCCCTGCGCAGGCCGGAAGACCGGAAGAGGCATGACCCTGCGCGAGATCGCCGGACAAAAGCTCCATCACCGTGACGGGGCCTTTGCAGACCCCTGGAATTCAGGAGGACGCCGCAGATTTCTCGATGTCCTCAAGTGGAAGCTCTTCAGCCGAAACGAGTTCAAACACCTCTACCGGTACGAACGAGTGAGTCCGGTGGACATCGACTGGAATCCGGTGAGACGATACCCGGGCCTGAGCGTGACCTTTATCACGCATGCGACGGTCCTGATCAGGGACGAGGATGCCTCCCTTCTGATCGACCCCGTTCTGGACGGCCTGTTCTGGCCCATCAAGAACTTCACCCCGCTCGCCTTCGATGCCTCGGACATGCCCGAGCCCGACTATGTGCTCATCACCCACGGGCACTACGACCATCTGGACGCAGGCTCGACAAAGCGCTTCGGCCGGCGCTCCCAATTCATCACGCCGTCCGGCTACCAGGAGCTTCTCTGGAAGTACGGGGCCGAGACCGTCCACGAGCTCGACTGGTTCGACTCCTTTTCGGACGGCTCCCGCGAGATCATTCTGCTGCCATGCAGCCACTGGACCATGCGCAACCCCATCACCGGACCGAACACGGCCTTGTGGGGGTCCTATCTCATCCGGACGAAAACCGGGCCTGTCATCTATGTATCCGGAGACCTGTCCTACTTCGACCGGTTCGAAGAGGTCGGATGCGAGTTCGATATCGACCTCGCGATCTTCAACCTGGGGGCGTACGAGCCCCGCTGGTTCATGAAGCATTCGCACATCAACCCGGAAGAGACGGTCAGGGCGTTCCGGGAGCTGGGCGCGAAGCGGCTCATGGTCGTGCACTGGGGGACGTTCAGGCTGGGCGACGAGCCCGTTTACCTGCCCCGGCAGCAGATCAGGGAAGAGATGGATCGCGCAGGCCTGTCGGACAGGCTCGTGGATCTTCGGCACGGTCAGACCCTGTTCTTTTAACGAATGAGCAGGACGCACCCCGGGCCTGCACGCACGTATTGCAGCAAAACCCTTCTTTTTTTGGTATGTGCCCCGGCCCGATTGTGATACATGGAGAGATAACATGAAAGAGAAGGAACGATTACGCTCGTGTTCCCTCGAATGTGTCCACGGTGTTCCCCCTTGCGGAGAAATGGACCACCCCTCTGGCAAGCTCGCTGATCCGGCAGATAAGGCATGGAATCGAATCCCGGGAAAGGATCGCATGTGATTCGGAGATTTACGTGCCGGACCGGTAAATGGGCATCAGAACATCGAAAATGTACCGGCCTGTCCGTGGCAGGCCGTGAGAGCATTGGACCATCATTAAGAGATGATAAAAAAGGAGGCCTCGTCCATGAACAGGGAAAAAACGTATGCCATCGTCGGCGTGGGGTATACCCCGCAGGGAAGGGTGCCGGGAAGGACCTCGCTGAGCTTCCATCTGGAGGCGTGCACGAACGCCATCGCCGATGCCGGCCTTGCAAAGGATGACATCGACGGGCTCGTCTGCTACCGGCATTTCCCCGCCTCTTCGGACGAGAACGATCTCACCCCGTATCTGGTGGCGCAACATCTGGGGATCGAGCCCGCCTACCTGAGCCAGGACGCAAACTGATCGCGCAGCCACCTTCAGCACGCGGTCGGCGTGCTCGATGCGGGACTGTGCCAAAACGTGCTCATCTCCTACGGCCACAACGCTCTCTCCAGCGACAGCATGCTTGCCATGCTCATGGATTTTGCCGGTGATGATGCCGTCTTCGGCCACTTCGGGGCCACCGGGGGGTATGCCCTCGCTGCGCGCAGGGCCATGCACGAATTCAATACCGGGCCGCAGACATGGAAGCATATCGCCGTGGACCAGCGTGCCTGGGCGAACCTGAACCCGCTCGCCGTGATGCACGGCAGGCCCATGTCCTTCGACAACTACCTGTCCTCGAAGTACGTGGTGGAGCCCTTGCGCCTGCCGGACAACTGCCTTGTGAACGACGGCGGCAGGGCCGTGATCGTCACCACCCTGGAGCGGGCCCGAGACCTCAGACACCGGCCCGCCGTCATCCTGGGCCTCGGCCAGCACAACCCGTCCGTGCAGGTTGCGCAATCAGGCGCACTGACCGATTCGACCGGGGCACGAAAGGCGTGCGAAACCGCGCTCTCCATGGCGGGCATCACGCGAGACGATGTCGATGCGTGCGAGATTTACGACTGCTTTACCTACACCGTGGAGGTAACGCTCCAGGACTACGGGTTCTTCGGACCGGGTGAAGGCGAAGCCTGGTTCGCTGGCGGCACGATCGGGCCGGGCGGCCGCATGCCCGTCAACACCTCGGGCGGGCAGCTCTCCGAGGCATACTACATGGGGCTCACCCCCTTGAGCGAGGCGGCCATGCAGATCATGGGCAGGTGCGGCGACCGCCAGCTCGGCCCCGCCACAGAAACGAACGAGCCCAACATTATCCTGGTGAGCGACAACGGCGGAATCCTGCAGGCTCACTCCTGCTGTGTTCTGGGGAGGATATAGCGATGGCGTACGAAAAACCGCTGCCGCGGATAAACGGCGACAACCGGCAGTTCTGGGAAGGCTGCAAAAACCATGAGCTCAAGTTCCAGAAGTGCGCTTCGTGCGGACATGTCCGTTTTCCCCCGTCACTCGTCTGCCCGCGCTGCCTGTGCCGCGATATCGAGTGGATCGTATCGGCCGGGGTCGGGAAGGTATACACGTATGCGGTCTACCACGCGATCTATCACGAGGGTTTCCGGAAAGACGCCCCCTATGTGGTCGCCGTGGTGGAGCTCCAGGAAGGGCCGCGGCTCCTGACGAACATCGTGGGATGCGCGCCCGGGGAGGTTTCCTGTGAAATGCCGGTTTCCGTCGTGTGGGAGGACGTCACGCCCGACATCAGCCTGCCGCTGTTCAGGCCTGCTGTATGACGATCCTCCTTGAAAGCCGAAAGGGGAGCGAAACAGACGGAATGGTCCGCCCGCGGCGACCGGTAAGGGTACAGGGCCTTTCCGGGAGAAAAAAGACGAGTCCGCCTTTCTCCTACCGGCGCGCCCTTTCGAGTGCGCCCTGAAGGTCGGCGATGATGTCATCGACATCTTCCAGCCCCACTGCGAGCCTGAAGAGGGTATCGATGATCCCCAGCTCGTAGCGCTCCTCCCTGGTGTAGTCGTAGTAGCTCACGGTTGCGGGATGGGTGATGAGCGTCTCGGCCCCGCCGAAGCTCGGCCCGATAAAGATCATCTCCAGGGAGTCCATGAACCGTTTGGCCTCGTCGATGCCGCCCTTCATCTCGAAGGTCACCACGCATCCCCCGCCCTTCATCTGCTCCCGGGCGATGGAATAGTGCTGGTGGCTCTCCAGCAGGGGATAGTACACCCGCTGGATGTCCGGGTGGCCCTCCAGGAACCGCGCCACCTGCAAAGCGGTGTCATTCTGCCTTTCCACCCGCATGGGAAAGGTCTTCAGGCCCCGCAGGAGCAGGTAGCAGCAATGGGGATCGATGAGCCCGCCCATGGACTTGTGGAGGTTTCGGATCGGCGCGATGAGATCCTTCCGGCCCATCACGGCCCCGGCCAGGATGTCGTTGTGCCCGGCGAGATATTTGGTGGCGCTGTGGGTGACCAGGTCGATGCCGAGCTCCAGCGGCCGCTGGTTGATGGGCGTGGCGATGGTGCTGTCGATCAGGGTGATGACGCCGTGACGGTCCGCGATCTCCTTGAGAAGCTTCAGGTCGAACACGTTGAGATAGGGGTTGGTGGGCGACTCCGAGAAGATGAAGCGGGTGTTGCTCTTGATGGAGCCTTCCAGGGCGTCGTAGTCCCCGAACGGCACGATGGTGCACTCGATCCCGAAGCGCTTCAGGTATGACCTGCAGAACTCCAGGGTCTTCTTGTAACTGTCGTCGGTGATGACGATGTGATCGCCGGTGCGCACCAGGGAGAGGATGGTGGTGGTGATGGCCATCATGCCCGATGACAACACCACGCAGTCCTCGGCGCCCTCCAGATCTGCAAGCCGGTTCTGCGCGATGAGCTCGGTGGGGTTTCCGTACCTGCCGTATTCGAAGCGCTCCTTCTTGTGTTTGGTGTACTCCTCGATCTCGTCGCTGTTCCGGAAGACAAAGGTGGACGTCTGGAAGATAGGGGTAGTGATCGCATCGGCATAGTGATTACGAGGCTCACCCGCATGGACGGCCCTTGAGGACATCCCCAGTCTGTCTTTCTTCTCCGTGCTCATGTCAGTTCTCCTTTCCGGTACCGCGGCGCAATCGCGCAGAAATGCCAGATTATCAGAATAACTGTAATGGCTAATATATCGCCACTTTTCCTGTCAAGGCCAAACAGCCAATTCGGGGACGGGGGACGGGTTCACATTTCAGCATTCCAATTCGCGTTCCGGGTCAGGCTTGTATTCCCGGGCCTTACCTGCCTCGGGCAGCTTGGACGGGAAATGTGGAACCCGTCCCCGAATTGGGGCGTTGATTGATCGCAAACGATTGTGCTATCAGCCTCTGACATGCACGACACCATTGAATCCATCCGGGACTTTGCCCGGAACCATTTTGCCGATGCAAAATACAGCCACGACTGGGAGCATACCGAACGGGTGTACCGTCTGTGCATGCACATCGGCCGTGTCGAGGGCGCGAACCTGGAGGTACTCGCCATCGCCGCCTATCTGCACGACATCGGCAGGGCGATCCAGGACACCTCCAAGGGCTCGCTCTGCCACGCCGAGCTGGGCGCCCGCATCGCGGGCGAGATCCTGGAGAAGTATCCCATACCACCGGAAAAGAAAGAGAACATCATCCACTGCATCATCTCTCACCGGTACCGCAACAGCCACCATCCCCAGACCCTGGAGGCGAAGGTTCTCTTCGATGCCGACAAGCTCGACGCCATCGGCGCGGTGGGCATCGCCCGGGCCTATCTCTTTGCAGGCGAGGTGGGTGCGGTGCTCCACAACCCGGACATGGACCCGCTCTTGGCAAAGCCCTACAGCAGAGACGATACCGGCTACCGGGAGTACATGGTCAAACTCTCCAAGATCAAGGACCGGATGCTCACCCCGGAGGGCAGGCACATGGCACAGGAGCGCCATGCCTTTATGGAGGAATTCTTCAACCGCTTCCTGAGAGAGTTCGAGGGGCGTCTCTAAGGGGCCGCCTCCCCGCCCCCCCCAAACTTCCGCACGAAACCACCTTCCCGTATAGGCGCATGCAGGCGTCGCTTTCATGTGGCTCGAGGGATCGGGCGGCTGCTCAGGTCGCCGGAATGTGAACCCGTCCCCGATTGGGAAGAGGAGCTCTCGATCAGCTCGATGATGGCCAGGGCCGCCTTCTTCGCGGAGGGACCCACCTCCAGGACCGGTCCCACGCACATGGGGCAGCCATGCTCGCACACGCAGGAGGCGATAAGCCCTTTTGCCAGGTTGAGCAGGGTCGCGTGCTGCTCGAAGAGCAGTTCCGAGAATCCCACGCCCCCCGGATAGGCGTCGAAGATGAACACCGTGGGATCGTAGGCGTCCACCATGACCGCTCCTTCTGCCGCGCCACCCGCGGGCAGGTCGGTGATGACCCTGCGGTCCCTGCCGTGGCGCACGTACCACTGCCCGCTCTTGTCCCCGATGCAGCGGTCGATGTCACGGGTGTCGGCCATGAGCATGATGGCGGCCAGGTGGTGGAGCGTATAGGCCAGGCCCATGAGGCCGTCGATGATCTCCTCCCTCCGGAAACCCAGGGTGGAGAGAGAATCCCAGGGGACGGTGAACCAGTAGCTCGTGGTGTGCATCTGCCGCTCGGGCAGGTTCACCTCGCCGTAGCCCACGTTCTCCGAGGTGTAGAACTTGATCTTCTTGAAGCCCACCACCTTGCGGACCACCTGCACCTCGCCGTTCTCCACGATGATGTTTCCCGCGTGCTTCACGCCGAACTCGTCCAGGACCCGGACGCTGGTATACGTCATGGCGTCGGTGTAGTAGTCGGAGTCGACCTTGTGCACATAGGCCTTCCTGCGCTCGAGGTCGAGCTTGTCCACGTGATACTGCTGCGACTCCACCATGTAGATGGCCCCGTCGTGCACCGTGGTGAAGGCGCTGTCCCAGTCCACCTCGGCGATGATCCTGTGGGATGAGGCGTCCGTGGTGTCGACCACCACCACGTTCTCCGGATCGACGGTTCTGAGAGACACCTCGTCGGCGGGGTAGCTCTCGGCGGCCCAGTGCCAGCGGTCGTCCACCCGGTGGAGCACCCCCTTCTCCTCCAGGTAGCTTAAGAACTCTTCGAGGTCCTCCTCCCCGAAACTCTCCCCCTTCTCGAAGGGAAGCTCGAAGGCCGCGCTCTTGATGTGGTGCAGCAGGATCAGGAGGTTGTCCGGGTTGACCCGGCAGTGCTCGGGCGAGCGGGAGAAGAAGTAGTCGGTGTTCTCCACCATGAACTGGTCCATAGGCGTGCTCCGGGCGACAAGCACCGCGAGGCTCTGCCCGCTGCGGCGCCCCGCCCTGCCCGCCTGCTGCCAGGTGCTGGCGATGGAGCCAGGGTAGCCCGTGATGACGCACGCCTCCAGGTCTCCGATGTCGATCCCCAGCTCCAGGGCGCTGGTGCTCACCACGCCCATGACCTCGCGGTCGCGCAGGCCCTTTTCGATCCTTCGCCTGAGCTTCGGGAGGTAGCCGCCCCGGTATCCGGTGACAAAGTGGTCGTCCACGGGCCTGCCGTTCTTGAACTGGTCCTTGAGATACTTGGTGAGCACCTCCACGGTGAGCCTGCTCGTGGTGAATACAATGGTCTGGATGCCGTTGCCTATGAGCTCGCCCGCGATGGTCCGGGCCGGGGTGAGCGCGGACTGGCGGATGCCCAGCTCCCGGTTCACGATGGGCGGGTTGTAGAGCATGAAGGTCTTGGCCGAGGTCGGCGCCCCGCTCTCGTCGATGAGCTCGACCTCTTTTCCCAGCAGCCGCTGTGCGTGCTCCCCTGGGTTGGCTACCGTGGCCGAGCAGCAGATGAACACCGGGTCAACGCCGTAGAACCGGCAGATCCGCTTCAGCCGCCTGATCACGTTGGTCAGGTGGCTGCCGAAGACCCCCCGGTAGACGTGCAGCTCGTCGATGACCACGTAGGCCAGGTTGGAAAAAAGCTTCTGCCACTTGGTGTGGTGGGGCATAATCCCGGCGTGGAGCATGTCCGGGTTGGTGATGACCACGTGGCCCTGCTTCCGGATGGCCTGGCGGGCGTCGTCGGGCGTGTCGCCGTCATAGGTGAAGGTACGGATGTCCGCCTTCAGGTCCGTGATGAGACCGTGGATCTCGTGCATCTGGTCCTGGGCGAGGGCCTTGGTGGGAAACAGATACAGGGCGCGGTTTTCGCCGTTTTCCAGGATCTTCTGGAGCACGGGCAGATTGTAGCACAGGGTCTTGCCGCTCGCGGTCGGGGTCACGAGCACCACGTCACGCCCCTGGCGGACGAGCTCCACGGCCCGGGCCTGGTGGCTGTAGAGGCTCTTAAAGCCGCGCCTGTCCAGAACGGCGCGGATCCTCCCGTCCACCCAGGCGGGGTACGGCGCGAGCACCGCGTCCCTTGCCGGCAGGTGCCTGACCGCGGTGACGTTTTCCATGAACCGGGGATTGTTCTCAGCCCGGGTGAGCCATTCCGAGAGTGTCAGATGTGCCATATATGCCTGGCCGCCTTTCTTTTAAGGTAATCTTACGGCGAGCCCCTCGCGGCCCGCCCGGACAGCATCGACAAGACACCCGTCCTGTCCGGGATTGCGGAATTTTCAGGAATCCGCTCTCCCCTCTCCTCGCCTCGTATCCCGCGAAAAGGAGAACCGCTGATGGTCTCATACGCCGCGCAGCCGGGTGTCTCTCTGCCTGAAAGACTATAAAAAGGCGACACCCTCCTGTCAATCGCCAATCCGGGCAGGCCCTTTATCCCGAGGCCTGCACGTCCTCCGGGTCGTCCGTCCGTTTCCGCTCGTTGAGGGGCACATAATGGTTTTCTCCGGGCAGGGAGGTCACGTACGCAGGCCGGATGATCTTTGCCTGAATGATCTGCTCGATCCGGTGGGCGGACCAGCCCACGACCCTGGCCATGGCAAAGATGGGGGTGAAGAGGTCGATGGGGATACCGAGTATCTTGTAGACGAAGCCCGAGTAAAAATCCACGTTGGGGGACACGACCTGGCCCTTACGCTCGTAGAGGAGCTCGGATGCGAGTTCTGCAACGAGATCCATGAGCCTGAGCTCCTGGATCTGCTCCTTCCTGATTGCGATCGCCTCGGCCTTTTCCTTCAGGATCGTGCACCTGGGGTCCGAGAGGGTGTAGACGGCGTGTCCCATGCCGTAGATCTTGCCTGCGCCGTCGTGGGCCTTTCCTTCAAGAATCCGGGTGAGATAGCGGCGCACCTCTTTTCGGCTCTCCCAGTCCTTCACGTTTTTGCGGATGTCCCGCATCATCATCATGACCGCCTCGTTGGCACCCCCGTGGAGATGGCCGCTCAAGGAGGCGATGCCCGAGCAGATGGCCATGTAGGTGTTGGCGCCGCTGGACGAGACCGTGCGCACCGCAAAGGTAGAGTTGTTCCCTCCACCGTGCTCGGCGTGGAGCATCAATGCCAGGTCGAACAGAAGGGCCTCTTTCCTGGTGGGCCTCTGCCCTCTGAGGAGATAGAGAAAGTTCTCTGCCATGGACAGATCGGGATCGGGCTGGAGCATGATCAGATCCGACCCGCTGCGGTAGCGCGAGACTCGGTAGTTGTAGGCCACCACGGTCGAGAACTTGGCGATCAGCGAGATACAGGTCTCGATCACGTCGCCGATATGGATGGACACGGGGTTGGGGTCGCACCTGCTCAGGTGCGAGATGACCGCGTGCAGGGCGAACATCTGGTTGTCGTTCTGGGCCTCCTGCATGAGTATGCCCCGCTCGAGCCGGGTGAGAGACCTCTTCTTTGCCATCAGTCTGGCGAAGTGGTCCAGGTCCTCGACGTTGGGAAGCTCCCCGGTGAGCAGGAGATACGCCACTTCCTCGAACCCGAACCGGTCCTCGGCCTGGATCCTCCGGGCCAACTCGATGGCGTCGTACCCGCAGTAGAGGAGCCTGCCGTGGATGGGTTTCACCACGTACCCTCCCCCGCGCTTGTCGGGCACCCGCTCATAGCCGAGCACCTCGCCCTTGGAGGTGATCCCCGCCACGACCCCCGATCCGTCGAAGTTTCTCAGGCCCAGCTTGATATCCTTGGTCTTTACCAGATCCGGAGAGACCTCGTTATGATAACGCGCCAGCGCGTCTATCTTGCTCAAAATATTCTTCATATCCACCCCATTTCTAAAAGGCGTCCTCTTGCCCGCACCCGGGAATACTCCCGGCATCTACCATCCACTATACATCCATGGGCATATGGGCGCAAGTTCCCTCGTCCATTGGCATATGCTACGCAAGTCCCCTTTTCCCCGCACTCCTGCGGGAATCAAAAGGCCTTATCAGGCTGAGGTCACGTGCCGGCCGGGAACAGGCACAGGACTTGAGAGGCTCGCGTTACGGCTCCTGAGCCGGTGGAGCACGCATACTGCCGCGGCCGCACGAGGACTGCACCGGGCGGGGGAACGTAGAGGGGGTTACAGAACACCGCGCCATCGCCTCCCTTCATCAATGAAGAGGCTAAAAGGCCGGGGTCATGGCGGCGATACAGAGAACGCCGTTCTGATCGTTCCTTTCCGCCCTGGTCCGCTCGCCGTTCATCACCGTCATTGCGAACGTCTTCAGGTCGTGGGCGATGTCTTCAAGGCTCCCGCCTTCGAGTACCCCGCCCGCGTTGATGTCCATGTCGTCTTCCATGAGATCGTAGAGCCTGCCGGTGCTCGCGACCTTGATCACGGGCACCAGCGGAAAACCCGCCGGGGTGCCGCGTCCCGTGGTGAATACGATGAGCTGGCAGCCCGCGGCAGCGAGCCCTGCCAGAGACTCCATGTCGTACCCTGGCCCATCCATGATCACCAGCCCCTTCTTCGCCGGCGCCTGCCCGTAGTCCACCACCTGGGTGACAGTCGTGCCGCCCCCCTTGACGATGCAGCCCAGGGACTTCTCGCGGATGGAGCTCAGGCCCCCGTCCATGTTGCCGGGCGCAATGACGCACGAGGCGAGCGGCCCAAGGATATCGTGGGTGCGCCTGCGCGCCTGGGAGATGATTTGTTCAACCCGGGCGGCTACCTCAGGACTCGCCGCTCTGCGCGAGAGGATGTGCTCAGTGCCGATCATCTCGGTGGTCTCGGTGAGGACCACGGTTCCCCCGCACCCGACGAGCCAGTCCGAGACGAGGCCCACGGCCGGGTTGGCCGTGATGCCCGAGAAGGCGTCGGAGCCCCCGCATTCGAGCCCGAGCACGATGCGGCTCATGGGACATTCGCTGCATCGTAGGGCCTGCGCTTCTTTCTGAAAGCGTCTCACGATTTCGATGCCTTTTTCCGTGGTCTTCCCGGAACCGCCCTGCTCCTGAATGACGAGAAACTCACAGGGCTTGCCGGTCTTCGCGATCTCGCCCGCGACCGCGGAGGCCTGAATGGTTTCGCACCCCAGCCCCACCACGAGCGCTGCCGCCACGTTGGGATTCCTGCCCAGGCCAGCCAGCACCTGATGGTGCATGGCTATCTCGAGCGCCCTTCCGCATCCGTGCCCGTGCATCAGGGGCACGGCCCGGGGGACGGCCCGGGCGATGTTCGCGGCTACTCCGGCTGCGCAAGAGACCGTGGGGATTACGGCGATATGGTTTCTGATGCCCACCGAGCCGTCCGGACGAACAAAACCTCTAAAGGTATGCCCTGCCATGGTCATTGCTCCCCGGTCTTAAGATTGTGGGTATGGACCCAGCTCCCCCGAGGGATATCCGTCTGCGCGCGGCCGATTTCCTCGCCGTATTTGCGCACCGGCTCCCCTGCGCGGATGTCTTCGAGCGCCATCTTGTGGCTGTAGGGGATGTCGTCCACCGCCTCCACCCGCTCTCCGGTGGAAATGCGAGCCTTTCCGCCCCGGGGAATATCGTCCAGGGCCACCCCGACATTGTCCTGCGGATTGATGAGCAGGATATCGTGCTTCATATTCCCTCCTCTAAAACAGCCATCTCTCGTCTCCGGCGGGTATGCCCCCGGACGGTCCTGCATTTTACAAGCACGTGCACCATAATGAATTATCCGGAACCATGTCAGCTGAAAGCCACCTTTTTTGCCATATAAAAAAAAGCGTTCCCCGGATATTTTACCACAACCTCCTTGCATTTTTTACCGGTGAACCTGTATAATTATTAAGAGAGTTGATCCTTACAGCGCTTTTTAAAAGGGATGGTCGTTCTTCAGCACGCTCCCTGCCCTAGTTCTTAAGGATGGGTTCTCAATGTCGTTTCCGGACGGTGGCCGATCATGTGGAGAAAGGTCTCGATTATTCTGGTGCTTCTCTTCGTTGGGTATGCAGCCGCAGGTTTTCTGATTCTTCCCGTCTTCCTAAGGCCCCTCGCCCAGGACCGCCTCGCCGGGGCGACGCACCGGGAAGTGACCATCAGGGACATGGATATCAATCCCTTCGTACTGTCCGTGAAGGTGAAAGGGTTCGCGGTTTCGGAAAACCGGGAAGAAGCTCCCGTCG
This sequence comes from Deltaproteobacteria bacterium, assembly GCA_018433085.1. Lineage (GTDB taxonomy): Bacteria > Desulfobacterota > Desulfomonilia > UBA1062 > UBA1062 > Phosphitivorax. The sequence goes on along the minus strand of JAHDRW010000028.1, from coordinate 116,543 downwards.
CCTCGTTCGACGAGCTCTTCGTCAATTTCCAGATCAGGTCGCTCTTCAGAAAGGCCCTCATCGCGCGGGAGATACGCCTCGAAAACCCTTCGCTCGTCATCACCCGCACCGCACCCAACCAGTACAACTTCTCCGATCTCTCCGGGGGCTCGGGCCCATCCGGAGAGCCGCTCTCATTTGCCCTGGGCAACATCCGCGTCATTGGCGGCTCCCTGGAGCTCAGGGACCGGGTTACCGATACCCGCCATCTGACCACGGACATCACCGTGGGCATCCCCTTTGTATCGAACATCGACGAGTTCGTGGAAACCTTTGTCCAGCCGAGCCTGGCCGCCGTGGTAAACGGCACCGCCTTTTCCCTGACCGGCCAGACGAAGCCCTTTGCGGATTCCCTGGAAACCTCGCTGGATATCGACCTGAAAGGCCTTTCCCTTCCGTTCTACATGGGGTATGTCCCGCGCGACCTCGAAATCGTCGTCCAGTCGGGCTCACTCGACCTGAGAGGAAAGGTATCCTATATCCAGAGCCGGAACCGCAAGCCGGATATCGTGGTCCTGGGCGACCTGTCGCTGAAGGATCTTTCCGTTCTCGATCCAAAGGGCCGTCCGCTCGTCACCCTGCCCGACGCCCGGGTTACCCTGGCACCCTCCCGGCTGTCGGACAGGACCGTGATACTCTCCGATGTAAAGATCGATTCCCCCAGGCTCCACCTCAGGAGGGACGCCTCGGGCGCTCTCGACTGGGTGGCCCTGCTTTCCCGGGACGCGCACGGAAAAAACAATGATCAGACCGGCGGGGAGGATCCGGTACCGGGGGCAACCGTCGCCGGCCGGGAACCGGATGATCCGGCCCGCACGGAGGAGACCTTCAATCTGGATGTGAATGCCTTCAGCATAAGCAAGGGCACGGTCGAGTTCACGGATGCATCCAACACCCACCCAGCGAAGATCGTGTGGAGCGAGGTGGACCTCCAGGCCCGGGAACTTTCCACCCGGCCGGACGCGCAGGGGAACATCCGGCTCGCTTCGCGGCTCAACGGCACCGGCTCCGTTTCCGCTGCGGCCCATCTGTCGCTGAATCCCCTGCTATGCAGGGCCCGGATGGACGTAAAGGGGCTGGAGATCGGCTGGGTGCAGCCCTACTTCGCCGATAAGGTGCAGCTTGTGGTGACCCGCGGCCACCTCTCCGCCGAGGGTGACGTGAGCGTGGGGGAAACCCCGGACAATACGCTCAAGACATCGTTTGCCGGCAGCGCCCGGGTCGGGGATTTCGCCTCCGTGGACAAGAAGCACGCCGACGATTTCATCAAGTGGCGGACCCTGATCCTCGACGATATCAGCCTCGTGTCCGACCCGGGCAGTCTCGAGATCGGCGGCGTACGCATCGAAGACGTGTTCTCGCAGATCATCGTCCAGAAAGACGGCTCGCTGAACATCAGAAACGCCTTCCAGGCCGGAAAAGATACCGGGACGGCCCCGGTGGAAGGCGGAGAACAGACCTTCGAACAGATCAAGATCGCCCGGGTGGCTCTGCATAACGGAGACGTGAGCTTCCTCGACCGCTCGGTCAAGCCCAGCTTCTCGGCGGATCTGGGTGAGATCTGGGGTTCGGTCACCGGTCTCTCGTCGGAGCGGGTTCAGCCGGCGGCCCTGAATTTTTCCGGAAAGCTCAACTACAGCACGCCGCTGAAGATAACCGGCAGGATCAACCCCTTTACGGACGATGTGTTCCTCGACCTCCACACGAATGTTCAGGACATGGACCTGAGCGCCCTGACCCCGTATTCGGGGAGGTATCTCGGTTATGCCATAGAACGGGGAAAGCTCTCGCTCGATCTCGAATATCTCATCGACAAAAAAGAGCTCAATGCGCGCAACGACGTCCTCATCGACCAGCTCACCTTCGGCGGCTCCGTGGAAAGCGAGGATGCCGTCAATCTGCCGATCAAGCTCGCGGTGTCCCTGCTCAAGGACCCGAAGGGGCTCATCGATCTGCACCTGCCGGTGAAGGGACGTACCGACGATCCCGAGTTCAGTGTCGCGAGCATCATCCTCACCATGATCATCAACACCATCTCCAAGGCGGCGACATCACCGTTCTCTCTCCTCGATGCCCTCTACCCGGGCGCGTCCGAGCTGAGCGTCATCGAGTTCGAACCCGGCAGGGCGGTGCTTCCCCCGGGGGCGGAGGAGAGGCTCGGTGTCCTCGTCAAGATCCTCACGGACAAGCCGTCTCTCAAGATCGACATCCAGGGGTTTGCCGATATGGAAAAAGACCGGGCCGGTCTTGCGGACGCGCTGTTCGAGAAGAAACTCAAGGCCGAAAAGCTCAGGGCCGTGGCCGGAAATATCGCGGGCGCCCGCACCCTGGACGATGTAACCATTCTCCCCGAGGAATACGAACGCTATCTCAAAAAGGCCTATGATGCGGCTGAGTTCCCCAAACCGCGGAACTTCATCGGGCTGCCTCTGTCTCTCGAGCCGCACGAGATGGAGAAACTCATCAGGGAAAACATCGAGGTGACCGACAGCGACCTCAGGCTGCTGGCTCTGAGCCGGGCACAGCGGGTCAAGGCGTGCCTCACGGGTATACAGCTGATCGATCCGGCACGGATCTACCTGGTGGAGAAAAACAACCTTTCCCCGGATGAGAAACCGGGGAAAAGCAATTCCCGGGCAGAGATAACGCTCAAGTGATCCGCCTCCCGGACAGGGAGGCCCGCTGGGCTCGGAAGGGAATGACTTTGTTTTTGTCTCTTTGTCGATGATTCGGCACAAGATTGATGTCGCCGATGCTCTATACCGATACGGGCATCAGCGGGATTGCTCGCGAGGATACAGTATGGCCGTTACCGATGCATTATCGAGAGTCATGAGATTTCTCCGGACGGATATCTGGCGGATCCGGCTGGACAAGACAACCGGCTGGAGAAGGTTCCTCATCCGGTATCTCCGGGTGTTTCTTGTCGCGCTCCAGAAGTTCATCAACGACCGGTGTCCCTTGAGGGCATCTTCCCTCACCTTCTTTTCCCTGCTCTCCGTCGTGCCCGTCCTGGCAATGGTATTCGCCATCGCTAAAGGGTTCGGCCTCCAGAACAGGCTGGAGAAGCTGATCATCGAGCAGCTCGCAGGGCAGGAAGAGGTGGTCACCCGCCTGGTGGAATTCTCGCGCAATCTCCTGGAGAATACCAGCGGCGGAATCATCGCAGGGGTGGGCGCGGTCTTTCTCATCTGGTCAATCATCAGCGTCTTGGGGTCTGCCGAAGACTCTTTCAACCATATCTGGGAGATACGGCAGTCACGGCCCATCAGCAGAAAGATCACCGACTATCTCGCCATAACGCTCATCTCGCCGCTGCTGTTCATCATGGCGAGCAGCGCCACCGTCCTCGTCATCGCCCGGATCAACCAGCTCATGGAGGCCTTCGGCTTCCTGGGCTATATCTCTCCCCTCATCACCCTGATCGTCCGGATCATCCCGTACGTGCTCATCTGGATGCTGTTCTCCTTTGTACTCATCTTTTTGCCCAATACACGGGTGCGCTTATCCTCCGGGATTCTCGCGGGCGTCATTGCCGGGACGATCTTCGTCATGGTGCAGGCGGCCTATATCTACTTCCAGATCGGAGTGGCGCGCTACAACGCCATCTACGGCAGTTTTGCCGCCCTGCCCCTGTTTCTCGTGTGGCTGCAGCTCAGCTGGTACATCGTGCTGTTCGGGGTGGAGATCTCGTACGCGCACCAGAACGAAAAGTCCTTCGAGTTCGCGCCGGATATCCGGCGGATCAGCCACTCGTACAAACGGCTGCTGAGCCTTCAGATCATGCACCATATCGTGAAGAACTTCTCGCAGGGGAACCCCCCCTTGAGCGGGTGGCAGATATCCGAGGACCTGGAGATTCCCATCCGCCTGACCCACGACATCCTCGCCCAGCTCGAGGCGGCGTCTCTGCTGAACGTGATCCCCCTGCCCGATTACAAACAGAGCATCTACCAGCCTGCCCGTTCCACCAGCGACATCAGCATTTCATTCGTGATCGAGTCGCTCGAAAACAGAGGCGAGGATACGATACCGGTAGCCAGAAACGAATCGTTCACCAGCCTCTCCCGGGCCCTGACCTCGTTTGTCCAGACAATGGAGAAATCTCCCGAGAACCGGTTACTGAAAGATATCTGATAAATACGTTTTTGCAATCATCCCCCAAGTGACTGAACTCTACCGGCTCAGGGCGAGCCGGAGCGGGCGGGAGCCGTTGTGAACCGCCTCCCCGAGCGATACCTTGGAGGAAACATCTTTTCAAACAAAAAACCGTCAACAGGGGCCGAGCGCCTGCACGGGGGCGGACGCCCGGCTAAAATTCTTCGGCGGCCTCGGGCTCTTCCAGGGCCACCTCTTCTCCCATCCCCGCCTCAACGTCGGGCGTCTGTGTCTTTACCGGCTCGCCCTGTACATATTCACGCTCTTCGCTCGTCCCGTCGGGATAGGTGATCGTGCCTTTGCCGTGGGGTTTTCCCTGCCTGAACAGGCCCGTGTAGACGCGGCCGTCGGAAAAGATGAAGGTGCCCGTGCCCTCGTAGGCGTCGTTGAGGAAATCACCCTCGTACCGGGAGCCGTCGGGAAAGGTGTAGATTCCCTTGCCCTCCATGCGGTCCTGGACATACCCCCCTTCGTAGACCTCACCGGCCCTGAAGGTGAACTTCCCGGTGCCGTGCCTCTTGTTGTCCTCGAACCCGCCTTCATACGTCCGGCCGTCGGACAGTGTCAGCATCCCCTGGCCGTGCCACATGTTTTCACGAAACTCTCCCTTGTATACGGTTCCGTCTTCGTAGCGGTATCTGCCTTTGCCGTGAAGCTGGTTTTCCTTGAAATACCCCTCGTAGAAACGCCCGTCGGGATAGGTGATCCTGCCAAGGCCATTCTTTTTCCCCTGTTCGTACTCTCCGGAGTAGAACATGCCGTCCGCGGCGTAATACCTGCCCTTTCCATGGGGTATTCCCTCTTTGAACTCACCGATATACTTGGACCCGTCATCGAACACATAGGTCCCCGAGCCGTTTGTGCAATCGCCCTCGGCGCATCCGGCCTTTCCGGCATGCGAGAGTACCGGAGACAATAGCATGCACCCTGCCAGCAGCATCAGTGCCGCACCGCTCCTCGATCTCATCGAAATCAGCCCCATCATCGCTTCCCCTTTCTCAGGTCTTTTTCCGGGCATGCGATCGGATCGATCCTTCTCCCGCATGCCCGAAGAGATATTGCAATACTCATACCCGCCGCAGCAGGACACGGAAAGGCGCACGCCGCACGCCGCCGCCATTGAAAAGAAGGCGGGCCTTGCTTTGACTTTGGCACATTCATATTATACTCTGGAGAGAAAGGAGTGAATAGAAGAATATGGTCGGAAACACAGCCGCCTTTTTCGATTTCGACCGGACGCTTCTGGTGGAGAACAGCCCGAAGCTCGGCATCCGGTATCTCTGGGACATGGGTCAGGTGTCTTTCGGTTATGTCCTGAAGGTCGTGATCGCCAACTGGTTCTACCAGCGCAACCTGGTGACCGAGACCGCCATGGCGAACCTGCTCCTCTCGTTCTATAAAAACAAGGACCTCGCACCCTTCGAGGCGGGGGCGACCGAGTACTATCACGAGATCATCAAGCCCCACCTGGCGCCCAACATCGTCTCGCGCGCGAATGACCATAAAAACCGGGGCCATATCCTGGTGCTGGTCTCGGCCGGCATACGGTACCTGCTCAGGCCCGTGGCCGAGGATTTGAGATTCGACCACCTCATCTGCACCGACCTGAAGATAGACGGCAACGGCCTGCTCACCGGGAAGTCTCACGGCAAGGTATGCGCCGGCGAAACCAAGAAGATGGCGGCCGCCGAGCTCGCGGAAAGGATGGGGATCGACCTCTCCCGTTCGTATGCCTACGGCGACCATCATTCGGACATTCCCCTGCTGGAGATGGTGGGCAACCCGCGCGCCGTGGAGCCCACGAAACGGCTCAGGCAGGTTGCCGCGGAAAGAGGGTGGCCCATTCTCACTCACCGGTGAGCGCGCCTGCCTGAAGCGGCCTGCACGCCTTGATTCGCAACAGGGCGTGCTTATGATGAGTCTTCATGGAAGTAACCGCAATGGAGGGCTCTGTCATGAAGACCCGAAGTTCTCTTCCGATCGCCCTGCTCCTCTCGACACTGCTCCTTAGTGCGTCGTGCGCGCCTTCGTTGTGCCGGGACCTGAGGCAGGATGTCGACGAATCGGTCCTGCTGCCCATGGTGATCGCGAACCCCCAGGCCTATGAAGGCCGTCGTGTGCTCTGGGGAGGCACCATCCTGGATACAGACCCGCGGAGAAGCGGGACCGTGATCGAGGTACTGGAAAGACCGCTGGGAAGCGACTGCGAACCAACGGACGGAGATGCCACCGGCGGACGCTTTCTGGCCGTGAGTGACAACTTCCTCGATCCGGCCGTCTACACCCAGGGGCGGGAGATCACGGTCGTGGGCACGATCGATGGAATAGAGTTCAGGACCATCGGCGAGTATGAGTATCCCTATCCGGTGGTCTCCATGAACAACCATGTACTGTGGCCGTTTAGAGACAGGGGCTACAGGGAGTATTACTATTATCCGGGAACCTACCCGTATTATCCGTACTACCCGTTCTACGATCCCTTCTACCGCCCCCTGTGGGTCCCATGAGGGTATGTGCCGACTCCGTCAGCGGCCGGTATGAGCCTTTCATCCGGTGAGATTCCCCGGTATGCCGCGCACTTTCCCGGTGCAAGCCTTCGTCAGGCGGTCCTATGGCGGGGCAGGCAAAAGAGACCATGCCTAGAAAGCGCGCCCCGCAGCACGCTCTGTGCCTATCGGGCCTCTGTTGTGGAATAGGTCTTGCCCGGCAGGCACAGAGAGATTAAGATGTAAAGAAAGATGAAACGCCACGTCCCCGGGATACCCGGGGACGGCGGATATGGAGCGGCCATTAACATTCCCCGGAGAAGCGCCGATATCGAAACAACATGAAGATCATCTACGCCACCGACATCCACGGCGACTTCGAAAAGGTCAGGAGCCTGCTGCTGGAAACCGTAGCCGACGTGTACATCATTGCGGGCGATCTGATCGACATCCCGTTCTACAACATGGGCACCTCCATCCGCTATCACGAGCTCCAGTCGTATTTCCACGGAATGCGCAGAAAGATGGGCGCGGAGTCCATGCTCATCGAGGACTTCGTGGACGAGCTCCTGGAGGATCCCCATGTCTCCGAAGAGGTGCAGGAGGTGGGCACGAGGTATCAGCAGCTCACCATCCGCGCCCGCAGGGTCATGCAGCAGAAGTACAAGGTGCTCAAGGATATCTTCTTTGCCAAGCAGACCTCCTCCATTTACTGCCTCCCGGGCAATTATGACATGGATCTCAAGTTCACCTCGCTGCACGAAAACGACCTGCACCTGCACTGCTTTATCGAAGACAGCCTGAAGATCTGCGGCTATGGCGGCGCCGACGTATGGACGGCCGGCATTCCGGAGCGGTACATCGTGAGATACCAGGCGGGCAGAGGCGCGAACGAGAAGCATAACGAGATGTTCCGGTTCTTCCGTGCGGTCAAGCCCGATATCATCGTGACCCATCAGCCCGCGTGGGGCATACACGACCGGGCCTCGTACGCGGGCCCGGTGGGCTCGCCCTCGCTGCGGACCTACTGTGACACGAACCCGGTGATGCTCTGTCTCTCGGGCCATGCCCACCATGCCTGGGGCGTACAGCTTACGGGCAGCACCCTCTACCTCAACCCCTCCAATTTCGGCGAGGTGACCCAGGTGAACGGCGAGGTGGCCGAAGGGGGTTTCTTCCACCAGATCGAGATCGAGGACCGCGCCGTACGCAAGGTCATTTTCCGGAAGATCAGCGATGAAAAGATCTATGACGTGGCCGACTACTACCTCAAGGACGGCGAGTGGACCGAAGAGGTCATCGACCAGGAGCGCCTTATCGCCCTGAGAAACCAGCGGAATTGCGACACAGCGGTGGAGAAGTACTCGCATATCCCGGAGATCGAGCTCTTCAACGAGATAAAAAAGTTCTTCCGGGCATTTCAGACCCCGGAAACCGAGGACCGGATCGACACCCTCGAGGAGGTGGCCCGCCTCCTGGAAGAAAGGATCAAGGGTCACATCGCCATGGACGTGATGGGATCGGTGAACATGGGGGTGTCGCAGCAGGGCTCGGACATGGACTTCGTGGTCTACCTGAGGTGTGACGGCACCTGCAGCGAGTGCACGGGCAAGTGCGTCCAGATGAGAAAGACGGAGAACATGATCCGCGAGGTGCTCTCCGATGCATACGAGTTCCAGATCCTGGACTGCATCAACCTCAATACCGTGGAGAAGAGCATCAGGGAAAAGAACTACGAGTGCGAGACCACCCAGCGGTTCGTTGCGTACCGGTCGATGTGCAGGCCCATCAACTACCGGGTCATCGCGCACATCGAGGACATGCTCAACCAGGACATGCTCTTCAGAAAAGAGCTCGAGGGAAGCGTGCAGTCGTACCTGAAGATCTTTTCCTCCTCCTCGCCGCACATGATGTCGCTGAAGAAGTACGAGGCCCGCCTGGGCGCCATCGGCATCAAGCTCCCCGAGTCCATCCGAAGAAAGATCAAGCAGCACCTGAACGGAGAGAGCGGGGAATAAGGCCCTCCTTGGGCTCGTTTCCGGCGGACCCGGGACAGGCCCCGGTCGCTCCCCCCAGTGCAATTTCCGAGAATCCCGGACAATCTTCTGGAATCCGTTTTTCAAAAATGTTACGGTATTTTCGTCTTGTGATACACACCATGAATTTATCCCCGACATGCTTCTGGCACATATGATGTTTGGAGAGGAGCGCCATACCATTCGTCCCCATCACCTGCAACGGACGGAGTCCGCCCCGGTGTACCGCTGCAGGGACGATGCATGCGGCCCGCTGTTGAAAGGGAGTACGGCAGAGGAATCGGACGGGTCATGGAATCACATCCGATAGTGCCGACAGCCGCAAAAGGCCCCCCCGATATCATGTTGGTTCGCACATTTGCAGTATTGTAAATGGTTCAAAGCCCCTAGAAATTTATTATTCAACACATATGAGAAATTATTATGGCCAGTTTTTGTTTCCACTATTGGAAGTTGTATTGTTTCCATCCTTTATTCCTCAAATAGCACTATCCATAGGTAAGCCGAACCATTCAATCCAGCAAAGCCGGCGCGAGCGCCCGTGACGCTGAACTGCAGCGTTGACAGACTTCGATATTCCGGACATCCGGGGATTCGTGTTTTGCGAAAGCCACGGCTGAGCTCGCGACCCGTCCCTGCGCCGTTACCATGTGTATTACGGCGGCACTGCGGCGGAACGAGCCGTGTGAACCGACCCGAACCACCGGTGTCGCGGCGTCTTGCGGCGCACGGCAAACCGGGGAAGGAGGGAATATGGATCAGCGAAAGCAGATGATGGGCATGAGCTGGGTCCGGTTCGCGTCAATGATCGCGACCTCGACCTTCATCATGTTCTTCCTGATGTATCAGCTCGTCTACTCGCTCGACCACGCAATGTTCAGTGTGAACCGGCTGATTTCGTCACTGGTGATGGGGTGCGTGATGACGGTCGTGATGCTGGGATTCATGTGGCCGATGTACAGGGGGACAAGAACCAAAATCGCCGTCCTCGTCACGGCGGCACTGGCCGGCGTCATCCTGCTGTCCGCGAACAGGAGCCAGGCCCTGATCGAAGACGTCACCTTCATGAAGTCGATGATCCCCCATCACTCGATCGCTATCAACAATGCGCGCAAAGCGAGCATCAGCGACCCGCGTGTCCGTAAGCTGGCGGACGAGATAATCGCGTCTCAGGTCCGCGAAATAGCCGCGATGGAACTGCTCATCGAAGATATTGCGCGCAGTGGCGAACGGGGCGTGGCAGAGCTTCCCGCTCGCTCCGCCGAGTTGGCCCCCGAGATGGAACGCAAGATCATGGAAGCAGTGCCGTAAGGGGTGATCGGGTTGCGTCGGAATCCGCACCCGGACAGGCATGCGGCGCGAAGTCGAGGATCAGGACTGGAGGATGGTCACATCCCGCTGTCCCGCCTGGTCTGCAGCAAAGGCGTGTTTCTTACGTCCATGCCTTGCGCTGGTCTATTCGAGGTATGCACAACGACGCACTGACGCGCGCCGTTGATGCCAGTCGCTGAACAGGAGGCAAGATGAAGACATCACCACAGCCCAAGGGGCCCTGGATTCACCGGTTCTCGATTCGTTTATTCACAGTCATTCTCGCGATCCTCGTTTATTGGGTTCTTGGATTTCTTGTCGAGGACATCGAGTCCATCCGAGGTCCTCAGTACGAAGAGATCGAACGGAGGCACGTCGATCAGACCCTTGTCAAAAGGGAAAAGAATCTCACTGCGGATATTGCCGAGGCGGACCGTGCCATTGCGAACAAGCGGGATGAGATGCGGATTATCGGCGACAGTTCTCAAAATCTTCAGAAGACCATCACGCAGATGATCGAGCTCCAGAAGCTCTCTGTCCAGAAATCATTCTCTCTGCCCGAGGCGGAACAAATGAACCTATCCGAAAGCCTTTCCCACTTTCTTGAAAGCCAGAAACGCTATCAGGGGCACAACGCAGAGCTCTCCGCGCTCATGGAACAAAAACGATCGCTGCAGGCGGAAAAGTCGAGTGTCGAGAGAAAGATCGGGCAACAACGGAAGCCTGCCAAAAAGGAATACCAGCGTCTCAGAGAGAAGCATGACTTGCGTATTGCAGCGTTTCAGCTTTTGATTCTCATTCCGCTCCTGGCCGTGGGGGCGTTTCTGATCGTCAAGTATCGCGGCAGCATCTACTTCCCCCTCTTCCTTGGATACGGAGCTGCTGTACTGCTCAAGGTTTCTCTGGTGATACACGCGTACTTCCCCTCGCGATATTTCAAATACATACTCGTGATCGGCATGCTTATCGTCGTAGTCAGACTTCTGATCTACTTCATTCAGGTGGTTGCATTCCCGAAGGCTCAATGGTTGACAAAGCAATACCGTGAAGCGTACGAGCGATTCCTGTGCCCTGTCTGCGAATACCCGATCCGGACGGGCCCGCGGAGATTCCTGTTCTGGACCCGCCGCACGGTCAACAATATCGTGCTTCCCAAGGAGGCGCACGAAGAGAGACCCTACTCCTGTCCAGCGTGCGGTACGGTTCTGTTCGAGGAATGCCCGGAGTGCCATGGGATACGGCATGCATTGCTCCCTCACTGCGAGCACTGCGGTGCGGAAAAGGATATAGCGGAAAGCTCCGGCAGGACGAGTGGAGGCTGAGCTCCCGAGTCAGGGCCTCACTCGCGGCGACGGCAGGGTCGATATGGTTTCCGGCCGGGGTCTTCTATCCCCTGACCCCGCTCAGAACCATCCACACTGGCCCTTCGTGAAGAAGGGCCGCCTTCTCGAACCCTGCATCCTGCATCATCTGCAGATATTCGTCCCTTGTATGTCCGCGAATCCCGCCCGTGACGCCCGCGATCTGCTCGATGAAGAGTGAGAGACAGCTCTGCCTGCGGTAATAGACCGCCGCAACAAAGACACCCCCCGGCTTCACCACCCTCCCCGCCTCTCCGATCGCTTTTCCGGGATCGGGAAACAGGTGCAGCGCCCCGCCGCACAACGCAGCGTCTACGGCCCCATCCTCCAGGGGGAGGTCCTGGGCGTCTCCATGGATCAGAACACGGTCGCGCAATCCCTGAGCATCGAAACGACTGTTCGCGAAGCCGAGCATGGGAAGCGAGAGGTCGAGCCCGATGACGAAGCTGCCCGGAAACCGCTTTGCGATTCTCCTGCCGTAGATCCCGGTTCCGCAGGCGAGATCGAGCACGGTGGCGCCCGCCCCGAGCCTGAGCGCCTTGAGGATCGTCCCTGCCTCCTCGTCGAATGTCAGGCCCATGAACATCTGGAGCAGCGGGTTCCTCCTCCACAACAGGCTGTCGTAGATCGGGACGATGAGGCCCGACTCCATGACATGTTGAGGGATGGACAGGGGGGAATTCACTTCAGGAAGGAGATCGACGAGCCTCTCCTCGCAGGGGTACCGGGCATCGCACACCGGGCACAATACCGCGTTCTCCGATGCCGTCTCGAGACTCCCCTGCCTGCACCGGGGACAGATCAACCTGACCCCGTGGAATACGCCTCCGCCTCCTTTCATCTATCCCCCACCCGTCTTTTAGACCCGCTGCCTGCTTGAATCGTGTGCCCGGCAATGATCCGGCTCCCGGATAATCCTGATAGTAAGGAGCCGAATATCATGAAGCAAGGGACGGGTTCTCCAGGCAGGCATGGCAGGGATCTTCCCTTCGGGACATCCTCTCTTTGAAGGAAGGAGGAGATCCGATCGCTGCACATCGATACAGGCTCGACCGGCCCATAGATGGATGCGGAAGGAACCCTGCCCATTGTTCTGAAACGGCCACCCGGACCAGTCCACACCGCCCGTAAAAAAGGTGCTCCTCGATCCGGGATTGGGATGCTGCTTTTGATGCACGGGAATATCCGTTCACAGGTCCGGGCGAAGCATGGTATATTCACGATGCCCTGGTAACCATGCCCGGGGCCTCGTTCTGTTATGGAAGGGGCGGACAGCCTCGCAGTCTTCTCGCCCCGGGAAAGGCTGCGTGCATGTTCCGGATAGGGGGAACAGGGAGATTGCATGAAGAGCTCGTATGTGCACGGATACGGTCCCAGGGAGAATATCCGGCTGCAGGTCCAGGCATCGACCCTCGCGGAACTCCTGCTCGACGACACGCGCTATTCTGCGGGAAGCGCGGTGCTCGAGGCAGGGTGCGGGGTGGGGGCCCAGACGGCCACCCTTGCCGGAAACAGCCCAGGAGCCGTCATTACCGCCATCGATTTCTTCAGGGATTCGCTCGTCCAGGCACGCACAGCGATCCACGCGGCAGGCGCCGGGAACGTGAGCTTCGCGCAGGCAGACATTCTCCGCCCGCCCTTTGACGAGGAATCGTTCGATCACGTGTTCGTCTGCTTCGTGCTCGAGCACCTCCCCTCTCCGCTCGATGCGTTGATGAGCCTGAAGCAACTCATCCGCCCTGGCGGCACCATCACGGTCATCGAGGGTGATCACGGCTCGGTCTGTTTTCACCCGGACAGCGAGTACGCCCGCAGGGCGATCAACTGTCAGATCGAGATCCAGTCGCGTTCGGGCGGCAACGCGCTGATCGGCAGGGAGCTCTACCCCCTGCTGTCCCGGGCAGGGTTCCGCGACGTGCGGGTGTCTCCCCGCATGGTGTATGCCGACGCATCCAGACCGGACCTGGTGGAGAAGTTCACGAAGAAGACCTTCACGGCAATGATCGAGGGCGTGCGGGAAAAGGCGCTGGAGTGCGATCTTTCAGATAGCGCCGCCTTTGACAGAGGCGTGCGCGATCTCTACCGCACCGCGCAGCCGGACGGGGTGTTCTGCTACACCTTTTTCAAGGCCTGCGCCGCGGCATGCTGACGGAGAACCGTGCTTGCAAAATCGATGAAAGGCCCCGATTGATCGCGGGGGAACCCCCGGACACACCCCGGCGACCTCGCCGGATCGCTATAGAAGAGCCTCTACGGCGCTGAGAAGCTCCTGGCGCTGGATGGGTTTTTTCAGCTCGCACAGGGTGTCCAGATTCTTCACCACATTCAAGTAATACTCGGGCGCGATATGGTCGCCTCCGGATATGGCGATGATCTTGACGTCCGGGGATATCAGTCTCAGCTCCATGATGGTCTCCACCCCGCTCATCCCGGGCATCACGATGTCAGTGATCACCAGGTCGGCGCCCTCTTCCCGGAAAAGCCGCACGCCTTCGTACCCGTCACCGGCATCGAGGACCTCGTGCCCCTCGCGCTCAAGCATCATGCGGTAGAGATCCCTTACATCTCCGTCGTCGTCTATGATCAGTATGCGAGCCAATGCCGCCCTCCCTTATTCATCGTCCCCGCTCATCGAAATACACGCCTTCCATCGGAGAAATCCATACAAACCTCTCTCTGAATATAACCACTTGTGCGCCGAAAGTAAAAAGTTTTTTGCTCCGGGCAAAAAGCCGGAACACCCGAAGCGGACATCAACCTGTCCTATGCATGGGAAAACCGTCTGATTCTTATCAACTCCGCGCACCGGGTGCCGGGAGCGACCTCTCTGCCGCGATACCGCCTAAGCGGAAAGGGGCCGGATAAAAAAGGGGCCCGGCTCCGTCGAGGGCCAGGCCAAATAAGTGGCGTCATTTCTTTTTTCTGTTCTTTTGCCCGGTCTCGTGCAGATGCTCATGAACGGGCGACCGGGGTAATCCCTGTATATATGTCCGCTCTCCAGCCTCTCCGGGCGATCAGCGGGCCATGGGCCGGTCAGGGCTCACCGGGGAAAAGCCCGATGAAAGAATCCCGGAGGCGTGGAAGAGATTATGTGCAGAGCATCCCTGCTCTCAAATCTCTGCCGGGTTGCTTCACTCCTTTTTCCATCACAGATGCAACAAACAGTGCGGAGATCGAAAGCAATGAGCGTGCCACGAAACACGCGGTTCCATGGCTGGTGAATTCCCGTCGCTTTTCTCCAGAACTCCAATGGCCTGTCCTGAAATGGTTACAATATCGTAACAGACGTGTACGAAAAGCGACCACAACAGGGCCTTCCGCATCACGCCCATGCCTGCCTTTACCGGTTCAACCCTGCCGGGACCCCGCCTTTCTACATGCTCTTGTGACTGATGCGGGGCATTGCACGGACGGCGAATATCCTCTATGCTTTTTTCCGCCATGTTTCTCCCGACCACACGCGAAGAGATGAATGCCCTGGGATGGGACCGGCTGGACGTGATCCTGGTCTCGGGCGACAGCTATATCGACCACCCCTGCATGGGCGTGGCCGTGATCGGGCACGTGCTTGTGAACGCGGGCTTCAGAACCGGGGTCATCGCCCAGCCGGACACCGGAGGTCCCGCCGACATCACCCGGATGGGTGAGCCTGCGCTCTTCTGGGGAGTGACAGGCGGCAGCGTGGACTCCCTGGTTGCCAACTACACGGCCTCCGGAAAACGGCGCAAAAGCGACGACTACACCCCGGGAGGCATCAACGGCCGCAGGCCCGACCGCGCGCTCATCGTGTATACGAATCTCATCCGGCGCTTCTTCAAGAACACCCGTCCCGTGGTTCTGGGCGGGATCGAGGCAAGCACCCGGCGAATCGCCCACTACGACTGGTTTTCCGACAGCGTCCGCAGGTCGGTTCTCTTCGACGCCAAGGCCGATTTCCTGGTGTACGGCATGGGCGAACGCGCCGTGCTCGACCTTGCCCGGTGCATCTCCTCCCGGGGGGACGCACGGAAGGTCAGGGGAATCTGCTACGCGGCCGTGGAGAGGCCTGCTTCCTGCGCCGTGCTGCCCTCTTATGCCGAGGTGTCCCGCGACAAGGATATCTTCGGGGAGATGTTCCGTATGTTCTCCGAAAACAGCGACCGCCCCGATGCCATTGCGCTCTGCCAGCTCCATGACACCCGCTACCTGGTCCAGAACCCGCCGCAGCCTCCCCTGACATGCGGCGAGCTCGACGCCCTGCACGCCCTGGAGTTCGAGCGCGACCAGCACCCGTTCTACGAACGGATGGGGGCGGTCAGGGCGCTGGAGACCATCCGGTTTTCGATCACCACCCACCGGGGATGCTTCGGCGGATGCAGATTCTGTTCCATCGGCGCACATCAGGGGCGGTCGGTGGTATCCCGGTCGAGGGATTCCGTTATCGGCGAGGCGCGGAGTTTCACCCGCCACCCACGGTTCAGGGGGATCATCTCCGATGTGGGCGGACCCACGGCCAACATGTACGCCCTGGGGTGCGGCCGTGAGGAAGGGGAACCCTCCTGCAGCGGCAGAGGCTGCCTCTTTCCCCGGGTGTGCGCGAATCTGCGGGTCGACCACGGGCCGCAGATCGAACTTCTGAAGGCGCTGCGCGGGCTGCCCGGGGTGAAGAAGGTCTTCGTGGCCTCCGGCGTCCGGCATGACCTGGTGATGGCAGACACGCGAAACGGCATGCGCTACCTTCAGGAGCTGGTAGACCACCACATCTCGGGCCAGATGAAGATCGCGCCCGAACACACAGCAGGGCATGTCCTCGATCTCATGGGCAAGCCCGGCCCGGCGTGCCTGGAGTCTTTCAAGGACCTCTTCGATCGTCTCAACCGGGAAAGCGGCAAAAAGCAGTTTCTCACCTACTACTTCATGGCGGCCCATCCCGGCTGCACCCTGGACGACATGCTGAAGCTCAAGCGTTTCACCCGCGAAAGACTACGGACCAACCCGGAACAGGTCCAGATCTTCACCCCGCTGCCCTCCACCTGGTCGGGGGTCATGTATCACACTAGAAAGGACCCTTCGGGGAAAAGAAGCCTGTTCGTGG
Organism: Deltaproteobacteria bacterium; assembly: GCA_018433085.1. GTDB lineage: Bacteria > Desulfobacterota > Desulfomonilia > UBA1062 > UBA1062 > Phosphitivorax. Next base: position 100,078 of record JAHDRW010000028.1, on the reverse strand, counting down.
AGACAGACCGGCGGAAAAGGCAGCAGCAGAAAGACGTGCTCGTGGCCAAGACCCCGCCCCGCGCGACCGGACACCGCGGGCGGTAGGGCGCGCCTGCCGGTGAGCACGGCATCGTCCCGAACCGGGATAGAGGCACTCCTACCCCCGGTTGGTGGCCTGATCCCTCCAGCTCTCTCCGGGCCTCTGCTCGGGCTTCATGCCGAGAATCCATCTCAGGACCGGAATTCTGCGGATCAGGACGTGGTACACCGCCATGGTTGAGAAAATGGACAGGGCGAGCAGGGCGAAAAACTTTACCGTGATGCCCGCATGGACCGGCCCGATCAGGAAAAACCCCAGGAGAACCACGGGGACCGGGTGGAGCAGGTATACGGGCAGGGAAGACTCGCGGAGATAGGAGAGCCCCTGCGTGGCATGTTCCAAGTGTGCCCTGGCAAACCCGAGAAGCCACACCACGAGGCACCAGCCTCCCGCTGCGGCAATCATCCGGATCGAGGGCGCGGCGAGCTCTGAGGCGGACAGGGCGAGCAGGGCGAACAGCCCGATGCCCAGCATGCCCGCACGCCGGTATTCATTGTGGATGGCCCGCTCGTATGCGCTGTAGCGGGAGATGACAAAGCCCAGGACAAAGTAGAGGAAAAAATAGAGGAAGTTGGTCCAGTCGTGCAGGAGCGTTTTTGAATCAGGCCAGCGTTCGCTCATGGTGAGCTGGATGAGAGACAGGGGCACAATGGGCAAATAGACGAAGGCGCCGCCCATTTTCAGGGGCATGACCTTCCTCTTGAGCAGCCAGGTGAAAAACGGCCACGAGAGCAGGGTGAACACGAAGAGATAGACGAGAAACCACAGGTGCGCCCAGGAAAAGGTGTCGAGCCTGGTGAAAAAGTCGGGCAGGAACGCGACAAAGGATTTCCCGACCGTCCTGCCTGTGTGCTCATATCCGTAAAAACCCATGGACTGCCCCCCGATCAGTTCAACATACTTGATCAGCGGGCATATGAGCAGGCATCCCGTGATGAACGGAATCACCAGCCTGAGCATACGCTCCTTGAACGATTCCATGCCCGGCCTCATCTGCAGGGATGTCTTCCGCGACCATCCGGCCAGGAGAAAAAACAGCGGCAGGTGCCACTGATAGATGAAAAAGGTGACATAGCTCAGGGAATCCGACAGTTCGCTGTTCTTGATGTGATAAAACGGCATCGAGTCGAACACCCTGGCCACGGAAAACACGAAGAGCAGATAGGTGGCAAAAATCCGCAGCCAATCGATATCATTGCGCCTCGTTGATACTACCTGGGTCATGGATCTCCTCTTGCGTGAGGTAGAGATGACACGGCCACGGCAGAAACCGGCTCAGGGCAGAGGATGCCCGGCCCGTCGCGTCTGCGGCAGTGCCTAGTATTATAATTCGCAGCGGCCGGATATAAGTCAACCTGAGCACAGGAGGACGCTGTTTCGGGCACAAACCGGCTCTTTCACACCTTCGGAACCAGGGTTCCCGCCTCTCTCCAGAGCCTTGTTTCTTTACAACACGGGTTTTTCTCTGTTAGATTTCTGCCCGTTACTGGAGACGGTCTGCGATGGAGCCCGCGGCGGGACTTTTCAAGGAAAGATTCCCCTTCCCCCGCCCCGTGATCCTCGGGGAGAAAGCCGGGCGGTTCTTCACACGCCGGGCTCAGGGAGAATCGGCCTGAATACGGAAATCGACCCACACAATGCCGGAAACCCCGCTGCAGGGGCACTCAACATCCTCGGGGCGGCCCTGATGTTCGCCGTCCTCGGGGCACTGGTACGGCTTGCCTCCTCCACCCTCCCCAACGAGATCATCGTGTTCTTCCGGAATGTCTTCGCCCTCCTCTTTCTGATGCCGATCCTCCTTCACCGGCGCACCGGGGTATCGATACGGGCTCCACGCTCCATGGTCCCGCTCCATCTCTTCCGGGCGGCAACAGGGCTCTCGGCCATGTACTGCTACTTCTACTCCCTGGCGCACATGAAGCTGGCCGAGGCGGTGCTTCTCTCCTACACGAGCCCGCTGTTCATCCCGATCATCGCCTTTCTCTGGCTCCGTGAGCCCATGGACCGCCGGGTGGTCAGGGCGGTGCTCGTCGGTTTTGCCGGTGTCCTGTTCATTCTCAAGCCCGGGATGGGGATCTTCCAGCCGGTCTCGCTCATCGCACTGCTGGCGGCCGTGCTCGCCTCGCTCGCCATGGTGAGCATCCGCCGCATGTCGTTCAGCGAGCCCCCGGGACGGATCGTGTTTTACTACACGCTGTTTTCCACCCTGATCTCCGCCCTGCCCCTGTCATGGGCATGGCAGACCCCGGGCAGGCCCGCCTTTCTCGTCCTGCTGCTGGTGGGCGTGGTGGCCGTTGCGGCGCAATTGTTCATGACAAAAGGCTACAGTCTGGCCCCCGCGAGCGTAGTGGTGCCCTTCATTTATGCGGCAGTGGTATTCGCCGCGCTCATCGGCTGGATCTTCTGGGGCGAGTCCCTGGACGCCCTGACCGCGGCCGGGGCGGTCCTGATCTGCTCCGCGGGCGTCATCGCGGCCCGGATACAGACACCCGAGCAATCCTGAAAGGGTGTGGGTACAGGCCGCAGAAACACGGCCGGCCCGCTTGAGATATGGTAAAGGGGAATTTACGGTCTTTTCTTGCCCTTGCGCTCTATCAGCCCCTGTTCAAACATCCTGCCGTATTCGGCTGAATTATCGATCATGGTATGGTCCCTGCCGGCATCGATGAGAAGCGCGGCTATCCCGAAAACCATCACAAACCCGAGTCCGATACAGAATTCGAGCATGACATGCCCCTCCTCGTGGGCTGAGATGTATTACTCCTGCAATTGCGTAATGGCAAAGCGGACCACGGCTGTTTTCAGACGAGATTATCCCGGTCCGGGACGGAAATCGGGGAAATCGTGCGTGGGTCTCACCCATGCTTCACGGCGGCAGGCGTTTCTCTCACGCAGACCTCTTTCATGGAAGACGGCGGCGGCGCGGCCTCCCCACAGAGAGGACATGGATCCTCGGACACGGGGATTCACGGCGATGCTTTCGGTCCGAGGCCGGTCTGCAGGACAGGAGTTGGCGGACACGGGGATTCACGGCTCTCTCGCTCGTTCGCCCGGGGAAAATACGACCGATGAGCCCTTGAAAAAGGCAGAATGTCCGGGCAAATTTCGACCGGGCCTGATTGCCGGGCACCCCTTACGGAGAACGGCTCACTTCCTTGCGGCAAACCCCTTCATGGACAGCGAGATCCGCTTGCGCGCCCGGTCCACCTCGAGCACACGAACCTTCACCTGCCGGCCCACGCTCACCACCTGATGCGGGTCCTTGACGAAACGGTCCGCGAGCTGGCTGATGTGCACGAGGCCGTCCTGGTGTACGCCGATGTCCACGAAGGCCCCGAAGTTGGTGACATTGGTCACGATGCCGGGCAGCTCCATGCCGGGCTCCAGGTCATCGAGGCCGGTGACGCCCTCGGCGAAGCTGAACTCCTCGAAGGTCTCCCGGGGGTCTCTCCCGGGCTTGTCGAGCTCGGCCATGATGTCTTTGAGGGTGGGCATGCCCACGGAGTCGTCCGCATAGCGCTTCAGATCGATCCGGTCCCGAAGCGACCTGTCGCGCATGAGGTCCTCTAACGAGCAGCTTAGATCGCGGGCCATCCGCTCAACCAGGGCATAGCGCTCCGGATGGACGGCGCTGGCGTCCAGGGGGTTGGAGCCGTCCCGGATGCGCAGGAACCCGGCCGAGAGCTCGAACGCCTTTGCACCGAGCCGGGGCACCTGCTTGAGATCGGTCCGTCTGGTGAACGGGCCGTTTTTATCCCGGTACGCGGCGATGTTCGCCGCAAGGACCGGCCCCAGGCCGGAGACAGAGGTGAGCAGCTCAGGGCTCGCGGTGTTGACCTCGACCCCCACGGCATTGACGCAGCTCTCGACCACGTCGTCGAGCTTGCGCTTGAGCCTTGCCTGGTCCACGTCGTGCTGATACTGGCCCACGCCGATGGACTTGGGATCGATCTTGACGAGCTCGGCCAGGGGATCCATGAGCCGCCTGCCGATGGACACGGCCCCGCGGACCGTGACGTCGTGGTCCGGGAATTCCCGCCGGGCCGTCTCCGATGCCGAGTACACCGACGCGCCGCTCTCGTTGACCACGATCACCGGCACATCGAGCTTCAACCCCCGCACGAAGCGTTCGGTCTCCCGGCTCGCGGTGCCGTTTCCGATGGCGATCGCCTCGATCCCGAACCTCTTTGCCAAGCCTTTGAGGGTTTTGCCCGCCTCTTCGATCTTCTTCTCGCTCGACGCGGTCGGATAAACCACGTCGTGGTGAAGGAGCGCGCCCTGCGCGTCCAGGCACACCACCTTGCAGCCGGTGCGGTAGCCCGGGTCGATGGCGAGCACCCGCCTGCCCCCCAAGGGAGGCGCCATGAGAAGCTCACGCAGGTTCCGGGCAAAGACCGCAATGGCCTCGTTGTCCGCTCGCTCCTTGAGGACGGCCTTTGCCTCGTTTTCCAGGGACGGGGCCAGCAGGCGTTTGTAGCCGTCAACGGCGGCGAGCATCACCTGCTCGGCACAGGGCCCCTTCCCTTGAAGCATCATGCCCGTGAGCACGGCCATGGCCTGGTCCTGAGGCGGCCGGACAGAGACCTTGAGCAGTGCCTCGCGGTTTCCCCGGAACATGGCCAGGATCCGGTGGCTTGGTGCGGCGGCCGCTTTTTCCTGCCAGTCGAAGTAGTCCCGGTAGGTGGCGGCGTCTTCCTCGGCGCCCGTGTAGACCTCGGACTTGAGCTGTGACTCCTTCTCGAACAGGGCCCTCAAGGCCGCCCTCACCTCCGCGTCTTCCGCGATCCGCTCCGCGATGATGTCCCGGGCGCCCGCCAGGGCCTCTTCCTCATTCTCCACGCCCTTTCCCGGATTCACGAAGGCCCGGGCCTCGACCTGGGGGTCGGTTCCCCCTTCCTGCCTGGACAGGACATCGGCCAGTGGCTCGAGCCCCTTTTCGCGGGCGATGATGGCCCTGGTTCTCCTCTTGGGCCGGTAGGGCAGATAGACATCTTCCAGCTCGGGCAGGGTCTGCGCGCCGTCGACCGCGGCGCTCAGCTCTTCGGTGAGCACTCCCTGCTCGGTCAGGGACCGGATGATCGCCTCTCTCCTGGAGTCGAGGGCCTTGAGCTCGCTCAGCCGGTCCCTGACAGCCCCCAGGGCCACCTCGTCGAGCGATCCGGTGATCTCCTTGCGGTAGCGGGCGATAAAAGGCACCGTGGCGCCGTCCGCCAGGAGAGAGGCCGCGGCCCTGACCTGCTGAGGCCTGATCCCGAGCTCGCGGGAGATGAGATGATAGTGGGTTTCACTCGGTTCGCTCATGAATTCTCCTTGTCAGAAAGAGGGATCCTGCCGGTGAGATCCGGCGCATTCTCCGGGGAAAACTGCTCCAGGTAGTCGGCCTGTACGGTAAGCGTGTTGCCGCTCCAGGATATGACCTCTCGGCGCTTCAGCCGGTCGATCAGCCGGGACAGGGTTTCCGGGATGGTGCCGATGGCAGACGCGATATCCTTCTTCGAGATGTCGAGCTCATAGCACGTGCGGAGGCCGTATCTGTCGATGAGGAACCGGAAAAACCGCTCCTCCACATCATAGCTCGTGAGGTAGAGGATCCTCTCGGTGAGGTAGCGCTGCTTGGCCATGAGAACGGCGATGAAATCGTTGCGGAAATACCGCTCGTCCAGCAGCTCGACGAACCGGTCTGAAGGTATACGGACCACCCGCGAGCTGGTGAGCGCCACCGCGCTCACCGGATACTCGTTTTTCTGCAGGAGGATAACCTCGCCGAAAAAGGTACCCGGCTCCAGGAGCTTGAGCACGATTTCCTGTCCGGTTGGGGATGTCTTGAAGATCTTGATTGCGCCTTCGATCAGGAAAAAGAAGGCGCTTCCCTTGTCTCCTTCCAGGAAGAGAACCTCGTTTTTGGGATATTCCGCCAGGCTGCAGCGGCCCGCGATCAGGGTGAGAGACCGCTCCGAGAGAGAGGGGAAGGCGGTTTTGAGAATATCGGTCAGTTCCATGGGTTATCCTTGTGTGATCGTGTGGGGCATATTCTCTTTGTTATTTGACTCAAGTCAAGTTCTTCTTGTTTTCGCCGTGATATTTCTGGCTCATCAAAGAAGGTCAGGAGGATAATACATGATGTTTTGCTACCAGTGCCAGGAAACGGCGAAGAACACCGGCTGCACCGTCAGGGGCGTGTGCGGAAAGACCGAAGACACGGCCATGCTGCAGGATCTCCTCATGTTCGGCCTCAAGGGACTCGCAGTCTGTGCCCTGAAGGCGGGGGAAAAGACCGACCTTGCGGACACGGGCCGCTTCGTGGCCAGGGCCATGTTCGCCACCATCACGAACGCGAACTTCGACAACGACCGGATCGGTGCACTCCTCCGCGAGGCATTGAAGCGGCGGGACGCGATCAAGGCATCAGCCGGGCTCGCCCTTGTCTCCCCCGACGCCGCGGTGTGGTCTGCGGACACACAGGAGGAGTTCATGGACAAGGCCCGGGCCGTGGGTATCCTCGCTACCGGAGACGGGGACATCCGCTCATTGCGCGAGCTGCTCACCTACGGCATGAAGGGGATCGCGGCCTATGCCGATCATGCCGCGGTGCTGGGCCATGAAGATCCCGACGTATACACCTTCCTGCTCAAGGGTCTGGAGGCGACCGCCGGAGACATGGGCGCGGAGGAGCTGGTCGCCCTCGTGATGGAATGCGGGCATACGGCGGTCAAGACCATGGCCCTGCTGGATGCGGCAAATACCGGGGCCTACGGCGACCCGGAGATCTCGAAGGTCAATATCGGGGTGCGCGGCAATCCTGGCATCCTGGTCTCCGGCCACGACCTCAAGGACTTCGAAGAGATCCTGAAGCAGACCGACGGCACGGGCATCGACGTGTACACGCACTGCGAGATGCTCCCGGCCAATTATTACCCCGCGTTCAAAAAGTACGGCCATTTCGTGGGCAACTACGGCAATGCCTGGTGGAGGCAGAACGAGGAGTTCGAGCAGTTCGGCGGGCCCATCCTCATGACCACCAACTGCATCACCCCGGTAAAGGATTCCTACCGGCACCGGATCTTCACCACGGGCATGGCGGGCTATCCCGGCGTGAAGCACATTCCGGAACCGGCAGACGGAACGTCCAAGGACTTCTCGGAGATCATCGCCCTGGCAAGAAAATGCCCTGCCCCGGTGGAGATCGAGACCGGCGAGATCGTGGGAGGCTTTGCCCACGGGCAGGTCATGAAGCTTGCGGACAAGGTGGTGGACGCGGTGAAGTCGGGCGCTATCAAACGCTTCGTGGTCATGGCGGGCTGCGACGGCAGATCAAAGGCGCGCGGCTACTTCACGGAGATCGCGCAGTCCCTGCCCCGTGACACCGTGATCCTCACCGCCGGTTGCGCCAAGTTCCGCTACAACAAGCTCGACCTGGGCGATATCGGCGGCATTCCCCGGGTGCTCGACGCGGGACAGTGCAACGACTCCTACTCGCTCGCGGTCATCGCCCTGAAGCTCAAGGAGGTCTTCGGCCTCAAGGACATCAACGAGCTGCCCATCTCCTTCGATATCGGCTGGTACGAGCAGAAGGCGGTGGCGGTCCTGCTGGCGCTCCTGGCCCTGGGCGTCAAGCACATCCGCTTAGGCCCCACCCTTCCGGCGTTCCTGTCTCCGAACGTGGCCAAGGTACTGGTGGAAAAGTTCGACATCATGCCCACGGGCAGCGTGCAGGACGATCTGGCCGCCATCCGGGAAGGCAGGTAGGAGAATATGGCCGGACCTCCTCCCGGGATACGGGAGGTCCGGTTCGGATCAATGGTATGGATCCCATGACAAGCCCTGGACCCTATTCCGCCGCAAGCGGCGGGAAATGTACCCCTTCCTTCCCGTCTTTAAGGAGCGGACTAAGAAGGAGAATTCATCCTGTTCAATTCTAAAAAGGAGAAGACCATGAAACGAAAGATCATCCGGATCGATGAAGAGCTGTGCGACGGCTGCGGCCAGTGCATTCTCGCCTGTGCGGAAGGAGCGCTCAAGCTGATCAATGGCAAGGCCAGGCTCGTGAGCGAAGTCTACTGCGACGGTCTGGGCGCGTGCATCGGCGAGTGCCCCACCGGGGCCCTGACCATCATCGAACGGGAGGCGGATGCGTTCGACGAGAAGGCGGTGGAGGAATATCTGGGGCGGTCCCATGAGCCTGAGCACGCCGAGCCCCTTGCCTGCGGCTGCCCCGGGACCGCGGCGATGACGATGAAGGCGGACGAAGGAGATGCCCTGGATGACGCGCCCGGCGATGCCGTCAGATCGGCGCTTTCGCACTTTCCGGTAAAGCTCCAGCTCATCAGTCCCCAGGCGCCCTTTCTGAAAAATGCGGACCTGCTGCTCATGGCGGACTGCTGCGCGCTGTGCTTCCCGGATCTCCACCGCAGGCTGCTCCGGAAAAAGGCCGTGGCCATGGGATGCCCCAAGCTGGACGACTTGAGCGCGCACATCGAAAGGCTCGCCGGAATCGTCCGGCACGGCGGCATCAGGAGCCTGTGCGTGGTGCACATGGAGGTGCCCTGCTGCAGCGGGTTCCTCCGGGCGGCCCGGGCGGCGGTGAAGGCAGCGAACTCCGACATCCCCCTGAGCCACGTCATGATAGGCCGCCAGGGCCAGATCCTCCAGCAAGGCCCAATGGACGTTCACACCCCCCAAGCCGGACAGGAACTGACGATGTTCTCCTGACCTCGCTATCTGGGACGCGCTATCGGGGACGGGTTCACATTTCCCATCGCCTTCCTCCTGACTTTGTTTTCCGGTATCGGACAGGCGGCGGCCGATATTGGGCAACGCACCAATAGTCAGTCTCAAGCTCGCAGGAAGACCGCCCATGGTTGATACAGAGGCCGGGGCCGACCCTATGAGAAGAAAGGCTGAGAAGAACGGACGATGCGGTGCTTGCGTAGGACGAGAGCATGAAGAATGGGGGCAAACATTCGTAAAAAGTTTCTGCTCAAGCACAGGGAGATCATGAAAGAGAAGCGGCGATCAGGGTTGGTGAACACCTGCCGTGCCAAGGTCGAATAAACCGATCCAGATCCTCTTCCTTCCAGGAAGAAACGATCTTGAGGCACGAAAAAATTATCGGTCTGTATGTGTGGCGGAACTCGGGGACGGTAAATGTGAACCCGTCCCCGATAGAGAGAGCCTGCCCTCCGAAGATCCAGCGAAGGAGGATCAATCGAAGGCCATGCCGGTCTTCCAGTGTTCCCATACCTTGCCCACGAGATCGGGGCTCGGCTTGAGCGTCGGCTTGCCCGGTTTCCAGCCCGAGGGCGTGGCTTCGGTGCCCTTGCTCTCCCTCACGAGCTGGAACGCCTGGATCTGCCGCAGGCTCTCCATCACGTTGCGGCCCACCGGCGGGGTGAGCACCTCATACCCCTGGATGATCCCGTCCGGATCGATGATGAAGCGCCCGCGCGTCTCGACCCCGGCGTCGATGTCGTACACGTCGTAGAGACTCCCCACCCTGCCCGCCGCATCGGAGAGCATGGCAAAGGGGATGCCCCCGGAGACCATCTTGGAGAGCTCGACATCGTTCCACATCTTATGGACGAACACGCTGTCGACACTCATGGAGAGGACCTCTACTCCGAGCTTCTGGAATTCCGGATATTTCTCGGCAACTGCCGAGATCTCGGTCGCTCAGACAAAGGTGAAATCACCCGGATAAAAGCACAGCACGATCCACTTGCCGAAATACTCCGACAGTTTGACAGTTACAAATTTCCCCTTGTGATACGCAGGGGCGACAAAATCCGGGGCCTTTCTGCCCACCTTGACCATGGTCCTCTCCTCCCTTTCTGTCTTCTGTTCCATCTCTCCATCCGCTTTTTGCTGTTCCTCAGTCTGCTTCTCCCCCACAGGACCGCCCATGGGTCTGGCACAGCCCACCTTCATTTCCTCCGGCATACACACTCCTCCTTTCCCGGCGTACCAGGATCGATATTCCTTTTAAGATAACCGGAATATTCTTATAGAATAATAGCCGAAAAACAACCTGTTTCAAGCAGGTTCATCCTTAAGATATCCATCCGGGGGCTCATCATGTCCGACCGGCTGCAGTTCAGAACCCTCCTGCAATTCAGATACCCTCCCGGACATCTCTCCGGCATCCACGGCTGCATATCAATGGCATGAACCTTCAACGGCAAGCCCTGGACCCTATTGAAGCCTAAAGGCTTGAACGGGAATGCGTCCCCGCCTTCAAAATCCTGAAGAAACGCACTAAGAAGGAGGATTCACGGGAATCAGGAGGCCAAGAGCGGGCTGGGGTCTACCCGCCGACCTGATTTCGAGCGATTGTCCGTATCCATTGCATCATTCCCGTTGCATGGGTTATAACATCAAAAAACAGTTGTGATTCATGTCAGGGGAGGTTTCATGGCGTTTTTCACGCGCGGCAATGCACGGATTCATTTCGAGGAGAACGGCCGGGGCGAGCCGGTCATCGCCGTCCACGGGCTCATCGAGAACACCCGGTACTGGAAGGGGGTGGCAAATATCCTGGGAGAGCGCTTCAGGTTCGTCTCCATGGACATGCGCGGCCATGGAAACACGGTCGTGGATGGTGAGCCGGCGGGCTACGAGGAACAGACCGTCGGGGAAGACATCGTGGCCCTGGCCAACCACCTGGGGATTCAACGCTTTCATCTTCTCACCCACTCGACCGGGGGCTTTGCCGCGGTGAGGCGCGCCATGAACGACTGCAGCCGCTTCAAGAGCCTCGTCCTGACCAATACCGGTTCCGCCACCGCGCCCGTCTCCGCTGACCCCGAGAGCATCCGGATATTCAACGACAAGTTCGCTTCATGGTTCGAGCGGTACGACTGGGACATGATCGCTGCCGGCCTGAGGGTAAAGCCCGGCCCCTTTTTCCGGGGCATCGTGGAATCAGAAGCGTCCGGGGAGCTCATGGCCCGTGCCTGCGAGATGATGAAGGCGGGAGACAGAAATACCATCGCCGCGTTCATCCGGTCGTTCTACACCGACCCGGACCCCCGTGTTGAAGGCCTGAGGAAGATCCGCTGCCCCGTGCTCGTCATCACCGGGGAAAAGGACGACCTCTTCCTCGAGTCGAGCAGGCTCATGGCCCGCGAGATCCCCGGCGCCAGGCTCATCGAGTACCAGGGTGCCGGGCACATGACCGCACTGGAGGTCCCCGAGCTCCTGGCGCAAGACCTCATCGACTTCATCGAGACCCACCGGAGCTGAAGGCAAGCTTGCGGGGTCATCCCCTTCCATGGTGCGTGCACGGACGCGCAGGGAATAACACATTGCCGGACAGTCCCGGGGGATCTCTTTTGATGCCGCGTACCGGCGCTCTCCCCTGAACCCGGCTTCATCCGGCCTGCCTTGAGAAAAGCCGGCCTGTTCTTAAAGGATAATTGTAGAGCGGCCCCGCTGCCGAGTGGGCAAAAGGGCGGCATGATCTCCCCCGATGCGGGCGGCGGTGAAATAAAAGACTTTCTCAGCGATCAGGCCTTTCGCGACAGGCGTTCGCGAAAACGAACCCGGAGGCGACGAACGATTTCGCGCGCAAGGGAAAGGCCCGGTTCTGACAAGGAGGTCAGGGCACATGCCTGTTCCGAAACGAATCGTGGCGGCAACCGACTTTTCAGAGCATTCCGACAGGGCCCTGCGCTATGCGCTCGATCTGGCCGGAGCCTGTGAGGCCCAGGTGTTTCTCGTGCATGTGGTGGAGACTATCCAGCAATGCGTCACGGACTACTGCATCGACGAAAACACGGTCAGACAGATCGAAGAACAGAGCGCACAAGCATCCCGGGAAAAGATGCGCAAGGCGGTGGAGAGCCTGACGAGGATCAGGAGGGTGGACCTCACCTTTGACGTGAAAACGGGCAACCCCGCAGAAGAGATACTCAAGGAACAGGAAGATAAAAAGGCCGAGCTGATCGTCGTTGGATCTCAAGGAAGATCGGGCTTTATCAGTCATATAATCGGCAGCGTTGCGGACAGGGTGGTTCATCAGGCCCGGTGTCCCGTCCTCCTGGTCAGATAAGGCGGGCGGACAGCGACACTGCGCGGGATGCCCGGAGGCGCAACGCCATTCGCATTCAGGTTCCGGCAGTCCGCACATGGAACGATCCGATGGGGAAAAACACCAGGATCAGCCGGTCTCGGTGAGCGGGGCGAGCGTGATCTCCACCCGCCGGTTGGCCTGACGGCCCTCGGGGGTCTGATTGGATGCGATGGGCTGGTTCTCTCCCACACCCTCGGCCGCCACCCGGGTGGAGTTTACTCCCTGTGATATCAGGTACTGGGCGACGTTCCGGGCCCTCTTCTCCGAAAGGGCCTGATTATAAGACTCGGCACCGGTGCTGTCCGTGTGGCCCGTGACATTGACAATGGTCTTCTCGTACTCTTCCAGCACCTGGGAAACGGAATTGAGCACATCGTAAAACCGGGGCCTGAGCTCCGCGCTGTCGGTCTCGAAGGTGATATTGCTGGGCATGTTGAGGACAATCCGGTCGTTTACGCGGGTAACGCTCACGCCGGTGGCCTCGAGCCGCTGCCTGAGCAGGGTCTCCTGGCGGTCCATGTAGGCGCCTGTTGCACCTCCTGCCAATGCCCCCACGCCCAGGCCGATGAGCGCCCTTTTGCGGCGCGACTCGCTGTCTCTGCCCGTGGCGGCACCGGCGGCCGCCCCTGCGGCCCCTCCGATCACCGACCCCCAAACGGTCCTGCTCGTCTGGCGCTCCCGGGTATAGGGATCCGTGGTGCACGACTGCACGGCGAATACTGCGGTCACGAGTATCGTCAAAAAAATGGTCGTCTTCTTCATGGCACTCCCTCCATTGTCGGTTTGCCCCCGCGCGTTTCAGATGCCTCCCGCCAAGGGGAGGCGGCATGGCCAGCCCCCCTGTACGACAGCCATACCTATACATAGATTGCATCCCGACAGGACTACTCTCAAGAAAGAATGGCGCAGGTGCACGGAAGACATGCCGGGCCTTTTCGCCCGGGAAACACCACACCGCGAAGAAAAGAGGAGGGGCTGTTTATCCAGGAGAATCAAGGGCGGGATTGCACGGTGCCCATGCCATGGACAGATAGGGAAACCCCGCGGTGAGCGAGCCATACCGGTGAGATGGCAATGATGGATCTGTCCGGAAGATGCCTGCCCTGTGCAGGTCTGTCATACAGGAGAGCCGGCCCGTCCCGCCTGGAGGGCGATACGGGCCGGCCGGGGAAGAGCTACTGGGTGAGCGGCACGAGTTCGAGCTCCACGCGCCGGTTTGCCTGGCGGCCTTCAGGGGTCTCGTTGCTCGCTATGGGCATGGATTCCCCCATCCCGCCGGTGGCGATCCTCACAGGGTCGATGCCCTGGCTGGCCAGATACCTGCCCACGCTGGCGGCCCTCCTCTCGGAGAGCGCTTGATTGTAGGAATCCGAGCCGGTGCTGTCGGTGTGCCCCGTGATATTGATGATGGTCTTGTTGTACTCCTTCAAGACCAGGGCCACGGAGTTCAGGACATCATAGAAGCCGGCATTGATGTCCGAGCCGTCGACCCGGAAGGTGACGTTGCCGGGCATGTTCAGGAAAATCCGGTCTCCTTCCCGGGTGACGCTCACGCCCGTATTCTGAAGCTGCTGCCTGAGCTTGGACTCCTGCCGGTCCATGTATACCCCAACGGCTCCCCCGGCGAGGGCGCCCACGCCTGCACCCATGAGCGCCCGCTTGCGGCGTGATTCGCTGTCTCGCCCCGTGGCGAGGCCGATGGCGGCTCCCGACGCCGCGCCGATGATGGAGCCCCACGCGGTCTTGCTCATCTTTCTCTGGCCGGTGTACGGGTCGGTGGTGCATGCCTGGAAAACAAATGCCCCGGTTATCAGGATCAAACAAACTACGCTGATTCTCTTCACGTATCACTTCCTCCTTCCAGTCTTTTCTCTTGCTGCATGTCCCAGATGAAAGAGCCCCTGTCCTTTTCCTGCCCCGACCCGTCTCCACGGCAATGAATCCATCAAAACCTGCGCCGGCATGCATGCCGGGCTTGGACAGGGTTCCCTTCTTCGCCTTTTTCCCGGGCAGAAGCTTACCCGATTATGGCTTGAGGTATCAACAGGAGAAAAGAAATGAAAAAGCGGATGGAGCGGATATCTCCGGGCCGGATCTTACAAGGCCTCGCATCCGGGGATGCTGGACTCTGTCTCCCCACGCCCCTGAAAACAGTTGCGGTCCCGCATACCCTTACGCACGGCCCGAGCCATCGAGCAGGACCCGCACGGCCGCGAGCAGATCCTTCATGGTGTAGGGCTTGGGGAGAAAACAGTGGTTGTTGTCCCTGATTATCCGGCTCAGGGAATTCTCGTCCATATAGCCGCTGGTCATCAGAACCCGTATGCCCGGCTTCTCGCTTTCGAACTCATCGGCCAGATCGAGGCCGTTCTTGTCCGGCAGCACGACATCGCTGAATATCATGTCCAGTTTTCCCTGGTGTTCGTGAAACGCCACGCGGGCCTCCATCGCGCTCGCAGCGGTGAGCACGGTGTACCCGTTTGCCTGGAGAACGGTCCCGGCGAAGGAGAGAACGCTGGAGTCGTCTTCGATGACCAGGATCTTCTCGCCCCTGCCCCGTGAGTCTCGGGAGGCGGGGGCATCACCATCGGGAACGTTGCCGGGCTCTTCCGCGGAAACAGGGAAAAAGACACTGAACACCGTGCCTTCGCCAGGCCTGCTGTCGGCCACGATCCAGCCTTTGTGCTTTTTCACGATTCCATAGACCACCGCAAGACCCAGGCCTGTACCCTTTCCCTGCTCCTTGGTGGTGAAAAACGGCTCGAAGATGTGTTTCACGGTCTCGCCGTCCATACCGGTGCCCGTGTCTTCCATGGAAAGACACACGAATCTTCCCGGCCTCGCATAGGGGTGAGCCCTCACATAGTCGTCGCCTACGGTTGCGTTTCGTGTCCTGATGGTGATGGTGCCCCCCTCGGGCATGGCGTCGCGGGCATTGATCATGAGGTTCATGATCACCTGCTCGATATTTCCCCCGTCTGCCATGACCGGCTGGAGATCGGAAGAGAGATCCACCGTGATGGCGATGTTCTCGCCGATGAGACGCTCGATGATCCGGAGAATATTGTCCACCGACTGGTTCAGGTTCAGCGGGGCCATCTCCACGGGCTGTCTCCTGCTGAAGAACAGAAGCTGGCGCGTGAGATCGGACGCCCTGGTCACCGCCTTCTCGATCTGCTGGAGATTCTTCAGAATGGGGTCGTTCTGCCCGACCATGAGCAGAGAGATATCGAGTGAGCCTCGGATGGCGGTGAGGATGTTGTTGAAGTCGTGCGCCACGCCGCCCGCCAATGTGCCGACCGCCTCGAGCTTCTGGACCTGCTGGAGTTGGAACTCCAGGTTCCTGCGCTCCGTGATGTCCTTCAGGAAACCCTCGATCCCCATCATGTTGCCCTGACCGTCAGTGACGGGGGCACCGCAGAAGATGAAGTGCCGCACCGACCCGTTCTTGTGAACGAGAGCTCCGGTATAATCCACGATGGTCTCACCGTTGCGAACCTTCCTGAACTGTCGGGCGTACTCCCGGGCCTCCTGCTCACGGGCCAAGACCAGGAAACTCTTGCCGGCAATCTCAAGCGGCGAATATCCCAGGATCTTCTCCACGACCGGGTTCACATAGGATATATATCCTTTCTGATCCAGGCTGATGATGATATCGGGCGAATTCTCGGCCAGCAGCCTGAACCGCTCTTCGCTCTCTCTGAGCGCATCAAGCGACATCCGGTGCTCCAGCACCTCTTCCTGCAGACTGCCGCTGAACTGCTGCAGCGTCTCCATGAAGGAATTGAAATATCGGGCCAGCATGCCGAACTCGTCCCGGGCGGAATCATCCATGCGCACGGAAAAATCCCCGGTTGCGCCGGTGGAAAAGTGCTTCATCAGCCGCCTCAGCGGCGAGGTTATGGCCGAGCCGATCCAGAGCGTAATCAGGAGCACCGCTGCCATGGCGATCACGGTGATGACGAAGATGATGTTCTGGACATGGAGCAGGGCTCCATGGAACTCGTCCATATATCCCGACGATGCGATGACCCAGTCGAGCTCCGGGATGTAGTTGAGCATGACGATCTTCTTCCTGGGGACGTCCTCTCCGGGATTTCGCCAGTCATAGACAATCTTCCCCGCTTTCTGGCCCAGGATTCTGGCGGCGGCTGCCTGGAGGTCATTGTCCTCGATGTCGTAAATCGATCCCGTATACGAGGGATGAATAATAATATTCCCTTTCCCGTCGAGCACATAGGAGTAGCCGGTCTTCCCGAACCTCAACCCCAGAATGCTCTCCCGGAAGTCGTCCACATTGATGAGCTCGATGAACTCCTCCCGGTATGAAGAAACGGAAATGATCCAGTCCCAGGGCTCGAAATAGGTCATGTAGAGGGCCTTTGGCCGGGGTTCGGACTCATCCGGATTCTGCCAGTCGTACGAGAGATATCCCTCTTTCCTGCGAATCTGCTCCTGGACAAAGGGCCGATGGGAAAAATCTACCCCTTCCACCCCCGGTGTCCCGTGGACAACGGCCACTCCCGCACTGTCGACACAATAGATATAGCCGGTCTTCCCGACGAGCTGGGACAGCAGGACCCTGCGCACATTGTGCTTGGCCGTCTCCTCGGTGAGTTCTCCCTCGAGATATCTCCGGTAATAATATTCGACGATTTCTTTGTTTCTCTGCGCGATGCCCCGCAGGTGATTCTTGATGGTGATGTCGGTCGAGGCCTTGAGCATGGTGTAGATGCTGCTGGTGGAGCTTCTCAGCTCGTCTTCGATGAGTGTCTCGATGGTCTGTCTGACCATGTAGTGAAGCGCCGCGCTGGCCAGGATAATGGTGAAGATGAATGCGAAGCCGTAGCCCAGCAGGAGCTTTCCACGTATGGATATCAAATCGAACAAAGACTTCATGCACATCCGCCTTGCTCAAATCTTTCGGTTTTCGAAAGAGATTTCTTAAAAACAATCAGGTACGAGAACGCGGATTCCATTCGAGGGCACTGCAAGCCGGGCCCGGGAAAAAGGCGGAGAGAAAAAGGAAGGAGAAGCCCCGGACGCGGACGAAAACGGCCCGGAGCTTCGGCAGCCGCCTGTCAGGCGGAGCCGCGTGGGCGGAAGGGGAAAGATATCGCCCCGGATGGGTGACGGGCTTACGAGATCCTTGCCCCTGTGCGCCCTGTCCGGAAGATCACCCCCGGGTGAGGTGACGGTACTTGATCCGGTGAGGCGTCTCTGCCTCCTTGCCGAGCCGCTGTTTCCTGTCGGCCTCATAATCGGAGTAATTCCCCTCGAACCAGACCACCCGGCTGTCTCCCTCGAAGGCGAGAATATGCGTGGCGATACGGTCGAGGAACCAGCGGTCGTGGCTGATGACCACCGCGCACCCGGCAAAGTTCTCCAGGGCCTCCTCCAGGGCGCGCATGGTGTTCACGTCCAGGTCGTTGGTGGGCTCGTCCAGGAGCAGGACATTGGCGCCCTCTTTCAGCATGCAGGCAAGGTGGACCCGGTTGCGCTCGCCGCCCGAGACCATGCTCACCTTTTTCTGCTGGTCCGTGCCGGAGAAGTTGAAACGAGCGACATAGGCCCGCGAGTTCACCTCGCGCTTTCCCAGATCGATGAGGTCACGGCCTCCGGAGATCACCTCCCAGATGGTTTTCGACGGGTCCAGGGTGTCGCGTTCCTGGTCCACATAGGCGAACTTGACCGTCTCCCCGACCCTGATGGATCCGGTGTCGGGCTGCTCGCTGCCCGTGATCATCTTGAACAGGGTGGTCTTGCCCGCGCCGTTGGGACCGATAACGCCCACGATGCCGCCTGCGGGCAGGGCAAAGCTCATGTCCTCGAAGAGGAGGTTGTCGCCGTATGCCTTGCTCACCTTTTCGGCCTCGATGACCACCTTGCCCAGGCGGGGTCCGGGCGGGACATAGATCTCGAGCTCTTTTTCCTGCTTCTCCGCGTTCTGGCTCAAGAGTGTCTCGTACGCGTTCACGCGGGCCTTGGCCTTTGCCTGGCGGCCCTTGGGAGACATCCGGATCCACTCAAGCTCGCGCTCCAGCGTCTTCTGGCGCTCGGTCTCGCGCTTTTCCTCGTGCTTGAGCCTGAGCTGCTTCTGCTCGAGCCACGAGGAGTAGTTGCCCTTCCAGGGAATGCCGTGCCCACGGTCGAGCTCCAGGATCCACCCGGCCACGTTGTCCAGGAAGTAGCGGTCGTGGGTGACCGCGATCACGGTGCCTTCGTACTGCTGGAGATGGCGCTCCAGCCAGGCGACCGTCTCTGCGTCCAGGTGGTTCGTGGGCTCGTCCAGGAGCAGGATGTCGGGCTTCTTGAGCAGGAGCCTGCACAGCGCCACCCGCCTCTTTTCGCCGCCGGAAAGCACGCGCACCGGTGTGTCTCCCGGGGGGCAGCGCAGGGCGTCCATGGCCATCTCCAGGCGGGAATCGATATCCCAGGCGTCCAGGTGGTCGATCTTTTCCTGCAACTCGCCCTGACGCGCCATGAGCGCATCCATCTCGTCGTCGGACAGGGGTTCGGCAAACTTCATGCTTATCTCGTTATACTCGTTCACCAGGTCCACGGCATCCTTCAGGCCCTCTTCCACCGCCTGCCTGACGGTCGTGTCCGGATCGAGCACCGGCTCCTGCTCGAGGTACCCGACCGTATAGCCCGGGGAAAGCACGGCACGGCCGTCAAACTCCCCGTCGACCCCGGCCATGATGCGCAGCAGGGTGCTCTTTCCGGAACCGTTGAGGCCCAGGACACCGATCTTCGCGCCGTAAAAATAGGACAGGGAAATATCCTTGATCACCGGCCGGCCCTGATACATCTTACCGACCTTCATCATGGTGTAGATGATCTTCTCAGATCCATTGCTCATGGGAAAACTCCTTTTTCACTGTACAGAAATCCCGGGTCCAGTCCGCAGAGACGGGAACCCGGGCTCATTCATCTATAACGGGACACGCATTGTTTTGAAAGGAAAAAATGTCCGCAGGAAACCTGGGAAGGGCTTGCCCCTTCTCCTGCCTTCGTGTCCGGGGGACGGTGTGAGCGGATCAGTCGTCCATGAGATTTCTCGCCCCGAAGAGGATGGCCTCCATCATGGGCATGTACTGGTAGAAAATCGGGCAGGGGCTCAAGTCCATGTCGAGAAGCTGGCGGGAGATCTCGTGATCGCCCAGGGTGAGGCGCGCGGCCTTCCTGCTCATGGACTTACCGAACTCGAGCGGGTTCATGTACACGTTCGCCGCCAGGGGAACCCCGTCGATGATGGAGAAGGTCTTGAACCGGTTTACCTTCTCCGAGGAGATCCTGAGCTTTTTGCCCTTGAGGACGAGGATGTTCCTGCCGCCCTCGGAGAGCGAACAGGAGAGCATGCCGCCTTCATCGGTGAACACGATGTCTGCGAGATACTTGGGGTATCCGTACATCTCCACACCGCCCCTGCGGGCACGCTCGGTGGTGACGGGAAGCTGCCAGACGTATGCCGTGAAGTACCTCCTCGCCATCATGCTCAGGACCGTTAACCCCGGTATGGATTTTTTGCCGAAGGTGATGGGAAAAGAGACCGAAAACTCGTTGTACGGATCGATGTCGGAGCTGCGGTACTCGAAGGCCGTGAAGGCGACCATGCATCTGCCCTTCCAGACCTCGACCGGATGCATCTCCGGCAGGGGGAGATGGCGCCTGAGCTTCTCGGTGGAGGCCGTGAAGATGGCCGTCATGGCCGTGTTGTCGTAGTAGAAGACAGGAAGCTTGCCTTCGAGCGACTGGTCCTTGGTCATCATATCCCACTGGATAACACCTTTGAAAAAATCTCCTTTTTTCATACATCCTCCTCATGTTCTTCATGGACAATTTCCTTCATACCCCAGGCCCGGCTCGATCTGCCCGGCCGTTCCTTCTCATCCTTCCCTGCATGCGTACGATTTCGCGACGAACCTGCTGGCCAGACAGCTTAAGCTGACCGCGGTCACCGGGAAGAATCTGGCGAGCAGGTCCAGAACCTTTGCATCGGCCCCGATCAGGATTCGCCTCCTGTTGCGCCTGATCCCGGCAATAATGACCTTCGCGGCCCGGTCCGCGGTTGTCCGGAAGATCTCGTCCTCGTAGAGCGACACGGCCTTCTCCCGGGTAAGCGAGAACATGGCGCGATTGAAGCGCGTGTTGCGCGCGATATTGGTCTTTATCCCGCCCGGGTGCACGCAGCTCACCCGGATGTTCGTTCCGTGCATCTCCTGGGCAAGGGTCTCCGTGTATCCCTTGACCGCGAACTTGGCCGCGCAGTAGGGGCCGTTGTTTGGATTCGGGATGATCCCGTTGATGCTGGAGATGTTGACGATGTGACCCTCGGGCCGTGTGCGCAGGAGGGGGAGGAACGCCATGGTGCCGTGCACGACCCCCCAGAAATTGATCCCGAAGAGCCACTGGAAATCCTCCAGGGAAACGGTCTCCAGGAAATCGCCCAGGGCCACCCCGGCGTTGTTGATGACGAGATCGACGCCCCCGTGATGACGGGCGGTCTCCTCTGCAAAGCCGAAGACCTGGTCGCGCTGTGCAACGTCAACCGCGTGGGTGGAGATGTTCACGGTGCCGCCAATCAGCAGGGCGGTCTCTTTCAGACCGGGTTCGTCGATGTCCGCCAGGGCCAGGTTACAGCCCTCGTCCGCCAGATTCAGGGCAAGCGCCCTGCCGATGCCCGAGGCGGCGCCCGTGATCGCTGCTGTTTTTTCTGCGAAAATCTTCATCTCTTTTCAGCAACCTCCTTATAAAAAATAATCAATGTCGTACTCCTGCGTTTTCCTCAAGCTTATAACCCGCGCTCAGGTCCAGGCTTTTTCAGATGCCCGCTACCTTCCCGATCAGATCAAGCTTTCGCGCCGGCACACTGCCCAGAAGGGCCTGCACCTGCCTGGCGTCACGGAAACGCTTCTCCTGACCATAGTCCTTCATATAGCCGTTGCCGCCCAGCACCTGGATGCCGTCGGTGACAACCTCGCAGGCGATCTCGTGAATATGGAGGGCGGATGCCGTGCAGCGGGAGGACCAGCCGGCCTTTCCCTGCTCCAGGGCCTGACACGCCAGGGTGACGCACATTTCGGCCACGTCGGCCTTGACGGCCATCCCGGCGAGCAGCATGGAAACCTCGCTCCACCGGATGATCTCCCTGCCCCCCTGGAAACGCTCCCGGGCATAGGCCAGCGCCTCGTCGAGAGAGCCCCTCATGATCCCGGCGTTCATGGCGGCCGCGGCGACGTGCAGAGCGGGCGAGACCCGGTCGAAATACTCGTCACCCTTTCCCTCTTCACCGACGATCCGGGCCCTTACCCCGTCGAACCGGATATCCACGGCAGGGCAGGCATGCATGCCCAGGGTGAAAACCGGCTCGCTCTTGAGTACCCCCTTGTGATCGAGATCCACAAGGAAGAACGAGCACTGATGTCCCGAGCCGGTCCTTGCGGGAATGATCGCCCGGCGGGCGAGCCCGCCCAGCACCAAAAGGTCGACCGGACCGGTGAGGGAGTAGCCCCTGCCCGATCGCCTATATTCGGGGAGGTTGTCCTGATGGGCCGGATTGGCATACGAGGGAAAGGCGACCAGAAAATCGCCTGCCGAGGACGCCTTGCCGAAGATCTCCCCGGCGATATCCCGGGCATCGGCGGCGAGCAGTATCTCCTGGACCAGGGCATTGGTGAAAACGATGCCGCCCGGCGAGCTGTCTGCCCGGCAGAGAGCGCCGAGAACAACGCAGAGCGTACCGATGCTTCCCCCGGTGCCGCCCAGGTCCCCGGGCAGCATGATCCCCAGAAACCCCGCCTCGCAGGCCTTGTCCAGGACATCGTGAAAGAACTCCCCGAAGGGGTATCGGTCGTGCCCTTCGGTCTTGCCTGCAAGCTCTTTTGCTGCAAACGACCGGGCCAGCTCCTCGAAGGGCTTCAAATCGCCCTTGAACGAACTCAGCATATTGCCTCCTTATTACATCTTCTCTTCAAACACCCTGGCCTGAGGGATCTCGGGCGCGATCAGGCACTTGAACACGTTGAGCCGGTTGAGCTGGTTGGTGCCCTCGTAGATCTGCAGGAGCTTGATGTCGCGCAGCATCTTCTCCACCCCCGCGTCCTGCCTCAGTCCTGCCTGGCCCATGAGCTCGACGGCCATCTGGCAGTTCCTGACCCCGATGTCCGTGCCCGCCACCTTGGCGAGTGACGCCCAGCCCGAGCAGCACCGCTGGTCCTCCGGCCTGGTCCAGTCATAGGAGAGCTTGCCCATGAGCCTGGTGGAATAGTCCTTTTCCAGCATGGGCGCGATCACCTTGTCGAAGTAGGCCTGGGGCATGAATCGGAGGTAGTAGTAGACGGGTTTGAGCTGGAGGATCTTGTAGAGGCCCCGATGGCTGTTGGCATAGTTGGCCTCGGTGTAGGCGAGCCTGCCCAGGGCTACGTTCTTGTACATCTCGGCGAGGGTGCTCTGCACCCACTCGTGGTTGATGAGCAGGGTGCCGTTCATCGTGGTCGTGGACGCGTGCCTGAGCGCTATCTCGAACGCACCGCGCGCCGCGCCAACCCCGAAGGCGCAGACGCCGGGCCTCGTGGCGCCGACCACATAGTCGATGTAGCGCTGCGTGACCTCCCGGATCGGCTTTTTCGTGAACTTTCGCACCATATCCGCGCTGAAGAGCACCTGGTCGTCGGGGATGAAGCAGTCCTCGAACACGAGCACGCTCGCCGGGCATACCCGCTGTCCCATCTTGTTCTCGTGGGTGCCGAACGAGAAGCCTTGTGTGCCGGTCTTTACCATCAGGCCCACGGTCGTCTCCGAGGGCTTCTTCAGATCTTCGTACGCATAGAGCACGGTCCAGGTTGAGACATGCCCCATGGAGATGAACACCTTGGTGCCGTTCACCACGTATCCGCCCTCGACCCGCCTGGCATGGCAGGCGACCCTGCCCTTGTCCACGAGCTCCACCTCCTCCACGTCGGTCCCGGCGCCGGGCTCGGTCGTGGCGAGCGCGATGAGGCAGGGATTGCCCGTCTTCTCTCCCTGGACCACCTCGCCCAGGATCCGTTTCGCCAGACGGGTGTTGGCCGATGCGACCACGCCCGCCACCCCGAGGTAGTGCACCCCGATGACGTTCATGATCCCCAGGCACACGGAACCGATCTCCTCGGCAAAGTACGACATGGACGGCATGTTGTATCCCTTGCCGCCGAAGATCCGGGGTATCCACATGGTATAGAATCCCCACCGGTTGGCCAGCTCCACGAGGTCCCGGGGCATATAGTCCGGGTCTTCGTGGGTCTTGCGGTCGAGATCCAGGGCACGGGGACGGGCCACCTCGTCGTTGAACGTGCGGGCGATTGCGACCACCTTCCGCGTCTCCCTGACCATGCCCCGGGGCATACGCGGGGCATAGGGCAGGCTCAGGGACATGTCCTCGAACCTCGGGAAACCGGAGAGCCGGTTCGACACCTCTGCGCTGGACAGCATAAGAAACCTCCTCATACCTGGTGATTTCGTGCAGCCGGGCATTCAGGCCCGGCCGCGGAAGCCCTCAAAGAAGCATATTCCCGGTCACCTTTCTCAGGGGCGGGCCTTGCAGTAGCCCTCACCGCCAAGCTCGGCCAGATCGCCGAACTCCCGCCTGCCCCTGTCGGTCAGATACTGCAGCACCAGGGAGCGGGTGACGGCCAGGAGATTCCCGATGGCCTCCTCCCGGGTGAACTGCCGGTCCATCAGGTAGCTGAGCCCGACATGGATACACATGCCGATGATGATGTGTCCGACGAGCACGGCGTTCGCCCCCTCGATGAAGCCCAGATCCTCCCACCTGCGAATGTCTTCGGCGATATCGGAGGCAAAGGCCCTGAAGAACTCCCAGATGGTGTTGTCTGTCTCCTCGTCAACCCCGAAGCCGCCGCGGACGATGAAGAGCACCTGTTCCGGGTTGTCCTCAACGTAGTCGAAAAAGGCCGCAAATCCCGGCTGCCACCGGCTGACCCGCTCGTGAACATCGCCTGGCGGCGAGGTGTCGCTGAGCTCCCTGAGCCTGGACCTCAAACCGTCGAGGGTCTCCCGGATGATCTGCCGGAACAGGTTCTGTTTGTCCTTGAAATGTGCATAGACACTGCCCGTCGACGTGCCGGACGCCCTGACGATGTCAGCGATCTGGGTCTTGTGATAGCCCTTTTCGCTGAACACCTTCCGGGCTGCAAGGAAGATCATGGTCCTCGTCTCTGCCTTGCGATCATCCGAGGGATGAGACATCACCCCCTCCTTCCTCACGCTATTACACGAACGAGAATATCGAATCAGAATTCTTATACTTTAATTAATAACAAGTGGTATATTCTATGTCAAAAGGAAAATCACTTTTGGACTCGGATAATTCTGTTGCAAAAGAGCGGCGTGTGGGGTATGGCACTGTGCGCTGCCAAGCAGGCAGAATATCGAAGAGGATACATCGTATCATCGGCAGGATACATACGTATGAAGAGACTGAAAACAAACAAGCATATCAGAAACATCGCAATCATCGCCCACGTCGATCACGGCAAGACCACGCTGGTGGACGCCATGTTTCGTTTCAGCGGCGTGTTCCGCGAGGGCCAGGAGGTCCAGTCGCGGATCATGGACCGAATGGAGCTCGAGCGCGAGCGCGGCATCACCATCGCGGCCAAGAACTGTTCCGTCCTCTGGCAGGACGTCAAGATCAACATCATCGACACGCCAGGGCACGCGGATTTCGGGGGCGAGGTGGAGCGCGCACTCTCCATGGCCGATGGCGCCATCCTCCTGGTGGACGCGGCCGAAGGCCCGCTTCCCCAGACGCGCTTCGTCCTGAAGAAGACATTGGAGGCGGGCTTGAAGATCATCGTGGTGATCAACAAGATCGACAGGAAGGACGCCAGACCCCTGGAGGTCCTCAACGAGATCTTCGACCTCTTCATCGACCTGGGCGCGGATGACGATCAGGTGAATTTCCCCTGCCTGTATGCCGTGGGCCGCGAGGGGATCGTTATGGATTCTCCCGACGGCGATGCGAAAAACCTCAAGCTGCTTCTCGACACCATCCTGACCGAGGTCCCCGCGCCTGCGTACGACCCTGACGAGCCGTTCCAGATGCTGGTCTCGGACCTGGACTACTCGGATTATCTGGGGAGGCTCGCCATCGGAAAGATCTTCCACGGCCACGCGGACTCCAACGACACCCTGGTCTGCATCGACGGCCGCGGCGAGCACCAGCGGCTCAAGGTCACCAGGCTCCAGGGCTACGAGGGCGTGAGCTTGAGCGAGATCGACCATGCGGGGCCCGGGGACATCGTGGTGCTCTCGGGCATCGATGACGTGATGATCGGCGACACCATATGCACCGAGGAAAACCCGAAGGCGTTGAAGAGGATCACCGTGGACGAGCCCACCGTGTCCATGCGCATTACGACCAACAACTCTCCCCTGGCGGGCACCGAGGGCGCATGGGTTCAGTCGAACAGGATCTTCGAGCGCCTGCAGAAGGAGACCCTGAGAAACGTCTCCATCCAGATCGAGGTGCCGTCCGAGAAGGACTGCTTCATCCTCAAGGGAAGGGGCGAGTTCCAGCTTGCGATCATCATCGAGACCATGCGGCGCGAGGGCTTCGAGCTGTGCGTGGGCAGGCCCGAGGTCATCTCGTTGACCCGCGGGGGAGAGCTGCTCGAGCCGATCGAGCACCTCTACATCGACTGCGGAGATGAATATCTCGGCGTCGTTACCCAGAAGCTCTCCATCCGCAAGGGCCGGATGATCAACTTCGCCAACCAGACGGCCGGCCGTGTCAGAATCGAGTTCGACATCCCTTCGCGCGCGCTCATCGGCTACCGCGACGAGTTTCTCACCGACACCAAGGGAAGCGGGATCATGAGCTCGTACCTGCTGGGCTTCGAACCATACCGGGGCGAGTTCCCCACCCGGTTCACCGGCTCCATCGTGGCGGACCGCAGAGGCGTTGCCGTGCCCTACGCCCTGTTCAACCTCGAGCCCCGGGGCAGGCTCTTCATCACCCCGGGCGAACAGGTCTACGAGGGCATGATCATCGGCGAGCACAGCAAGGAAAACGACATCGACGTCAACCCCTGCAAGATGAAGAAGCTCACCAATATGCGGGCGGCCGGGCGCGACGACAACGTCCTGCTCTCGCCCGTGACGCCATTGACCCTGGAAAAGGCCTTGCAGTTCATCCGGGAGGACGAGATGGTGGAGGTCACGCCCAAATCTATCAGGCTCCGCAAGACCGAGCTCGCAGCCGGCAGACGCCACGACCGGAGCGTTGCCAGAAAAAAGGCCGCGGGATAAGAAATCCTCTTTTGCCCCTTATACTACCGTGGCGGAATGTACTACAAGATTGGCGCAAGATTGGGGTCAGGTCTCAACATATGACATTTTCTGTGTCATATGTTGAGACCTGACCCTATGATGCCCTATGATGACGCTATGACTGATGCTAATCCTCGTGGACCACGTTCTTGATAATGTAGCTGCCTGACTTCTCGTCGAGTTCGATCTCCAGGAGATGGCGATCCCTGGCCTCTTCCAGCACGCGACTGAAGGACCTGTACCCGTAGTAGCTTTCGTTGAAACCCGGCATGCGGCGTCTGAGCGCCTGCTTCACCATGGAGCCCCAGAGCTTGTCGTCGTCCCCGCGCTCGGCGAACATGGCCTCCACGGTCTCCAGAACGAGGTCCAGGGCCTTCTGCTTCCGGTCCTCTTCCTGGCTCTCCTTGGGGCTCGCCTTGGCCGGGGCCGCGGTGCTGTTCTTGGCAGGGGGCCTCCTGATCTTGGGCCGCTTGGTCTCGCTCTGCCGCACGAGATCGTCGTAGAAGATGAACTCGTCGCAGTTGGCGATCAGGAGGTCGGACGATGAGTTCTTCACCCCTACGCCGATCACCACCTTGTTGTTCTCCCGGAGCTTGCTTACCAGGGGCGAGAAATCCGAGTCGCCGCTGATGATCACGAAGGTGTCCACGTGCAGCTTGGTGTAGCAGAGGTCCAGTGCATCAACCACCATGCGGATGTCGGCCGAGTTCTTGCCCGACTGCCGGACATGCGGGATCTCGATGAGCTCGAAGGAGGCCTCGTGCATCACGGGTTTGTAGTCCTTGTAGCGGTCCCAGTCGCAGTAGGCCTTCTTGACGATGATGTTTCCCTTGAGCAGCAACCTCTCCAGTATCTTCTTTACATCGAACTGCCGGTATTTCGCATCCCTGACCCCCAGGGCCACGTTTTCGAAATCGCAGAACACTGCCATATTCTGAGTATCGTGCTGTAACGCCATGAATCTCTCTCCTCCCCTGCATTTTCTGCAGAAGGCCGGGCTCTCCCGGCAATCAGACGCCATTTCAAACGTCTTTAAAATGTGTCGGTTGTATTCATCCTTTCTTTCCCATCTCCTGTCAAGGACATAAATGAGGAACCGGCTCTCAAGGCAGCTTGGACAGCGGATTTTCCGGGCACTTGATCCGCTCCGTACGGCACGTTTTTCATTCGCAGTCGAAATGCCTGGGAGGCCATCAGGCCGGTCGGTCCTCAAACCATGACCCGGAACGATCACCTTTCCGCCCTGTTTCCCGCGATACTGCCGCGGGTACGCGGGCCGGAAGGACGCCGAACGTTCCGCGCCCGGGCCTGCCGCAGGCTAAAGGACCAGCCTCGAGCCGTTCTTGAGCCCCTTGGGCGGATTTACGATAAGCCGGTCTCCCACGGATACACCACCGAGTATCTCCACCCGGTCGTGAAACCGGGTGCCGGTGCGGACACTCTTCAGAACCGCCCGCTCGTCCCTGACCAGGTAAACGGCGGGTTCGCCCCGGTCGGTCACGATCACCGAACTGTGAACCAGAATGCGGGGAACGTCGTCGCCCACGGAAAGGGAACGGGAAAGGAACGAGACCCGCGCGGTCGTATCCGGCCGGATGCGGGGATCACTTTCGATAATGCGCACCTTCACCAGGGGCCGGGGCTGTGGCCTCTCGCCCGTGAGCGGGGCGGCATCCACTTCGCCGGTGAAATGAACATCGGGCAGGCCGTCGAGGTCAACGACGCAGGACTGCCCCTGCCGGATCTCCCCGGCCACGGATTCGGGCACCTCCACCTCCACCGCGAGCACGGACACGTCCGCGATGGTGGCGATGGAGGAATTTTTGCCCCCCGCAAAACCGGGCGGGACCATCATGTCCCCGATGTCCGCATTGAACTTCAGGATCATGCCGCCGAAGGGAACCCTTATCCGGGTGTTATCGAGCGCGATCTCGGCACGCTTCAGGGCTGCCGCCTCGGCCCTCACCAGGGCATCGGCCGCATCGAGCACAGAGACCGCCTTGCGGTGCCCGGCCTCTGCGGACTTGTACTCCGACCTGGACACCGATCCCATCTCAAAGAGCTTTTTATAGCGTGCAAGGTTGAATCTCTCTTCCGTCAGGTCCACTCTGGCCTGTTCCAGGTTGGCGATGGCAAGCCTGTGCCTCGCCTCGGCCTGGTCCTTCCGGGCGGCTGCATCCGCACTCTCGAGGAGTGCGATCACCTGCCCCTTCTCCACCAGACCACCCTCTTCAACCGCAAGCTCCACCAGCTGGCCGGCGACCTTTACGCCCACGTCCGCCCGGCTCTTGGCAACCACGCTTCCGGTGGCGCTGTAGCGGGTATAGGCCTGATAAGGACACTTGAGGGCCACGCTGACTACATTGACCGAAAATTCTCTGGTGAATATGCTGGTGTAGACGAAAATTCCCAGGATCACCGAAAGGGAAGCCATCATCACCCAGTCCATAGGCTGTATCTTCCGGCGCTCTGCTCCCTCTGCCGCCGACTTACCGGCCCTGCCCTTGGAAAAGGCTTCGCTTGTCATGGATTTCTTTTACCTCGTCCCTTGCATGAGACAGACTGCCATATTTCCTATATAATCTCCATTTCTTCTTTTCAAATATCTCAAGCTCTCTTTTTTTTAAAAAAATAGGCCGGCCCCTTCCTTTTCGCGGGTTCTCGAAAATGACCCGCGAGTCGGAAACCCCGACCGGGCCATGAAGGCACCCCTTCAAGGCCCGGATCGGGGATGTCATTCTCCTTAAAAACCCATCTCGTGGCACCAACGTTTCCCGGTTTCTTCGGAAGGCTTCCTCACCACACACCACTGGTGAAGAACGGGGCATGATTCGAGGTGAACGACGGCGGGTCCCTTCTCACGATCCGGGCGATGGCGGGGTCGCGCCTGAACTCCTTGTCCAGAAACCGGCGCACCCTCCCCCTGTCCCATCCCCGGGGATGGACGAATCCCTGGTAGAGCGAGAGGTCCCCTTGCGAAAAGTCGTACGTGTCGAGCCCGGCGGCCTCCGGGCTCCCCTTGGGGAGATTGAAGATGGAAAGGTTGAGGAAGTCCACATAGTCACGGTTGTGCCCGATGAACTCCAGGGTCTTTTTCGCCGCGGCCTCGTCCTCAGGGGGCGTGCCGAACAGGAGATACACATAGGTGGCGATGCCCGAATTTCTCACGGCCTGGAGCACCCGTGCAGATTCGCGGAGCCGTATCCCCTTGCCCAGCTCATCGAGAACCCGCTGATCGCCCGATTCGATTCCCAGCTTGAGCATGGCGCAGCCCGAGCGCCTGAGGGCGGAGCAGAAATCGGGATCGGCAAGCGAGCGGCTTATTCTCGCAAACCCGTACCAGGGAATACGAGGCCCGCACCGTGCCATGCTCCTGAGCAAAGACGGAGTCATGGCATTGTCGCACACATGGATCAGACCGGAAGGCTCGGCCTGCGCGATCTCCTCCATGTCGCGGACGGCCCGCCCTGCCGGCAGACCGTCAAAAGGATTTGCCTCCGCCTGCTCGGGGCAGAACGAGCACTTCCCCCAGTAGCAGCCCGATGAGGCGCTGTACGGCAGGACCGGTCGCGGCGAGAGGTAGGGGTAGTCCCGGAAGGGTTCATAATCCGGCAGACAGTGCCCGGCGGCATTACCCAGGCCTGCCAGGGAGAGCAGGGCACCCTCGCCCGGACCTGCCACCAGATCGTCCACGAGGCCTGAAAAGGGATTTCTCCATCCAGGCCCCCTGACCCACGAGGTGACGAGCCCGCCGCCCAGGACGATCCGGACCTCCGGGGCCTGCTTCTTCAGGAACCCCACCATGCCCAGCGTGGTCAGGGCCTGGCTCAGAAAGTTGATCGAGAAGCCCACCACATCCGGGGCATACTCCGTAAGAACCTCGGCAAGGCGGCTCCTGAAGTAGGGGTAGAACACGTTTTCCTCGGGCGTTTGAGCCGCACGGAGCAGATCCTCGCTCCTGACCGGAGATAGGGTCTCGTGGGTGAAGTTATTGAGGCTGACCCGTGACCGGTGCGGCCCTGACCTGTAGGCCAGGACGCGGTTGAGCTCCGTAACCGCCTGGATGTACCTGCCCTGGTTCCGGTAGGTTTCGCGCCGCTGAAGCACCGCGAGATTATCGCCAAGGTGGCGGTAGGCCCTGCGGGTCCAGGTATCGGAGGGAGCGGCCCGGTCGTCGAGGAGGAAGCGCAGCCCCTCCATGCTGGCGTCGATCACCCGGAACCGGGCGTTGCGGGCCTTCAAAGCCCCCGCGAGCCTGGCAAGGCCGGCGGGGGGTTCGCCCGGCTTCGAGACCGGAGGATGTATCAGGAGAATTTTCTTCACGACGACCGCTTCCTAAGCCTTCTCCCTGCCCGACAGAACCCCCCGGTCTCCCAGGTACCGGAGCAGCACGTGGATGCTGTCCGGGGTACAGGGCTTCTCCTCGATCATCCCCATGACCGCGTCGATGGAATGGAACGAACCGCCGGACACCTCTTCGGGCTGGAGAATGAACGGCCCTTCCGCCGTGCAGGAAAACGCCCTGCCCCATACCCTCTGGCCAAGATACTCGCCATAGAAATCAAAAAGAAACTCAAGCCCGACGTCCCTGACACCGAGCTCCTCATCCAACTCGCGCAGGGCGGATTCCTCGTAACCCTCGCCCGCAAGCACCACCCCGCCGGCGCACAGGTCCAGGTACCCCGGGAAGATGTCCTTTGTCAGGGTGCGCTCCTGTACAAAGAGCTGTCCCCGGGAGTTGAACACGAGGACATACGCAGCACGGTGGATGAGTTCGTCCCGCCGCATCACTGCCCGCAAGGCACTGCCGAGAACGGTGTTCTTCTCGTCCACGATCGTCACCTCTTCCTGCGGGCTCGCGCCCGGGTTCACTACAGCGACCGGCCCCTGCGCCGGGGTGCGGTCATTCGGGGGAGCTCCGGCCATGGACGCTGATCTCCTTTCGCCTTTTCCTTCGTTACCGAATGACTGACACGCATTCAAACGAGAGTCAATGCACGACTTCTTTTCTCGGCCCTGCTTCAGGGAGATGGTGAACGTACCCGGGCGACCTGTCTTCAAAAGGAGTTCCTTTCATAAGGATGCGTCTTTCGCTCCTTCGGGAAAGGGGAAGTCAGTGCAGGGCCACGGGAACGCATCCTTGGACGGGAGCGGGAAACGAGACAACGGTTTTCACTGGCGATATCCGTCCTTTTTCCCCACTCCCCTTCCCTGCCAATCTTGAAACACGGAATACGATATCGTGTACCAGTGAAGACTATAATTTATAATAAGGCCTCTTATATTAACACCTTTCATGCGGCACAGTTATTGATATACCGGAATCGCTCCGGACGATACATCGAAGACCGGGTACCTTTCTTCAGGGAAGAGAGAACCGGGGAATACCGGAGCAAGGTTCTTCGCCCGAAGCGGGCAAAGATCACATAAGGAGGCGCGAGAAATGGGCAAGCTGATAAAAGAGGCAATCCTGGCATGCGTACTGATTCTCCTCATTACCGGCTATGCGCACTGCACCGGACCGGGCAGCGAGGTCAACCCCAACGGATTCCCCTCGGGCGGGCACTTCAATCTCACCATCATCGCCAAGAAAGGCGACTTCTCCTGCCCCGGTGTCTCCTGTGACGAGTATGGCGACCCGGTCTATGGAAACGTTATCTTCATGCCGGAATATCCTGAGTATAATGTGCAGATCGTCATGGAATCGGGCAAGAAGGGTCCCAAGAGCGCACCCGATGTAACGGGGCTGCAGGTGACGGATACCTGCACCGGCTTTACCCCGAACGATCCCGCGACCCTGCGCCTGCCGAAAAACAAGAACGGCTACCGGGTCTATGCCCGGGTCCTGGGAAAACCCTCGAAAGATACCGGCGATCTCAGAACCATCGAGATCTACGACCCCGGGTTCGTCATGGTGCAGGATGAGTTCGGCAACGACCTGCTCTATCTCGGCCTGGTCACGGACAGGGGCTTCCTGACGACCTCTGCCAGCTTTGTCCGCACCTCGGGAAAGTCCCGGGCAACCGATATCACCGGTCTGTTCCAATGGTCGGGAAGCGTCTGCTATCTCACCGCCCCCGACGAGTTCACGCCGCCGGATTCCTGCTGTGTGGACCTGGACTCAGACGGGATATTCGACGAGTGCTCCCCCATGACCGAGGATTCCCTGTGCGAAGGGACTCCGGTCTACTGCATGGAGTATCTGAACGAGTGGGTGTTTAACATCGGAGATTACGTCGACTATCTCTGGAACATGGACAACAACGGGGCAAAGCTGCTCCAGGTCAGATTCTATCCTCTGTAGCCATACCTTCATCCGGCGCGGGAGAGAGGGGGAAGGGCATCCCCTTTCCCCGTGCCCCAATTCCATGAACAGCACCACAACCCGCCGGCCCGAGAAGAAACGGGCGGGCGGATCATCTCACCCGTCCCCGGCATGGGCCGGTGGAGGCCGGAAACATTTTACAGAATCTCGATGATCTGCTGCTGAAATCTCTCAAGGACCTCTTCGAACCGTATCTCCCCGTTTTCGAATACCGTGGAGAGCAGCGCCATTCCCTCCCAGAAGGCAACCATGGCGACACTCATGACGGACGCGGCATCCGTGTCCGTCGAGCCGCCGCCGATATTCCCGGCCAGGGTCTGAATCCACTCGACATACGCCTGCCGCAGTTTTGCGCGCACCGCATCATTATACAGCCCGATCTCCCAGATCTCCACGAAGATCTTCGAGAGATTCCGGTCGAGCGTGATCCTGTGGTTCACGAAGCCGAAGACCTCCCTGACGAAATCGGCCTGCGACATGCCTGGCATGTTTCCGGATGCCGTCAGCTCCTGCATCTGCGATTTGAAGTCCTTCACCACGTAATCGATATACTGCAGGAGGATGTCTTCCTTGTTCGCGAAATAATAGTGCAGCACACCGTGGTTTACGCCAGCAACCCGGGAGATATCCTTGATGGAGGTCTTCTGAAAGGATTTCTCCCGAAGGCACTGGTCCAGCGCCTTGAGTATCTGCTTTTTCCGCTCTTCCCGTACCGGTTTCCTTGCCACGATTCGGCCACCTTTCTCCGGTGCTATCAGTGCCCCAGAGTATGGCACATTACTCCCTGTGAATCAACAGGACCGGATCACGGTCGCCCGTGGCCCTCCGGGCTCGGGGTTCCGCTCTCGGAGGAAAAGCGGGAAGGGGGGGGACCTGAAGTGAAGTTGCCCCCCCTTCTGGTATGCCGGTACGTGGTTTGCCCGAGGATCTGATTACAGCGATTTCAGCGTGCGCTCCACCGCATCCGTGACAGCGGCCGCCTCTTCCCCGCCTATGAGCAGGCTCGGCCTCAGCAGCACGCATGAGCCGTCCACCCTGCCGGTGTCAGCAAACAGCCCGTTCTTTGCCGCATGGGAACAGAATGCGCCGGCGGTTTCCTCTGCACCGAAATTGAGCGAGATGAGCAGTCCTCTGCCTGTCACCGACTTCAGGGGCTTGTTTCCGCCCGCCAGCCCTCCCAGGTTCTTGATCAGCTTCTCGCCCGTTTCCCGGGCGTTCCCCCAGGGGCACTCCCGGTCATACTCGTCAAGCGCGGTCATGGCCACCCTGCAGCCCAGATCGTGTCCGCCGAAGGTGCAGAGATGGATGAGCGGGTGTATGTCGAAAAACCCCTTGAGCTCAGGGGTGAAAACCATGGCCGTCATGGGAAAGACGCCTCCGGTGATGGCCTCTCCCACGATGAGGATGTCCGGCTCCACACCGATGTGTTCGAAGAAGAACCGGGCGCCGGTTCTCCCGAAACCGCTCTGGGTTTCATCGAAGATGAGCTTTGCACCGTGCCGGTCGCACAGGGAGCGGATTTGGGCGTAGTACGCCTTTTCGGCCTCCCGGCAGCCGTTCTCCGCCTGCACGGGCTCCATGATGAAGGCCGCTGTCCGGGGGCTGATTGCCGAGCGTGCCGCATCCGCATCGCCGAACGGCACGACCTTCACCTCGGGGATCAGTGCGCCGAACTGTTCCTTGCCCTTTCTGGCGGAGAGGCTCAAGGCAAACCCGGATTCTCCGTAGCACCCTCCGTCCACCGTTATGAGCTCAGGCCTCTCCGTGAACCCCCGGGCGAGCTTGCAGGCCGCATCCATGGACTCGCCCCTGGTCACCCCGAAGAGGACGCACTCCAGACTGCCAGGCACAAATTCGGCGATCCTTCTGGCAAGCAGGGCCTTTTCTTCGGAGGGCATCACGAAGTTGCCCTGGTCGGTTTCAAAGAGTGCCTTTTTAAGCTGCGCCGCTATGGCCGGATTCTTTCTGCCCAGGTTGAAGGTCCCGGCTGAAGTGAAGCAGTCGAGATACCGGTTGCCCTCTTCATCGAAGATATACGAACCCTCCCGGCCTGCCTCCAGGAAGCCATGCCCCCTGCTCCGGATATCATCCACAAAACTTTTGGAAAACACCCGCTCCGCTGCTGCAAAGAGATTGTCCCTGTCGGTCTGTTTCGTGTCCCTGTCCGTTTGTTTGGTCGAAACTGCCTTTTTCATTTCCGCACCTCCCTTACCGCTTCAGTACATACTTGAAGACGAACTCTTCCAGATCCCGCACGAGGTTGAATGCGATGATCTGCACCTTCAGGTTGTCGAGAGCCATTCGGAACAGGGGAACCTTCGCCAGAGGAAGGAGAAGAACCAGGTATATCTTCATGGAGTCCACCGCGGCCCTGATGCGGGCCAGGAGCTCCTCCACCTCGTCCATGGCGGCGGTGACGGGGATCTGGAATCGCATGACCTGCGGGGCGTTGCCCGAGTACACCGCCCAGACGCCCTGCTTTGCCAGACAGTCGGCCATGAGCGCGCCCAGGAACTCGTATTTGTACTCAATGCCGATCATGAGGCCGAGCCCCCTCACCTCCCGAACCACGTGGCTGTTTTCCCTCCATATTTCCATGAGCCCTTCCTTGAACCGCGCCCCGATCTCTGCCGCGTGGTCCCAGACCTTGTTCTCGGCCAGGTAGTCCAACACGGCCGAGGAAACGATGCAGCCCAAGTCCGATCCGCCCGAGTGGGATGAGTGAAAAAGGGGATTCTGTTCCACGTAGCCGGTGAGTCGTTCAGTATCACGGTAGACCACCGCGCCGTTGGGGTAGAACCCACCGCTGATTGACTTGGCGATGAACATGATGTCCGGGACAAGCCCATAGTGCTCCATCCCCCATAGCTTGCCCGTACGGCCGAAGCCGGTCTGGACTTCGTCGAAGATGAGCATGATGCCCAGTTCGTCGCAAAGCTTCCTCAAGCCGTTCATGAACTCCCGGGTGGCCACGTGAATGCCGCCCTCACCCTGCACCGGCTCCAGCACGATGGCTGCGGTGTCCTTTGACGCCACCTTCCTTACCGCCTCCAGGTCGTTGAACGGAACGACGTGGAATCCCGGCATCAGGGGCAGAAACAGCTCCTTGTAGTAGTCTTTGCCGTTGGCGGAAAGGCTGAAGCCCTCGTGCCCGTGGTACGCCTTGTCCATGGTGATCACGTCGTTCCTGCCCGTGGCGCCCTTGGCCAGCTTTATGGCCGCCGCACACGCGTCCGCGCCCGTCGCGCAGAGCACCACCTTCTTGAGGTCGCCCGGACAGAGCGATGCAAGCTTCTCCGCAAACCTGATCTTGGGCTCCGAGAGCATCCGGTGCGACCCCATGTCCCAGTCGTCCAGGGCTCTCTCCAGGGTCTCCCTGATCTTCGGGTTGCCCCTGCCCACGTTGAAGCACCCGGCGGAGCTGAAGCAGTCGAAGAATCGCTTCCCCGAAACCGCATCCGTCACCGTGCAGCCCTGCCGGTCGCGCTCATAGATATCCAGGTGCGCGCACCTCAGGTATCTCACCTGGCCTCTGGAGATATGCCTGCCGAAAAGGTGCTGGACATAGTCACGCTCCTGGACATCCATTTTCCTACACCCGCTGTATCCCATACAATCCTCCTTCACTGCATGATTTTCTCACGCATGGTTTATTGCCACTCCACTGTTCACTTTACCTCAATATACCCTCACCCCGTCGATCCAGGTCTGGA
Organism: Deltaproteobacteria bacterium; assembly: GCA_018433085.1. Classification (GTDB taxonomy): domain Bacteria; phylum Desulfobacterota; class Desulfomonilia; order UBA1062; family UBA1062; genus Phosphitivorax. Next base: position 63,558 of record JAHDRW010000028.1, on the reverse strand, counting down.
TCACGCGGCTCGCATCGGAGAAGGGGTCTCCGTCCACCACGCAGAACGTTGCAGGTGCTCCCGTGCACAGCCCCCCATTGGCCATGCCCATGGAGAGACTTCCCCCGATGCTGGCGGCGGCCAGGGCGTCTTCTTGGGAAAGCCGTTCGTCGGGATCCAGCATGGTGCCGTCGGGTTTTCTCCGGTCTGCGGCCCTTCTGGCGTTGTACAGGGGATCGTCCGGCCCGCAGGGTCCATCCGAACTGATGCAGACAGGGATGCCCCGCCTTTTCATGCTGCCCAGGGCAAAGGTTTTCAGATAAGGTATGGCCCCCATGCGCTCGATGGTCTCGGCGTACCCGGGAATGAAGCCCGGCTGGACCGACGCCACGGCCCCGCATCCGGCGAATATGTCCAGGTCTTCGTCGTCCATGACGAGCAGGTGCTCCACCGAAGCACCGCCGGCGGGCCGGATCGTCCTGATGAGCTCGGCCGCCTGCCGGACGGCCACATTTCCCAGTGCGTGAATCACCAGCCGGTAGCCTTTTTCGGAGAACACGGATGCCCGCTTCTGGAGATCACGGGCATCTTCGAACCGCAGATACGGCATGACCAGACGCCCGCCCTTCAGGAGAATCTTCTGCTCGAGCAGGAGCTTCACGGGGGCGAGGTTCATCTGGGACACGCTGTCGAACCCCGCCCGGATCGTTGCCTTGAGGCCCGCCATGACCGGCATGCTGGCCGCGGTGCGATGGGCTCCGTCCAGGAAGAATTTCACGCTCCTGGGAGCATGGGGGGAATGGACGGCCTCGGCCTCGTCATCGCTGCACGGCGGCGTATACAGGCACTGCCCGGAAGCGACCGCCCAGCTGATTTTCAGGGGGGTATGCCTGCCCGCGTCGTCCAGGAGAACCTGCACGTCGGAAGAGACACCCGGGTCATGGACATGGGTGATACCCATCCGGATGCACCGGCTCGCCTCCTGGAGGATGATCTCCCGCTTTTCCTGCCCGGTTGCATGCCGGAGCGTCTCCCGGTACATGGTGGACAGAATTCTGCCAAGGGCCTCCTCCCACACGGTGCCCTTGAGCTCGCCGTTTCGGCGGACATCCATGTCCCCGGCAAAGCGGAGACTATCCCTGCTGAGCTGCGCACGCCGCATCGCCTCGGTGGAAGCCAGCGACCGGTGCAGCGTAAGGTCCGTAACGAATACCGGCCGCGACCCGGCTATGGCGTCCATCTCTCTTAAGGTGGGCAGTACGGGATTCTTCCACTTCGTATGATCCATGCGCGAGAAAAACACCCACCCGGCCGGTGACCGGTCCCCGCGGCACGCCTCACGGATGGCGTCCAGGGCATCGGATTTGGACTTCCATCCGCCCGCGTCCCGGTGCCGGGCGATAAGCGCTGATATGAAAAAATGCCGGTGCGCGTCGATGAGCCCGGGGATGATGTGCCTTCCCGTGAGGTCCCGGGCATCCCGGTCATCACCCGGGGCCTGTCCGTTTGCGGCAATACCCAGGATCTTCCCGCCCCCGATCCGCATGGTTCCCTGCATTTTCCTGATGGGACTGCCCGCCCATATGACCGCGTTTAGGAATGCCGTTTCCTGACAATATTCCACTGCAAACCTCCCCGTTCATGAAATATCCGGCCCAGCACAGACACTGGAACCGTTCCACGCACATGTTCAACCTGCGCCCCGGGGCGCAGGAACCGATGCCGGCTCCACCAATGCTCACCCGGGAACCGGTGCCTCCTGTCCGGGCGGGCACCTGCCCACAGATCGTCCCGCCGAGCCACGGTCGGTGTGCTCCCGCTCAGGCATACAGCCTTTACAGGAGCGACCGGCAGTCGGTATACTCCCGGTCGAAAGCCTCGGCCACCTTCCTGTTGGCGAGGCTCCCCTTCATGACGTTCAGCCCCTTTGCCAGGGCGCTGTTCTCCCGCAGGGCCCTGGGCCATCCTTTGTTCGCCAGTTCCACCACATAGGGCAGAGACACATTGGTCAGTGCCTGGGTGGAGGTACGGGGCACCGCGCCGGGCATGTTGGACACGCAATAATGCACAATGTTCTCTTCGATGTAGACTGGATTGTCGTGGGTGGTGGGCCTGCTCGTTTCGGCACACCCTCCCTGGTCTATGGCGATGTCCACCAGGGCGGACCCTGGTTCCATCTTCCTGAGGAGCTCCCGGGTGATGAGATGGGGAGCTTTTGCCCCCGGGACGAGAACTGAGCCGATGACCAGGTCCGCCTCCACCACGCTCCGTTCCACATTGGCAGGGGTTGACATGAGGGTGACGGCCCGTGAGTGGAAGAGGTCGGAAAGGTAGCCGAGCCTTTTCTGGCTGATGTCCAGCAAGGTGACCAGGGCACCCATGCCCGCGGCCAGGTGTGCCGCGTTAAGGCCGGAAATGCCTCCGCCCAGGATGGTGACCTTGCCGGGATGCACCCCGGGGACACCCGAGAGCAGGATGCCCTTGCCCCTGTTTTTCGCCTCCAGGCATGCGCACCCGACCTGAATGGACAACCTTCCGGCCACGGCGCTCATGGGTGCCAGCAGGGGGAGCGAACCGTCCTCGAGCTGGATGGTCTCGTATGCAATCCCGATGATCCCACGCTCGAGAAGCTTGTCCGTCAGTTTTTCCGATGCGGCGAGATGCAGGTAGGTAAAGAGGACCTGCCCCTCGCGCATCCGCTCGAACTCCGCTTCCACGGGCTCCTTGACCTTGACGATCATTTCTGAGGAATCCCAGAGGGACTCGGAATCCGAGGCCATGAACGCACCCGCCTTTTCAAAGGCCTCGTCCGTTATGCCTGAGCCCGCCCCGGCGCCCTTCTCCACATACACCACATGCCCGTGGCCGGTCAGCGCCGACACCCCTGCCGGGGTTATGGCAACCCTCCCTTCACGCTCCTTGATCTCCCTGGGGACACCAACCTTCATGGCAACCTCCTTCAATATTAGTCACATGACTAATTATGAATCCCGCCGGGGTTGTCAATATTTAATTTAGTTGAATAACTAATAAAAAACAAGTGCGCCGTGTCCTTCTGCCGATAATTGTCCAGGGGCCTCATCCTTCTGCCCGGGGAAAGGGCGCTTCCGGTCGCCGGAGTATCTCATCATTGGTGTTTCCCCTGGCTATCTTCTATACTACAATGACCGGTGTTTCCTGATGATGCCGGCGGTCGGCGCAAGCGGAAGCGTGGAGCGGGGTCATGGACGGGCGCGGAGACGGACGGTGTACGGTGTCCGTTCGAGACCCTTGAGTTGAATCCGGGCGGCACACTGTGCCGGGTAGTGCACTCGCCCGGCCACACCCCGGGGCACTGTTCCTTTTATTTCCCCCAAGAGCGAATTCTCTATCTCGCGGACTGGGACCTGGTAAAATCAGGGCCGTATTACGGAGACCCGGTCTCGGACCTGGACCAGACTATCTCGTCCTTAAAGCGCCTCAAGACCATCCCCGCCGATGTCTACCTCACCGCTCACGGGAAAGGGGTGCACGAGGGAGACCCGGAACTCATCGAGCAGTACCTCGGAAGCATAGCGACACGTGAAGAGCGGCCGCTGGAATTCCTTCGCCAGGGGCCCGCGACCCTGGACCGGATAACGGACCAGGGGATCATCCATGGACGGGCAGAGAGCATCGGGGCCTGGAACCTGGCCGTATCGGAGCGGCACATGATGCACAAGCACCTGGACAGGCTCATGCGGATGGGCCGGGTGTTCCGGGAGGGTGACCGGTATTGCGCGGCCACACCGGGTGCATAAGTATAAGATAAGGAGAAAAGGGACAACTCCTCTAGGCCGTCACCTCCAGCGCTTGCCGATCACGCCCGGATACACCCTGTTTCCGCCCGTCCGGACGGCATGCCGCGCTACCCCTCTTTCTGCCGAAGCATGACCACGGTGGAAAATCCCGTTGGGGTGGGTCCGTACGAGCCGTGATCGCGGAAGCCGAACGCGCGGTAGAGCCGGCGCGCCGGCCTCCCCTCTTCCGACGAGTGGTCAAAGGTCCTGACCGTGATGTCCCTGCGGGCATCCAGCAAGGTGAGGACATGGGTCAGCAGGGCCTTCCCCACCCCTTTGCCGCGGCACCTCCCGGACACGGCGAACCACTCGATCTCGTTGCGGGAAAATATGATCACGATACCGCCGAGCAGAGGCGCGCCGGGCCCGGCATCGCCCTCTCTCACACAGAACGATCGCCCTTCTCGGATCGACTCCTTCAGGGCGTCGCGAAACGACGGCTCGTCGACCATGGCCCCGAACAGGTGCTCCACTTCGCCGGCCAGGTCGAGCCAGCTCTCGAAATCCTCGATGGTCGCAGGCTGTACGTTCACGGTAGTCAACACCCCCATAATCTTTCTCAATGCGCCTTACCGCCCCGGTATCCGATTCTTCCGGATTACACACGGTTCCTTCCCGGAATTCGGTTCAGTGCTTTATTTTCCGGATCAGTATTATCCCAGGACCCGCCCGGATGGAAAGGGCAAACTTTCGTCTTCCCGGATGCCAGAAAAATATGCCGGCCCAATCTATGCCCTGGATTTCATAGGATCCTGTGATATTATGATATCTGTATTTATTGGACTATGGTGCTGTTGTCCGGGGCATGCACCCGTCAAATCCGGGCCCGGGAAGGCCCTCGATGGATTACCCGGCCAAAGGGGAGAGGGGCATGCGGGGAACTCTTTTCCCCTGGTCGACGAATCCTTTCGCGTCAGCGGGAAAACAGCAGGGCCTCGAAGCGACGAGACCCCGGGGTTACCAGGGAGGGCCTCCGGCGGCGGGCATCCCCGTCCGCCGGGAGAGATCCCGCCCGAGGGCGGGTTGAGCCCGCGAGGAGGGTTTTTAAGACATGCGGATTTCGCGCAGTTAGTGCTGGAAAGTGGAAATTATCGCGCACATCCTCTTCCGGGCCAGATACGCCCTGTGTGTCCTGACCCTCGCCCTGACCGCCTTCTTCGGGCTGTCCATCTCCATGGAGATGGAAAACTCTATCAGCTCGTGGTTTTCACCCGACGACCCGGTTTCCGTCAACTACCAGGCCTTCCGGGACACCTTCGAGGGAAGCAGGTATCTCATCGTTGCCGTGCAGGCCGGGGAGCTCTTCACCCGGGAGAGCCTGGGCTATCTCCGCCTGAAGACCGAGGAACTCAAGGGTCTTGAACGCGTAAAGCAGGCCTACAGCCTGGCCACGGCCAGCAAGATCATCGGAACCGCCGAGGGCATGGAGATCAACCCCCTGCTAAAAAACCTCGAGAGTACGGACACGGACACGATCAGACGGTATGCGCTCGAGGACGAGCTCTTCGCCGGGTATCTCGTCTCGCGGTCGGGCACGCTGGGCGCCATCGTGCTGGTTTTCGACGACATGGACGCCCGGGAGATGGCGCAGACCGTCAGCCAGGTGGAGGCATGCATGGAGCAGGGCAGGCCGGCGGGGGTCGACACCTTCCTCTCCGGCGATATCATGGTCAACCACGAGTTCAACCGGGTGACCGAGCAGAACGAGACCATCCTGCCCATACTCGGCCTTTCCATTATCGTGGTCATCGTTTATGTACTCTTCCGGTCCCCGGTCAAAATCGGCATTGCCGTGGCCGTCATTCTCATGAGCCTCTGCTGGACACTCGGGTTCCACTCGCTTCTCGGCTTGAGCTTCAATGCCCTGAGCGGGATGATCATCCCGCTGATCATCATACTCTCCGTGTCCAACACGGTCCATATCATGGAATATTTCGAAGAGGTGCGGGAGAAGGGGAGCGCGGAACGCTCGTTCATCAATGCGGTCTCCTACATCACCACACCCTGTTTCCACACCTCCATCACCACGTCCATGGGGCTGCTGTCGCTGACCACCAGCCCCATCAGCGCGGTGCGGCACTTCGGTATGGTTTCCGCGGCAGGGGTGATGTTCGGCTTCGTCATCTCCCTGTGCATCGTGCCGCTCATGCTTTCGCTGACGCCAGCACACCGGAAGATACCGCACAAGTACTGGGGACATCTGCTGGCCACGGTGTTCCGGATCAACGAAAGGCACTCCCGGCTCATTCTCTTCATGACCGCGGCAGCCCTTGCCATCGCGGTGCTCGGCATGAACCGGGTGCGGATCGAGACCAACGAGCTGGAGTGGTTCCCCCGGGACAGCGCCATGTACCGCAACGCCAAAACCCTGGACCGGGAGCTCACCGGTATCGGCACCCTGGAGGTCATCATCGAGGGTGAAAGCGATCTCATGATGCAACCCGGCATCCTCTCCCGCATGGACGCGCTGGTGCTGGATATCGAGGCAATGCCCGAGGTGAAGAAGGTCATCTCGCTTGCCGGTTACGTCAAGGCGCTCAACAGGGCGCTGAACGAAGGCTCGCCCGACGAGTACCGGATTCCGGACTCACGGGAGCTCATCGCCCAGGAAATCCTGCTGCTGAGCTTCTCGGAAACCGGAACCGAGGAGCTGGAGCGGGTGGCGAGCCATGACTTCTCCAAGGGAAGGATCGCCGTAAAGCTCTCCTACGGAAGCTCCGAGCAAGGCCGCATCATCTCCGATAAGATACTCGCCCTGGCAAAGACAGCGTACGCCGGGGTGGAGGGCCTGCGCATATCCGTCACCGGCTCGTCGTACCTCCTGAGCATGCTGGACAAGTACATCGTGGAGAGCCAGATCAAGTCGTTCTCGCTGGCGTTCGTCCTGGTGTTCGGGATGCTCTTTCTCATCCTGTTCTCGATACGGTTCGGTCTTTTGTCCCTGCTTCCCAACCTGCTCCCCATCATGTTCGTCATCGGAATCATGGGCTGGGCGGGCATCAGCCTGAACGTGGGAACGGTCATGATCTCTTCCGTGGCATTAGGGATTGCCGTGGACGACACCATCCATCTGATCTCCCGGTTCCGCAGGGAGCTCGCGGGGGGAAGGAACACGTTCCACGTCGCTCTGAGAAAGGCCACCATCCTCGTGGGCAGGGCCCTGATCTTCACCACGGTGATCATCGTGGCGAGCTTCTCCGTGGTGATCGTCTCCGGCTTCCAGCCTTCACGTGATTTCGGGCTGCTGCTCTCGCTCACACTGTTCATCGCGCTGATCTGCGACCTGTTCGTGCTCTCGTCCCTGCTCCTGGTTTTCAGGAGATTCTTCGAGAAGGAGACAGGGAGACCGGGTGATTCGCCATGGGAAACCCTCGCGGAACCCGTTCCGGCCTCTTCGGGTCGGAAACGCGGCTGATTCAGGCCTCATCACACTCTTCGATCCACCTGAGGATCCCGGGCCACAGTGAGCGGTGGGCCTTCCTGCCCACCAGCATCCCCACGTGCTGCAATGCGACCCCCTGCTCTTCCTCGTACCAGAGCACCCGGTTCGCCTGGCTCCCGGCGATGTCGTGCAGCGGCAGGGATGCCTCCGGCGGAACCAGCACCGAGCGCCTGTCCGCCACCGTGAGGATCGGGGCCCTGACGTTCAGGGGCGAGGCGAGTGTACCGTCGATCTCGAGCGTGGAGCTCATAAAGCAGTCCCGGCGGTAGAGCCTTTCCATGATCTCTTGGAAGATCAACCCGGGCATGGGCAGCTCGTCCAAGGTCCAGCGCTGTACCTTCACGTGCGTCGCCAGCAGCCGGGGGTCAGGCAGGCTCGCCTGCCAGTCGACCCACCGTTCGGTCTGAAAACTCGATGGAGATGCCAAGGTGCTCATGGCGCTGAGTAACCAGCCAGGGACATTTCCCGGCACAAAGGGGAACACTCGGGCATCCGGGGCACAGGCCACCAGAGAATCGATCGCCCCCATACCGGGTCCGAACCTGATCGGGGCGCCAAGCAGAACGAGCCCCCCGACCATATCGGGATGCAGGGAGGCGAAGATCGCGGCAAAGGTGCCACCCAGAGAATGCCCTGCCAGAAAAGGCTTTTTTTCCCCCAACCCGGGTTTCATGGCGTCCAGGCAGTCGAGGATGCATTGCCCGGCATAATGGGCCAGACCGAGCCCCTGCTCCCGAATCCCCGGCATCTCCCAGCGGATGAGCCGGACCCGGATACCCTGCTTCAGGAACCGCCTCACCACGCTGATCTGCGGATCGAGATCCCAGATATACGCCCGTTTGATGGGCGCCGGAACAATGAGCACCGCTCGCCCTTCGCTCCCTGCGTCTCCATACGACCTCAGCGTGAACGACGGCCCTGCCAGCACGGTCTCCGACGGGGTCTCCCTGGGGCCGAGCCCTATCGTGTCGAGCGCCCTGCCCCGCCGGCGCCTGTCCCGGTCGATCATGCAGCAGAGACGTCCGATCTGCGAAAGCGGCATCCGGGCAATCCCGTTGATTGGGTGGACAGCCGCCCCGGCCGTGTCTTCAGGCAAAAGGTACATGTCGGTTCTTTGAAGGGCCTCTCCGAAAAGATGGAGACCCATGCCTTGCACCCTCTCCCGGCGGATGTTCCGCTACCGCCCGTTCCACCCCGCGATCCTCGCCCAGAGCGACCATGCCGCATAGGCCTTGAGATTTGCATTGAGCGGCTGGGAGTGCGCCGAATAGCAGTCATACCAGTCCTGGCCCTCCACATGGGCATTTTGCCACTGGATGGCCCAGTTTGCATCACGGCTCCCGTCGCCGTCGGAGTCGTACGCGCAGGCGTCGTTCGGATACCTGTCGCCGTAGAAGACGCCGTCCGGGTCGTAGGTTTCGATGTCTTCAAAATCATAGAGTATTTTACCGTTCTCCCTGCAGTATTGCCGGATCTGCTCGTTCCTCCGGTGCAGGTTCCCTTCGAGACCGGTACCGTCGAGATGGCCGGTCATGTAGACGAACCGCACCTCGGGATACTCACCCTCCAGGGTATCCATGAGGTTCAGATAGGTATTGATGTCCGCCTCCGTGGCGTCGGAAACCTGGCCGCACCATGACCACATGACCACATTGACCTCGGGGTGCGCGTCCAGATAGGTCCGGGTGGCCCCGGCCCATGCAGTGCGGCTCGGGCTGCCGAGATCGTTCGCTCCCGGAAACGGCGTGTCGCGTAGCTCGAGCGCGCCTCCGGCGCCGCTTGCGTTGAAGGCATAGCTGCTTCCCCTGAAATCCACCAGCCCGGTCATGCCGTCGATGATCTGGCTCCCGTGGGAGGTATGGCCATAGGCGATGCACAGGCTCTCTGCGGCCTTCTCGATCCATTCAGCCGGCACGGCATCGATATTCGTGGCGGTGTGGTCGATAATGACGGTCGAGACGCCGGGGAGAGAATCGGGATTTTCCGGAGGTGAGGGGTCCGTGGCGTCCGAGAGAGACACCCTCACGAGGGTAGAGCCCGAGGCGCCGTCCATGGTGGCGGTGATGGTCGCGTCGCCTTCCGCATGGGCGGTGGCCAGGCCGGTTTCGCTGATGCTGACGATATTCTCGTCGGATGTGGACCAGGTCACGGAATCTGTCAGATTCTCGGAAGAGCCGTTGCTGTAGATGCCCACGGCGGTAAACTGCCTGGTCTGCTGCATGCCGATGCTCGAGTTTCCCGGGGTGACGGCGATGGATGAGAGCACGCCTCCGGGACCGGTGCTGCTCTCCGCCTGGGGATCGTGATCGTGGCTGTCGCTGCTGCACGACGAGAGGAGAACCGCGAGTGTGAGAAAGGCGAGTGATTTGAGAGATCGAATGTGAAATAGGTACATCATGGTAAACCTCCTCCAGTAAGCTAAATACTAAGTACCCTGCCCTTTCATATCAAGAACAACGGCAGGGGAAGAATAGCGTGTCCGGCCCTGCCCGAGGAAATTTATTCAGAAGAAACAGTCCCCTGCGGCTTAAAAACCTGCCGGAGGAAGGCAGAGCGGAAGTACGAAACGGAATGGCAGACCGGAGATACAGGCCGGTCACGACCGGCCCGTGAACGCACATCCGGGCGGTCGGCCTGTCTGAGGCAATCGTGGCATGGCAAATGTTCTCAAAAATTCCTTGCCGCTGATACCGGAGCCGGTTACAGCATGTCAAGAAACTCATGCCACGGGGTGGCGAACAGGGTCTCGGTGGTGGAGTTGCCGAAGGCCCGGATGATCATGGCGGCCTTCTCCACCTGCTTGGGGTTGTCCGACTCCACGACATCCACCACATCGAAGCGTCCCAGCACGGCAAAGCTCTGCTTCCAGTGGACCTCGGGGCATTCATCCTTGATCTTCTTCGAAACCCTGGCCGCCATCTCCCGGTAGATGACAGGCTCTTTGAGCGCATCGGGGGACAGCTTGCTCAGGATTATATACGTCTGCATCCGTACCTCCTTGGATCTCTCCCGAAAAGAGGACCGCGCGCATTCGCGGGCATGAAGCCGCTGCTTGGAGAATTCACGCCGGCAATCATGTTCCAGCATGAAGGGAGAGATGTGCTTCTTTCGAGATATAGTGAGTTAAGTAACACGGGCGATAAGAAAATCAACCGGTCCTTCCCGGGAAGCACAGGAAGAAAAACCCGGCCTGCGCGCTATTCCTTTGGTTCGCGCCCGTCATCCTTGTAGGGAACGGGTACGTACTGTACCGAGGGCCGTTGCTGCTCGGCCTGGGGGAACAGCTCCATGAGCCGGTAGATGTCGCCCGGGACGCGGTCGGTCACGTTGATCCCCAGCCTTTTCGCATCCTCGAGGAAGATCGGGTGATCGTGCGTCCGCCTGCCTTCGGTGAGGGCCTTCACGATCTTTTCCACATCTTCGTGGCCTCTCTCGCCCGAGAGAATGATTTCCACGAACTCCCTCATCTGCCTGAGCGCCTTGTGCGAGATATCGGCCATGATGTAGGTCTCATCGTCGATGTCCTTGGGTTCCTTTTTCTCCACCGCCGCCAAGACGGAAACGGCCGGGTACTTTCCCACCTGGGGGTCCACCGGTCCCAGAACAGCGTTGCCGTCCATGGCAACCTCGTCTGCCGCAAGGCACAGCAGGGTTCCGCCGGACATGGCGTAGTGCGGGACGAAGATGGTCACCTTTGCCCTGTGCCGCTTCAGGGCCATGGCGATCTGCTCCGATGAGAGCACGAGCCCGCCCGGGGTGTGGACGATAACGTCAATGGGCATGTCCTCAGGCGTGAACCTGATCGCCCGCAGGATATCCTCGGAGTCGTTGATGTCGATGTACCTCATGAGGGGGATCCCGAAGAGCTTCATGGTTTCCTGCCGGTGGATGAGGGTGATGACGCGGGAACTGCGCTTCTTCTCGATGGTCCTGATGAGCCGCATCCGTCTGACCCGCATCAGTTTCTGCTGGACGACGGGGACGAGGATGGCTGCAATGAGCAGCAACCACAGTATGTTCCAGGCATCGTTCATGCATGTCCTCCTGGTTCGCGAAAAGAGCCGCCCTTTCCCTCGAGAAGGGGAACCGGGCGTCGCTCCGCTCATTCCACGGACACCCGGGGGCGCACTTTGGTCTCACTTACGTACACTCATCACGACGCACATTCCGGGCATCCTCCGGTTTTTAAGGGTGTGCGGTCTTTTTGGAGCCCTGGATGTAATTCATGATAAGCTCTGGGAACGGAAAGCCAATGTCACTTGAAAACAAGGCCCCCTCTTGACGATACCAGAGGAATACCGCGAAGAACCGGGCTTGAAATAGGGGATAGGCTGAATTCCCGGAGCCGGGGCGTCTCACTCGTGCCGCAGGGCCTCGATGGGGTCCATGCGTGCCGCCCGGCGTGCCGGGAAAAACCCGAAGACCACCCCCACAGAGGCGGAGAACACAAAGGCCAGGACCACGATGCCCGGGTTGAGCACAAAGGGCATCCCGAGCAGGTGGGCCCCCAGGGCCGCTGCGCCGAGGCCCAGGGCGATGCCGAAGAGCCCGCCCAGGGACGAGAGCACCACCGCCTCGATCAGGAACTGCATGAGCACTTCGTTCTCCCGGGCGCCGATCGCCAGGCGCGTGCCGATCTCGCGTGTGCGCTCCGTGACCGAGACCAGCATGATGTTCATGATCCCGATGCCGCCCACCAGCAGGCTCACCGCAGCCACCGCGCCCAGCAGGGCGGTGAGCACCCGGGTGGTGCTCGTGAGCGCGCTTACGATCTCCTGCATGTCGCGAACGTGAAAATCGTCGTCCTGTCCCACAGGGATGCGGCGCCGCTCGCGCATCAGGCGTTCGATATCCCCCTTTACCGTCTCGGTGGAAACACCGTCCATGGCGGAGACCATGACCGCCTTCACGTCCGTATTGCCTGCAATGCGCCTCTGCAGCGTCCTGATGGGAACCATCACCAGATCGTCCTGATCCTGTCCGAAGCTCGACTGACCCTTTGACGCAAGAACGCCCACCACCTGGCAGGAGAGCCTGTCCAGCCGGATAAAGGCCCCCAGGGGGTCCTGATCCCCGAAGAGCTCTTTGACAATGGTGGCACCCAGGATGCACACCGCCCTGCCGGATTTCAGCTCGGCTTCGGTAAAGACACGTCCCTGTTCGAGCGGCCAGTCGCGGACAGCGAGATAGTCATTCGTGCTTCCCATGACCGAGGTGGACCAGTTCCGGTTTCCATAGATGGCCTGCGCGGACTGATCCGTCATGGGCGCCACGGCCTGGAGACCCGCGATCTCCCGTTCGATGGCCTGCGCGTCGGAGATCTCGAACCTCTCGGCAAACATCCTCACGCCGCCGGGTCCCCGGAACCCCTGACCGGGCCGGACCTGGAGCATGTTGCTGCCCAGGCTCGATATGTCGGCCCTCACCTGCTCGGTGGCACCGTCTCCCAGGGTGACCATGGTGATGACCGCGGCCACGCCGATCACGATGCCCAAAACGGTGAGAAACGACCGCAGAACATTGCGCCGGATGGCGCGCAGCGCCAGTATGACGGTCTCCCAGATCATAAGGCGTGTCTCCTGCCGGGTTCCTCCGAATCGATGAGGCCGTCCAGGAACCGGATGATGCGCCCGGCATATCCGGCCATGCGGGCATCGTGGGTGACCATGACGATGGTCACCCCCCTGTCCCTGTTGAAGGAGCAGAGCAGATCCATGATCTCGCGGCTCCTGGTGGAGTCCAGGTTGCCGGTAGGCTCGTCCGCCATGAGCACCTCGGGCTCGATCACCATGGCCCGGGCGATGGCCACCCGCTGCTGCTGTCCGCCCGAGAGCTCGGCCGGGGTGTGGTATTCCCACCCGTCGAGCCCCACCGCCTTAAGCGCGTCCCGTGCCTTTGCATGCCGCTCCCTGGCCGGGATGCCGCGATAGATCAGGGGGAGCTCGACATTTTCCAGGGCCGAGGTGCGACTGAGGAGATTGAAGCCCTGAAAAACGAAGCCGAGAAAGGTCCTGCGCAGGAGCGCCCGCTGGTCGCGCGACAGGACGCCCACATCCGCGCCCTTGAACCGGTAAGCGCCCGCGGTGGGCGTGTCCAGGCAACCCAGAATGTTCATGCAGGTGGACTTGCCCGATCCGCTGGGGCCCATCACGGCAACGAACTCACCCTTGTCGATCTTCAGGTCCACGCCCTTGAGCGCGTGAACCGCCGCAGTGCCCGAGCCGTACACCTTGGTGATGCCCTCCAGCCGGATGAGAGGGCTTTCAATGGATTCAGGGGTCGTCGCACTCATTTGTGGATGCTCATGCTTCCCGTGACGACGCTCATGCCCGGCTCCACCTCCCCTTTGACGATCTCGGTCATGACTCCGTCCGTGGCCCCGGTGGTGACCTGGAGGGACACGAGGGAACCCTGCCGAAGCATCCAGACCGTCTGTTCGGTCCTGCCCGCACCGGTGGTGCGCCCGTTCTGAGAATCTCCCCTGGCGTGCCTCGGCGGACGCGGCATGAGCTTGCTCAGCATGCTGCTTTTCTCCTGGGTCTCTTTTCCTTCCTCGCGGGGCATAAAACGCAGGGCGCTGTTGGGCACCAGCACGGCATCATTGATCTCGTTGACCGTGATATCCGCCGTGGCGGTCATGCCCGGCCGCAGGAGCAGCTCCGTGTTGTCCACCCTGAGCACGGTCTCGTAGGTGACCACCCCTGCCTCCGCCTTTGCGCTGTACCGTACCTGGACGACCTCTGCCGGGAATACCCTCTCCGGATAGGCATCCACCGTGAACGCCGCCTGCTGCCCCGGCCTTACCCTGCCCACGTCCGCCTCGTCCAGGTCCACGTGCAGCTCCATGCGGGCGAGATCCTCGGCCAGGGTGAACAGGATCGGCGCCTGCAGCGATGCGGCCACGGTCTGGCCCGGCTCCACGCTCCGCGAAAGCACGATGCCGTTTATGGGGGAGAGGATCAGGGCCTTGGAAAAATCGGTCTGATTCGACTCCAGGGTCGCCCGGGCCTGTGAGACCTGGGCACGCGCTGCGGCCTCGTCGGCCCTGGCCCTCGCAAGGGCGGCTTCCGCCACATCCAGCTCCCTGGCGGACGGCACCCTGCCGCCGGTGAGCTCGTGGGCCTGCCTCATCCGGTCCAGTTCCGCACCGGCCTGCCTCAGGGTCGCCTGGGCCTGCAGGACCTTGGCCTTCGCCGATTCCAGGGCCGCGGACGCCTTCCTGACCTCGGCTTCGAGCATAGCGGTATCGAGACGCGCCAGAACCTGGCCCACCTTCACCTGATCGTTGTAGTCCGCCTCCACGCTCCGGATGATCCCGGAGCGTTCGCTTCCAACATCCACCTGGTTCAAGGGCTGGAGGTTTCCGGTCGCGCTCACGGTGATGGTGAGATCCCCGCGCCGGGCCTCCTGAAAACGGTAGGTGACCTGCTCCTTGCCGCCGGAGAATCCCCACGCGAAAACCGCCAGAACAGCGGCCAGCACCAGGAAAGACCAGACGATCCGGCGTTTCAGATGTCCGGCAGGACCCGCGCCGCCGTTTTCCAGAATCTTCGCGATGTCGGCCTGGGGGTGTTCGTGTTCCTTCATCATGGTTTTCCCCTTTCGTACTCTTCAGCCTCGTGTGCCGGCCACCCGCCTCCGAGCGCCTTGTACAATCTCACCAGGTTGGACGCGAGCGCGCCGCTGTTCCGGGCCAGCTCGTCCTGGGCGGACAGAAGGGAGCGCTGGGTGTCGAGCAGAACGGTGAAATCGACCATCCCTGAGCGGTACTGGTATTCCGCGAGCTCAGCCGCTTCCTGAGCCGCCTGCGCGGATTCCTGGAGAGAGACTCTCCGCACCTGTTCCTGCGCGTAGGCGGTGAGGGCGTTCTCCACCTCCTCCAGGGCGATTAGAACCGCAGCCTCATACCGGATAAGCGCCTGCTCCTGCAGCGCGGACCGGGCATCGATCCCCGCACGGATCGAGCCTGCGGAGAAGATGGGCAAAGTGATGCGGGGTCCGTAGCCGAAGGTCCGGCTTCCGGCCGTGAGGAGATCCCCGGAGGAGAGGGCGCTCAGGCCGATGGAGCCGTTCAGCGTGATCCTGGGATAGAGATCCGCCATGGCCACGCCCACCCGCGCGCTCTGGGCCGCGAGCTCGCGCTCCGCACGCCGCACGTCGGGCCTGCGCCTGAGGATGTCGGCGGGGGCGTCAACGGAAACCTCCGGGGGCACCATGGGCACGGGCCTGCTCCGGGCGAGCTCTTCGTGAACCGCTCCGGGGCGTTCGCCCAGGAGCACGGCGAGCCGGTTCTTGGCCCCTTCGAGAGAGGCGCGCAGAGACGGGACCAGGGCTCGGGTGCTCTCCAGGTTGGACCGGGCCCGCTGGAGCGCGAGCCCATCGCTGAGCCCGGCCTGCACGAGAGCCTGCTGAAGCCGGTAGGTCTCCTCCTGGAGAGCCAGGTTCGCCTCGGCGGTTTCCAACCGGGCCTGAAAAGCCCGCACCTCCACATAGTTCAGGGCCACCTCGGCGGTCAGGCTAACCAGGGTGTCGTTCATCGCCTCTCCCGCGGCCTGGAGATCTGCGCCCGCAGCCTCCACGGACCTGCGGACCCCGCCGAACAGGTCGATCTCCCACCGGGCATCGAACCCCGTTGAATAGAGGTTGCGCGCCGACTCGCTGTCGCCGCTCCGCTGAAAGGAGGCCGTGGAGTCGAGCGCAGGGAACATCCCTGCGCCTGCGGCGGCCCGCCTGGCTCGCGCCTCGCGAACCCGGGCCGACGCCTCCTTCAGGTCCGGGTTTCCCTTCACCGCCCGGTCCATCAGGGAGGCCAGCACCGGGTCCTCAAAGGTCTCCCACCAGCGCGCCAGCTCTTCCGGGTCTGTCTTCCCGGTTATCAGGCGGTCGCCGAGCCCGGCGTTCCACGCCGGAGGCGCACCGGGCTCCGGAACGATATAATCGGGCCCCACGGTCATGCACCCGGCGAGCAACAGAATCGCTGGCAACAGGAGGAGGCACGCCCGGGTCCGGTGCTTCTCTTTTCTTCCCATGAGGATTTTCTTCATTCCCGCCTCGAGTTCCCTTTCCTTTTGTCCCGTTTCTTTCCAGATTCTCCCGCCGCGAACTCAGGGGGCTTTCCTTTCCCCCTGGACCCTGTGCCCGTCCCGGCCGGCCCTTAATGCCTCTCAGGGCCGTAATCACGCATCCGATCACAAAGAACAGGGCTTGTACAGGGTTTCTTTTCCACTATGACGGGGCATGCACCCGGATAGTCTACAAGCGCCTTCCGGTTTCCTCATGCAACCCTGTTGACCGGCCGGAAGGGGATCTTCAGAACAGTGGACCGGAAAAATCATGTTTTGAGAAAAGGCCTGAAGGGAGTATAATTATCCAGCCGGCAACGAAACGAGCTCACCCGATCCAACGGCAAAGACCGGTCATCCTGGCTGCGGACATCCGAGAAAAAACATGCCCGGGGACCGGTTCGCGGATAAGGGGCCTGTATGCACAGATGAGAGAAATTACAATGCCGGCGCCATGGAGGGGGACCCAATGAAACGGAGAGACTTTCTGAGACTGGTGGCAGGCTCGGCGGCCGCGGCTGTTTCTTCATGTGCAGGGGGAACCCTGGAGACCAGCGCCAAGGCACCGGACCTTGGTGTGCCTGCCCGGGGAAGGGATGCAACCGTGTTCCTGGCGGGAGTGAGCAGGGGATCCGGTGAGGAAATTGTCCGCCGCGCCGTTCGCGCAGCCGCGGAGGCGGCTTCGGATTTCTCCTGGCTGTCCAGGGGGGATAGCGTGTTTATCAAGCCGGTCCTGAATTCCGGCAATCCCTACCCGGCCACCACCAGCCCTGCAGCCATCGGGGCCATGATCGAGCTCCTCAAGGACCGAGGTGCCGGGCGGGTGGTGGTGGGGGACATGTCAGGCATCGAGCACGTAAAGCTCTCTCCGGAAAAGCTCTCCGGCAGCTCGCGGAGCCTGATGGAGGCATCCGGCATGGCCCGGGCCGTGCTTGCCGCGGGCGGAGAACTGCATTTCTTCGAAGAGGCGGGCTGGGACGCCTTTTATGAGGAAGCTCCGGCGGCAGGGTCGCACTGGAGAACCGGCATCATGATGCCCGTCATCCTCAAACAGATGGATCACATCGTGCTCATGCCCAGATGCGCCCGTCACGTGTTGGCAGGCAGCACCCTCGGCCTGAAGGCCGCGGTCGGCTACTGGCGTACCGACACGCGTCTGGAGTATCACCGGGAGGCGTCCACCCTCCAGGAAAAGACCGCGGAAGGCAACACGGTGGAAACCCTGCGCACAAAGCAGCGCCTGGTCGTGACCGCTGCCGACAAGATCCTCGCCACCTTCGGGCCGGATGACGGGTATGTCTCCGAGCCCCAAAACGGGCTGGTCATCGCGTCGTCGTCGCTGCCCGCTCATGACATGGTATCGCTGGCATGGCTGCTGGAAAACAGGCAGGTGATGCCCTCTTCAAAAAAGGACGGGTTCCTGGACACCAGCCGGCTGGTCGCAAGAATGGGCAACCGCTATGTGGTGAGCATGCTGGGCGGCATGGGCCAGGCCCTGTTTTCCGAGACATTCACCAAGAACGACATCCACACGCTCTGGGACGACCGGGTCCTCATGCATGCCTGCCGGATATCGGGCGGGGTACCGGGGGTCGTTATCGAGCCGGTTGACGGGAACGTGCAGGACGACCTGAGAAAACGTCTGACAGAGACGACCGCCTTCCCGGCATGAGGGCCCGGGAACAATGACCTCGCACCCTGTCTCTGCGCACTTTCCCGAACGGATCTTTTCCGGCGCACAGGAGGATGGATGAAATTCGACAACCGGCTTGTTCTCTTCAATTGCCGGCTCTTCGACAGCGTGCGGGGCAGACTCCTGGATAACAGATCGGTGCTGGTGGAGGACGGGAAGATCAAGGCCGTGGAGAAAGGCAATGCGGCTGACGGGGCCGGGGCATTCACCCCGGTGGACCTCGGAGGGCTCACGCTCATGCCCGGTCTCATCGACACCCACGTACATATCACCGTCCCCTTCATGCACCAGGTGACTCCCCGGGCACTCTTTGCCATGGGGCGCCAGATCGAGCGCAACGCCAGGGCTTGCATCGAGGCGGGCATCACCACGGTGCGGGATGCCGGCGGCTTCCTCGGGAGGCTCTCGAGTCTCGCCTCCGCGATCGACAGCGGCGACATCCCCGGGCCCCGGATCATCCGATGCAACTCGTGCATCGCCGCACCCGGGGGATGCCCGGACTGGGTGCCCTCGTTCGGGTATTTCGTGAAGGCCTTTCTCGGCGGGCAGTACGCCGAACGGGTCGGCAGTCCCGAAGAGGCGGCCCGGCAGACAGGCGAGATGATCCGGCGGGGCGCTCAGTGGATCAAGGTCTACTGCCAGAACCGCTCGTGGCTGCTGGGAGGCGGCGAGCTTCCCGTGCTCGACCGGGACACCTTCCGGGCGGTCATGGACACGGCCCGGCGCTTTGGCAGAAAGGTGTGCTGCCACATCAGCGGGCTCGAAGACCTGGAGTACGCCATGTCCATGGGGGTCGACACCTTCGAGCACAGCCCGCTGGAGGAGATCCCCGACGAGGTTGCCGTCGAGTTTGCGGCGCGGGGAATGGTTCTGAACCCCACGCTGGCCTGCCTGGACGTCGGGAGCGACGAGCTCTGGCAAACCGTGGATGCCGTGCTTGACGAGCAAGGGCCGGCCTTCCTGGAGACCGAACCCTTACGGCAGGTGAGGCAGCACATCCGCAACTACCGCACAGACCCTTACCCGCCTCCGCAGAGCACATACCGGACGAAACCCTGTTTCGATCTGCCCCTCATCGCTCGCGGGTTCCCCCATGCCCTGGCCAACGTTGGCCGGATCCTCCATGCGGGAGGCCGTGTGGGCGTGGGCACCGACTCGGGCGGCCTTCCCACCGCCCTGTTCGGGGTTTTCTATGCCGAAGAGCTCAAACGGCTCCAACTCGCAGGCCTCACCCCTGCACAGGTGCTCGTGCTCGCCACGTCGGGCAACGCCTCGATCCTGGGCATGGGCGACCGGATCGGCACCATTGGTCCGGGCAGGATCGCGGACATGATCGCTGTGGAGGGAAACCCCCTGGAGGATCTGGGTGTCGTCAGCAAGGTCAGGATGGTCATGAAGGAGGGCGGTTTTCTGAAAGGGGCACCCGGAGCAGACCGCTTCCGGATCGTCTCCAAATGGCTCGGAGACCGCAACCCCGGATAGAATTTCCCTTGACCATCGAGGGAACCCGCGGCGGCGCCTGCCGGCTGTTCTCCAGGCGAACCTGGCCCCGGCGCGTCAGGTTACGCCCGCCCTTTGCTGCTCCGCCCGAATCATCCGGAACTCCCTGATGTTCTTCCCGGTCCACTTCTTGAACGCCCTGCGGAAGGTGGTAGCCTCGGTGAATCCGATCCGGCCCGCGATCTGGTCGACACTCAAGCCCGTGGAGGCCAGGTACTCCTTCGCCAGCTCGATCCTCACCTCGTCGAGGATGTGCTGATAGGTGGTGCCGCGCCCCTGGAGTCTCCTCCGCAGGGTGCGGGGACTCATGGCGAGCCTGCGGGCGACCTCGGGCAGGTGGGGAATCCGGCCCATGGAGGAGATGATGATCTCCCGGATGGCCCCTGTCAGCTCATCGCCCCACCTGAGCCTGGCCTGGAGCTCGCGGCACTGCTCCCGGCAGACGAGCGCCATCCGGGGATGGCCCGTGAAGGTGGGGCGGTCCGTATCGGTAACGACCACCCGGAATATATCCTCCTCCGATCCGAAACAGACCGGGCATTCAAACAGCTCGCGATACCTAAGCCCATGCCCGGGATCAGGGTACGACAGATCGATCCGGGCATAGCGGAACTCGTGGTTCGTAAGAAAGGAGGCAGCGGTATGGAAGGTGGTGAGAAGCTCTTCCACGGCGAAAATCCACAAACGCTCGTCTTCCATGGGAAACGCGGGGAGAATCCGCCAGGCCACATAGTCCGGCCCCTCCCGGAAATCGAGGGTGACCAGGGAACCGTTCAGCTCCCAGAACTGCAGGGCGACCTGGTTTGCCTCCCTCAGGGTCGGACTGCTGATGATGGCGTAACCCCAGAAACCCAGCTCGCCCAGCTGCTGCCTCGGACCCACATGGAGCCCCAGGGCCGGATCCCCGCTCTCTTCAAGCGCATTGGTCACAACGCTTAAGTACTGGGAAGGGGTGATCAGCGCGCCCGTGTCCTGCAGCCATTCCTCCGGCAGGTTCGTGCCCTTCAGGATACGATCGGGAGGTATTCCCATCGAGGCCATCTCCCTCACCAGCCACCTGGCGCTGTCCGACGGAATCTTTTCCCTCACCTTAAAACCTCGTTCAATCAATACTGTCAAGCGCGGCAGCCAATCCCCTCGGCCAACCCGCGAGACCCCAAGTATCAAGCACTCTCGCGAGTCGCCGGCACTCGCGGCCACCAGCGGAGAGGACTCATAAGCAGCGGTTTTATTCGCCGCTTCAAACGAATGGAAACCCCGCCATATCCACCTCGGCAGGCAGGGTGTGACCTTCAAGTTCCAGCAACCTTAAATGAGAACCCGTCCCCGAAAAGAGCACGTCGTTAATTTTACGATGATTTACCGTACAAGTCAAACAGACGAAAGATGCAAGGCGGCAGGGCACCGGCCAATGGGTGGTCCACGATCTCTTTTGGCCCGATTTCTCATGTTTTTGACCTGATCGGCACTATTCATCCCCTGGTGTTCCGGGTTATCGGTAAAATCATGAAGTGTTCGGTTGGGCGGTCTTATCGTAAAATCGCAGGAAGGTCTCTGGTTCAGAAACAGGGAACAAGGGTGAAAAACTTCCCCGCCGATGAGACCTGTACCCGCTGCACCATGGTGGATGGCGCATTTGCCCGGTACGCCGGGCAGGGATATCTTGAGTAGCCGGTAATGAACAAAGACAAGCATGTTCTGGCCATCGATCTGGGGACGTCCGGGCCCAAGGCCGCCCTTGTTTCCGTGCGTGGAGAGGTGGCCCACAGCGAGTTTCAGGCAATACCCGTGATCCTGCTTCCGGGCGGAGGCGCCGAACAGGACCCCGGGCTCTGGTGGCAGGCCATTGTGGCCACGTCCGGCAGGGTGCTGGCCAGGGGCATGGTGTCTCCCGACGATATCGTGGCCGTGAGCGTGACCACCCAGTGGTCCGGCACGGTTCCGGTGGACAAAGAAGGCGGGAATCTCATGAACGCCATCACCTGGATGGACTGCCGGGGCTGCGAAGCGCTTCAGGATATCCTCCAGGGAGTGCCCCGGTTCGGGGGCTACCCGCTGTGGAAGGCGCTTACCTGGCTCAGGCTCACCGGCGGGGCGCCGGCACTCTCGGGAAAGGACCCCCTGGCCCATATCCTCTGGATCAAGAAAGAGCGCCCGGGCATCTTTGATCGAACGTACAAGTTCCTGGAACCCAAGGACTATATCAACCTTTGCCTCACGGGCAGGTTCGCGGCCACCTACGACTCCATCCTGCTCCACTGGGTCACGGACAACCGCGACCCCGCCCGGGTGGTCTACCACGACAAACTGCTGAAGATGGCAGGGCTTAAGCGCGAAAAGCTCCCGGACCTGATCCGCGCCGTGGACGTGCTCGGACCGGTGAAGGACGAGGTGGCGGCCGAGCTGGGGCTCAAACCCGGCACGCCCGTGATCGGCGGCACCCCGGACGTGCATTCCGCATGCGTCGGGTCAGGGGCGGTGCGGGATTACGAAGGTCACCTCTACATCGGCACCTCGTCCTGGATATCCGCCCATGTGCCCTTCAAGAAAACCGATCTCTTCCACAGCTTCGGATCGTTCCCGAGCCCGCTGCCCGGGCGCTATATGATCCTGGACGAGCAGGAGTGCGCGGGCAAGTGCCTGACCTGGCTCAGGGACAATGTGCTGTACCACAAGGACGAGCTCATGCAGGAGGAAAACGCCCCGGACATCTTCAAGTTCCTGGACCGGATCGTATCGCGGGTCCCTGCTGGCGCAAACGGCGTGATTTTCACCCCCTGGCTCTATGGCGAGCGCACGCCGGTGGAGGACTGCCACATCCGGTCTTCGCTGTTCAACCTGTCGCTTCAGAACACCCGCGAGGATATCGCCCGGGCCGTGTTCGAGGGTGTGGCCTTCAACCAGAAATGGCTCCTTGAGTCCGTGGAGAGATTCATGGGCAGGCGCTTCGAATACCTGAACTTCATCGGCGGCGGCGCCAACTCGGACGTCTGGTCCCAGATCCTCTCCGACGTTCTGGACAGACCCATACGCCAGGCGACGGATCCGGTGCATGCCAATGCCCGGGGTGCGGCCTTCCTCGCCTCGATCGCACTGGGCCACATCACGGCGGAGGACATCCCCGGGTATATCCGAGCCAAAAGGGAGTATCTCCCCGACCATGGCAACCGCAGGATTTACGATGAGATCTTCGCTGATTTTCTTCAGCTCTACCAGTCCCACAAAAAGATCTGCGCGCGCGTGAACAGAAAGACACCTCCGGTATGCACGGTACCCGGCCCCGGCACCACAACAAAACAGGAGGATGGAGGAAATCAATGGAATACCAGGAAATCGTAGGACGGAACAAAGAGATCCTCTCACACCCCGTGAGGGCGATCCCCGATGACAGGCTCCACAGAGAACGGGAGATCTATCACCGGCGGAACCGGCGCTCGCTGGAGCTCTTCGAGAGGGGCAAAGGACTTATTCCCGGGGGCGTGGAGCACAACCTGAGCCAGAACAAGCCCTTCCCGATCGCCATGGACCGGGCCAAAGGCTACCGCATGTGGGACGTGGACAACAACGGGTATGTGGATTACCTCATGTGCGGCGCCCCCATCATCCTGGGCCACGCCTTCGACCCCCTGGACGAAAAAATCATCGAGATCATCCGGGAGAAGGGCCCTGCCACCGGGCTGACCTCGGAATACGAGCTCCTGGCCGCAGGCGAGATCATCCGGCACATGCCGGGTGTCGAGATGGTCCGTTTCCTCCAGTCCGGCACCGAGGCGGACATGGCGGCCGTAAGGATCGCGCGGGCATTCACGGGAAGGCAGAAGATCATCAAGATAGGCGGGAGCTACCACGGGTGGTCCGATCAGATGGTCTATTCCCTGCACGTGCCGGGCACCGGACCGCTCAATTCCCGGGGCATCACCTCCGAGAGCTATGCGCACATCATCGACGTGCCGCCCAACGACTTCGAAACCCTGGAAAAGGCGTTCGAGGACAATGCAGACAAGGGCGGGGTTGCCGCCGTCATGGTGGAGCCCATCGGCGGGGAGTCCGGCACCCACCCGGTCCACCCGGAGTGGAACACGCGCATCCGCGAGCTGTGCGACCACTACGGCTCGCTGATGGTCTTCGACGAGGTGGTGACCGGCTTCAGGCTGGACATGGGCGGGGCGCAGAGATACTTCAACATCACGCCCGATCTCACCGTCCTGGGCAAGATCATCGCCCACGGGTTCCCCTCGGCGGGCGCGGTGGGCGGCAGGAAGGACGTGATGAGCGTCTGCCAGGGGGGCATGGGCGAGAAGATCTATATCGGCGGAACCCTGGCGGCCAATCCCATTTCCACGGCGGCCTGCTACCACGCCTTACGGCTCATGGAAGAGCACGATGCCGTAGGCAGGGCAACCGCCTACGCGGACAGGCTCACCGCGGCCATGAACGATCTGTTCGCCACGCGGAAGGACCTGGGCTTTTTTGTCTATAACTTCGGGCCCATCATGCACTATGTGACCACCGCGTTCTTTGCCGTGGACCTCTCTTCCCCGGACGCCTTCACCCAGATCATGGCGCGCAAGCAGGCCGCTGACGATTACCAGACCGTCACCCTGGGCCAGGGGCTGTGCACCCTGGCAGGGACCCGGATGTACACGTGCATGCAGCACGACGACGAGGCCCTGAACAGGACTTTGGAGGTATGGGAGTACCTGCTCTCACTCATTCCCCGGGGATGATAAAAATAAATGAACCGAAATCAGTCACGGTTTTTTACAAGAAGGAGGGTGAAAAAATGACGGATGCATTCGCGGACAAACCCATTGCCATACCCGAGAGCGTCGATATGGAAAACCATGTGATCGCCACCTACTGGGCCAAGGCCGACAAGGCCATGGACATGTCGCTCATGGGCCAGATCCTGGCCATCGAGCAAACCACGGGCACCTGGGTGCCGGTGCCGGGCGAGACGCCCGAGGTCAGGGCCAGGCACGTGGCCAAGGTAATCGGCGTCTACGAGGCGCCTTCGCACGAGTACGGGCTGCCCGAGGACGTCAGGGAGCGGCAGTACATCGTCCAGATCGCGTTCCCGGCTGCCAACGTGGAGGACCAGCTTCCCATGCTGCTCACCGCCACGATCGGGAACATCTCGCTGGTGCCCAATTTCAAGCTTCTGGACCTGAGGATGCCGAAAGTCACCCTGGAGCAGTACCAGGGCCCGCGCTTCGGGATCGACGGATGGTACGAGGCCTTAGGCATCGAGAAGAACCGCCCCATCATGAACAACATGATAAAGCCCTGCAGCGGCTACCCTCTGGAGGTGGGCGCAAGGCTCTTCCGCGAGGTGGCCATGGGCGGCTGCGACGTGATCAAGGACGACGAGCTCATCGCGAATATGTGCTACAACGGCGCGGTGGAGCGCGTGAAGACCTATATGGAGATCGAGCGGCAGGTCTTTGAGGAAACGGGCGAGCACACGCTCTATACCGTGAACGTGACCGACCGGCTGCCGAGGATGTTCGACCTGGCGAAGCGCTGCATCGAAGCGGGAGCCAACGCCATGATGGTCAACTACCTTGCCGTGGGACCCGAGGCCATGCGCGCCCTGGCCGAAGACCCGGAGATCAACGTGCCCATCCTGGCCCACATGGACGTGGGCGGTGCGTACTTCATGTCGCCGTACCAGGGCATCTCCTCGTCCATCATCTTCGGCAAGATCCCGAGGCTCTGCGGTGCGGACAGCATCGTGCTGCCCTTCTCGCTCGGCGGCAAGGGCATCTACATGCACGACCGCTTCATGGCCACCTGCCGCAATCTCACCTACCCCTTCGGCAATCTGAAGCCCGTGCTGCCCATGCCCTCGGGCGGTATCACCCCGGCAAACGTACCCGACATCATCAACTCCCTGGGCAAAGATATCATGATCGGCTCGGGCGGCGGCATCCACGCCCATCCCAAGGGCCCCATGGCGGGCGTGAAGGCCTTCCGCCAGGCCATCGACGCCGTGCTTCAGGGGGTGCCCGTCGAGGAGTACTCCAAGGAGCACGAGGAACTGGGCATTGCGCTCGGCACCTGGCAGAAAAAGACCGAGTTCAAAATCTCATAGAGGGAGGCACGCGGGCGGCTTGCGGACCCGGGGGCGCCCGTGCTCACGGCGCACGCCCGGGCCGAGAGGACGAATGGATGACGGAGCGCTTCCTGCACGACGATCCGCGGATGCCCTCTGCCTGGGGGCCGTGGTTTTCCCACGAGTATATCACCTATTTTGCCGTCATGGGCGTACCGGAGATCATGCACTTGAAGCCGGTGAAGGTGATGCCGAACCCGCGGCTCCATGACAGCCGATTCCCCATCAACCCGGACCACGTGGATCTCTATAAGGAAGAGTACCGGGAGGTCCGAAGTCTCGACCCGTCCATCTCGTTCGACTATGCCCGGCGAAACGGCGAGTTCAGCGCAGAGCCTCCCGCGCAGAAGTCCATCGAACCCTGGAAGATCCTGGTCATCTACAGCACCGAGCCCGATCTCCTGCCCGACTGCGGCCTCGAGCTCCACCCGTATCAGAAGATCACCGGCGGCTCCCACGGGTGGCGGCATATGCAGTTCAGGCTACCGGGCCTCACCATCGGCATGGCGCCGGAATCTTTCCGGTATCACACCCGGCTCGCGCACAAGGCCTTCGAGATCGGAAACCACTACTGGGGGTGGCGCTTCCTGTCGCGCGCGGCCCACTATCTCGCCGATCTGGGGCATCCGTTTCATGTCAAGGCCGCGCCGACAGGCTTTCTGCTCCGGCATCTATTCTCGGCCCGCAAAATGGTGCACATGCTCTCGGCGATCCACACCGGATACGAGGTGTACAGCGAGCAACGGTTCCGCCAGGGGTTCGCCCCCTTCGGCGATGCGCTGATCACCGGGGCCGGGGAAGGCCGGGCGTCGGGGGATGACGTGCACGCTGAGCTCGACGGCTATATCCGCCGGGCCAGGAGGCGTCTGAACCCCCTCTTCCGCCTTCTGGTCAGGAGGTTCGGACCTGGCCTCATCGAGGCCTACTCATCCGTCGATCCCGGCAGGGGCGCGGACGTGGCCGCCCGGACAAGGGCGTGCTCGGCCGATGCCGTACGGGTCTTTTTCCGCGAACCCGACATCCGGTCTCTCGCATACCTGGACGCGGTGACCACGGATATCCTCAAAGACGTGGGAAGGATGCTGGGAATGCTGTTCGCGGGCTTTGCCGGAGCTCCCGCGGACAGGACGCGCTGACGCGGCCGCAACCCGCGCGGGATAGCCCATGGTCATGCCCTTTCAGAAAAGGACGGGCAGCCGATCCTGTTCAGAACGCGAGATCCACGCCCACGGCCACGGTCGTGGTGCTGTTCTCGGTCCTCACCGGAATGATCAGCGGATCGGCGTTGATGAAGATGGTCTCGTCCTCCCAGATCGTGAATGCAACGCCGAGATTCACCTTGACGCCCGGCCTGATCAGGTAGCCGATGCCGGTCGAGAGGTTCCAGTTGTCCGAGTACAGGGTCTCGACGGCCCCGGTAGCACTCTGGAAATATCCGTCCATGTCGTCCCAGAGATGGTCGGTATACAGGAATCCCGCACTGACCTCCAGCTCGCTTGTCGCCTGGTAGGCGGCCGAGAGCCCCCAGCTCCAGACGTCTCCCGCCATGTCCGAAATGTCCCGGCCCGTATCAGACCTGCCCCAGTCGGCAGCCTCCTGGAAAAACCAGTTGAAATCCGCCTCTCCCCTGAGCTCGGGCGTGAACCGATAGGAGGCCCCGAAGCCGACCATGGCCGGAAAATCCCGATGGCTCCGGTCTCCGTCGATGAACAGGCCCAGGTTGTCCGAGCCGTTCACGTCGTTCTCGAAATTCAGGTTCACCTCTGATTCATATCGCAGGGCAAGAACCAGATCCTCCACCGGAATCATCTGAATTCCCAACACGAATCCCCATCCGTCGGCCGACTGATCCACGTCCACGACAAACGGCAGGTCCGGAGTGTTTGCCCCCAGTATCCCTCCGGCTACGGTCAGCTCGCCCTCAATGTCATTTTCCGCCCGTATGAAGCGGACCCCTGCAGCGAGAGAAACGATGTCCGTTACCCGGTACGTCCCCCCTGCGGTCCCGGTGAGATACAGAGAGCTGGCCTCGATGCTTTCGTTTGCCAGGGCCGTGTATGCGTTCCCCACGCCGAATGCATCAAAGATTTCCTGATTTATCTGTTGTATCAGCTCCAACCCGATGAGGCGCGTGGTGATGGATCCATCGGGATAGTCCAAGGCTGCACCGTTGCCGGGGATGTAGACGCCGGTGAACACCGACCACCGGTCCTTTGTGTAAGCCGCGTAGACGTTGGGAACGAACCAGTCCGGGTCGTCCTGCTCGAAGCTCACGGTAGTGCTTGTGACAGGATCGACGAACTCGTGCTGCGGCCTGCGGAACATGCTCTGGTTCGAGATGTTGAGGTGAAACCCGTCAGAGAGGCTCACCAGGCCGGCCGGGTTATAGACCACGATGTCAGCGGCGTCGGTGGCGGCATTGCGGTTTGCCAGACGGACCCATTCGGCGCTCATGTTGGTCAGATTGTCGATCTGTGCACGGGCCTCTGTGGTGAAAAATGCGCCGAGAATCCCCAGAATGATCAGAAAACGTTTCAGAGACATAAAGAAACCCCCTTTCCTCATGGATGACTCTCTTCCTTGTGAAAATCCATCCGGGTGCTCCCCCACGAAGACCCGAAAAAAAGGTGCAAAAACCGGCAACGAGCAATTCCTGCTCCGGCGTTCTCTTTTCTCCGATGAGAAGTATTTCCTGGGGCGACGATGCCTTGAACAGGGCACAGGATCAGTATGGCATGAAACCACAAGTTTAAGGGGAAAAGATATGATCATTCCTGCCAAAATTGTGATAAATCGGGCCAAATGAATGATCCGGGCACGGCCGTCCCCCCTGCCTTCGCTCAAGAAAGAACGGCTGCCGCTCGGCGATGGGAAAAGGGTCTGTGGTCCGATAAGTGTATTGAAAGTTGGCTCTTGCCCCCTATCCTTTTCCTTAAGTAAGCGGAAAAGGCCGTCCTCTCCCGGATCAAAAAACCGGCCGCCCGCTGAAGAGGGAAACCCGCTGTTCGGGCCGTTCCTCTCCCGGGTCAGCAGGAGAACGTCATGGAAAAGTATGAAAACATGTCCCTGGCCGCGTTGCTTGCACACGCGGTGAGTCTGATCAAAAGTCTGGTCTCGGATCAGAAGATCTACCTGAAGACCACGGTCCAGGGCTCTGTCCGGACCGGATTATCAGGGATTACCCTCGGTGGATCGGGTTTCGTATTCCTGGCGCTTTCCGGCGTATACCTCCTGATCACGCTGACCCTTCTCCTGAACGTGTGGTTTCCGCCCTGGGTCTCGGCCCTGATCATGACCTTTCTGCTCCTGCTGTTCGGTCTGATTCTCGGTATTGCCGGCATGAGGAAAACGCGCAAAGGAGTCAGGAAGGCGCAGACGGACATGGGCAGGATCAAGGAGGATATCACATGGCTGAAAGAGAGTTGAGAGAGAGGATTCAGAGCACGACCAGGGATCTCGGAGCGGTGAAAGGCGAAATCGGCCGCAGATTCGGCAATATGATGCGCATCGCAAAGCCCCTGGCTCTGGTGGTGGCGGGCTATGTCGGCCTGAGGATGGTCCTGTGGACACTCGGGACATTGATCTCACTGGTGTGGAGGTATTCGCTCCTTTTTCTGGCGATGGTGGCTTTCCTGCTGCTGAGGCGCGGCATGAAGGGTTCGTAAGGGCGCACGACTCTTTCCCGCAGGCGCCCTGTCACGGCTGCATCCCAAGCCCTCTGCTCCCGGCTTTCCCATGGGTTGCCTCCCGTCCTCCTTGTCCGTATTTCCGACTGCACATTGGCGCATTTTTCCCCAAAAATCCGCCATTCCTGAAAAAACGATGATTGCATGCATTGGTGTGGTGGATAAGCGCCGCGGTGATCACCATTATATGTGTATGCAGCGCATTCCCCGTGTGCAGGCGTGCGTGACCGGGTAATGGGACCGGGTTTCCCCGGCCCCGAAACGAGAGAAAACGGCCTGAGACGCTACGGCATCATGACGAGGCGGGGAGCAGGTCGGGTGTGCGGAGGGAACAGTACCGAAAAGCCGAGAGAAAACCTTTGAAAAACCATTGCCTTTAGAAAGCCATGGGTCGGCGGACTTATGACGTCCCGCTGAAGGGACAACCGCTTTTGAACGGATATGCGGTTCCCCGGACTCCCGGCGCAGGTTCCCGATAAACGGCTGAAGGCCGGCCGACTGTATCCAGAACCTGACAGCCGGCCGGGTCCGTAAAGATAACCCCGGGCGAGCGTGCCCGGAAGAATGAAAAGGAGAAAAGCCATGAGAAAAATCATTCTCACCTTCCTCATGACATTGGTCCCGGTAGCGCTTTTCGCCCAGGTCGAGACGTTCCCGGCAGACCTTCTGATTCCTGGGGCGAGCTTTATCACCGCGCTGGTGGTAGGGATCATCCTGGCATTCGGCTTCCAGCTCATACTGACGAACCTTTCTGCAGCGGTCGGCTTGAGCGCCATGCACAGCCCCTTGGAATCGTTGCGGAAAAGGGTCGGGCCAAGCGGCGGAAGGCAACAACAGCAACGGCAGGGAGAGACAGAGCCGGTGGAAGAGAAGCTGCGCACCGTAAACACGACGTTCGGCATCTGGGCTGTTATCACATCGGCCATATCCCTGTTCTTCGCGGCATGGCTCGCGGTGGAGTTCAGCATTGCACTGACCACCGTAGCAGGGATAACCCTGGGTCTCGCCATATGGGGCCTCTTCTACCTCATTACCGCGATCCTGGAGATGACTGCAGTCTCATCCATGGTGGGATCGCTCATGGACGTGGCAAGGTCAGGCTTCCGGTCGGTCTCCACGACGGCATCCGGACTTCTCGGAACCTCGGAGGAGAAGCAGGCGGCGGATACGACCCGCAGCATCATCGATGTCGTGCGCGGCGAGGTGTTCGGTGACATCGGTGTGAGAAAGACCATTCAGAATTATGTAGACCAGATGAAACCGAGCTATCGCCAGTTGGGCAAAGAGATCGAGGGAATCCTCGACAACGCCGAGATCGAGATCCATGCCTCTCCGGACCGGGAGACCCTCACTGCACGCTTCCACACCGGGGGAATGGCCAGGGCCGCTGCTTCTCAGGCAAAGGAACAGGCCGGGGCCGCCCGGGACATCATGGGTGAAGAGGCCCGCACCGATAAGGAAAGGGCCGAGAAGATCGCGGACGCGGCTGCGCGGATGGCAGGCATGTCGCGCGAGGACGCAGAGAAGTACCGGCACCGGGTCGAGGACTACCTGGCCAGAACCGGCAAGGATGAGCTGAGTCCCGAAGGGATCAAGCGCGATATCGACAGGCTCGTCTCCGACCCGAAAGCAGGGGTCGACTCCATACTCGCCCGGCTCAACGAGATGGACCGCTCCACGATCACCTCGATCCTGGCCCAGAGAAAGGACATGGACCAGAACGAGGCCCGTCGGGTCGTCGATATGGTGGCGGGAACGGTGAACAATCTGAAGTCCCGCTATCAGTCAACGAAAGAGTCCGGCCGGGGGGCGACCATGGAGAGCCAGGCAGGCATGGAGGGCAGAGCACGGGGCTTCCTGGAATCTACGGAAAACCCCGAACTCGACTACGAAGGCATCAAGGCCGACTTCGAGACCATGCTGCACAATCCCCGGGCCGGGGCCGACTCGCTCATTCACCGGCTCAAGAGCATCGACCGTGACGATATCAAGCATATGATTCTCCAGAGCAGCCCAAACATGCGTGACGAAGATGCCGAGAGGATGGTCTCCAAGGTGGAAAACACCCGGGACGACGTGATTGCACGGGCCGAGAGAATGCGCGATGAAGTGCAGACCAGGGTGCAGCAGGCGGAAGAAACAGCCCTCTACCACGCCGAAGAAGTGAGAAAAACCGCCTCGTCCGCTGCATGGTGGGTGTTCGCCGCGGCTCTGGTATCGGGCGTGGCAGCGGCTGCAGGAGGCATGGTGGCGGTGATGGTCTGACAAAGGACTCTTCGATCCTGCTTCGGGCCGTGCATGCACATCCCGGATGCCCGCAGAGGCCGCCTGTCCACCGTACCCCGGGGCGGAGACACTGTTTTATGCCCGGACGGTTGTCCTCGTTGCACGGGCCCGAAGTAGATCCCCTTTTTAAGCGGCCCGATAAACGCGGTCGGCATTCCTCCGGCTCAATCAATGGTATAAACCTTAAGGGCAAGCCTTGGACCCTCCTGAAGCCTAAAAGCTTAAGGGGAATGCAACCTCACCTTCAAAATCCTCAAAAAGCGGCCTTAGAAGGAGGATTCCCGGGACCAGGCTTCCGGCCCGGGTTCACTCCCTTTTGTTGCCGCTTGAAGGAAAGAACGGCGTCAGTCGGCTGCCCGGTTCTCTTCCGGGCAGGAGATACTGTGCCGGCCCTGCTCGCGCCCCGTAGACTGACGCAACCAGCATATTGACAGTGTACGACCTCCTCGCGTATCAGTATCCGTGAGCAGATGCGGTGCTGGTCTAAATAAAAATGTGCACGGGAGGCCCGGGTGTCAAAAGAGCTGCTGAAAAACTGGTTCATCGCGCCCCGGCCCTGGTCTTTTACCATGACCTTCATCTCGGTGAGCGTAGGCAGCGCCCTTGCCGCCCTCGACGGCCGGTTTTCCCCGGCGCTTTATCTTCTGGCCGCTGCCGGAGCGGTCTTCATGCATGCGGGCACCAATCTGCTGAACGACTACTATGACGTGAAAAACGGTCTGGATACGGAATCGGCCGCGACAACGCAGTACCGGCCTCACCCGATCGTCCACGGGCTGATCCCTGCACGTCAGGTGTTGTGGGCCTCCTACGGGCTCTTCTGCGCGGCCGCCCTCATCGGCATCTTCCTCACCGTGGCGAGCGGGTGGATGGTCCTGGCCATCGGGGCGCTGGGTGTTGCAGCCGGGATAGGCTACACCGCGCCTCCCATGAAGTATAAGTATATCGCGCTGGGCGAGGCCGCGGTATTTCTCATGTGGGGCCCTCTGATGGTGGAGGGCGCGTACTACGTGCAGATGCAGACGTTGAGCGTCAAGGCCCTCCTGGTCTCCATTCCCTTCGGGGTCCTGGTGGCGTTGACGATATTCGCCAACAACATCCGCGACATCGACCACGACAACAGCCGGCACATCAGTACGCTGGCCATCCGGCTCGGTCCGAGCAGGGGCATTCAGGCCTATCTCCTGCTCATGGTGCTCGCGTATGTGAGCATGCTCTTCATCACCCTCTCGGGCATGCTCTCCCCTTGGGCGTTCCTGGTGTTTCTCTCCCTGCCGCTGGCGGCGCAACTCCTGCGTCAGATGAAGCGCGGCGTCCCCCCGGACGCAGATGCCCGGACCGCCAAGCTCGACACCGCCTTCGGCGTGCTTCTGGTGACAGCCCTGATCATTCAGGGGCTCACGGGATGAGCGAGCCCGGGCAGCGTCTCCTCTGGCCCACTGTCGGCCTGGCCTCTGCCCTGTGGTTCGTGACCTTCTCGCTGCCGGGGTCCGGCTTCTGGATCAAGATATCCCTTTCCGCCGTCCTTCTCGCCGCCCTTGCCCTGCGGGCGGGCACCGCGGCTCACAACCGTCTCGACTTCGACGCCACCGCCGTGTTCCAGGGCCTGCTCTGCGCCGCCATGCTCTACGGCATCTTCTGGCTCGGCAACGAGATATCGTCGCTGATCTTCCCCTTTGCCCAGCAGCAGGTGGGCGCCATCTACGCCAGGGGGGAGGGGTTCCCTCTGGGGGTCGTGTTCCTGCTCCTGCTCTTTGTCACCGGCCCGTGTGAAGAGATCTACTGGCGGGGCTTTCTTCAGAGAAACCTCATGCTCCGCTATGGCGAAACGAGGGGCTGGGTCCTGGCGACCGCGGTCTACGCCGGCGTGCACATCCTCTCGTTCAACCTCATGCTGTTCGGGGCCGCGGCGGTGGGAGGGGCGTTCTGGGGTCTGCTCTATATGAAGCTGAAACGGCTGGACACCCTTATCGTGTGCCACTCGGTGTGGAGCGCGTTCATCTTCGCGGTGCTGCCCGTTACCTGATGCACGGGTCATCTCAAGGCCTGCGCGATCGTTTTCTCAACGTGCGTCCCCCGGACGGTCCGCCTGCCTTCAGGCGGGGGGACAGGGGGCTATCCGGCAGAAAACGGGCCCTTGTGGAATCGGTGATTGTATGCGCTGTTTGTATCGGGTATGGAAGAGGGTGTATTTATGTGAGCGCCTGCGGGATAAGGAGTCGCATCCATGGGGAGTGACCACGTCAGGACGTTCATGCGCTCACCAGTGGACGCCTGAAAGACGCGCCGCCAGGGCGGAAAGGGATAGGCACCAGCGATGAAGAGACCATCAGTGGTCACGAAAATACTCCCCGCATCCGCAGGGAACCTGAAATATTCAGCACTTCTCGCCCTGATCGGGCTTATCCGGCACCTGCCCTACTCCCTTGTCCTGGGTTTTTTCCGGTCTCTGGGCATAATCGCCTGGCTCGCGGACCCCTTCCACCGCAAGGCAGCCGGGGTCCAGATGCGGGCCGCTCTAGGGCTTACGCATATCCGGCGCATGGTGCTCAAGGTTTTCATGAACCAGGCAGAGATCCTCGTGGACACGATCCGGTATGCATATATGAGCGACGAGGAGATCAGTAACCGGATCGTGGTGGAAGGAAGGGAGCATCTGGATGAGGCCCTGGCATCCGGCAGGGGGGTCATGATGATAACCGGCCACATCGGCAACTGGGAGATCCTGGGGCATATACCGAGGGTCCTGGGAACGCGGTTCTGCGTCATGGCCGATATCCGCAAGGACCCGAAGCTCGAGGCAATCGTGAACAAAATCCGGGACCGCTGCGGCGCCACCGTCCTTCCCCCCACCGGAACCTTTCACCTGCTCGTCGACGAGCTGCAAAAGGGCAGGACCATCGGCATGGTTGTCGACATGCGTGGCGATCAGGAAAACGACCTGATGTGCGATGTCTTCGGCATGCAGGCGCCCACCAAATCCGCGCCCGCATCCATAGCGATCAGGGGAAATGCCCTGGTGCTGCCGGTGTATACCGTGAAGCAGGGCGGGTCTTACCACTGGTGCTTTTCCAGGGCAATAGATTCCGCCCGGTTCGGTGATGGGGGCGAGGCTGTCCGGAAACTGAGCGACTTCATGCAGTCATGGGTGGTCTCGGTGGTCGAGAAGCATCCGGAACAGTGGTTCTGGCTCTACACCAGATGGCTCAAGCGATCGGACATGAGAAAGATCATCAGGGAAAAACTGGATTTCAAGGAGTATGTCGCCAGGTGTGCCGGGGAGACTTCTCATTGAAAAGAAAACCAGCGAACCGCCCTGCGGCGAAAAAATATAACACTCGGGTTCAGCCGCGTTGCGGGAGCGCAACGGAGCAACATAGACTGCAATCCGTTAGGCAGTGATATGCTTAGCTGTGCGAATTACCATGTACGTTTAAGCCCCGAAAGAGCCCGTCTTCACCTCTCCGGCACGCTCGTATCTAGCGACGATGACACCGCTTGGCGTTGGCTCAGAGTGTGTGAGCTTGAATGCCGCCGGCATGGTACCTTCGCCGAAGAGACGCTTGCCCGTGCCGAGGGTAATAGGAAAAATCTTGATCCACAGATCATCTACCAGGTCGTGCTTAAAGAGCGTCTGGAGAAGCTGGCTGCTGCCATGCACCTGTAAATCAGGACCGTCTTGCTGCTTCATTCTGCATATTTCTTCCACGACGTTATCTTTGATAAAGACAGTATTGTCCCAAAGCGAATCTGTGCGAGTGTCCGAAACAACATACTTTGTCGCCGAATTGATGCCCGGCCACTCGCCTTCGTGTGTCGGCCAGTAGGAGGCGAATATTTCGTAGGTCTTTCTTCCGAGTAAAAGATCAAGCGGTACGGTCATCTGTTCGTGCATGATAGCGCCAATACGCTCGTCAAAATGTGGCACAACCCAGCCGCCATACTCGAAGCCGCCGTCGGTATCCTCCTGCGGCCCGCCCGGCGCTTGCATGACCCCGTCAAGGGTAACAAACGTAAGGACGATGATTTTTCGCATGGCTATTCTCAATTATTGGTTTTGCTTTGTTCCTTCCGCAAGGCCGCCTAACCAGGGAATACTCGGGGGACAGTCAAAATACAGAATATTTTCTTAAGCTTATTCGGGAACCTCAAGAAAAGATCATTCCAGAAAATAAATCCGTCCCCTTTCCATTACTCAATATCGCCCATTGCCTGGGTGATATCCGAGGCGGTTCTATACTGCCGGTCGGGCAGTCTGCTCAGCATGTCCACGACGTCCTGTGACGCATTCCTGCTCCGGGCATAGTCCACCAGTTCGGATTTGCTCTTTGGCAGGCCTGCACCTTTTATGGCCTCCAGCACCTCAGCAGCACTTACCATTCTCCTTACCTCCGTACCTCTCTTTTTCTGTGCCTCTACCGATGAATGATATGCCCGCTGATATCGTTCTCAACGTACAGAGCTGGCAGAAAAGGCTAGAGCTCCTGGATGTGGAGGATATCTGGAGGAATGCTCTCCCCGGCCAGGTCGCAGAGATGGCGATGGTGGGTGAAGAGTATCACCTGGGTACGGTTCGAAATGTCAGCGAGGATCCGCAGCGTCTGCACGGCGCGGGGGTCGTCGAAATTGACCAGGATATCGTCCAGGATGAGCGGCATGGGTTCGCGCTCCATGAGACGCTGCTCCAGGCTCGCCAGCCGAAGGGCCAGAAAAAGCTGATCGCAGGTTCCTTCGCTCATGGCCTCCACGGGCACCCTGCTCCCGTTGCGCAGGCCCACGAGCACCTGGCGGTCGCTGCCGTCGAAGTCTGCGGCAAGCCCGTGGAGACTCCCCAGGGTGATTTTCCTGAAGAACTCGCCCGCGCGGGTGAGCACCTGCCCCTGGTTCTTCCTGCGGTAGCGCTCCAGACTACCCCTGATCCCGGATACCGCCATGACGAGCCGGGCATAATCCTGTACGGCATCCCTGATCGCGGCAAGCACGGACTCCATTTCCTGCGACACGCGGGATGCCGCGCTCGTCCCGGCCATCCCCTCCCTTTCCTTTTCCAGCCTGCCGATCTCCTGGCTGAGCTCGTTGCGCTCTCTCTCCAGCTCTTCGATCTCTTCCTGAATCTCCGCGATCTCCCGGGGAAGCACGTCCGCGTCGGCAGCGGCGATCTCCTTCAGAAAACCGTCGAGGTCGGTGCCGCCCGCAGACCTGCTGATGATGCGCCTGAGCTCATCGGCCCGGCCGGTCTTTTCCCGGTACTCGGCCGAAAGGGCCTCCCTCCCCGGGAGCAGAGAAGGATCGTCACAGCCGGCCTCGATCAGGAGGGCCCGGATTTCCTCTTCGTTCACGGATACGATGCTCCGGTGATACTCCAGGGATTTCTTCAGGTCCCGCTGCTTACGGGCGAGGGCGAGCCGGCGCTCGCGTATCTCAATGCCTTCCTGGAGCTCGCGGTTCAACTGCTCCATATATTCGGCATGTCCGGCGCCCGCCATCTCTCTGCCCAGATCACCCGACAGCTCCTCCACGCTCGCCTCGAAACGGCCGTTGTCGGATTCGATGGCCCTGACCCTGCTCGACTTTTCCTCGATATCGCGCGCGTGGCCGGCAAGCTCTGCAAACCTGGCGAGAACCGCCCGGGCCTGCTCCGGGGTGGCGCCGTCATCGAGACCCACGGGCACCAGGGCCTCTGCCCAGGCCTTTTTCCATGCATCGAGGCGCTCGCATAAGGCCGAAAGTTCTCTCTGCTGCGCCAGGACCTGCTGCTGCCCTTCACGTATCCGCTCTTCCAGCTCTTTTTTCCTGAAATCCGCATCCCGCTGGTTTTTGAGGAACTCATCAGCCTTCCGGTCGAGGCTAGAAAGGGAACAGCCTTCGACCTGAAGGCCGGCCGCGGTCAGGAGATCGACCAGGCCCTTTTTGAAGCCCCGGAGCTCGCGGGTCTTTCCCTCCAGCTCGACAGACCGCTCGCTCCATTCCCGGCAGGTTTTCAGAGATTCGCGGGCGAGGTCCATCCACTCGCTCATCTCCTCGGGACTTCCGGGCTCGATGCCCGCAGGCCGCCAGGCCTCTTCCCACTTACGCTGCAAAGATTCCATCCGATCATACAATCCCTGTTTCCTGAGCACGATCTCTTCCAGAATCCGCTGGCTGCCTTCTCTACCTGCCACGAGCCGGGCAAGCCGGGCAACGCGATCGGACTCGCGACGCAGCCGGTCGCTGATATCATCGGCCACAGCCACGGCGCGTTCGAATGCCTCCGACGCATCGGCATCGGCATCGGCCTCGTCCTCCTGACGCCACAGCTCTTCGGGAATATCGCGCCGCTCCTCCCATGCCTTTCTGATCAGGTTCCAGAGAAAGTCCCTGCGCTCTCTGATCCGGGCGAGCTGGTCCTCGGTGGGTATGTCCCCCTGGATCTGCAGGGCCCTGATGTCGTCGATTGTGCGTGAAAGCGTGAGGCGCTCTTCCTTCTCGCGGTTTCCGGTCTCTCTTATCTGCTGCTGCAATGCCATGAAATCCCTGGCAAAGATATTCACGGTCTGTTTGCCGGGCAGGGGGAGCGAGAGAAAATCCTGGAAAACCACTCCATTGAGACCGAGCCTGTCCAACCCTGTAGATAGCGCCGTTTCCAGCGCCCTCACCTGCTCCTCCAGGGATCGAAGTCCTCTCTCGCTGATCCCGCTCCGGCGGCAGTCATTGAGCAGATCCTCGAGACCGCTCACGTCCCGGGGTTCAGGGAGCGACCGAATCCTGTCTCCGAGCGCGGCCAGGGCGGAGCTATACTTCGCCAGGATTTCATCCTGGTGCGCCCGGGCCGCCACCAGGTCCCTGTGCGCCTCGCAGAGCTCCTCGATACGGGTCCTCTCCCGGAGGGAAGGACAGTATTCGCCGAAGTCGCTCCCTGCCGGGAGATGGAGATCCCTCACGATCCTCCGGGCGCTTCGTTCGATCTCCAGCAGATTGCCCTTGAGCCTGGGCAGCTGCTCGCACGCCTGCTTATAGTTCCCGGACAACTGGAAAAGCCCGGTAATGCGAGCCCGGTGCGCCAGAAGCGCGTCAGGTGTGCTCAGAACGGCGATCTCTTCCTGCACGCGCGCGAGCTCCTTTGTGCCTGCGGCGATCGCCTCCCCGGCGTCCTTGAGCCTTTCTTCGGCCCGCTCGCGCCGCGAGGAGAACCCTGGAGAAAGAACGAACGTGCCCGCCATGGCATCGAGCTCGGCCTGGATCTCCCTGAGTTCTCCGGCATCCTTGTATGCCTCGTACACCCGTCTCCTCTGGTTTGCCAGCGCAGTCTTTTCACGTACCCGGCGGGAGAACGCATCGCGCCTTTCCACTGCCTCGCACATGCGGTCTTCCAGGCGGGACCAATCCACAGCGGAGAGGGAATGCCCCTTGCACGCCCTTTTGAGCTCCCGGTATTCGGAGATAAGACGGTTGATCACCGGCGTCGTGCCCGTGGGCTTGAACAGGCCGGAGGCCTCCTTCTCCAGCCCGGCGACGATCTCCCGCACCTCAGGAATTCCGGAGACAGCGGCAAATAGCACGGCGCCAAGCTCGCCTTCGCCCTGAACGAGCTTCTTGCCCCCTTCGACCAGCGAGGACGAATCGATGCCGTACATCCGGGTGAAGGTCTCCTGCGAGACATTGTCGAGAAACCGTGCCATCTCCGGCTCGCCCAGGGTGGAGCCTGTCTCGTCCAGCAGGGTGTTCCTGCTGCCCTTGCGGCGGATGAAAGAACGTTCGGTGCCGTCAGAGAGCCTCAGCCGGGCACCAATGCGCAGGGCGTCGTAATCGTGCACGAAATTGTCCGGAGTCTGGGGATGGATGCCGTAAAAGAACGAGATCAGGGCGCGCAGGGCCGCGCTCTTGCCCGCCTCGTTTGGCCCGTAGACCAGGTGGAGACCGTGCGTGCCGCGGGAGAAATCCAGTGTCCGCGCGGTAAAGGGCCCGTACGCAAGGAGATCGAGGCTCAGGATTTTCATCCCCGGCCCCCGGGGCCTGCAATGCGGGCCATGAAAAGATCCAGCCCCTCCCGGAGTGCCTGCTCGATCCATTCCTCGTCATCGGGCGACAGGGCGTCCTCGCCCAGGGTGAGCTCGGCGGGCAGCTTTTCGAACAGCTTCCTGAGCGCGGCCCTGCCGATCCGGATATGGGCGGCCTCGTCCTCGCCCATCTGGTGGATGCCGTCAACAAGCTCGCCCAGCAGGCCGTCGGGAGCACTGTTCCGGCCTGGGCCTGCGGCAAAAACGATCTTTTCCAGCCAGAGGTCCCCCC
Source organism: Deltaproteobacteria bacterium (assembly GCA_018433085.1). Taxonomy (GTDB): domain Bacteria; phylum Desulfobacterota; class Desulfomonilia; order UBA1062; family UBA1062; genus Phosphitivorax. Next base: position 23,709 of record JAHDRW010000028.1, on the reverse strand, counting down.
TGCCCGCATCGATGGCGGCGGCCCTGAGCTCGTTCCGCCATCTGTCGGGATCCTGCATCCACGTGCCGTGAATCCTTTCTCCAGTATCGATGACGGTGCGCACCGCCGCTGTCCTGCCGCCGGCATCGGCCATCACCTCATGGATTCGGTCTCGGAACGCGGCCATGAGCTCGTCTTCGTTGAAGTCCCTCGCCTCAAGGCTCACACTGTACCAGCGCAGCACGTCCAGCTCACGGAATTCGGCTTCGATTACCTCCCGGTTGTCCACGCTCACGAGCATGCAGCCCTTGGGACCTGTCTCCCGGATGTGCCGCCCCTGGATGTTCCCGGGAAACACGATATGGGGCGACGTGCTCAGAACCTCCCGGTGGTGTACATGGCCCAGGGCCCAGTAGTCGTACCCCTTGCCGATCAGGGCGTCCATGGTGCAGGGGGCATAGGTGTCGTGACCTGCATAGCCTGCCAGAGAGGTATGCAGGACACCGATATTGAAGGCATCGCGAACCGGATCGGGATACGACGGAACCCAGTTCTCCTCCACCGCCCGCCCCGGAAATCCCCTGCCGTGGATCACCACACCCAGCTTTTCCATGTGCACGGACTCACAGGTTCGGGTGGAGAAGACATGCACGTTGCCCGGCATATGGAGGCTCCGGGAGATCGGGCTTACGGCATCGTGGTTTCCGGCGGCCAGAAAAACCCGCACCCCTGCCTGATTCAGCCTCGCCATCTGATTGACAAAGAACAGGCCGGTATTGTAGTCCCGCCAGTCGCCGTCAAAGACATCGCCCGAGAGCACCACGAAGCTCACGCCCTCCTGCAATGCGAGCTGGATGAGATTTTCCAGCGCCCTCCTCGAGGCCTCGCGGATCTCTTCGACAGGGGCGCCCTCGTACCGGGCCAGCCCCCTCATGGGACTATCGAGGTGTATATCCGCCGCATGAATGAACCTGAACATTGAATAGCCTCCCCTGGCGGTTTCCCAACAGCAAATGCCGACGATCGCGAACTGCCGGAAGATATTGACAAAGAATTATATACCAGGAGCCGCATGTCCACAATCCGGAAGTTCATGGGGATTCCGAGCTTTTTCCTGAACGTTCGGCCCCTCTGTAAGCTGTGATGTGATACTCATCATGTATTCGATGCCTTACAGACATATTACCCGAGCATGAACATGGTGCGAGAGCCCCCTGTTTGCACCCGCTACATCAGGATAGGGCAAATCACCCGTTTTCCTGCTGCTTGAGGACTGAACAGGGGAAAAGGGCATTGTTTTTCATCCGGGGGTGAATATCCTATTTACTGAGTGATGCTATGGATTGGCAAGGGATGCGTCAGCGATCTTCCGGGAACGCCTGCATCCCCTGAAAAACAGCGTTGACACCGGGATCTCCCCATTTCCGAGAAATATGGCCATAGCTCGAGAGCTTTCGTAAATGAGCTGCACGAAAACGTGCGCTCGTATTCGATCGCGGTTGTGAAAAACAGGTTACCCTTACTAGATGCATAAAAGGTTGTTCAGCCATGTATGGAAAAGTCACATGCGCCGCTCTTTCTCCCTGTGGTGACCGGAGAAATATCTTACCTACCAAAGGAGGTTCTCATGCGCACGGTGTTTTTTATTGGTTTGATCCTGCTGATTGCAAACAGTTCTTTTGCCGGGGTCATCGACTTTGAAGATCTCACCCGATATCTTTCGGGGACCGATCTGTTCCTGGAAAACACGCAGCCCGTTCCGGACGGCTACTCGGGTTTCGCCTGGTCTGTGGACAAGGCAGGGGACCCCTTCGGGGGAAAACCCTCCTGTGCCACGGCAGAGGCGTTTCTGTGGATGGAAGGTACCGGTTTTACCTACCTGTACGCCGACGAGCTGTCCATGACAAACCAGGTACGGCCGTTCACCGTCACGGCTCTTTGTGTCGGCTCGTACTTCTTTCAGGACCAGGAGGTGTACGCTGCCGGGCTCTCCGGCAACCGCGTACAGTACCTGGAATCCTTCCTGGTCGACGATGCCTTTCAGCTCACCCGCTATCCGATCGGATTCCAGAACATCAACCTCTTCGCCCTGTGGGCAGGGGACGGCGTTCCCGTGGAGAGCTTCCTGGAGGACTTCCCCCATACCCTGTGCATCGACAATATCGAGTATGAATGGAGCGAGCCGGTGCCCGAGCCATCCACACTGCTGATTCTGGGCACCGGCATGGCCGGCCTGGCCGGCCTGATCAGAAAGTACCGGAGGTAGCTCTTCCCATCCAGTGCATTTTCCTTGAAGCGCAGCGACCGAAGAATACGCCGGGGTCTCCGGACCGGACCCTGCGCGTTCCTGCCGGGAAAGGCGACAGAAAAAAGGCGCCCCATGCCATGGGCGCCTATTCTTCTGCAGGCAACAACTTCCGGTACCGGCGCTACATATCTGCCAAGAGCCTCTTCGCCCAGTCGCTGTAATATTCCTCGTCGGAAGCGGCAGCCTTCTGAAGGACCGCCTTGGCCTTGTCCTTTTCCTTCATGTCGAGATAGGCCTCGCCGAGATACACGAGCCCCTCGGGCTTGTCGGGATAGTAGGGGTGGTACTCCTCGATATAGGCCAGCGCCTTCTTCTTGTCTTTCAGAGGCCAGGGAAGCACCGACCAGAACCTGCCAATGGCGAGAATGGGGCCTGCCTCATAATACTGCTTGTCGATCTCGTACGCAGTCTCCAAGCTGGTCTGGGTCTTGTCCTTGAGCCCTTCCTTCAGGGCGGTGAAGATGCTCACCCCGTCCGAGTAGGAGCCCACGCAGGTGCCGTACCAGAAATGGCCGTCCACCTTTTCAGGTGCCAGGGCAATGGCCTTTTCTCCATACCCCATACCCTTTTTACCGTACTCCCGGCACACGTCCTGCCAGCCGGCCAGCTGCCGCTGCTTCACCTCATCGGCGTACAGCCGGTAGGCCTTGGCCGCCATCCAGTTCGCCTCGAAGCTCTCCGGCTGACTGTCCGCAGCGGCCATGCACAGATCGATGGCCTTCTGGAACGCATCGAGATCGTGATCCTTCTCCAGGAGAATCCTTGCCTCATCAAGCCCGTCCTGCGCGACGGCGCTCACCGGCAGAACCATGGCGATCAGGACCACCGCCGACAAAAGAACCTTTCTCATACCCCACCTCCTGTTCGTGTTTTCTTCTCATCTGGGGGGCGATCAACCCCTCCGAACCCGGCAGAACACACCCGGCCGAACCGGGAAGCCGTTCACGTCATAAATATAGATAATACACCCGGATTCCGTGCCTGTACAGACTTTTTCTGCATCCGGATCACGGACGGCGCATCCTCTTCCAGGGGCGCGCTTTCCACGCGGAGATTTATCTGATATTATCCGTTGACGCGCATCAAGGAGCACATACATGAGAAGCATATTCACCACCGGACCATTGAGCGGGATCGCAAGAGGCATTCTGGGAGGCGGTCTGTCGCGGCTCGGGAAGAGGACCCCTGGCAGAGGCATCTGGGGCCTCGCCGTGCCGGTCGCCCTCTTCGTCATAGAGGACATCTCCAGACCGAACGGGGTGATCCTCCCATTTTTCAGATGGGCGCTGAACAGGACGGCAAAGGTGCGGATCATCGAGGTATCGGCCGGGACGTCCCCGGAAGGCTCCGGCGATGCCCCGGATACCGGCAGCTGACGGCGATACAGTACATCAGGCGTGCGGAAGCGCTCCGCCCCCTCGTTGGGCAGCCGTTTTTCCGGGGGTATCTTTGACTTGAAATTATAATTGTTTTCTGCTTAATTCCTTATCATATTGAAATCACGTGAACCTTGATATCTTTCCGAGGAGTGTGTTTTTATGGATACCCTTGACACGAGTCGCGCCGCCAGTGCGCACGAGCCCCGTTTGTACAACATCAGGATCACCTGGGGCTATATCGAGTATATCCGGAAGCATCATCCGGAAGTGGACATCAACTCCATCCTCGAGTATGCCGGCATCTCGCCGCTCGACTTCAAGGACCCGGGATACTGGTTCACCCAGGAACAGGCAGACAGATTCGGTGATATCTGCATCGAGATGACCGGTAACCCGGACATCCCCCGAGAATCGGGCCGCATGGTGGCAAACGGAGACTCGTTTACCTCCTTTCGCCAGTTTTTCCTCGGATTCCTTACCCCGTGCGCTGCTTACAAGGGTGCGGCAATCATCACATCAAAACTGAACCGGGGGGTAACCATCACCACAAGGAAGCTGGAAAAAAACAAGGTGGAGATCGTGTGCACACCCAGGGAGGGAGTGAAAGACAAACCCCGCCAGTGCAAAAACCGCATGGGCTTTATCGAGGGCCTCGGAAAACCGTTTACCGGCAAATATGCCCGGGTAGAGCATCCCGAGTGTGTACACCAGGGGGATTCGCGCTGCAGATATATCGTATCCTGGGACCATGGCCCCAAATATTTTCTCAACATGGTGCGCTCATACGGCCTCGCGGCAATCCTCGCCCTTGTTCCCTCCTCGTTCTTCGTTCTCCCATATCACTCCTGGCTGGAGCTGAGCCTGACCCTGCTCGCGCTGTTCCTGGGCTTCAGCCTGTTCAAGGAACATCTGGAGAACCGTGATCAGGACAGACAGATTCGGCACCAGGCCGAGACCGCCGACCTGTTTCTCAGGGAAGTCGACAGCAAGCACGATAACGCCGCCCTGATCCAGGAGATCGGCACGGCGGTCTCCTCGGCCTACGTCACCGAGGAGCTCCTCGATTCGATCCTCGAGGGCCTGAAAGAGCACATGGACATCGACCGGGCGATGATCCTGCTCGTCAGCGAGAAAAACCCGGGGCGGATCGACCTTGTCAAGGGGTACGGTATAAGCCCCCAGGCAGAGGACAGCCTGAGAAGAAGATTGTTTCGTACGGTGAAAACCGTGTTCCCCCAGACAACGCCCTTTATCGCGGACACTGAGGGGTATATTCCCGATGGTCTCGGTGAGCTCCTCGGTCCGGTCGCCGAGCAGACAGGCATCTCGTCGTTCATCGTGGCACCCATCGTTTTCCGGCACGAGCCAACCGGCTTCCTGATCATCGACCCTGCCGTATCGCGGCGCGACCTGAATCGGAGCGACGTGGACCTGATCACCGGGATTGCCCAGCAGATCGCCGTGATCGTGCACCAGTCCCGATTGTTTCGCAGGCTCCGGCAGTACGAGCAGAATTATCGCCTTCTGGTCGAGAATGCAAGCGAAGGCGTAGTGGTGATACGGCATGGAACCTGCATCTACGCAAACCCCCAAATCCTGGAGATAAGCGGCTTCTCTGAGGAAGAGCTGGTTCCCGGACCTGCGCTGGGCTTCATCCATCCCGATGACAGAAAGTCCTTGGGCATCCTGCACGGACAGGTGCCGGACACCTCGGGCAAGAAGGGTGATCAGCGCAGGCTGATACGAAAGGACGGCACCACCCGGTGGATCGAGACCAGCAGGTTTCCGGTCTCCTGGGAAAACTCTGAGGCGGTGCTGTTTTTCATCCGCGACATCACCGAGGCAAAAGAGGCGCGGGAGGCCCTGGAGCGGATGAACCAGCGCCTGGAGGACATGGTGGAAAAACGTTCGCAGGAGCTGATGCAAAGCAGCGAGCAGCTCCTGCGTGAAACCGCGTCCCGGAAACGCGCCGATGCGGAGAAAAAGGAGCTCGCGGAGAGGCTCGACCGGTCGAAAAAGATGGAAACCCTGGGAATGCTGGCAGGCCGTGTTGCCCACGATCTCAACAACGTACTGTCGGGCATCGTCACCTACCCTGAGCTGATCCTGCTCGGCCTGCCCGGGGACAGTCCCATGAGAGAGCCTATCCAGCTCATGAGAGATTCCGGCCTGAAGGCCGCCGCCATTGTAGAGGACCTCCTGACCCTGGCCCGCCAGGACCTGCCCGGCATGTCTCTGGTGAATGTGAACAAGGACGTGGTTCTCGATTTTCTCGAATCCCAGGAATGCCTGCGGCTGAAGAATGCAGGATCGGCCATCCGGGTGAAGACGGAGCTCGACCCTGACCTCCATCCCGTGAGGGGTTCCCTCGCCCATCTGAGAAAGTCCCTCACGAATCTCTTCATCAATGCCGTGGAGGCGCAGCCCGAAGGAGGCTGGATCACCATAACCACACAGAACCGTTTTGTGGGTTCGCCCCTGCCCGGCTATGATACGATCTGCAAGGGCAGCTATGTGGTTTTAAAGGTCAGCGACAACGGAATCGGCATTCTGCCGGAAGATATCAGGAAAATTTTCGAACCGTTCTACACCAAGAAAAACCTCCAGAGAAAGGGTACCGGCCTTGGTATGACCGTGGTGTGGAGCACGGTCCATGATCATGGTGGATACATCACCGTCCAGAGCGAAGTGGGCAGGGGAACCTGCTTCGAACTTTATTTTCCGAGCGCGAGGGATGCCGCCGGGGGGGAGACCGGTGAACTCCCGCCAGTGAGCGATCTCATGGGAAGCGGAGAAACCATTCTCGTGGTGGATGATATCGAGCAGCAGAGAAAGATCGCGTCGGAGATACTGAAAAGCCTGAACTACCTGGTGGTCACCGCGGCCAGCGGGGAAGAGGCAGTCGCATACCTGAAAAGCAACCCCGCGGACCTGGTGCTTCTGGACATGATCATGGACCCGGGCATGGACGGACTGGAAACCTATCGCCGGATCATTCAGGACCATCCCGGGCAGAAGGCGGTCATTGCAAGCGGATATGCGGAGAACATCCGGGTGGAAGAGGCCATCCGCCTGGGCGTGGAGAAATATATCAGGAAGCCCTACAGCATAAAGAATCTCGGCGAGATCGTAAAACAGGTACTGGCGAGCAGAAGATAAGGAGGTGGGCGCCGGGCCCCCTCCGACCGGCGGAAGGCAACATTGCCTTGTTATTTCATAAACTTATCAAGCAGGTATTCATCCTCCCCCCTGTAGGTCTCAGTCTTACACCTCCGGCCCCTCAAGAGATTACACACCTTTCAGCTCATGACCTATACACTATTATTTCGTGATAGATTAGTAAAAGATCACTCTCTGTAAGAGAAACCTCCTTTTTTTAGCCAGAAGAAGGGGCATAGCCTTCCTTTTCTATGCTCTAACTCCAAATTTTCTTCTGGCTATTTTTTTGCCCTTTTCCGAGGGGACGCGATTTCTGCTCGGATTTTCCCATAAATTCAGGTATATTCCCATACATACCGGCTCGTGAACCATGTGCGCGAAATTGCCGGCTTTCCCGTCCGGGGAACCCGTGGCTTTATCCGGACAGGAGAAGGGGATGCCATGAAGGGATGGAGTGAAGAGGAGTTTCGGAACAGGGAGCTGATGGCGCCCTGCGGTTTGTACTGCGGCGCCTGCGGCGTATATATCGCCACGCGCGACAACAACGAGAAGTTCAGGACCGTGATGGGCAGGCTATACGGCACCAGGCCGGAGGAGACCGCATGTCTCGGGTGCATGCAGCCCGACCCTCCCAGGATGCTCTACGGGGTCTGCAGGCTCTGCCCCATCCGTGACTGCGTGAGGTCCAGGGGATTCTACTCCTGCCATCAGTGCGGCGATTGGCCGTGCAGCCTGATAGAAAACTTCGGCATCGCCACGGGCATCAGGGTAATGAAGCGCACGATACCCATCTGGCGGCAGAAGACCGCAGAGCTCGGAGACGATAAGGGCAGCGTGGACTGGGCTCGCTCGGAGTGTGATCGCTATCACTGCCCTTTCTGCGGGGAGCCGCTCTTCAGGGGGGCTCAGCGCTGCCGGGCCTGCAAGGCACCGGTGGCCGATATGCTCGACGGGACCCTGTAGTCCCGAACCGATACACCCTTTTCTTTCCCTTTCTGAACCTCCCCGCTCCCCGGCCCCGGCACCACACAAAGAGAGATCTGCCATTCTGACGCGGCAAGGCCGGTGGTTGATTTTCCCAGGCCCCGGCACTACCAATCTGTGTATGATTTCACAATAAAAAAGGGCTCCGGGCGACTCCCAAGGCCTTCCGAAGCTCGTGATTCTTCCCGCCATTCCACCGGCATCGGGATCATCGGAAAAGGCCGGAAGAAGAAAGGAGGTTCATGTGAAAAAGACATATTCCGGCACGGCCTTGTGGTTCGCTTCTCTCTTCACGCTCACGTTTTCGACCGCCGCCATGGCCCAGGGGTATTACGACCACCATGGCTGGCACATGATGGACTCGTGGTACGGAGGTGCGATCATGTGGATCATCATCTTTCTTCTCATCCTGCTTCTGGTCTATCTCTTCGTCAGGAGCACCAGAGGGCCTGCGGCTCCGTATGAGTCCGGAAGGGAAACCCCTCTGGACATCGCGAAGAAACGCTATGCCAGGGGAGAGATCTCCAAGGCGGAATTCGAGGAGATGAAAAAGGACCTGAGCAGCTGATCGAAGCGCGGGGCTGGTCTTTTCGATGAAGAGCGACTCCGCGCCGGTTCCGTTCACCCCATCACTGCCTTGTCGGCGTTTCAAGAAATTTTCTCTGATTACCGATGAATGGGAAGATATCTACCTCGTACCAATCGGGGATACACGGTATTTTAGGAGGATGGTTATGAAAAGGATGCTTTTCTGTCTGTTTTCCCTGCTCATCATGTTCGGTCCGTGCCGGGCGGAGGCCTACTCGGTGGAGGTTCTCCAGGTAGGAAACCTGCTCGCCTTCGACCATCTCTACCAGGGCACGGTCAAGGGTTTTGAAAAACACGGGCTCGTGGAGGGAAAGAACCTTACCATCAGACGCACCGTCATCGATGCCGACGCCGAGGCAGGACTGTGGGAGAAGGTCAAGATCCTCATAAAGATCAAGGGATCCGCCGGTGACATCGTCTCGCGCAAGCCCGATGTGGTCATTACGGTGGGGACCCCGGCCACCAAGTATGCGAAGGACAGGTTCCTCAAGGCAGGCATTCCCCTGGTGTTCACCGGCGTAGCCATACCGGAGCTGGTGGGCTGTCCGTCGAAAACCAAACCCGGCAAGGGCATGACAGGGGTGACCATCTACATGGATCCGCTCGACGTGATCCGCATCTCCCAGCTGGCGCTTCCGAACATGAAGAAGATCGGAATCATCCACAGCGATGACGAAAACGCCGTCGCCTATACCGAAGAAACCGCAGCCAAGGCCCCTCAGCTGGGCGTCCAGGTGATATCGAAGCAGGTGGGCATGGGCGATTCCATTGTCCCGGCAATCGAGGAAATGCTCGCGCAGAAGATCGATGCCTTCTTTATCCCGATCGATAAGTACTACGGGTTGAGAAACTTCAGGGAGGCCATCGACCTAGGCAGGATATCTCATGAAAGCAAGGTTCCCTGCGTTTCGTCCATAACCGGGGAGATCAAGGGGTCCCTCCTGTACATCGCCCCCGACTTCCGCGACATCGGCGACCTGACCTCGGATCAGGCTGCACGGATCCTGAATGACAAGCTCAAGCCCGAGGACGTTCCCATTGCCCGGCAGGAGAACCTGAATATCATCGTCGACCTGGATGCGTCCAAGAAGCTCGGCATCGATCTGCCGCTTCAGATTCTCCAGCTCGCAAAGACGATCTGACGGGTTTATGAACAGTGCTGAACTGGTAAGATTGGGGCTTTGCTTTCCCTTATAAAAGGCCCGGCGACTAAAAACGCATGCGCACCGGGACTTGCGCTGTCCCCTACTCCTTCCGGCCCTCCTCGACTGCGGCCCCCTGATGAGTCTCGGTGATCCTCAAGTCAAAGGGCTTGCTCGCGTCACCAAAATAGACCGTCCGGTGGGGGAAAGGAATCTCGATTCCTGCTGCATCGAAGGCATACTTGATCCTGCGGTTGAACTCCCGGCCCACGGCCCACTGCTGAATCGGCCTGGTCTTGATGCGCCCCCGGATCACCACGGCAGAGTCCGCGAACGCGTCTACCCCGAAGATCTCCGGGACTTCGAGCATGAGGGGACCGAACTTCGGGTCATGGACCATCTCTCTCCCCACCTGCTCGATGACCCGAGCCACCTTGTCCGTGTCCTCCTTGTAGGCAACGCTGAAATCGAACAGGTAGGCAGACCAGTCTTTGGTCATGTTGCTGAGCGTGGTCACGGCCCCGTTGGGGAAAACGTGCACCACCCCGGAGATGTCGCGCAGGATGATGGTCCGGAAGTTTATTTCCTCCACCAGCCCTCCGGTGCCGTTGACCACCGCCACATCACCCACCCGGACCTGGTCCTCCAGAATGAAGAAAAAACCCGATATCACGTCCCTCACCAGGTTCTGAGCACCAAAGCCCACGGCCAGTCCCACGATGCCCGCGCCTGCGAGAATGGGTGCGATCTCCACCCCCACCTCCTTGAGCAGGACCAGGGCCACCATGACCCACAGAACAATGTACGAGGCCTGCCTGACGAGCCTGATGAGGGTCTCTGTGCGCTTTGCGGTCTCGGTAGCCGTATCCCCTTTGGACAACCCGGCGCTGACGAGCCTCTGCCTGAGGATATTCATGAACCGGCCCAGCACCTTGGAGACCACCAGGGCTATGACGAGCACGAGCAGAATACGAAACGCGACAAGGCCCAGCCCGTTCCAGCTCACCGCATTGATGGAATTCACGACCTGATCAAACATAATCACATTCCCCCGACCATGCATTTCTTATGGTTTCTGCATTTCTGACACCCGGCTATATTATATCCCCCGAACAGGCAATGCAACCTTGCAAGCCCCGTGGATAACGATACGAATCCACAGATCGTTTCCATAAGGCATCCTGGAGTACGCGTTGTTTTTCCAGAAAACACACGCATTTCCATATTCTCGCCCCCGCTACCGGGATTGCCGGTCAGACACTCGCGTCGTCCATCTCCCTCCATACGGAATCCCAGCCTCTGATTGCCTCTTTCCCTGAGCGGGAAGTTGGGATAGAAGGGTGTGCTGAAGAGCTTCAGCATGAAAGGGGGCTGGGTCCATGGGCGCGAAGATCGTATGTAAGTTCGGGGGGAGCTCTGTTTCCAACGCCGGCCAGATCGAAAAGGTCCGCCGGATCGTGTCTGCCGACGAGAACCGCCGTTTCGTCGTCGTATCGGCGCCCGGCAAGGACGGGAGTGATCCGGAGAAGGTTACCGATCATCTCTTCAATGTCGCCACCCACGGACACCATTTCGGGTCACGGGGAAAAAACATCACGGCACGTGAAAGCTTCGATCGGGTGCTGGCCAAGTTCAAATCCCTCGTTGTCGACCTCGGTATCAGAGGCGACGATATCCTGGAGGATCTCGAGTCGGATCTCGCGTCGCACATCTCCAACAAGAAGAGGATCGATTTCTTTGCATCCCGCGGCGAGCACTACAATGCCAAGATCATTGCCCGCTATTTCCAGGGCAAGGGCATGGACGTGAAGCTTATGCTGCCCGAGGACATGGGCTTCCTCGTCTCCGACCGGTTCGGCAATGCAAAGGTTCTTCCCGCAGCCCATTCCGGCATGCGGGAATGCCTGAAGGACGGGCCGGTCTATATCATCCCCGGCTACTACGGTATTACGCTCAAGGGAGACATCGCGGTCCTTTCCCGCGGCGGGTCGGACCTCACGGGCGGCGAGGTGGCCTATGCCGTGGATGCCTCGTGCTATGAAAACTGGACCGACACGGACGGGGTCTACCAGGTCGATCCCCGGATCATCACCGAGGCCTCGGTGATCCCGGAGCTGACCTACAAGGAGATCAGGCTGCTTTCGTCGCGGGGATTCAATGTCTTCCACTTCGACGCCATGGTGAGCTGCAAGAACAAGAACATCCCCATCAACATCCGCAACACCAACAATCCCGCGGCCCCGGGCACCAGGATCGTGAGCTCGCGCATCCCGGGCGAGACAGCGGTGGGCATCGCCCGTATGGACGGCATAGCCTATGTATATATCGAAAAGGACATGATCGGCGAGACCATCGGCTTCACCAAGGAACTGCTCGATATCTTCAAAGACTTCGGCATCAATACGCACCACTACCCTTCCGACAAGGACGATATCGCGGTGATCGTGGATCAGCACGATCTCATGGACAAGGCTGACGATCTCAAGGACACCATCGCAAAGGGCCTTTCGCCTGACTTTCTGGATATCCGCTACGATCTGTGCCTGCTCTCGCCCGTGGGTATCGGCATGAGGGATACTCCCGGGGTTCTCGCCAGGGCGTCGGCCGCGCTCTATCAGGAGAATATCAACATCGAGATCGTTGACCAGGGACCGTCTCAGCTGAGCTTCCATTTCGGCATCTTCCAGAAGCACGCCGATCCCGGGCTCGTGGCGCTCTATCGAACGCTCCTGAAATGACACCTTTGTTTCGAACATGAGGGTCTGGCCGGCACCTTCCCGGGCGTCGGAACCACGCCCGTCAATGGATGAGGCGGATACGGTCTGTCCTTCCCCGGCTTCGTCCCCAGCACTGAGCCCGGCTCGGGAATATGAGTCCTGTTTCCGCCGGTCTCGCGGGGCGCCTTTTGCTGCACGCCCGGCACGGGGCGGGGACCTGCCTCCACCTGAAAGGTATCCTGCTCCGCGGCTGCTCGCGCGCTGCTTGTCATGCAGCCTTTCGTGTCTATTATATTTCTTGGGAAAAGTTTATTTTTTGCTCGGGCACTGTCTCAAAATGTATGTTCAGACCCGCAATCAGGAATAATACGCACCTGGAAACCTCTCCGGCCCGCCTTGAGCAAGACCGGGCGGCGGCGGGAGGCCTTGGCTTCTTTCCTGAGTACAGGACAGAGCCCGCATTTTTTTCATCGTGAAGCATGGAGGTGGTGTCATGACAAGGCCGGAGTACGCTCTCTGCCTGCTGCTCTTTTTCCTTTTCATATCCGTCCTTCCCCTCGGGGCGGCCCTGTCCGCTCAGGATATGTCCCCGCAAGAGATCGCCGGCCGCATCGATGATCTCTACCGGGGAGGCTCCAGCCATGCGATCATGAAAATCAAGGTATTCACCGGTCCTTCCGCACGGGAGACAATGGTCGAGGCATGGAGCAAGGGGAGAAAGTACACCCTGGTGAGGACCCTGGAACCGGCAGGGCAGCAGGGACACTCGATCGTAAAACTGGGGAACAGCATCTGGAGCTACCTGCCCGATGTCGACCGGGTCATCAAGCTCCCGCTTTCCATGGCGGGCGCGCCGTGGCTGGGGAGCCATCTCACCAACGACGACGCCGTGAGGGGAGACATGCTCTCCGAGGATTATATCGCGGAAATCACCTTCTCGGGCACCCGGGAAAGAACCGGGGTGATCGAGATCACCCTCGTACCCGAACCCTCTACCCAGACAGTATGGAGCAAGGTGGTCGCAACGGTGCGCCGATCGGACCTGATTCCGCTGGAGATCGAATTCTACGGGGACAAGGCGAACTTGGTGCGGACCATGACCTATTCGGATATCCGGAAGCTGGGCTCCCGAATGCTGCCTTCGACGATCCGCATCACACCCGCGGGGAACGATGGAGCATTCACCGAGATCACCTACGAGGCGATCCGGTTCGAGGTGGAGATTGACGGGGATTTTTTCTCCCTGAAAAACCTGAAGAATCCCGAATCATTGTGAGATCATAAAAATTACCCGTTGATTCCAGATCAGGAAACACGTATATTCGAATCATTCAAATAACATGAGTTATGTGATCCTGATTTTCTCTGCGGAAGGAGGACCCTTTATGGCCTATGAAACCCTGTTATTGGAGAAAAGAGGAAAGGTGGCGGTACTGACCCTGAACCGTCCGTCAAACAATGCGGTGAGCTATGCCATGCTCGGCGAGATCGCCCGTGCGCTCGACGAGGTTGCCTCGGACAGCGAGGTGCGGGTGCTGGTCATTACGGGCAGCGGTGAGAAGTCGTTCTGCGCGGGCATGGACGTGTCGGACGCGGTGAGCCACCCGGACGTGGGTGCGGTTGGCCGGGCATTGTGGACCAGGGTCGACCGGTTCGAGAAGCCCGTTATCGCGGCCATCAACGGCCATGCCCTGGGCGGGGGCTGCGAGCTGGCCCTGGCGTGTCATTTCCGGTACATGGCTGCCAACGACAAAGCCAAAATGGGCTGCCCCGAGCTGAACCTGGGCATCATCCCGGGCTGGGGAGGCACCCAGCGGCTTACCCGTCTGCTGGGCAGGTCGAAGGCCCTGGAGCTCATGCTCTTCAGCAGGCGCCTGAATCCGGGGGAGGCCCTCGCCATCGGCCTGGTGGACGGGGTCTATCCGCCCGATCAGCTCATGCCCAGAGTCATGGAGACCGCCATGGAACTCTCCGAGAAGGCCCCCCTTGCGGTGCGGGCCGTCCTTTGCTCCGTCCAGGCCCACCTGGATAAGGGCATGGACGAGGGGCTCAGGATGGAGGCCGAGCAGAGCAATATCTGCGCGACCTCAAAGGATGCCGTCGAGGGCTTCACCGCATTTCTGCAGAAAAGGAAGCCCGAGTTCAAGGGCGAGTGAGATGAATGAGTAAGGAGGTGATACCATGGAGGTAAAGAAAATAGCAGTAATCGGATCGGGCGCCATGGGCAACGGCATTGCCCAGGCGGGGATCATGGCGGGCTACACGGTGGCCATGCACGACATCGAGCAGCGCTTTGTGGACAAGGGCGTGAACACCATCAAGGAGAGTCTGGCCAAATTCGCGGGCAAGGGCAAGATCACCGGGGACCAGGGCAAGGAGATGTTTTCCCTCCTCAAGCCCACCACCGACCTCAAGGAGGCGGTGGGCGACGCCGACCTGGTGATCGAGGCGGTGTTCGAAGACCTGGACATCAAGAAAAGGCTCTTCGCCGACCTGGACGCGCTTGCGCCCGGGCACGCCGTGCTCGCGAGCAACACCTCGTCCATGAGCATCACCGCCATCGCCTCGGCCACGAAGAGGCCTCAGAGTGTGGTGGGAATGCACTTCTTCAACCCGGCCGTGCTGCTCAAGCTGGTGGAGGTGATTTCCACGGAAAAGTCCTCGCCCGAGGCGATAAAAACCACCTATGAGACGGCGCAAAAGATGAACAAGGTACCGGTGATCGTGCAGAAGGACTCGCCGGGCTTCATCTACAACCGGGTCAACGCACCCACGGCCCTGCTCCTGCAGATCATTCTCGACAAGGGATCGCCCAGCCCCAACGACTTCGACGCGGCCTTCAAGCCGGTAATGCCCATGACCCCGTTCGAGCTGCTGGATTACGTGGGCATGGACATCGTGCTGCACACGCAAGGCTACTACGCCAAAACCCTCTCCCCGGACTATGCGCCGCGAAAGGCCCTGAAGGATCTCGTGGACCAGGGCCGGCTCGGCAAGAAGACCGGCAGGGGGATTTACGACTGGTCGGCTGGCAGGCCCGCGATCGACGTATCCAGCCCCACCGGCGAGTATGACCCCACGCACATGATCGCGCTGCAGGCGAACGAGGCCACCAAGCTCCTGGAGGAAGGGGTGGTGACCGACCCGAAGGACATCGACACCGCGATCGCCAACGGAGGCGGCGGCGTCGGTCCCTTCACGCTCGCCAAGAGCATCGGCTACCCTACCCTGGTCGCCAAGTGCACCGAACTCGCCGATAAGTTCGGCATCGAAACCTTCAGGCCCACCGGGACGCTCCAGGAAGGCAGGATAGAAATCTGACGCGCAACCGGCTCGGGGTTCGTCTCCGGGCCGGTTTTATCAATCCACGGCCAGCATCACGTTCGATGCCTTGATGACCGCGGCTATATCCTTTCCCTCGGCTATCTGCATGTTCTCCGCCGATTCCTTGGTGATGATGGAAACGATCTGACCGCCTCCGGGCAGCTCTACGACCACCTCGGTATTGACCGCTCCGGGAGTGACCTTCTTCACCTTTCCCTTCAAAACATTCCGTGCGCTTATCTTCATCATATCCGCTTCTCCTTATTTCTAGAGAGTAGTGATAAAGACGTCCCTTTCAAGATCCATCATACAAACATGCCTCTAGTCACGGCCTTTCCCCGGCATGGAGACAATCCTGAGACCCGGGTTCATATCCTGCGTCTCCTTGCTGTACGGGCTGTTCCCCTGACAGGCCAGACAGGTCGCTCCATCCTTTGCGGGATATGCCTCCCTGCATGACGGGCAGACTGCGATTGCCCCTTTGCCCTTCTTCTGAACAGATGCGGCATCCACCCTGACGTGCTTCACCGTGAGGATGTCGGTCCCTGCCTCGATGATCTGGTCCCTGAGGGCATTGGAATTCTGTTCCGCCTTTGGCTTAAGCTTGAAGAACCACATCTTGATCTCCGGCCAGGACTCCAGTTTTTCCGGGTCCAGAAACACCCTTACCCCTTGGCCCTCATACTTGTCATACAGACACAGGGCATAGCGGCCGAAGTCCATGACCTTGAGCCAGCCGTTGCCGATCGTGCAGGGCGTGAGGAGCTGGAGAGCGTCCGGAAGGCAGGTTTTCGTCTCGCTGATGGCGTCGAACAGCACGCCGTCCGGCAGCTCACTCCTGGCGAGGTCCACCATAAACCCGCCGATCATGAGCCCAGGCGCGATACTGCCGTGGAACGACTTTACCAGATGCATGTAGTCTTCAATCGAATACGGCCCGATGTTCATCTTATCCACCCCTTTCGCGTTTCAAATATCTCAAGTTCGATATCTCCCTGGTTCTCCCGGTCCGTGCGGTCCGGACATATGCCCGCGCCCCGTGTCGTGAGCATGAACTGCAAAAGCCATTTATGAAAGATCTTCCCGCTGACGACCGGGACGATCTCGTCGCCCAGAAAGAGCGCCTCCCTGATATCATGGGTGACATGGATGATGGGGACCGGGAGCTCGCCTTTCATATCCGCCACGGCCATGCGGAGCTTTCTGCGGGTGATCGGATCGAGCGCCGAAAAGGGCTCGTCCATGAGGAGCACCTCGGGCTCACGTGCCAGGGCCTGGCTGATGGCGGTGCGCTGCCTCTCGCCCCCTGATATGGACTGTGGCCTGGTGTCTTTCAGGTGCCAGATCCCGAATCGTTTCATGAGTTCCTCGGCCAGGGACCTGTCCCTGGCGGCAAAACAGACGTTTTTGAACACACTGCAGTGGGGAAACAGGGCGAAGTCCTGAAAAACCATGGCAAGGCGCCGCTTCTGTGTCGGCAGGAAGATTCCGGCCCGGTGTCCACCCAGACACTCTCCCCGCAGGTGATGATTCCCTCGTCCGGTGCGTCCAGCCCCGCGATGATCCCCAATATTGTGGTCTTGCCCGAGCCCGAAGGCCCGACGACTGAAACGATTTTCCCCTCGCCGCACGCCAGGGAGACATCCAGGTTGAAGTGGTTCAGCCTCTTCTTGATCTCAGCCCTTAAGGCCATCATGCTCCCCTTTGTTCAGTGCGTTGACCGCCAGAAGGAACGAAAAGCTCACCATAGCCAGGATCAGAGAGAGTATCCAGGCATCCCGGTACCTGAGCGATTCCACCGCCTCGAAGATCGCGATCGATGCAACTCTTGTCTCACCCGGAATACTGCCGTCCACCATGAGGATCACCCCGAATTCGCCCAGGGTGTGGAGGAACACCAGGATCGCGGCGGCTGCAAAGCAGGCGGCCGAATTGGGCACGACCACGCGGAAAAATGCCTTGAAGGGTGATAGGCCCAGGACATGGGCATTCTCGATAATCCTCCTGTCTATCTTGGAAAAGGCGGTCTTGAGCGGCTGTACCGCAAAGGGCAGGCTATAAAAAACCGACGCGATAACGATGCCCGTAAAGGTGAAAAGAAGGGATGATTCGAAAAGGCCTTCACACGCTTTGCCGAGAGCCCCCTTCGGACCCATCAGGATCAGCAGGTAAAAGCCCAGCACCGTGGGGGGAAGCACGATGGGCACGCTGATGAGGGACTCCACCACGGGTCTGGCCGGCACCTTCCGGTACACGAGAAGATAGGCAAGAAAGGCACCTGCGGCAAGAAGCACGACCGTGGTGGCCGTCGCGAGCTTGAAGGAGATCCAGAGCGGCCCGAGGATGCTACCGGTATCCATACTTCTCCTTGATCCGGACACTGGTCTGAGTCAGAAGGAAGGCAGCAAACTTCTTCGCGGCCTCGCGGTTTTGCGTTCTTTTGAGGACGCAGGCGGCCTGGGTCACCGGAGGTGCCTGCTTCACAGGGAAGCAGCAGCCCTTCCTCCCCTCATCGGTCATGGCCGACGAGAGGGCGCAGAACCCGGCCTGGACAGAGCCTGTGGTGGCATACTGAAATGCCTGCCCGATGTCCTGGGGAAATACATACTTGTCATACAGGGTGTCGTACAGGCCCGACTCTTTCAGACCGGTCACGGCGGCGGCACCATACGGGGCGGTTTCGGGTTTGGCGATGGCGATCTTCCTGACCGCGTCCGACTGCACCGCATCCGTCCAGTCTGTGAACCGGCTGCAAAAATCATGCTGCCCCGAGAAGAGCACGATCTCGGCAAAGGGCATCATGTAGTTAGCCGCCACCGCGACAAGGATCTTCCCCTCGGACGCCGTGGCGGGAAGACACAAGAGGACTATTAGTACCATCAACAAGGATGTTTTTATCCTCATAACCATCCTCCCGCCAAACTTTATTATGTTATTTTTGTCATAATATAACCAACAACACAAGTCCTTTCCTTCACAGTGACCCACAGACGCTCGAGCAGGTCAATCGACCGGGAAAACCTTATCCCGCACCTCTCCGCATCTGTAGAGAGGGGTGGTATCAAACTGTACTTTATGCTTTCTGTTGCATAATTATTATGTCAGGGGAGGCGCTCCTCCCATGACCAGCGTAGTAAGGAGGGGGCATGTACGAACGATGGGCTGTGGCATATGAGCCTTACGACATGGAACAGGGAAAATTTTTCTGGCTGAGAGATTCATGCGGCGAGATCGTGATATTCGGTTCCAAGTGCGAAGCGGAAAGATGGGTGCTTGCCGAGATCTCGTTCGGCATGGACACGGATGACATCATCTATATCAGATTACCCCGCAAAAACGCCTGAAAACGTTTTTCATTCCTCTTCACCCCCCTCTTTCCGACGAATGTGGTGGAGAGAGATCGCATTATTTCATTGTGTACGTGTTGACATAATTAATTGACACAGGTATAGACCATTTCATGGAACCTGAGCATACTGTGGCGGGCTACCCCTCCCCAGCATAATAACGAGCCTTAAGGAGAGTGGAATGGACAGCTTTGTGCTTACATTGAACGGCAAACAGGTCGAGTTTGAACCAGGTCAGACAATTCTCCAGGTTGCGGAAAACAACGGGGTGCACATCCCAACGCTTTGTTACCTGAAAGGCTGCACCCCCACGGGTGCGTGCCGCATCTGCCTGGTAGAGGTCGAAGGGGCCCGGTCGCTGGTGGCATCGTGCTCCACACCTGCCGAGAAGGGCATGGTAATACATACGGAATCCGAAAGGGTCCACAGAACCCGAAAGCTCACCACCGAGTTCCTGATTGCAAGCGGCAAGCACGACTGCATCACCTGCGAGCGGTCAGGTTCCTGCACGCTCCAGGATCTGGCATACCGCTACGGGATCGACACGGTCAGATTCGAAACCACGGTGAGGCCGTATGAAAAAGAGGATGTGAACCCCTTCATCATCCGGGATTTCACCAGGTGCATCCTCTGCAGCCGGTGCGTCCAGGCCTGCCAAGAGGTGCAGGTGAACCGGGCCATCAGCTTCGGATACCGCGGTCCGCACGCCAAGATCATCGCAGGGGGCGATGTGCCCTATCACGAGAGCGACTGCGTGTTCTGCGGCCAGTGCCTGCAGGCATGTCCGGTCGGTGCCCTGGTCGAGAAAAAGGCCAGGTTCGCGGGCCGTGAAAAGGATGTCGAGAAGGTGCGCACGACGTGTCCGTACTGCGGGGTGGGCTGCCAGCTGGAGCTCCAGGTCAAGGACAAGCGGATCGTGAAGGTCAACGCGGTGGAGGACGCGGCCCCGAACAAGGGCAGGCTCTGCGTCAAGGGCCGCTTCGGCTATGACTTCATCTATTCGGAAGATCGGCTCAAAACCCCGCTCATCAGGGAAAACGGCGAGTTCCGCGAGGCATCCTGGGACGAGGCCCTCGACCTGGTCGCAAGCAGGTTCAAGACCATCATCGAAGAGCACGGCCCCGACGCCGTGGCGGGCGTGAGTTGCGCCAGGAGCATCAACGAAGACTCCTACCAGATGCAAAAACTCTTCCGGGGGGTCTTCAAGACCAACAACATCGATCACTGCGCGCGTACTTGACACGCCCCCACCGTCGCCGGTCTGGCGACCTCCTTCGGCTCGGGCGCAATGACCAACTCCTTTGCCGAGTTCGAAACAGCCAAGATGTTCTTCTGCATCGGCACCAACATGACCGAGGCCCACCCCGTGGCGGCCACCTTCCTGAAAAACGCCGTCATGAAGGGCGCCAGGCTCATCGTGGTCGACCCCAGGCGACAGCCACTGGCCGACTTCGCCGACCTCTTCGTCCAGATCAGGGTCGGCAGCGACATCGCCTTTATCAACGCATTGATGCACGTGCTCATCACCGAAGACCTCTACGACAAAGGGTTCGTTCAGTCCTGCACCATGGGCTTCGACGAGCTCAAGGCCAAGGTCATGGAATATCCCCCGGAGAAGGCGAGCGATATCTGCGGGGTCAGCCCGGAGAAGATCCGGGAGACGGCCAGGCTCCTGGCATCGGTCAAACCCTGCATGCTCTGCTACACCCTGGGCATCACCGAGCACACCTGCGGCAAGAACAACGTCATGAGCACCGCCAACCTCCAGATGCTCCTGGGCAACATGGGCGTCCCCAGCGGCGGGGTCAACCCCTTGCGCGGACAGAACAACGTGCAGGGCGCCTGCGACATGGGGGCCCTGCCCAATGTCTTCCCCGGCTACCAGCAGGTGGCCAACCCCGATGCACGCGCCAAGTTCGAGAAGGCCTGGGGCGTGAGCGGCCTGCCGGAAAAACCCGGCCTCATGATCCCCCAGATGATGGAGGGGCTCGTCAGCGGAGCGGTCAAGGCTTTCTGGATCTTCGGCGAGAACCTGGCGAACTCCGAGCCCGACATCGCCAAGGTCGAGCACGAGCTGGCCTCGGCCGAGTTCCTGGTCTGCAACGACATCTTTCCCACCGAGACCACCCGGTTCGCCCACGTGATCTTCCCGGCGGCGGCCTGGAGCGAGGACGACGGCACCTTCACCAGCAGCGAGCGCCGCGTCAACCGGGTGCGCACGGTCAGCGAGGCACCCGGCGTCGCCCGGCCCAACTGGTGGATCTTCCAGCAGATCGCCAAACGCTTCGGCCAGAACTGGGCGTCGAACAGCGGGCAGGAGATCTGGGACAACGAGGTATCCGTGCTGGCGCCTTCCCTGGCGGGCATCAAGTACCGCCGCATCGAAGGAAACGGCCTCCAGTGGCCCTGCCCGAACGAAGACCACCCCGGAACACCCTTCTTGCACAAAGAAGGCAAGTTCACCTGCGGCCTGGGCGTGTTCAACCCCGTGGACTGGACTCCACCCGCCGAGGTCCCCGATGACCAGTACCCCTTCGTCCTCTCCACCGGCAGACGACTCTTCCACTACCATACACGGACCCAGACAGGACGCGCGGGTCTCGACTTCCTGCTGCCCGAGGAGACGGCCGACATATCGTTCGCCGACGCCGAAGCCCTGGGCATCGTCCACGGCGAGACCATCCGCGTCAAGTCGCGGCGCGGGCAGGTCGAGGTAAGGGCCAAGGTCACGGAGCAGGTGCCTTCGGGCATGGTGTGGATGGCCTTCCATTTCCGGGAGGGCTGTGCAAACTGGCTCACCAACCCGGTATTCGACCCGGGCACCCTGACGGCCGAGTACAAGGCCTGCGCGGTGGCCATCGAGAAGATCTGAGGAAAGAAGAAGGCGCCGGCTCTCCCCCTCCGGCGTCTTCTCCATCTTTATTACCGGAGAAATCGTAAGGGAACGGTGCCTTGACGCCGGGGAGCCAAAGGCATCATCAGCTTGTTCATGCACAAGTATCAATAAAGAGGTGGCCACATGCCCGATGCAACAGATAAGATCAAACGCCTGGAAAGGATCGTAGAGGAAGCATCCCGGAATCATCCCCACAGCAGGGATGTCATTCGTGCCTTCACGCCCTTTCTCCTCGAGAAGGCATCGCTCATGGACACGCTCGGCCCTAAGGACGATCCGGTCATGACCATGGACGAATTCCGGTTCAAAAATGGTCTTCCCCTGATCAGGCAGAACGACTTTACTCCTGTCGACAATACCTTTGAGTTCATCTCCCTGGCTCTCCTGCCTCCACTCGCGACCGGTTTCCCGAAGCTCTCGACCGATCTGGAAAAACTGCAGGCCTTGATCATGGACAACAAGATCAGATTCACGGATCTCTTTGTCTCTTCACAGGAAGAGGCAAACAAGATCACCAATGGATGGGCAGTGCATGAAGACATCTCTCCTGAGGCCATACACTTTGCAGCCACGATGACTGCACGGGCTTTCCTCGAAAAAAAGGCCCGTATCGGTGCGTCGCTCACCCATGGTTTCCTCTGGGACAAGGGCTACTGCCCCATCTGCGGGTCCGCCCCCATGGTTGCCAAGATCCGCGACAAGATCGGCACCAGGTACCTGTACTGCTCACAGTGCGTACATGAGTGGATCTTCAGCAGAGTGATATGCCCCTCATGCGGGTGCAGCAAGCAGAAGTCGATGACCTATTTCCTCGTGGACGGCGGCAGCAGGGAATCCGCGTTCGTGTGCGAGCAATGCAGGAGATATCTTATCACCGTGGACAAGGTGAGCGACCTGGCCGATTTTGATCCGGAAGTATCGGCACTGAGCCTCGTGCACCTGGATGTCATCATGCAGGACAGGGGTTATCTTCCCATGGCCGCGTGTGCCTGGAACTCCTTTTCATAATCTTTTTTGCAGGACCACTCGAATCCAAGGGGTTTGTTCAGGAAAGCAGACCCCTTTCCCACGCCGGTAAAATATGTGACCGCATTCTCCGATCGATAATGTAAGCGATTAAATTTAATTATCATTATTGATCATTTCTTCGTTGACAGGGTGCCGGGAAGTATTTATTATGTGTTTTGTTGCATATTTTACCTATTACATAACAGGGGAGGACTTACATGGAACTGACGCGAAGGGGCTTCCTGAAGCTGACCGGTGCCGTGGGTACATCGTCGGCCCTGGGCTTGGACTTCAAGCCGGTGAATGCGTATGCCGCAGAGTTGAGCAAGATGAACCGGATCAAGTCGGCGAAGCAGTACACCACGATCTGCGCCTACTGTTCGTGCGGCTGCGGCCTTATCTGCAGCGTTGACAGCCTGACGGGCAAGATCTTCAACATCGAGGGAGATCCGGAACATCCGATCAGCGAGGGCTCGCTCTGCGCGAAAGGGGCCGGATTCTTCGACCTGACCGAGGCGAACAAGCATCGACTCACGAAGGTCCGCTACCGGGCGCCCTTTAGCGACAGGTGGGAAGAAAAGGACTGGGACTGGGCCTTTTCCCGGATCGCGCGCCTGGTCAAGGATACCCGTGACAAGGAATTCATCACCACCAACGAAAAAGGCCGGCTGGTCAACCGGACCGAGACCATCGGCCACCTGGGCAGCTCTAACATCGACAACGAAGAATGCTGGCTCATCAGCCAGTCAGTGAGGGCGATGGGCCTGGTGTATATCGATCACCAGGCAAGGGTTTGACACAGCCCCTCCGTAGCGGCTCTGGGAGAGTCGTTTGGCAGGGGTTCGATGACGAACCACTATATCGATCTGAAAAACAGT
>JAHDRW010000051.1 GCA_018433085.1 Deltaproteobacteria bacterium | reverse complement strand
GGTTCGCCTGACATGACATGACGGATAGCATTGATGAGCTCCTCCTGGGATGACTTTTTGAGAAGATAGCCGTCCGCCCCGGCCTCGAGGCAGGCGCGTACGTACTCTTCGATCTTGTGGACCGTCAGGACCAGCACCCTGTGTGGATATCCGGGTCTCCCTCCTGTCTGTTGCTTTCAAAAATAGGGTCCGCCCGCACCAGAAATGGTTGGGTTACCCGATTTTCATATTCCTCCGGGAGGCATATGGTGCATATGACGAATCAGAGGGCCCTCCTTTCGTTAAAAAAACAAAGGAGGAGTGTATGTGGAAACCGGAAAGGTGTGATCTTTGTGGTGACTGCCTCGAGGCCTGCCTGTACCTAGGGTACGACCGGGAGCGGGCGCAGAAAGAGATGAAGGCGCTCATCGCCGGGAAACACAGCTCGGTGCTGGATGACTGCATCACCTGCTGCGGATGCAACACCTACTGCACCAGGGGGGCCCGGCCCTTCGATCTCATCATCCATCGCATGGAAGAAGAGGGATCGGCGCTGAAGAAGGGCTGTGCGACAGCCTTGTTGGAAGTGTTCTGCTTCAACCTGGCGCGGAACTTCACGAGAAAGACCATAAAAGGCGCCCCCTGGATGAGCATCTGCTGCATGGAGTATTTCCAGCCGCACCTGTTCTGGGACAGCAAGCTTTTCGAGGGGATGAACATCGTGGGCGGCGGTGATTATTTCTGCGTCAACGGCATGGTGCACGGCAGGCAGGATACCGCCGTGTTCGAGAATATGCCCGCCTACGTGGAGCGACTCAACAAGCTGCCGACCGACGAGATCGTTTTTTATCACGATGAGTGCTATGCACCGTTCTTCAGCTATGCCAAGGACATGAAGCTCGAGCCCAATTTCCGGCCGGTCCATCTCCTGGAATGGCTCATCAAGGTTGTCAAGGACAACTACAAGGAAGTCAGGAAATTGGGACTGCGTACTGCGATCCAGCTCCCCTGCTCGATTAGGTGCGGGCCCGACCGCCACGTATGGATAGAAGAGCTCTTCGATCTGCTCGGCGTCGAGCTGGTTGAGCGCAAGTACGACCGCAGAAACCAGATCTGCTGCGGAGCGGTCGCCGGTCTGGGCGGCGGCGCCTCTGAGGACCTGTCCGAGAACCAGCGTTTTTCGCAGGAGATACGGGACAAGAATATCGCCGACGCAAAGCATTACGGAGCGGATCATATGATGTTCCTGTGCCCCTTCTGCTATGCGGCTCTGGCCAGAGACGCCAAGGCCTCCGGGATCATGCCGGTCATGGCGGCGGACCTCGTCAGGATGTCCCTCTATGGTGAAGAACCTACCGAATATGTGACGGCCTTGGAAAGGGGGTGGATTCAATGAGTAAGAAATTCAAAAAGCTCTGTGAGCCCATCGCGATCAATGGAATGAAGCTTCGGAACAGAACCGCACTGGCGCCCATGAGCATGGGATACACCGAGGGCGAAGATTTCATGAACCAGCGGGTGATCGATTACTACGTCCGCAGGGCCAAAGGTCATACCGGACTGATCATATCCGGTGTCACACCGGTCGACAAGCGGGGAAAACCGATCGCCTTCATGCACTCGCTGTGGGACGACACCTTCGTGCCGGGCTGGGAAAAACTGGCCGATGCAATTCACGAGGCGGGGTCCAAGCTGGCGGTACAACTCATGTTCGGCGGTCTCGAGGGGTTCCCCATCATGTCGAAGGGCCAGCAGCTCTCTCCAGACGGCGGGGTATGGACCCTGATCAAGGAGCTCTTCTACATGCATCCCGACCTGGAAAAGAGCATGTTCATGACGAGAAAGATCTCGGTCGAAGAGCTCAAAGACATCGCGCAGAAGTTTGCAGACGCCGCTATCAGGGCCAAGAAGGCCGGTGCGGATGCCGTCGAGGTTCAGGGATCGCAGGGGTTCCTTCTCGAACAGATGATGTCCCCGCATTTCAACCACCGGACCGATGAGTACGGCGGCAGCCTGGAAAACAGGATGCGTTACACCATCGAGGTGATCCAGAAGGTTAGAAGAGCTGTGGGCAAGGATTACCCGGTGCTGTTCAGGATGGTCGCCAGTGAAGGCATCGAAGACGGCATCCAGCTCGAAGAGGCCAAGAAGATGGCCCAGATGGCGGTAAAGGCCGGTGCGGATGCAATTCATGTAACCACTGGGCGCGGCATCACCATCGAGGGACTGAACTATATGGTCCCGATTGCCGAGACAGGGCCCGCCCCGGTCATCGATCAGGTCGCCGAGATCAAGAAGGTGGTGGACGTACCGGTAATCGGGGCCCAGGCCATCCGCACCCCGCAGCTGGCCGAGGAGATCATCAAGTCAGGCAAGGCGGACATGGTTGCCCTGGGAAGAACGCTGATCGCCGATCCCGACTGGCCGAAGAAGGCCGAGGAGGATCGTCCGGAGGACATCAGGCAGTGCATCGGGTGTAATCAGGGATGCATCGACAATCTTCTGACCGCATTTTTCGCCGATTGCCTGCAGAATCCAGAGGTGGGCAGGGAGGCGAAATACGAGCTGAAGAAGGTCGATTCGCCAAAGAACGTGCTCGTGATCGGTGGAGGCGTTGCCGGACTGGAAACCGCCGTGGTCGCCGCTCGACGGGGACATAAGGTGACCCTCTGCGAGAAGGGCGATAAATTCGGCGGACAGTGGAATCTCGCGGCCATCCCTCCAGGGAAGTCTCAGTTCAATGCAGTAGTGGACTGGAGAGTTCATACCCTCGGGAACATGGAGAATGTAAAGCTTGAGCTGAACAAGATGGTGACCCCGGACTATGTGAAGGGACTCAAACCCGATATCGTGATCGTGGCCACCGGCAGCGTTCCCCTCATTCCTCCCATCCCGGGATTCGATAAAGATAACGTCACAAACGTTCCAGACACGCTGACCGGGAAAGCGAAGATAGGAGAGAACGTCGCGGTTATCGGCGGGGGAGCGTGCGGGGTCGAGACAGCGAACTATCTGCTCGATAAGGGGAAAAAGGTGACTGTTGTCGAAATGCTCCCCGAGATCGCACGTGACGAGAAATTCGCCCGCAAGGTATTCATACTGGAAAGCCTGGAAAAGAAGGGCGCGAAAATCCTCACTTCCTCACCGGTGAAAAAGATTACCGAGGGAAACGAGCTCATCGTCAGGAGCAACGGCAGGGACAAGAGCGTGGGGAAGTTCGATACCTTTGTGATCGCGGTAGGGGTAAAGACCGAGAACAGCATCACGAAGCAGATCAAAGACATGGTGCCCGCGTTGTATGAGGTTGGCGACGCATATGCCAATCCTGCGAATGGGTTTTCCGCGATACAGCATGGCGCCCTGATCGGAAGGAATCTCTGATTCCCGGCGCAGAGTAGTTGGAGGATCGTCCCCCTTGCTTTGAGGGGGATGATCCTTTTTTGATTCGCGCATGCGCGTGAGTCGGCGCGATGTCTTTCTAGTATTTTCAAACGGTTGCAGGGCATTCTTTTTTCCAGGGATTCTCAATCCACCGGTGGGCTCGGTCGAAGATGGCTTTCTGTATATTTCTTAAAGGGTTTTCCTTCTGCTTTTTATCAGGGGTTCGTTTGAGGGGGAGACATGTGTGCAATACTCGTTGGTAGTCGCTGAAGGTGCGTTATCATAATGTCATATCCTCACAACGTTGACCGGGTGTGTTTTCTTGCGATAAAATGCATGACTTGTGGAGAAAAACCGGTTATTTTCGTGGTGGTTCTCTCGTGTGCGGGCTTGAGAACGAAAGAAGAAAGGGGGAGTGTTCATGTCGAATTTTGCGCAGACACATACCAGGATATCCACACTGTATCTCTTGGACGAAGACAGCCCCAGAATGGAGCTCGAGCTGCTCCAGCACTCCAAGTGGAAGAAGGCGGTGCTGATCATTCCCCTGCTGGCCTCGGAGTATACCCTGCCGGAGAACCGGCCGGTGTTCGAGAATATCGTGAAGAACCTGGCCGGCGCGAACTATCTCTCCCAGATCATCTTCGGCCTCGACCGGGCGAGCGAAGACGACGCAAGGGAACTCGCCGGTATCCTGAACAACCACAACGTGCAGAACTATCTGATCCAGCACAACGACGGCCCCGGCTTTTCGTCCATCTACGGCAAGCTCTCCGACGCGGGCTTCCGCATCGAACAGCCCGGCAAGGGACGGAACATGTTCATGTCCTTCGGCATCGCCCTTGCCATGGGGGCCCAGAGCATCGGGCTCGTGGACGCCGATATCCGTACCTTCAGCCGGGAGCAGCTCGACCGCTTGTTCTACCCCGTGCAGGTGCTCAACTATCAGTTCAGCAAGGCGTTCTACGCGCGAATCAAAGATGGAATGTTCTACGGCAGGGTCAAGCGGCTCCTGCTGGACCCCCTGCTCATCGCGCTGAAACGGAAGTTCACCGAGACCCAGGAAGAAAAGGTCTTGCGCCTGGTGGATTTTCTTCTGAACTTCAACTACCAGCTCTCCGGAGAGGTGGTCTTCGACGGCCAGCTTCTCAAGCGCATGCAGTTCGCCACCAACTGGGGCGTCGAGATCTTCACACTGATCGAGGTCTACCGCAAGGCCTCCACCTGTGCGCAGGTGGAGATCTCCCAGCTTCCCTTCGATCACAAGCACCAGCCGGTGTCCGAAGACGACCGCAACAAAGGGCTCTATAAGATGGGCATCGATATCGTCTCCACGCTGCTTGCGGCCCTGGTGGTGGAAGAAGGGCTCGCCATCTCCGAGCACTTCATCCGGGATCTCACCACCACCTATCTGGGCGTGGCGGACGACCTCATCAAGATGTACGCGGACAACGCGGCGTACTGCGGCCTCGTCTACGACACGAACCTGGAGGAGGCCATGGTGGACAACGTCTTCAAGAACGTGATCCTCTTTGCGGGCGATCAGCTGCTTTCGCCTGCCTTCATGGCCCGGCGTTTCAGCTCATATGTGAGCGAGCACGAGGAGTTCAGGCCCTTTATCGACCAGGGGCTGCTCTCGGTAATCGAAAAGACCTCGCAGAATCTCGGCGCCGAGATCTACGAGACGCCCCGGACCGTCTCCTGGGAGCGGGTGATGCGCAAGCTCCCCACCCTCATCAACGAGATCATCGACGTTGTGGAGAGCGAGAAAAAGCTCTACCGCTAGAAAGAAGGGGGAAAGGTCCTGAATCCAAAGGCCCTTGACCCATGCGGGAGACGGGTTACCAGTGCGGCTGGTTTCCGATCCGCGCGCCCATGACCTCCAGGGTGTCCATGACCACCACGAATGCATGGGGGTCGATCTCCGACACCATCCTTTTGAGCTGGGACAGGTCCTGGAAGGTGATGATGCTGTAGATAATCTGCTTGCCGTCTCTCTTGAATCCCCCCGTGCCTTCGATGATGGTCACACCCCTGCGGTCTTTCTTGAGGATTTCCTGGGAGATTTTCTCCCAGTGGTCGGATACGATCATCACCGCCTTCCTTTTGCTGAACCCGACCACCACCAGGTTCATGAAGTACGCGCTCACGTAGAGGAACACAAGGGTGTACAGGGCATCCTCCAGCGAGATGAGGAACGAGGCCGCCACCAGGATGACGCAGTTGATCGCCAGGGCCGTGCTCCCCAGCCGGATGGACATGCTCTTCTGGAGGATGACCGCGAGGATGTCCGCACCCCCTGCCGATCCATACGATTTCAGCATGAGTCCGCTGCCGGCACCGCTGATGATTCCGGCGAGCAGGGCGCTCAGTATCTTGTTGTCGATGGAGATGTCCACGTCGATGACGGTCAGGGCGATCGAGAAGAATACCATGCCCGCGATGCTGTAGCAGAAGAATCGTCTTCCCACCAGCGACCACCCGGCCAGGAAGACGGGGATGTTGATGAGGAAATAGATGATGCCCACCGAGATGGTGGGAACGAGATAGTGGATGATCAGCGACGCCCCCGTGAACCCGGCGCTCAGAAAATGCTGGGGTATGAGGATGCCGTTTACCGCCACCGCGCACACTACGCTGCCGGCCACCAGGAGGAACACGTTCCAGAGCATCTGGACCCCGGGGCTCGATGTCAACAGGGGGAGTGTAAAGATTCCGCGTTCTTTCTCAACCATTTTTGAATATCCCGACAGCCGTATCCCGGCCCCTTACTCGTAAAAAGGGAGCACGTTTGCCGCGCCGCAACGGCCTCGCGGTCCGGTGCGCGGCACTGCCCTTCCGTGATACGCTGCTTTGTTCAGGCGACAACCGAAAGGCCCCTTCCTTTTCCCGGCACGCTACTGCGCCCGCTTGAGCTCCATGGCATAGATGATCGACGCCAGGGAAACGATGACGCGGATCAGATAATCGACTTCATCCTTGACCTTCCGACCATGGTCGCTTTTCTGGTTCCGGTAGGCGGCCTGGATTCTGGTCAGTCTTTCCAGGAGATTTTCGATGTCCTCGATCGTGCGCATGACCTTGACCTTCCCATTTTCCACCACGACCAGTTTTTCCAGAATCTCAAACCCGTTCCCCATGGAAGGCCTCCTTTCATAGATATCCCATGCGGCTATCGACTCTAACATATGAGCCGGCTTGCGTCTACAAGCTATATGGCATTGATTTATCATGCAAAAGTTAATTCCATCCGTGTCTGCGGCCGGGGGGTCTTTCTATCGGGGCCTTTCCTCGTTGGGGAGCCGTTTCCCCCGCCCCCTTCTTTCCGCTGTGAAATACCGGACAGTGAGTTATTCATGAATACTAGGTGGATTGTTTGCACTTTCCTGATTCTGTGTTATTGAATGATGTGCCGCCGGAGACAGGACAAGGACAGGCGACGCCGGTTTCCCGGGTGAAGGACGTGCCGTTGCGGCGTTTTTCCAGGCGTGACAGTTTCTCCTTTGACAGATGACGGAGAGCGTGATCAGGAGCGAACAGGGAGAGCGAGAGTGAACTCTGCTTTTATCTATACATCGAGGTTCGACGATTTCAGTCTCGGAGAGTATCATCCGTTCAAGCCCTACCGGGGCACCATGGCATTCGAGCTCTGCTACCGCTACGGCCTGTTCGACGCCTCCTGGATCGAGGTGATGGAGCCGACTCCCGCCACGGAGGAGGTGATGCTCGAATATCATCTGCCACAGTACGTGGAGGCGCTCAAGGACGCAAACTCCGGGTCCTTTGATTTCACCATGCTCGAGTACGGGCTGGGGACGGGGGACAACCCGGTTTTCAAAGGGGTATTCGACTTTTCCCTTCTGGTTCTGGGGGCGACCATCCTCGGCGCCGAGCTCCTTTCCGGGGGCAAGGCGGACGTCGTATTCTCTCCGGTGGGAGGGCTGCATCACGCGGGATACGACCACGCCGAGGGCTTCTGCTATGTCAACGACATCGTAATCGCCATCAACAGGCTCGTAAAGAGCGGCATGAAGAAGATCGTCTATGTGGACATCGATGCCCATCACGGCAATGGTGTTCAGGACGCGTTTTATGACAGGGACGATGTTCTGTTCATCTCGCTGCACCAGAGCGGGGAGACCCTGTATCCCGGCACCGGCTTCGAGAACGAGATGGGCGAGGGAAGGGGGGTGGGGTATACGGTCAATATCCCCCTGTCCGAGTATACCGACGACGATACCTACGTGCGGGCGTTCGAGACCGTCTACACGCCCCTTGTCGAATCTTTTCGGCCCGACTGCGTGGTGGCCCAGATCGGGCTCGATACCCTGAAGAAGGACCCGCTGACGAACTTGAGGCTGACAAACAACGGATACAGCCGGGTCATCGAGGACATCAAGAAGAGCTGCTCCAAGATTCTGGCCCTGGGCGGAGGGGGCTACAGCGTGTCCGATGTGGTGAGGGGATGGACCCTGGCGTGGGCGATCCTCAACGGACTGGAGCCGCACGACCCGTATCAGGGCATCATCAGCGGCAATCTCGTTCCCTTTACCCAGGGGCCCGATGAGCTCCGCGACCCGCCCTATCATCTGGCCGATAACATCAGGCGTGACCTCGACGAGTATATCGGGGGGAAACTGGCCTTTATCAGGGAGAAGATATTCCCTGTCCACGGCATCGGATAGGGTCCTGCACGCCGGGTGTTCTCCGGCGCCGTTCGTCAGGGGGAAGGGAAACGGGGCTTAAAAAAAGGGGTAAGGAGGAGATATGGAAGACCGGAAAAAGGGATACACCTTTCATGACAAGAGAGGCCGGGGAGAAGATCCGGGGCAGGGCCCGGAAAGAGAGGCCTCTTCCGGAGAGATGGAAGGCCCCTTGGCATCGGAGACGGAGAGCCAGACCGATGTCGATTTTTCCACCCTTATCATGAGTTTTGCGAGTGCCGCCATCATCAGCATGGGCAAGATGCCCGACCCCTCAACCGGTCAGATCGGCAGGAATCCGGCCCTGGCAAAACAAAACATCCATATCATCGAGATGCTTCAGGAGAAGACCAGGGGGAACCTCACCCGGGATGAGGAGACGCTGATGGAGAGCATCCTCTATGATCTGAGGATGGGCTTTGTCGAATCTTAACTTCAAAATAAGAGGATGAATCATGTCAAGACGCATATCGTCCATAGGCCTGCTGGCCCTGGTTGCCGTGTGCTCGGCCCTGGTGGGGATGTATGTGGCCACGTCGCTGGGCTTCACTCCCGAGGGCGAGGCTCTGCCCTTCTGGAAGGAAGGCAGGCAGGAGGAAGGTTCCTATGTCCTCATGCCGAGCCTGAGGTCGCTCGCCAAGACGGCAAGCCCGACCGTGGTGAACGTCAGGACAACCAGAAAGGTCCCGGGTGGAGACCTCTATCAGAGGTTCGATGCGCCGGGCGATCACAACGAGCGGTTTGAAGAGTTTTTCCGCAGGTTCTTCGAGCAGCTCCCGGATCAGGATCTCGATCAGCGGAGCCTGGGCTCGGGGTTCATCATCTCGAAGAACGGGTACGTGCTGACGAACAACCACGTGATATCCGGTGCCGACGAGATATTTATCTCGCTGTCCGAAGAATCGGGGCAGGAGTACCGGGCAGATGTAGTCGGCAAGGACGACAACACGGACATCGCCCTGATTAAGATCCGCTCCGACAGAGATGATTTTCCCGTCGCCGTTCTGGGAGACTCGGACTCTCTGGAGATCGGGGACTGGATCATCGCCATCGGCAATCCGTTCGGCTTTGGCCACACCCTGACGCAGGGGATCGTGTCCGCCAAGGCCAGGGTTATCGGCGCCGGACCCTATGACAACTTTATCCAGACGGATGCGGCCATCAACCCCGGGAACTCCGGGGGACCGCTGATCAATATGAGCGGAGAGGTGGTGGGCATCAACACCGCCATCGTCTCCTCGGGCCAGGGCATCGGGTTTGCCATTCCCATCAACATGGCCAAGCAGATCCTCCAGGAGCTCAAGGATACGGGCGAGGTGTCACGTGGATGGCTGGGGGTGGCGATCCAGGAGGTCACTCCGGAGATCGCCCGGGCCGTGGGGCTCGACGAGCCGGCCGGGGCCATGGTCACCGCCGTGTATCCGGGCGACCCGGCGGAAAAGGCCGGGGTGAAAAACGGCGATATTATCCTGGAGATCAACCGCCTGAAGATCCATGACCCCATGACGCTTACCCGAATGATCGGCAGTCTCAAGCCCGAAGAGCAGGTGTCCATCGTTGTCTGGCGGGGTTCCGGGAAGGTTACGCTCAGGACCAGGCTGGAGAAACGCAGTGACGAGAAGATATCCGAGCCGGGAAGCACGCTCGGACAGACCCCGGGCAATACCAGGGACAAGCTCGGCCTGGTGATCATGAACATTACACCCGAGGTGCAGAAACAGCTGGATCTGGACGAGAGCGCAGGTGTTCTGGTGATGGATATCGATTCCCGGGGAAGTGCCGCAGGGAGCAAGCTGCAGAAGATGGATGTCATCAGGGAGGTGAACGGCGCCGAGGTGGGGAATATCGAAGAATATCTCGCTGTCCTGGAGACCGTGAAGAAAGGTCAGGCAGTGCTCATGCTGGTCATACGCAACACCAGGCCCCTGTACGTTGCCGTGGACGTCGAGTGAAACTGCAGGCCCCCGCAAAGATCAACATCTATCTCAAGGTCCTGGGAAAGAGGTCCGACGGATACCATGAGCTGCTCACCCTCATGGTGCCGGTGGGTCTCTTCGATGAGGTCGTCATCGAGAAGACGGGTCAGGGGATTTCGTTCAGGGCTCCGGGATGCGGCTGCAACGGCAGGAGCAATCTGGCCTACAAGGCAGCCGAGCTGTTCCTGAAGGAGACGGGCGTGCGCGAAGGCGTTTCCATCCGGATTGGCAAAAACATTCCCCTGGGTGCCGGACTCGGAGGCGGAAGCAGCGATGCGTCGACCGTGCTCGCGGGTATGAACGAGCTCTTTCAAACCCGGATTTCACGCAGGGAACTCATGAAGATGGCAGGCAGGATCGGGTCGGACTGCCCGTTTTTCATCATGGGGAAGCCCTGTCTTATGGGCGGCAGGGGCGATGTCCCCCTGCACAATGTCGTGCTGGAGCCCCGGTCGTATTTAATTATTACCCCACCCCTTGAGATTTCAACAGCTAAAGTATATTCTCAGCTCAAGTGCCCATTGACTCGCGGGCGGAAAAGTTTTAAAATTATCAATGAAGTTGTGCAAAAAGAAATTGTGCCGGAGCAGTGGCTGGAAAATGATCTTGAGGGCCCTGCATTCGGCATTTGTCCGGAGCTCAAGCGGGTGAAGGCCGAGTTGCTTGATGCCGGGGCGTTGGGGGTTATCATGTCAGGAAGTGGTTCGTCAGTTTTGGGCGTCTTCCAAAACGAAGAACACATATGCAATGGATTGAGCCGGATAAGGCGTCATGAGGGGTATCGCTACGTACCCACAACAAGTTTGACGGGGGGAAGTCATGGAGATTACAGAGGTAAAGGTGTATCCGGTCAAGGATAACGACAAGCTGAAGGCGTATGCC
>JAHDRW010000061.1 GCA_018433085.1 Deltaproteobacteria bacterium | reverse complement strand
CTTCAAAGGCCTGTTCAAGCATTCACTCAAGTGCATCTTCGCGCTCTTGAAAATCGAAGACGATTTGTCCCCTTTCATCGACTCGATCGATCAGGCTCTATGCCCTCATCTCAGGATTAAGGGGTGCGAAACTTGAGTAATATATTTTGTACTTCAGTTGTGAAGTCTCACTAGACTAGGCTCGTATCTTCCTGTTGAAAGGGCCAAGTGATTTAATCTTTTTTGTTTTTCTAAAACCTGCATCTTCAACAGCACTTATTGATGGAAGATTAGCTTCGTGGATAACGCCGAAGACCCTTTTATACCCAGCCGCCTGAAGATCTTTACAAATATATGAGATAACCTTTGCCGAGAGTTTATTCCCTCTGAACTTACGAAGGGCAGTATTATAGTTTATTTCTGCGGTATCAGAAGGCAATATCAAGAATCTATTATAGTCTCCACTGAATAAAACCCAATGAATATAGGCGAGCTCATCGTCTTTGAAAGCTAGATAACATGTTTTGAGATTAAATATTCGGTCATAATAAAATTCTCTTGGCAGATCCAGGCCTTCACGAATTTGAGCTAGTTCTTCAAGGGAAGGTTTCATCACTTTGTAGCAGGAATCTAGAGGATTGTCAGGGAGATCCCTAGTGAGATCATTCTCAAACAACCAGAATGTATTAAGTCTCAATACACTATAGTAGAAAAACTTTAAAAGGCTCGATGGCTTATTGCCGTAATGATGATATGCTGTTTTTTTAAAATTTATTACCGTAGTTGTTATCTTATTAAGTAATTTGACGGACCCAATCCTTTTCATTGTTTTTCAGCCTCCGCCAGTCCTGAAGATTTAGTTGTTAATCTTATCTATTTATTGTTCTGTTTTCCCATGACTCATAATCTGACTGATACTTGCGGAAAAAGAAATGTAAAATGCCCAGAATATTGAATATGCCTGGCTCAAAAACATTCCCGAAACAAATAACCCCAAGAAACCAAGCCTGCCCATCTCGGCAATCTTTGCCAACTGTCCTGAATCAGAATCCTTTCGTGCCCTTCCCAATATTCTGAATACATTCATGCTCATTAGAATAAATAAAGTGATCCCAATAATGCCTGTCTCTGTTCCGATCTGCACGAGCATGTTATGTGCAGCTTGCCACTCTAATGATTCTGAACCTCTTATTTGACGATCAGTACCAATAGCTTCTGGGAAATTAATCACACCTACACCTGTTAGAGGATTCTCGAACATTATCCTCACCCCTGCTTTCCATATAGCAACCCTACCAGTTTCTGCCTGTAAATTGTAATCATCTTCTAGATTAATAATCGTTTTAAATCGCTCAAAATTTGCTGGAGCAAAAGAGAGAAGGATAATGCATAATGGAATAAAAACAACTTTCAAAGGGCGGCTTATGACACGACTCTTTGTAGTACATAGAGCCACAGCTATGACCGTAGCAAGTGCCAACATTCCCCCACGGGATCCAGCCAGAAGTATAAGAAGCATCCCTACTATAAAGAATCCTAAACATGCTACCCTTATCAACTTGGAATTATCACGGGATATAAAAATTAAATTGAATGGCAGAAAAGATAGCGCGAAAAAAGCAAGATCATTGGCATCAAACATATCACCAAAAAACAATCTGCCCCCAATCATTGTGCCTGTAGCTACTGAGTATGTAAGATACAATCCATTCCCAATGCAACCCAGGAGGATAACGGTGCGTAGCCTGCTGATGGAATCCACAATACCGTAAAAAAGATAATAAAACAAAATAACAATTGAATATACAGTGAAAAAGTATTCAAAGGACAATCTTCGATAAAGTGCAAAAGGAATGCTTAACATCATAAAAAATATCATATACATAAATAATTTATTTTGCCGCTCTTGGAAAAATCGCTTCTGAATGAGATCATGAGATCGAAAGATTAAAACAATAAACACGATAATGCTCAATAAGAGTGCTGGCCGCAAAGGCGAAAGAGAAGGAAAGATATCTTGGGGGCGACTCACAAGTACAAACAACCATAGACAGAAAACCAGGAACAAAATATCCACCCGTTTGTTATCGGGCCTTCCATATGGGGAGATCTTTGTGTAATCTGTCAAATGGTGTTTATCTGGAGCTGATTGATTTTTTTCCATCTGGTTCTCAAGATAAAGAGTTCAATCTCTAGTTAAATTATCCTCGTTATTCCTACACCTTGTATTCTTGCTCAGCTCAAAATCAAAAAGCTACACCCCTCTCATAAGAATGAATCTTTGTTTGAGATTCTTTCATTATCTTCAACCACCTTAACTGATGCTGTATTATGTAAGGTAATATTGTTCATTTTACACTGAATCAATTGTTTTGACTTGATTTTTTAAAATAGTGTCTTTCAGGTTCATTATC
This sequence comes from Deltaproteobacteria bacterium, assembly GCA_018433085.1. Taxonomy (GTDB): domain Bacteria; phylum Desulfobacterota; class Desulfomonilia; order UBA1062; family UBA1062; genus Phosphitivorax. Next base: position 6,292 of record JAHDRW010000061.1, on the reverse strand, counting down.
TGCTCTTTTTTAAACATCAGTACAAGCAATCCAAAGATGGTCATACCAGCGATGCTTGATACGACCAGTAACAGCAACTGGCTTAAAGAACCTGCAAATAACCTTTTTATCAAGAGTACTGATAGAAACATCATAAAACTTGCAATCATAGGAAATTTCATACATTTTAGAAAATCTTTAAATCCTATGCCCAAGATCTTGAGCGCTTTCTGACTAGTAACAATAAATGCTATCGGATATATGCTGACCCATGAGATACAGACCCACATCAGGCCGAATCTGGCACCTATCAGTATAGCCGTTACCATCATGCATGCCACAATTATACTATTGGTCAGAACTACATCTGGTCTTCCTATAGCATTCAAAGCAGATGGAAAGATCGGACTGATTGATAACAAAGGAATAACAATACACAGACATTGAAAAGGGATAGCGGCCTGGACCCAGTTCGTTCCGAGGATCAAAGGGACACCTTCAGCGGCAACGCTTGCCATACCCCAGAACAAAGGAAAAGAGATAAAAGAAACTATCCCGATTGTTTTTAACAGATTCAGATTGATTCGGGCGATATCCTCTTGAATTTGAGAATAGGCGCTATAGGATATTTGCGTAACTATCGGCATAATTTTTTCTTTGGGCAACAGCGCCAAATTAAAGGCCACACCATATATTCCCAAGATATGTTTCCCGAGGAATTTGCCCACAATAACCTTATCAGCCTGGTTTAAGATGTAATCAACAAAGTTCACACCTGTTATCTTGATGCTGAACTTGATAAGATCTCTACACTCCGTGAACTGGAAAACCGGTTTATACCATTGACGACAGAACATATTGAATCCAAGCGCTCGGATTAAATTTAAACTGATCTCGGCAAACACTAAAGACCATACGCCCAATGAGTTAAACGCACAAATCGGCGCTACTATTGCTGCCCCCAATCTGCTCACAATCTCGACTTTTGTTTTCGTTTTAAAATCCATATCACGAAACAATAGAGCATCAGGGATCACGTAAAAGCCCATCAGAAATAAATTTACGCCGAGCAATCTAATGATCGGCACCAACCTCATCTCATTAAAAAACGATCCTATAAATGGAGCGGTTAAATAAATTAATACAAAAGAAAAGGTTAAACTTAAAACGATGAATCCGAAGAGTTGTTGTATCTTGGTTTTGTCAAGGTCTTTGCATTGTATTATTGCCGACCCAAACCCCCATGTACTGATCATCTGCAAAAAAAACAAAAGCGGAAAAGCCATGCCTAATAATCCGTAGTCTGAAGGTGTAAGCAAGCGAATAACGATTATTGTGGAAGCCCACGATATTATCTGAATAAAGATAGTCCCAGTGCTCTGCCACTTAATGGCATTCATTACCTTTGCCCGCAAAGGTTTATCTTCCATTCTTATCTTCTGCTGGTGTTGAGGGGATTGGGTCATGAGAGTTATGGCAAATCTTGCATTATTACCAATAATTGAGATTTGAACATTACAATCTATAATCAAGCATTATAGCTGTATTATTAAAATGTACCGGACTAATATTCAAATACATTCTGGATATTGGGATTATTATCTTGATAGCGAACAATTCTTCCTAGGTTTCCAACAACTATCGCATTATATGGCCTTAGGCCCATCCTAGCTCAAGTGTATTGAAAGGATTGAATCAACTCGCTTCTTTTACTTCATTTCATTGACACTTATGCTTTACGTGGCTTTCTGATGGGAACACTATCAATCTTATCCAATATTATTTTCTTACGAACCTCCAATGGTAGGTTATCAAATTCAGGGAAAGAATTTTCGTCATTGGTTACCGTAAGCGTGTTGTTCAATTTCATCTTCTTGAACAATTCTGTCCTGAAAATAAGTCTGGCAGGGTTCCCCATAATTACGGAGTTAGCTGGGAAGCTGTTAGCAACCACCGAACCCGCGCATACAATACAGTTATCACCAATCTCCACATTGGGTAAAATGATGGCACAGGCTCCGATAAAACAATTATTGCCAATCTTGATCTTCCCGTAATGTCCGACAATATTCGTTATTTCTTTCCTAAAGATATTAATGCCGCCGTCATGGGTAATAAGATAGACATCAGCTGATATGAGTACATTATCACCGATTTCTATCAGAAAAGGTTCCGGCCCTTCATAGGCGGTATAAAACCTACAATCCTTTCCAACTTTCATTCCTAAGTCCCGTGCAAATTCGACTGCAGCAGCTGGACCGTCTATCCTATTTAGCTTTCTTAGATAAAGGAACCGATGTATTTTTTTAATCTTCCCTATTTTTGGTACAAATGTCAGTAAAATCAGTCCAAGATCAATAATTAGGCCCTTGATAAAATAACTTATCACAATTATTCTCCGACTAATCTTTCCCTTGTCATTTATATTGCTTCTGTTACATGCCTGAGCTTAAATTCAATTCATAATTTCTTAGTTTCATCTTATTCGCCAAGCATTTCTTATAGCATTCTGTGTGTTATCAGATCAACCCGATCCTGTTTACTGCCTTGTTTATAAAAGGAATAAATGCTTGAGCAGCCTTAGTGTTTCCTTCACTGCTTGGATGGCTGTCTTTTCCACCGCTTGAAGGGTACATAGACCAATTGGATTTGCCGTAATCAGTTAAAACGTCATAGTAGTCGAATACCACAACATTATCTAGTTTATAATCTTTAAGCCACCCCTTTTCGGTGTCTTTCAGCCAATTATTGAAAGCTCTGATGCGTCTGCCTGCCGAGTCAATGCTATCACCCTTCGATTTTCCCAGGAGCCTCTTAACAAATTCTTTCAACTTATTCGGCTCTGCCAATGGTGGAGCAGTAAACGCAACAAAAAGTGTTTCCGGTTGATTACTGAAGTATTCAAGTAAAAAATTGTACGAAGCCTTATAATTTTCTGTTGTGTGAACGCATGAATCCGGATCACCAGGATGTGTCCCTTCCGACTCTATCCAGCTATTGGGAAAACAGGATTTAAATATTATTATGTTATTTCTTGTACTGTCATCGAAAAACTCATCCTGATTTTTACAGCTAAGCACCTTTTCCATCTGGTCTCGGAATTTTTGGTTCCAGTGACAGATATCAGTATTCTCACCGATTAGAGAACCATAGGAAGCCTCATGAACGATATAATTGGCATCCTCCAAAAGGCGCCGCAATCCCCCTCCGTTAGGATTACTCTTGTAGATACACTTTACATTAATATCTGGCACAGTATCAGCAAGAAGTTGTCCTCCGGTTGAATGGTGGATGAAAAGCAAGTTAATAGGTTTTTCAGGTGAAGATGATGAATATTGTGTTAAGTCAAGTATTTTTACTCTATCCATATTCGTCTCCAGCTTGTGACCTTCTTTGCTATTGCAGGCAGAGATAACCAAGAACAATATACTGCAAGCTATTAATGATAAGTTACTTATTTTATGTAACATAGATCCCTCTCATCATAAACAAATCATTTATTGAGATCGAGATAATAAAATTATATTTTGAGACTCGTCATCCTTTTACATTTGTATAATGAGGCAATATTGGGTGGATTAATTCCAAAAAGCTCACTAACGAATCCAGTGTATCTTTTTCACTAATACTGATTGGTGCCATGAGCCTGATAAATGATGTACTGGCTCTTTGGTATTTGAGCCTCTTTAAAAAAGCTCTCAACCTCAATTCTGACTGGCTGATAGTAATGTACCCATCTTGGGCATAATAATATAAGACCATGGATCTATTTCCGTTGATGTCGGAAATAAGCTTGCCAATCTCATATTCCTTATCAAGCATAACCTTTTGCGAACCTATTTCTTTAATAGTGTTACCCACTCCTCCGAGGCACTCCTCAGGTGCATGAAAAGCACCCCAGTGAGTGTCATCTGACCATACAACAGAAAGATTTACTGGATAAGGATATACTGTTGAATAATAATTTCTCAGAAAAACGTACCTCGTTCCAAGGGCTTCATAGACATAGTCTGACATCTGTACTTCCCGGCCTTCCCACTGACCGATCGTCAGGGGAAATTCCAGGAGCCGATCGTTCGCAAGCGGCTCAGTGGACTTGACAGCGTGAACGACGCCGGCGGTTATGGCCGTGGCGATGATCACAATCAGAAAGCTACGATTTTTTGTCTTCATTGATATACCTGCTTGCAATCATCATAAGGACCAGCCCCACAAAAAATACGAGGAGCCCGGAACCGTCATGAAGGTAGCTTTCAGGAGAAGCCGCCTCCTGGCCATACCTGTGGGCCACAAAGAGAAGGATCGCTATCCTTATACCGTTCAAAAACACTGCGATGAAAGGTATCGCCGCCAGGAACATCAATTTCTTCCACAGCGACGATCTTATGATGTAGAGAAACAACACGCCGAGCGCCAGGAAGGAAATAATCGAGCGCATGCCGTTGCAGGGCGCGCCCACGATGTATGCCGAATGGACGAGGACGATCCTGAACCCTTCCTGGATATAGGGAATCCCGATGAGGTCAATGATCTTCAGCGCGATCGCGGTGGCTGCGGATTTCGAGGGGAGCGCCACGGTGTTTATAAACGCATCCGGTATGGGACACATGAACACGAGATAGAAAAGCGGGAAGGCTATCTTCCTGGTCACTGCCCTGCCGAGAAGGTAGAGCGAGCACCCGGCTAAAAAGAGTATCATGGAAAAAGCGGAGATGAAATTGACATTGCTGAGCACGCCGAAAAGGTGAATGATCAGCGCAGCCAGGATGACGGCCAGCCCGAAACGGCTGCCGCTCAGTTCCGTTCGAGCGATTTCGTCCCTTCTCTGGTAGATGAGATACGCGGATATGAGCGGGATGAGATACCCGTGCGAAAAGTATGATTCCGCCGCTGAATACTTGTAGTTCAGCCAGAGAAACGTCTGGTAGTAGCAGGCGATGAACACAGCGCCCAAGGCGGCCCACAGCATCGCCCGGCCATACTCCAGAGACCTCATTCCCTTGACTTCTACCTCCTGCATGTCAGACCGTCCTTGATCCTTTCGGCTATCGTTTCCGCGACCTCCGCCGAAATCCCGCTGTGAGTGGGAAGCGTGACGAGCCTTTCCGCTATCCGAGTCGCGCCCGGGGCTGCAGCTTTGTCGTCGGCGAAGAATTTCCTGATAGCCGGTTCGTCCGCCAATGCCCTGGGATACATTCTCCTTACCCCGAGCCGCCTCAGCTCATCGGGTATGCCGGCTCCATCCGACATGAGGGGAAACCTCGCATAGGTCGGGCAGGCCCCATCAGGCACGGGTACAATACCATAATTGTACAGTATGCTGGAATAAAAACCGGAAATCATTCGCCTGTGCGTGTTTGACCGATCCAACTCATGCAACGCGGCTGAGCCGAGCCTGCCTGTCATCTCGCGCATCGGAGAGATCTCGAAGCCGGGATCGAAAACCGTCTCTCCCAGGCCGAGGGGGAGCGCTTCCATGATACCGTAAAGCCTCTTGTTTGATAGGAGCCGGGTGGCCATGCTTGTGAATAATCCCCCATACCCCTTGCCCGCCCTGCCCGGAAAAGCGATCTTGCGCACTGTTTCCGGGTCCTTGGCAACCAGCGCGCCGCCGTGCCCGAGCGGCAGAGTCTTCCCTCTTCCGAAGCTGAAAAAACCGAAGTCGCCTATTGTGCCCACATGTTTTCCCTTAAGGGTCCCTCCCAGCGCCTGGGCGGCGTCCTCGATGAGATATGCGCGCGCATCTTCAGCAGCCTCCTTCAGCTCGTCCAGGGGCGAGGGTATGCCGAAAAGATGCTGCGCGACGATTGCAAGCGTCCTGTCGCCGGCCTGTTGCTTCAGTGAAAAAACATCGGGGTGGAATGTTTCGGGGTCGAGGTCGTATACCCTTATTTTCAGTCCCGCCCTGGCAACCGAGGCTGCCACCGAATAGCAGGTGTATGCCGGGATGAGCACCTCGTCACGGTTGCTGGTATCTGCTGTCTTCAACGCTCGGAGAAGCAGGGTCATCATTGCCCTGCCGCTGTTTCCGAGTATGCAGCTCTCAATACCCAGGTATGAGCACAGGTCTTTTTCAAAATCGTGGTTTTTTCCAAGAAGCGCATCAATAAATGACTTTGGAGATATGCGGGTTTCCGCCGGGGGGTACCAGAATAAGGGATTCATGAACGGGTATGAGGGCTCTGATCCCGAAGGCTACAGGGAGATGAATTTCCTGACCACCGGTCCCAGCCTGTCGGCTACGACCTGAGGCAACCTTGACCATGCCATTTCCGCGATTTTCCTTGTGCCGCTGTTTGATTTGGAGAATTGT
>JAHDRW010000050.1 GCA_018433085.1 Deltaproteobacteria bacterium | reverse complement strand
GAGATGGTGATGCCCGGAGACAACATCACGATGGATGTGAAGCTCATCCAGCCCATAGCCATGGACGAAGGCCTGAGATTTGCCATCAGAGAAGGCGGGAGAACCGTCGCCTCGGGCGTCATCGTCAAGGTCATCGAGTAGAGAACAGGTAGGAATCTACATGAGAGATGCCATTACTTTAGCGTGCACGGAATGCAAGAGGCGCAACTACATGTCCTCCCGCAACAAGAAGAAGAACACGGAGAAGCTGGAGGTCAAGAAGTACTGCGCGTTCTGCCGTACGCATACTGTGCATAAAGAGACAAAGTAGGAAAACAAAAAGATTATGATTGCAGGCCAGTAGCTCTAATTGGCAGAGCGCCGGACTCCAAATCCGGATGCTGGGGGTTCGAGTCCCTCCTGGCCTGCCAAATTGGTTGGGAAAAGATGGAAAAAATCGAAGCCGTAAAGACATACCTGAAGGAAGTCAGGGCCGAGCTGAACAAGGTCACCTGGACCGGCAGAAAAGAAATCGTCAGCGGGACCATCGCGGTGCTCGTCTTGAGCGGCGTGGTGTCCCTTTTTCTGTGGGTCATCGACTTCGGCCTCTCCCAAGTGGTCAGGCTCGTGCTGAGTTAGATCGTATGCAGGAAAATCTCGAACACAAATGGTACGTTGTCCATACGCATTCGAACTACGAGCACAAGGCCAAGAAATCTCTGGAGGAGAGGGTGAAGGCCTATAACGTGGAGGATCACTTCTCCGGCATCCTGGTCCCTTCCGAACAGGAGAAGAAAGCGGCACCGGGGAAGAAGAAATCCGCGGGCAGGCGGTATTTCCCCGGCTATATCCTCGTACGCATGGCGCTTACCGACAAGACCTGGCACGTGGTGATGAACACCCCGAAGGTCACGGGGTTCGTGGGAGGCAGGACGTCACCGTCCACCATTCCTGACGACGAGGTGGAGACCCTGAAGTCCCAGCTCGAGGAAGGTGTCGAGAGCCGTGCATACCAGAGCGAGTTCAGCGTCGGCGATGAGGTCATCGTCAACGAGGGCCCGTTCCAGAGCTTCAGCGGCGTGGTGGACGATACCAAGCCGGACAAGGGCAAGGTCAGGGTGCTGGTGAGCATATTCGGCAGGTCCACGCCGGTTGAACTGAATTTTGATCAGATAACCAAGAAATAGACCCAAGGGGTAACACATGGCAAAAAAGAATGTCGTAGCGAAAATTAAGATTCATATACCCGCAGGAGAAGCAAAACCGTCTCCCCCTGTCGGGCCGGCACTGGGACAGCACGGGGTGAACATCATGGAGTTTTGCAAGGCGTTCAACGCTGCTACCGACAAGCAGCGGGGATTCAAGATTCCGGTGGAGATCATGGTGTATCAGGACCGTTCCTTTACCTTCATCACCAAGAGCCCGCCCGCATCCACCCTGTTGATCAAGGCGGCCGGTATCGACAAAGGCTCACCGACTCCCAACAAGGACAAGGTGGCGAAGCTCACCAGGGACCAGCTTAAGGACATCGCCACGCAGAAAATGAAAGACCTCAATACCGATGACATGGACCAGGCTGTCAGGATCATAGCCGGTACTGCCCGGAGCATGGGTATTGATATCGTTGACTGAAGGAGAAGTGAGCAATGGCGAAAAACGGTAAAAAATACGTTGAGGTGAAGAAGAAGATCGATCCTCAGAAGAAATATACGGTAGAGGACGCGCTGGGCCTCGTTCTGGAAAGCGCGTACGCCAAGTTCGACGAAAGCGTCGACGTGGCCCTGAGGCTCGGTGTCGACCCGCGCCACGCCGACCAGATGGTCCGCGGATCCATAGTCCTGCCCCACGGCACCGGGAGGACCACCCGGGTCCTCGTGTTTGCCAAGGGCGAGAAGGTCAAGGAGGCCGAGGAAGCCGGCGCCGACATCGTTGGCGCCGAGGACATGGCCGAGAAGATACAGGGCGGCTGGCTCGAGTTCGACAAGGTGATCGCCACCCCGGACATGATGGGCACGGTCGGCAAGCTCGGCCGGATTCTGGGTCCCCGCGGCATGATGCCCAACCCCAAGCTCGGCACCGTGACCTTCGACGTGGCCAAGGCCGTGAACGAGATGAAGGCGGGCCGCGTGGACTTCCGGGTGGACAAGGTGGGAATCGTCCACTGCTCGGTGGGAAAGGTCTCCTTCGGCAGTGAGAAGATAATGGATAACTTGAAAGCTCTCCTCGAAATCGTCCTCAAGCTCAAACCGTCATCAAGCAAGGGTACGTATCTCAAAAGTGTCGCGCTGTCGAGCACGATGGGTCCCGGTGTTCGGGTCGACCCCGTCGAGGTTCCGCAGCTGCTGAAATAGCAAGGCAAAGCGTCCTGGTCAAAGACAGCGGGTGTCCGCCTTCTTTTTTAAGGAGGCGGACTTAAAACGTTTGCCCGCCGAGATCTGGGAATTCCCCGGCACCCTTTGACAGGATAGATCATAAAAGAAAGGGGTGAGGTATTTCATTGAAGAGAGAACAGAAGGAAGTACTCGTAAACCGGTTGCATGACGAGCTGGGCCAGTCCCAGGCGGTGTTCATCACCGACTACATGGGGCTCAACGTGGAGAAACTGACCCAGTTGAGAAAGAACATCAAGGATGCAGGCGGAAAGTACCGGGTGGTCAAGAATACCCTGTTGAACAGGGCGGCTCGGGAAACGCCCGTTGCGAAGCTTGATGCTTCGTTCGCGGGTCCGACGGCCATTGCGATTGCACTGGAAGATCCGGTCACCATCGCCAAGGCCTTGGTCCTTTTCGCCAAGGAAAACGAGCAGCTCGGTCTGCAGGCAGGTGTCCTCGGAGGCAAGCTCCTGGACGAGAACGGCATTCAGTCGCTCGCCAAGATGCCGCCAAGGGAAGTCCTCCTGGCCCAGATGCTCGGATCCCTCAATGCGCCCGTCAGCAACTTTGTCGGGGTGTTTGCCGCCGTGCTGCGGCAGTTGGTGTATGTACTCAAGGCAGTTGAAGATCAGAAAAGACAAGGAGAGTAAGAGAAATGGCTGAAATTACACGAGAAGATGTAGTCAAATATATTGAGAACATGACAGTGCTCGATCTCGCGGAGTTTGTGAAGGAGCTCGAGGAGAAGTTCGGCGTGAGTGCCGCGGCCCCCGTGGCGGCGGTGGCGGCCGCTCCGGCAGGCGGCGCGGCTCCGGCTGCCGAGGCTGAAGAGGAGAAGACCGAGTTTGACGTGGTCCTCAAGGATGCAGGTGCACAGAAGATCCAGGTCATCAAGGTGGTCCGCTCCCTGACCGACCTTGGCCTCAAGGAAGCCAAGGAGGCTGTCGAAGGCGCGCCCACACCCATCAAGACAGGCCTTTCCAAGGAAGATGCCGAAGACGCGAAGAAGAAGCTGGAAGAAGTCGGCGCTGTCGTGGAGATCAAGTAGCGATTGGCCTTTAAAGAAGCATTATACGGGGTTGGGATCCTCCGACCCCTTTCCGTACTTATTTTGACTTATTGGAATAGTGAGTAAAACCCAAATCAAAAAGGAAGACTGTAGATGATAGAACAAATCCTTTTAGACCCACAATTGAGGCGGAAGAGTTTCGCAAAGAGAGAAGAGATCCTCGAGATACCCGACTTGGTCGAGTTACCGAAGAAATCGTACAGCGCCTTCCTGCAGAAGGACGTTCCGCCGGAGAAAAGGAAAGAAATCGGTCTTCAGACGGTGTTCAAATCAGTTTTCCCCATCAAGGACTTCAATGAGGACGCCTCTCTGGAATTCGTCGAGTATCGGCTCGGGGAACCGAAGTATGACATCGACGAGTGCATCCAGAAAGGGATGACCTATGCCGCCTCTGTGACACTGAAGGTACGTCTCGTGGTCTGGGACCGTGACGAAGAGACCGGGACCCAGAGCATTCGCGATATCAAGGAGCAGGAGGTGTATTTCGGCGAGATACCGCTCATGACCCCGAGCTCCACCTTTATTATAAACGGAACCGAGCGGGTGATCGTCTCTCAGCTTCACCGCTCCCCGGGAATATTCTTTGACAAGGCCGCGGCACGGACTCAGTCGGGCGGAAGGGTGCTCTTTTCCGCGCGCATCATTCCTGCCCGGGGCTCGTGGATCGATCTGGATTTCGACGCCAAGGGCATCCTCTACCTGAGGATCGACCGCAGGCGGAAGATGCCGGTCACCACCTTGCTCAAGGCCATGGGATTCTCCAACCAGGAGATCCTGGCCATGTACTATCCCAGCCACCGGTTCGAGTTCACCGGAGACAAGGTGCTCAGGCACGTGGACATCGGAAGCCTGAGGGGCATGAAGGTGGACACGGACATCAGGATAAAGGGCACCGACGAGGTCGTGCTCAAGGCGGGCCGCAAGGTAACCCCCAAGCTCATCAAGAGGCTTCAGGGCGTGGAGATCGAGCCCGTGGTTCAGGAAGAGGATGATCTGCTGGGCAAGATCCTGGCAGAAGATCTCGTGAACGTTTCCACCGGCGAGATTATCGCGGATGCCAACGACGAGATCACCCGGGAGCTCCTCGACCAGATCCATGCCCAGGGGACCACCGAGATCAGGACCATATATTACGACGAGGTGGGCTACAGCTCGTCTCTGAGCAAGACGCTCGCCCTGGACAAGGTGGACACCGCGGAAGAGGCCATCATCGAGATCTACCGGAGGCTCAGACCCTCCAACCCGCCCACGCTGGAGATCGCGACCAACTTTTTTGACAACCTGTTCTTCAATGCGGCGTATTACGATCTCTCCCGGGTCGGAAGGATGAAGATCAACCAGAAGCTGGGCGTCTCCGAGGAAGAGGCGCCGCTCGATACGACCGTGCTCAGGAAAGAGGATATCCTCTACACCGTGCGCTACCTGCTGGAGCTCAAGGACGGAGTGCAGGGCAGGTCCGTGGACGACATCGATCATATGTCCAACCGCCGGGTGCGCTCGGTGGGCGAACTGCTGGAAAACCAGTACCGCATCGGCCTGGTGAGGATGGAGCGGGCCATCAAGGAGCGCATGAGCCTCCAGGACGTGGAGACCATGATGCCCAACAACCTCATCAACCCCAAGCCCGTAAGCGCGGTGATCCGGGAGTTCTTTGGCTCCGGCCAGCTCAGCCAGTTCATGGACCAGACCAACCCGCTTTCGGCCATCACCCACAAGCGGAGGCTCTCGGCCCTGGGTCCCGGAGGACTCACCAGGGAGCGGGCCGTGTTCGAGGTGCGCGACGTTCATCCATCCCACTACGGCCGCGTGTGCCCCATCGAGACCCCGGAAGGGCCGAACATCGGGCTCATCGTTTCGCTCTCCACCTATGCAAAGGTCAACGATTTCGGGTTCATCGAGACCCCGTACTATCTCGTGAAAGACGGCGTGGTAACCAGTGAGATCCGGTACTTGAGCGCCATCGAGGAAGATCACGAGGTCATCGTGCAGGCCACCGAGCCGCTCGACGAGCACGGGCGCATCGTCTCCGACATGGTGAGGGTGCGGGTTCCCAACGGCGAGTACAGCACGGCCACCCGCGAACAGGTGACCCTCATGGACGTGGCCACGAACCAGCTCTTCTCGGTCTCGGCCAACCTGGTTCCCTTCCTCGAGCACGACGACGCGAACCGCGCGCTCATGGGAGCGAACATGCAGCGTCAGGCCGTTCCGCTCCTGTTCCCCAAGCCCCCGATGATCGGCACCGGCATGGAGCAGGTGGTCGCCCGCGACTCCGGCGTGTGCGTCGTTGCAAGGCGCTCGGGAACCGTGCAGGACGTGGACAGCGAGCGGATTGTGGTCATGGCCGAGGACGTTGGTGAGGATTTCAACGATACCGGCATCGATATCTACCGGCTCATCAAGTTCAAGCGCGCCAACCAGAATACATCCTTCAACCAGAAACCCATCGTAAAGAAGGGTCAGAAGGTCAGGAAGGGCGAGATCATTGCGGACGGTCCCGCCACCAAGGACGGCGAGCTCGCTCTGGGAAGGAACCTGACCGTGGCGTTCATGCCCTGGGGCGGGTACAACTACGAAGACGCGATCCTGATCAGCGAGCGCGTGGTCAAGGAAGACTTCTACACCTCGGTGCACATCGAGGAGTTCGAGGTCATGGCCCGGGACGTGAAGCTCGGCAGTGAAGAGATCACCCGCGACATCCCCAATGCCGGGGAAGAGGCCTTGAAAGACCTCGACGAATCCGGCATCGTGCGCATCGGCGCCGAGGTGAAGCCCGGCGACATCCTCGTGGGCAAGGTCACACCCAAGGGCGAGACCCAGCTCTCTCCCGAAGAGAAGCTCCTGAGGGCCATCTTCGGTGAAAAGGCCAGCGAGGTCAAGGACAGCTCGCTCAGGGTGCCGCCCGGAATCGAGGGCACCGTGATAGACGCCCGGGTGTTCAACCGCCGGGGCCAGGAAAAGGACGAACGCACCCTGCAGATCGAGGAGAAGGAGATCGAGGACTTCAAGAAGGACCAGGAAGACGAGGTGACGATCATCACCGATGCAGCCAGAGGCAGGCTGGAGAGGCTCATGACGGGCAAGAAGCTCGCCGGCCCCCTGCTCTCGCACCTGGGAGACACCGTGATCGCCAAGAGCGGAGCCGTGGTCACCGCGGACATGCTCTCCGATCTTTCCATCGACGATTTCAAGGACATTCGCATCGCCGACGGCGAGGACACCGAGGCCCAGATTGAAGAGGTCATCTCCATGCTCGACAATCAGAAGCGGCTCATCAACGACTTCTACGACTCCAAGATCGAAAAGCTCAGCGCCGGCGACGACCTGCCGCCAGGCGTCAACAAGATGGTCAAGGTCTACGTGGCCATCAAGCGCAAGCTCTCGGTCGGCGACAAGATGGCGGGCAGACATGGAAACAAGGGAGTCATCTCCCGCATTCTGCCCGAAGAGGACATGCCTTTCTTCACCGACGGCCGCCCTGTAGACATCGTGCTCAACCCGCTGGGCGTTCCTTCCCGTATGAACGTGGGACAGGTTCTGGAGACCCATCTGGGTTGGGGTGTAAAGGGAGTCGGCGACGTTATCAACCGGATGATAGAGAAAGAGCTCGATGAAAACGAGCTGAAGTCCATGCTCAAGAAATTTTATACCTCCAGGAAGATCCGCAAGATCCTGGAACAGAGCTCGCGGGAAGAGCTGATGGAGTTCGCCCGAGCGATCCGCGAAGAGGGTCTCACCGTGGGCGTGCCCGTGTTCGACTCGGCCACCGAGCAGGAGATTCAGGACATGATGAAGGTTTCCGGCATCAACGACGGCGGGCGGGTTGCCCTGCACGACGGCAGGACAGGCGATCCGTTCGACAGCAAGGTGAGCGTGGGCGTGATGTACATGCTCAAGCTGCACCACCTGGTGGATGACAAGATCCACGCAAGGTCGATCGGCCCCTACTCGCTGGTGACCCAGCAGCCGCTGGGCGGAAAGGCGCAGTTCGGCGGCCAGCGTCTCGGCGAGATGGAGGTGTGGGCCATCGAGGCGTACGGCGCCGCCTACACGCTGCAGGAGTTCCTGACCGTGAAATCGGACGACGTGGCCGGGAGAACCCGGATGTATGAATCCATCGTGAAGGGACAGCACGAGCTCGAACCCGGCATCCCCGAATCGTTCAACGTTCTCACCAGAGAACTCAAGAGCCTTGGCCTGGACATCGGATTGATCGAAGGCCAGGGACAGCACTAAGCAAAGGAGAAAAAGATTGGAAGACCTGTATAGCTATTTCGAAAAACCGAAAGACCCTTCCAACTACATGGCTGTTCGGATCGGCCTTGCTTCTCCTGAAAAGATCCTGGGATGGTCGTATGGAGAGGTCAAGAAGCCGGAGACCATCAATTACCGGACGTTCAAGCCCGAGCGTGATGGGCTCTTCTGCGCCAGGATCTTCGGACCGATCAAGAGCTACGAGTGCATTTGCGGCAAGTACAAGCGCATGAAGCACCGCGGCGTCGTGTGTGAGAAGTGTGGCGTCGAGGTTATCGACTCGCGCGTACGGAGAGAAAGGCTCGGTCATATCGAGCTGGCCACCCCGGTGGCGCATATCTGGTTCCTGAAAAGCCTGCCCAGCAAGATCGGGGCACTGCTCGACCTTTCCATCAAGGAGCTCGAGCGGGTCCTGTATTTCGAGAGCTACATCGTAACCGATCCCAAGGATACGCCCCTGCGCAAGGCCGAGCTGCTCACCGAGGACAAGTTCCGCTCCTGCGTGGACAAACACGGCATCGGCAGCTTTGTCGCCAAGATGGGCGCCGAAGCGATCGACGACCTTATCAAGGATCAGGATATTCTCGGGCTCTCGGTCACGCTCAGAGACGAGATCAAGAACACCAAGAGCGAGGCCAAGAAAAAGAAGCTGAGCAGGCGCCTGAGGATGGTCAACGTCTTCAAGGGAATCGACCCTGCCGACCTCATGACCTTCATCGAGGACCGGTTCCATCTGGAAAAAGACGAGCAGTTCAGGCGGGTGCTGGGAGAGATCCTCTCCGAGTGCCGGAAGATCGGCAAGCGGTGGGAAGAGGCCCCGGGCTACGCGGAGAAGAAGGCCATCATCCCCAAGGTCAACGAGGTGATAGAACGGCTCGTCGAATCGCGCAGGCTCACGCATGACGAGATCGACTACCTCAAGCCCTGGCAGGATCCCTCGTGGATGATCCTGAAGGTCATCCCGGTGCTGCCTCCGGATTTGAGGCCGCTCGTGCCTCTGGACGGCGGACGCTTCGCCACCTCGGACCTGAACGACCTCTACCGCAGGGTCATCAACCGGAACAACCGGCTGAAGAGGCTCATGGAGCTCAATGCGCCGGACATCATCCTGCGCAACGAAAAAAGGATGCTCCAGGAGGCCGTGGACGTGCTCTTCGACAACGGCCGCAGGGGCAGGGTCATCACCGGCGCCAACCGCAGGCCGCTGAAGTCCCTGTCCGACATGCTCAAGGGCAAGCAGGGACGCTTCCGGCAGAACCTGCTGGGCAAGCGCGTGGACTACTCCGGCCGATCGGTCATTACGGCCGGTCCGGACTTGAGGCTTCACCAGTGCGGCCTGCCCAAGAAGATGGGCATCGAGCTCTTCAAGCCGTTTATCTACAACCGCCTTGAGACCAAGGGATATGTCAGCACCATCAAGAGCGCCAAGAGGCTCGTGGAGGCGGAGACGCCCGAGGTCTGGGAATGCCTGGCCGAGGTGGTCCAGGAGTACCCGGTGATGCTCAACCGTGCTCCCACCCTGCACAGGCTCGGCATTCAGGCCTTCGAGCCCATTCTTATCGAAGGCAAGGCCATCCAGCTCCATCCGCTGGTCTGCCCGGCCTTCAACGCCGACTTCGACGGCGACCAGATGGCGGTCCATGTGCCGCTTTCAATCGAGGCGCAGGTCGAGGCCAGGGTGCTCATGATGTCCACGAACAACATTCTCTCCCCGGCCCACGGCAAGCCCGTCATCGTTCCCACCCAGGACATCGTGCTCGGGGTGTACTACCTCACGCGCGACAAACCCCTGGCCAAGGGCGAGGGCATGATCTTCTTCGGGCCAGAAGAGGTGAGGGCGGCCCATGACGCGGGCGTGGCGTCCCTTCATGCCAAGGTCAAGGTGCGCATGGACGGCAAGTACCACGACACCACGGTTGGCCGGGTCATCTTCAACGAGATCGTGCCCAAGGAGATTCCCTTCGAGACGATCAACAAGCCCATGACCAAGAAGGCCCTGGCGGATCTCGTGGATGTCTGCTTCCGGGTGGCCGGCGACAAGAACACCGTATTGCTGGCGGACCGGATCAAGGACCTTGGCTACCACTACGCCACCAAGGCGGGCATCTCGATCGGCATCGAGGACATGCTCATCCCGGCGTCCAAGGCGAAGATCATCGAAAAGGCCAAGGAAGACGTGGCCCAGATAATCATCCAGTACAACGAAGGTCTCATCACCGACGGCGAGCGCTACAACAAGATCGTGGATATCTGGACCAAGGTTACGGACCACGTGGCCGCCGACATGATGGATACCATCAAGACCGACACCATCACCTATCCGGACGGGCGCAGCGAGGAGATTCCCTCGTTCAACCCCATCTTCATGATGGCGGACTCCGGAGCCAGGGGCTCGGCCCAGCAGATCAGGCAGCTCGCCGGCATCAGGGGCCTGATGGCCAAGCCTTCCGGCGAGATCATCGAGACGCCCATCGAGTCGAATTTCCGTGAAGGTCTCGATGTTCTGGAATACTTCATCTCCACCCACGGTGCGAGAAAGGGTCTGGCCGACACGGCACTGAAGACCGCGAACTCGGGCTACCTCACCAGGAGGCTCGTGGACGTGGCCCATGACGTGGTGATCACCGAAGAGGACTGCGGCACCCTGGACGGCATCGAGATGGAGGCCCTGGTGGAGGGCGGCGAGATCATTCAGACCCTGGGCGAGAGAATGCTCGGCAGGGTGACACTGGACGACATCCGCGATCCCTATTCCGGAGAGATTCTGGTCCAGGCCAATACCATGATCGACGAATCCCATGTGGCCAAGATCGAAGATGTCGGGCTGGAGCACGTGGTGATCCGTTCGGCCCTTGCGTGCCGGTCCAAGCACGGCATCTGCGCCAAGTGCTACGGCAAGGACCTGGCCCGGGGGCGGATGGTCAACATCGGCGAGGCCGTGGGCATCATCGCGGCGCAATCCATCGGCGAACCGGGCACCCAGCTCACCATGAGAACCTTCCATATCGGCGGTACGGCCACGGTCATGGAGCAGTCGGGCATCAAGTTCAACCACACGGGCATCGTCCGCTACAAGGACCTCAAGACCGTACGCGGCCGGGAGGGCGACCTCGTGGTCATGAACCGCAACGGCATGATCATCCTGGAAGACGAGAACGGCCGCGAGCGCGAGGCATACTCCATGGTCTACGGCGCCAAGATAAAGGCCGAAGACGGCGCGAGAGTAGAGCCGGGAATGGTGCTCGCCGAATGGGACCCCTACACCATCCCGATCCTTACGGACGTTTCGGGCAAGGTGCGTTTCAGCGACCTGGTGGAAGAGATCACCATGCAGGAGCACATCGACGAGGTGACGGGCTTAAGCCGTTCGGTAATCATCGAACCGAAGAATCCCGAACTGCGTCCGCGCATCCAAATAGTCGATGAAGGCGGCAAGGTCGCCAAGATTCCGGACAGCAGAAACCAGGCCCGGTATACGCTCCCTGTGGGCGCCAACCTCTTTGTGAAGGAAGGTG
Organism: Deltaproteobacteria bacterium; assembly: GCA_018433085.1. GTDB lineage: Bacteria > Desulfobacterota > Desulfomonilia > UBA1062 > UBA1062 > Phosphitivorax. The sequence continues at coordinate 4,000 of JAHDRW010000050.1, read as the reverse complement.
ACCATGTATTCGCCGGTGACGTCCTCGTGAAGATCCCCCGGGAAACCACGAAGACCAAGGACATCACCGGAGGTCTTCCGCGGGTCGTGGAGCTCTTCGAGGCGCGCAGGCCCAAGGAGGCCGCCACGGTCACCGAGATCGACGGCGAGATCACCTACGGCAAGGACAGCAAGGGAAAGCGCAAGGTTGTCGTCACCCCCGAGGTGGGTCAGGCCAAGGAGTACATGATACCCAAGACCAAGCACATCTCGGTGCACGAAGGCGACTTCGTGCGCGCTGGCGAGCCGCTCATGGACGGAGCGGTGGATCCGCACGATATCCTGAGGATCAGCGGCGAGAAAGACCTTGCGCGGTATCTGGTGAACGAGGTCCAGGAGGTCTACCGGCTCCAGGGTGTGCGCATCAACGACAAGCACATCGAGGTGATCGTCCGGCAGATGCTCAAGCGCGTGCGCATCAAGGATGCGGGTGATACCGCGAATCTGGAAGGCGAGTTCGTCGACAAGTACCTCTTCGGCGAGGAGAACGAGCGCGTGGTCGCAGGCGGCGGACACCCCGCCGTGGCCGAACCGTCGCTCCTGGGCATCACCAAGGCGAGCCTGAACACCGAGAGCTTCATCTCGGCCGCATCGTTCCAGGAAACAACCCGGGTGCTGACCGAGGCGAGCGTGGAAGGCAAGGTGGATCATCTGGTGGGTTTGAAGGAAAACGTGATCATGGGAAGGCTCATCCCTGCGGGAACCGGATTCCCTGTTTATAATAGGGTAGATATCAAGGTCGAAGAGGAAGATATCTACGATGATGAGCTATAGAAAACCCTTGACAGGAAGGGCTTCCGCTGTTAGAAGACTGCGGTCCACTCTGACGGCGGAACCCGTCAATTTTTTAAATGGAAAAGAAGGGATTTAGGATGCCTACACTCAACCAACTGGTACGAAAAGGCAGGAAAGACATCATCAAGAAGAAGAAGACCAGGGCATTGCAGGAATGCCCGCAGAAGCGCGGGGTATGCGTGCGCGTGTACACCACGACCCCGAAGAAGCCGAACTCCGCTTTGCGCAAGGTTGCCAGGGTGCGACTTACCAACGGCTACGAGGTGACCTCCTACATCCCGGGCGAGGGGCACAACCTGCAGGAACACTCCGTGGTGCTCATCCGGGGCGGTCGTGTGAAGGACCTGCCCGGTGTGAGATTCCACATCATTCGCGGGGTCATGGACTCCGAGGGTGTTCAGGAGCGCCGTCAGGGAAGATCAAAATACGGAACCAAGAGACCAAAGTAAGAGGTTTTTGCCATGCCAAGAAAGAAAAGAGCAAGCCTGAAGAGGGATGTGACAGCCGATCCCAAATACGGGGACAAGACCGTCAGCAAATTCATCAACTGCATCATGTGGGACGGGAAGAAATCGGTGAGCGAACAGATCTTCTACGACATGCTGAACATCGTCGCCGAGAAGACCAAAGAAGATCCCCTTCAGATTTTCATCAAGGCCTTCGACAACGTGAAGCCCTCGCTGGAGGTCAGGTCCAGGCGGATCGGCGGCGCCACGTACCAGGTGCCCACCGAGGTGAGGCCCGACAGGCGCGACATGCTCGCCCGGCGCTGGCTTATCAATGCGGCCCGTTCCCGGAGCGAGAACACCATGAGCGAGCGGCTGGCCTTGGAGCTTCTCGACGCATACAACAACCGGGGAACATCGATAAAGAAGAAAGAAGACACGCATAAGATGGCAGAGGCGAACAAGGCCTTTGCGCATTATCGCTGGTAGAGAAAATAGCCTTGAAAAGATCGGTACCAATAGAGCAATTGAGAAACATCGGCATCATGGCGCACATCGATGCCGGGAAGACCACCACCACGGAGCGGATCCTCTTTTATACGGGGAAGAGCTACAAGATGGGCGAGGTCCATGACGGCCAGGCCACCATGGACTGGATGGAGCAGGAAAAGGAGCGGGGGATCACCATCACCTCGGCGGCGACCACCTGCGTGTGGAAAAACCACTTCATCAACATCATCGACACCCCGGGACACGTGGATTTCACGATCGAGGTGGAGCGGTCGCTGCGCGTGCTGGACGGGGCGGTCGGCGTCTTCTGCGCGGTGGGCGGGGTGCAGCCGCAGTCCGAGACCGTGTGGAGGCAGGCCGAGCGCTACCGGGTGCCCAGGATCGCCTTTGTGAACAAGATGGACCGGGTGGGAGCGAACTTCTTCCATGTGCTGGGCGAGCTCTCGGACAAGCTCGCCGCGAATCCCGTGGCCCTGCAGCTTCCCATCGGTCAGGAAGAGGGCTTCACCGGCGTCGTCGACCTCATCGAGATGCACGCGGTGGTCTATGACGACGAGACCAAGGGCGCGCAGTTCCAGATCGCCCCGATCCCCGACGAGTACCGCGAGAAGGCCGAGGAATACCGCGAGAAGCTTATCGAGGCCGTCTGCGACGTGGACGACCAGCTCATGGAGACCTACCTCGAAGGCGGGGAGATCGAAATGGAGCGTATCAAGCTGGCGCTCAAGAGAGGCGCGCTGACCCTGAAGCTCACCCCGGTGCTCTGTGGTACCGCATTCAAGAACAAGGGCGTTCAGCCCCTGCTGGATGCCATCATGGACTATCTCCCCTCTCCGCGCGAGGTGGGGGCGGTAAACGGAAAGGACGAGAGCGGCCAGGACCAGGTGCGCTATCCGGATGACGAGGAGTCCTTTTCGGCGCTTGCCTTCAAGGTGATGACCGATCCGTATGTGGGCCAGCTCACCTTTATCCGGGTGTACTCCGGCGTCGTGAGCATCGGCGACACGGTCTTCAACACCGGCAGCGGGAAGAAGGAGCGCATCGGCAGGCTTGTGCGGATGTTCGCGGACAAGCGCGAAGAGATCAAGTCCATCCACGCAGGCGAGATCGCCGCGGTGCTGGGCCTGAAAAACACCATTACGGGACAGACCCTGTGCGACGCGTCCCGGCCGATCGTTCTGGAGTCCATGGACTTCCCGGAGCCGGTCATCTCGATCGCCATCGAGCCCAAGACCAAGACTGATCAGGAGAAACTCGCCATGGCGCTCTCGCGCATGTCCATGGAAGACCCGTCCTTCAAGGTTTACACGGACCGCAACACCGGTGATACCCTCATCTCCGGGATGGGCGAGCTGCATCTGGAGATCATCGTGGATCGGATCAGGCGCGAGTTCGGGGTGGAAGCCAACGTGGGCAGGCCACAGGTCGCCTACACCGAGTCCATCACGAGAGAGGCCCAGGAAGAGACCAAGTATGCGAAGCAGACCGGCGGACACGGCCAGTTCGCCCACGTACTCATCAGGGTGGAACCCCTGGAGAGCGGCACGGGCTTCGAGTTCGTCGACAAGATCGTGGGGGGTGTTATTCCCCGCGAGTATATACCGGCTGTCAGGAAAGGGATCGAAGAGGCCCTGCAGATGGGACCCTGCGCGGGTTACCCGGTGCAGGACGTCCGCGTGACCCTGTACGACGGCTCCTACCACGAGGTGGATTCCTCCGAGATGGCGTTCAAGATCGCCGGGTCAATGGCCATGAAGAGCGCACTGAAGAAGGCCGGGCCCATCATGCTCGAACCCGTCATGGACGTGGAGGTCGTGAGCCCCGCGGAATACATCGGGGATATCATCAGCGACCTCTCTTCCCGGAGGGGGAAGGTGCTCGGCATGGACACCCGTGCAGAAGTCCGGGTCATTGCCAGCCAGGTTCCGCTCGCCGAGATGTTCGGCTACGCGACGAGCCTGAGGTCCCAGTCCCAGGGACGGGCGACCTTCACCATGCAGGTGTCGCACTACGAGCCGGTACCAACCAATATTTCCGCACATGTAAAAGAGACCAGGGGAGGACAACTCTATGGCTAAGGAGACATTCAAGAGGGACAAGCCGCACGTGAACGTGGGGACGATTGGGCACATAGATCATGGAAAGACGACGTTGACGGCTGCGATCACGAAGCATTTATCGAAGAAGGGGTTATCGGAGTACGTGGCGTTT
>JAHDRW010000041.1 GCA_018433085.1 Deltaproteobacteria bacterium | reverse complement strand
GCTTACCGACGGCGTCGTGAAATTCGAAACCCTTTTCAACAATAAAAAGCGGGTGAGCATCGTAGCGAACGCTTCGTAATATATGGACTTCATCGACGAGTCCAAGATCTATGTGCAGGCCGGCAACGGCGGCAATGGATGCTGTTCGTTTCGCAGAGAGAAATACGTTCCCAAGGGGGGGCCCGACGGGGGTGACGGAGGAAAAGGCGGGGATGTGATCGTCATGGCGTCCACGCGCGTCCACACCCTACTCGATCAGCGCTACCATCCCCACTACAAGGCAGAAAGAGGTCAGCACGGCAAGGGCAAGAACTGCACCGGAAGGTCGGGCAGTGACCTCGTCATCACGGTTCCGGTCGGGACTGTGGTCAAGGACGCCGAAACCGGCGAAATCGTGAGCGATCTGGTGGAAGAAGACCAGACCTCCGTGATTGCGCGCGGTGGCTCGGGCGGACGGGGCAATGCCCGGTTCGCGACCCCAACGGTTCAGGCGCCCCGCTACTGCGAGCCCGGCAAGCCCGGAGAGGCGAGGGACTTTGTCCTGGAGCTCAAGCTTCTGGCCGACGTGGGGCTGGTGGGCTTCCCAAACGCAGGCAAGTCCACGCTCATCTCGCGCGTTTCCAGCGCGCGGCCCAAGATAGCCGATTACCCGTTCACCACGCTCACCCCCAACCTCGGCATGGTGAGATGGAAGGACCGCGACTTCGTCATGGCCGACATCCCGGGCATCATCGAGGGGGCACACCAGGGCGTGGGCCTGGGCCTGCGTTTCCTGCGACACATCGAGCGGACCCGGATCATCCTCTATGTCGTAGACCTCTCCCCGGACACCGGGCGTAACCCCAAGGAGGAATTTTCCGTCCTCAGGAAGGAGCTCGAGGCCTACTCGCCCGAGCTCGTTCAGCGAAAGCAGCTCGTGGTGCTCAACAAGTCGGACCTCCCGGATGCAAGAGATAAGGCCCCGGAAACGGTTGCCTTTGTCGAAGACAAGGGTTATCCTTGCTTTGTCGCATCCGCCGTGAGCGGCGAGGGGACACCGGAGATTCTCGACGAGATTATAAGGACCCTGTATGGATAAGAATTCGCGAACCGTTCTGAAGAAATGCCGGCGCGTGCTCATCAAGATCGGCTCCAAGGTGCTGAACACGGGCAGCGGGCTGAACAACCGGGTAATCGACCGGCTCTGCGACGATCTGTCGCTTCTGCGGGACCAGGGCAGGGAGTTCGCCCTGGTGTCGTCCGGGGCCATTGCCGAGGGCACCGCCATCATGAGACTCAAAAACAACGGCGTGACGCTCTCGAAAAAGCAGGCCCTGGCCGCCATCGGCCAGGGGAGCCTCATCCGTGCATATGCGGATGCCTTCAAACGCTACGGCTACACCGCCGCCCAGATCCTCATCACCCGGGAGGACCTGGACGACAGGCTCAGATACCTCAACATCCGCAACACCTTCACGGCCCTGTTCGAGTACGGGGCCATCCCCATCGTGAACGAAAACGACACCGTGTCGGTGGAGGAGATCCAGTTCACCGACAACGATATGCTCTCGGCCATGATCATTCCCCTGGTAGAGCCCCAGGCGCTGATCGTGCTCACCGACACCGACGGTGTGTATTCCGAAGACCCGCGGAAGAATCCTGAGGCCCGGGTCGTGCGGGAGATCAGGGACATCAGGCTCCAGGACGTGAAGGCCCAGAGCGCAGAGGCGGGCAGAATGGGCAGGGGCGGGATGCAGTCGAAGCTCAAGGCCGCCTACCACGCGTCCCTGCTGGGCATCCCCACGGTCATAACCTCGGCCTACATCCCGCAGGTGATCGGCTCCGTGCTTGATGGCAGGGAGGTCGGCACCTTCGTTCACCCGCACAAGAAGGGCAAGCTCACCCAGAAGGACCACTGGATCAGCTATGTGACGAGGCCCAAGGGGAGGGTGACGGTTGACACGGGCGCGGCCGCCATGATTCTCGGCCAAGGCAAAAGCCTGCTTCCATGCGGCGTCGTGCAGGTGGAAGGCGCCTTCCACGCCGGAGACCCGGTAGAGATCGTGGAAGAGGGCGGCAGCGCCATTGCCGTCGGCCTGAGCAACTTCACGGCGGAGGAGGTGTTGAAGATCAAGGGCGCCAACAGCTCGCAGGTGTGCCGGATTCTGGACTACGAATGCGACGAGGAGGTAGTCCACCGGAACAACATGATATTGAAGAAGGAGAACCTCCCGTGACCCAGTCTGTGATCGAAACCATTGCGGCCGGCGCCAGGAAGGCCTCGCGGTCTCTCGTGAGACTCTCCCCCGTGGAGAAGAACCGGGCGCTCGGAAACATGGCGCGAAACCTGCGGCAGAATGCCGAGACGCTGAAGCGCGAGAACGCCGGGGACCTGGAGCAGGCACGGGCGAACGGCTTGAGCACGGCCATGATCGACCGCCTCACCCTGAGCGACAGGGTGATCGAGGGCATGGCCCGGGCACTGGAGGAGATCGCCGAGCTGCCCGACCCGGTGGGAAAGATCGAAAACATGACCCGCAGGCCAAATGGGTTGACCGTGGGTAAGATGAAGATCCCGCTGGGCGTGGTGGCCATCATCTACGAGTCGAGGCCGAATGTCACCTCGGACGCGGCAGGACTCTGTCTCAAGTCGGGCAACGCCGTGATACTGCGGGGAGGCTCCGAGGCCTTCAACTCCAACCGGGCCGTGGTGAAGGTGCTCAAATCGGCCCTGGAGGAGTCGGGCATCAGTCCGGACGTGATGGGCTTCATCCCGGTGACCGATCGTGAGGCCATCAACGAGATGCTTGCGCTCGAGCAGTACATCGACCTGGTCATTCCCCGCGGGGGCGAGGGGCTCATCCGGACCGTGGTGGAAAACTCGCGGATCCCGGTGCTGAAGCACTACAAGGGCGTGTGCCATATCTTTGTCGACAGGGAGGCGGACCTCGACAAGGCGTACAAGATCTGCCTCAACGCCAAGGTGCAGCGTCCGGGCGTGTGCAACGCCATGGAGACCCTGCTCGTGGATGCGCCGGTGGCGAAAAGCTTCCTGCCCGAGATGATCCGGCTCTACCGAGAAAACGGCGTGGAGGTCCGCGGGTGCGAGAAGACGCGCGGGATCGTGGGCGGCGTTGCCCCGGCCGAAGAGAGCGACTGGTACGAGGAGTTTCTCGACCTCGTCCTGGCAGTGAAGGTGACAGAAGGCATGCAGGAGGCGATAGACCATATCGAGAAATACGGCTCGGATCACACCGAGGCCATCATTACCGAGAACCACACCCGCGCCATGGAATTTTTGCGCGACGTGGACTCGTCCACCGTGCTCATAAACGCCAGCACCCGGTTCTCGGACGGCGGCGAGTTCGGCCTGGGAGCGGAGGTCGGGATCTGCACCTCGAGAATCCACGCGTACGGGCCCATGGGGATCGAAGACCTCACTATCGGCAAGTTCGTCTGCTTCGGAGACGGCCAGATCAGGACATGAGGATCGGGATCTTCGGCGGAACATTCAACCCCGTCCACCTCGGGCATTTGAGAGCCGCGGAAGAGGTCAGGGAGGCTCTCGATCTCGAAAAGGTCCTGTTCGTGCCTTCGTATATTCCACCACACAAGGAGCTGGCCTCGGACGTGCCGGGCAGCGTCCGTCTTGAGATCGTGCGGCTCGCCGTGCAGTCAAACCCCTTTTTCGAGCTCTCGCCCTTCGAGGTGGAGCAGGGGGGAAACTCGTATTCGGTAAGAACCATCGAGCACGTGCGTCAGCGCTATGGCGGCACCCCCTGGTTCATCCTGGGTCAGGACGCCTTCAACGAGATCCTGACCTGGTTTGAGGCGAGCCGCCTGTTCGACCTGGCGCACTTCGCGGTCATGTCGCGCCCCGGCGCCGAAAGGCCGGATCTCCGCCATGTGCTGGGAGAGGAAGCGGCGCGTTTCCGAACGGCATCGGACGGATATGTGAGCAGGGAGGGAAACAGAATCGTGTTCGTGCATGTAACCCCGCTTGACATATCTTCATCTAAAATACGTGACCTCTGCCGTCAGGGGAGGTCGGTCACCTACCTGATACCGGAAGAAGTGGAGGAATATATCGGGAGTGAAAGGATATACGAATAAATGAAACCACTGTGGAGCAGAGCCGTCGAAGCCCTCGAAGACAAGAAGGCGACCGATGTGGTGGTGCTGGATGTAAGCGGCGTGAGCTCGTTCACCGACCACATCGTCGTGTGCACGGGCATGTCGGACCGGCAGATCAGGGCCATGGCCCAGCACCTGATGGAGACCCTGGGCAAACCGTTCGGCGCCGAAGGGCTGGACAAGGGACGATGGGTTCTCCTGGACTACGTGGACGTGGTCATCCACATCCTGCAGGAGGACCTGCGCCAGTACTACGACATCGAAGGCATGTGGTTCGACGCCAAGAGGGTCAAGGGGTGAAGCTGGTTTTCTGCCTGGCCGGCAAGACCGAACGCGGCCCGGTGGGAGAGTTGGTGGACGACTACCGCAGAAGGATCTCCCGGTATGTGCCTGTGGAGATCATAGAGGCGAAGGCGCTGAAAACCCAGTCGCGGGAGGGCGTGCACGTGCTTCTGAGCCCGGACGGCCGGACCCTGACGTCGGAAGGGCTGGCCGCGTTCCTGGGAGACATCCTGAACAGCTCGGCAAAGCATCTGTTCTTCTATGTGGGCGGTCCCACCGGGTTCGATCCGGACATGGAAAAAGGCATCACGAACAGGATTTCGCTCTCGCCCATGACCTTCAACCACCAGATCGTCCGGGTCATGCTCTTCGAGCAGGTTTACCGCGCATTTACCATACTGAACAATGAGCCCTATCACAAATAGAACGCTCCCAACATGCGAAAACCGGCAGGATGAGCGCTGTTCACGGTTTTCCCGAAAGGAGACCGGCAAGGACGGAGATCCCGTGCAGTGCGGGAATGAAAGCCTGCGGCCCGTCTGCCGGGAAGCCCTCGACACGTTTTACGCCCTGCTGGATCAGGGAGAAGGAACCCGAATCGAGTTCAAGCTTCGCGCCCCATCGGCCCCCCGCCTGGCAAAGCTCATCTGTGCATTCGCCAACACGAGCGGCGGCCATATTCTCATGGGCGTGGACGACGATGCGATCGTGGAAGGGGTAGAGGAGATCGACGAGACCAGGGATGCGATCAGCCGGGCGCACCGGATGAACACGCCCATGCCCGAGATCCAGGTCACCGAGCTCCGCCTGGACGAGGGACGAACAGTCGTTATGTGCGCGGTGAGCCGGGGAATCGACAAGCCCTACCGCGCGGCCCTGGCAAAGGGAGGAGCGGCAGCCTACATCAGGGTGGGCTCGGCGGTCATGCCTGTTGCCCCGGGAGACGAGGCAAGGCTCGAGCGCGAAGACGCCGTGCGGAGCCGCGTGTCGCTCCTTAAAATCCACGAGAAGATCCTCAAGACCGTGCAAAGTCGCCCCGGTATTACGCTGAAAAAGATCGCCCAATCGTGCAACCTCTCTGTTTACCGCGTGAGAAAGGCACTGGTGCCCCTGCAGCAGAGCGGCATGGTGGTGGAGAAGAACCCGGGGCGGTACACCCTCAGGTAGCCCGGGCATGATAAGGGAGAGATCGCATGAGAGCGAAAACAGTCTATACCACGGAACAGGGAAGGGTGTGTCCCGGATGCGGTCTTCCTGTTGACCGGTGCGAGTGCCGCGCAAAGAAGGACGTTGACCGGGGCGGCGGTATGGTCCGCGTAGGCCGTGAGACCAAGGGACGCAAAGGCAGAGGCGTGACCGTGGTCACCGGTCTACCCCTGCACGATGACGGGCTTCGGCAGCTCGCCCGGGAATTGAAACAGAGGTGCGGCACCGGCGGCACCGTGAAAGACGGAGTGATCGAAATTCAGGGAGACCATCGTGACGTGCTCGTGGATGAGCTTGCGAAGCGAGGTTATGAGCCGAAGAGATCCGGGGGATAACCTCGCTGGCAGAAGAATTGGCCTAAAATGAAGGCAGGTGAAGGAATCATCTGACTGTTTAAAACCTGATCAGGCTGCGAACCTCACAGAAAGGGTGCTGGCTGTCAGATCATTTAAGGCTGTTACAATCTTTGGTCTTTGTCTTCCGGTAGCTGATAGGGGTGGTACCCGTCCAGTTTTTGAAGGCATGGTAGAAATTCGCAACATCTTTGTAACCGAGTTCCGTCGCAATGGTTTCTATGGGCATATTCGTCGAACAGATGAGTTCGAAGGCCCTCTTTTTCCTGATGTCATTTAAGAGGGATTTGAACGATACGCCTTCGGCGGCAAGGTGGCGCCTAAGGGTCCGGGTCGACATGTTCAATCTGCGGGCCAGCTTGTCGAAACTGGGGAGCTCGTCATGCGGGAAAAAAAGTTCCTGCTTTATTCTGCCCAGCGTGGACGTCTGCTCATGAAGGCGCGCATAGGCCCTCTTGCACTCTTTTTCATAGGTTTCCCTCGTCAGGGCATTGGCCAGCGGCATATGCTGAGACAGATAGCTTCTATCAAAAATCACCTGATACCTGTCCGCATTGAACGTGATCGGGCAGTTGAAAATGACCTGATATGCCTTGGCGTATTCAGGCCGCGGGTACTTCAGTCTCAGCTCTTTCAAAATGAAGGGAGTCCCCAGCACATTGCAGAACAAAGTGTAGGCTGAAACCAGATCACGCTCGCACAGGAATCGCCTCAGATCGCCAAACACAATGAGCTCTTCACAGCTCATGACGGCGAGGTCCTCTTTTACGGTGAGCTCGTATTTGAAGTATGTCTGGGTGAGATCGATGTATTTGAACATCATGTGGACCGCATCGAGCACGGTGTCACAAAACATCGCCGGAATGGCAACTCTGGTCATGGCGCTTACATTGTGCAGCCTGCCTATCTCAAGCCCGATCTTTGGGTCTGGCATCAGGGAAAGGGCCCTCCTGAAGATCTTCAGCTCCTCCTCGGGGGAGATGTACCTTTCCGGGTCGTCCAGATCGCTTGGGCTCAAGGTGCTTCCATACAAGAGGACCTCGGAGGTTATATTGAATCTTTTCGCATACTCTGCAAGGATGTTGACGCTGTAGATGGAACGCTTCAGGTTCAGGCGGTCCGTTGACTTGAGATGAATTCTGCCGAGATCGGGAGAGTGACTCATATGTATCGTCTCCTTCCGTCCGGTGTGCCTGCACGATCTGAAAGGAAAATCGAATCACCCGTCATGGGTCCACCCCCCTCGATCCTGTCAGGTCAATGCCGATATCGTGTTCATTGCATATGCTTCATGTGAATAATGACTTATGTAATTATAATATACAGTCTATATATATAACAGGGAATATGATCCGAGGCCATTTACATTGTGATTAGCGGCCAACAGGGCAGCGGCACCGGATTTCGCATGTCATTCCGGTGGAATGAACACGCCCCGGAAACTGCTGTCGGCCTTGTTGCCTCCATATGTCCCTCTATTCCTAAACGATAAACTCTTCTCCGGCCATCTCTTTATGGCCGCGTCTCACAACTGAAATGTCTCCTGGTCAGATTGTTTGAATTTCTTCCCTCATCTATCTATAGCCATACAACATTATAAAACAAACATATGTCAATAAGGCAACAATATAAGGAGGATTTATGTCCAGAGAACACGTGGCCGGGCTGTTTTCCGATGAAGTGCAGGCAAAGTGTGAGCAGATGCCGGACTTCCCCGTTATGACGTTCGAAAACGGGGAGAACCTGGCGGACGAGGTTGTTACATATGCCGACCTGTTTCTGAACGGGTGCAAGATCGCTGGTGCCCTCCAGGCGGCAGGCATCGGCAAGGGTGACCGCTTCAGCCTTGTCATGCGCAACCATCCTGAATTCGTTTACACCCTGCTTGCCGCATCCATGACCGGTGCCGTCGTGGTGCCCATCGACCCGAGGTCAAAGGGGAACAAGCTGACCTATCAGATCAAGGACTCGAATTCCAGAGGTATCATCTATACGAGCGAGTTCAACGGCGAGGTGGAGAAGTCGCTTGCCGAACTCAAGAACGTCAAAGTGATCGGCGTGTCCTACAAAGAGGGGTTTCCCCAGCGTGAAACGAACAACCATCCCTCACTGAACGAGATCCTTGAAGGTCCCGAAGTCGGCCTGCCCGACAATATGAACCGGGAGCTTCACATACCCTTCGAAGTCATTTATACCTCCGGCACCACGGGAGACCCCAAGGGCGTTGTCATCAAGGCGAACCGCATGCCCATGTTCACCATGCTCGCCCAGTTCATTTGGCAGTACACACCGGATGAGAAGCTCTATACCGGCCTTTCCCTGACCCACGGTAACGCCCAGTCCGTCACCCTGGTGCCTTCTCTTATGCTGAACATCCCTTCGGTCATCAGCCGCAAATTCACCAAGAGCAGGCTCTGGGACATCTGCCGGAAGCACGGCTGCACCACCTTCTCGCTCTTAGGCGGCATGATGATGGGGCTCTACAGCGAGCCCAAGAGGCCTGACGATGCTGATAACCCCGTCCGCAAGGTCCTCAGCGCCGGTACGCCCAGGAGCATCTGGGAAGACTTCGAGGAACGCTTCAAAGTCAAGATCCACGAGTGGTACGGCGCGGTGGAAGGCGGATTCGCCCACAATGCTCCGGGCACCGGCCCCGTCGGTTCCTTCGGCAAGCCCATCGAAGGCGTCATGGACATGAAGGTTGTGCGAGAGGACGAATCCGAGTGTGAGCCCGGCGAGATCGGCGAGATGGTCGTGGTCCAGAAGCAGGGAAAGGTGGAGGTGGAATACCTGGGCAAGAAAAAGGCCTCCGAGGAAAAGACCAGGGGCGGCATGCTTCGCACTGGCGATATGTGTCACAAGGACGCTGACGGCTGGCTCTTCTTTGATTTTCGAAAAGGCGGAGGTCTGAGGCGCCAGGGTGACTTCATCATGCCCGAGTATGTGGAGAAGGCCATAGCAGACCTGGGTTACGTGAGCGATGTCTGCGTATACGGCATCCCGGCCGAGTCAGGCGCGCCCGGTGAGAGCGACATTGTGGCCGCAGTCGTGCCTGCACCCGGGGCAGACCTCGATGTGAAGGTCATCTCGAAGGAACTCTCCAAGATTCTGGAGAAGTCGTACATCCCCCAGTATCTCCAGATCGTGGACGAAATCCCCAAGACAGCATCAGAGAAGAACCTCGACCGTGTACTGCGTGAAGACTTCAGCAGGGATGCCGGAAATGTCTTCGCATTCTGAAAAGGGAAGCTTTTAATAATGAAAAGGAGATGCACATGGATAACGTATATGTGATCGGAGTCGGCATGATACGATTCGGCAAGTATCTCGACGGATCGGTGCGGGGGATGGCAAAGGATGCCCTGAACCTCGTGCTTGCCGATGCGGCACTGGGGGTAGAGGACCTGCAGGCTGCCTATGTTTCGAATTCTTTTTGGGGCATGTTTGCAAACCAGCATTCCATCCGCGGAGAGGTCATGCTCTGGGACACGGGTTTGAGCGGACTTCCCATCGTGAACTGTGAGAATGCCTGCGCCGGGGGGTCTACTGCCTTCCACCTGGGGTATATATCTATCCTTTCAGGCATGTACGACGTGGTGCTGGCGCTGGGCTCCGAGAAGATCACCCACCAGAACAAGGCCATGTCACTGAGCGCCTATGCCACCTGCATGGATGTAGAGAATTTCGAATCGCACATCAATATGCTCATGGAACTCAACGAGAAGCTCGATTTTACACCCCCGCCGGGCGAGACCCCTCCGGGCGAGGGAAGAAGCATCTTTATGGACGCGTATGCAATGGGCGCACGCTGGCACATGAAGACATACGGATCAACCAAGAAACAGCTCGCCAAGATCTGCTCCAAAAACCATTTCCACGGATCGATCAACCCCAATTCGCAGTTTCAGGAGACCATGACCGTGGACGAGGTCATGAACGCCCGACCGGTGACCTATCCCCTCACGGTGCCCATGTGCGCTCCGGTCGGAGATGGCGCAGCTGCAGCCATTCTCTGCTCGGATCGGTACTTGAGGAAACTCAAGAACGCACGGCCGGTGAGGATCAGGGCGTCCGTGCTCGGGTCCGCCACCCATCGGGACATCGATGGGGAGGATATCGGCGAGCGGCTTTCCAAGAAGGCCTATGAGATTGCCGGGGTCGGTCCCATGGATATCGACCTGGCCGAGCTTCATGATGCAACGGCCTATGGAGAGCTTCATCAAACTGAGGCAATGGGATTCTGCGTCCCCGGCGAAGGCGGGCCGTTCGCAGAGTCCGGGGCCACGACGCTCGGAGGCAAGCTGCCGGTGAACACGAGCGGTGGTCTTGAATGCCGGGGCCATCCCATCGGGGCCTCCGGACTTGCCCAGATTCACGAGGTGGTGACCCAGCTCAGGGGCGAGGCAGGAAAGCGCCAGGTCGAGGGCGCTCGCATCGCGCTTACGGAAAATGGTGGAGGCAATCTGGGCGTGGAGGAGGCCTCCATGACCGTCCACATATTCGAGAAAGCTTGAGGTATTTCTGCTTCACAGGCTGCACCGAGTTTGCCCAGGGCCTGGGACTGCCGTTCTCCGACAGCGTTTGAGGTCATATCGCCTGGGCCGCCTCTTATCTGTGTGATGCAGAGGATGAACAGGAGAAACTCACGGGGAACGATTCCATGAATACGATTTCAAAAAGGGGGTATGATATGTCCGGCTCTTTTAAGCCAAGCAAGTTCAAGTATGTGAGCGATCCGCCGGTGACGACGGTGCCGTTCGGCATTGAGGTGGACAAGGACAAGTGCATCGGCTGCAGCCTATGCGTCAAGCAGTGTCCGGTCCAATCCATAGAGATGATTCCGCGGAAGCAGGCTTCTGCGAAGCAGCAGGCGTCGTGCCAGTACCACTGTCCTGCGGGGACGGACATCAGGGGGTATATGCAGCTCCTCTCCAAAGGCGGCTCGTACGAGGACGCATGGAAGATGATCGTCCAGACGAACCCCATGCCGGCCGTGACCGGACGGGTCTGCCCGCACCCATGCGAGGATTCCTGCAACCGGGGCGGTGTTGATGCTCCGCTCAACATCCACGGCATGGAGCGTTTCATCGGGGATTATGCTCTTCGGAAGGGGCTTCCCTTCGAGAAGCCCGCCAAGATCATCGATGAAAAGGTCGCGGTGGTGGGCTCCGGACCCTCTGGCATGTCATGCGCCTACCAGCTCGCCAGGCTTGGCTACCAGGTGACCATGTTCGAGTCGGCTTCGAAGCCGGGAGGTATGCTCACCTGGGCCATTCCGCGCTACCGCCTGCCCGAAGGGGTGGTCGAGGGCGAAATCAAACGGATCATGGACCTCGGAGTCAGGCTGAAACTGAATGTCACCGTTGGCAGGGAGATCCTGCTCGACAACCTGAAGAAGGAGTTCAAGGCGGTATATGTGGCACTGGGCGCCCAGAACGCTACGGCACTCGGCATGAAGGGTGAAGGCCCGGCCGGCGTCTATTCCGGCCTGGACTACCTGAGGTCCATAAAGGATAACAAGCCCCTCAAGCTCGGCAGGAGGGTCATTGTTGTAGGAGGAGGGAACACCGCCCTTGACGCGGCGCGCTGCGCCCGGAGGACGGGCTCCGACGTTACCGTCCTCTACAGAAGGACCATCGCCGAGATGCCCGCGTACAGCTCCGAAGTAAGGGCGGCCATCGATGAAGGGGTGAAGATCGAGTTTCTGTGCGCGCCCGTACAGATATTGAAAGACGGAAAAGCGGCAAAGGCGGTCTGCCGGAAGATGGAGCTCGGAGATCCCGATGCTTCGGGCCGGCCGAAGCCGATGGCTGTCAAGGGAAGCGAGTTCGACGTCGCCTTCGATACACTCATCGCTGCAGTGGGTCAGGTCCTCAGGCCCGAGGGGTTCGAACCATTGCTCGGTTCGTCCTGGTTCACGACGGATGTCATGGGGAATACCGGCGAGAAGGGCGTGTTTGCGGGAGGTGATGCGGCACAAGGTCCCGGACTGGTATCAGAGGCCATCGGGGCCGGGAGAAAGGCTGCCATCGCCATCGATGCATTCATCAGGGACAAGGAGGCGGCACTGTCCGAGATAAAGGAGATAGATTATACGGGCGTTCCCTTCCCCGAAGTCAAGAAGGCGGATCGGAACGAGGCAGCCGACATCCCGGTAAAACAGAGAATCGACCACCCTGACATGGAGGTGGGCATCTCATTGAACAGCGGCCAGGCATTGTCCGAGCCGAAGAGATGCCTGGGCTGCGGCCTGAGCGAGCCGAACTTCGCCGGATTTGAGTACTTCGGCAAGATCTGCATCGCCTGTCACAACTGCCAGGCGGTCTGCCCGCAGGAGGCGCTTGTTTTCCCGCACTTCTACCGAGTGAACGAAGGCAGGTTCGCCTATGACATGGACTACCCCGAGGTGGGCCTCGGGTTTCCCAATCCCCTCCAGCTGGAAAAACCCGTTCCTTTAAGCGAGATAGACGACAAGCTTACCGGGGTTGAGAAGGTGCTCTACCGCAGGCGCTCCGTGCGGGTCTACCAAGACCGTCCCGTGCCCAGGGAGATCATCAGCCGGGTCATCGAGGCAGGCAGGTTTGCGCCGTCGGCAGGCAACTGCCAGGGGTGGAAGTTCGTGGTGGTTACGAACAGGCAATTCCTCAAGGACCTGTCGAATTCCTCCATGAAGTTCCTCGGTATCTTCACCAGGCTCTACCAGGGCAAGGGAGCAGGCTTTTCCATGCTGAAGAAGGCCCTGGCATTCCTCAAGCCCAACGCCATCGACCAGAGGCCCATGGTAGCGATCCAGGGGACGCTCGATCCCAAATTCGGCGAAGGCATGGCACACTGCCTGTTCAATGCTCCTGCTGCCATATTTCTTCTGAAGCACAGCATGCACATCTCCGAGCCCGAGCTCGGGATGGGGATCCTGGGTCAGAACATGGTGCTGACTGCACATTCGCTGGGCCTGGGAACCTGCTATGTGGGGTTCGTGGCCAATGCCCTGAACCTCGATCCCATCACCAAAGGAAAGTTCGGAAAGAGGCTGGGTCTCAAGTGGCCCTACAACTCCGTGTCCATCGTCATCACCATGGGCTACCCCGCAGTGAAGGTGGACAAGCCCGTGGATCGAGAGTTTCCCAGGATCACGTGGGTGGAATAGGTCTTGGAGGGGAGGGGGTGCCTGTTTGTATGAGCCGATGGTGAGCGCCCTCTCCGGCCGGGCCGGCCTTGCCGGCACAGCCGGGCCTTCTTGAGTGGATTGAGCGGTTTTTATGAAAAAATTTCATGACAATACAGCGACAAAAGGAGGACGTATGTTGAAACGATCGAAGGTGAAGTCATATATAGCGAAATTTCCCCGGTTTGAGAATGAAAGCCTTTCCCTGTATTACGCGCCGAGGATGCCCAAGGCCATGATCAGGGAAACCGAGGAGGCAGTCGCGCTGGCGCGCAAGTTCAACGACGAGGTGGCGCGTCCCCTGTCGCTCGAACTCGACCGAAAGACCCACGAAAACCCTGACTACCTTCCCGTGGAGCTCGTGAAGAAGGCCAATGAATGGGGTTTTTACACCATGTGGATCCCGAAGCTCTTCGGCGGAAAGGGCTTCAACTTGCCGTCCATCTCGTATTTCCTCGAAGAGGTCGGATCGGTTTGTGTCGGTATCGCGAACGTGATCGGCGTACATTACCTCGGAATGGCGGCCTGCATGATGTTGTCCAACACGAGGATCATAAAAAAGGTGATGAGCGATGTGGTCGAAGGCGAGAAGACCGGGGAACCCTGCCTCATTTCATACTGCATCACCGAACCCGCGGCAGGCACCGACGTGGAGGAGGTGGATCTTGAGGCAAAGGGCAGGTTGGGATGCAGTGCCAGGAAGGTCGCGGGAGGCTACGTCCTCAATGGCAGCAAGATATTTATCTCCAATGGGCACTTTTCGACGTGGAACGTCGTTTATGCCTATGCCGACCTGAAAAAGGGCGTCGACACCAAGGTGGCCCTGATGGTGAAGCGGGGCATGAAGGGATTTTCCCTTGGCACACACGAGAACAAGATGGGTCAGCGGGTCTGCCCGGCCAGCGTGCTGAACTTCGAGGACTGCTTCGTCCCGGACGAGCTGGTGGCGATGGATCCGGATATCATCAAATCCTTTACGAAGAAGACTCCCCGTGACGTGAACATGCAGCACATCGACTATGTTTTCTCCATCTCGCGGGCAGGAGTGGGCGCGTTCGGGATAGGGGCCGCGCGCGGGGCCTTCGAGGCCGCTCTGAAATATGCGAACGAGACCGAGATCGACGGCAAGCCAATGGTCACCTACGAGTGGGTGCAGTGCAGGCTGGCGGAAATGTACGCCAATGTGCGCCTCGGCAGGCTTGCATACACCGAGGCCAACCTGGCGAACCAGCACCGGGGGGCCTACAACCTCCTCCAGATGAAGCCCATCTACTACTATCTGAGGTACCTCCCCGCGTCCTACTTCAAAAAGGTCATCGCGCCCTTGCTCGACAAACCCATCGCCACCTGGATCTTGAGCAAGTGGTACATCGACTGGCAGAAGCCGAAGGACCAGCAGCTAACAACGGGCCTGGCTTCCATGGCCAAGTTCTCGTGCACCGATCTCGGGGTCAGGAACTGCCAGATGGCGCTCGAGCTCATGGGCAAGGCGGGCCTCAGGCAGGACAGCGGCGCGGAGAAGATCATCCGCGACGCCAAGCTGCTCCAGATCTACGAGGGCACCAACCAGCTCAACCGGATCAATCTGTTCAAATCCATCGTTGCCCCTGCCTGTCCCAAGGCAACGTTCTTTGAAGAATAATAAAGGAGGACGCCATGCTGACCGCATTGAACAACGATCTGAAACCGTTTGAAGATCTCATAACCAAATTCTCGAGAGAAGAGCTCAAGCCGCACGTCGAGGTGCACGACCGGTACCCCTTCGGCAATCTCGATGCCGGTATCATCGAGTCGGGGTTCCACAAGATATACGACCTGGGGTTCCTCGGCATCATGCTCCCCGAGAAGTACGCCGGCATCGGCCAGGGGATCAGCACCCTGTGCATGATGCTCGGGCATGTCGCCGAGGTGGACGCATCCTATTCCCTGATCATTTTCACGAGCGCGCTGTCCCAGGAGATCATCCTGAACGCTCAGGTCGGCGGCATAGCTGAGAAGATCTATCCAAAGGCGAAAGACGCAAAGGAGTATCTCGTCGCCTTCCCGTCATTCACCGATCCCGGCCAGTCGAAAATCCTGCCGGAGGCTTTATCTTCGGGCAAGGGCTACACGCTCACGGGAAAGCTCGATTATCTCGTCCTGGGCAGCTTCTCGAAATGGGCTGTCATACCGGCCAGGACTCCGAGCAGCAAGGGATATTCGTTCTTTCTCGTGAACCTCAATGACAAGGGAGTCACAAAAAGCGATCCCGTCTTCAGCCTCGGGCTCCATGCCTGTCCCATCATCGACATTTCCCTGAACGGCGTGAGCGCCCGGATCATCGGAGAGGAAGGCGAAGGCGAAAGGTATTTCGGGGCGGCATCGAAGATCATGCACGCAGCAGCCGCGGCCATCAATGCCGGGATCATGAGAGGCTCCCTCAAGGAAGCCATCGAGTACACCAAGGAACGCGAGCAGGGCGGCCGGCCCGTCGTCAACTGGTCGGAGGTGAGGATGCTCCTTGCCGACATGGCAATAAAGTCGAAGGCAGCCGATCTCTGCGTGACCCAGACCTG
Source organism: Deltaproteobacteria bacterium (assembly GCA_018433085.1). Lineage (GTDB taxonomy): Bacteria > Desulfobacterota > Desulfomonilia > UBA1062 > UBA1062 > Phosphitivorax. The sequence continues at coordinate 70,172 of JAHDRW010000041.1, read as the reverse complement.
CAGGGCCATCGACGAGAACCTCGAAGACTGGGGCCGGATCAGCATTGCAGCCGCTCTGCATGTCCATGACCTGGCATGCGAGGTTGTCACCGACGGTGTCCAACTGCTGGGCGGCAACGGGTACATGAAGGACTATGGCCAGGAGAAGCGATACCGCGACGCCCGGCAGGTCCAGGCCCTCCTCGGCCTGGTCCCGCTCAGGAAACTGGCCCTCATCAAGGAAATCATCGAGTAAGCCGCGGGCAGGGATAACATGAAACACGTACTCATTACCGGTGCTTCGGGATATTTCGGTCAAAGGCTTGTCCGCTGCTTCAGGGACAAGCCTGAAGTAGAGCGCATTATAGGAATCGATATAAGGCCGCCGGCAATTATTGATGGAGGGCATTAATGTGAACGGCACGAAGAACGTCCTTCTCACTGAAGCAGGACAAGGCCGGTGTTTACAATCTCGCGGCCGACGGGACCATGAGCGTCGAGGAGATGGTGCGAGCCCTTCAGGGGCCGGCCCCTGAAGGTTCCCATGTGGCTCCTCCGGCCTCTGAACAGTCTCATGTGGAACCTGAAGGTTTCCATTGTCACGGAGTTTCCGAGTTCGAGCCTGAACCTGATACGATATCCCTGGATCGCATGCAATGACAAGATCAAAAGGGACTTGGGATACTCATTCAAATACACCACGAGAACCGCATTCGAGGATTTTGCCGCATTTGTTCGGTCCCGGGGCCGCAATCCGGTCACCGGGGGGATTTTATTCGTGAGAGGGGAGTTTCATCATGGAGATGTCTCTGAAGGGAAAGAATGTCCTGGTGACCGGTTCATCCATGGGCATTGGGAAAGGACTGTCAGAATGCTTTGCCCGCCAGGGCGCGAATCTCGTCCTCGCAGACCTGGAATGCAGGAAAGAGCATCTTGAGGTGTGGGCTGAAGGGCTCGGGCGCACCTACGGCATCAGGACGTGGACGTTCCATGGGGACCTTACCGACCCTGATGGCCCCGAGCGGCTGTATGAGGAAGTGACGAGGGTCGTGGAGATCCACGTACTGGTGAACAACGCCGGGGTCTGCTGGTTCGGAACATTCTCGGATATGCCCCTCGAGAAGCTGAATACCATGATCCTGCTCAACTGCATGGCATATGCGAAGCTGAGCCGCCTCTTCCTGCCCGCCATGATCGAGCGGGGTGAAGGGGGCATCCTGAACATCTCGTCGGTTTCGGCGTTTCAGCCCGTTCCGACGCTGGCGCTCTATGCCGCGACCAAGGCCTTTACCCAGAGCTTCACCGAGGCAATGAGGGCTGAGCTGCCCAGGGGGGGCAAGGTCGTCATCTCCACGCTCAATCCACCCTTCACCAGGACTCGCCTCATTCATGACGCAGGGGTCCCGCAGGACTACATCCCCATGATGATGTCCTTCATGGGCGTAGAGGAGGTCGTCGCACCAGGGGTAAAGGCCTTCGGGAAAGGGAAGGGACGTTTTGTCCCAGGCCTGCACAACCGCATTTTATATCTGGGTATCGTAAGGCTTATCCCCCACAGCCTCCTGTTTTTTCTGTCCCGGATTCTTACCATCAGGCTCTCGTCGTTCATTCCGGCATCGATCCTGTCGCTTGTGTTGAAAATGAAATTCAGGAGCAAGGACCCTGCATAAAATAAGTCAAATCTGGGGAAATACAGTAAGGGGATAGCATCGTGAGAAGGCATAGAGAGCGCCTGTTTCTTCGGCCGTTTCTTTTCAGGGGCTTGTTACCTGTGTCGTCCTGGGGCCTGACGTGTCAGCGAGACCTCGTTGTAGAGAAGTGATTTCGCAATTTTGAAGAAGGTTGATACGTGATTTTTCACAAGAAAGGTTGATGAAATCGGGTCGAAGAAGGCTATCCGGCGAGAGCCGTGATAGCGCTAAGCAACGACTGTAAGTCTTCGCAAGATCTTGATAGCGGCTTGCTCCCGGGCCGCATCCCGAGCCGGTGACCGCAGTGCCGAATGGAAACCCGGTGACGCGGTTGACAGGGCCGGTCAGCGCCTGTCCGGGAGGCAGGCGCTCTCCCACAGGCCAAGGAAGAAATGGCGGGCGTTTGCCCCGAGGGATTTCACCCGGTAGCCACCCTCCTGGACGACCAGGGTGGGTAGTTTCAGCGCGCCAATCATCCGGCCGACAGCCTCGAAGTCTTTCTGCCTCAGGCTCCAGGTCCCGGTTGGGTCCGCCTTTGCCGTGTCGAGGCCCAGGGCGATCACCAGGAATCTCGGTTTGAAGCGTTCGACCCGGCGCAGCGCCCTTCCCAAAACCACGCGGTATTCCTCGCCGTTTATAGTCTCGGGCAGGGGATAATTGACGTTGTATCCCCGGCCGGGACCCCTCCCGTGCTCGTCGTGGAATCCGCTGAAATAGGGGTAGGCGAAGTCCGGGTTGCCGTGGATGGACAGGGTGAGCACGTCGGCGCGCTCGTAGAAGACCTCCTGGGTGCCGTTGCCGTGGTGATAGTCGATGTCGAGGACCGCGACCCTGCCGTGGGCGCTCAGGTATTCGGCCGCCACGGCGGTCGAGTTGAAGTAGCAGAATCCACCGAACGCCCGGGGCTCGGCGTGGTGGCCGGGAGGACGCACCAAGGCGTAGGCGAGGCGATAGCCGCCCAGCAGCATGTCGGAAGCGGTGAGTGCGCAGTCTACCGAGCGCCTGGCTGCAACGTAGGCATCGCGGTTGAGCGGCGTGAAGGTGTCGATGCAGTAATAACCGGCGCGGACGGGCAGCTCCCTGGGGGGCCGTGCGGCGTTGCGGATGGGGAAGACATAGGGGTAAATCGATTTGCCCTTGTCCACCCTGCTGCACATCCTCTTGAGGTATTCCACGAAGTCGCGGGCATGGATCCTCCTGATCCACCCTTCGGAATAGTTCCGGGGTTCTTTCCTCGCAAAGAAGCGTAAATCCTCGAGCCCGGCGAGTATGGAGCCGATCCGCACCGGGGCCTCGACATAGCCGCGCTCGTGCACGTGGTGGATCTCGTGCCGGTCAGTGACCACCAGGCCGATCAAGCGGTCGATCGAGCGGCTGAAGGATACGGGGGAAAGCGACTGCCTCGCGCGATACCGCGGCTCCCTGATGCGGACCGGATCGTCCAGGATGGAATCGACCACCATGTCGATATAGCCGGGAGGCGTGCTCATGCCGTATTTCCGCTCCAGGACCGCTCGGACGATCCGTTTGAGGGCCAAGGCGCTCAGGGGCTCGACATGGTCCAGGGGGTCGTACACGAGATAGGGAGGGCAGTCGTCCCCGGGTTTCAGCGGCGTCTCGTAGGCAGTGCCGATGACGGGCCGCGCGCCGTACCGCTCGTAGAACTTGAGCCGGGAGCGATTCTGCCTCAGCAGTGCGTGGTCCCTGCAGAGCCGCTCTTCGTCGGGCAGGCTCTCGAAGAAGAGGCCCGTTACCTCGAGCTCGCGTGACTCGTCGCGCACCCGCTCGTACAGTGCGCCGCCGATGCCGCCCCCGTGGATGCCGGGGTCCACGGAGAGGAAATCCAGGTAGCAGAAGTTCAGGTCCGGTGCGTGAAGCAGCAGGGCAAAGCCCTTTACCCTGGCCCGGGAGTCGTCGGCGATGAACAGGATGGAACGGAACCGGTACTTGAGCGGGTTTCTGAGCGTGGCGGGGAGCTTCCGGATGTCGTTTTCCGGCAGCGCGGCGAACTGGCTTCTCATGATTGCCTGCACCTGGGAAACCGCGTCCCGGTCGATGGGAATGCTGTCGTCGTATACCCTGCGGATACGGAACATGGGCTGTCTCCTGTCTGTGCCGGGAAGAACTCTATCACAGGTGGACATGAGAAAAACAGCCCCTTAAAAAGGGTTGCTCACGACAATGAAGCGCTCCCGAAACATGGGTATTGTCGCGGAGCGAATAGTTCAGTATCGTATGCAAATGGTTTTGCCCCTGCAGAACGGGAAATCCGGGACGTGCAAGAATGCGGCGGGGTTTTTCCGCGCCTGTTTCCGTCTTTGCCTGGCTGCGGCCCTTGCAGTCGTGATCTCGCTCCCTGGTTGTTCGCGCAAGGGTGACGACATGCTAGAGAATCCCGAGGTGCGTTCCTGGAAGAACTTCTTCTTTGCAGAGGGTGCCCCGGTACAGGACGACGGGACCATGAAATTCTCCTGCATTCCCATTTCACCGCCCGGGGTTAAGGAGCCCGGCAGCGGGCTCGTCTGCAACGAAACGGGCAGCGTGTGCCTGGTGATCGACACCGGATATCTGCGGGAGCAGGGCAGGGTGGTTCGCGGAGAGCCGGACTCGTCGGTTTCCCTGTATTATCCGAACGGGACGAGCCTGTGCCGGTTCATGAGCCTTGGCACCGCGGGGTGCGTTCACGGAGGCGTATGGCTGTCGCCTCGGGTGTTCGTGGTGTACGGGTTGGCGGGAGAGGGCGGTTTTCTCTTCAGGGCCGATCTCGAAGAGGGTGTGGTCCGGAAGTATGCTGTTCCCGCCTCGTACCGGAAACCGGATGCGGACGAAGAGAGCTACTTCTCCGTTGACAGCGGGCGGCAACCTTGAAAAAAACATGAACGCATACAGGAGGGTGTGCAGATGTCACAGAAGAAACCAGGCACGGGTTCCGACAGGCTGAACGATTTCTCGGCAGAGGTAAAGCGCAGCAGGGAACAGCGCGAGAAAAGCTACCGGGAGCAGGCGCTCAGGCTCTTTCCCTGGGTCTGCGCGCGGTGCGGCCGCGAGTTCTCGGGCAGGAAGCTGCGCGAGCTCACGGTTCATCACAAGGACCACAACCACGACAACAACCCGCCTGACGGGAGCAACTGGGAGCTCCTGTGCGTCTACTGCCACGACATCGAACACTCCAGGGATGTCGACAGCCAGTGGTATGGAGAGGAAACCCGGACAAGCGAGCCGGGCGCTTCCCACACCTACAAGGCCTTCGCCGGACTCGATTCCCTGCTCAAGGGCAAGAAAGACCGGTGAGTGTGCCGGGAATACATGCATTATTTTCTTGTGAAGAAACGTAAAACAGCTATAGAATAAGTTGATGATGATCACGCCGCCGATTCTTTATTTCTGGAAAAAAGGGGAAAGGGTGTTGCTTTTTTCCATGTTCACTTCATACATAATATCAAGAACATTTTTGATTGGATGAACGATTCGCGTGATTGAAAACACCGTACAGAGATGAGAGACGTTTCGGCTGGCATGCTCCTCGATTCCCGCCTTACGTATCTGCAAGCTGAACTAGTGAAAAACCCTAAAGGAGAACCATTTATGAACATCTACGTAGGAAACTTGGCGTACAGTGTCACGGAAGAAGATTTACGGTCGGCATTCGGAGACTTTGGCGAGATCGCGAGTGTTAACATCATCAAAGACAAATTCAGCGGTCAGTCCAAGGGATTCGGTTTTGTCGAGATGCCGTCTGCAGAGGAGGCACGGTCCGCCATCAATGAGCTGAACGGCAAAGAGTTCAAGGGCAGGGCCTTAAGTGTCAACGAGGCGCGCCCGAGAACCGAAGGCGGTTCTTCACGGGGTGGCGGCGGACGAGGTTTCGGCGGTCCCATGAGGGGAGGCGGAGGCGGAGGAGGACGAAGGACCGGCGGACGTCACTAGCCGGACCACGTCTTGCGAGGGGGCCAGGCACCTTTTTTTGATGCATGGCTCCCGGTTGAAGAACAGGGTATGCCCGGCCGGTTTTATCCGCTGCGGACTTCGTTGCGGCATGCATCGGCAGGGAATGCCCCTGTCCCTTTGTTCTTGCGAAAGATGCAGGGACCTGCGAGAAAACATCTGCAGTGTAATGGAAGAGCGGCGTGATGGTGAGTCTGGATACGATCAACATTCTGGCAGGCGTCTGGCTGATCATGTTCGGAAGGCAGCTGTACTGGCTCTTCGTGGGCCTGGTGGTTTTGCTGTACGCACTGATCGCCGCGCCCCAGATCCTCCACGGCCGGCCCGGCTGGCTGATTGTGGCCGCGGCGCTGGGATCGGGAGCCCTCGCGGGTGTCCTGGCCGTCTTTTTCAAGCGGTTCGTCATGGCATTTGCCGGTTTTCTTGCCGGGGGGTTCTTCGCCTTCTCTCTCGCAAACTATTTTCACCTCGCCTCGGAAAATGCCCCGTGGATCGCCGGTGCGATCTTTGGCGCCCTGTGCGCCGTGCTCTTCGCCGTGTTTTTCGACTGGTCGATCATCATCCTGTCTTCCCTGGTGGGTTCCCTGCTCATCACGCAGTCGCTCCATGAGGGCGTCGCGGCGAGCATCATCATCTTTACCGCACTGAGCATTGCAGGCGTGGTTGTACAGGCAGCCGTAATGCAGAAAGGCGCTTCGAAGTGATTCGCCGCGGCGGGTCCCCGCCTTCGCGTTCGACAGAGCCCGACGACATCGGCCTGGCCGTCCTCACCCATGCCCATCCGGACCACATGGGAGGCGCGCTGGCCGTAAAGGAACGGACCGGTTGCGTGGTGGCGGCCCGTGAGCTCGAGAAGGACTGGATTCAGGACATCGACCTTCAGTACCGTCAGAGGCCGGTGCCGGGCTTTCACCGCCTGGTGGAGGGCGCCCTCACGGTGGACCGGGAGCTCCGGGATGGAGAGCTCATCGATGCAGGCCATGGAAGAGCGCTCGAGGTGATGCATCCCCCCGGGGCATGCAAAAGGGCATATAGGCCTCTTCCTGCGGGAAGAAGGAGTTCTCTTCTCAGGCGACGCCGTCCCGGTCGAGGGGGAGATGCCCATCTACGATGATCGCCGGCCACGGTCAGGTCCATCCGGGCGATCCAGGTACTGGAAAACCTGAGCGTTCTGCTCTCGTCATGGGACGAGCCCCATTACGGAGAAGAGATTTTCGAGGTGACGGACAGGGCGCTGGACTCCCTGCAGCGTCTGCACTCCTGCGTGCTGGACCACTGCGAGAAACCGGCCTCGCTGCCCGAGACGGCCCGAAGAGTCGTCCACGGCTCGGGCTTCCTCCCCATGCCGTGAATCCACTCTTTTTCCGTACCCTACAGGCGCATCTCGACGCGAGATACATTTCCGACATACGCGAGCTGGGCTGATTCCCGGGCGTTTGGGTCTTTGCCCCAGAAAACGGAGCACGCCTGACCCGACAGCCCAGAGAAAGCGGCGGGAAGCGGTTTTCATTCCTGCCCGAGCCCTTATTATAGACTTATTCAATGACCATTGTTCTGCTCGTGTATCAGGGAAAAGGGGGATCGCATGGAAGGCATTCAAACTCTGTCCAGGCTCGACGCCGCCCTGATCAACGAAAAGAGGACCATCGATTTCTTCGTGGAACAGGCAAAACACATCAGAAACCCGCTGGGCAAGGAGATGTTCCAGGACCTTGCCGAGAAGGGGCGCAGGAATTTCAGGATGCTGTACCGGTTTCGCAGGCATCGGGCAAGCAAGGGAACCGGCATGAACGATTCACCGGAGAACCCTGCCGCCGCCTCCCTGGACGGCGCAGACGATTTCGAGAACGGGCTCTCCCGTGAGATTGCACAGGCCCTCACAGAATATGACGATTATACCATACTCGAGGCGGCTTCATCCCTTATCGATAAGGCTTCGGCATATTTCTCTCTCTTCAGCGAAAGGATCAAGGACCCGGACGAGCGGGAGCTCTTCCGATCACTCGCCGGGATGAAACATGAGCATTTTCTCGACATCAGGGATATCGAGGAATATCTGAAAGACCCGGGTTCATGGTTTGCCGAGATGGAGCACCACGGCCTGGACGGCGCCTGAAGACGTGTCACGGGCGCCCCGATCTTTGCGGGATACTTAAAAACCGGGATTTCTTTTTTTTCGAGGATACGCCGGGTATGGATCTGCATGCACGTGCCTGAACGTGAAGGGGGGAGAGCCTGCACATGCCCGGCAAGATTCTCAGGAAGGGTGCCTGCTCATATTTCCCGGCCCTCACGCCTTGATTACCCTCCGGCATTTCTCTATAACTTCTGTATACATGAGATGACATCGGCAGGCATATAAGGGAGTGGATCATGAGCAAAGACACGGCACGAGTAGTGGAGAAAGTCCGGGAGAATCGGGATATCACGTCCCTCTTCATCGAAGGATACGGCGAATCGTTCAGGAAAAGGCACGCAGGCCAGTTTCTCACCCTGAAGATCATGCAGGACGGACAGTGGAGCAAGCCTCACCCGTTTACCATATCCTGCGCCCCGGAAGACCCCCGGCTCAGGGTCACCATCAAGAAGCTCGGCGTGTTCACCTCGCTGATACCTGACGTGAAGGAGGGCGAGCCCGTGATCGTGTCCGGTCCGTACGGGGGGTTCTGCAAGGATATCGATGCGCACGGGGAGATCGTGATGATCGCGGGCGGCGTCGGTATCACCCCTTTCCTGAGCGTCCTCAGGCACTTCCGGAATATCCGCGCACGCAACCACGTGCTCCTGCTGTGGTCGAACAAGTCCCTTGACGATGCGTTTGCCTTGGACGAGCTGAACGCCATGAGCAGGGAAATACCGCTGACGATCGTGCACAACCTGAGCAGGGAGGCCCCGGGGAGCGATCTGAGCGGGTATGCCCACCATGACTTTCCGGCTGTCTTCTACGAGCCCGGGAGGTGCAGCAGGGATCTGATGAAGAAATATCTGCCTTCCGAGGATCCAGGCGTGTTTCTCTGCGGTCCTCCTCCCATGCAGGAATACATCCTTGGCGAGCTGGATGCGCTTGATATGGACTCCGGGTCCGTGGAAAAGGAGAGTTTTACCTGGAAGGACGTCCGCTAGGCATTCCGGGTTCGCACGAGACGGCGTCGTCATTCCCTCCTGCGCCTTAAGCGGAGTGCGTAAGGCACGAATGCCCATATCCGATACAAGGAGGTGATGCGTTGGCTGAAACCGGGGTGTTCCATGCCCTGCTCATTACCACGGGGGCGGGCATGGCCCTGGGCATTGCCATCGCCATTCACAACATCCCGGAAGGCCTGGCCATTTCCGCGCCGGTGTACATTGCCTCGGGCAGCCGGAAAAAGGCCTTTCTCTGGTCGTTTTTCTCCGGGATCAGCGAGGTCGCGGGCGCGTTTCTCGCCGCAGCGGTTCTCATGCCCTTTCTGTCCGAGATCGTGATGGGCATCGCCCTGGCATGCGTGGCAGGGATCATGGTGGTCATCTCCCTGGACGAGCTCATCCCCGTGGCCAAGACCATCGATTCCGAGCACGCCCCCATTCTCGGGGTGATAACGGGCATGATCGTCATGGCGGTCAGCCTGTACCTGCTGAAGTAGATGAAACTATGAGAAGATGGATCAGCTCTCCTCCAGGACGATTCCCACAGGGCAGTGGTCCGAGCCGGTGACGTGATCGAGGATGAATGCGTCCTTGAGCAGGGTCTTCAGCGAAGAGGAGATGCAGAAATAGTCGATGCGCCACCCGATACCCTTGGCGCGGGCATTGAACCGGTAGGACCACCAGGTGTAGTTGCCCGGCTCCTGGTTGAACACCCGGAAGGTATCGATGAAGCCGCTCTCCAGAAACCGGTCGAAGGAGCCGCGCTCCTCCGGGGTGAATCCCGCGTTGCGGACGTTCGCTTTCGGGTTTTTGAGGTCGATCTCCTGGTGGGCCACGTTGAGGTCTCCGCAGAAGACGACCGGATTCCTCTGTTCGAGTTTTTTCAGGTACGCGAGGAAGTCGGCGTCCCACTTCATGCGGTAGTCGAGCCGGGTCAGACCCCGCTGGGCGTTGGGGGTGTAGACGTTCACGAGGAAGAAGCCCGGAAACTCCAGGGTGATGATCCGCCCCTCCCGGTCGTGCTCGGGCATGCCCATGCCGTACGAGACGGACAGGGGCTCCTTCCGGGAGAAGACGGCCGTTCCCGAGTATCCCTTTTTCTCGGCATTGTTCCAGTACTGCAGGTAGCCGGGGACATCGACGGCGATTTCACCGTTGCCCGCCCTGGTTTCCTGAATGCACACGACATCGGCGTCGAACATCTGCACCTTTTCCTGAAACCCGCTTTTCACTGCGGCCCTGAGCCCGTTGACGTTCCATGAGATCAGTTTCATCTTCCCCGGTCACCTCCTCCTTGCATGATTCTCCCGTTTTCTATAACCCTCGGGGTTTCATGCGTCAAATCATCTTCCGATTGACCGGGTAAATGCATTCGGTATTATGAAGGATATCATTCATTTGATGGAAGAGAGGTCCTCAGTCATGACCAGTGTTTCTCTCCTGCGATGCAGGGGCTACGAGCTGCCGGCGCTCAAGGAAACCATGCTCCGCGGCCTCCACGACATCGGCTTTCCACTCCCGTCGTTTCGCGGGGCGCGGGTCGTTCTGAAGCCGAATCTCCTATCCGCGGCACGGCCCCAGAGCGCGGTGGTCACCCATCCACATTTCTTCCGCGCGGCCGCCGAGATCGTCATAGACCACGGGGGAAGGCCGATCCTGGCCGAGTCTCCGGCCGTTGTATCCCTCGGGAACGCCCTGAAGGCGGCCGGTTACGCACCGGTGCTCAAGGATCTCGGAATACCGGTGGCCGATCTGTCCGAAACCGGGAAGCTCTCCTACCCCGGAGGCAGGAGGATGAGGTCCTTCGAGATCGCCCGTGCCTTCTTCGACGCGGACATGATCGTCAACCTGCCCAAATTCAAGACCCACGGTCTCACCTACATCACCGCCGCGATGAAGAATCTCTTTGGGGCCGTGCCCGGTCTGCGGAAGTCCCAGATGCACCTCAAGTTTCCGGAAAAGGACGATTTTTCCGGGTTTATCCTGGACCTGTACGGCGCCTTCCTCAACGGGTTCGATCCTCCCAGGACCATGGTTCACCTCATGGATGCCATAGTCGCCATGGAGGGCGACGGTCCCGGGTCCGCGGGCAGGCCCCGGACCATGAGCGCGGTGATCGTCGGTCTCGATGCCCTGGCCGTGGACTGGGTGGGTGTGCAGGTGAGCGGTCTCGATATCCGGCTCTGCACCACCCTTACCGAGGGCTTTCGGAGGGGGTTCGGAATCTCGTCCGGAGAAGAGATCCAGCTTATAGGCGAGAGGATCGAGGATATGCGCGTAGGCGATTTCCGTGCGCCGCAAAAGCCCGGGGCGACCCGGTTCCTGCAGGTTCCCCTGATCCGCAGGATCATGAAGGATCTGTTCACCGACCGCCCGGTGCCGGTGGCCGGGCGCTGCACGCTCTGCTATCAGTGCCGGGAGATCTGCCCTGCCCAGGCGATCGGCAGGGCGGAAGAGGGAGAAGAGATCCCCCGGTTCGATTACGGTGCGTGCATCCGGTGCCTCTGCTGTCTCGAGGTGTGCCCCAAGGCGGCGATATCCCTGAAAAAGGGCCGGCTCCAGTGGATGATGCGGTGAACCGGGTACGATGCATCCCATGCGGAAGGCTGTTTCCCGTGGAGCGACGGGGATGAACGCTATCCGAGAGGGGCAAGGATTCTCTGGAAAAAGGAATCGTTGTGTTGTAACTATATCCATTATCCCCTTGCAGGAGGCTGCCATGAAGGCCCGTCACGAGCTGGAAAAGATATTCGCCGACATCCACGACCATAAGGAGATGGCCTCGTTTTTTGAGGAGATATTCACGCCCAGGGAGATCAAGGACCTGGAGCTCAGGTGGGAGCTGCTCAAGGAGCTGCATGCCGGACATGCCCAGAGAAGTATCGCGGCGCATCATCAGATCAGCCTCTGCAAGATAACCAGGGGCTCGAAGATTCTGAAGAAGCCGGGGTCGGTGACCAGGAAGCTGCTCGATGCAAACTATGGTTCCCGCGAGGACTGAAGGGCGTCTTCTCCTGAAGGGGGCGCAGTTTTAACAAGGCGTGATTCTGTTCCCTGCTGCGCAGGGTGTGCGATGCATGCGGTTTCCCTCTCGCACCAGGGATGAAACGGGGGGAGTGTCATGAAAGATGGAATAGGGGAGAGGTTTCAGAGAGAGACGAAGTATGACAGGAGGCGGATGCCCAGAGGCTCTCTGGATCTGGACGGGAAGCCGCCCATCTACAAGGAATATCCTCACGCGCGCAAGATATCGCTGCCGGCGATCGACCGGTGCGGCGACATGAGCCTGTACGAGGCCCTGCTCAGGAGAAAGAGCCTCCGGCGTTTTCTCGACACCCCGATTTCCCTGGAGAATCTCTCCTCGCTTCTGTGGACCTCGAGCGGCATCCAGAGAAGGGAGATGGGCTTTGCCTTCCGGACGGTTCCTTCCGCCGGGGCACTGTATCCGGTGGAGTCCTATGTGATCGCCGAAAGGATCGACGGACTGGAGCGGGGGGTATACCACTACCAGGTGAAATCGCACCAGCTCGAAGAGCTGAAGCTTGGAGACTTCAGCGAGGCTATAGCCCGGGCTGCCCTGGGCCAGGCCATGTGCGCACATGCCGCAGCGGTCGTCGTCTTTACCGCCGTGTTCAAGAGGACGGTGTGGAAATACCGGCAGCGGGGATACCGTTACGTGTACATCGAGGCGGGGCACATGGCGCAGAACCTGTCTCTCGCCAGCATCAGCATAGGGCTCGGGTGCTGCCACGCGGGGGCCCTGTTCGACAATGAGGTCAACGAGATCATCGGCGTGGACGGCATTCAGGAGAGCGTGCTGTACCTGAGCGCGGTAGGCCATACAGGGATGTACGTATAGGTGTGCATTTTACGCATGCACGGCGCGAGTGGCGCAAAGACGTACTCGACCCCGGAAGCCGCCTGTAGAGAGGGATGCCTTGGGTTCAATCCGAGTGAGGGTCTATGGGGAGATACTCACTTTTAGAATGTGAACCCAAGGCGTAGGGTTAATGATAATGGTGCGCGGGGTGAAGTCAAGATGCCTGCGCAAAATGTGAAAGGTAGAAGCGGACCGCTATCCTCCCGCTGAAATAAGTCGCGAATTCAAAATAATTTTTTCCGGAGATTTCTCCGATAGGTGCTGAAAGGAAAATGTTTCTTTAAGGGGGATCTCATACTTGAAGCTCCGGGACACGCAGAAAACAGCAGGCTACAGGCTGAAATTCCTCGTGCACGCCGCCGCCGATCCTGATTGAGGATGGTTTCCATGATCGGGAAACCGACATACCGGGATCTGGAACAGAAGATATCCGAGCTCAATATGCGGCTCGGGGACTACTGTGAGCGTTTTGCGGAGATCTCCAAGGATATAACCGAGTTCGTGTTCGAGCACGATCTGGAGGGCAATTTCACCGAACTCACTCCCCACTATACCGGGAGGCTCGGGCTGTACCGCGAGGACGTGGTGGGCAGAAACGCCCGCAGCATGATGCCGAAGCATTACCGCAAACAGTTCGACGATTATCTCCAGCGGGTCATCTCCAACGGAAAGGACGAGGGCCTCATGCAGGTGATATCCAGGGACGGCCAATCCCACGTCATTGAATACACAAACATCCTGGTCAGGGACCGCGAAGGGAAAGAGATGGTGCAGGGCGTGGCCCGGGACGTCACCGAACGCCTGGAGACGGAACACGCACTCATCGAAAGCGACACACGCTTCCGGATCATCCTCGACTCCATAGAAGACGGATACTTCGAGGTGGACCTGGCAGGCAACTTCACCTTTTTCAACAGCCGGGTTCCCGAGCACATGGGCTACACCGAGGAAGAAATGGTGGGAATGAACTACCGGCGGCTGATGGACAAGACCAGCGCCGAGTTCGTCTTCAGCGCGTTCCACAAGATCTTCACCACAGGTGAATCAGTCAAGTCGATGGAGTGGGAGCTCATGAAGAAGGACGGGTCCCGCTTCGTCGCAGACACCTCGATCTCCCTGAAAAAAGACCGCAAGGGCGACCCGGTCGGGTTCCAGGGGATCATCCGCGACGTCACCGAACGCAAACGGTTCGAGCAGGAGCTCACCTATATGGCCTATCACGATTCCCTTACCGGGTTGTTCAACCGGAAGGCCTTTGTGGAAAAGCTCACCGAAACCATCAGGGAGGCCAGGCGTTACGAGGCCAGGAGGGCGGTGCTGTATCTGGACCTGGATTCGTTCAAAAAGGTCAATGACGTCCACGGTCACGAGATCGGAGACCGGCTACTTGTCGAGGTGGCGGCCAGGCTCCGGCGGATTGTCCGCGAAAGCGATTACGTGAGCAGACTGGGCGGCGACGAGTTTTCGATCATTCTCACCAATTCGCGTGACCTCAACGTCGAGCGGGTGGCAGGGAGGATCGTCGAGGAGCTGTGCATGCCGTATCACATCATGGACATCACCATCGATTTCATCTCCACCAGCATCGGGATCAGTATCTTTCCCGAAGACGGTCATGACGCCGAGGTGCTCCTGAAATGCGCTGACGAGGCGATGTACCGGGCAAAGGAGCGCAAGAGCTGTTTTATCCGCTGCAGCGACGGCCGGGTCGCTCCGATCGTCGGCACCGGGAAGGCGGGAGCCCGTTCCTGCAAGGCGTCCCGGCGGTCGTGACGTTTTATTTTTCAGCAGGGTCCGGTATTGTCGGATGATTTCTTCAGGCACCCCCGGAAAGGGGATGCGGCGAGAGACAGAAGAAAAAGGCGGCTTTAAGGACCTTAAAGCTATTTTTTCACGTCCAGGGGAATGACCGTCTTCTCTGCATTTGTCATCTGACAGCTCCCCTCGAAAACCACCCCTTCGTCCACGATGAGGGAAGGCGTGTTGATGTTGCCGTAAAGCCTGCCGTTGCCTTTGATCTCCACCTGCTTGGCGGCCTTGAGATTCCCGTGAACCTCTCCGCGCACGATAATCGTGTCGGCCTGGACCTCGGCATGAACCAGGGCGCCGTCGCCGACGGCGAGGATCCCGCTGGTGATAACCTCTCCCTTGAACTTGCCGTCGATCCGCAAGGTTCCTTCGAAAATCAGCTTGCCTTCGAACTCGGTGCCCTTGCCGAGCAGGCCCACGATATTATCCATGTTCGAACCGTTTTTCATCCCCATCTCACTCCTCCGGAAAATTCCCATGGCGCTTCGACATCCTTTCTCCTCGCCTGAGGGTAATCGGTATTGCTCTCTGCCGGTTCCTATCGTCTCGTGCTATTCAATACTTGAGAAAGAATATACGACATCCCGCGTATCCCGAGAATTTACCAGGACTCTTGGGGCTTTCACGCGCCGGTACTATAGTATCCGGAGGAAAGATCTGCAAGGGTTTGTTTTCATACAGTTAAAAAAGGCTGCCGGAGAATCCCGCCGTTCCGCTGTACAAGCGCCGCCAAAAGGCGCTTCCCGACCCCCAGACGACTACGGATGAATCCATCTTCTAAATCCGCTTCTTTAAGGACTTTGAAGGTGGGGTCACATTCCCGTTCAAGCTTTTCGGCTTCACGAGGGTCCGGGGCTTGCCGTTGAAGGTCCATGCCGTTGAATGTCGCAAGTCATTCCATAAGGGAGACATATGCCTGCCGGATCTCCTTGAAACGCTCTTCGGCCAGCACCCTGAACTCCTCGCCCAGGTGCTGGACCTTGTCCGGGTGGTACTTGTTCGCAAGCTCCCGGTAGGCCTTCTGGATCTCATCCCTGGACGCATCCCGGTCGAGACCAAGCACGGAATAGGGGTCTTTGGGACCGGGCGCGCGGGCGGAGGGACCTGCGCCGCCGGAACCGGGCTGGCTGCCGGCCGCGGAATCCTGCCTTGCGTATTCACGTTCCCGGCCGCCGGAACCTCCGGGCCGGGTGAATCGGCCCGCTACCGGGAAGAGCACGTACCGGTACAGGAGATAGCCGACGAACAGGTCATCGAGCCAGCCCCAGCCGATGAGAAAATCCGGCAGAAGGTCATAGGGGCTCGCGGCATAGGCTGCGGCGAGCAGGATCAGGATGAGCTTCTTCATACCTTCCTCAAGAACCCCTGTCTGTCAGTTGATAAATCCGGTTGTCTTGTATCACAAGCATGATTTCGTATCCACTGTCATGCGCTCATTCGCTCCTTTTCGTCATACCGGACATACTGTCGTGCCGGGCATATCGCCCGTATCAGCCGGTGAACCTAAGGGCCCGGAAGGCGAGGATGATTTTCACTGCGCATTCAAGTGGAGGGGGAGTCCGGATGAGGGATGGTTCTCCATCACCCAGTCAACAGATGCCGGGATGAACGTGGATGCCCAGTGGGAGATTCTGGCAGGAGGCGAAGTGGACAGCGGTATGGCATTCAGGGCTATTATTGCAGATGGAGGTGTCCCGCAAGATTATTATATTGTCACCACCCTGGACAACATCGAGAGTGCGACCCCTGAAGAGGTAGTGCCGGTCCTTTCCGCAGATATGCCGGATTACGACGAGGGGGCATTGGCGTTTATCGACGAGGCAAACGATCTCTGCCTTGGCTTCTTGAACAGTTATCCTACCCAGCTGTCCGATGTCGTCTGGGCGGAATAGGGTAAAAAGACAGTCTCATCTGAAACGAAAAAGGGGGACCCTGCTCTGAGCAGGGTTCCCTGTTTTTGTATCCTTCTCACACCTCGATCGCATCATCCCCTGCCATGAGCTCTTCGGCGGTGATGGCCTCGGCCATGAGCAGGCCCACGGTACGGGAAAAGCGCGAGGGGTCCCCCACCTTGCCCCCCTCGGCGACCACGGCCAGATCATAGAGGAGCCGGGCGTAATCCTTGAGCGCCGGGTCTTCACGGTCCTTCTCGAACACGTACTTGACGTTCGCGATGGCCGGATGGTCGATGTTGAGCTCGAGCACCCTTTTTACGGGCTCGGTCTTCTGGCCCGAGGCCCTGAGGATCTTCTCCATGTAGGCGCTCATGTCGTACGCCTCGCCGGAAAGGCACGAGATCGAGTCCTTCAGGTGGGTCGAGGGCTTTACCTCCTTGACCAGGTCCTTGAGCTCGTCCTTGAGAAAGGCGAAGAAATCGCCGAACTCGCCCGATTTTTTGTCGTCCGGCTTGTCCAGGCCCAGGTCACCCTTTTCCGCGCTGACGAACTTCTTGTCATCGAACCGCCCCAGGTGCTGGACCACCCACTCGTCGATGGGGTCGGTCATGAGCACCACCTCCAGGTCTTTCTCCTTGAGCCGCTCCAGGTGCGGGCTGTTGGCCAGGGCGGCGAAGTTATCGCCCGTGATGTAGTAGACCTCGTCCTGACCCGGCTGCATCCGCTCGACATAGTGCTTAAGCGACACGAACTTCCCCTCGGACCTGGTGGTGCGGTACCTGAGAAGCTTTGCGATCCGCTCCCGGTTTTCGTGGTCCGTGGGGACGCCGATTTTCAGGATGGCGCCGAACTCTGCGAAGAACTGTTCGTATTTTTCGGGCTCCATGTTCTCGAGCAGGTCGAAGATCCGCTTGAGAAGGTTTTTCCGGATGTTCCTCACCAGGGAATCGTGCTGCAGGATCTCGCGGCTGATGTTGAGATTCAGGTCCGGGGCGTCCACCACGCCGTGGACGAACCCGAGATATTCGGGCATGAGCTCCCGGCAGTCGTCCATGATGAAGACCCGCTTGCTGTAGAGGTGGATGCCGTGCCTGCGCTCCCGCAGGGTGAAGTCCAAGGGCAGGTGCGAGGGGATGTACAGCAGGGCCTGGTACTCGGTGGTGCCTTCGAACCGGATGTGGAGGTGCGCAAGGGGGGCCTCCCAGTCGTGGCTGATGTGCTTGTAGAACTCGGCGTATTCCTCCTCGGTGACCTCGGAGCGGTTCTTGGTCCAGATGGCCTTCATGGAGTTGAGCGTCTCCTGCTGCTTCACGGTTCGGGTGGTCGATCCGATGGGCTTGCCGTCCTTGTCCTTGATGATCTCGTCTTCCGGGATCTGCTCCTGTCGTTCGACATCCATGACGATGGGGTAGCTCACAAAGTCGGAATGCCGCTTCACGATGCCACGGATGGTCCACTCGTCGGTGTAGTCGGGCTCGTCATCGCCGCGTTTTTTCAGCTCCAGCGTCACCGTAGTGCCGCGGGAATCCTTGTCGGCCTCCTCGACGGTGTAGGAACCGTCGCCGGACGATTCCCATCTCACGGCCTTTTCCTGTCCCGCCGCCCGCGTGAGGAGCGTGACCTTTTCCGCCACGATAAAGGCGCTGTAGAACCCGACCCCGAACTGGCCGATGAGCTCGGGCAGAAGGCTTTCCTTGTTCTTTGCCTTTTCCATGGCGTCGAGAAAGGCCCTGGTGCCGCTCTGTGCGATGGTCCCGATGTTTTCCACCACCTCGTCATAGGTCATGCCGATGCCGTTGTCTTCCACTGTGATGGTCTGGTTCTCCCTGTCCGGGACGATTCTGATCCTGAACTCGGCGTCCTGCCCGAGGATGTCCGGGTCGGTCTGGGACTTGAACCTGACCTTGTCGATGGCGTCCGAGGCGTTGGATATCAGCTCCCGCAGGAAGATCTCGGGATGGGAATAGAGCGAATTGACGATGAGCTTCATCAGCTGTTGCACCTCGGTCTTGAACTGGCGGGTTTCCTTCATGTGCTCCATGATTCCTCCATCTTGGGTTTTCGATTTTGAATATGCATGAATATCATTCGTTTACCTAGGATCTCAAGCAGGAAAAATCAAGGCCTTGCGCACACAATTCTGAGCCCGGAGAGGGCATTGCATGCCCTTGAACTTTCCGGTGAATTGAGTTATTGTGCTGCTCCGGACCACACGAGAAACGGTTCATGACAAAGGAGCGGCAACTGCTGTGGAATTCGATGCGTGCATGAAGCATAAGCTCGTCCGCAAGAGCGTGCGGGAGTTCGCGGAGGCCGAGCTCGGGCCCGTAGCCCACGAGATCGACCAGGAGGCCCGGTTTCCCCTGGAGGTTGTCGAAAAGATGCGCCCATTGAACTTTTTCGGGCTCCAGGTGCCGAAAGAGTACGGCGGCGCCGGGATCGACAGCATCAGCTACGCGATCGCCATCGAGGAGATTTCCCGGGTGAGCGGCTCATTGGGGCTGTGCCTCACGGTCCACAACAGCGTCGGCATCTCCCCGATACTCAGATACGGTACAAAAGAGCAGAAGGAGCGCTTCGTGCCGAGGCTCTCGGGCGGGGAGTGCATCGGCGCGTTCTGCCTCACCGAGGCCAACGCTGGCTCCGACGCGGGCGGCGTGGAGACCCATGCGGTTTTCACCGGCGGGCAGTACGTGATCAACGGCACCAAGATCTTCGTGACCAACGGCGGGGTGTGCGGCCTGCCGCTGATCTTCGCCATCACGGACCCGCAGGCCAGACCGGGCCGGAACGCGAGCGTATTCATCATGGAGAAGGGGATGCCCGGCTTTTCCGTAGGGGAGATCGAAGACCTGTGCGGCATGCGGGCGAATCCCGTATCATCGCTGTTCTTCGAGGACTGCCGGGTCGGTAGGGAGAACCTGCTCGGCAAAGAGGGCGACGGCCTGAAGATTGGGCTCGACGCGCTTGACATCGGCAGAATCGGAATCGGGGCACAGGCCGTGGGGATCGCCCAGGCGGCCTATGAGGCCTCGGTCAAGTACTCCCGGGAGCGCCAGCAGTTCAGAAAGCCCATATCGTCGTTTCAGTCCATCCAGAACATGCTCGCGGACATGGCCACCGAGATCGACGCGGCCCGCCTGCTGGTGTACCGCGCCAGCGAGCGCAAGGACAGCGGCAGGCCCTTCGGCAAGGAGGCCTCCATGGCCAAGCTCTATGCAAGCGCCACTGCATCGAGGGTGACCGGAAAGGCCGTGCAGATCCACGGCGGCTACGGATACAGCAAGGAATACGATGTGGAGCGCTATTTCCGCGACGCCAAGGTGACCGAGATCTACGAGGGAACGAGCGAGATCCAGCGCATGGTGATATCACGGGCCATCCTGGCCGAGCCGGTGTAAAAAGGGTGACGACGATGCTCAAGATGATCGTATGCATGAAACAGGTGCCCATGGTGAGCGACCTTCCATGGGACCCGGTAACCGGCACCCTTACCAGGGACGCGGCCGAAGGCATGATGAACCCAGCCTGCAAGCATGCCCTTGAGGCGGCGCTGATGCTCAAGGAGCGCCATGGCGGTCACATCACGGCCATGACCATGGGGCCGCCCATGGCGGAGGAGATCCTCCGGGAGGCCATCGCCCTGGGTGCGGACCGCTGTCTCATGGTCTCGGACCCGAAGATGGCGGGTGCGGACACCCTGGCCACCTCGTTCACCCTTGCCCGGGCCATCGAGATCTTCTGCCCCGACTTCGACCTGATCCTCTGCGGGTGCCACACCTCCGACAGCGAGACCGCCCAGGTGGGGCCTCAGCTTGCCGAGGAACTGGACATCCCGTCGATCGCGGCCGTGGAAGATCTCGATCTACGCGGGAACACCCTGCGGATCAAACGGGTGTCGGACAACTTTCTCGAGACCCTGGAGATGGACACGCCCGGTCTCGTCACCGTGGCCACCGGCTTCTTCATGCCGCGCTACGCCTCGATGGCAGGCCTGCAAGATGCGTTCAGGGAGCCCGGCATCCTGACCGTGGGCGCCCGCGACCTGGGACTGGGCGAGGATGCCGTGGGCCTGCAGGGATCGGCCACCCGGATCGTGGATATCTTTTCGCCCGTTGCGAAGAAGGAGAACATCGTGCTCAAAGGGGCGCCCAAGAAGATTGTGGAAGAGCTTTTCGAACGGTTCGACGACACGATCGGGAGCCTTATCCGCAAAGATCTCAAGGCGGTGGAATAACCCATGGCACAGAAAAGGCGCAGCATCTGGGTGTTCGGCGACTACCGCAACTACTTCCAGAACCGGGTGACCCTGCAGCTTCTCTCGCGTGCAACCGACCTGGCGGAAAAGATCGACGCCGAGGTGTGCGCCACGGTGTTCGGCCACGAGGTGGACGAGTGGGTCGGCGAGTACATCGCGCACGGGGCCGCGAAGGTCTATGTCTGCGACAACCCCGGGCTGAAGTTTTACAGCACGGATATCTACGTGGCGCTGATGGAGCGGATCGTGCGGCAGTACGGCCCGGAGATCATCCTGGTGGGCGCCACCTCGTTCGGCAGGGAATTCACCCCCCGCCTGGCAAAGCGTCTCAAAACCGGGCTGACCGCTGACTGCGTGGGCCTGGACATCGACGATGCGGGCCTGCTGGTGCAGACCGCTCCGGCCTTCGGCGGGAACCTCCTCACCAGGATCGTCACCCCGGAGAAACGGCCCCAGATGGCGACTGTCCGGCCGGGCGTGTTCCAGGAGATACCCCACAACTACCAGGCAACCGGAGAAATCGTGAACGTGCCCCTGTCCGGAGACCTCCCCAAAGACAGGGTACGGCTCATCAGCTCCGAGCGGCAGGCCTCCCGGGAGCAGAAGCTAGGCGAGGCACCGGTGGTGGTATGCGGAGGCCGGGGCATGGGCAGCAAGACCAGGTTCAAAAATCTCTTCGAGCTTGCCCGGGTGCTGGGCGGCGAGGTGGGCGCCACGAGGCCCGTTGTCTATGCCAAATGGGCCGACGAGGACGCCCTTGTTGGCCAGGCGGACAGGCACATCAGCCCGAAGGTTCTCTTCTCGTTCGGCGTCTCGGGCGCCATTCAGCACACGGCGGGGATCAAGAACACCGGGTTCATCATCGCGGTCAACAAGAACCCCAACGCGGCCATGATGAAAATGGCCGACGTCGCCATCGTGGCCGACGCGGGCCAGGTCTGCACCGCCCTGATCAGGGAGCTCAAGAAGCGCATCCGCACCTGATTGCCTGCTCGATGCGGCGTTTTTATCCAGCCGGGAGAGAGGTCAGCCAAAGAGCTTCTTCGCGGTTTCGGCCACAAGCCTTCCCTGGAAGCGCGCGCCGTCGAGCTCTGCCTCGCTCGGCCACCGCTCGCCTCTGGAGCCGGCTATGGTCGATGCCCCGTAGGGAGAGCAGCCTGTGATCCCGTCGAGGGTCGTCTGCCCCTTGAAGCTGTAGGGAAGCCCCACCAGGATCATGCCGAAGTGGAGGAGGTTCACGTGAAAGGTGAGTATGGTCGACTCCTGACCGCCGTGCTGCGTTCCGCTGCTCGTGAACACGCTTCCTACTTTCCCCACCAGTTTGTCCCCGGCCCACAGCGACCCCGCCGCATCGAGAAACTGGCGCATCTGGCCGACCATGTTCCCGTACCGTGTGGGGGAGCCGAATATGATGGCCTCGTACTCGGCCAGATCGCTCACGCGTGCCGCGGGAATATGAGCGAATTTCTTCTGGGCCTCCACGGCCCCCATCTTTGTCAGGATCTCGTCCGAGAGCGTCTCGGGAACGCGCCGGATATCCACCTCGGCCCCGCTCACCTGCCTTGCGCCTTCGGCCTCGGCCTCGGCCATGCGGTAGATATGACCGTAGGATGAATAGAAAAGTACCAGCACCCTCATGCAGACACCTCCTTTTTTCAGGTTCCACCGGGGCCGCGCCCTCGAAAACACGGGGGGCACCCCGGTGCAAAACGATCGTTTCTCAATGACATAGTACGGCCCGCAGGGCCGGACTCAAGGAGCGGGACGCGGAAGTGAGCGCGCCTCTCCGGCGGTTCTTCGGGGTGCCGTTCCGAATGGTGGCCAGGATACGCCCCTTCAGGCCGGGGGGCGGCGGAACGGGAGACACACGGGGAGGAAGGTGCGGGTCGTCGGCCCGGGCAGGCAGGAACAGCCGGATGAAAGAAGATTCGGTTCATCGATTTGAAATGAAGAAAGCCCCATGCAGTTTGAGATGAGCATCCGGAAGAAAGATCATGTACCTCATGGACGAACCGCTGTCCGCCAGTATGGAGAGAGCCTGGGAGGAGCTCGCCTCCGTGGTGCGCGATGCGCCCGGCGAGCGTCTGGTGTACGTCGTCGGGGCCGGCAACCGGGGCAAGACCACCTTCTGCCGCTCCCTGACCCGGAGTCTGAGCAGCGTGGCGAGGGTTGCATATATCGACTGCGATCCCGGACAGTCGTCCATCGGCCCGCCGACCACCATCGGGATGCAGGAGATGAAGGGACCGGGAGAGCCGGGTGGCGAGCCCACCCGGTATTTCGTCGGGTCCACCTCTCCCCGGGGGCATCTGCTGCCCTGTCTGAGCGGGACGAGAAAACTCGTGGAAAAGGCGCGCAAGCTCGGATTCGAGGTTCTGGTGCTCGATTCCTCGGGATTCGTGCTTCCCGAGGCGGCACGGGAGTTCCAGTTTCACGTCATCGACCTGCTGCAGCCGGGTTTTCTGGTCGCCTTCCAGCGTGAAAACGAGATGGAGGGCCTGCTCGCCGGTTTTGCCGGGCATCCCGGGATCTCGATCCGGCGCATGCCCGTCTCTTCCGAGGTCAGGGCCCGCGGCATGACCCAGAGGAGGGAATACCGGCAACGGATGTTCGGGGACTACTTCAAAGGGTCGCGTCTCCAGGAGGTGAGTATGGAGGGCAGGGGGATACACGGGGCGGTCCCGGCCCCCGGCGGATACGACGTGCATGATGGTCTGCTCGCCGCGGCGTGCGACCGGGAGGGCTTCGCGCTTTCGCTGGGCATCGTGAAGTCTTGTGACCTCAGGCTGAAGGCGCTCTCGGTCCTGGCCCCGCCCTTCGACCATGAGGCCGCGGTTTCCATCCGGTTCGGCTCGCTCTCGTACGGGCCCGGTGAATAAGGTAAGGGAAGCTTCCAATATATCAGGCAAACCGGATCATCCGCTCCGAAATCTTACGGGCTGGAAATCCGAAAAGAACTATGATAGAGGAAAACACCCTTATCGGAACACCATGTGACCATGCGTTCCTTTAGGGCCGATTTCATGATCGAGAGTATCCAGAGCGAAAGGAGAACATATGGCTTCAAAGCTTCGGAGCGTGCGCGAGACACAGAAGGCGTACTGGATGGAGAAACTGGGCCAGCGCAAGGCCGTGCTGGGAGAGATGGGAATCGACGGGAAGCTGATCGAGAAGGATTCCGTGGTAAAGAAACTCAAGGCGAAGATTAACGACACCAATGTCAGGCTCGCCGCGATCGATGCGAACGAGAAGAAGCTCGTCGAGATGGCCAGGCTCAGGGAAGAGAAAAAGGCCGCTCCTCAGAAGGAGAAGGGCAAGAAGGCGGCAGAACCCGTGGTGGAGGCCAAGCCCAAGAAGAAAAAGAAAAAGGAAGAGGGCGGCGGGCAGCCGGTGAAGAAAGAGGCGAAGAAACCGGCAACGGCGGAAGCGGAATAGCACGACGGCTTGAAAAGAAGGCTCCTTTGCGGGTTCTTTATCGAGGCTGCGGAGGGATCCGCACGTTTCGACGACCGCCGCGACCCTTCAGGGGTGCTCTGGATCAAGGCCTCATGCTGAACTCGCATCCACAGTAGGTCTGCCGGTAGAGGCCGTATTGCCGGCTCAGCTCGATGCTCCGGGCATAGCCGTTTTTCTTCTTGAAGTCTATCGCCTCGAACGCCTGATACGCCCTGCCCAGGGAAAAGATGGTGGGCGAGGACTTGTATCGGCTCACGCTCAGGCTCGTGGTAAAGGCCGGAATCCGGAGTTCGCCGGCCATTGCCGCGGTCCTCGCCAGGCTGAACGCGAAGCATTTCTCGCACCTCTTTCCCCTCTCGGGCTCGCCTTCGAGCCCCCTGACGTGATCGAGCCATGCCCGGTGATCGTAGACATCCGCCCTGAGCGCGATGTTCAGGATCTTCGCAAGCCTTGAGGCGTGCTCCAGGCGCTTGAGATACTCGGCCTCGGGCGCGATGTTCGAATTGCTGAAGAACAGGATGACTTCGTAATCCGGGGCGAGCCGCTCCACGCAGGTGGTGGCGCACGGTCCGCAGCAGGTATGAAGAAGGATTTTTCCTTTTTCAGGCGCCATGATTCTCTTTTCCCTTACCTCCTCACTATAGGACAATCCTGTTTCAGTGTGAAGCCCTCTTTGCAAATTGTTTCAAGGCACGTATATTGATTTTCGTAAGGGAAAGCACCTCATGAGCGTGAAGAGAAAAAAGATCGTCCTGATCGTGGACGACAAACGGGTGGTCAGGTCATTCATCAGGGCGATCATCGAAAACAACTTCGAGGAGTATGATCTGGACGTCATCACCTCCCCTTCCAGTGACACGGCCCTGCAGACGATCGAGCAGAGGCACGGCGACATCGACATCGTTTCCACCAATATCAACCGCCCGGGCATGGATGGAATCGTGTTCGTCCATTACGTCAAGTTCAAGTACCCTCACATCAAAGTGCTCATCTGCTCCGGAAGCGCAAAGATCAGGGACCTTGAGGAACTCTTTGATGGGGGGCTTGCGGACGCGTACATCCGAAAGCCCATCAGGGAGAGAGATTTCATCAACAAGGTGAAGAATATCTTCGAGGCGCAGAAGCTCGTCAGGGTGAGTTTCCCGCGATGATCAGTCATCCGGCTCTTCGAACCGGACAACGGCCGGCGGCAGGCATACCCGCCCTTTACCCGGTGCGCCGAACAGGGACACGCCGGTACTTTTCACAAGATCGACGGGCTGGCGGAACTTGGGGCCTCGTTCCATCATATTGCCAACAGACGCGCCATGACGGATAATATATAGTAAAATAACGAAACGGAGCACGCCATGAAATTGATTGCAGGTGATATCGGAGGGACCAAGACCATACTCGCTCTGTACACCCCGCAGAGCGGTCCCGAAAGGCCCCTGTACGAGGGCACGTATCCCAGCGGGTCCTATAGCTCGCTGAGGGCCATCGTCGGGGAGTTCTCGGCCCGATATGATGTCACGGGGGTCGATCACGCGGTATTTGGCGTGGCAGGGCCCGTGGTGGGAAAACGGGCCCGGATCACGAACCTGCCGTGGGAGATCGATGCCGGGAATCTCCAGACCGAGCTGAAGATAGACAGGGTGCGCCTGATCAACGACCTCCAGGCCGTGGCCTACAGCATTCCCTTGCTCGGGGGCGAGGACCTGCTCACCCTGAACACGGGCAGCGTCGTCCCTACCGGCCCGCGCGCGGTCATCGCGGCCGGGACCGGCCTGGGCGAGGCATACCTCACCTGGGACGGCGACCGCTACCTCGCGCACGCATCAGAGGGCGGGCACACCGAGTTCGGCCCCGCGGACGCTATCGAGCTCGAGATGCTGAAATACCTCATGGACCGCTTCGAGCATGTCAGCTACGAGCGGATATGCTCGGGCTCAGGCATTCCCAACATCTATTCGTTCCTCAAGGACCAGGGCAGGCACGAAGAGCCTGCCTGGCTCGCCGAAAGCCTGGTCAGGGAGCCCGATGCCACCGCCGTTATCGTGAATGCCGCGCTGGATCGGGATACGACCTGCGAAATCTGCCAGGAGACGGTGCGTATCTTCCTCTCCATACTCGGGGCGGAGACCGGCAACCTGGCGCTCAAGATCCTCGCCTCCGGAGGGGTGTACGTGGGTGGAGGCATACCGCCCAGGCTTGTGTCCATCATCGGGCAGAGCCCGTTCATGGAGGCGTATCTCCGCAAGGGCAGGCTCGCGGGAGTCATCTCCGCCTTCCCGGTGCACGTCATCCTCAATCCAAAGGCCGGTCTCATAGGGGCCGCCCATTTCGGGCTGGATATCATGGACACCCTGCCTTGAATCCACCTTCTGAGTCCGCTTCTTCAGGACCTTGAAGGTGGGGTCACATTCCCGTTCAGGCCTTGAGGCTTCCATATGGTCCAGGGCTTGCCGTTGAAGGTGCATACCATTGATCGAGGATAAGCCCCGGGAGAACGGCACGGGAAGCGGAGTCTCGGGGAAATCTCCAAAGCAGAGAAAGGGACTTGAGATTTCATCCCTGATTCCTGTATGGTAGGTGACCGGTCACAACTTTCCAATATCTGTGAAGGAGCGCAAGATATGGCAAAACTCCATACATTGGCCCAAATGGGGCAGGCGATATGGTTCGACTACATCCGCAGGTCGCTGATCACCTCGGGCGAGATGCAGTCACTCATCGATCAGGGCATCCGCGGGGTCACGTCGAACCCCACGATCTTCGAAAAGGCCATCGCGGGCAGCTCGGATTACGATGGCGATCTCACGGCCCTGGTGCGGGACGGGCTGTCAATCGAAGAGGTCTACGAGCATCTCGCGCTTGACGACATCGCCCGGACGGCGGATCTGTTCCGGAAGGTCTACGATGACACAAACGCCCTGGACGGGTACGTGAGCATCGAGGTGAGCCCGGTGCTGGCCTACGATACCGAAAAGACCGTCCACGAGGCCAGGCGGCTCTTTGCGGACCTGGGGCGTCCGAACATCATGATCAAGGTCCCTGCCACCGCGGAAGGCGTGCCTGCGATCGAGACCCTGATCGCAGAGGGCATCAACGTCAACGTGACCCTGCTTTTTTCCGTCAGGCGCTACGAGGAGGTGGCTCACGCCTACCTGCGCGGCCTGGAAAGATACCTTGCCTCGGGCGGCGACATCGCCCGCGTGGCCTCGGTGGCCTCGTTTTTCGTGAGCAGGGTGGACACCTCGCTCGATCCGGAGCTCGAAAAACGCGCGCTGAGCGACCTCACGGGAAAGATCGCGGTGGCCAACGCCAAGGTAGCCTACGGGCTCTTCGGCGCAATATTCTCCGGGGATCGGTGGCAGGCGCTCGAGCAGCAGGGAGCTCGTCCCCAGAGACTGCTGTGGGCGAGCACCGGGACCAAGAACCCGAAATATCCGGACACGCTCTATGTGGACGAACTCATCGGCTCCCATACGGTCAACACCCTTCCACCTGCCACGCTCCAGGCCTTTCTCGACCATGGAAAGACGGAGAGCACGCTGGGCACGGGCATTGAGGAGGCCCTCGCGCAGATCGAGCGGCTCGCGAAGGCGGGCATTGATCTCGAAGCCGTGACCTCCAAGCTGCAGAAGGACGGCGTGGGCCTTTTCGCCGGGTCGTTTCGCTCGCTCATGGACAGCATCGCGGCCAAGAGGCGGGCCATCATCTCCGGGTGGCATCAGATGACAACCGAGCTCGGAGACCTTCAGGCCAGGGTGGATGCCCGCCTTGGGGAGATGGAAAAGGCCGGGGTCATGTCACGGATCTACGCGCACGACCACACGGTGTGGGGCGAGAGCCCCCGGGAGGTCGTCAACCGGCTCGCCTGGCTCTCCCTGCCGGCAGACATCCTCGATAACACGGACGGGATGGAGCAGTTCGCCAGGGACATGGCATCGAAGGGATACACCCGCGCGATTCTTCTGGGCATGGGCGGGTCGTCGCTCGCGCCGGACGTGATGCGGGCCGTCTTCGGCGTGCGCGAGGGATATCTCGACCTCGCCGTCATCGACAGCACCGATCCCGACTTTCTTGCCGCCGAATACCAGAAGGTCGACCCGGCCACGACCCTGTTCATCGTATCGACCAAATCGGGCACCACGGTGGAGACGCTCTCGTTGTTCAGATATTTCTACACCGTGACCGCGGACGCCCTGGGCGCAGAGACTGCCGGGGAGCACTTCATCGCGATCACGGACCCGGGCTCCCCTCTGATGGAAACGGCCCGGAAGTACAATTTCAGGAACATTTTCCTCAACGAGCCCGGTCTGGGCGGCAGGTACTCGGCCCTTTCCCATTTCGGGCTTGTGCCTGCGGCGCTCATGGGCGTGGACATCAAGTCGCTCCTGGACCGGGCCCTGGTCATGACCGAGAACTGCCAGACCGGAATCTGCACCCCTAAGGGCGCAAACTCCGGGGGCATCCTCGGCGCGATCCTCGGCGAGTCGGCGCTGGCGGGCAGGAACAAGGTGACCTTTTTCCTGTCGCCCGGGATAGCCTCGTTCGGCGACTGGGTGGAGCAGCTCATCGCCGAGAGCACGGGCAAGCAGGGCAAGGGCATCGTGCCCATCGTGCGCGAGCGGCCGGGATCGCCCGGGCAGTACCGGGACGACCGGCTCTTCGTGAGCCTGTGGCTTGAAGGTGATCACACCCACGACAAGATCCTGGAAGGGCTCGAAAAGGCCGGGCACCCCGTGGTGCGCATCGGGCTCCACGATCTGTGCGATATCGGCGGGCAGTTCTACCTCTGGGAGACGGCCACTGCCGTGGCAGGACACATTCTCGGCGTCAATCCCTTTGATCAGCCCGACGTGGAGGCCGCGAAGAAACGAGCGACAGAGGCGGTGGAGCTGTTCCGGAATACCGGTGCTCTCCCGGAGACCGCCCCGGCGCTGAAGGCCCAGCACATCAGCGTGTACGGCGACGTGCGGGCGGAAACCACGGAAGACGCCCTGGCATCGTTTCTGGGCGGGGCGGACGAAGCCTCGTACGTGGCGATCCAGGCGTACCTGCCGCCCTCGGACGAGATCGGCGAAGCCCTCGACATGCTCCGCACGAAGATCAGGGACACCTTCCGGATCGCGGTCATGAGCGGGTACGGGCCTCGTTACCTTCACTCCACGGGCCAGCTCCACAAGGGTGACGAGGGCAGGGGACTCTTCATCCAGATCACCCGGCAGGTTTCGGACGATCTCGCGGTCCCTGACGAGCCCGGGTCGTGGCAATCGTCCATCTCGTTCGGGACCCTTGAGAGCGCCCAGGCCCTGGGCGACTGGAACGCGCTGAAGGAAAAGGAGAGGAAGGTGCTGCGCCTCCACATCCTGGACAGGAATGTCCCGGCGGCCCTTAGGCGCATTGCCGGGGCGCTGTGAGATCAATCCAGTAAACGGCGGTGCAGCGGTCCGGATAAGGCATCTCGAGGACCGGGAAGCGGATTCCGGATCACGCGCCCCGACCGGAGAGGGTTATAGATAGCCAAAATCTGTACTTTGATAAACTGAGTTCCTGAATACAAATAACTTTCGAATATCCTGGTGCTATAGCTGTAACTTCAACTCAACAATACATGTGCATCCATATAATGTGTATTTTTCCATATCGATACCTACGTCTTTCATTGTAAGACCGGCTACCGATACAGTCTTCTCTATGTCATCAAGGCACTGGTTAAACAAATTGGAGATCCTTGATTTGATGAGATTAATATCGCTGTGATCTGTTTGTTGTTCTTCAGTGCGCATAACCCCTCCCCCTATATCCACGTATATGATCTCAGTATATTACAATAACCATGCCTGTCTCAATACGACGTAATATCCAGGGCTTGCCTATTTGATAGACCTTTAAATCGGTAAAAATTGTAAGTGTACGTACGAAATTGAACAATTTGCAGCATTGACTGTTGCCCCAACAATATATCGATCCAATTCTTAAAATCAGGACAATAAGCTATGCCCTCTGTATCAATTGGCTGCGGATAAATATTTCCATGGATTCACGCATAGATATTTTGAGGGTGTCTGGAAACACAGGGCCATAGAAAGCTATTGCATATCTCAATAGACGGACATCAGAGTGGAGATCGAACATTTCTATAAGAAATAATATATACACGAACCTCCCTATGCACCGATTTCCCCGTCGAGGGCGGAGGGTGTTCATTCTTGCGAATCTTTCGGTTTGGTGGTTTCCAGGAGTCGGCTTTTTCCGAACATCCGGTTTGTTTTTCTGTCTTCCCGGGCAGGGCTCCCTCTTTTCTTGCATCTGGAAGTTGCCGGCAGGTATGCGATTAAATTTATAGCCCTGCGTCACCGATATACCCAGGAAGTATGAAATGAATAATATAAGCATACAATATGACTTAAAAAGAATTTTATCGGGAAAGGAAGGTTGCTCATGAAGGAGTACACAAAGGTCTTTTTCCTGCACCCGTTTCTGTTCCAGGAAGGGATCACGTATCTCGTGCTGGTGCCGACGGTCGTCATGTTTTTCCTCCCCATATCTCAAGGGTTCAGGGAACATTTTCTCGAAGGCATCACCCTGGTATTCCTGCAGACCGTAATTTCGGTGGCCATCGGAGCGGCGGTCAAATATCATCTGGTGAGTCCTGCCGTCAGGGTGATGGAGGATGGAGGACTTGACGAGCAGGAGGCAAGGTATGCCCTGCGCTGTGCTTCGATCCTTCCCTTTGCAGAGGCTGTCCTCATATTCGTCAGGTGGGCCGGGATCGCATGGCTTTCCGTGGTGATGCCCCTTTACATGAAAGATTATCTGCCGTACGATTTGCTCATATTCGGGGGCAATATCCTGGGCATGACCGGATTGTCAGGAATGGCGCTCTATTACCTGGTGGCCGAGAACAGCCTCGCCCCCTTTTACCGGGAGTGTAGCAGAAAGGGCCTCCTCGCCGACGGCACGGGTTATCTGAGAATCAGTCTCAACCAGAAGCTCTTTGCCATCATTCTTCTCATCGCAATCCCTCCCATCGGCGATCTGATCGGCACCATCTATCTCTCCATATTCGCCGGCGTGCCGCTTTCCTCCATCCAGATGAGCTTTCCTCTCATAGTCATCCAGACCGTCATTATGACCTTCCTCAACGGATATCTGCTCATGAAGGGGATAACCTTCTCCATTGGCAGCATGTCCCGCATGCTCAAGGACATGGCGGGAGGCAAAGGCGATCTCACAAGACGGCTGGAGGTGAGGGGCATCGATGAGGTGGGCCAGCTTGCCCACTGGTTCAACGAGTTCATGAACAATCTGGAAGAGATCATACGGCATGTGAGGCAACTCTCTTTACAGCTCTATCGGTCTATCGAGCAGGTAAGCTCGGGCTCACAGGGCCTGTCACAGGCGACGCAGGAACAGTCGGCGTCAATTGAGGAGATATCCGCATCGATAGAAGAGATGAACGCATCGATTCAGCACAACACCAAGGTGGTGACAGAGGGAAGGGAAACCTCCCAGATTATCACCGGGCTCGTCGATAAAAACAGGGAGGTATTCTCCAGTCTGATAGATGCCACCCGGGAGATTTCCCAGGATTCCCGGAAGATCGGGGATATCGTGGTGACGGTTAATGAGGTGGCCTTCCAGACCAACCTCCTGGCCCTGAATGCATCGGTGGAGGCCGCCCGGGCAGGTGAACACGGGAAAGGGTTTGCGGTGGTGGCAGGTGAGGTCCGTGCCCTTGCCCAGCGCTCGGCCGATGCGGCCAGGGAGATCCGGAACCTCATCGACGGAACCGTGGGCCGTATCAAGACCGGTGACGACTTCATGAAAAAGACGGCCGAGTCCCTCGAAGAGCTCATGTCGCGCTTCGATTTCTTCTTCAAGATGATGGAAGAGGTCACCACGGCGAGCATGGAGCAGAGCCAGAACATGAAGGAACTCTCCATAGCCGTCAGCCAGATAGACTCATTCACCCAGAACAACGCCACCACCGTTGAAGAGCTTGCCAGTACCCTTGACAGTCTCAGGGCGGATGCCTCGGTGCTCTCCAGCGACGTGAAAAAGTTCAGGACATCGGGCGAGTGATCTCGCGCTCGTGCATCAGAAGCCGCCGAGCATTCGCTCTCCTGAACTGATTTATCACCCAGGGCCCCGGGTTGAGCGGCTCGAGGAGCATTTCGCGGCCGGGGGGCGGTTGCCGGTTCCAAAGAGCAGACAGCGGCAGGATTCCGAGAAAACCCCGCAAGAGAGGTACCGGTCTCTGTTCATGTCATGAAACCTCTCGGGGCCGATACGCGGGCCGAGAGATAGAGACAGGGCCTCCGGGGTGGAAGATCCTGGCTCAGACTACGTTCCGCACCGGGATGTGCGCGTTTGTGAGAAAGGCCTTGATGCCCGGGATGGTGTAGCGGCCGAAGTGGACCATGGAGGCGATGAGCGCGGCATCGGCATCCGCATGGAGGAAGACGTCGCGCAGATGTTCCGGCCGGCCTGCCCCGCCCGAGGCGATGACCGGTATGCCCACGCTGCGCGAGATCATGCGGGTGAGGTCGAGCTCGTAGCCGTCGTTGGTGCCGTCGGCGTCGATGGAGTTCAGACAGATTTCCCCGGCGCCCAGATCTTCGGCCTTTCTGGCCCACTGCAGGGCGTCCATGCCCGTGAAGGTCCTGCCGCCGTTGATCGCCACCTCATAGCCCGAGGGTATGGCGGGAGAGGCCGGGACCTTTTTGGAGTCCATCCCGAGCACGATGCACTGGCTCCCGAAATGGCGGGCGCCCCGGGAGATGATGTCCGGGTTGCGCACCGCGGCCGAGTTCACGCTGATCTTTTCGGCCCCTGCGTCAAGGGCCCGGTACATATCGTCGACGCTTCGGACGCCGCCGCCCACGGAAAAGGGGATGAAGATCTCGCGGGCCACGCGATCGACCACGTCGATCATGATGTCCCGCCTCTCGTGTGACGCCGTGATGTCGTAGAAAACGAGCTCGTCAACACCCTGCTCGTAGTACTCCCTGGCCATGGTCACCGGGTCGCCGATATCCACGTTGCCCTCGAACCTGACCCCCTTGGTGGTCTTTCCGTCCCTCACGTCGAGGCACACGATGATCCTCTTGCTCAGCATGTTGTCACCTTCTCCCCTGGTACAGCGGCAGAAACCGCCCGCATTCTATACCCTGTTTTTACCCTCCCTGTGAAGGGATGAATCCTCCTTTGATTGCTCAACCGGCACCGATCACCTCGCGGATAGCCCGGAGAACCTCGCTTTGTGCCTCTTTCCCCCACAGCTTTTCCCCGTCCTTGTCCACCACGTAGAAAACACCGGTCACGAGATCGGTCGCGCGCGTGAGAAAGGCCCGGTGGATGTCCAGATCGAGAGAGCTGACGGCGCTGGAAAGGTCGTGAATGAGCCCGGCCCTGCGGCGTGCCCGCACATGGATGATGGTGAAGAAGTCGGAGGTGTTGTTGTCGATAGCGGGGGATGCGGCATCTCCCGAGAGAACGGTTCCGGGATCGCCGGTGGTGAGCAGGGGCTTGATTCGCACGATCCGGTCTTCCAGCCTGATTTCCCCGGAGAGAACGTCCCTGTACTGATGGTGCATGGCGTTGAATCCCCGGTAGTCGGGCCATGGGGTGATTACCTTGAAGGTGTCTATCACGGTACCGTCGTACCAAGTAAATATCTTTGCGGAGATGATTTCGAGGCGGTTGATGGCGAGAAGGCCTGCAAGCAGCGAGAACAGCCCTGGACGGTCGCGGGTGATGAAGGTGACGAGAACGTGGCCCGTGCGGTGGTCTGTCTCCACGATCAGGTCGTCCCGTCCGGAGAGTGTCGAGCTTACGGCCAGGTGACGCTTGATGTCTTTCAGATTCCCGGCCAGGATGTACGCCTGGGGCAACGCCCAGAGCCGGCCAGACATGTTTTTGTCACCCTCTGCCTCACGGATGAGCCGGTGCCATTTCTCCTCCAGGCGCATGGAGTTTTCGGGATCTTTGAACAGTCCTTTCTCAAGGATGTTGATCGTCCGGATATAGAGCTCACGGAGGAGGGCGGCTTTCCATTCGTTCCAGGCTTCGGGTCCGGTTGCACGCGAGTCCGCCACGCTCAGGAGGTACAGCATGGAAAGCCTCTGGGGGGTCGCGACCAGCCGGGCAAGAGAGTTGACCACCTTTTCCTCGGAAAGGTCTCGCCCGTAAGCGAGCTCCGGCATGATCAGGTGGTTCTTCACGAGAAAGGCTGCAAGCTCGGTCCGGTCATGATCGAACCCGAACCGCGGGGCCAAGGCGCGGACTATCTCCGCGCCGGAGTCGGCATGGGGCTTGGAATAACCCTTGCCGATGTCGTGGAGAAAAGCGCTGAGGTACAGGACCTCGAGATCGGTGACACGCGCAAAGACACTCTGTTCATCTGCCTTCAACCCGTTCAGCGCGCATACGGTGTGTATGCTGTGCAGGTCCACGGTATGGGTATGGTAAACGTCGAAGATGGTCCTGCCGCGTATTGCGCTGAATTCCGGGACGAGCTGCTCCAGAACACCGGTCTCGAGCATCGAGGTCAGGGTGTTTTCCGCCCCCGGGCTCTGGAGGATGTGGAGCAGGTTCGAACACCCCTCGACGCTCTCCTTCAGAGGGGTGTCGTATTCGCTCAGGCACCTTATCTGCGATCGTGCCTCAGGCGTCAGGGAAAGGCCCTCGCGCGCCATTTTCACAAAGGCGGACATGACGATGAGCGGGTCGCCTTTCAATTCCTCAGGGCGGAAAAACGACAACAGGCCGGAGAACAGGATGAACCGTCCATCGCATTTCTTCCAGTTCAGAAAAGACCGGATGCCCCGGGGCCGATCAAGAAAACGCAGCACGGTGTCGAGCACGGTGCGTACGGTCACGGCCCTGAGGTGAAACTCCCGCAGAAAAACCTCCACCGGGCTCTCCCCCGCACGTGAGTCATACCCCAATATCCCCGCGAGATCCTCCTGGTATTCCATGTGCAACCGGTCTGTTTTTCTGCCGGTAAGCCTGTGGAGCATGAACCGGGTTCTCAGCATGAATTCCGCTGCGGAGTCAAGCTCCCTGCGGTCGGCGGGAATGATGAGCGGGGCGAATCCGCCGGGGCCGTTCTTCAAGACCTTTTCCAGCCAGACGATACTCTGGTGATCCCTCAATCCTCCCCTGCCGTCTTTGATGTGCGGCTCGAGGAAATAAGAGGCATCACCAAACTTCTCGTGTCGTTTCCGGGTATGGAACGACAGCCGGGAGATGAACGGTCTGCTGTCGTTGAGAGACCGGTCTGCGGCGAGAATACGCATGCATTTCCGGTATGCCGCCTCCGAGCCGCAGATGTGGCGCGCGTCGAGGAGTGAGGTCTGGAAGAAAAAATCCGACCGGGCGTCAAGGAGAACCTCGTGCATGGTCCTGACGCTGTAGCTGGCGTTGAATCCGGCATCCCACAGGGGGTAGAGCGTTTCCTTCAGGGTGTTCTCGATCTCCTGTGCCGCAGGCTTTTTCTCCAGGAGAAAGAGGATATCGAGATCGGAAAACGGACAGATCTCCTGCCTCCCGTATCCTCCCAGTGCGACGATGCTCCACCTGCTCATTGCCTGGAGCGGACGGGAGTCAAAGAGGGTGCGGATATACCGGTCCGCCCGGGAGGAGAGTTCCCGGGCGAGACCAGGTCCGCTTACGGCGTTGTCCATCGGTTCGTTCCTTGTTCTTCCGATCTGTGCCGTCGAGACCCTATACGGCATCGTCCCCCGTCTCTCCGGTTCTGATTCTCACGACCTCTTCAAGTGCCGAGATAAAAATCTTGCCGTCACCGATCTTGCCGGTCTTCGCGGACCTGAGAATGCCCTGCACCACACCGTCCACCATTGCCGACGGTACAATGATCTCGATCTTGATCTTGGGTATGAAATCGACCTGGTACTCCGCACCGCGGTATACCTCCTTGTGTCCTTTCTGGCGCCCGAAGCCTTTCACCTCCGTGACCGTCATCCCGGTGATACCCAGGGCCTGCAGCTCTTCCTTCACCTCGTCGAGCCTGAACGGCTTGATGATGGCCTCTATCTTTTTCATGTGTTCACTCCTTTTCGTTTATTCTGCTTGGTTGCATCGCCTGTGATTCCGTTGACCCTGTCGGTACGACCCGGATATCATTTCTGTCCGGACAGATCAGCGGATGGCGTATCCGGTTTCGTTGTGCTGGCTCACATCCAGGCCCTGGATCTCCTCTTCCTCGCTCACCCTCAGGCCCACGGTGTATTTCAGCCCCAGGAGGATGATCGTGGTAACAATGCCCGAGTAGATGATAGCGCTGCCTGCACCGATGATCTGGATCAAGAGCTGATGGGCGTTCCCGAAGAACAGGCCGCTGGCCCCCACCGATGCGAACAGACCGGTGGCGAGCGCCCCCCAGAGGCCCCCGATGCCGTGGACAGCCACCACATCGAGAGAGTCGTCGTACCCGAGCCGCTCCTTGAGCAGTACCGCCAGATAGCAGAGGATTCCCGCCACAAAGCCGATGATGATCGCCGAGACAGGTCCCACGAACCCTGCCGCCGGGGTGATGGCTACCAGGCCGGCAACCGCTCCGGACACCGCGCCCAAAGTGGTGGGTTTTCCCCGGATGATCTTCTCGGCCAGGATCCACGAGAGAGCCGCAGTACCCGTAGCGACCTGTGTGGTAAAGAACGCCAGGGTCGCGGTTCCGTTTGCGGCCAGGGCGCTGCCCGCATTGAAACCGAACCATCCGAACCACAGAAGCGACGCGCCGAGCACCGTGAGCGGCAGGTTATGGGGATAGATGGCCTGGGTTTTGTAGCCTTTCCGCCTCCCGATGATCAGGGCTGCCACCAGTGCGCCCGTGCCGGAGTTGACGTGAATGACCGTGCCGCCGGCAAAGTCGAGCGCTCCCAGCCTGCCCAGCCATCCGCCGCCCCAGACCCAGTGGCACACCGGAAGATACACGAGCGTGCTCCAGAGAATGACGAAGAGGAGAAACCCGGAGAACTTCATCCGTTCGGCAAACGCGCCCGTGATCAGAGCCGGGGTGATGATGGCGAACATGAGCTGGAAGGCCGCGAAGAGCAGATGCGGTATGGTATCTGAATACGGCCCCGCCTCGTTACCTACGCCCTTGAAGCCGATCCACTGGAATGTGCCGATAATGCCGCCGACGTCACCGCCGAAGGCCAGGCTGTATCCATAGGCGATCCAGAGAATGGAAACCAGTCCCAGGCAGATGAAGCTCTGCATCATGGTGCCCAAGACGTTCTTCGAGCGCACCAGGCCCCCATAGAAAAGGGCGAGCCCTGGCGTCATGAGCATGACCAGTGCGGTTGCAACAAGCATCCAAGCGGTATCACCTGAAGAAATCATAAGAATTGGTCTCCTTTCATCACAAGGTTTATGCTTGGGCAGAGAGAGCAAGGGGGGTGCCAGCTGTTCATGGTACACAACCTTTTGATACCTTTGATAATATCTGGCAGGTCGCAGATATGACTTGATACAATATTGTACATTAAATATAAACGGGCTAAATATTGTCCAAAAATCATGAATAGGTTTCAATCATGAATCATAATGTGCTACGGGATAACTCAATGAAGGCGATCAATCATGTCAGTACGGGTCTTCAGGGCCTTGACCCCGTTATCGACTGGCTGCGGCCGGGCGACAACGTGGTCTGGCAGGTTGACGACATCCGCGATTATCAGGACATCG
The DNA here is from genome assembly GCA_018433085.1 of Deltaproteobacteria bacterium. Taxonomy (GTDB): domain Bacteria; phylum Desulfobacterota; class Desulfomonilia; order UBA1062; family UBA1062; genus Phosphitivorax. The sequence continues at coordinate 32,432 of JAHDRW010000041.1, read as the reverse complement.
CGGAACGGTTCGTGGCCAGGGCGCTCGATGAACGCAACCGGGTCGTCTACATGCGTTTCGCTCAGCACGAGCCCCTGGTGCAGCCCCGGGAAGGTCTCACCATCCATCGCCTGGATTCGAGCCAGGGGTTCGAGACGTTCTCCACCCAGGTGCACACGATCATCACCGGCGAGGGGGTGGGGGCGTACTATGTGTTCGACAGCCTTTCCGATCTGCTCTCGGCATGGGCCACGGACCTGATGATCGGAAACTTCTTTCTCATCACCTGTCCCTACCTCTTCGAGCTCAAGACCGTCGCCTATTTCGCCCTGGTGAGAAACCGGCATTCGTATGCAACCGTGGCACGGATCAGGGAGACTACTCAGGTTCTGCTGGATACATACAACTGTGACAGCGATTTTTATGTCCAGCCTCTGAAGGTATGGAAACGGTATTCACCCACCATGTTCCTGCCCCACCTGGAAAAGGGGGAGAAGTTCATCCCCGTGACCAGCAGCGTGGACGCCTCGAAGCTCTTCACGCACATGTCGCGGTTCACGGAAAGCTCGAGGAGGAACCTGGATTACTGGGACAGGCTCTTCATGGAGGCCGAGGGCCTGACCTCGACCCATACCGGGGAGCAGGGGCGGCGGCGGATGGTCTCCCAGCTCTGCGATCTCATGATCACCCGCGATCCGAGGATGTCCGCCCTGGTCAAGGAGCACCTGAGCCTGGAGGATCTGCTGGACATCAAGGTGCGCCTCATCGGCTCGGGCTTCATCGGCGGCAAGACCGTGGGGCTCCTGCTCTCCCGGAAGCTCCTGGCCGAGGACACGGGCAGGGACTGGAACAACCGTCTGGAGCCCCACGACTCGTTTTATATCGGCTCCGACGTCTTTTATTCCTATCTCGTGAACAACGGCTGCTGGAAGCTGCGCATGGAACAGAAGACGCCCGAGGGGTTTTTCGGCATGGCGCCGGTGCTCGCGGAGAGGATGCGCGAGGGGGTGTTTCCGGACGACATCAAGGAGCACTTCTACCAGATCATCGAGTATTTCGGGCAGTCGCCCATCATCGTTCGCTCCAGCTCGCTGCTCGAAGACTCCTTCGGCAACGCGTTTGCCGGCAAGTACGAGAGCGTCTTCTGCGCGAACCAGGGCCCGCCCGAGGAGCGCTACGCCGGGTTCGAGGATGCGGTCAAGCGGGTCTTCGCCAGCACCATGGACGAGAGCGCCCTTATCTACCGCAGGCAGCGGGGGCTGGAGTTCCAGGACGAGCAGATGGCCCTGCTGGTCCAGCGGGTGTCCGGCTCCTACCGCGGGCCGTATTTCTTCCCGGATATCGGAGGGGTGGGGGTGTCGCGCAACACCTTTGTCTGGAAGGAGGGCATGGATCCGAAGGCAGGCATGCTCAGGATGGTGCTCGGTCTGGGAACCCGGGCCGTGGACCGGGTGGAGGGGGACTATCCCCGGCTGGTGGCCCTGGACGATCCCCTGAAGCGGCCCTTTGCCGGGATGGACGACCTGCGCGCCTTCTCCCAGCATAGCGTGGACGTGATCAACACTCACGACAACGAGCTCCAGACCCGTGCGTTTGTTGATCTCGCCCGCGAGCGCATCGAAATGCCCCTTCAGAGCGTCGCGGTGTTCGACGACGAGACGAGCCAAAGGCTCAGGGAGTACGGCAGGAAGGATCAGGATGCATGGATCATCACCTTCGACGACTTCCTCTCCCGCACCGATTTCCCCTCCCTGATGCAGTCCATGATGAAAATTCTGGAGAGAGGCTACGATTATCCCGTGGACGTCGAGTTCACGGTCAATTTCACGGGCCGGAAGGATTTTCGGATAAATCTGGTCCAGTGCCGGCCGCTGCAGACCATCGGCGAGGAGAGGCCCGTTGAGTTTCCCGGGCAGGTCGACGACAGGAACGTCCTGTTCCGCATGAACGGCAACTTCATGGGGGGCAGCATCTCGCAGCCCATCGACCGCATCATCTCTGTGGAGCCCCGGGCATATATGGATCTTCCGCTGCAGCGGAAGTACGACATCGGCCGGGTGGTGGGACTCCTGAACCGGCAGGCTTCCGCACACACCGCCCTGCCCACCATGCTCCTGGGGCCCGGCAGGTGGGGAACCACCACGCCCACCCTGGGCGTGCCGGTGCACTTCTCCGAGATCAGCAACATGACGGTCCTGGGAGAGATCGCCTCCATCGAGGGCAACCTCATGCCCGAGCTCTCCTACGGCACGCACTTTTTCCAGGACCTCGTGGAGAACCGGATCTTCTTCGTGGCCGTCTTCCCCTGGAAAGAGGGGGTGTACTACAACTCATCGTGGCAGGACGGGCTGACCGATATCCTGGAAGAGGTCCTGCCGGAGGAGAAAAAATACCGGGACGTGGTCCGGGTCTTCGATGTGCGCGACAAAAAGGTGCGAATCGTCTCGAACGTGGTGCAGCAAAAGGTGATGTGCTTTTTCGAAGGATAGGGAAGAGGCAGGCCCGGATCCCTCGGCGAGGGGAACGGGATGCGACAGGGGAATAACGTATGAACGATGCGAAGACAGGACGCAAAGGCGATAGAGGAACAGCCCTATGACAATCTTTGAATACGAAGACCTGGATGTTCTCCACGATCTGGCCCGGATTCTCGCCACCCCCCTGGACTTGAGGGAACAGCTCGAACAGGTGCTCGAGACCCTGAGCGAGAAGACCGGGATGGACCGCGGCATGATCTCCATCCTCGACCGGGACACGGGCGAGGCGATACTGGATCTGGCCCACGGCGTGGACATCGAGGGCCTCGATATCACCTACAAGCCGGGCGAGGGGATTACGGGCCAGGTGGCCCAGACCGGCAAGCCCATGGTGATCGCGAACCTGGGCAAGGAGGAGCACTTTCTCGACCGCACCGGGGCCAGAAAGTTCCTGGACCGCTCCGAGCTCTCGTTTCTCTGCGTGCCCATCATCTACGACGGCAAGGTCGTGGGCGTGCTCTCCGCCGACAAGGTGGCACGCCGGGTCGACAACCAGGACTACGAGATGAGGTATCTCTCCGAGGTGGCGGGCCTGATCGCCAAGGCGGTGCACACGCGCGCCATCGAAGAAGAGAACCGGCGGCTGAAGAACATCCTGGGCAGGACCCGGAGGCCGGCCTCCGAGATCGTGGGCAACTCCAAGGGCATAAGGGAGATCTTCGGGCTCATCTCCCAGGTCGCGGATTCCAATACCACGGTTCTCATCCACGGCGAGACCGGCACCGGCAAGGAGCTGGTGGCCAGGGCGATCCACCGGAACTCGCCCCGTGCCGCGGGTCCGTTCATCGAGGTAAACTGCGCCGCCATGCCCGACACCCTCATCGAGAGCGAGCTTTTCGGACACGAGAAAGGCGCGTTTACCGGAGCAAGCCAGCGCCGAAGGGGCCGTTTCGAGGAGGCACACGGGGGCACCATCTTCCTCGACGAGGTGGGCGAGCTCTCGCCCCTGGCGCAGGCCAAGCTGCTGCGCGTGATCCAGGAGCGGCAGTTCCAGCCCCTGGGCACCACCCGGACGGTCAAGGTCAACGTACGCATCATCGCCGCCACGAACCGCGATCTGGAGCAGGATGCGGCCTCGGGCCGGTTCCGCTCCGACCTCTACTATCGGCTCAACGTGTTTCCCGTCTACATGCCGGCCCTCAAGGAGCGGGGAGGCGATATTCTGCTTCTGGCCGACTATTTCGTGGAGAAGTACACCAAGGAATTCGGCAAGAAGATCAAGCGGATCTCGACCCCAGCCATCGACTCGCTCCTGGCCTATCACTGGCCCGGAAACGTCCGGGAGCTGGAAAACTGCATAGAGCGGGCCGTGCTGATCGCCGGCGGCGACACCATCGACAGCATGCACCTGCCGCCCTCGCTGCAGATGAAGGTGGTGGCCCCGGCGAAAAAGAAACAGGGCCAGCTTTCCAGTCTCATCGGCGCCTACGAGCGTTCCCTTATCGTCGACGCACTCAAGGATTCAAAGGGGAACCAGAGCAAGGCCGCGCGGGTCCTGGGCACCACCAAGCGCATCATCCAGTACAAGGTGGAAAAATACGGGATCGACGTCGACAGGTTCAAGGCGAAGAAGAGCTGAGAGGTGCCGGGGGGTCTGCATCGCGCAATACGGCGCCCCTTTTAAGGCAAGGCCTTAAAAGGGGCGCTTCTTATCCGCGTGAATCCCCCTACGGTGGACGGGACGGGAGGGTCGCATCCCCCCGCTTTTGGGCTTCAATAGGGACCCAGGCTTGTCCTCAAGGTCCATACCATTGATTGAAACCGCGATCAGACTGTCCGCCCGGCCTCTTTCGGGCAGTGTCCCGGAGCCGGCGTTTCATCCGGGCGGGCCGATCTCGCCCTCACCATGTCGATGAAACAGGCAGTGAAGGGGCTGTGATCGACCAGCTCGGGATGAAAGGTCGTGAGCAGAATACTGCCCTGCCGGACAGCAACGACATCCCCCTCGACCTCGGCGATGATTTCGACTTCCCGCCCCGCAGAGGTGATCCGGGGCGAGCGGATGAAGACCATGGGGGTCGGCGTTTCCGAGAGGGTCGATTTTTCGTGCACCAGGCGGCTGAAGACCTGGGAGCCGTAGGCGTTGCGTACCACCGTGATATCGACGCTGGACCAGATCCCTCCCCGGGCCAGCAGTACGACCCCGGCGCAGGTTCCCCACACGGGCAGACCCTGACGGATGAGATCCCCTACGGGTTCTTCGAGCCCGGAGGACGAGACGAGATTCCTCATGGCAGTGCTCTCACCACCCGGAAGAATGAGGCCCTCGATACCGGCGAGATCCCCGGGCAGGCGTACAGGGAGGCCCTGCACGTCGTGCCTGTTGAGGTTTGCCAGGTGCTCGCGTACGTTTCCCTGGAGAGCGAGAATCCCGATCACCATCACCAACCCCTCACGGCAAGCCGTTCTCCTTCGGGCATGGTCCGCACGTCGAGGCCGGACATGGCTTCGCCCAGGCCTTCGGAAACCCGTGCGATCCAGGCAGGGTCGTCACAATGGGCCACGGCCTCAACGATGGCCTTTGCACGCCGGGCAGGGTCTCCGGACTTGAAGATGCCCGATCCGACGAACACGCCGTCAGCCCCGAGCTGCATCATGAGCGCGGCATCCGCAGGGGTGGCGACGCCGCCTGCGGCAAAGTTCACCACGGGCAGAGCCCCCGATTTCCTGATATCGGCAAGGACTTCGAAAGGCGCCGCGATATCCTTGGCAAAGCTCGGGACCTCGTCTTCCCGCATAGAGAGCAGCATCCGGATCTGTCCCATGAGGGTGCGCATATGCCTGACGGCCTCTACCACGTTTCCCGTACCTGCCTCTCCCTTGGTCCGGATCATGCTCGCGCCCTCGCCGATCCGTCGCGCTGCCTCTCCCAGGTCGCGACAGCCGCAGACGAACGGCACCTCGAAGGCGTGCTTGTCGATGTGGTTGCTCTCGTCCGCGGGCGTCAGGACCTCGCTCTCGTCGATATAGTCGATCTTCAGTGCCTGGAGCACCTGGGCCTCGACCAGGTGGCCGATCCTTACCTTGGCCATGACCGGGATGGTCACTGCCTCCTGGATGGCACGGATAACGGCGGGGTCGCTCATCCGGGCAACACCTCCCTGGGAGCGGATATCCGCGGGAACACGCTCCAGGGCCATGACCGCCACGGCCCCGGAATCCTCGGCGATCCGGGCCTGATCCGCCGTGGTCACGTCCATGATCACCCCGCCCTTGAGCATCTGTGCCAGTCCCCGGTTGACGATGATTCTTTCCTTGAAATCACTCATATTGGTCATCTCCTATTGTTATATAACAATATCTGTGTTATAAAAAGATTGTATCACTATTTGTCATGAAGGGAAAGGAGAATCTCATGCGCTACAAGCAGATTGCCCGGAGGCTCGCCGACGGTATTCTCAGGGACAGGACGCCGGGAGAGCGGCTGCCCGGCGTAAGGGAGCTGGCCAGGAGCGAAAACATCAGCCTGGTGACGGCAAAAAATGTGTACCGGTATCTTTTCGAACAGGGTCTGGTCGTAAGCCGGCAGGGCGCGGGCACCTTCGTGGCGTATGGCCTGAACGGAGGCATTATCGACATGGCGGCCATCCGCCCGCCCGAAAATCTCACGCTCTGGGTGAGCACGCATCTCAGGCTCACCATCGAGGGGCTCAACGCCTACGATCCCCCCCAGGGGTACGAGCCCCTGCGAGAGCAGGCCGGGAAATGGCTGAGGGCTTCCGGGATCGACTCCACCCCGATCGTCACCTCGGGGTCACAGCAGGCCCTCTTTCTGCTGGGCCTTTCCCGGCTGAAACGAGGCGAAACCGTGGCTGTTGAGGACCCCGGATACATGGGGGCCGTGCGGATCTTCGAATCGCTCGGGGCCGAGGTTGTTTTGGTCCCCCGCATCGCGAGCCGCGAAGATCTCGAGCGGATCGGGAATCTGGATATCCGCCTGCTCTACACCATGCCGCAGGGTCATATCCCGACCGGAAAATCCATGCCGGAAGATCTGCGGGACGATCTCATCGCCATGGCTTCTGATAAGGACTTCTTCATCGTCGAGGACGATCCCCTTTCCGATGTGGTCGGGATCACCCCCTTAAAGTCCCGGGACACCCGCGAGAGGGTCATCTACATCAAGAGCCTCTCCAACATCCTGGGCCCGGGGCTGCGCATGGGGTTTGCGGTCTTTCCGGAATCCATGCAGAGCGGCATTCTCGATCTCAAGGAGATCAACGACCTTTCGCTCTCGGGCATCCTCCAGCGCTCACTGCTCACGGTGTTCACCTCGTCGCGGCTTACCGGGCATATCGAACGGCTGCGGCACGAGCTCGCCCAGCGGAGCGCCTACCTCGCGCAGGATACGCCATGGGAGGCCGGAGGGCCCTGCGTGTGGATCAGGACGCCCATACCCAGCCGGATATGCCGCGACAGGCTGCTGGAGCAGGGCGTCCGAATCACGCCCGGAGACATCTATGGTTCGCGCTGGTCGCATTACATCCGGCTCTCTGTCCTGACTCCAACCCTTCCGGATTTCAAGCGGGGGGTCGGAATCGTGCAGGAATTCCTGAACGGGGTGAAAGGTCCGGAGCTCACCGAGTTCTGAAAGAGACCGTTTCCGGCCTCGGCACGGTGTCGAGGACTGACCTGCACGGAAAAGGCCGCATCGGTTCCGGACAGGCAAAATTAAACAAATTTGTGCAAAGCATATCTGATCGAACAATATTGGAAAATACTTTGGACCGGCTCTGCCGGGGGATCCCGGATGCGGACACGGTGCCGGCCGGGTCGGTTTATTTTGTAATACTTGGAATAGATAGATTAAATTTGCTTTGATGCTTCGGTGTTGAACAGGACCCGCACCCATGGCACGGATTTCGCTCTTCTTGTCCGGACACGACAAGGAGGACGAAAACAAGGTGTGCCGTCTGTTCGCCATAACGAGTAATGAGCCGCTCTCGCCCATGGTCGCCCTGCGGGCCCTGGACGTCATGAAAGAGGGGCACGACGGTTCCGGGGTCGGCCTGCTCATGACCGATCTCGGCGGGGATCTGGAGCAGTTCAGGGGCTCTCCCATCCTCTCGGGCATTTTCTCCCAGGAAGGGATCAAGAGGCTCGACCGCTACATGATGGAATTGGGTCTGCTCACCAAGTTCAAGCTTTCCATCAGGCCCGTCAAGATGCCGCCCGAGGGCACCCCGAAACGTGATGTGTATCTCATCCGGGTGTATGAGTATCCCCTTGAGTGGGAGGGCTTCACCGAGGCAGAGATCGCGGATCGGCTCATGAGGATCCGGATCGACCTGAGGAGGCTGGGCGGGCAGGACGGGTCCATGGTGGTTTTCTCGTTCTGGCCGGATACGATCATGATCAAGGAGGTAGGCGATCCCCTGGCCATAGCCGAGTATCTCGGGCTCGACCGCAAGGGTCTGAAGGCGCGGGTGATCATGGCCCAGGGCAGGCAGAACACCAACTATGCCGTTACGCTCTATGCGTGCCACCCCTTCTTCCTCCAGGGCTTTGCCACCATGACCAACGGAGAGAACACCGCCTTCGGGCCTATACGGGATTATCTGTTGTCGCGGGGTTTTCCCGGATACACGGGCTATCAGTCGGACTCCGAGGTGTTCACCCATACCCTGCACTATACCGTAAACCGGCTGGGGCTCGGGATCGATGACTACAAGCACATCATCACCCCGCTCAAGGACGAGGAGCTGATCAGGCACCCGGACAGCGTGTTTCTGAGAAGGCTCAAGCACGGATGCCGCCTTCTCGCCATTGACGGGCCCAACTGCGTGATCGGGTGTCTGCCCGACAAGACCCTCTTCATGGTCCACGACAGCAAGAAGCTCAGACCGGGCGTGGTAGGGGGCAGGCCCGGGATGTTCGCGTTTTCTTCCGAGATGTGCGGGCTCGACGGGGCCATTCCCGTCCGGGAAGGAAACTACGAATTCCAGCCCATGAAATACGACCTTGCCTGTGTGGATGCCTCGCGGATGGAGGTCAGGAGATGGAACCAATGGGAACCCTGCACCCGTCTGCACTGAGCCCAAGGGACCTACCCTGGCGCGTCTGCTGGGACAGAGACCGGTGCACACTGTGCGGACAGTGCACCGCGGTGTGCCCGGTGAGGGCAATAGAGCTCGGGGTGCACCGAAGGCGCGAGATACCGGTTTCTGTCGGATTGGGCGAGAGGCCGGGAAACGTGTACCGTGTTTTTTATGGAATCGACCAGAAGACCGACCCTGCACATGCATGCGTGGGATGCGGCATGTGCTCGTTCGTCTGTCCGAACTCGGCCATCTTTCCGGTGAGGAGCGAGGAGACCGACAAGCTCAAGTTCCATATCAACCAGGGCGGAGAGCCGAGAAGGAGGGGGGGCAGGCGGAACGACACGGCCAGCGTCCTCGACCGCATCAAGTTCGTACGCATCTCCATGCTCACCGACCCGGCACTGGACGCCGGCAGGCACGAGTTCGAGCTCAGGACGCTTCTGGGGCGCATCCTGCCGCCCGAGGAGATCCTCAAATCCGCCGGTGAGGACGGATGGGCACCCCCGGTGCGTGAGATTTATCCGCTGATCGTGGGTGGCATGTCGTTCGGGGCACTGTCCCCGAACATGTGGGAGGGGCTCCAGATGGGGGTGGCCTATCTGAACGAGGAGCTGGGAATGCCCGTGAGGATATCCACGGGCGAGGGCGGGTGCCCGCCGCGGCTGCTCAGATCGAGGTTCCTCAAGTATGTGATCCTCCAGATCGCGAGCGGGTATTTCGGCTGGGACGAGATCATACACGCCCTGCCCGAGATGAAGGAAGACCCCTGCGCCATCGAGATCAAGTACGGCCAGGGCGCCAAGCCCGGAGACGGCGGGCTGCTCATGTGGCACAAGGTGAACGGGCTCATCGCCGCCATCAGGGGGGTGCCGCCCGGGGTGAGTCTGCCTTCGCCGCCCACGCACCAGACCAAGTATTCCATCGAAGAGTCCGTGGCCAAGATGATCCAGTCGCTCTGTATGGCATGGGGTTTCAGGGTGCCGGTGTACCCGAAGATATCGGCGACCAGCACTACGACCGCGGTGCTCAACAACATCGCGCGCAACCGGTACGCGGCCGCCCTGGCCATCGACGGCGAGGACGGGGGAACCGGGGCGGCATATAACGTGTCAATGAACCACATGGGCCATCCCATTGCCGCCAATGTGCGCGACGCATACCTGAATCTGGTGAAGATCGGCAAGCAGAACGAGATCCCCCTCTTCGCCGCAGGAGGCGTGGGGAAGAACGGCAACCTGGCGGCAAATGCCGCTGCGCTCATCATGCTCGGCGCAAGCGGGGTTCAGGTGGGCAAGTACCTCATGCAGGCAGCGGCCGGGTGCGTAGGCTCGGAGGGGGACCGGTGCAACATCTGCAACATAGGCCGGTGCCCCAAGGGGATCACCTCGCAGGACCCCAGGCTCTACCGCCGGCTTGACCCGGAAGACGTGGCCGAGCGTCTGGTCGACGTTTTTTTAAGCTTCGACGCCGAGCTGAAGAAGATCCTTGCGCCCATGGGGAGGTCCACGTCTCTTCCCATCGGCATGTCCGACGCGCTCGGCATCGACGACTTTCATGCGGCCGAGCGCCTTCAAATCGGGTACATGGTGTGAGGTGCCCGGGCATGAGAGATAGAGCAGCCGGATATCGGGGGGCATACGCATGAACCGGCACGAGAAGGTCGTGATCCAGGGCGTGGAAGATGGGCGCCGGGTGGAATCCCGGGTGCTGGAAGAGCGCATTCAGGCGGCGGTCACGGGCGGATACCGCAGGGTCGAGGTGCAGGCCTACGGTCAGCACGGGATCGGCGGCAGGCTCTGGAAGGCCGGAACGGAACCGGTGCTCATCGATATCCATGGGCATCCGGGTCAGCGGATCGGCTCCATGGGGTCGCCGTGCACATTCATCGAGGTTCACGGCCCTGCATCGGATGACGTGGGGTGGCTCAACGCAGGGGCCACCATCGTGGTGCACGGCGATGCCACCAACGGCATTGCCAATGCCATGGCCCAGGGCAGGATCTATGTCGCGGGCGATATCGGCGCCAGGGGCATGACCATGACCAAGGGCAACCCCCGGTTCTCCCCGCCCGAGCTCTGGGTCCTGGGGGGGGTGGGCGACTCCTTCGCCGAGTTCATGGCCGGAGGCGTGGCCGTAGTGTGCGGCCTGGGCTCTCACTATCGGGGCAATATCCTGGGGCACCGCCCCTGCGTGGGCATGGTGGGCGGCAGGATATTCTTCCGAGGCCCCCAGAAGAGCTACAGCGAGAACGACGCCAGGGTGACCCGCATCGGAGCCGAGGACTGGCAGTGGCTCCAGAGCGGCATGAAGGACTTCTTGAGGGCCATCGGTCGTGAGGACCTTCTCGATGTCCTGACCGGAAACCGGTCAGCCTGGCGGCTTCTCACGGCGCTTAAGCCCCATGAGAAGGACTGCGGGAAACGGATGCCCATTTCACGGTTCCGTTCACGAATATGGGAGCGGGAGCTGGGACCGGGAGGCCTGATCGGGGACCTCACCGACATGGACCGGAGCCCGGTACCGGTGATCGCAACCGGTTCGCTGCGCAGGTTTGCGCCCATATGGGAAAACCACAAACATGTTCCGCCCTGCCAGGCTGCCTGCCCTGTCGGCATACCGGTGCAGAGGCGCTGGGAGCTCATCCGCAGGGGCCGGGTGCAGGAGGCCGTGGATATGGCGCTCCAGTACACGCCGTTTCCGGCAACGGTGTGCGGCTACCTCTGCCCGAACCTGTGCATGGAGAGCTGCACCAGGAATCAGGGCCATATGACCCCAGTGGATGTAACCGTGCTCGGCAGGGCGAGCCTGGACGCCCGCGAGCCCCGGCCTTGCGCGTCCACGGGCACGAAGGTCGCGATTCTCGGGGCCGGTCCGGCCGGGCTGTCCGTTGCCTGGCAGCTCTGGATGAAGGGACACGAGCCCGTTCTGTACGACCGGTCGCCTGCGCCGGGCGGGAAGATCGCGGAGGCCATACCGGGTACCCGCTTTCCCGATGAGGTGTTCCGAAGGGAGCTCGACCGGGTTCTCGAAAAAATACCGTTCAGGCGGATAACGGGCGAGTTCGGCCGGGAGGAGTTTCTGGCCCTGAAGGAAAATCATGATTTCACGGTCGTCGCCGTAGGCGCCCCGATTCCCCGCACCCTCGGGATATTGGGCGGCGAGAGGGCGGTGCCTGCACTGGAGTTTCTCAGAGGATCGAAGCGCGGCGAGATCACGGTCGGAGGCAGGGTCGTGATCATCGGCGCCGGCAACGTGGGCTGCGACGCGGCCACCGAGGCGCACCGCCTGGGAGCGGAGGAAATCACCCTCATCGATGTCCGGGCGCCCGCATCCTCCGGCCGCGAGCGGGAGGCTGCGGAAAGGGCGGGCGCCCGGTTTCTCTGGCCGGTGGCTGCACGGGCGATAAACGCCACCGGGGTCGAGCTTGCGGACGGCAAAATTATCCCGGCTGATACAGTAGTTGTTGCAATCGGCGACCGGCCTGACATATCATTCCTCCCCGAAGATATAGACAGCCGTCACGGTTTTATCGTGGTGGACGATGGTTGCCGCACGTCCGATCCAAAGGTGTACGCCGTCGGAGACAGTGTAAAACCCGGGCTCATCACCGACGCCATCGGTGCGGGCAGAAGGGCGTCAAAATCGATCGACGCGCTGATCAACGGGGTACACGGCCCCCCGGAAACGCCGTCACCCATGGATGCCGGCAGGGTGAGGCTCGAGTACTACGATCCGGGGCGGCGGGCTGCGGAGGACATCAGACAGTGCTCGGAGATGTGCGCCTCCTGCGGAGGGTGCAGGGACTGCGGCGTATGCGAGGCTATCTGCCCCCGGCAGGCCATATTCCGGAAGGACCTCCCGGAAGGCGGCTTTGAGTACAGTCTCGAAGACGATCGCTGTATCGGGTGCGGGTTCTGTGCAGGGGCCTGCCCGTGCGGGATATGGGAGCTCAGGGAAAACGAACCCCTGGAATAGACAAAGAAACGCTTGATAATGCAAGAAGACGAAAATGGAGGACGAGCCATGTTACAATGCAAGACAAAGCAAGATGTTATGAAGGCTGTAAAGGAACACAAGGTCAGCTTCATACAGTTCTGGTTCACCGATGTTCTGGGCCGGCTCAAGAGTTTCAATCTGACGCCCTCGGAACTTGAAGAAGGCATCGAGGAGGGCATGGGTTTCGACGGGTCCTCCATCGAGGGCTTCGCCCGGGTCCACGAGAGCGACATGATCGCCAAGCCGGACCCATCCACCTTCCAGCTCCTGCCCTGGAGACCGTCGGATTATCCCGTGGCGCGCATGGTGTGCGACGTCCTGACCCCGGAAGGAACCCCGTACGAAGGCGACCCGCGCTTCGCGCTCAAGCGCGTGCTGGCCAGGGCGGCTGAGAAAGGCTACACCGTGTTTCTCGGACCGGAGCTGGAGTACTTCTACTTTGCCGACGATCAGTGCACCACCACCCTGGATAAGGGCGGGTACTTCGACGGCCTGCCCATCGACCGGGGTCCCGATATCCGGCGCGACACCATATTCAGCCTGCAGAAGATGGGCATCCAGGTGGAGTACAGTCACCACGAGGTCGCTCCGTCACAACACGAGATCGACCTGCGGTACAAAGAGGCGCTTACCATGGCCGACATCGTCATGACCTACCGGACCACGGTCAAGGAAATCGCCCGCCAGCACGGGGTGTACGCCACCTTCATGCCCAAGCCGCTCGCCTGCGAGAACGGCAGCGGCATGCACGTGCACCAGTCGCTGTTCACGGGCGACGACAACGCCTTTTTCGACGCGGGCGACAAGTACCATCTCTCAAAGGTGGGCAAGAGTTATATCGCGGGTATTCTCAACCACGCCCGGGAGCTATGCGCGGTCACCAACCAGTGGGTGAACTCATACAAGAGGCTTGTCCCCGGCTACGAGGCCCCGGTCTACGTGTCCTGGGCCAGGAGGAACCGCTCGGCAATGCTGCGGGTTCCCATGTACAAGCCGGGCAAGGCCAAGGCCACCCGGATCGAATTCCGTGCGCCCGACCCGGCCTGCAACCCCTATCTGGCCTTCGCGGTGCAGATCGCGGCAGGCCTGGAGGGCATCGAAAAGGGGTATACCCTGCCCGAGCCCATCGAGGTCGACATCTTCGAGATGGACGAGAAGGCACGGGAAGAGGCCGGGATCACCTCGCTGCCGGGCAACCTCTTCGAGGCGATCCAGGAGGTGTCCGGGAGCACGCTGGTGAGGAAGGCGCTGGGCGACCACATCTTCGAGAAGTTTATCGAGAACAAGAAGCGGGAGTGGGACGCATTCAGAACCCATGTGAGCCAGTACGAGATCGATACCTATCTGCCGCTCCTGTAAACAGTGATGGACGAACCGGCCCGGTTGATGTATACACCGGGCCGGGTTTCTGCACGCAGTTACTTAGTACTACAGTGGCGGAGCTTAGAGATCGGGGTCATAGAGATCGGGGTCAGGTCTCAACATATGACATTCAACATAGAGATCGGGGTCAGGTCTCAACATATGACATTCAATAGAGATCGGGGTCAGGTCTCAACATATGACATTCAATGTCATATGTTGAGACCTGACCCCATGATGATGACCCTATGACTGATTACCACTGTAGTGTTAGAGAAGGCGAAGAGGGCAGGCAGTACAAAAGGAAGCGGACAAGGAAGAAGGAGGGGGTATCCCATGGCATCACGCGACAAGCGCCCGGCTGTCGTGGTTCTGGAAGACGGCTCGGTCTTTCGCGGTCGCGTCTTTGCCGGACACGGCGACGCCTTCGGCGAGATCGTGTTCAACACCGCCATGACCGGCTACCAGGAGGCGCTCACCGACCCGTCGTATTGCGAGCAGATCCTCGTCATGACCTATCCCCTCATGGGAAGCTACGGGATCAACGATCAGGACCGGGAATCTCCCGCCATCCACCTGCAGGGGTTCGTGGTCAGGGAGTATCAGTACCATCCGAGCAACTGGAGATCGACCGGGACGCTTCAGAACTACCTGGAGGAGTTCGGCCGGATCGGGATCGAGGGGGTGGACACCCGGGCCCTGACCCGCAGGATCAGGACCGAGGGCGCCATGCGGGGAGTCGTTTCCACGCGCCATGACAAGGTGCCCGAGCTCCTGGAACAGGTGCGCGCCTACCCCGGACTGATTGGCAGGGACATCGTGTCGTCGGTGACCTGTTCACGGCCGCACCTCTGGAAATCGGGAAGGATGGCGCCTCTGGAAGGACCCCTGCAGAAGGGCGGCGGTCCACGCGTGGTCGTGCTCGACTGCGGGGCAAAGCACAATATCCTCAAAAGCCTGGAGCGTCTTGGGTGCCAGGTCGTCCTGATGCCCTCCCGCACGCGGGCCGAGGATATTCTGGCGCTCGAGCCAAACGGGATCATGCTGTCAAACGGTCCGGGCGATCCGGCCCCGCTCGCCAGCGAGATCGAAACCGTCCGAAGCCTGCTGGGCAGGGTGCCCATATTCGGGATCTGCCTGGGACACCAGATACTCTCCCAGGCCTTCGGCGCCAGGACCGAGAAGCTCAAGTTCGGCCACCACGGCGTGAACCAGCCGGTGAAGAACCTGCTGACCGGCCGCGTGGAGATCACCTCGCAGAATCACGGGTTTTCCGTGGTCACGGATACGTTGCCCAAAGACGCCGAGGTCACCCACATCAATCTCAACGATCAGACCCTGGAGGGGGTGAGGTATCCCGCATACCGGGCGTTCAGCGTCCAGTATCATCCCGAGGCGTCTCCCGGGCCTCACGACGCGAACTATCTCTTCAGGGAATTCCTGGGAATGATGGGCTCGTCTGCAGGCTTGACCGCCGGGATGCGGCACATCTCGTAGGGAGAAGTTGTTTTTTTTGTATCTGCAAAATACATACTAAATTAAAAGGGCGTGTAGTTCTGTGTGCAAATGGGCTTTATGGACCCGGCTAATGCAGGAGAAGTGAATGCCATGAAGGCGATGTTGCGGGCATTGATGAATAAAACGGGCCGGTGGAGGTTGTATGTCGGACGCGAGCCGAAGAACCTCCCCGCCCGGTCCGTGATCCTGTTTCCGGTCCAACCCTGCACGCTCCTGTGCGGCCTGGCCGGTATCCTGGTCATCAGGGGCGGGGAGGATAGGTCCCGTGACGACGCGCTTGATATGCTCGGCCTGCACTTCGACAAGGTGCGGGCCTGTGCCCTGGGCAGGGTGTTCAGCCGGGAGATCGCGCCGGATGAGTACCTCGACCCCGCGGAGCTCCGGGTTTTCGAGCAGGACGTGTACCGTCTGAAGCAGAGCCCCGGGAACCAGTGGATGCTCGGCAGCCGGGGTCTGCTCGGTCGCCTTGAGAACCTGTGCGCGGAGATGGGCGCATTCGTGGAACAGGAGGAGCTCATCCTGGAAAGGGAGGCGTCCTCGCTCTCCACCCTCGACATGGAGTCCCTCATGAGGTCCCTGATCCTCCTCAAGGATATCTCATGGGCGCTTCAGGAGGACGTGCTCGGAAATCAGGAAAAGATCGCGTCGCTCTGCGCAAACTCACGCCCGGTGACGCTCCGGGCCTTCGAAAAATACCAGCGGCTCAATTTCACCCTCAACGCACTCGACCGGCTCGAGGTGCGCGGCAGAGATTCGTGCGGGGTGCAGGCCTCGTTCTGCTTTCCAGGCCCGCGGGAGATGGAGGACGTGATGGAAAGGATCAAGGCGGCAGGACTCTACGATCTCTTCATGAGGCGCTGCCCGCCAGGAGATCTGCGGGATGGATCCATCCACGTCTCGCCCGGCGCCCTGGTCTTCACCTACAAGACCGCGCTCGTCACCGGAGATCTGGGAGACAACACGAGAGCGCTGCGGAAATCCGTACGCGAAGATCCCATCCTGCGCCTGGTCATGGACCACGCCCCGGACTCGCAGATGTACCTCGCGCATACCCGCTGGGCATCGGTGGGCGCCATCAACGAGGCCAACTGCCACCCGGTCAACAACTTCGCCGCGGACGACGGTGGGCCGAAAGGGCAGTGGGATTCCCTGCCGGTGAAAAAGCAGTATCCCTTTTACGGGAGCGGTACCTGGACCGTCAATGTCGTGCTCAACGGCGATATCGACAACTATCTCCCGCTCAAGGAAGGCCTGCAGGCCGCCGGGTGTGTGATCGATCCGCGCGTGACCACCGACACCAAGATCATCCCGCTCGTGATCGAGCGGTACCTCTGCCAGGGCCACGATCTCAAGGAGGCGTTCAGAAGGGCCGTGAACGACTTCGAGGGCTCGCACGCCATCGCCATGGAGAGCAACCTTGAGCCGGGCAGGGTCTTCCTGGCCTTGAAAGGCAGCGGACAGACGATCTACGTGGGCATCTGCGATAACCAGTACGTCTTCTCCTCGGAGGTGTACGGCTTGGTGGAGGAGACCCCGTTTTTCATCAAGATGGACGGCGAGCGGGAGCGCGTCCCGGGCGACGAGCGCACCCGGGGCCAGATTTTCCTCCTGGATAATGCCGGCGGGGGCGGGCTCGGAGGGATCGAGGCCATGTACTACGACGGCCGGCCCCTGGAGCTCGGGCAGGACGATATCCGGCGCGCCGAGATCACCACCCGGGATATCGACCGCGGGACGTTCCCCCATTTTCTCCTCAAGGAGATCCTGGACGCGCCGGAGTCGATCCGGAAGACCCTCCGGGGCAAATACCGCGTGGAGGGGGGCCGGGAGGTGGCCTTCAACCTGGACGAGGCCGTGGTGCCGGCCGCGGTGCGCGATGCGCTCGTATCGGGAGCGATCAGACGGATCTACGTGGTGGGGCAGGGCACCGCGGCCATTGCGGGCGCGGCCGTTGCCGAGGCGCTCGCGATCTACCTGAAGGGCACGCGTATCTCGGTCCTGGCGCGCAAGGCGACCGATCTGAGCGGGTTCTGCCTCGACGAGGACATGAAAGACTGCCTGGTGATCGCCATCACCCAGTCGGGCACCACCACGGACACCAACCGGGCCGTGACCATGGCCAGGGAGCGGGGCGCGCACCTCATCGCCATCGTGAACCGGAGGCAGTCGGACATCACCACAAAGGTCGACGGGGTGTTCTACACGAGCGACGGCCGCGACATCGAGATGTCCGTGGCATCCACCAAGGCGTTCTATTCGCAGATCACCGCGGGCTACATCCTCGCCCTGTTCATGGCGCAGCTTATGGGCGCGCTCTCCCGGGGGAAAATCGTCCGGGAGATCTCGCAGATCGAGCAGGCGCCCGGGCTCATGCAGAAGGTCATCGCCTCGCGCGAGGCGATCAGGATTTCGGCATGGGACCTGGTGAGAAAAAAGAGGTACTGGGCCGTGGTGGGCAGCGGCGCAAACAAGACCGCGTCCGACGAGATCCGGATCAAGCTCAGCGAGCTGTGTTACAAGACCATCTCCTCGGACGTGATCGAGGACAAGAAGCACATCGACCTCTCCTCCGAGCCCCTGATTCTGGTATGCGCGGCCGGAAGCCCGGACATCGTGCTCGAAGACGTGGTCAAGGACGTGGCCATCTTCCATGCCCATGCATCGAGCGTGGTGGTCATCGCGGACCAGGGCGAGAAGCGCTTCGACGCGATAGCGGACTCGGTGGTCCACGTGCCCTGCTCGGGCTTTCCGCTCTCGGTGATCCTCAACACCCTGGCAGGCCATATCTGGGGGTACTATGCCGCGTGCAGTCTCGACGCGCAGTCGGGGGCCTTCAAGTCGTTCAGGTCGAGCCTGTCCGAGATCATGCGCTGCCAGGAGAAGAGGGGTCTTTCCCTGTACGAGAGCATCGAAGACCGCGACCTTCACCGGTGCGTGGACGATTTTTCCTCGCTTTTCAACCCCTGGAGGAGATCGGGCCTGCTCACGTCCATGAACGTGGAGACCGCCTCAGACATCACCCTGCTCCTGAAGTATGCGGTGGGCAAGCTGCCCATCGAGGATTTCTGGAGCGAGTTCGGCGCGCACCGGGTGACCTCCTCGCCGCTGGACGAGCTGGATTCCGCCCTGGGCAGGGCGATCGACGAGCTCTCGCGGCCCGTTGACGCCATCCGGCACCAGGCCAAGACCGTCACCGTGGGCACGAGCAGGCGGATGGAGGCCCCCCGGGGCGTGATCTTCGATACGCTCCAAGATCTGTCGTTCACGGTCGAGAACATCCCCGCAAAGGGCGGCATCGTGCTCAAGCGCCTGCAGGACGCGATAAACCGCATCGACGGCTACACCCTCTATGCCGTGGGCAATCTCGACGAAGAGGGAAGACCCACCGAGGACTCGACCATACGTACAATCGGGAAACATGGTGTTGCCGCGGGCATGCGCTCGCGCTTCGACGAAACCGGAGCGCTCATGGGCACCAAGAAGACCATTGTCCGCACCGGTAACGTCTATGCGGGCGAGGGCAAATCGGACCACGCCTCGATCGTGATCATTCCGCTCCTGAACCCCCTGCGGGCCGTGGAGCACCTGCTCCTGCTCCACGTCGACTACCGCGAGGACTTGGGCGTGGAACGCATAAAGGAGATCCTGGCCGAGAAGTACAACGACCTCAGAAACCTGGTCGACGAATACAATCTCGCCTGGGATGACGCGTACCTCGAGCGCCTTCCCCTCAGGCTGCTGCTCGGGGAGGACGTGGAGACGATCAAGGGCTTGATATTCGAACGGATCGGGGAATCCCGGCCTTCAAGAATCTGAGTAAAGGAGATTACGATGAACCGATTTTTTTCTTTGACAAAGGGCGTTCATTTGGCCTGTATTAGGAGGTGCCGATGGACATAACGCCGCGATGCCATGAGAAGATCGTGCAGTTGCTCGAGAAGGGGATCGATCTCCCCAACCCCCTTACCCTCGATATCGGCGAAGAGGTCGACATCGGCCGGATATCGGCGCAGGGCGTCAGAATCTATCCCGGATGCAGGATATACGGCGAAAGGACCGTCATCTCCTCGGGCGCGCAGATCGGCCGCGAAGGCCCGGTCACGATCGAGAACTGCCAGATCGGCCGCGACGTGGAGCTCAAGGGCGGCTACTTCATCAAGTCGGTGTTTCTCGACAAATCCAACATGGGCCTGGGCGCCCACGTCCGCGAGGGGTCGATCCTGGAGGAAGAGGCGGGCGGGGCCCATTGCGTGGGTCTCAAGCAGACCATCCTCTTCCCCTTCGTGACCCTGGGCAGTCTCATCAACTTCTGCGATTGCCTCATGGCCGGGGGAACCAGCCGCAAGGACCACAGCGAGGTGGGGAGCTCGTACATCCACTTCAACTTCACCCCGGACGGCGACAAGACGACCCCTTCTCTGCTCGGCGATGTTCCGCGGGGCGTGATGCTCAACCGGCCGCCCATCTTCCTGGGAGGACAGGGGGGGATCGTGGGGCCGATCCGCATGGGGTTCGGAAACGTCGTGGCCGCTGGCTCGGTGCTCAGGCAGGACTGCCCGGACGACAACCAACTGATCAGGGCCGAACCGCGCCCGGGCGGGGCCAGGGAGTATCGGCCGGCCCTGTACCCGAACCTCAGGCGCGTGGTGGAGAACAACATCCTCTACCTGGCGAACCTCGCGGCCCTGCGCGAGTGGTACGTCCACGTGCGCAAGCTCTTCCTCGACGCGGTCGAGCTCGGCCCCCTCATCCACGCAGGCCTCCTCGACAAGCTCTCGCTCGCCCGCAAGGAGCGCCTCAAGCGGCTCGAGGCCATGGCAAAGCGCGCCCCCCAATTCGGGGACGGGTTCACAAAAAACGGCTCTGAAATCAAAGAGATGTTTGAGATGGATACAACCCCTGATTCAGATGCGGGAACGCTGAGAGACGCGTTCCTGGGCGGGCTGAACAGGGCTATGCAGGCAGGCGACGGGGGTTATATCGAGACCATCCAGGGCCTGCCCGCGGATGTTTCCGATACAGGGACGGCATGGCTGGAGAGCGTCGTTTCATCACACGCCAAGGCGGTTTCCCGGGCCATGCCGGGTCTGCAGTTGTTTGAGGGTCAGAATTATTTCTAGCTGAACACACGATCAAAGGAGGATTTTAGATGGGCAAACTATTCGGCACGGACGGAATACGCGGGGAGGCGAACAAATACCCCATGAACGCGCAGATCGCCTTCATGGTGGGCCAGGCGGTGACCTATCTCTTGAGGCAGGAGCACCACCGCACGCGGATCATCATAGGAAAGGATACACGCATCTCGGGCTACATGCTCGAAAGCTCGCTCGAGGCGGGCATCACCTCCATGGGCGGCAACCCCTACCTGGTGGGCGTGCTTCCCACGCCGGGGATCGCCTTTATCACGAACAGCATGCGGGCCGAGGCGGGCATCGTGATATCGGCCTCGCACAATCCCTACGAAGACAACGGGATCAAGATCTTCGGCGGGAACGGGTTCAAGCTCTCAGACGAGCAGGAAAACATCATCGAGGACCTCATCCTGAACAGCAAGCTGGCAAAACACCTGCCCCATTCCAAGGACATGGGCCGGGCCTTCCGGATGGAAGACGTGAACGGCCGGTATGTGGTGTTCCTGAAAAACACCTTCCCGCGGGATCTCTCCATGGAGGAGATGAAGATTGTCATGGACACCGCCAACGGCGCCACGTACCGGGTCGCGCCCGATGCCTTCATCGAGCTGGGCGCCGATGTCGAGGTGCTGCACAATTCACCGAACGGGCTGAACATCAACGACGCGTGCGGCTCGCAGCATACCGCTAACCTGAGGAAGAGGGTCCTGGAAACCGGCGCCGCCCTGGGCCTGGCGTTCGACGGCGACGGGGACCGGCTCATCGCGGTCGACGAGAAGGGGCAGGAGATCAGCGGAGACCAGATCCTGCTCATCTGCTCCCGGATACTCAAGGAAGAGGGCAAGCTCAAAAACGACCTCCTGGTCAGCACGGTCATGAGCAATCTCGGACTGAGGGTGGCGTGCAAAAAGTACGGATTCCGCCATCACGCCGCAAAGGTGGGCGACCGCTACGTGCTCGAGGACATGCTCCGCATGGGCGGGGTCATCGGCGGCGAGGATTCGGGGCACCTCATCTTCCTCGACCACCACACCACGGGCGACGGCATTCTCACGGCCATGCAGCTCGTAGCGGCCATGGTCAGGACCGGCAAACCGCTCTCCGAGCTGGCCAAACTCATGGACATCTACCCGCAGAAGCTCATCAACATCAACGTGAAGAGCAAGCCGGACATCTCCACGGTGCCCGAGCTCAAAGACGCGATCAGCCAGGTGGAAAGCGAGCTCGGAGACGAGGGGCGCGTCCTGGTCCGCTACTCCGGGACCCAGAACATGTGCCGGGTCATGGTCGAAGGACCGTCGGTCGACATCACGGAGAAGTACTGCGCCCAACTGGCGGAGCTCGTTGAGAAGGTGCTCGGCATGAGCGAGGCCGCAGCCTCATAATCCGCGGAACATCATGGACGATTGAGAGAGGAGAGAGATCCATGGGAATCGAGATTTTCGTAACGGAAGATTTTGCTTCGATGAGTGAGGTTGCCGCGGACATCGCCAAGGAAAAGATCCAGCAGGTGCTCAAACAGAAGCAGGAGGTCGTGCTGGGGCTTGCTACGGGCAACTCGCCCACCGGGCTCTACAAACACCTCGCACAGGCGGCGAACCAGGGCGGGTTCGACTCGAAACGCTGCAGGAGCTTCAACCTGGACGAGTACGTGGGCCTGCCGGGCGAGAACGCCCAGCTCCGCGTCATGCACCCCGAGAGCTATGCCTTTTTCATGATCCAGGAGTTTTTCAGCCTTCTCAAGGACAAGTTCATCGAGACCAACGTGCCCTACGGCGCGCTGGTCGAGCAGAAAAGGCTCATGGCCGAGCTCAAGGCCAACCCGCAGGACTGGGAGGAGAAAGGGACCGACAAGGGAAAGTCGATCGCCATCCGGAGCAACCCTGACTCCGAATACCTGGGGTGGATCAGGAAAGAGATCCTTGACGGTTATGCCCGCAAGATCCGGAAGGCGGGCGGCATCGACCTGCAGATCATCGGCGTGGGCGGCAGGGGCCACGTGGCCTTCCATGAGTCGGGCATCCCCTTCAAGGGAAGCAATGTCCTGCTCGTCAAGCTCGACGAAAACACGGTCGCCAACGCGGTTGCCGACGGCCATTTCGCCACCAGGAAAGATTCTCCTCAATATGCCGTCTCCATGGGCGCCGAACTCGTGTACAAGGCAAAGACCGTCATGCTCCTGGCCAACGGCGAGCGCAAGCTCGAACCGATAACCCGCTCGATCCTCGACAAACCCTCTCCCGAGATCCCGATCTCCTACGGGCAGATATACTCCGAGCGCGGAGGAGACCTGATCTATGTGCTCGACCGGGTCGCAGGCAGGGACCTGCTGGCCGGCAGGCAGGAGCTGAAGTCCAGGGGCATCAGGATCAGGGAGGTCGACGTGCCGGCACCCGCGGGATCGGCGCTGAGCGCATAACAGGGCCCAATCTTTAAGGCAGGCCTGTTCGGGCGGTTGCTGCACGGCCGGTTTTCCCGAACACCCGGTCCAGGAACCGGGTCCGTTCACGGCGTTGCCTGCCCGGAGAAGAGCGCGGTCACAAAGGAGAAGACAGTGGACGTGCAGCCGTGATATGCCGCACGAGACATCGATCCACAACAGGCGGGAATTCACCCCACAAGAAAAAGGAAGCCATGCCGCGACGAGAAGATCTGAAGACAATACTCATCATCGGGTCCGGACCCATTGTCATCTCCCAGGCCTGCGAGTTCGACTACTCGGGCGTCCAGGCCTGCAAGGCACTGAGGGAAGAGGGTTACCGGGTCGTGCTCATCAACTCGAACCCGGCCACCATCATGACCGATCCGGAGCTCGCGGACAGGACCTATATCGAGCCCATCACGCCCGAGGTGGTAACCAGGATCATCGAGCTGGAGAGGCCCGACGCCATACTCCCCACCCTGGGGGGCCAGACCGGCCTGAACGTGTCGGTGAGGGTCCATGAGATGGGGGTGCTCGAAAAATACGGCGTGGAGATGATCGGTGCCACGCCCGAGGTCATCCACAAGGCCGAGGACCGCGAGAAGTTCAGGCACGCCATGGAAAACATCGGCCTGCGGGTCCCGGAGAGCGGTTTTGCCCGGAACATGGACGAGGTGAACGCCGTCGCCCGCCGGATCGGCTTTCCCGTCATCGTCCGTCCCTCGTTCACCCTGGGCGGGATCGGGGGCGGGATCGCCTACAACCCTGAAGAACTCGAGGTCATGGCAAAGGCCGGGCTCGACGCGAGCATGATCACCGAGATCATGCTCGAGGAGTCGGTGATCGGGTGGAAGGAGTACGAGCTCGAGGTCATGCGCGACCGGGCAAACAACGTGGTGATCGTCTGCACGATCGAAAACCTCGACCCCATGGGCGTGCACACGGGCGACTCCATCACCGTGGCCCCGGCCCAGACCCTGACCGACGTGGAGTATCAGAACCTGCGCAACGCCGCGGTCGCGGTCATGCGCGAGATCGGCGTGGAGACGGGGGGCTCCAACGTCCAGTTCGCGGTCAACCCGAAGAACGGGGACATCGTGGTGATCGAGATGAACCCCCGGGTGTCGCGCTCGTCGGCCCTGGCTTCAAAGGCCACGGGTTTTCCCATCGCCAAGATCGCGGCCAAGCTGGCCGTGGGATATACCCTCGACGAAATCCCCAACGACATCACCCGCGAGACCTATGCCTCGTTCGAACCGGCCATCGACTACTGCGTGGTCAAGATACCCCGCTGGACCTTCGAGAAGTTTCCGGAGACCCCGGACCTGCTCACCACCTCGATGAAGTCCGTGGGCGAGACCATGGCCATAGGCCGGACCTTCAAGGAGGCACTGGGCAAGGCCGTCCGCTCGCTCGAGACCGGAAGGTACGGCCTGAACAGCCCGATCGAGGCAGGCGCCACGGCAGACCGCAAGGAGATCATCTCACGACTCACCTATCCCAACTCGGCCCGGCTGTTCTGGCTGGCGGAGGCGATGAGGAGCGGGATGGGCCTGGACGATATACACGCCATGACCGGGATCGACCCCTGGTTTCTCCACCACATCGGCGAGCTGGTGGAGTTCGAGGTCACGATCAGGGACAGCGGGCCCACGAGGGAAATTCTGGAAGAGGCCAAGCGGATGGGCTTTTCCGACCGCTTCCTGGCAGAGGCATGGGGCATGGGCGAAGACGAGGTGAGGCGGCTGCGGTTCGGCGAGGGGATCGTCCCGGTGTACAAGCTCGTGGACACCTGCGCCGCCGAGTTCGAGGCCTATACGCCCTATTACTATTCCACCTACGAGACCGAGACCGAGACAAAGGCCTCCGAGCGGCCCAAGGTGGTGATCATCGGCGGCGGGCCCAATAGGATCGGCCAGGGGATCGAGTTCGACTACTGCTGCGTGCACGCCTCGTTCGCGCTGCGCGAGATGGGCTTTGAGAGCATCATGATCAACTCCAACCCCGAGACCGTGAGCACGGACTACGACATCTCGGACAAGCTCTACTTCGAGCCGCTCAGCCTGGAGGACGTGCTGCACGTGATCGATACCGAAAAACCGGTGGGCGTGATCGTGCAGTTCGGGGGCCAGACGCCTCTCAACCTCGCCCGGGGCCTGTCGAACGAGGGAGTCGCCATCCTGGGCACCCAGCCCGACGCCATCGACCGGGCCGAGGACCGTGAGCGATTCAACGAGATCGTCGAAAAGCTCGGCCTCAGGCAGCCGCAGAGCGACATCGCCTTCACCGTTGACAAGGCCCTCTCCGCGGCCGGGCGGATCGGGTTCCCGGTGCTGGTCAGGCCCTCGTATGTACTGGGCGGGCGCTCCATGGAGATCGTCTACGACGCTCAAGCCCTGGAGACCTTCATCACCGGCGTGTTCAAGCTCTTTCCGGGCAACGCGGTGCTCATCGACCGCTTTCTGGAAGACGCCGTGGAGGTCGACGTGGACGCGGTCTGCGACGGCCGGATCACGGTGATCGGCGGGATCATGGAGCACATCGAGGAGGCTGGCATCCACTCCGGTGACAGCGCGTGCGTGCTGCCGCCCGCTACCCTGCCGGAGAGAATACGGGAGACGATCCGGGAGCAGACCCGGCTGATCGCAGAGGAGATCGGGGTGGTCGGGCTCATGAACATCCAGTACGCCGTCAAGGACGGCGAGGTCTACGTGCTGGAGGTAAACCCCCGGGCGTCGAGGACCGTGCCCTTCGTGAGCAAGGCCATCGGCAGGCCCCTGGCCCGGATCGCCACCAAGGTCATGCTGGGCCGGACACTCGAGGAGCTCGGCTTCACCGAACAGATCGTGCCGGCGCACGTCTCGGTGAAAGAGGCCGTGTTCCCGTTCCAGCGCTTTCCCGACGCGGACGTGGGACTCGGCCCGGAGATGAAGTCGACGGGAGAGGTCATGGGGGTGGACTTTTCGTTCGGGGCCGCGTTCGCCAAGTCGCAGATCGCTGCAGGCTCGGGCCTGCCGGAATCCGGGACCGTGTTCATCAGCGTCCACGACATGCACAAGGCCCGGATCGTCGAGGTGGCAAAGGGCTTTGCCGGGCTCGGCTTCCGCATCGTGGCCACACGGGGCACCGCCCGGCACCTGCAGGCGAGCGGCGTGGACGCCGAGGTGGTGCTCAAGGTGAGCGAGGGCCGGCCAAACGTGGTCGACCACATCAAGAACCGCGGGATCCAGATGATCATCAACACGGGCATCGGCAGGAAGTCTTCGCAGGACGCGCACCACATCCGCCGCAGCGCCATCCGCTACAGCGTCCCCTATGCCACGACGGTCGCGGCCTCGCGGGCGAGCCTGGAGGCCGTCAGGGCCCTTCAGGCAGGCGGCCTCGATGTCTCGTCGCTGCAGGACCTGTTTGCACGGGAATAGTGCCGTCGCGCGCGGGGCGGTACAGGCGATGTTTATGAAGTTTCGAGGAGAATCGTTATGGAATTTATTTGCAGGCTTGGAGCGTTAACCAGGGGCGTCCATCCCTTGACGTCCCCCAGATCTCTACGGTAGGTGCATATCATGTCGCATAAAAAATCAACCAAGTACATCTTCATCACCGGGGGCGTGCTTTCTTCCCTCGGCAAGGGCCTCGCGGCCGCGTCCATCGGCGCCATCATGGAGGCCCGGGGGATGACCGTGACCAATATCAAGCTCGACCCCTATATCAATGTCGACCCGGGGACCATGAGCCCGTTTCAGCACGGCGAGGTCTTCGTGACCGACGACGGGGCCGAGACCGACCTCGACCTGGGGCACTACGAGCGCTTCACCTCGTCGCCCCTGTCCGCCAGGAACAACTTCACCACCGGGCAGATCTACGACTCGGTGATCCAGAAGGAGCGCAACGGCGAGTATTTGGGCAAGACCGTCCAGGTGATTCCCCACATCACCAACGAGATCAAGAGCCGGATCGTCGAGGCGGCGGACGGCAACGACATCGCCATCGTGGAGATCGGGGGGACCGTGGGCGACATCGAGTCGCTCCCCTTCCTGGAGGCGATCAGGCAGTTCGGCTTCGACATGGGCAGGTCGAACGTTCTGTACATCCACCTCACCCTCGTGCCCTACATCCCCACCGCGGGCGAGCTCAAGACCAAGCCCACCCAGCACTCGGTCCAGAAGCTGCGCGAGATCGGCATCCAGCCGCAGATCCTCCTGTGCCGCTCCGAGAAGCGCCTTTCCACCGAGCTCAAGGAAAAGATCGCGCTCTTCTGCAACGTGGAGAAGGACGCGGTCATCAATGCCATCGACGTGGCCAACATCTACCAGGTGCCGGTCGAGTTTCATCGCGAAGGCCTCGACGAGCGGATCGTGGAGTATCTGAACATGTGGACCCGGGAGCCCAGGATGCAGGGCTGGGAAAAGCTGATCGAGACCTTCGACAGCCGGACCGCCGTGGTCGACATCGCGGTGGTGGGCAAATATGTGAAGCTCACCGACTCCTACAAGAGCCTGAACGAGGCCCTGGAGCACGCGGCGCTGGTCAACGGCACCCGGGTGAACCGGGTGTATGTGGACGCCGAGGCCCTCATGGCAGACGACGACATTTCCCGCCATTTTGAAAACATCCACGGCATCCTGGTGCCGGGCGGGTTCGGAGACCGGGGCGTGGAAGGCAAGATCAGGGCCGCCCAGTATGCCAGGACCCATAACATCCCGTATTTCGGGATATGCCTGGGCATGCAGCTCGCGGTGGTCGAGTTTGCCCGGCACGTAGGCCACATCGAGGGCGCCAACAGCACCGAGTTTGACCAGGGCGCGACAGACCCGGTCATCGACTATCTCCCGGACCAGCGGCTCATCACGAAAAAGGGCGGCACCATGCGCCTCGGGGCATACCGCTGCGCGTTGGCCCAGGGCACGAACGCCATGGCCGCATACCAGAGCAACGAGATCTCCGAGCGCCACAGGCACCGCTATGAGTTCAACAACGCCTACGAGAAGCAGCTCACGGAAAAGGGCCTGATCATCAGCGGCCGCAACCCCGAGACCGGGCTCGTGGAGATCGTCGAGCTCCCGGATCATCCGTGGTTTGTGGGCTGCCAGTTTCACCCCGAGTTCAAGTCGAAGCCCATGCAGCCGCACCCCCTGTTCCGCGATTTCATCAAGGCGGGCTGCACGTACCGCGACAGCAGGGCGGGGTAGGGCCGAAACGCCCGCTAGATCGCCCGTACAGAGCGGCAGGGCATTGAGCGGTGCATTCCCCTGCAGCATGGGCATTCTCACTTTCATCTGGATTTGTCGTGGAAAAAATGATATCGTATTCACAGGTTATTGATCGGAAGCCTGGTATGGCGGCCGGACCTTGTCGATGCGTGAATTGAATGAGAGGAGACCATTTTTTTATCTTTCCGTTCACCTTCTACTGACGGAGTCTGTCTTCATTCCTGCGCGTCCTCCACGAGCTCTACTTCTACCCCCAGGGGAAAGGTCTTCCGAGAAAGGGAGCATGGTATATTCGTAATTCATAATGTTGCAGCAAAAGTTGCTATATAGCGTCTTTTGCTGCAATTGTGCAGTAGAGGAAGTTGTTCGGCACGACGAGAAAGCGCAAATATTCGCAAAATTGAAATGTTAAGGAGACAAAAGGGCCATGGATGATATCGATAGCCTTCAGGCTAAAAT
The DNA here is from genome assembly GCA_018433085.1 of Deltaproteobacteria bacterium. Classification (GTDB taxonomy): domain Bacteria; phylum Desulfobacterota; class Desulfomonilia; order UBA1062; family UBA1062; genus Phosphitivorax. The sequence continues at coordinate 3,773 of JAHDRW010000041.1, read as the reverse complement.
TGCAAGCCTTGAATCAGAGCTTCAGAAAACCAAGGTGGCCAGTACCCAGTACCTTCAAAATGTGGCTCATCAATTGACTGCGCCTCTAGGTGCAATCAAGTGGAGCATAGAAGCCCTTAAGGACGAGCGCGTACCGATAAGCCGAAAAAAAACTCTTCTCAGCTCAATCTACTCACAATCAACAATACTCGTTCACTTGATTAAGAATTTCACACTCATGTCAAGTCTTGAGGCAGACCATGAGCTTGGGCAATTCCGGGAGAAGCCAGAACCAGAGGATTTAAAACTGATGGCAATCAATTTAGTAAATGATTACCAACCACAAGCTTACGAGAAAGGCATCCGTATCAATGTCGACGATAATAGCTTCAAACGGGTGTTCGCAAACAACCGTGTTCTAATAGAAAAAAACCTCATTGCCCAAGCCCTGTCGAATATCCTCGAGAACGGGGTGAAATACGCTGATAACGACACCAGAATTGTAGTTGCAGCAGTTAGAGCAACAGATACCGTTGGAGTCCTCGTTGAGAGCTTTGGCATTCCAATTATAGATGAAGATAGGGAAAAAGTAACGGCTCGCGGTTTCCGAGGAAAATCAGCTCAACAAAAAGTTGCCGCAGGGACAGGGTTCGGGCTCTATCTCGCATCGCGCATTATGAATTTTCATAAAGGGAGAATTGAGCTTGAAACAAATGGCAAGACATCAAGATTTTGCCTAATGTTTCCTGAGCAAGTTCTCGTGAGGGCTAAGTGATGGATACTATCCTATTTGTCGATGACGAAAGTTCGTCATCATATGCTCTTAGGCTGTTGATGGAAGCCAAGGGTTTTCGTTGCGAGTACTACAACAATATGACGGATGCTCTTAAGTATCTAACGAGCCACAAAGTCAAGGTTATAGTCTCGGACATCATGATGCCGAGCGGTCAAGCTTTTCCTGAAATAGATTCATCAGAAACGGGGTTCCATTTTGTCGAAATGGTTCGTCGAAAGTACCCCGATGTTCCAGTAATTTGCCTGTCTGTTATTGGTGATCAATCGAAGATACAGATGCTTAAGCGAAAAGGGGTCCTATATCTTAGGAAGGGGGAAACTCCTTTAGACAATGCAGCACGCTTAATTGAATCGAAAGCCACAGGTGTGTACCATTATGGTAGCTAATGAACCTATCAAAATCCTCCTTGTCGAGGATGATATTCTTTTCGCTTCCACAGTAGCTGAATATCTTACAGATAATGGTATTGAAGTTCAAATTAGCGGAACAGTCGAGGAGGCCCTAAGCATTGACCTGAATTCATATCATGGCGCAATTATTGATGTAATGCTGCCAAACAATCCCCTGTCATCTGGTATACCATATGACGAAGCAAGGGGGGGCCATATGACAGGTGTCGCTCTAACAAGGCGACTAAAGCACAAGCAACCTGACATTCCTATTGTTTTGTTGTCGTCTGAAATTTCTGGTGGTGAGGCACGCGTGTGGGCTAAAGAAAATGGACACCTTTTCGTGTCAAAACTTGAGAATCGTTCAAGACTTCTAAGTGCTCTTCATAACATTGGGCTAAAGGTCAGCGTGGAGCGTCCTCGTAGTTTCATTGTTCACGGTCACGATGAAAACCTTTTGCTAGAATTGAAAGACTATTTGCAGAATGTACTACATTGGCCTGAGCCTGTCGTACTGCGTGAACAACAAAGTTGCGGCAAGACTATAATAGAGAAATTCGAACAAACCGCTGGACTTGTTGATTGGGTGTTTGTACTCATTACTCCAGATGATAAGGTCTTTTCAAAGGCATCCAATGATGAGCTTCGCCGAGCCAGACAGAACGTAATCTTTGAATTAGGTTTTTTCTATGGGCTACTTGGCCGATATGAAGGTCGTGTTATTGCCCTCAGGAAGGGAGATGTTGAGATACCATCCGATATACATGGCGTGATCTGGATTGATGTCTCCAACGGAATTCGATCTGCCGGAGAGGATCTTAGAAAAGAACTAAGCGTCTGACCTATCTTGGTCGCTATAATTTCAGCCGAAAACAGCTGAGGCAAGTTTTTATTCGTTACAGGGTTGGAGAAAGCAAATGAAGGCGGCTCTGCCGAACCACGGCTTGCACGGCGACGGCAAAAGCCGCCGCTCGTGAAGCCGAACGTTCGCTTGATATGATGCTAAAAGATGATTTCTTAGATTGGGCATTCAGCAATGTACTCGATAATTCTTTGCGGGGAATCATTGGTGAATATATTGTTCATAGAGCTGTAGGTGGAGTTTGTAAACATCGGATAAATTGGGATGCTTGTGATGTTGAAATGGAAGACGGCACAAAGATTGAAGTCAAGGTTTCTGGCTATATACAGAGTTGGTCCCAAAAGAAGCCTTCAACATTAGTATTTGATATTTCTAAAAAAGATCCATGGATAGCATCCGAGAATCGTTATCTAGGCTATAAATGCAGGTATGCAGATGTTTGGGTTTTCGCAGTTCATGCAGAATCAACCAGAGATAAAGCAGATCCATTCAATTTGGCTCAATGGCAATTTCTCGTTACCACATCATCTTGGCTTGATGCAGAGTTTAATGATCAAAAGACAGTAAGGTATCAAATACTTCTCAAGAAAGGACTTTGTCCCGTTCCTTATTCAGGTTTGTATGACACAATTCAGCATGTTAAGCGAACAAACGGCTCTAGCGGACGCGCTGCCGCGCGCCGCTGACCCGTGGCGTTGGGGGGAGTATAGATGAAGACAATGAATGTTCACGGCATTATTTGTTTAGTAATATTTTCCCTATTTGTCACTCAGGCACGGTCAGCAAATACACTTAACTCTGATTCCGAGTACAGTATTAAGATAGCGGTCACGATAAATGAAGATGACAATATAATGGGCAAATTAGAGTATTCCAACCATGCACCACTGTTTCCGCTTCAGTTAATAACGTTTAATTCAATTAGTGGTAGGGTTCATTCTGAACCATATGTTTTTGAGCTCCTTGAAAAGAAAGTTGTTTCAAAAAACGTACATAGAATTAAATGTCGTAGCATAAATGATAAGTATGGAAGTACAGAGATCACAGGGACGATTGATTTTAGCAATGAATTAAAACCTAAAATACAATTAGTGACTGAACGTGGGCATACTTTTATTAGCAACATATCGGAAAAGGGTAAAATATCACATATGAAATACATACCAAATGTATGGTTGGGATACTAATCTACAGATTCATTGCTCATAATCTCCCAACGAGTGGGTCCAGGCGGGCGCTGGTTATCGCCCGCGCCGCTGACCCACCATGTTAGGCAACTATATGAATGAGGAATCTTGTTACATGTGCGAGGCGCCAGCAACCTCTCGGGAGCATGTTCCACCATTATGTATATTTCCTGATTCAAAGGATCTTGAAAGTGGAGAGAATCTACGAAAAGATTTAATTACTGTCCCTTCATGTGACAAGCACAACTCAAAGAAGTCAAGAGACGATGAACTAATACTGTTTGTGTTAACTCTAAATATCACAAACAATATGATCGCAAAACGTCAGGGTTTTACGAAAATACTCCGGGCAGTATTACGCAACCCAAGTCTTCCTAACCATTTCTTTAATGATCTAAGTCCGGCAATGGCCGTTGATTAGTAAGCGTCCGGTAAACCGCATCTATTCAAGATAAGGTAGTCATGCCATGGTATCGATCGAGGAGGATACCATGGAAGAAGAGAATCGAAGTAGAGGTAGTCGAGCCCAGAAGAGGCAGGAGTGGTCGGGTCATATTCGG
>JAHDRW010000040.1 GCA_018433085.1 Deltaproteobacteria bacterium | reverse complement strand
TGTCCGATCTGTTGAGTATCCCTGTCTCAAAACTCCTCGGAATTCCCTGCATATCCACCTGCCACGGATTTACCATCTCGAAAAGTATAACCCAGCATAGGGTAGGTCTTTTTATGCTGAAATTCTGCAGCAGGATAATAGCGGTTTCGGAAGAGATTTTGAAAGAATTGGTGAAGAGCAGGATAGATGAATCAAGAATAGTCGTAATTACTAATGCAATCCAAGCAGTATCTGAAGGAAATAACATCGAGGAACAAAGGCTTAGGAAAAGAAAGCTGTTTCATATAGGTCTGGATGAGTTAGTAATAGGTTATGTTGGGAGGTTAAGCGCAGAGAAAGGATTGAAAGATTTAATAGAAGCAGGGGCATTGCTGAAGCAAAAAGATTCGGGGATCAGAGTCTTAATTATTGGCGATGGACCTGAAAGAGAGGAATTAAAACGTTTAACAATATCAAGAGGCCTGGAAAATGAAGTGATATTTACCGGGTTTTTGCATGATATCGAAGAGTGGCTCCCCGTCTTGGATGTTTTCGTTTTGCCGTCTCATACAGAAGGGACTCCAATGGCTCTTCTCGAAGCCATGTCAATGGGATTGCCAATTGTTGCTACAGCGGTTGGCGGTATTCCGAACATCATACAGGATGGAAAAAACGGATTATTGGTAAGACCTGAAGATTATAAAGATTTAAGTGAGAAGATATCGATGCTTAAGAATGATCTTAAGCTTAGGAATAAGTTAGCCACTGAAGCATTGAACACTATAAAAATACACTACAACGTTAACGACTGGGTCCGTAAGATTGAAAATGAATATGATGCACTCCTGGATGGAAGGCTGTAAGGCATATTTCTATGTGGATACTAATTATAAGTGTTATCATTCTCGGGCTGATGATATATCTGACTTGTGCAACAGCGTATTTGCTTTTCCTTGCCGCAGCATATTTTCTTGTCAAGGAACCTGAGCATGCAGACCCAAAAATCAGAAATAGGTTCGCAATATTAATTCCGGCTCATAATGAAGAACTTCTCATTGCTCGTTTGTGTGACAGCCTTTTGGGAATCGACTATCCGAAAGACTCTTATCAGATTTATATTGTTGCAGATAACTGTACAGACCGGACAGCATCAATTGCTGGTACATTTCCCTTCAATGTGCTGATCCGAAAAGATGAGGCTCATATTGGAAAGGGGTATGCGATCGACTGGGCGATAACACAGATACCGTTGAATGATTATGACGCTCTGCTTATCGTAGATGCAGATAACATTGTGGACAAGAATATTTTACTGGAGCTGAACAAGATAATTGATCAGGGCTTTGAAGCAATCCAGTGTCACAATTCGGTAGGAAATCGAGAAGACAGCTGGTTTACCCAACTCCTATTTGTGTCTCGAATGATAGGGAATTTGTTCTATCACCATGCAAAATATAAGCTCGGACTTTCATCGTATTTGATGGGCAATGGTATTTGTTTTTCGACGAAGTTGTTGATGAGAAAAAAATGGACAGCTTTTTCGTTAGGGGAGGATTGGGAGTATTATGCCCAGTTGATACATGATCGGGTAAAAATCGGCTTTGCTGTGAAAGCGAAAGTATTTCATCAGGAATCTCGATCCTTGGAACAGGCTACTACTCAGAGATTACGCTGGTCGAGCGGACGATTCCATGTCCTGAGAAGGTATGGATTCGGGCTTCTGAAGGATGGGATCAGGAGGCTCGATTGGTTTACAGTCGATGCTTCTTTGCCGCTGGTTTTCCCTAACTATTCATTGCAGTTCAATCTCACAATTCTATATCTTATGCTTTCAATTCTTATCACGAAATACTACTTCAGGCCATTCTTTATGACAGTGGGGGTGTGTCTGGTTATTGGGCAGATAGCGTTGTTTGCAGCTGGAATGTATCTGGCAAAATCATATCGGGAGGTATTCAAGGCGTTGTTTCG
>JAHDRW010000063.1 GCA_018433085.1 Deltaproteobacteria bacterium | reverse complement strand
TGATGACCCCGATCTGGGTGACGAGCACGATCACCACGCCGAACCAGATGGGGTTGAACCCGTAGTCGAGCACCACGGGGTAGAAGATCGGGATGGTGAGCATGATCAGCGCCAGCGAGTCGATGAAGCACCCGCCCAGCAGGTAGATCAGCACGATGAAGCTCATGATGATTGCCGGATGAAACTGAAAAGACGAGATCCAGCTCGCGATGTCGTATGGGATGCGAGACACGGCCAGAAAATGGCCGAACACCGTGGCTCCCGCCACGATGATCAGGATCATGGCGCTGATCCGCGTGGTCTCGAACAGTGCCTGGACGAATCCCTCCCAGGTGATGTTGCGCTGGATGATGGCGACCGCGAGCGTGGCAAAGGCCCCGGTGGCCCCGGCCTCGGTGGGGGTGAAAATGCCCATGAAGAGCCCGCCCATCACGATGACGAAGATGATCAGCGTCTCGATGGTGCCCGGAAGGGACGCGGCCCGCTCTTTCCAGGTGCTCTTCGGGCCCTTGGGGCCGAGCTCGGGTCTGATCGTGGCCCAGATGAGAATGGTGCCCACGAAAAACAGGGTGAGCAGAACGCCCGGAATGATGCCTGCGAGAAAGAGCTCGCCGATGGACTGCTCGGTGAGGATCCCGTACACGATGAAGATCACGCTCGGAGGGATGAGGATGCCGAGGCTTCCCCCTGCGGCCACCACGCCGGTGGCCAGCTCTGGCTTGTAGTTGTACCGCTTCATCTCGGGCAGGGTGGCTGCGGCCATGGTTGCGGCGGTGGCGTTGGTGGAGCCGCAGATGGCGGAAAAGGCGGCGCAGGCCCCCACGGTGGCGATGGCAAGCCCGCCTGGAAGATGGCCGATGAAGGTATAGGCCGCGTCGAACAGTCGCTTGGAGATCCCGGAGTGAAAGGCGATCTGCCCCATGAGCACGAACAGGGGAATGACCGTGAGGTTGTAGGAACCGAATACGGAGAACATGTCCTTGGCCAGCAGGTTCAGCGACGCGTCCACCGAGACGATGGAGGCAAAGCCCAGAAACCCGATGATGGCCATGAGGAAACCCACGGGCATCCGGGAAAAGATGAGCACGAACAGGGCGATGATGCCGATGATGCCGATCGCGGTGGGGCTCATTCGACCTCCGCCCCCTTCAGCTGCCTCAGAAACTCGACGAACAGCACCACCACCAGCATGGCGGTCCCGAACGCCACCCCGTAGACAAACGGATAGGTGGGCATCTGCAGCGTGGCCGAAACCTCGCCCGAACGCTGCAAGCTCTGCGCATACTCCACGCTCTGCCACGAGACCACGGCGAAGAAGATCATGGCAATGAATGCGTTGACGGCGTTGACGATGATCCGGACGGTCCAGGGAAGCCGCATCACGAGAAAATCCACGGCGATATGCCCCTTCTGGGCCGAGGTATAGGGAAGCGCGAACGAGATGATGACCGCTCCCGTGAAGCTGACGATCTCATAGGTCCCGGGGATGGGACTCTTGAAAAAACGCAGGATGACATCCGCGGTGGTGAGAAGCATCATGAACGCAATCCCTGCGGCGGATACCCAGTTCACCTTGTCTGCGAGGTTTGCCACGAACCTCTCGATGCGCAGAAAGGATATCATCAGAATCTCCCCGTGAAAATCCGGGGCGGCACCCCCATAGGCGGGCCGTCCCGGGCATAGCCTGTGAAACGTCCTCTATTCGATGTTTTTCTCGATGCTCGACTGCAGGATCGCGATGTTCTTCGCGGCATCGATACCCTGTGCCTCCGCCGCCGCGATATAATCGTCGATTACGGGCTTCACGGCGGCCTTCCACCGCGGTCCCTCGTCTTCGGACAGGGCGATAAAGGCGTTCTGCTGCTCCTCGTTGAAGGCCTTGCCCTCTGCATCGGCCTCGTCCCAGACCTGTCCGTGCACCCTGATGTACTCGGTGCTCACGTCAGTGAAGACCTTCTGGATATCAGCGGGCATGGCGTTCCACTTGTCCTTGTTCATGACCACGAACATGGCCGTGGTGTAGCCGATGCCCTGGCAGTCGGTGGTGTAGTCGATGACCTCACCCTGCTTCCAGCCCTTGAGCGTCTCCATGGGCGCGAAGGTTCCTTCCACCACGCCCTTCTGAAGGGCCTCGTAGGTGCCGGGCTGCGGCATGGCCACCGGCACTCCGCCCAGGGCCTCCACCAGCTTGGCGCTCAGGCCCGTGGAGCGGATCTTCATCCCGCTGAGGTCTTCGAGCCTGTTCACCGGCTTCTTGGTGTGCAACAGCCCGGGCCCGTGGGCGTGGATGTAGAGCACGTGGACATCGTCGAGCTCCCCGGGCTTGACCTGGGCGTAATAGTCGTTCGCCGCCCGGGTCGCCGCCATGCCGCTGGGATAGCCCATGGGCAGGTCCACCGCCTCCATGACCGGGAAACGGCCCCGGGTGTAGGCGAAGCAGGACATCCCGATATCCGAGATCCCCCTCACCACGCCGTCGTAGCATTCGCCCGCGCTGGTGAGCGTGCCGCCCGGGAACACGTTGATCTTCACCTGCCCCTGAGTGCGCTTTTCGATCTCGTGCGCCCAATTCTCACCGGCCTTGCACTGGGCATGGGTTGGCGGGAAGAAGATACTGTAGGACAGCTCCACCATCTCGCCCCTGGGTGCGGCACCGACATCGGACACCGCGGCCCCTTCCACGGGCGCGACCTCCTCCTCAGCCTGCCTGGTGCACGAGATGCAGAGCATCAGTACGAGAAGACCACAAACCAGACTACAATTGAATCTTTTCATGAAACCTCCCCCTTCGTGTTCTCTTGATAAAAAACGCCACTCGCAAACCCTGTAAGACATTACATCAGCACCCCGGACAACGAAAACCCGCGTCTGTTGCCCTTTTTAAGGGAAGAGCACATATTTTAGTAGGATCAGGGCGAAAATCAAGGAAATTATTCCCTGCCGCGCAGGGCACGGTCAGCAGTCGGTCCGCATGCGCCCGTGCAGGCGCCGGGGTGACATCCTCGCGAAAAACGGCATAACCTGCTATGGGCGGGCCCAGCAGACGATATCCCCGTGGATGCAGACGTTATCTGCATCGTGCACGCCCATTCATGCACCTCCCGGTGCGGGAGTTATACAGGTGCTGCGCAGCGAGAGAACAAGGGTTCCGGGCATCCGCGGGGAGACAGTGTGCGCCTCGCGACACGGGTGTGATGCGGGCATCCGGCCTGCACTGCCGCGTGTGCGGATACGCGAGAAGTGGACGGGTCCGGGACGGCCCATGTAGTGGTACGCAGGCACGGGTGACTGATTCCCGGGAAGGTCAGCCGTGATTCTCAGGCCTCGAAATCCGCGCCGCACGAGTCGCACTTTTCGCTGTCAGGCCAGACGAGGTTGCCGCATGCGGAACAGAGATGCACCGTGCCCGCCTGCGTTCCCGAGACCGCTCCTTTCACGGGCAGACCGAGAAGCTTCTTGAGCAGGATGATGATCTCCGAAAGCGCCCCGAAGAGCAGAAAGAGCACGCCGCCCGCCAGGGCGCATACGACCCCGGCCACGAGCCACAGAAAGGACCCTGTCCCAATGGCCGCAGCCACACCGCCCAGGCAGGCGATGATCCCGGCAACGAGGAACGACCGGGATGCCACCAGCAACCCGCGCTCTTTACCCTGGGTATCCCGGTAATGTTTCTGAACGATCTGCGCCTTCACGTATTCTTCATCCGGCCTTTGGCCTGATCATTTCGCCCCGGTCATTGCCCGGGCCTTGCTCCCGGATTCAGCGCCCGTAAAGCCCGGTCGAGCGGACGCCCTTTCCAGGAGAAAATGACGAGCAAGCCGCTTTGAAGCGTTGCTCGAAAGGAGACGTCTCCATAAACGCGTCTTGAACGATGCATCCTCGACCAGACATCCTTACAGAAGCGGCTTCACCGCTGCAGACAGTGAAGACCGGGCCCCTCTTCAGAGGCCGTAGACCTGCTCGCCCTTGAGCACATGGAACCCGTTCTGCTGCAGGGCCTCGATGGCCTCGTCCGTGGCGTCGAACCGGAAGATGATCACCGCGTTCTCGCCGCTGCGCTCCACAAAGGCATACATGTACTCGACATTGATCCCCTTGCCGGTGAGCAGCTCGAGGATGCTGTTGAGCCCGCCCGGCCTGTCGGGAACCTCGACGGCCACCACGTGGGTCTTTCCCACGGCGAAGCCCCGGTCGTTCAGCACCTCCTTGGCCTTTATCACATCGTCCACGATGAGCCTCAGGATGCCGAAATCCGACGTGTCGGCAAGAGAAAGGGCCCGGATGTTGATCTTTGCATCGCTCAGGGCCTTGGTGACGCTGGAAAGCCCTCCCGGCTTGTTCTCCAGAAAAATCGATATCTGCTCTACCTTCATCAAAGACCTCCTAGATATTCCGCTTGTCGAGCACCCG
>JAHDRW010000020.1 GCA_018433085.1 Deltaproteobacteria bacterium | reverse complement strand
TGAGCTCGATGTCATTGAATGTTTTGAGGTGCCAGGTCAGCAACGGCAGGTCGGCGAAATTACGAAACGCCAGATGGATCTCTATGCCAAACTGGGCGTCACCACCCCTGCCTCGTTACAATAACTCGGGAACTCAGGTTAAAATGTATAAACGGGAGAGCACTATCGTTTTTGGCTTAAAATATATCCTAATGGGATTGATTAAGACAAATTCAAATGCAGTTAATGTATTTTTTTCTCGCGCAAAAAATTATGATAAGTTTGATATTAATAAATCTTTGTATGCTTTCTCGTTTCTAGTTTCAAGATTCTCACCAGATGATTCTTTAAGTGAATCAGAAAAGCAGCTGATCATGAGAAAATACAATGAAGCTATACCAAGCGAATCTGATGAAATACCTGAAAAAACACTTAGCGACTCAGATATCGAGGTAATTTTTAAATCAACGGTAGTAATTTTCATATTCAAAGTCTGGCTTCCGTGTATATTATTCTTCTTTACTGATTTCAGGAAGTTATACTCGGAAGCTGTGGAAGGGAATATCACATCTCTATGTAAACTCATTCTCATAGATAAGGCCATAATTTATGACAAAGATATTGCCAAGGTTATCGATAGAGCGAACGAGTCCTCAGAAGAGGAATACGTTAAAATTATGAATGCTTTCAACAGTAAAGTTTATCTGCCAAAGAATCGCAATTATAAGATCATGTTAGCGACAATAGTTAAAAAGGTTGCAGAAACAGAAGTATATACAATTACTTATGATGATTTGCTAAGATATTTTCAGGAAATGGGTGGTCAATTTGGCAATGATGCACGTGATAAAGACTTGGACCATTACGAGGATTCTGAAACCTTCGCTACAGCGGTAAGACGAGCTTTCAAGAAAAATTATCAAATCGAGAAAACCTGACATCCGAAAGGGGGTCTAGATGTCCGAGTAATCATGAATTAAATGGGCTAACACCTAGCCCATGAAAGTAATAACAAGATCAACCCAAAAGACAGTCAAGAGAGAGGTTCAGTTTCACCAGGGCATCCAATTCAAGGATGAGCTTTCCTATTGGTTATACAAAGGATGCATTGAATCCTCGATAATCACGGAAGATTTAACGATATCCGTTGGTTCAGAAGAAGCCGTTGAATCAGGGAAGGGGGGCAAATGACTATCAGCCCCCCTTCAAAGGTGAAAAGCTCTCCCGGTAACGATGACAGGGTATTGGCTTCAGGAGTTGATTCCCTGGTGCTTACGATTGATGTCTATTGGCATAAAAAGGGCTTCTTGAATTACCTCAAGGCAAGAAAGGCCGAAGCTCAGCTAAAGGGGAAAGAAGTTCAAGGAGCCATAAAAGGCAAGGACAATGAAATCATCTGGCCTTTTACGGTCAAGCCCCATGGCTCAAGAGGCTATGAATGGATCTTGAGTAGTAAGGAATACACGCTCCTGGTAGGCAACTGGCACGCTCCCAAAACAAAGCCAAGCATCATAGCAGAGATACGCTCTGAAACCCTGTGGCTTCATGGCTTGGAACAGGCAGTTGAACACCTTTTCCATATCGTGAAGAGCACAGGAGCATCATTTCGGTTCTTGAAGCTCAGCAGGGTAGATCTCTGCATGGATCTCATTTTCCCTGAGAAGACCTGGAATCAAAATATCTTGGACTTCAAAGTCACCAGGGCAACCAGGGCAAGCCAATATTACACGCATAAAGCATTGGAAGGTATCAGTATCGGCAAGGGCAGCATCCAGGCAAGGATTTATGACAAAGAGCTTGAGATTAAGCAGCAGTCAAAGAAGTTCTGGCTATACAATATCTGGGGAATCAGCAAAGCCCCAAGAGACCATAAGATTATCCGAGTAGAGTTCCAACTCAGAAGGGAAGTCATCAAAGAATTGGGCTTGGATACGTCAGATGACCTGTTCGAGAAGATGGGAGATCTCTGGGCCTACTGTACGGAGAAATGGCTGAAGTTCCAGACAAGGCCGGGAAAGCATCATACCCAGAGAAAAACCCTTTCATGGTGGGAGAGCGTTCAGCAGGGCTTTAAGGGAGACCAGGAATCGAATTCCTTGGTTCGCACAAAGTCACTACGGATTGATACGGACCAGCACATCAGCCAGATCACGGGCAACCTCATCTCTCTGCAAGCCTTGAGGCGTGAAGGATCAAGGGATGCCAGAGAAGAAAACATCAGCATCTATACCATGATCAATGGCTTCATCGAAGAAGCTCAAAGAAGAGGAATGGATTATTGGGATCTCGATGAAGCGGTAATGACCAGAAGGGCCAAGTTCCATCATCACATAGCACACAAGAAGTCCAAATCAGGGGAGAAGGGGAGATGCAGAGATTAGAGGAATCCCTTGGTAAACGCATGAGCGTCAAAGAGGTTGCCGCATATCTTGAACTTGACAAGGAAACCGTGCGCCGTCATCATGAGGATCTTGGCGGAATAAGACTGGGCAACCGAATTTTGTTCTTTGAAAACCTAATAGTGGAATCACTACGGAGGAAGTGCAATGCCATACAGACGCAAGAGAAAGAACAAAATCGAATGGATAGCCGAGGTGATGCGCCAAGGGAAGAGGTTTTACAAGGTCTGCGCGACCAAGAAAGAGGCCTTGGATTGGGAATCGGAAACAAGATCAAAGCCTCTCGAAGAGCTAGAGACCCCTTTGGTCTGCTTGAGCCTGCTTGAATGGGCAACTCAATACCTTGAGTTCTCCAATACCCGCTATGCGGATAAGGTCTTCAGAGAGAAGAAAGTCTGCTTCAAGAGATTCTTTCAGAGTGTTGATTCTTCTCTCACTGTCCAAAAACTGAAGCCGGGAATGGTGCTCAAGCACCTTCAGGTTCAAGCAAAGAAACGTTCAGGCTATGCAGCGAATAAAGAGCGCAAGAACCTTATGGCGGCATGGAACTGGGGAATGAAGTATTTAGGCCTTCCATCTCCTAATCCATGCATGGTTGAGAGATTTCCAGAAGAGCGGCACGCTCGTTACATCCCACCTGAGGAAGACTTCTGGAAGGTCTATGAGACAACAGAAGGGCAGGATCAGGTTATGCTCCTTGCCTGTCTCCATCTGGCAGCGAGAAGGTCTGAATTGTTCCGTCTGAAATGGGACGATATCGACTTTGCCAACCAGAGAGTGAGAATAGGGACCAGGAAGCGGCAAGGTGGAAGCCTTGAGTATGACTACCTGCCCATGACCGAAGATCTCTATAACGCTCTGCTTGAGCACAAGGCGCTTGCCCATGATGAATGGGTGTTTGTCGATACGCTTACAAGTAAGCCCTTCTCGGCAAGAAGGCGATTCATGAGAGGCTTATGTGAGAGAGCAGAGGTAAGGCCATTTGGTTTCCATGCAATCAGGCATCTGACAGCAAGCATCTTAGCCCAAGCAGATGTTCCCATGATCACCATCCAGAGGATCTTGAGGCATAAGAACCTTATGACCACTGAGCGATACGTCAGAGGGCTTGAACCCGTAAGGCCGGCACTGGAGATCCTTTCAGGAAGGCATTTACGACCACAGTCCCGACCAGTGGCAATCGGACACTAGGCAAAAGAAAAGGAGCGGCTTAACCGCTCCTTTTCACTGGTAAAATTTGGTAGTCCCAAGGGGAGTCGAACCCCTGTCTCCGGCGTGAGAGGCCGATGTCCTAGGCCACTAGACGATGGGACCTCAATCGTTTTGGCTGGGGGACTAGGATTCGAACCTAGATTGACGGAGTCAGAGTCCGCTGTCCTACCGTTGAACGATCCCCCAGCAGCCGTTCAAGCCGACTATGACCTTCTAACTATTGGGTATGTGGTTGTCAAGTATTTTCAAGAGAGGCCACACCACTCTTGTGAAGCCACTGTGCAGGTGATATGGATGAGGTATGACCACAAAGGACGAAAAACTCTATATAGTTATGGTGGGCCTGCCTTCCCAGGGCAAATCCACGGTCGCGTACCGGCTCAAGGACATCTTCACCAAGAACGATATCCCCACCCGGATATTCAACAACGGGCAGCTCCGGAGACAGTACGCCCGGCTCAAAGACACCTGGGCCGCGGAGTTCTTCCATCCCGATAATGCCGAGGCCACGGAGCTCAGGAAGCGCTTTGCAATCATCAACATGAACTGGGCCAGGAAATACGTGAACTCCAAGGGCCAGGTGGCCGTGCTCGACGCCACCAATGTGAGCCAGGAAAGGCGAAATCTCATCAATCAATGCCTGAACGACCACCCCATACTCTTTATCGAATGCATCAACGAGGATGAAGAGATCGTGGACATGAGCATCACCCTGAAGGTGAGGACCCCGGAGTTCGGGGGCCTGGACGAGGCGCACGCCATCAGCGAGTTCAAGAAGAGGATCGAGTATTACCGGATGATCTACTCCCCCCTGGCGAAAGAGAGGAATTACATCCGCATGGATTCGCTGCACAACCGGATCCTGGAGGAGAGGCTCACCGACCAGCTTCCCCTGTATTCCCGGATCCGCGACTGCCTGGTGACCGACGTGGTGAAGAGTCTGTTCCTCATCCGGCACACCGAGACGTTTTTCAACACGGAGGACCGGATCGGCGGCGACTCGGACCTCACGCCCAAGGGGATCGAACAGGCCCACGCCCTGGCGAGGTTCTTCCGAAACAAGAAGATCTCCTACATCTTCACCAGCGAGAAAAAAAGGACCATCCAGACCGCCGCGCCCATCCGCGCCCTTCAGAACGACTGCACCATCGTGCCCTTGAAGGAGTTCGACGAGATCTACAGCGGGATCTGCGAGGGAATGAGCTATGACGAGATCCAGCGGTTCATGCCCGACGTCTACTCCGCACGCAAGGCGGACAAGTACAACTATTCCTATCCCAGGGGCGAGGGCTACAACTCCATGAAGGAGCGGATCAAGATCGGGATCAAGAAGGCCTTCTACCTCAACCGCAAGCCCGATAACATCATGATCATCGGACACCGCGCCGTCAACCGGATGATCCTCTCCCACTTTCTCTACCGACGCCAGGAGGACGTGCCCTATATCTACGTGCCCCAGGACAAATTCTATCACATTGTGGCAACCCAGGACAGGAAGGTCTTCGAGCTCAAGAAGTACCAGTGACCGGCAGTACCGGCACACCGGCTGCCATGATCAGGGGACGGAGTTCTCGGACGACTCGATGGCCTCGATCATGCCCCTGGCCGTGTCGAAGTTGGGGTTGATCTTCAGGGCATTGATAAAGCACTTCTTGGCCATCTGGGGGTTGTCCAGCTCGAGATAGGCCCTGCCCAGGTTGAAATGGATGTTTTCGTCGGAGGGGCTGATCTTGATGGCCTTCTCGTAAAGCACAATGGAGTCCTCCAGCCGGTTTTGCCTGCGATAGAGGATCCCCAGGCTGTTGTACACGTTGATGGTGTCCGGGTTGAGCTTGAGGATCTCGTTGAAGATGCTCTCCGCGCTCTCGTGCATCTCGCGCTCCAGAAAGATCTCGCCCGCCATCTGCAGGTACTTCTCGGCCATGTCCTTGCGGCCCATGCGCAGGTACACCTCGGCCATGGCCTTGTAGGCCTTGGCAAACATCTGGTTGATCTGGGTCGCCTTTCTGAACGCCGCAAGGGCCTCGTCGTACTCGCCCTTTGCCGTCATGATATAGCCGATGTTGTAATAGACCTCGGCCGACTCCAGGATGTCGAGCACCTTCTCGTATTCCCTCAGGGCGGCCTCGAACCGTTCTTCCTGGAGATAGAGATCTCCCTTGGCCATCAACGCCTTTGCCTGTTTGGTGCTGGGGCTCATCTCAAATTCGAGGATAATGCGCAGCTTTGCTTCGAGATTCTCGATCTGGACGGGGTCGATGATGATGGCATTCACGCCCGCCTCTCCCGCCTTGACCACATCGGGCTTGGTGACCTCTCCGGTGCACAGCACCACCGGGGTCTCGCTGGTCTCCTCGTCGGCGCGGATGAGCTTGAGCAGCGCCATGCCCGTGATCTCCGGCATGTGCCACTGGGATATGACGATATCGGGCCTGATCCTCTTGATGGCCTCCCATGCATAGGCTCCATCCCTCATTTCTTCCACGTCGTCGAAGCCGAGGCTGTGCAGCATCTGGTGCATGGACTTCTGGTACACAAAGCCTGGGCCGACAAGGAGTATTTTGATTTCCAGGGGATTTGCAGCCATATTTTTTGCAGCCCTCTATCCTTTCTTTCCGTGTCTTCCCAAGTCGATATCGTCAAGCAGGGCTTTTTTCTTGACTGCCTCGAACAGATCCATACAGTGCTTGTCTCCCTGCTCCAGAAGGGCGAACGCTCCGGGCGAGAAAAAGCATCTGCCCCTTTTCAGGCGAATGGCCCCCTGGAAATGGTCATCAGGGATGAGAGAGTCCTTGCCGAGCAGGAGGGCCTCGATTCCTTCCAGAAGGATCTTTCTGGAACCCGGTTTCACGCGCAGCTCCCGGGGAGCCGAGATACGGGTGGAGCGGCCCACCAGCCCGGCAAGGGCCGCCCAGGTGAGCACCACCCAGGCATGGGCGTGCCGGAACTCGCGGGTCTGTGCAAAGCCCCAGTTCCGGCGTTCCTGCCTGAGGACCAGCCTGTCGAGGGCGAAGGTCACGGGCGGAGGCCAGGAGAACACCGGAAGCTCATCCCGTTTTAAGGGGACGATCCATTTCCGCAGCCGCAAGGCCCCGGTGAGGTCGAGCTCGCGAAAGTCCTTGGGCGCTGAGTCCATTTTCCAGGTGTTTCTCAGGTCCCGCATGAGCTCCCGGGTGGGCGGAAACGATGAGAAGAGGCCCAGGAGGCTCATGCGCATCTTCTCGATCCGTTCCTTGTCCATGCGCTCCTCGTGGTGATGGAGCATGTGCAGGTAGGGGACGATGAAGGGGTTGGCCGAAGGCACCGAGAGGACGGAGGGATAGTCCTTCTCCCCGATGAACTCGGCTGTCTGGCTGTCCAGGTAGTGCAGGAACGGGTTCCATTCACACGAACGGACTGAATCGTGCGTCTCGGTGATGATTCCGGGCAGGTCGCCTATATGGATGCACGTATCGGAGGCGGCCTTTTTGTCCGTGACCGGGTGTTTGCCCGCAAGTACGATGCCGGTGCGCATGATGTCGTAGACCAGGAGCTGCCCGAGCGGGCCGGTGCTCACGTGGGCGGCGAGGGGTGTGCCGTTTTTCTCGAACACCCGGGCCACCGAGGCGATCTTTGCCCTGACCTCCTCTGTATGGTTTTCATCCCTGAGGAGGCACACGACCTCGATGGAGGTGGAGTATCTGCCGGCAAGGCTCGGTACGGGAAGGACAATGAGGCTTTCGATCAACACCCTGTCCGGGAGCCTGTCTGCGACGATCGCGGGTCTTCTGTCAAGGTACCCGGCGAGCAGCCCGTATTCCCTTGCGGTGCACCCGGGGCGGCCGTAGATCCCGATGGACGGGTACCCCTCGGAGAGCAGCGGGGGAATCAGGGTGATAAGGTCCCTCAAGCCGGGATCGAAAAAGGGCATGGAATACCGTGCACGCT
Source organism: Deltaproteobacteria bacterium (assembly GCA_018433085.1). Classification (GTDB taxonomy): domain Bacteria; phylum Desulfobacterota; class Desulfomonilia; order UBA1062; family UBA1062; genus Phosphitivorax. The sequence continues at coordinate 94,578 of JAHDRW010000020.1, read as the reverse complement.
GGATGTTTCTCTGTATGAGCGCCTGGGCCGACTGCATATGGAGACCTATCGTCATAACAGGAGGCGGTCTGAAGAGAGGGAAGAAAAAAGAAGGGTCCTTTAAAACCTGCAGCCGAGACCTAAGCCCACGTGGAAGGTTTCCTGCTCGATCTCCACGTCGATGCCGGCCAGCCCCTGCCCGGTTTCATCGAAGGCCGGAGTGGCGGGGTCGTTTCCGTACCAGTACTGCACCTGGTCCCCGCTCGTCTTGATGCGCAGCCCGGAGCAGTTGGTAGACGCATACCAGGTGTCGGTGAAGAAAAACTGCACGGACAGGGAGAACATCCTTCCGATTCCCGTTCCCTCGCTCCGGGAAATCCGCATCCTTCTGAGGTGGTTGTCTTCGTCCTCGGCCCTGGCAAAGGGGATGAACGACGTGTCCAGCGCGAGGTAGAGCCTCCTGTCCGCGTGAACCCTCAGGGCGGCCCCGACATGGACGAACCGGTATTCCACGGTATAGGTGGCGGCGGGACCCGATACGCTGCCGGTGTAGTTGCGCCACGAGTTGTATCCTGTCTGCCTCGTGTCGTACGCCCTGAAATCCGCTTCCTGGTAATGGAACCCTCCTACAAGCCCAAGGGTGGCGGGAGGCAGGGAGAGCGGAAAGATCCTCACGTTCGAGCCGAACAGAAACGCCCTGGAGTCCACCGTGCTCCGGGAATAGATATCCAGCGCGTCATAGGGAACCCAGGCGGTGCTCCGGGACTCGTTGATCCAGTCGCAATCTTCCATGGGGCGTGCGCTCTCGTTCCAGGGTGACGCCTGGATCCTGAACTCCGCCTCGATGAAGTCCCGATAGGTGAGGGCATAGCCGGCTCCCAGAAGCCGCATGTCCATGGGCCAGCTCAAATGGCTTATCCCCTCGTCCGGTGTGATCTCGTACGTGGTCTCTCCCCACAAAGAACTCACCTCGAAGAGGACGCGATGACCGAGGTCCGCAGCATTCAGGACGGACAGGTGGATCAGGAACATCCCGATGATCATGATGCCGGTTCGCACGGTCTTCATTGCAACCCTTTACCTGTGTATGCTTTATCCTTATCGATGCCCCGGGCGACTCCGGCTGTGCGACCGAAGACGGCGGACAGAGCCGGGACCGGCATGAAAAAGCATAAAAAATCGTATTTTTCATCCATTCTTATCACGAGGAGAAAGATAAAGGCAAGCCATTGTTTTCCTTTATGTTCCATCCTGTCCGGCTGGCCACTGGTCGTCCGGGGAATGTCCATCACCGCGACTTCATCGGCACGGGTGCGGCATATCTTGACACCGTATGTACCCGTCCCCTGGCCGCTTTGTTCCGGCCGGCCTGAAGAAGAACGAGCCGGTTCCTTTCCTGTTCATGTTTTCCGGTCTTTTTTCCGACAAACACAAGTGGCTTTATCAGGAGGTTTTCGGCCCACGGTATCCGAGTCCACCAGCACGGATAAGGACGGGACAATGCAGAGAAAAAAGGAAAATACCGGTTTCCGGAGAGATCGTCATACGCAGGGCTCTCCACACGCCCTGTTTATCCGCATGGGGCAATGCATGGGCGATCCCTGCATCGTGCTGGATGCCCGGGGAGCGGTCGCGGCCTGGAACGACGCCATGACGGAGCTGACGGGAATTCAAGAGAAGGACATGCTCGGCAAATCGGACCGGGAGTATGCGCTGCCCTTTTATGGGAGCAGGGTGCCTCTCCTCGTCGACTATGCACTCCGGCCGGAGCTCCTCCATGACGCGCCGTTTACCGATATCCTCGAAGAAGGCCCGGTCCTGTCGCGGAAAGAATCCTTTCCGGAGATACGGGGCAACCGCGCCTTCCTCACCCGTGCGACCACGTTGAAAGGGCCCGGGGGCGAAGTTTTCGGGGCGATCCAGTCGTTTCACGAGATAACGGCCCGTGAAGCGGACCGGGAGCCCCTGCCCGAAATGGAGGACAAGTACCGGACCTTTTTCCGTGACTCTACGGATTTCCTGTTCATCCACGACCTCAAGGGCAACCTGATAGAAACCAACATCGCATCCAAGATGCACACCGGCTACACCTCCGAAGAGATCAGCCACAAGAACGTCAAGGACCTGATGCCCGAGCCGTACCGGCTCCAGTTCGACCGTTACCAGGACGAGATCGTGCGCAGGGGAGAAGGTGAGGGGGTCATCAGCATTCTGACCAAAGACGGCCGCGAGCGGGTGATCGAATACCGCAACACCCTCATCCGTGATTCCCGGGGCAACCCCCTCTATGTGCAGGGTTCAGGCAGGGACATCACCGACAGGATCAAGGGGCAGATCGCCTTGAAGGTGAGCGAGGGAAAATACCGCGATATCCTGGACAGCATCGAAGAGGTCTATTTCGAGGTGGATCTTGCCGGCAATTTCACCTTCTTCAACCGGTCGTTGCCGAAGAACCTCAAGTACAGCAGTGAAGAGCTCCTGGGCATGAACTACCGGAGGTACGTGGACGAAGGGAATGCGAGGAAGATCTTCGAGGTGTTCCATCGGGTGTTCATAACCGGCAAGCCCACCAAGGCCTTTGACTGGGAGATCATCGACAAGAACGGCGGCAAGCTCTTTGTCGAGGCGTCTGTCTCCCTCCTGAGGAATTCCCGGCGGACCCCCATTGGTTTCCGGGGGATTGTTCGCGACATAACCCAGCGCAAGGAGGCGGATCGAGAGCGCGACCGATACGAGATGCGCCTGTCGCAGGCACAGAAGATGGAGGCCATCGGGACGCTGGCCTCGGGCATCGCACACGATTTCAACAACATGCTCTCGGCCATCATGGGGTATACCGAGCTTGCCAGAAACCGGCTGCCGTCCGGATCGCCGGCAGAGGGGAGCCTCGACCAGGTGGTGAAGGCGGGCATGAGGGCCCGGGACCTGGTGGCACAGCTCCTTTCCATCGGCAGGAATTATCGACTGGACCGCGAGGCGATGAAGGTCGACATCATCCTCAACGAGGCTGTCAATCTGCTGCGGGCCACCATTCCCTCGTCCATCGAAATCCGCACCGACCTGCACCCGGAAGCGGGCATGGTGTATGCCGATCCCACCGAGATCCACCAGCTCGTCATGAATCTCTGCACCAATGCATACCAGGCCATGGAAGACAGGGAAGGCCTGATCCAGGTGAGCCTGAAGCCGGTCAGCCTGCGCAGGGACGAGATGAATGGGAAGATACATCCGTCGCTTCAGGAGGGGGAATATCTGGCGATCACGGTGGCAGACACCGGGTGCGGCATGGACGAGGACACCATCAGGCACATCTTTGACCCCTTTTTCACCACCAAGGAGCGGGGCAAGGGTACGGGCCTGGGCCTCGCCACCGTCAGCAGGATCACCACCGACCTCAACGGCGGCATATCCGTGGAAAGTCGGCCCCGGGAGGGTTCGATCTTTACCCTGTATCTGCCCCGGTACCCGGGCAAGGCAAGGAGACCGAAACACCGCTGATATCCTTTATACCTGCCGGTGCGTCCATTCGCACCTCCGTTTCTCGTGCAGGAAAGGGACCCGTATTTCTCACGCCGAACCGTGCGGATGAGCCATTTGGAGCCGGGGTGTGCCTCCTGCATGAGATGCAGGACGATCCTGCAGCATCAACTTGCACGATCGGAGACGGCATGCTTTCGAAGAAAAAGCGCGGGCCCTGCCGTACCGGACCCGCGCGAGGAGTAGTTATCCGGCGTTGCCGCGCGTTTTAAGCGTGGCCCGTATTTTCCCCACCCGGGGGACAAAACCCTCGGGATGCCGTAGTATGCCGTGTTTCGGGGAGGGGCAGGGGTGTCACGCCGTCTTTTCGTGCACCCACTGTTCGTACTTGGGCATCAGGTGCTGCCGGAGCTCCCGGGGTGAAGAGACCTTCCACTTCTTGAGAAAATCCGTGGGGCTTACCCCGGCGTCCTTCATGAGGCGCTGGAGCTTGCTCCACTCACCGGCGGTGATGGGATGCGCCTCTTCCCCGGCCTTGGATTTGGTTTTCTTTCCACCCCCGGACTTGGGCGGCTCGTCCTTGGGCTGCTTTTTGGTCTGCGGCAGGGCCCAGTCGGGAAGCTCCGGGGGGTTCCACCGGAAAAACACCGGGTTCATCCGGGCCTTCCGATCGCTGTCGCTCGCGTATGTGACGCCCCGGTGCGTGCCGTTCTCGTCGATCTGCGCAAAGGTCGCATCCAGGTTGTAGAGGTATCGGCCGATCCCCCACTGGACAGCGGCCCGTTTCATGGCGTCGGAGAGCCCGCCCTTCACCGACTCGATGTCGGTGTTGTCCGCGCCGTCCCACTTGGTCACCCATTCGCCGTCAATCCGAATGGAGATGCCGCACAGCACCCCGCCGTTGGGGCCGGGGATGAACTGGTTCTTCCAGTTCTCAAGCCCGCAGACCGCATCGAGCCGGTTCTGGATGGCCCGGTTCGTGACATAGGCCAGCACCATGGCCCACGGTCTCCCATGCCTGTCTATCCCGTTCCTCTGTTCCCGCCACTCGATGTCCCCGGGCGGGAACGGCTCCTTGAGCAGACACAGATTGATTTCTTTTGACATTGATCGCTCCTTTTTTGTTTCAAACGTAAGCGGGCAGGACACCCGCATCGGCTGCACACGATTGTTTGTACCTTAAGACGCTTCCGGGATGCCTTGAAAGGGAGATGATCGAACGAACCCTCAGGCGGCCCGTGCGCTTTGAAATGCCTTAGCTGCTACATGATACCCGGATACCCGTACTGCCTTTCCTTGCAAATGCGTTTTTTCCTCACCGGCCGCGCTCTTCCAGTGGATAGCGCCGGCCTCGTCATGCCTTCTGCCGTTTATCGGACACTCAGAGGTATACTATAGTTCACACGGAAATCCAAGCACAATATCGGGGCCGGGAACGCTGAGGCGGTGCGGTTTTCCGGGGGCGTGGCGGGCAGTGAACGCCCGTTTGCCCCCGCTCTCTTTTGTCAGGATTTGGCGGTGCTGTTCAGGGCGGTCCCGTTCACCGGGCGCTCTCGCCGAGCGATTTATCGCTGAGCGATTCCGTATCGTCCGCCTCTCTCCCGCCGCCCTGCTTGCGCCTGCCGAAGAACTTTTCGACGAGCACGTAGAACAGGGGCGAGAAGATCACCACCAGGACGGTCGCGCTCACCATCCCGCCCAGCACGCTGGTGCCGATGGCGTTCTGCGCACCCGCTCCTGCGCCGGTGGTCAGGGCCAGGGGCAGGACCCCGAAGCCGAAGGCGAGCGAGGTCATGATGATCGGGCGGAAACGGAGCTTCGCTCCTTCGATAGTGGCCTCAATCAGCCCCGTGCCTTTTTCCAGCCCGCTCTTGGCGAACTGGACGATCAGGATGGCGTTCTTGGTGGTCAGGCCCAGTGTGGTGAGCAGCCCGATCTGGAAATAGACGTCATTGGCCAGCCCCCGCGTGTGCGAGGCGATGATGCCGCCGATGACGCCCAGAGGCAGCACCAGCAGGACCGAGAGGGGGACGGTCCAGCTCTCGTAGAGCGCTGCCAGGCACAGAAAGATTACAAATATGGAGAAGGCGTAGAGCAGTGGTGCCTGGGTGCTCGACATCCGCTCCTGGAAAGAAAGGCCGGTCCAGTCGAAGCCGATGCCCTTGGGCAGTTTTTCCACCGCCTCTTCCATGGCCTGCATGGCCTCTCCCGAGCTCCTTCCCTGTGCAGGCTCTCCCCAGATGTTGATGGAGGGGAAGCCGTTGAAGCGCGCCAGCTGTGGAGGACCGGAGATCCACCGGCCCGAGGCGAACGAGGAGAAGGGCACCATGGTGCCCGAGACATTGCGGACATAAATCTTTTCCAGGTCCTTGGGCAGCATGCGATAGGGGGCGTCCGCCTGGACATACACCCTCTTGACCCTGCCGCCGTGCTCGAAGTCGTTGACAAAGGAGCTGCCGAATGCCGCGGAGAGGGTCCTGTGGATGGAGGTGATGGGAACCCCCAGGGCACCCGCCTTGTCCCAGTCCACGTCGATCCGGTACTCGGGCACGTCCTCCATGCTGTTGGGCCGGACCGAGCTGAGCCTGGGGTCCTGGGCAGCGAGGCCCAGGAGCTGGTACTGTGCCTCCATCAGGGCCTTGTGACCGAGACCGCCGCGGTCCAGAAGCTCGAAGTCGAAGCCTTTGGACATGCCCAGCTCGGGCACAGCCGGCGGCTGGAAGACGAACACCATGGCGTTGCGGACGCTCGAAAGGGCCACGGTCGCCCGATTCGCGATCGCCTTGGCCTTCAGCTCGTCCCGGTCGCGCTCATCCCAGTTCTTGAGCTTGATAAAAACCATGCCGTTGTTCTGCGACCTCCCGGAAAAGCCGATGCCGGAGAGGGTCATGGTGGATTCCACCGCCTCTGTTTCGTGTTCCTTGAAATAGTCCTCGATCTTCTTGGTCACCATCCCGGTCTGCTCCAGCGTGGAGCCAGTGGGCATGATCACCTGGGCGAGCAGGATCCCCTGGTCCTCGTCCGGGAGGTAGGCGGTGGGCATCCGGAGATACAGGAAGCTCATGCCCGCCACGATCACTACGAAAACGGCCAGATAGCGCAGGCCCCTGGACAGGGAATGGCTGATAATCTTCATGTAGCGGTCCCTGAGTCCGAAGAACATCCGGTCGAACCACAGGAAGAACGGCCGCAGGAAGAAGACTGCGTTCTCCGCCGGTTCGTGGCCTGCCTTCACCGGCTTGAGGAGCGAGGCGCAGAGAACCGGCGTCAGGATCAGGGCCACGACCACGGAGAGCAGCATGGAGGCGATAATGGTCACGGAAAACTGGCGATAGATGACGCCGGTAGAGCCCGGGAAAAACGCCATGGGCCCGAACACGGCCGAGAGCACCAGCCCTATGCCGATGAGCGCGCTGGTGATCTGCTCCATGGATTTGGCCGTTGCTTCCCGGGGAGGCAGGCCTTCCTCGGCCATGATCCGTTCCACGTTTTCCACCACCACGATGGCGTCGTCCACGAGCAGGCCGATGGCCAGCACCATGGCGAACATGGTGAGCATATTGATGGAGAATCCGAACAGACCCAGCATCGCGAAGGTGCCCAGGATGACCACCGGCACAGCGATGGTCGGGATCAGCGTGGCCCGCATGTTGCCCAGGAAGAGCCACATGACCAGGAAGACGAGCACGATCGCCACGAACAGGGTCCGCACCACCTCCTCAATGGCCACCCCGATGAACAGGGTGGTGTCATGGGGATAGACGACCTTGAGCCCTGCGGGGAAAAACCCGCTCAGCTCCGCCATCTTGGCCTTGACAGCGTCCGCGGTGTCCAGGGCGTTGGCGCCCGCGGCCTGGCGGATGGCGAGGCCCGCCGAAGGCTTCCCGTTGTATATACCCTCGATGTCGTAAGTCTCGGTGCCGAGCTCGGTCCGGCCCACGTCGCCGACCCGAACGATGGAGCCGTCCGGATTGGTGCGCAGAGGGATGGCGGCAAACTCATCGGGGGTGGAGAGCATGTTCTGGACCACGATGGAGGCGTTGAGCCGCTGGCCCTCCACCGCGGGCGCCCCGCCGAACTGACCGGCGGAAACCTCCACGTTGTAGGCCCGAAGCGCATTGATCACGTCCTCCACGGTCAGACGGTACGCGGTGAGCCTGTCCGGATTGAGCCAGACGCGCATGGCATAACCGCCGCCGAATACTTCAACCTCGCCCACGCCTGGCACGCGCGCCAGGATTCTCTCCAGGTTTGATCTGGCGTAGTCTCTCAGATCGATGCCGTCCATGCTGCCGTCTTCCGAGACCAGGGCCACGACCATCAGATAGTTCCGGGTGGACTTGACGACATTGACCCCCTGATCCCTCACCATGTCGGGGAGACTCGGCAGGGCGGACTGGACCTTGTTCTGCACCTGAGACCATGCGATATCCGGATCGGTGCCCGGTGCAAAGGTCAGCTCGAGGCGGGAGCCGCCGGACGAATCGCTGGAGGCGGACATATAGAGCAGGTTGTCGAACCCGGTCATTTTCTGCTCGATGACCTGGGTCACGCTGTTTTCCACGGTCTCCGCAGAGGCGCCGGGATAGGACGAGTAAATGGCGATGGATGGCGGAGCCATCTCGGGATACTGGGATATGGGCAGGTTGTAGATCGCGAGCCCGCCCGCGGACATGATGATGATGGCGATAACCCATGCGAAGACCGGGCGTCTGAGAAAGAATTTCGAAAGCATGGCGCGGTCCCCTTTCTTCAGTTCGTCTCTGCGGCTTGGGCGGGTGTGGTGTGCGCAACGGGAATCCGTCCGTCCTCGCCCGAGGCGACTACCCTGACCGGGACACCCGGCCTCACCTTCAGCATGCCCTCGACAATGACCCGGTCCCCGGTGGAAAGGCCGGAGGCGACGAGCCACTGGTTGCCAATGGCCCGGTCAATCACGATGCTCCGCTGCTGGACGATTCCGTCACGATCCACGATCAATGTGACCGGGTTGCCCTTGGGATCGCGCGACACGGCCTCCTGGGGTATGAGAATGGCCTGTTTTTCAATGCCTTCCCGAACCACGGCGCGCACGAACATGCCCGGCAGGAGAACATCGTCAGGGTTTGGGAACATGGCCCGCAGGCTCACGGTGCTGCTGGAGGGGTCCACCGTGATGTCCCGGAACTCCAGGGTGCCCTCGATGGGATATTCCGAGCCGTCCTCCAGGAAGAGCCCGACCTTTTTCTGACTTTCTTCCTCGGCGGAGAGGCTGCCGCTTTCGATCCGGCGCTTCAGCCGAAGCAGGTCGGTGGTGGACTGGGGAACATCCACGTAGATCGGGTCGAACTGCTGAATGGTGGCCAGCGGCACCGGCTGGTTCGCGGTCGCCAGCGCTCCTTCGGTCATGTTGGATTTGCCGATCCGCCCGGAGATCGGGGCAGTGACCCGGGTATAGCCCAGGTTGATCCGGGCCGATTGCACCGCTGCCTCCCAATAGGCGACCTCTGCCTGGGCCTGCTGGAAGGCCGAATCGACATCGTCGAAATCCTGCTGGCTCACCGCTCCGCCGGCAAGCAGCTCCCGGTAGCGCCCGGCCCGTGACTTGAGGGCGGGAAGATTCGCCTGGGCCCGGGCAAGCGAGGCCGCAGCACTGTCATATGCCGCCTTGAAGGGTGCCGGATCGATCTGGTAGAGAAGCTGGCCCTCCTTCACGAAAGAGCCCTCTTTGAAATGACGTTTCTTGATGATGCCGCTCACTTGGGGACGGACCTCGGCGATCAGATGTGCGGAGGTGCGGCCAGGCAGCTCGGTGGTCAGCTCGATCTGTTGTTCCTTGACCTCGACGGTCATCACCTCGGGCAGGGGCGGTGATGTCTGTGCCTGCTGCTGACCGCATGCGCCGAGCAGCAGGGTGAACACCGCAATGGTCAGGATACACAGCCTTGAAATTCGGATAGGTTCAGCACAGGATTTCATCGCACTCCTCCAATTTATTTTCTTGGGTACACGTTCCCGGGAACCCGGGCTCCATGGGCGCATGGTCAGTCCACCAGGCCTTTCAGCAGGATATTGAGGATCGCTTCGGGATCTTCCGGAACGGTTCGGCTCCCGGGCTCTTCGAGCCACCGGAAGAGAAAGGCCGTGCTGATACCGTCGAGCGCCACGGCGAGTGCGTGGGGATCGGCGTTTTTCCTGAACCGGTTTTTCCGCATCCCGCTCTCGAAAACCTCGGCGAGGACCTTCAGAGACTCCTCGTGGCGCTGCCTGATCCGGTCGTTCAGCTCCGCCATGAGGTTGAAGCTCTCTCCGTATTTCTCGGAGAAGTAGAGCCGGAGTACAGGGACATGAACGCGGAAGATCTCGCCCTTGACCCTGATGTAATTTCTCAGGCGGTCCACCTCGTCGTCCTGCTCCGCTATTGCCGCGACGATGGCCGCATGGAACGCCTCGGTCTTTTCAAGGATGAGGGCCTTATAGAGATCCTCCTTGTTCTTAAAGAACTTATACAGCGTGCCGATGGCGAACTCCGCCTTCGAGGCGATCTCGTGCATGGTGACATTGTGATAGCCTTTCTCCGAGAACAGGCTCAAGGCGGCCTCCAGCATATCCTGCCGCTGCCGGGCCTTCTCCCTTTCGCGCCGGGAAGGCTGCTTCTTGTGACTCGCAAGATATTCGTTCTGCATGTAATTTCCTCGAGAAACATACGCGTAGAAAATGAACGCGATGTCATTTCATAGAACAGCGCGTCATGCCAGTCAAGATCATTCTGAAAATATTCACAAACCCTGCGCCGGGGAATGGGATTCCTGAGCACAGGCCGGCTGAACAATCACCTGCGGAGCGGCTGTCCCGGCCAGGCTCCAGGAACGAAACGGTACAAGAGCCATGCAGGTTTCACCGGCGGGAATACCTCCCTGATTTCATGAGAATAAATGGAAATAATCACAGGGAAATTGACGTGATTGATGGCAGCGTCCAGCGCTCGACAGCTGCGGCCGGGAGTGACCATCGCGGGAAAAGCGTTCGTGACAGTGGGATGTTCCGTCTTTTCTATGTTTCCGGCCGTGTATTGGGGGGCAAAGGTGATAAACGTGACCGATGAGGGTCTCATCGAGAATGAATCGGATCATCCGATCGAACCGGGTGCGGCCAAGTTGAAAAAGAGGCCAAAAAGCCCAAAGCAAGGAAGAGATACTCTTCGAGTTTGTGTTTACCCAGGGCATGCGCCTGCTCGAAATGATCAGGCACTTCGAGCAAGACGGTACCAGCAAGGCCGCAGAGCAGTTGCAGGAATTCATCCGCATCCACACCAGAAATGTGCTGAGTTACCGGAAGACCTCCTGTTTCTTGTTTGATACAGGCCTGGAAATGCTCTCAAGGAGCAATCGCCAAAAGGTAATTTGTTATAGGGACCATTACGACCGAATCCTCGCGGGGATCATCCAGCGGGGGATCGAGGCAGGGGAGTTTTGTGAAACAGATGCCAGGTTGGCTGCCCGGAACATCGCATCCATGATTACGCGCACGATCATCTGGTATTCTCCCGGAGGTTGCTTGTCGTGTCCGATTGCCTGGGCGAGAGGATATACTCGTCCAGAGACCGTTGCTCCTTCCCATATGCCTCCGTTCTCTTCCTGCCATCAATTCACACACCCATCGAAACAAAAATAATCGTTAGAATAATCATAAGCATAGTGAAAATAATAGAAGCCTAGCATGTTCTTAATAACTTGACATACCTGTTATAATAAATTAGACGTTTACGAACGATCGTTAATTAAATTAACGATCGTTCATACAACCGCATGATGAACGGGGTAGTATTCTACATTACTATCCACTCAGTCGCGACAGGGTATGGGTTCGCGATCCATCCCGCCGGTCAGAACGAAAATGCCGTTTCTGATGAAGACGCGGGATGTAACCGGGCCGGAACTGGTATTCGCGCCCACGCAGCTCTTTTTTGTCAAAGGATCGACAGAGGGACGAAAGTTCTGGATGGGCGGAAAACCGGGATGACAGAAGCTAATGGTAGCTGCAACGAACGATGGCCTGAGCAGGTAGACGGTCGGGAAGATATTTATGAATCATGGCACAGGGCTCACACCTGATTTGAAGCAGTAGCAAGCATATCAGGAATATTTTCGTGGAAGTCGTATGATTGGCAACTGCACTGAATCCCGGATAATCCGCCGGACAATCTATCGTGGAGCCATTGCGGGTAACCGCATGAATTTGCTGAAAGCGGCTCCTCTTCAAATCGAGATTCCGTCTCAGGATCGTGGTGCTTCTGTTCCCGAAGGGGCATGCTCGGGGAAGAATATCTTCTCAAAAAAGTTATGCGACAAGGATCATTCAGAAAAGAAATCTGCTGGATTTCATTTCTAACTGACCGGAACACAGGGTTCTCACACAAAAAATTGGTGAGTATCGGCACTAGAGGGGGGAGCGAGGTATGAAGTGATCATGGGTTTAATTGGTACCGGGAGGGTATTCGGGTATTTATCCCGCCGCGTGGTGAGAGCCGGGCGGTTGCGCGGAGAAGATATCCGGGCTTCAAGCTATGGGAGAGAGGATGTACCCGGTATTCTGAGAATCTCCCATCAACCAGATACGCCTCGGTGGGAACATGTACCTGCCGGGAAGCACAAACAAATCAAAGGGGGAATTTACGTATGCAGAAATTCTGGGCTTATATGTTGACAATTGGTCTGGTCTTTGTCCTTTCCGCTCCGGCACCGGCTGCCGACAAGTCAATCGAGGAACGGGTAAAGGCACTGGAGGACACGATCGGGAGCTGGACAATCTACGGCAGCGCGCGTTACCAGACCTTCTACAACGACAAAAATATCGATGCCGACACCGATGACAAGGATCTCAGATGGGATTCGGCGGCCAACGCCAGGCTGGGCGGCAAGATGGTCAAGGGCAAGATCTCCGGTGTCTACGAACTCGGCCTGGACGATGACGCGGAAACAGGCGTGTATACCAGGCTGATCTACGGGGCCTATGACTTCGGCGCCGGAACCCTGGTTATCGGTCAGGACTATACCCCGCTGGGAAGCATGTTCTACAGCAACCAGGTAGTCCTCGACGACAACGACCTGCTCGGCTGGGGTGCGATGTACGGAAGCAGGGTTCCTCAGATCAAGCTGCAGCTGAAGAACGGCCTTGAAGTGGCCTTTGTGGAGAACAAGTCATCATCAATTCTCGACGCCGCAGGTGGTGACGTTGATGTGCTCATGCCCAAGCTGGAGGTGCGCTACAACCTCAGCTCCGATCTGTTCTTCGCGGACGTGTTCGGCGGGTACAGCAGCTTCAAGGTCGAAGACGTCACGATCGGCGAGATCAATTACGGCGATGAGACCGTGAGTTCCTGGGCAATAGGTGTCGGCGGCGGTCTGAATCTTGATCCGGCGTTCGTAAGGGCACAGGTCTACATGGCACAGAACGCAGCAGACGCCGGCCTCTCCCACACCGACGCAAGCGGTGCGAAGTTCGACACCCAGGGCAGCGTGGTGGACGAGGACAACTTCGGCGCCCATATCGTGGTGGGAACGAAGCTCGTCGACAAGTACACGGTCGAGGCAGGCTTCGGTTATGTCTCTTCAGAGTACGACGAGAGCGGATCGGACAAGAACACCGCCATGTCCTACTACCTCAATGCGACGATCCCGGTCTACGGCTCCTTCTTTGTCGTGCCTGAGGTCGGGGTGTTCGACTATGCAGACGGTGCAGACGGCGAAGACGAAGACAAGGATACCACCTACTTCGGCGCAAAATGGCAGATTAACTTCTAAAGGAAGTTACAAGACAATATGCCTCCCTCCCCGCGGGGGCCGGGGTAACACCCCGGCCCCCCTTTTCATATCCAGGCCTTAATCCTGCTCGAAGGACGAGACATCCGGCTCGCGTTGGAAAAACCGTACCGACAAATCCTTGAGCCTGTTTCATGTCGAAGGAGACCGGCACACGATCTCCCGCGGTATTCGGCTTACCCGGCAATTACCCCTTGATATGATGGAAAAAGAATGCAGAAAGGGCTCACGTACCGGGTGCAATCTTCGTGACTGGGGCTTGTCTGTTTCGAGAGCTCTCCCGAAGACCTCAGGGAGAAGATTCTGAATGATCGCAAAAGCTGGAGGCGGCATCCGGATTTGAACCGGAGAATAACGGTTTTGCAGACCGTCGCCTTACCACTTGGCTATGCCGCCGTTGTCGTTCTGACCCGTTCTGTATACAAACAGGAACCGTGAAAAGTCAAGACAAAGTATCGATCAGGACTCCCGGATATCAAGGGGCTCCGAAGCTTCCGCGCACCCGGTCGCCTGGGAGATAACGAAGGACCGGAAGTCTCCGCCTGTGCGGAAGAGCCTGCGCATCTCGGACCGCCTGGTCCACCGGCAGTGAAGCCAGAACCACTGTTCGGGGTGTCTTCTCACCGCCGCCTCCACCCATGACTGCATGTACTGGCTTAAAGAGGCAATGGCCTCCTTGCCGGTGCCGAACGACGAGGCCTCCCGGGGCGGATGAAAGATGATGCGGTAGCGGCCGTCTGCCTTTACGCTGGAGACGGGCAGGATGACGGCATCGCCCTTGAGCGCAATGAATGCGGGAGCCGGGTTGGTGGGCGCGGGCAGGCCGAAGAAATCGCAGAAGAGCATATCGGAGCGCTTGCCGCGCTGGTCCATGATCACGCCGATGGTGTTCCCCTTTTTCAGCTCCCTGATGAGCATGAGGGCCTTTCCCTTGGGCGGCAGGATGGTAGCCCCGGAGCGGGACCTGATATCGTCAACCACGGCCTCGATCCTGGGGTCGTCGCGCACGTCGGCCATGACGCAGAACCGGATCCCCAGCAGGCGGGGGAGGTGGGCCAGGATCTCCCAGTTACCGATGTGGCCGGTGATCATCATGAGCCCCTTCCCGCCCGACAGGGCCTCGTCCAGGTGCTTTTTGCCCTCGATCACGATGCGGTTTCTGATCTCCTCATCGTCCATGTAGGCATACTTGATGGTATCCACCAGGATATCGCCGTGATTCATGTACACCCTGCGGACCATGGAGGGACGATATGCCTCGCCCAGGCAGTGCCTGAGCTGGATTTGCGCCACGCGGCGGTGGAACGGGTCGACAAGCCAGCCCAGAAGGCCGAAGAATCTGCCCACGGAAAGCGCGAGCGGATAGGGCAGGGCGTTTATGAGGGCGATGCCCCCCTTGATGAGCGGGTACTGGAGCATGGCTGCGAATTGTATGATTTTTTTCATTTCTTCATGTCCTTCAGGATCCATTGCACTGCCTCGAAAAGGTTCTGCGCACGGTGATCGGACCCTACCGGCTCTGCTTCCCTCGAATTATCTTCCCCGATGAGGACACCCTTTCCCCGGACCCGGTGAATGGTCTCCATGTCCTCAATCTTATCCCCTACCATGTAGCAGCCGGCCAGATCCAGGCCGAAATCCTGGGCCGCCTTCATCAGCAGGCCGGGCTCGGGTTTTCTGCAGGCGCAGGAAAAGGAGTATTTCTCGACCGACCCCTCGGGGTGGTGGGGGCAGTAATAGATGGCGTCCAGAACCGCTTGCCGCTCGGCCAGGAGCTCGGTGAGCCTCTGGTGGATGAGTTCGAGCTGATGCTCGGTGAACAGTCCCCGTGCGATGCCCGACTGGTTGGTGGCGACGATGGCGGGAACGCGGTGCAGATTCAGCAGGCGGACGGCCTCGGCCGCCCCGGGCATGAGCTCCACCCCGTCCGGATCGTCGAGGTAGTGCCTGTCGCGGATGATGGTGTCATCCCTGTCGAGAAAGACCGCTCTTCCTGACAATGTTCTCAATCTCCCTGACAATGGTTTCCATGCCCCTGACGCGCATCTCGACCCTCAACGCCCGCCACGTTTTCTCGAGCTGCGAGGGATCGAGCCGGACCAGGTCCTTTTCCGTGGTCACGATCAGGTCTTTGCCCCGTGCCCTTGTGCTGATCGTCTCCATGTCCCGGCGGGTGAACCCGTGGTGATCGGAAAACGCCAGGGCGTCCACGCGGGAGCCCAGATCCTGGAGCATTTCCATGAAATGCCCGGGCCGGGCGATCCCGGAGACTGCGAGAACATGCCTGCCCCTCAGGCCCGTCAGGTCTTCCTCGGCGCCCGAAGGGTCGATGAGCGAGCAGGGAACGAGCTCGGCGGACATCTCCGAAGTCCCCGCCCCTTTCGTGTGAATCACAATGTCGGCCCGCGCGAGCGAGCCCGCGGGTTCTCTGAGCCTGCCCAGGGGAAGGAGGGCGTCCGAGCGGGCGTCTCCCGCCACGAGCACGATGTCCAGGTCGCGGTGGATCCGCCGGTGCTGGAAGCCGTCGTCAAGGAGCACGAGATCGGACGAGAGGACCTCACGGGCGAGCAGCGCGCCTTCGACCCGGTCGGGCGCCTTGATCACGGGCACCCCCGACACCCGTGCCATGAGCAGGGCCTCGACGCCCACCTCGCAGGCCTGGTGGTCGGGCCTCACGAGCACCGCGCCCTTGAGTCTGCCCCGGTATCCCCTGGTCACGATCGCGGGCTCGAGGCCGCGTGAGGAAAGCTCCCGGGCCAGGGCGATGGTCATGGGCGTCTTGCCGGTGCCGCCCGCCTCGATGTTCCCGATGCTCACCACCGGTATGCCGGTCCGGTGGACGGTGAAGACCCCGGTGTCGTAACAAAGGTTCCTGGCCGCGACGACGGACCCGTAGAGACGGGAAAGGGCCTTACGCATGGTCGAACTGGATGGTGTAGAGCCTGGCATAATACCCGTTTTTCTCCATGAGCTCCTGGTGGGTGCCCTCCTCTACGATCTTGCCCTTGCTCAGCACGATGATGTGGTCCGCGTGTATGATGGTCGAGAGCCGGTGGGCGATGATGAGGGTGGTCCGGTCCTTCATGAGCCTTTCCAGGGCCGCCTGCACCTCGCGCTCCGACTCGGTGTCGAGCGACGAGGTTGCCTCGTCCAGGATGAGGATCGGGGCGTCCTTGATGATGGCCCGGGCGATGCAGATCCTCTGGCGCTGTCCGCCCGAGAGGCGTACGCCGCTCTCGCCCACTACGGTGTCGTACGCGAGAGGCATCTGCATGATGAAGTCGTGTGCGCGGGCGGCGCGGGCCGCCTCCATGACGCTCTCCTCGGCGGCGTTCTCGGTTCCGTAGGCGATGTTGGCCTTGATGGTGTCGTTGAAGAGCACCATCTCCTGGGTCACCATGGCGATGTTCCCGCGCAGGGATTTCATGGTGACGTCACGGATGTCGCGGCCGCCCACGACGATCCGGCCCGAGGTTACCTCGAAGAGCCTGGGCAGGAGGTTGGCGATGGTGGTCTTGCCCGACCCGGATTCGCCCACCAGGGCGACGCGCTGCCCCCGTTGGGCCGTGAAGCTCACCCCGGTGAGCGCGTATTCGTCGCCCGTATAGGTGAAGGATACGTCGTGGAACGCGAATTCCCCGTCCACCCTGCCCAGATCCTCGGCGCCGGGCTTGTCCCCGATCTCGGGCATGGTGTCCAGGACATTGAATATCCTCTTGGCGGCCGCGATTCCCTCCTGGATCTCGATGTTGACGGTGTTGAGCTTGCGGATGGGGGCATAGAGCATGCCCATCGCCAGGATAAATGACGCGAAGTCACCTGCCGACAGGCTGCCCTCCACGACCTTCATGCCGCCGTACCAGAGGATGAAGGCGGCGGCGAGACCGGCGATGAGCTCCATGAGCGGGCTCGACAGCGCCCTGACCGCGATCCGTTTCATCCAGTTTCGGTAATAGCGGCGGTTTTCGGTCGAGAAGCGCTCTTTCTCGTAGCCCTCCATGTTGTAGGCCTTCACGATCCGGATTCCGCTGATGCCCTCGTCCAGGATGCTCATGACGTGGCCCATGACGTTCATGCTCTTGGTGGAGTAGTGCTTGAGCCGCCGGCCGAACTGGCTGATGGGATAGATCACCAGGGGAAACACGACCATGGCGATCAGCGCGAGCTCCGTGCTCCGGTAGAACACCACCGCAACGAGCCCGAGGAGCTTCAGCGATTCGCGGATGAGCTCGGTCACCGCATTGGTGACCGAAGACTGGATCATGTTCACGTCGTTGGTGATGCGCGATATGAGCACCCCGGTGGGCGTGCGGATGAAGTACGGCATGGACAGGGTCTGGATGTGTCCGTAGAGCCGGTCCCGGACATTGAGGATAACCCGCTGGCCTACGTCGGCCATGAGGAAGTAGCTGAAGTAATCGCTCAGCGCCTTGACCAGATAGATGACCACCACGGCGAGCGGGATGAGCTTGAGCATCATTATGCTCTTCTCGATCAGGATGTCGTCCACCACATACTTGAACATGAAGGCCACGAGCCCGGTGGCCCCGGCCGTGACGAGGGTCAGGACAAGAGACACCGTGAGTCTGAGCCAGTAGGGCCTGAGGAAGGTCAGGAGCCTCCGGTAGATCTGGAGATCCGTCAACCTCATCCTGCCATGTCCGCTATCCATGTGGCCACTCCCTTCGAAGGGCTCGCATCGCCGAGCATCCTCCGCATCTCGCCGAACGACTGCCGCATCCGGTCGTACCGCTGCCTGTCTTCTATAATCTCCAGCACCTCCCTGGCAAGTCTTTCCGGTGTGAGCTCATTCTGGATGAGCTCGGGGACCGCCCGCCTCCCCAGGATGATGTTGGGCATGCCGATGTGATCGATCCGCACGAAGGCGCGGGCCAGCCGGTAGTTGAGGCTTGACGTCCGGTAGCAGATGACCTCCGGAATCCCTTTAAGCGCCATCTCGAAGCTCGAGGTCCCGGACTTGACCACGGCCAGGTCGGCAGCTGGCAGCGAGGAGTGCAGCTCGACGTCGGGATCGGCCAGGGACCGGACCGCCGCAGGGTCGATCCCGGCCGCGACCGGCAGGTGCCAGGTGATATCCGGGTGCCGATTCTGCACGATCCGTTTGGCCTCGATCATGACGGGCAGGATGGTCCGTATCTCGTGCATCCTGCTGCCCGGCAGCAGGGCGATCCTCCCGGGCGGCCAGGTACCTTCGGCGGCGCTTGATTCCTGCTCCTCCATGAACGGGTGGCCCACATAGCGTGCATTGACCCCGTAGGAAGAGAAAAAGGCCTCCTCGAAGGGAAAGATGACCGCGAGGCCGTCCGTGATCCGGGCCAGCTTACGGGCCCGGTATTTCCTCCAGGCCCAGGCCTGGGGCGCAATGTAGTAGAGGATTTTGAGACCCGAGCGTTTGAGTCTGCCTGCCAGGCGCATGTTGAAGTCCGGCAGATCCACGGGCACCACCACCTGAGGGTTCCTTTCACGGGCCGCATCGCACAGCCCGCGGTACACGGAGTGGATCTGCCTGATCCTGGGGAGAACGTCCGAGAACCCCATTACCGAGAATTTCTCCATGCCGTAGAGACACTCCATCCCGGCCTCTGCCATGGCGGGGCCTCCCATGCCGAAGACCTCGACCCCGGGCACGGTGCGCTTCAGCTCGCGGATTACCGCGGCGGCGTGCCTGTCCGCACTCGCCTCGCCGGCAACCATGCAGACGGATAATCTCGTCATCGTTTCGGGATGATCATGGAATCCTTGATGGCGTGCGCGACCTCGATGGCACGCAGCCCCGCGATTCCGTCGACCCTGACCTCGGCCAGGCCCCTGACCGCATCGACGAACGATCTGATCTCAGAAGCCAGGGCGTCGGATTCGGACATGGCAAGGTGGTTGTGGCCGATCTGCCTGTCCTCCTTAAGGGTGTAGACGTCCACCGCGGCCTTGGCGAAATCGATGGAGATGTAGGCGTTGCTCTGGAACATCCGGATCTTGCGCATGGTATCGGCACTTACCCGGCTGGCGGTGATGTTGGCGATGCACCCCGACTCGAAGCGGACCCGGGCATTGGCGATGTCCACCGTGTCCGTGAGCACGGGGACCCCTACCGCCTCGACCGACTGGACGGGGGAGGCGACCAGGGAGAGGATGATGTCGATGTCGTGGATCATGATGTCCATGACCACATCCACATCGGTGCCGCGCGCCTTGAACGGGCTGATACGGTGGGCCTCGATGAACATGGGATTCTTGATGCTGTCCGAGAGCTTGAGCAGCGCGGGGTTGAACCGCTCGAGGTGGCCGATTTGGAGTTTGGCGCCGCCCCGGACGGCCGCGTCGATGATGGCCCGGGCCTCGTCCAGGCGTGCGGAGATGGGCTTTTCCAGGAGCACGGCCACCCCGCGCTCGAGAAAGGGGATTGCCACCTCGGCATGGGCCGTGGTGGGGACCGCGATGCTCACCGCGTCGATATCGCCGGGCAGGTCCCCGCACCCGCTCAAAGGCCGGGTGCCCACTTCCCGGGCGATCTCACGGGCCCGCTCGGTATCGGTGTCCACGACCCCCACCAGGTCAACGTCGTCCATGACGGCATATTTCTGCGCGTGGAACCTTCCCAGGTAGCCCACCCCGACCACGGCCGCGCGAACCCTGCTCATCGGGCGATCCCCCTGTGCGAGGACTTGAGGAACCTCACGATGGGACCGATGGTCCCGTCGTTTCCGAACTCCTGATCGAGAACCTCTATGGCGTCCTTGAGCAGGAGCTTCTGCTTGAGCAGGATGCGGTAGGCCTTCCCGACCGCCTTGATCTGCTCCGGGCTGAAGCCTCCCCGTTTGAGCCCTATGGTGTTCACGCCGAAGAGCCTTGCCCGGTCGCCCGAGGCCTTGGCATAGGGGATGATGTCCAGGCTCACCATGGAGCCTCCGCCGATGATGGAGCGCTCTCCGATCCGGGTGAACTGGTGGACTGCGGAGAGGCCGCCCACGATGGCGTGGTCGTGGATCTCCACGTGGCCCGCGAGCGTGGCCAGGTTGCCCATGACCACATGGCTGCCCAGAACGCAGTCGTGGGCCACGTGGCAGTAGGCCATGATGAGGTTGTGATCACCGATGGCGGTCACCCCCTTGTCCTTTGTGGTTCCCCGGTTGATCGTGACGAACTCCCGGATGGTGTTGTGATCGCCGATCACGAGCCGGGTGTCCTCGCCCTTGTAGGAATGGTCCTGGGGGGGCGTGCCGATGCTCGCATAGCCCGTTATGTCGCAGCCCGCGCCGATGGTGGTGGGGCCCTGAATCCTGCAGTAGGGTCCCACCTTTGTGCCGGGACCTATGGTGACATTCGATTCGATGGTCGCGTACGCCCCGATCTCCGCCCCGTCTGCGATGAGGGCGTCCGGCGCGATGCGCGCGGTGGGGTCAATCCTGCTCAAGGGAGTCGAGCCTCCTTTCCAGTTCACGGATGCGTTTGAGGAGCTGAGGGAGGTCCTTGTACACCTTCTGGACCCTGAGCCACTGCCGGTGGTCCATGGCGGGGAAACCCGAGACAACCCTGCCGGCGGGCAGATCCGAGACGATCCCTGCCCGGGCGGCCGCCGTGGACCCGTCTCCCACGGTGATGTGGCCGGCGACCCCGGTCTGGGCTGCCAGGGTCACGAAACTCCCCAGCCGGGAGCTTCCCGCCACGCCCGACTGGGCCACGATGATGCAGTGATCCCCCACCACCACGTTGTGGCCGACCTGTACGAGGTTGTCCATCTTCACGTCGGATCCGATCCGGGTGCTCGTGAGCGCGGCCCGGTCAATGGTGCAGTTGCTCCCGATCTCCACGTGGTCCCCGATGATCACGATGCCCTTCTGGGGGATCTTGAAGTGCTTTTCGCCGTCCCAGACGAACCCGAACCCGTCGGAGCCGATCACCACGCCCGAGTGGATGATGCAGTGTCTGCCGATCCGGCACTTCTCGTAGACCACCACGTTGGGGTAGAGGACCGTCGACTCATCAATGGATGCCCCGTCCCCGATCACGCACCCCGGGTGGATCACGCAGTTCCCCGCCACCCGGGCCTGCTCGCCGATGAAGGCGAGGGGATAGACCGCGGCGGTGGGGTCCACCTGCGCTTCGGGGTGCACGAAGGCCATGTCCGATATGCCGGGCCGGTGAATCTTGGCGGGATGGATGAGCTCCAGGACCCGGGCAAAGCCCAGGTAAGGGTTTCCCGTGACGATCCGGGACATGGGAAGTTCGAGGTCCTCACCCACGATGATGGCACCTGCGGCACTGGAACCCGCCTTGTCCCGGTACTTCGTATTCGCCAGGAAGGTGATGTCGTCGGGTGTTGCCTCTTCGATGGTGGAGGCCCCGGATATGTCCCTGTCGGGTCCTTTCAGGACACCGCCGATATGCCGTGCGATCTCGGTCAGGAGCATGGGCTATTTTTTCCCTACGGTCTCCTGGTACTGCTTGTTGTAGAGTTCGAGGATGGCGTCGGTGATGTCGAGCTTCTCCGAGGTATAGATGATGCCCGGGTCTCTCCGGTCGAGGATAATGTCGATGGCTTGCTGGTCGCCGTATTCGTCGATGATGGCGCTCACCTCGTCGCTGATGGGTTTGATCAGGGTGAGCTCCTTTCTCCGGAGCTCTTCCTGGGCGTCCTTGACAAAGCGGTTATACTTCTTGAGCTCGTTGTCATATTCGTTCTGGAGATCGAGCCTGGCCGACTCGTTCATGGAGAGGCCCTTGGCCGCCATCTCGTCGGTCATATTCTTCAGGCTTGCCTGCATCTTGTCGATCTCCTGCTGCCGCTCATTTTTCAGGACTTCGAGCTGCTTGTATGCGTCCTTGCCTGCCAGGGAATCGGTGAGGATCCTCTGGGAATCCATGTAGTAGATCTTGAGATCCGCGGCATGGGATGGAAGGGAGAGGGCAAAAAATGCGATCAGTGCTGCTGCCAGTGGCATAAAACGTTTCATATCCGTATTCCTCCTGGATTTATCCTAGAAAAATGTGCCGATGGAAAAATCCCATCTGCTGTCCGACTCGAACTCTTCCGGATCGATGACCTTTCCGTACTCCAGGCGCAAAGGACCCATGGGCGTGACCCACCGGATGCCGGCGCCGTAGGAGCGTTTGAGGTTGGAGAGGTCGATGCGCCGGTCGTACGCATTGCCCTGGTCGAAGAAGAGCACGCCGTACAGACCCGGCACCTCCCAGATGGGGAAGGTGAGCTCGGTGTTGAAGACGAACATGCGCTGTCCCCCGATGACGTTGCCCGCGGAATCCCGCGGCCCGATCTCTCCATATTTGAAACCCCGAACACTATTCAATCCTCCCAGGGTGAAGAGCTCATCCTCCGGAAGGTCATCACCTTTCGCGGGGTTGATGGTACCCCATCTGAATTTGAACATCAAGGCCAGTTTGTCCCTCCACAGGGGGAAAAACTGGGCATACCGCGCGGTGGTGCGGGTAAAGTGATAATCGCCCCCCAGACCTGCATATTCCACGGAGAAGGCGGCATCCGAGCCCCTGGTGGGCCGGAAGTAGTCGTTGGTGGTGTCTCGGTAGAGCGTGTTGGTGACGCTGCTGATGGCGTAGCCGTTGATTTCCTCCTCGCTGAGCACGTCGCGGTAGGCGGGGTCGATGTCCGTCAGGCCCACCACGTCGGTATAGGCATAGACAACGGAATGCCGCACATCCTCGAAGAGGGGGAAGCTCAACCGGACGTTGCCGCCCCGGTACTCCTTGGTGTAGTAGGTATACTCCCTTTCGGTGTTGAACAGCCGTGTGCCCAGTGAAACCGGGTAATCGAACAGCCAGGGTTCCTCCACGTCAACGGTATAGCTCTGTTTCCTGCCGCCGTATTCGATATTGAACCTGGTCTTGAGCCCGAGGCCCATGAGGTTGTTCTCGCTGAGCTGCAGGGTGCCCAGGAGCTTGTCCACGCTGGAATAGGCCACCCCGAAGGAAAATGCCCCGGTGGTAGTTTCATCCACGTCCACCAGCAGAGACAGCGTGTCGTCATCCTTGGGGATGGACTCGATGTTGACATTGGTGAAATAACCCAGGCGGCTCAGGTTGTCCCTGCTTTTCTGGATATCCGAGGACGAGAAGATGTCTCCCTCGTCGAGCTCGAGCTCCCTCCTGACCACCTTGTCCCTGGTCTTGGTGTTGCCCCGGATATGTATGGTATCGATGCTGACGGGCTCGCCCTTTCTGACCCTGAAGGACAGGTTCACCTTGTTGCCGTCGGCCTCTTCCATGTCGGGCCTCACCTGCGCATAGGCGTATCCCTGATCCATGTAGATGTTCCGGAGGTTTTCCACCGACTGCTGGATCAGGCTCTTGCGCATCTTTTCTCCGGTCTTGATCTGCAGAACCTCTATGAGCTCTTCTCTGGGCTTGATCAAATCACCGGTTACCTCGATGTCTCCGAAGTAGAACAGGGGGCCTTCATGGATGGGGATGGTGATGTAGATGCCCTTGTCTTTCTTGACCTCCACCTGGGGTCTGCCCGCACGGGCCTTGATGTAGCCTTGATCGCCGTAATACTGCTCGATCCTCAGGAGATCGGTGTCCAGCGATTCGTCGAGATAGGAGCCCGAATGTCCGAACAGGCCCAGAAGCCAGCGGTTTTTCGTTTCCATGATCCCTCTGAGCTTGCGGTCGGAGATATTCTCGTTGCCGTCGAAGGAGACCTTCTCGATATAGAGCTTGTTGTTCTCCTCCACGATGAACGTCAGCACGATCCCGCCTTCGGTGATCTCGGTGGAGGAGTTCACCTCCACATTGTAGTATCCCTTTTCCCGGTACAGGGCGATAATGCGGTCGACACTCGTCTTGAGAGTCCGGGTGTTGAGGATGTCGAAGCGTTTCATGCCGATGGACTCGATGATCTCTTCGTCATCGATCTCGTCGTTTCCCTCCACCTCGATGGAGGTGATCACGGGGTATTCCTTGACCGTAAAGACCAGCGAGCCCTCTTCGAAATCGGCGTCCACGGTCTCGAAGTAACCCATGGAGTAGATCTCTTCAATGTCCCTGCGCACCGCCTGCCGGTGCAGAATGTCGCCCGGCGCGTTCTTGAGCCGGAACCGGATCGCCTCGGGGCTGATGCGGCTGTGACCCTTGATCTCGATCTCCCGGACCACGCACGTGCCCTTGTTCCTCAGATAGCCGTCCGTCGCTTCCTCCAGGGAGGACGCGCTGTAGGTCGTGCCGGAGGCATCGTACACCCGGAAGACCCCGTCGGATTCCTCCATGAACACCTCTAGGGGCGCCCCCTCTCTCAGGGAGACGCACGGCACGTCGGCCACGTAGTCCGCGATCTTCTCCGAACCGGTGGTCATGACGAGGTCCGCAGCCGCTAAAACGGTCGGCAGGGTGAGAGTTACTGCAAGCAGAGCCAGTATTCTACACGGTATGCGGTTCAAGAAGCCCTCCCTTGAGGATGAGGACCCTGTCCATGGTACGGGCAAGGTCCATGTTGTGGGTGACGATGATCATGGTCACTCCCAGAGACGTTCTGATTTGCGAGAGCAGGCCGATCACCTTCTTTCCGGTAGACGGATCAAGGTCTCCCGTGGGCTCGTCCGCCAGGAGGACCTGCGGCGACATCATGAGCGCCCGTGCGATGGCGACACGCTGCTGCTCTCCGCCCGAGAGCTCGCCCGGTTTGTGCTCCACGCGGTCGGTGAGCCCCACGGTTTCCAGGAGTTGCAGCGCCCGCGGACGGGCCTCATCCGGTTTCTGCGACCGGACCATGGCCGGGATCATGACGTTTTCCAGGGCCGTGAACTCAGGCAGCAGAAAGTGGAACTGGAACACGAACCCCACGTGCGTGTTTCTGAACAGGGTGATCTCACGGTCGTTCATGCGGCAGATGTCTTTCCCGTCGTAGAGGATCCTGCCCCCCTCTGGACGCTCCAGTCCTCCCAGCAGGTGGAGCAGGGTGCTTTTCCCCGATCCGGAGGCGCCCACGATGGCGACCCCCTCGCCCTTGTCCACGGACATGCCCGCCCCTTTGAGCACCTCGATGAGGGCGGGCCCCCGGGTGAACGACTTGGTGATCTCTTCGACCACGACCATGGGATCAGCCTTCATAGCGCATCACCTCCACCGGGTCCTGCCGCGCGGCCTGCCGTGCGGGATAGATCGTGGCCAGAAACGAGAGCGCGATGGACATCAGCACGATGATGCCCACCAGGGAAAAATTCACCTGGGTGGGGACCCCGGTGATATAGTACACGTCCATGGGCATGACCTCGATCCCGAAGACGAGCTCCACGAAGCCGATTACCGCGTTGAGGTTGTAGGTGAGCAGAAGCCCGAGGATACACCCCAGGATTGTGCCGCTCAGCCCGATCACCATACCGAGCGTCATGAAGACCCTCAGGATCTGGCCCGTGGTGGCGCCCATGGATCTCAGGATTGCGATGTCCTTCCTTTTTTCCATCACCATCATGATGAGCGTGCTGATGATGCTGAACACGGCCACGAGGATGATGAAGAGCAGGATGATGAACATCACGGTCTTTTCCAGCTTCAGGGCCGAGAACAGGCTCATGTTCATGTCTTTCCAGGTCTTTGCCCAGTAACCGGGCCCCAGGGAGCTCATGATCCGCTCGGCAATGGCATCCGCCTCGTAGATGTCGGTGACCTTGATCTCGATGCCCGAGGGGCTTTTCTTCATGAACAGGCCCTTGGCCGCCTCCAGTGAGACATACACCATGTTGTTGTCGTATTCGTACATGCCGGTGGAGAAGATTCCCCTCACGACAAAGGACCTCGACTTGGGAATCATACCGAGCGGCGTGATGGAGCCCGTGGGGGAGATCACGGTCACTGCGTCGCCCACCGAGACGCCCGAACGCAGGGCGAGCTCGGAGCCCAGCAGGATCCCGGTCTCGTCGAGGTTTGTAAAACCGCCCTGCACGATAATTTCTTTCAGCCGGATCACCTTTGCCGCGCTTTCGGGCTCGATGCCCCTGATGACCACCCCGGATACGCCCCCGGGCGCGGATATCAATCCCTGGGAGAGAATGAAGGGCGCGGCGCCTACCACCCCGGGATCCTTCGCGACCGCTTCCTCGACCTCACGGGGCTGCGGGATACCCCCCTGATAGGTGGAGATCACGATGTGGGACTGGGTGCCCAGGATCTTGGTCTTGATGTCCTCCTCAAAACCGTTCATGACCGAGAGCACGACAATGAGGGCCATCACGCCGATGGCGATGCCGAACACCGAGAGCCCGGAGGTGAAGCTGATGAACCGCTGGCTCTTTTTCGCCCTCAGATACCTTTTGGCAACGAGAAATTCAAACCTCAGGATACCTCTCCTTTGCGAAGCAGGGGGAACAGGATGACATCCCGGATGGAAGGGCTGTCCGTCAGGAGCATCACGAGCCTGTCGATGCCGATCCCCTCACCGGCGGCCGGCGGCATGCCGTACTCCAGGGCCCGTACGTAGTCCTCGTCCAGCTCGGAGGGACTCTCCTCGTCCTTTTTTTTGAGCTGCTCGACAAACCGCTCCCGCTGGTCGAAGGGGTCGTTCAGCTCGCTGAAGGCGTTGGCGAGCTCCCTGCCGGCGATGTAGAGCTCGAAGCGATCGACCAGGGAGGGGTTGTCCGTGTTTTTGCGGGACAGGGGAGAGACCTCGGTGGGGTAGGAGGTGATGAACACCGGCTGGATGAGCTTCTCCTCCGCGGTCTCCTCGAAGAGCGTGAGCTGCAACTCTCCCAGGGACTCATCGCCCGCCGTCTCCATGCCCCGATTTTTCAGGAAGGTCAGGGCCCGCTCCCGGTCGTCGAAGACCTCGGGCTCAACCCCGCCCACCTCGATGGCCGCCTCCCGGAGGGTCAGGCGCTTCCAGGGGGGCGACAGGTTAATCTCCACCCCCTGGTAGGTGATGGTATGGCTGCCCAGAACCTCCCGGGCGACCGTGGAGACCATGTCCTCGGTGAACCTCATGAGATCGGTGTAGTCGGCATAGGCCTGATAGAACTCCAGCATGGTGAACTCGGGGTTGTGCCGGGTGGAGAGCCCCTCGTTGCGGAAGTTGCGGTTGATCTCGTAGACCCGCTCGAAGCCTCCCACGAGGAGCCGCTTGAGGTAGAGCTCGGGCGCGATCCTCAGGAAGAGGTCCATGTCCAGCGCGTTATGGTGGGTGAGGAAGGGCTTTGCCGTGGCGCCGCCCGCGATCGCCTGCATCATCGGGGTTTCCACCTCAAGGAAGCCGTGCGAGTCCATGTAAACCCTGATAGCGCCGATGATCCTCGTCCTGGTGAGAAAGGTCTGCCTCGCCTCGGGGGAGACGATGAGGTCCACATAGCGCTGCCGGTAGCGGATCTCCACGTCCTTCAGACCATGCCATTTTTCCGGCAGGGGCTGGAACGACTTCGTCAGCAGCTCGAAGCCCTGGACATAGATGCTCAGCTCGCCGGTGCGCGTTTTGACGGGCGTGCCCCACAGGCCGATGATATCCCCGATGTCGAGCTTCTTGAAGAGCGCATAGGCCTCTTCCCCGAGCCTTGCCTTCTCGAAGAAGGCCTGGAGGCTCCCGGTTGCATCCTGGAAATGGATGAACGAAGCCTTGCCAAAGGTGCGCATGGACATGATGCGTCCGGCCATATGGTGAACGCTCGATACCTGCAGCAGCTCCCCGGCGTCTTTTTCCAGGTACGATCCGATGAAATCGGAGACGTTCGTATCCTTCCTGTATGTGTTGGGAAAATGGGCGACTCCCATATCCCGCTTCATGGTGTCGTACTTGTCTATCCGTTGCCTGACCAGGCGGTTTATGTCTTCCAATTCATCGGCTCCTGTATTTATGTCAAATCGAAGGCCTATATAGAAGATTTCAACCAGTGAGTCAATAACTCATGGGAGCATGGGGCAATGACTCGAATTCGCATGTTTTTTGTAAATTGTTCGCTTTTGTGATATACAGGCATTCAAAAGGGGGGCCGTATGGAAATCTCTGCCCGGGAGAAATCGATCCTCATGGGGCTTGCGCGGGAGGCGATCCATCTCACCCTCAGCGGGTCCTCGCCCGACACCCCCCCCGCCGGGCTGATCACGCACCGGCTTCGGGAAAGATCCGGGGCATTCGTCAGCATCTATAAAAACCGGGCACTCAGAGGCTCCATGGGGCTGGTCCTCCCCCTTGCTCCCCTGTGGCGGGCGGTGAGAGACAGCGCCGTATACGCCGCATTCCGGGACCCCCGGTTTTCCCCGATCACGGCGGATGAGATGGATGCCGTCACGCTGGAGATCGCTGTTCTCACCCCGCACAGGCATGCAGTCACGCCCCCCGGCGTCGGGACCGGCGCTCATGGGATCGTCTACAGAAAGGATTTCCGCCAGGCGGCGTTGCTGCCTCGTCACGAAGGGGATCAAAGGGATGCAGAGAGCACACCGGTGTATAAGACCGGGAAGACCGGACTCGACACCCGGGAATGGGACGGGGCGGATGTTCTGGAAACCTTCTCGGCGGAGGTCTTCCGCGGGGGATGAACCCGTAAAGGGGAGAGAATGCCGGGAAGAAAGCGGGGAAGCGCCCGGAGAACCTGAGGAGAATGACCTTTCAAGGGCAAGGCCGGCAAGGAGGAATGAGTATGGAGTCATCGCGGGGAAACGGCTTCGACATCCATGTTCCGTCCAGGATGCCCCTGAGCCCGGGCCGGAACACCGATGCATCCGGGAAACAGACGGACCGTCTCGGCGGTCGCGTGCGCTCTCTGGCGCGGCTTCTGAACCCCTGGACGTCCCATTCGCCGGTCTCGTATTACTATGCGATTCCGCCGTGCTGGCTGTGCCCGGGGAAACGGATTCCCTTTGCTCTCTACGGGAGGTCTCTTTCGGGAGAGATGGTGCATCTCCTCCCGCCCCACCGGGTCTATAACCCCGTTGGGGACGGTCATGACAGGGAAACGGAGCCGTCCCGGGTTTTCATCCGAAAAGATTCGGCCCCCGACCTCATTTCCTACCTGGACAGCAACCTCGACGAGGTGGTCGATCATCCCCACATGGATGCCGCGGGCAAGGCAGAGGTCTTCTACTATCTGGCATACCGGAGACTGGAGGCCGTTTACCGCAGTCCCGGCAGGCTCGTGCTGACCGATGTGAAACAGATCATCGCCCTGATGATCGAGCAGATCATAACCTGTCCGGAAACGCTTCAGCAGGTCTACGAGCTCGCGCAGAAGAACGCCGGGCGGATAGCCGAACATCCCCGGTCCACGATCCTGCACTCCCTCAACGTGGGGATTCTTTCCACCTTCTTCGTCACGACCGTGCTCGCTCACCTCCCGCGGGGGATCGCCGAAGAGATCGCGCTTGCATATTTCTTCCACAATATCGGCATGATGCTTCTCCCACGGGACGTGGTTAACCATCGGGGCGACCTGAACGACCGTGCCTGGTCGCTCATCAGGCAGCACCCCCGCTGGGGTGTGGAGATCATGGGCAGGAGGTATCCCCTGACCCCGGAGATGGGAGGCATCATCGGGGGGCACCACGAGCGCCTCGACGGGACAGGGTATCCCGGGGCACTCACGTCTCATGATCTGCATTTTTTCGTGAAGACCTGTGCGGTCATGGATACCCTGCACGCCCTGATTTCCCGGAGGTCGTACCGGGGGCCCCTTCCCCTTGCGGAGGCCCTGCGGGAGGTCAGGCACAGGATTCCCCAGGGCTACGACCCGAGGATATTCTCACAGATCATCAGGGTATTCCGCGAGTACAGGCTTTTCTGAT
This sequence comes from Deltaproteobacteria bacterium, assembly GCA_018433085.1. GTDB lineage: Bacteria > Desulfobacterota > Desulfomonilia > UBA1062 > UBA1062 > Phosphitivorax. Next base: position 64,570 of record JAHDRW010000020.1, on the reverse strand, counting down.
GCCCCTGTGCAGCCTCCCGGGATACAAGCGGTTCGACCGCCGCATCCTTTGGCGTTCACGCGGACAGGACTTGCCCGGCGGGTAAAAAAATAGACGGATGGATCAGGTGATGTCCCGAAGGCTGGACACCACCACGTTCATATGACGGGCCAGCTCTTCGGCGGACACGATGCCGCTCACCCCGATGGTGAGCATGACGCTCGCGTTCCTGCCCAGAAGCGCGTCCATGATCGTGTCTCCGATCAGGATCGTCCTGCCGGGGTCCTTGCCCATGGAGGAGCAGATCTTTTCGACCATGTCGGGTGCGGGCTTCGAGTTGTCCACGCTGTCCGCGCCGAGAACGAGATCGATGTAGGGCAGGGCACCGATGAGTTTCATGTCCACGAGCGCATCCGCCCTTTTGTCGTTGGTGGCCACGGCGGCGGGAATATCCCTGGACTTGAGCATTTTCAGGAGATCGATCGCGCCAGGTGCCGCCTGGACGTGCCTCTTGCGGGATTCCGGACCAAAAACCGCTGCGCCCACCTCTTCGACGATGCCGTGAGCTCTGTCCCACCGGATCCCCTCCCGGTAGAGACAGTAGGTCAGCAGGGCATTACACTCGACGAACGTGCCCATGGCCAGCAGCCCGTTTCCGTCGACCCGGAAATCGTCCACCGAGACGCCCAGGGCGTCCTGGACCCTCTGCCTTAATGCGGGGGTCAGGGGGGTGTATGCCCCCAGGCTCGTGATGAGCTCCCTGATGACGCCGATCCAGGTTTTCTCGAAATCGAGGAGCGTGCCGTCCTTATCGAAGATCACGAGCTCGGTGTCGTAGGATTTTCCTGAGACGCTAATGCTGGACAATGCTCGCTCTCCTTTCATGAGCCGATACGGCGGAATAATTACCGGTTGATTCAGTACCATACTTCAGTGGTATATACCAATCGTTTTCAAGGGAAGACGGACCATGGGAGAATATTGCCGTGAACATAGGTGACACCGACCGCTCCGGAACGTTTCTGCCGGACCTGTGCAAACCCGACTACGGGGGGACGGCTCCGGGCCTCTCCATCCGCAGGACTGACTGCGGCAGGGCGCGATGCGGCCGCACGGGCGGGTTGAAGATCCTGACCCGGCTCGTGCTGATCGTCGGGATTCTCGTTGCGGGGTCGCTGGCAGGCTGCTCCCGGGGAAAGGGCGAGCAGGCCGTGGTGTCCGGCACGGATGCCGGACCACTTGAGATTGCCGTGTGCATGGATATCCCGGAAGATGGGAATCTCCCGGAAGGCCTGCTCTGGAAAGGCATACGGCGCGCGCACGATCTGAATGGCACCCTGGCCGGTCGCAAGGTCGAGCTGGTCCCGAAAGAGACCGGCACCAGAATCTTTGATTCTCTCGAAGCGATCGCCGGGTTTGTCCGGGAAGAGGATATCCGCGGCCCGATCCTGTTCCGATCTTCCCGGGTCTTCGGGCCGGAGGGTGTGTTTTCCCGGGAAAGCGGAACCTTTGTCACGGTGATGCCGTCCGTGCAATGCCTCCTGCAGGCAGGACCGGAGTGTACGGCGGTGCAGCTCGGCTCGTCCCTGAAAGACCGGGCGCGCGCCGCTGCGCTGTTTGCCAGGAACACCCTGAATGCCGCCGATGCCATGATCGTCCTCGATCAGGACGCCTCGGGCTCTGTCCTGCTGGCAAGCAGGTTCTCCTCGGAGATGATCGCGCTGGGCGGGGCGGTCTCCGAGCTCTGCATTCTCTCGGGCGACAAGGCCGATCTTCAGGATGCACTGGGGTCCGTGAAGCAGAAGAACCCCGGCGTCATTTACCTGCCGTACGCGGAGAAAACCACGCTTTCCGCCATCAGGACGCTACGCAGGCAGAATCTGAAGTCACCGGTCGTGGTGGTGAATGTGCCGCAGGAACAGCGGTTTCTTGTTCAGGGTGGAGACGATCTGGACGGCGTGTATCTGGTGACGGATTTCCGTCCCCGCTCCACCCGGGGGGAAAGGATTTCAAGCTGGATCAAAAGAATCGCCGGCAGGCCGGAAAGCGGGGTCGACAGCGAACCGTTGGCAGCCATGGGAGCCGATGCCTATCTTGTCCTGATGGGTCTCCTGCGGGAAGGGCTGCCTGACGAAGGTCCGGTTGATGCTTCCTCAGCGCCCGAAGGGGGCGGGCCCTCTCCGGATTTGCAGGGCTTCCGGCACCCGGACGCCCTGCACAAACGCATCCATGTATGCCGCGTGGAGACAGGCGTGCTCCGGGGACCGCATCTGAAGTACCTTGAGTCGATCGACCCTTAGGAACAAAGATCAGATCTTGGCGCTGATGTTGTGGCTCAGCAGCTTGTCTGCGATCATGGTGTAATCGGGACGGTACGTGCCGCTCTCGATCTGCTGCCGGGCCTGCTCGACCTTCTCGGCTCTGATCTCAGGGGCATCGAGCGCCGCGTGTTTGATGTCCTGAAACATCTTTACCTTTGCCGATATGTTGATCTTGTCCTGAATGGATATGGTGTTCTGATTCTTCTCGCCGGCTTCCCGTGTCTGATGAGGCCGTTCGGCCGCGTTCGTTCCGTATGCCTTGAGTGCCTCTAGATTGGTGGTATTGTTAATTTTCATCTGCACTGACCCCGCTCAGTCCTTTCTTCAGACTATGCTCCATGAGCTCTCCGAAGAGTCGCCTGCTTGCTTGAGGTGATATCGCGACAACATCCTGCACCGGTTCCTTCTCCGGAACCTCCTGTTGGCTGTCATTTTGTTTTGGTGTGTCCTTCTTCTCATAGCTTCTCATGATGAGATTGACGAAGATGCTTTTGACCTCCATGTACACTCCTTCGTTTGCCCCTTGTACGGCTCAGTCTTTCTCTCTATATCGGAATGTGACAGTTAACCTTTAGTGTATTTTCAGTGCGGGAAAAATCAACCTCTTACCGCACTTTTCACCCAGGTATCCGGCGGCATACACATCAGGGGGGGAGGAAAAAAATTCCCCCTGTTTGTTCAGGTACAATGGCTCAGACAGTGGCTTTGAAGTCCCTGGCATCTTCCTTGCTCAATCGTGTCTCAGGAAAGGAGACGGTATGGACCAGGGAATCTACACGGCTGCTGCAGGGGCGATCGCCATGGAGGAAAGGCTGGCGATGATCTCGAACAACCTCGCCAATGTCAACACCGCCGGCTTCAAGAAGGATGCGGTGGTATTCGAAGATTTTCAGAGGGCGCTCGACACAGCCCGGCTCGCACCCGGCCAGCACCGCACGGTCCCTGTGGACGTGATTGTGGGAAGGCAGTACATCGACACCGCCCAGGGTGCCTTCCAGGAAACCGGCAGCCCCCTGGATGCGGCTATCGCGGGAGACGGATTTTTCGTGGTCGCTACGGACAGCGGGCTGAAGTACACCCGGAGCGGTTCGTTTCTGGTTTCTCCCGAGGGCCTGCTGGTGACGCCTCAAGGCCACACGGTCCAGGGGCAGGGAGGAGACATCGCCGCGGGTACCGGGAAGGTGACCATCGATTCCCGGGGCACGGTGATGGTGGACGGCAATGTTGTGGATGTTCTCCAGATTGCCGCCATCGAGGATGACGCACTGGTGAGGGAAGGAAATGCACTTTTCGGCGTCAGACAAGGATATGCGCCGGCGGTGATGGATGCCCCGGAGATCCGCCAGGGATGTATCGAGTCGGCGAACGTGGACCCCGTCGTGGAGATGGTGGGGCTCATCACGACCCAGCGGGCATACGAGGCGTTTCAGAGAATGATCAGATCGGTGGACGAAACCTACACGCAGTCTATGCACAATGTAGGCATGACCGCCTAGAGAAAGGGGAATAAAACATGATCAGGGCGATGTGGTCGGCGGCGACCGGTATGAATGCGCAGCAGATGATGATCGATGTCATGGCCAACAATCTGGCGAACGTGAACACGACAGGCTTTAAGAAGAGCAGGGCGAACTTCGAGGATCTCTTCTACGCCACCTACCAGGAGGCAGGGGCACCCACTGCGACAGGAGGAACCGTGCCCGTGGGCATCCAGGTGGGGATGGGCACGCGCCCGGTATCCGTGCAGAAGATGTTCTCCCAGGGCGATTACCTGGAAACCAAGAACGAGCTCGATGTGGCCATCGAGGGGGACGGCTTCTTCCGGATGCTTTCGGACGACCAGGAGGTGTACTCACGGGACGGCTCGTTCAAGAGGGATAACGATGGATTCATCGTGAATTCCCGGGGCAACCGGCTCCAGCCCGACTTTGCCATACCAGAGGATACGGCGTCGATCTCCATCGCAAAAGACGGTGAGATCACCTGCCTGTCCAGCGGCGGAGAGATTGTCGCCACCGGGCAGATACCCATCTATGTCTTCACCAACCCGGCCGGCCTGAAGGCCATGGGCATGAATGACTATATCGCCACCGAGGCATCTGGAGACCCCATCGAGGGTGTTCCGGGAACCGATAACTTCGGCACCCTTGCACAGAATTACCTGGAGATGTCCAACGTGGACGCCATTGAGGAAATGATCAACATGATCGTGGGGCAGCGGGCGTATGAGATCAACTCAAAGTCCATCAAGACTGCGGATACCATGCTCGGCGTCGTCACCTCCATCGCCAGATAAGGAGACATGATGAAACTGCTGGTGCCCCTGAGCGTCATTGTCACCCTTTTTTTCAGCCCGGCTGCGGCAATGGGCGAGAGCAGGGTGGTGCTTCGTGAGAAGGCCTTCGTAACGGGCGAATACATCTATCTGAAGGACATTGCCGTGCTGAAAGGTGCGGACGGGGAAACGCTCTCCGGCATCCCCATCATGAAGACCCCTGCCGGGTCCCTGGGAGTCACCCTCTCCTCGGCGTTCGTTGCCGGGAAGATCGGAGATCACTACGGAAAACCCGTGATCCTGGAAGGTTCCTCCAGCGTACAGGTATGCGAGAAGTTCGTGGATCTGTCCGCGAAGGACCTGGCCGATCTCTACCGGAAAGGGGTTATGGGGAGCAGCCCCTGGAAAAAGGTGGGCGAGGTGGTGATAGAAGACGTGAAGGTCCCTGCCGGCTTCCGGGTTCCCGAGAAATTTCGTCACGCCATCCAGGCAAAATTTTCCCCCCGGGAGGACTTTTTGGGCTTCACCTCGGCAACACTGACCGCAGGTCTGGGGGCCTCGGCTGTATCATGCCGGGTGAGCGGGAAGGTCCGGGTCGTGGCGTCGGTGCCGGTGGCACGGACGAACCTCACCCGGGGAACCGTGATCAGAGAGACCGACCTGGAAATGAAGCGCCTGGATATCTCCACCTATCCGGCACTCGCATGGGACAAAAAAGAGTGTGTGGGCATGCGGGTCAAGGGCTCCCTTCGTGCGGGTATGCCGCTGCTCAGGTCGAATATCGAGCAGCCTCCGCTCATCAGCAGGGGAGATCCGGTATTTATCGAGGCCCGGTGCGAAGGCCTGGTGGTACGGGGCCGGGGCGTCGCGCTCAAAGACGGGTTTCTCGAAGAGCAGATTCCCGTGAAAAATACAGCCTCGGGCAGGAAGGTCTTTGGCACTGTTATTGCTGCATCACGTATCGAGGTTATGTTCTAGGAGGAATAGATGAAGGTGTATCGAACAGTTGCCATATTCGCAGCGATCATTTGCTTGAGTGCGTGCTCCCACATGAAACCGCCTCCAGGCCTGAGTGAAGACCAGTTCGCCATCCCCGTGGAAGAACCGTCCGAGGCCCCTGCCTCCCCCGGATCCCTCTGGACTCCGGACGCCAAGTTTACGGACATGTACAGCGACGCCCGGGCGCACCGGGTGGGCGACATTGTGGTGGTCCAGATCGTCGAGAGCTCGTCGGCCAACAAGGAGGCCAAGACCGAGGCCGACAGGACGGGTTCCATGGACAACTCCATCACCGACGTGCTGGGGCTCCCCCTCGACCAGTCATCCGTGTTCGGCTACGGGATCACGCCCTCGGTCAGTGCGTCCTCGGCCTCCGAGTTTGAAGGAGAAGGAAAGACCTCCCGCAAGGGAACGATCTCGGGCACGGTGTCCGCCCGTGTCGAGCGCGTTCTTCCTTCAGGGAACATGATGATCAGAGGCAAGAAGCAGACCCGGGTGAACAGCGAGAACCAGTACATCATTATCGCCGGCATCATCCGGCCCGAAGATATCAGCGTGAGCAATACCATCCAGTCCACATACATCGCGGACATGCAGCTCGACTACTACGGAAGCGGCATCATCGGGGATCAGCAGAACAAGGGATTCATCGCCCGGGCCATCGATAAGGTCTGGCCGTTCTGAGGTATGTCATGAAGAGACTGATATGGATATTTCTTCTCGTTCTTCTCGCGACAGACGTCCAGGCCGTGAGGATCAAGGACATGGTGGAGATCCAGGGTGTGAGGGAAAACCGGTTGGCGGGCTATGGGCTCGTGGTCGGTCTCAACGGGACGGGTGACAAGGCTGGATCGCAGTTCACCATCCGGTCGCTGGCCAACATGCTCAGGAACATGGGCATCACCGTGGACCCCAACATGCTCAAGGTCAAGAACGTGGCGGCCGTCATGGTGACCGCCAATCTTCCCCCCTTTGCCCGGAGCTCCCAGACGCTGGACTGCACGGTCTCATCGGTGGGGGATGCATCGTCGCTTGCCGGCGGCACCCTCATCTCTTCGCCCCTTCACGGGGCGGACGGAAAGGTGTACGCGCTGGCCCAGGGCCCGATCTCCGTGGGCGGGTTCTCCGTGGGCGGCTCGTCCGGCTCGGAAGTGACCAAGAATTTTCCCACCGTGGGCATGATACCCGGGGGCGCGGTGGTCGAGCGGTCTCTCGAACTCGATCTCGGGCAGAAGCTGACCCTGGTCATGAACAGCCCGGATTTCACCACGGTCTCACGGGCGGTGAAAACCATCAACAGCCGACTGGGAGGAAAGGTGGCCAGGGCGATCGACCTTTCCACCATAGAGGTGGACATCCCCGAGGGCTATCGGGACAGGACCGTGGAGTTCATCGCCATGATCGAATCCGTGGAGGTCTCCCCCGATGTCCGGGCACGGGTGGTCGTCAACGAGCGGACGGGTACCGTTGTCATGGGCAATAGCGTCAGAATTTCGACAGTCGCCATCGCGCACGGGAACTTGAGCATCGAGATCACCGAGGAGCCGGCCGTGTCGCAGCCCGGTTCGTTTTCCCGGGGCGTCACTACGGTCACTCCCCAGACCGGGGTCAGTGTGAGTGAAGGCGGACAGCAGCTGGTGATGCTTCCCACGGGCACCAGCATCGGCGATCTCGTCTCCGCGCTCAATGCCATCGGCGTCTCGCCCAGGGACCTGGTGATCATCCTTCAGTGTATCAAGAGAACCGGTGCTCTGCATGCGGATCTGGAGGTCATATGATCAAGGGGATCGCGGAGCTGCATCATATCAGGGAAACAAACCCGGCCAAGGCCGTCGATATGGCCTGCAGGGAATTCGAGTCCATCTTCGCCCACCAGCTTTTAAAAACCATGGGAGAATCGATGCCCGAGGGGCTGCTCGGTGAAGGCCTGGCATCGGACATCTACCAGGACATGCTGTTTCAGTCCCTCGCACGGTCCATGGCGGAATCGGGCGCATTAGGGATCGGAGACATGCTCAGGCAGCACATGCAGGGCCTGAGCGTGCAAGAGGGTGAATAATGCGGCCAGGGGAACGGACGATAAGATATGATATCACGTCCTTATCCGTTTTTAGCGAGAAGGAAAGAGAGGAAGACGGCATGATGACTGAATCCGACAGCAATTCATATACCCGGATGATCGGGCGGATCGAAAGGGAGAAGGAGCTGGTGGAACGTCTCACCGAGCTTCTCCGGGCAGAGCTCGAGTTCATCACCAATCAGGACGTGGAGTCGCTCGAGGAATCGATGCCGGAGAAGTACCGGGTTCTCCAGGATATTACAGAGAACAGGCAGGAGATAAGCACGCTGGACGGCGAGCCCCTGCCTCATTGCGCCGAGAGGATACGCCTTCTCCAGCAGGAGCTCGTGATGCTCTGGAAAAAGGCTTCCGGGCTCAATGAGCTGTCCAAGTCCCTGGTAACCGGCAGGCTGGAGGAAATCGGGAATCAGCTGGACATCTTCTTCTCCGGAGAGAAGAGCGGCTACAACCGCCAGGGGAAGAAGTCCGGGGGCTTTCCCCGGGCGATAAACACAGGAGCGTGATATGCCGGGGGTAGGAGGAGCACTGGATATCGCCAGGTGGTCGCTGTATTCGTCTCAGCTGGCCATCGAGGTGATATCGCACAACATCGCCAACGCCAATACCCAGGGCTATTCACGACAGCAGCTCAGGGTGGAGTCGAACGTTCCCATCACCATGGGGCCGGGTCAGATCGGTACCGGGGTGAAGGCCACGGAAGTGACACGGTATTATGATGCATTTATCAATGAACAGGTGACCCTCAAGAAATCCCAGTTTTACTATTGGGATGCGCAGAACGGCGCCATGGAGGAGATCGAGACCATCTTCAACGAAAGCGATGAGTACGGGCTCAATCAGCTCATGGGCGAGTTCTGGAATGCGTGGAGCGACCTCTCCAACAATCCGGAAGGCACACCCGAGCGCGAGGCCCTGCTGGCGAAATCGAACAATCTCATTCAATTCATGGGGGATCTCGACTACAACCTCAGGGAATATCAGAGACATCTCGATTCCAGTGTCCGGGGCTCGGTGAACCAGATCAATACCCTCATACAGCAGATAGCCGATCTCAATAATCAGATCTCCAGCGTCGAGATCGACGGCATCATCAATGCGAACGATCTGCGCGACCGGAGGGAACTCCTCCTGGAGAACCTCGCCGAATATCTGGACATCAGTTACTACGAGGAGGAGTCGTCGGGACAGGTGATGGTGTATATCCTGGGCGGAACCCCGCTGGTGCTGGGAAAGGACCACTATGCCCTCGACAACGAGCGCAACACCGACACCGGGGTCACCGATATCCTGTGGAAGGATCTGTCGGGAAGGACCGTCAATGTCACAAACAAGCTCGAGGGCGGGAAGCTTGCCGGCTGGGTGAACGTGCGGGACACCAAGATCGGCTCCTACCTCGACTCCATGAATTCCCTGACCGAGGAGCTGGTGTGGCAGGTGAACTCGCTCCACTCCGAAGGGGTGGGGCTGGATCCGGTGAGCTCGCTGACGGGAACCGTAGAGATAACGGCCCTGACCGACGATCTGGGCGCGGATTTTCTTTTCTCCGACCGATTCGTGTCCGGAGGACAGTTCGAGATCGTGGCCTATGACTCTGCCGGGGAGGTGTCCAACACCTATGTCATCGATCCTGCCGGCGATACCGTGGGTAATCTGATCACCGAGATCAACACCGAGGCTGCCGCCGGAGGCGGAGAGGTCACCGCTTCCCTGAATGCCGACGGCTTCTTCACCATCCAGGCCAACGGGAGCCATACCTTTGCCATAAAACACTCGGCCGGCGCGGAATCGAGCAATGCCCTCGCCGTCATGGGAGTGAACACCTTCTTTTCCTGGACCGAGGAATCCGGCGTGCCGAACGACGACCTGTTCGATATCACCCAGACCCTCGGTATCAGCGCGGAACTCACGGCCGACTCGTCACGGATCGCTGCCGGGTATCTCGACGCGAACGGCCGGGTGGCGCCCGGAATGAACGATGTCGCGCTGGCCGTCTATTCCGTCCAGGATCAGGTGATCTCCGATCTCGGCGGAACAGGGATGGATACTACCCTCGATGCATACTTCAGCTCGTTTATCGCCGAAGTAGGGGTGGATGTCCAGAACGCGAGCCTCAACAGGAAATTCAACGAGACCCTCCTGGATCAGTATATCCAGCGAAAGGAAAGCGTGACCGGCGTCAATCTCGATGAGGAGATGGCCGACATACTGAAGTACCAGCACCTCTATCAGGCCGCGGCAAAGCTCATATCCGTTTGCGACGAGATGATGCAGACATTGCTTTCCGTAAAATAATCAGGTAGTATTCCCACCCAAAAAGGGCTGTGTTCAGGGGGGATGATTGCTGATACTCACCCGGAAAGTCGGAGAAACCGTAGCGATAGGAGACGATATCCAGATCTCCGTCGTGGAGATCAAGGGGACGCAGGTCAAGCTCGGCATTCGCGCCCCGAAGAACGTCGAGGTACACCGGGAAGAGATCTATCTCAAGATCCAGGAGGAAAACCGGCGCGCAGCGCTCGTCTCCAAGGACTCCCTGGGGGCTGCTCAAGAGCTCATCATGATCAAGAAGAATTCTTGAGGCCCGATTGCCGGAACACTATATTTAAGAATAGAGTAAACACAGGAGGTATCTTTCATGGGTTTTCTTTTCCGCTTCATCAAGGGTGCAATCCTTTTTCCGTTCAAGCTCGTCAAGTTCATCCTCGCCGATATCGTCATCTTCGGAATCATCGGGGGGGCGATGTCCCTCGTCATGTCGGTCTTACGGTTTTTTATCAGGCCGCTGTCGCTCGCCGCGGTCACGGGGGGCGTCCTCGTGTTCCTTTTCTCGGATGACGAGCGGAGGAACAAGGTCAAGGCCCTCATCGGCATGTAAGGTCTCAAACCCCTTGAAGCCCCCGGGGCGAACCGGATCCGGGAAAGAGTCCGGGGGATAGGGAGCGCAGGGCGGAACCCGCGGGTTGCCGCCCCGGCCGACTCCGGGGTGGTTCCTGCACCCTGTGAACCCGCAATGGACACTGCGTGCGGTTTTTTGCCGGGGCACACATCTCCATACGGGAACGGAACAGCGGTCTTCTCAAGTCGGGCGCCTGTCTTTGCAAACCCTCGGCCGTCTGCCTTCTGCGATCATCTCTCTCCAGGTATATATACAGGACGACCTTCAGGCTTTTCTCACCGGGGGCTGAGGTGAGGCCGGTGAACAGCCGGGTTTATCCCGCTGCACGGGTCCTCTGATTGCAGGCATTGCATATGGGTTGTTCCTCTCCGTACGGTCTCCGGGGCAGAGTGCCGTTCTCCTTTTTCAAGGGCAGCTTCTAGGTCGTTCGCGAAGACATGACGCCGGGGGCGCATGGGAGCGATATGGCCCTCTACGTCCCGGCTGGAGAAAGGACTGAAAGGAAGAGGCTTAAAACCTTTATGCCATCGGGGCAGCCTCCTGTAAGAGACTGCCCCGGGTCTTCTGTCGTCTTATCCCACGATGTACTGAAGGAAGGGGTTTGCATAGAGCAGGATGAGCTCTATAACGAGTGCGTAAATGGCCAGAGACTCGATCATTGCCAGACCGAGGATGAGTGCCGTCAGTATCTTGCCCGATGCCTCGGGATTCCGGGCGATGCCGTCGCATGCCCCCTGCACGCCGTGACCCTGCCCGATGCCGGTTCCCACGGCCGCGATGCCCATGCCGATTCCGGTGGCTACGGCGACCCAGCTGAAGAACTGGATTGCCTCAGGACCGGCGCCACCCTCCTGGGCGAAGGCCATGGTTGCGAAGATCATCACGAAGAATGCTGAAGCCCCCAGCGAATAAAAAACCTTTTTCATAAAGTCCTCCTAATGTTTTGTTTTCACTGTCATATTATGAAAAAGCCAGCGGGCAACCTCATGCCCCACCAGCTCTCATTCTCCGATGCAGCAGTGAGCAGGCCGTACCATCGGAAGCGGCAATTGTTGTTTAATGCCCCTCCTCCATTGCCCCGCTGATGTACATCATCGCGAGCAGGGTAAATACGAAGGCCTGGAGGAGAGAGGTGAAGAGCATGAGCACGAGCATGGGGATGGGCATCAGGAAGGGAACGAGGAAAAGCAGCACGATGAGCACCAGATCCTCGCCGAAGATGTTCCCGAAAAGCCGCATGGTCAGGGACAGGGGCCGCGCGAGATGGCCGATCACCTCCACCGGGAACATGATCGGCGCCATCCACCAGACGGGCCCGAAGAACTGCTTGACGTATTTTGCGCCGTGGATCTTCACGCCGATGATGTGGGTGAGGAGGAAGACCGTCAGCGCCATGGAGAGATTGGTGTTGAGATTGGCGGTGGGAGAATAGAACCCCGGGATGATGCCGCCCAGGTTGCACACGAGTATGAAGAGGAAGATCGTGGCCATGAGCGGAAAAAAGATCATCCCCTTCTCACCCATGGTGTCCACCAGCAACCCTTTGAGCCCGCTGATAACTACCTCGAGGAAGTTCTGAAGCCTTCCGGGCACCAGCTTGATGCTTCGCGCCACGAGGAACGACAGCAGGATGATGACGATCATATAGAACCACGTGAAGGTGACCTGGATCATGTGGTTGCCGTCGGTGAGATGGAAGTTCTCGTGCAGAAAGTGGTAAAGAGGTTTGTTGATAAAATCCAAGACAAGATAGCCGTGTTCCATATCAGTTCCCTCCCTCGAATATATACGTGAAACATGCGTAGCTCATGATACCCAGGATGATGACGGACAACCCGAGCAGGAGCCCGATAATATCCACTTTCACATAGGCGATCAGCAGGTAGAGGACGGCTCCCGTGGTGAGCAGTCTGATGACGTAGCGCCTGGCCATGAACGACCTTCCCTGCCGGGCGGTAAGGGTGACGGCGGCCTTTGCATGCCGGTAGAGCCACTGGTAATTAATTATGCACACCACCCCGCCGATAAAGACCCCGGAGGCGAAGTGCCTGCCCATGACAAGGAGACTCGCCAGGCACAGCAGAAGCCAGATGCCGGCGGAGATGATTTCGATGCGTTTCTGTACCGGGTCCTTACTCGTGATCGGGATCATCGGACTTCCCTTCGTTGAAGAATCTCATGTAGGTTTTGTACATGATCCGGAACCCTGCGAGGATGCCGCCGAAGATGAACACCAGGGTGAGGATGGGCTCTGTCCCGAACGTTCTGTCCAGATAGAAACCTGCCGCCAGACCAAGGACGATGCACAACACCATGGCGATTCCCATGGTGCTCAAATCGGCAACCGTAAGGTACATCTTTCTCTTATCCTTATCGTCCATTGTCCTATGCCCCGGGGTATCGACGTCTCATGCATATTACTGAATAGTGATTCATAATGCAAGTAGGTTTTTTTATAGGACTCTTTTCCCGTTATTTTATAACGTTATAATTAAGTTGCTGATAATGCACGCAAATGTCATCTCAATATGGATCAACTCATTACTCACACCGTGTATCGGAGCTGTGCGGGAAAACCAAAAACGGCCGTTTTTTCACTTAAGAAGGGCTTGCCGGCCGGTATGCCGATGGCGTCTCGATCATCTGCAGGCCCAGGGTCGAGGGCTTCAGGGTTGAACCTTTTCCGGAAATAGGTGTAGATTCTTTATCATGAAGAGAGTCGACAAGATTGACAAGAAGCTCCTCGAGCTTGTTCAGGATGACCTGCCGGCAGGGAAAAGGCCTTTCGATGCCTGGGCTCAGACGCTCGGCATCGAGCCGACCGAGCTCATCTCCCGGCTTGAGCTGCTCAAGCAGTGGGGAATCATCCGGAGCATCAAGGCCATACTGCGCCACCGGCAAGCCGGTTTTTCCTCGGGCGCCATGGTCGTGTGGGCCGTGCCCTGGGAGCAGGTCGACCGGATCGGGCGCGAGCTCGCTTCCCGGCAGGAGATCTCCCACTGCTACGAGCGCCCCGGCTTCGGTGAGTACAATCTCTTTTCCATGATTCACGGCAGGACGGACGACGAGGTTCTCCGCATCATCGGGGAGGTTTCGTCTGCGCTCGGCATCGGCAGGTACCGAGTATACTGGAGCCTCAGAGAACTGAAGAAATCATCCATGAACTATATCAGGGAGGAAAGCAGTGAAGAATGCTGAGCTATTCGAGCGGGCAAAGGCACATATTCCTTCAGGGGTGAACTCTCCGGTGAGGGCCTTCGGCAAGGTGGGCGGCACGCCAAGATTCATCAGGGAGGCGAAAGGTCCCTACCTGGTCGATGCCGAAGGAAAAAGATACATCGATCACGTGCTCTCCTGGGGGCCCATGATCCTCGGGCACTCCCATCCGGAGGTGGTGGAGGCCGTGAGCAGGCAGGCGGGCAGGGGGATGAGCTTTGGGGCACCCACCGAGCTCGAGGTGGAGATGGCCGAGCGGCTGTGCGCCGCGGTCCCCTCCATGGACAAGGTGAGACTCGTCAACTCCGGCACCGAGGCGACCATGAGCGCTGTCCGGCTCGCCCGGGCATTCACCTCCCGGGATCTCGTCGTCAAGTTCGAGGGGTGTTATCACGGGCACGTGGACAGCCTTCTGGCCAAGGCAGGCTCAGGGGCGCTCACCTTCGGCGTCCCCGATACCTCGGGCGTGCCCGGGGCCATTGCATCCACCACGGCCGTGCTCCCCTATAACGACGCGGAGGCTCTCCGGACATTCATGGCCGCGCACGGCTCCCGGGTTGCCGCGGTAATCGTGGAGCCGGTGGCCGGGAACATGAACGTCGTGCTCCCCCGTGAGGGTTTTCTGGAGAGCCTCCGGGAGATCACCCGGGAGCATGGGGCGCTGCTGATCTTCGACGAGGTGATCACGGGCTTCAGGTTCCGCTACGGCGGGTACCAGGACATGGAGGGAATCAGGCCCGATCTCACCTGCCTGGGCAAGATCATCGGCGGGGGAATGCCGGTGGGCGCCTTCGGCGGAAGGGCCGACATCATGTCGCTGCTCGCCCCTGAAGGCCCGGTCTACCAGGCCGGCACCCTTGCGGGGAACCCTCTGGCCGTCACGGCGGGGCTGGCGACTCTTACGATACTCAAGAGGGAGAATCCCTATCCGGCCCTGGACCGTTCACTGGCAGGGCTGGCGGCGGGCATGGAGGAATCCGCCCGCGACGCAGGCATCGCTCTTAAGGTCAATCGTCTGGGGAGCATGGCCGGATTGTTTTTTTCGGAAGGGCCGGTAGAAACGTTCGAGCAGGTCATGGCGTGCGACGCGCAGAAATACGCCCGATTCTTCCACCTCATGCTGGATCAGGGGGTTTACCTCGCGCCCTCGCCCTTCGAGGCCATGTTCGTGAGCGCCGCCCACACCCCGGACGTACTCGATGCCGTTGCAACGGCGGCGCGCACGTGTATGGCTAGACTCTCACAGAAGGCTTGATCGCGCCGTCATCCTTGAGCTCGAACACCGGCACCAGGGGAAGGATCTCCTCCTTGGCGTCCGGGAAGGCCAGCTCGATGACCTCGCCGATGTTTTCCACGTAGTGGATCGTGAGGTCCCGGATCACGTCCGGTTCGATGTCACCCAGGTCCTTTTCATTCATCCTGGGCAGGATGATCTCGGTTATGTCTGCCCGGCGTGCTGCCAGCACCTTCTCCTTGATGCCTCCCACGGGCAGGACCACGCCCCGCAGGGTGATCTCGCCGGTCATGGCCAGGTTTTCCCGCACGACCTTGCCGGTGACCAGCGATATGAGTGAGGTCACCAGGGTGACGCCGGCGGACGGACCGTCCTTGGGGATGGCCCCGGCCGGTACATGGATATGGATGCCCTTGCCCTGCTGGATGGGCCGGGTCGAGCCCTTTATGATACTCAAGGCTATTCTGGCCGATTCCTTCATCACCTCGCCCATCTGGCCCGTAAGGATCATCTCGTCCTTGCCTTCCACCAGGGCCGACTCTACGAAGAGGATCACTCCTCCATAGGGGGTCCACGCAAGCCCGGTGGCGACGCCCGGCACACGGGTCCGGTGCTTGGCCTCGGGAAGGAAGTGCACGGGTCCCAGGGCTTGTTCCACAAAGGGCTTGTCCACCACGAAGCTTTCCCCTCCCTGTTTTGCCACCTGAGAGGCGATCACCCGCAGGCAGGAGGCGATCTCGCGCTTGAGGCTCCTCACCCCGGACTCCCGGGTATACGACCGGATGATATGGTCGACCGCCTCGCCGGTGAAATCGATCTCCCGGCCCGTGAGCCCGTTGGCCTCGATCTCCTGGGGAATCAGGTAGTGCCGGGCGATCTGGATCTTGTCCTCGCGGGTGTATCCCTCGATCTCCACGATCTCCATCCGGTCTTTCAACGCCGGCGGGATGGTGTCGATGACATTGGCGGTCGTGATGAAGAGCACCTGGGAGAGGTCGTAGTCCACGTTGAGGTAGTGGTCCACGAAATGGGTGTTTTGCTCCGGGTCGAGGGCCTCCAGCAGGGCCGATGCCGGGTCTCCGTGGATATCGTGGGAGAGCTTGTCGATCTCGTCGAGCATGAAGACCGGGTTGGTGCTCTGCGCCGTCTTGATGCCGCCGATGATCCTGCCGGGCATGGCGCCGATATAGGTTCTCCGGTGGCCCCGTATCTCTGCCTCGTCACGCACGCCTCCGAGCGAGATGCGGACGAATTTTCTGCCCATGGCCCGGGCTATGGACTTGCCCAGGGAGGTCTTGCCAACCCCCGGGGGCCCCACAAAGCACAGGATGGGGCCTTTCAGATCGCTTTTCAGCTTCTTCACGGAGAGGTACTCGAGTATCCGCTTTTTGGGCTTGCGCAGGTCGAAGTGATCCTGGTTGAGGATATCCTCCACGTTCTGGATCTCGAGATCGTCCTCGGTCCTTTCGTGCCAGGGCAGGTCCAGGATCCAGTCGAGATAGGTGCGGATGGTGACGTACTCGGACGAGCCCGGCTGCATCCGGGCGATGCGCTTGACGTCCTTGTCCACCTCGCGCTTTACCCCCTCGGGCAGCCCCTTGGTCTCGATCTCTTTTTTCAACTCTTCGATCTCGTCCTCGATATCCCCCTGGGTGTCGCCCAGCTCCTTCTTGATGGCCTTGAGCTGCTGCCTGAGGTAATACTCGCGCTGGGCGTTGTTGATCTCGCCCTTGGCCCGCTCGGATATCTTCGTGGAGAGCTCCAGGATCTCCAGCTCGTCCAGAAGGGACTCATGGAGGAGCGTGTACTTGGTGTGGAAGTCGTTCTCCTCGAGGATCTGCTGTTTCCTGGCCACCGGGATGGGGAGGTTCGTGGTGGCCGTGCTCAGGAGAATGGCGGGGTCCTTGAGCTTGGAGAGATTCACCAGCACGGTCTCCAGGTTGTGGTACGAGAGGCGTGCGAGGCTGTTCAGGATGTCCCGGATGGAGTGCGCCAGGGCGAAAACCTCTTTGTCCGGTTCCATATGCTCGCGAAGGTAGGTCACCCGCACCCTCAGGTACGGATCGGAGGAGATGCGCTCGTCCAGGATGGTCTTGTGGATCCCCCGGATCATGATGGACAGCTCGCCTTTCTTGGTATGGGAGATCTTGGTGATCTTCGCCATACACCCGATCCGGTAGAGATTGTCCCACAGTGCCGACTCGTTCTCGCCGCTGTCCTTTATGCCCGCCGCCACCACGGGCGAGTCGTCTGCATAGAGCTCCTTGACCAGGGAGATGGACGCGGGGTTCGACACGATCAGCGGGAGAAGCCCTTCCGGGATCAGTACGGCATCCTTGAGGGGAAGGACGGGGAGTATCTCGGGATACTCATCCTTTGTAACAGGTTTTTGCTCGTCGGTATTCTTGAAGATGCTCTTAATCCAATCCATGGGTTATCAGTAGGTTCCCTTGTTGTTTCTGTCAATCAGCCGATACGAGACCCATCGATCACTGAGTGTGCGGGGATAACCGAATCCGGTGAGATCGTGGCGTTCTCAATCATGCTGCCGTTTCTGATGATACTCCTGGTTCCGATACGTGAGTTCCTGATCCAGGTATTTGGCATGATCTGCACCTGTGAGTCAACACTGCATTCGCCCAGGATATGGACGTTCGGCCATATCTCGACGTCTTTGCCGATGCGGGCGAGCGGGCTTATCCAGGTGCTTGACGGGTCCATGACGGTCACGCCCTCGTCCATGAGCGCCCGGTTGACCCGCCCCTGCATGACTTGGGCGGCCTCGCTGAGTTGGGCACGGGAGTTGATGCCATGGGCCTCGCGATAGTCCGTGACCTGATAGGATGCCGCGAACTTCGCCATGCGCACCACGTCGGTGAGATAGAACTCCTGCTTTGCGTTGTCCGGAGAGAGCCCCGCCACCGCGCGCAGGAGGAAAGATTTGTCGATGATGTAGACCCCGGTATTGATCTCGTCGATCATCCGCTGCCGATCATCGGCATCGTGGTGCTCGACGATGGCGATCATGCGGTTCTCCCAGTCCCGCACGATCCTTCCGTAACCGGTGGGGTCGGGCATGCGGGCGGTGAGGACGCCGATGGGGGCATGGGATGCCTTGTAGACCTCCATGAGGGCGTTCAGCGAGGAGTGTTCAACCAGGGGCATGTCCCCTGGCAGGATGATGACATCCTTCGCGTCGGCCTTTTCCAGGGCGCTCCGGGCCATGAGCACGGCGTGGCCGGTCCCCAGCGGAGGATCCTGGACGACCTGCCGGACGGGGAAACGCTTGAGGTATGCCCCCACGGTCTCCCTGCCGTGGCCAACCACGCAGATGGTCTCGGTACCGAGTCTCGCGGCGAGGCTGACCGGATAATGGATCAGCGGCAACCCGAGAATTTCGTGCAGGACCTTCGGTGTTTCAGATTTTAATCTGGTGCCTTTCCCTGCGGCCAGTATTATGGTACAATTCTTCTGCATCGTGCTGCATTGCTATCATAAGCGGGGGCTTTGCGCGAGAGACGAGAGCTTTCTTCTCTTCTCTTGTAAAAGGGGTGGGTATTTGCTAAGACGGCCTATCAAATAGCGCCGCATGAAGGAAAGGAGTGGGCATCTATGTTCTTCGAATGGATTTTCGGGATGTTCTCCAGCGATCTTGCCATTGATCTGGGTACGGCAAATACCCTTGTATATGCCCGGGAGAAGGGCATTGTTCTGTCGGAGCCCTCGGTGGTGGCGGTGAAGATGGAGCACGGCGGCGTTAACCGGATCGTCGCCGTGGGCACCGAGGCCAAGAAAATGCTGGGAAGAACCCCTGAGAATATCCAGGCCATCCGGCCCATGAAAGACGGTGTGATCGCCGATTTCGAGGCCACCGAGGCCATGCTCAAGTATTTCATCACCAAGGTGCACCAGCGGAGGCTGGGCGTGAGGCCCCGGGCCATCATCTGCGTTCCTTCGGGGATCACCCAGGTGGAGAAGCGGGCGGTCAAGGAATCCGCCGAGGCCGCGGGCGCACGGGAGGTGTTCATTGTTGCCGAGCCCATGGCGGCCGCCATCGGAGCGGGGCTGCCCGTGACCGAGCCGATCAGCTCCATGATCGTGGACATCGGCGGAGGCACCACCGAGGTGGCGGTGATCTCGCTGTCGGGCATCGTTTACACGAACAGCGTCCGCGTCGCCGGAGACAAGATCGATCAGGCCATCATGCAATATATCAAGCGTGAGTACAACCTGCTCATCGGCGAAAGGACCGCGGAGATCATCAAGATCATGATCGGATCCGCCGCCTCGGACGATGTGGAAAAGACCATCGAGGTCAAGGGCCGGGACCTGGTGGACGGTATCCCCAAGATCTTCACCATCAGCTCCGAAGAGATCCGCAAGGCGTGCCAGGGGCCCATCCGGACCATCATCGATGCTGTGCGGGTCGCCCTGGAGCAGACGCCGCCCGAACTGGCCGCCGATATCGTGGACAGGGGCATCGTGCTCACCGGCGGCGGGTCGCTCTATCGGAACCTCGACAGGCTCATCCGGGAGGAAACCGGTCTGCCGGTGATCATCGCCGAAGATCCCCTCTCGACCGTGGCCAGGGGCGCAGGCAAACTTCTCGATGACATCGATCTCCTGCGAGACGTCACGATTTCGAGTTGATGGCACGAAGTAGCACAAGGGTTGTTCTGCTTATTGGGGCCGCGGCCCTGATCCTTGTTCTGCTCTCCACCGGACAGTACAGTTCCTCATCTCTGGGCGTCAGCAGTGTCCGCGAGGGATACGGCACCTTCGAGAGGGTGGTCAGGGCCCCCTTTTCCTTTATTGCAGGCATCTGGAATCATTATATCTTCCTGGTAAACACCAGCCACGAGAACGAAACGCTTCAGAAAGAACTGGATGAGCTTCGCGTGCGGACCATGCGGCTTCAGGATCTAGAAAACGAGAATGAACGGCTCCGGGCCATGCTGGATTTCAAGGGGAAGTTTCACGATTTTTCCCTGATCCCCGCAAGCGTCCTCTCCCAGGATATCACCCACGTATTCAAGACCGTGATCATCGACAAGGGCTCGCGCAGCGGATTCGGCATCAATATGCCCATCCTGAACCCAAGCGGCGTGATCGGAAAGGTGATCGCGGTTTCACCCCACACGGCCCAGGTTCTGCTGGTTACCGATCCCAACAGCTCCATCCCCGCCCTCATCGAGTCTTCCCGGGTCAAGGGAATCGTCAAAGGCAGGGGGGAGAGCCTGCTGAGCCTCGAGTACGTGCGCAGTGTGGAGGAGGTGAGGGTGGGGGACCCCGTGGTGACCTCGGGGCTGCTCGGCATGTTTCCCAAGGGATTGAAACTCGGGCATATCCGGGAGGTCAGGAGAGACGACCGCCAGATCTTCGCGGATATCGTGGTGGAGCCCTGCGTGAAGATGGAAAAGATCGAGGAGATATTCGGCGTTGCTCAAGGTTTGGAAGTTTCAGATTAGCCTCTTCGGGATACTCTTCGCCGCCATTCTGATGGAGGCGACCGTCATCCCATCCGTCTGGGCGCCGCTCAGGGTGGATTTCTTCATCGGAATGATCGTCGGGCAGATCATATTCGTTCCCTTCTCCCAGGGGTTCCCCTTCGTGATTCTCGGCTCGCTCATCCTGCAGGCGTTTTCAGGGGCACGGCTCGGTCTCATTCCACTGCTCTACATCTTTATCTTCATGGCCATCGAGGTGCTGAAGAACTTCATTTACCTGGAGAATGTCTATACGCAGGCTGTCCTGGGGGTGCTCTTTTACTGCCTTTTCGCGGTGGCCACGGCGTTTCTCGCGGACTTCTCCTACCTGAAGGGGATAACCTCTTCCCTTGCGGCAGGCGCCGTGCTCACCGGGTGCGTGAGCCCGATGATGGTGTACATCGTGGGCCGGCTCCAGGCGGCGTATGATCTGGAATATGAATAATACAAACAACATACCCGGGCCGCATATCGACGACGACCTGAAGTGGAAGGCGAAGATCTTTATCGCCTTCGTGTTCGTCCTTTTCACTATCCTTCTGCTGAGGCTCATGAACATGCAGGTGTTTAAGGGATCTTATTACGAAGGCCTGGCCCGGAACAACCGGATCCGGATCGTCAGCATCCCCGCGCAGAGGGGCAAGATTCTGGACCGGAACATGGAGGTCCTCGCAGATAACCGGCCCGCATACAACCTCATTGCGATCCCGGAGGATATTTCGGACGTCTCCTTTATCGCACACCGGATTGCCGGAATCCTGGGCATTGACGAAGAGGACATGGTCGAGAAGATCAGGGATGCGAAGAAAAGGCCGTACGATCCCGTTGCCCTGGCCAGAGACATCAGCTTTCACCAGATGGCGAGCATCGAGACCCAGCTGTACACACTGCCCGGATTGTCCATCGACGCCACGAGCGAGCGGGATTATGTGCTCAAGGAACTGGGCGCCCATGTCCTGGGTTTCCTGGGCGAGATATCCCGGAAACAGCTGGAGGGTCTGAAACCCGGATCTCCGTACGCCCCAGGAGATCCCATCGGGAAGACCGGGGTGGAAAGCATCTGCGAGGAAACGCTGCGGGGAACCAAAGGGGTCCGGGTTTTCGAGGTGGACGCCATGGGACGGAAAACGAAGATCCTGGACGAGAAGCCGCCGGTGCCGGGTGAAGACGTGGTGCTCACCATCGACAAGAGGCTCCAGCTCGCAGCCTACAAGTCAATGGCCGGCCGGGCGGGTTCGGTTGTGGCCATGGATCCCGGAACCGGGGACATCCTGGCCATGGTCTCGTCGCCCAGCTTCGATCCGAACCTGTTTTTAAGCCCCATGACGCCCAAGGCCTGGAAAGGGATCATCGAGGATCCCATGCACCCCCTCGAAAACAGGCCGATCCGGGGGCAATACTCGCCCGGGTCCGTGTTCAAGGTGATCATTGCCGCCCTGGCGCTCAGAAACAACTTTATTACCCCTCAAGATACCGTGTACTGTCCGGGTGCGTACAGCCTGGGAGATTCCACCTTCAAGTGCTGGCGAAGGGGAGGACACGGGAACATGGATCTTGTCTCCGCTCTTGCCCAGTCCTGCGACGTCTACTTCTATGTGCTGGGCGAAAGGCTCGGGATCGACCGGATCTCTTCGTTCTGCACCGATCTGGGGCTGGGGAGGCCCACCGGCGTGGAGTTCAAGGACGAACTTTCCGGGCTCGTCCCCACCAAGGAGTGGAAATACAGGCGATTCGGCGAGCAATGGCAGAAGGGCGAGAGCGTGATTACCGCCATTGGACAGGGCTTTACCCTGGTCACCCCCATGCAGATGGCAAAGGTCATGAGCAGTGTGGTAAACGGGGGCAATGTCCTGACGCCGAGGGTTCTGGGCTCTACCGAGATAAGCAAGGAACGGACCTTGAACATCCGCGAGGCCGACCTCGCGGTCATCAAGGAAGGGCTGAGGGAAGTGGTGGAATCAGAGAAGGGCACTGCCCGGGCTGTCAGAAATCCGGAATTCGTCATGGGGGGAAAAACCGGTACCGTGCAGGTGGTGAGGGGCTATACCTCCAATCTTCCCGATCAGTCCGATCTTCCCTATAAGCTCAGGGACCATGCGTGGTTCTTCGGGTTTTCTCCGGTCGAGAATCCCGAGATCGTGGTGGTTGCCATCGTCGAACACGGAGGGAGCGGATCGAGCATCGCCGCACCGGTGGTCAGGGATGTGATAAAAGAGTATTACGCAGGCAAAGGACCGGGCGATGAGCAGGTATGCCAGGATAACCGATAATATCGACTGGGGCCTCATCACCACGGCCCTGGCAATTGTATTCATCGGACTTTTGTGTCTGTACAGTTCGTCGCGGGGCACCGGAATGGCCATTTTCTACAAGCAGCTCATGTGGATCGCGATCGGCGTGCTGGTGATGATCGTCGTGTTTGTCGTTGATTACCGGGTACTGCTGCGGTCGGCCTGGCCCCTGTACATCCTCATGATCTTCGGACTCGTCTTGGTCCTCGTGATAGGAAGGGAGATCTCCGGGGCACGGAGGTGGATCTCGCTCGGCCCCATGGGTATCCAGCCCTCGGAGCTGGCAAAGGTTCTCATGATCATCTGGCTGGCGTACTGGGGGGAGCAGAAAAAGCACATCCAGGGCTACGGCATTCGGGAGCTCGTGCTGCCGACGTTCTTCATCCTCATTCCCGTGGGGCTCATCCTCGTGGAGCCGGATCTGGGAACCGCCGGGATCGTGGCCCTCATTTCCTGCACGCTGATGCTTCTTCTGGGGATCAAGAGGTCCACCTTCATCGGCCTGCTGGTCCTGTTCGTGTCCGCCATGCCGTTCGTATGGTTTTCCCTCAAGGAGTATCAGCGCATGCGGATTCTTACCTTCCTGGATCCCTCCCGGGACCCGCTGGGCAGCGGCTACCATGCCATGCAGTCGAAGATCGCCGTGGGATCGGGAGGCCTTCTGGGGAAGGGATTTCTCGAAGGTACGCAGACACAGCTGAGGTTTCTGCCCGAGCACCATACGGATTTCATCTTCTCGGTGGTGGCGGAGGAGTGGGGATTCGCGGGCTCGGCCCTGCTCCTGCTCCTGTACGTCGCCCTGGTGACCAAGATAACCCAGATCGGGTTCAAGGCGAAAGACCGGTTTGGCACCATGATCTGTTTCGGGGTGGCGGCGTATTTCACCCTGCACATCTTCATCAATATCGCCATGGCCGTGGGGATATTCCCGGTGGTGGGCGTACCCCTGCCGTTCATCAGCTATGGCGGCTCCTTCATGCTCATAAACTGGCTATGTATCGGCCTGGTCCTGAACATCGCCTGGAGGAGGTTCATGTTCTAGCCCTTTTCCCGAAGGGGATTCCGGCCCGGGGCAGCCGCGGAAGGTACATCCGGGTCGTGATCGTACAGGTGCTCCCGCATGGGCGCCCCTCACGTGCACCACACCGCGCACCGCGGATCCGGGTGCCGAAATAAAAAATCCGGCCAGAGGCCGGATTTTTTTTACGAGGGATGCATCCCATCCCCTTCATGAGAGAGGCTCGGTCAGAGAAGCGCCCGGGCACCCGTCACCTTGAGCATTCGTGCCACATCACCTCCAGCCCCTTTCAGGGAGCAGGGCTTCCCCTTCTCCTCAAGGGTCTGCTTGATCTTGGAGAGAAAGACGACGCCGGCGGAGTCTATGAACCGCAGCCGGCTGAGGTCAATCTCGCATTCAGTCTTGTTTTCATGGGTGACGAGTATCCTGATGAGATCGTGTGGAACACTGGACACGCACAGCTCACCAGAGAGGCGAAGAATGATTCCGTTCCCGTTCATCTTCAGCTCATACTGCGCCGGGGGTGTTCCGCTCACCGCATCCAGCGCACGCAGGGCGTCGTCAACGGCGTGATATTCACGATGGGACACCAGATCGTACAGGCGGTTGTATTTCAGGTTTTTCCTCATGCCCTCGTTCATACCCACAAAGAATACCCCGAACGCAGAGGCATCCATAAAAAGGATGAGATTCAGGAGGAAACTCAACCCCGTTGAGTCGGTAAATCCCACCTCACTGAAATCGAGGATGAGGTGCGCTGTTGGTTTCCGGGGAACGAGTGCCTGTATCCGTTCGGCGGATCCGGCATCGAAAACCCCAGGGAGGACGATATGGAGATACTCACGGGGCCCTCTGCTGCCGTGCCTTGAGACAACCTCGTTTCTGCACGTTCTCAGGTAACCGTGGGGCGCGGTCGCCCGGGAGTGCTGATGAAAGAGGATCGAAGGCCAGAGGAGTACCCCGATCTTGAACAGGTCGATGAGGTAACGCCTACACAGGCGTGCCGGGTTCCGGGATAACCGGTATAGCCATTCCGTGCCCGCCTTCTGCATCCACAGCGGAGCGCGGGACACGGACCCGGCTATAAAATCGAAAGTGCCGCCCACCCCGATGGACACCGGTACCTTCAGGCGTTCTCTGTTCCGTTCGAACCAGATCTCCTGCTTGGGGTTGCCGAAGGCGATGAGCAGGATGTCGGCCTTGGACTCATTGATCCTGTTGACGATCCCGTTGTCGTTCTCGTATGACTCCGGGAGCCTTATTCCCCGGATATGGACGAAGGGCGAGTCCCATCCGGCGATCTTCAGGTCCGGGTTGGCCTGTTTGAGCTTGTCTGCGGCCTTTTGAGCCGCTCCGGGTTTTCCCCCGAGAAGGTAGATGGACCTGCCCCTGCGGGCCGCCTCCTGCACGATACGGGGCACGAGGTCTGCTCCGGTGACCCGCTCGCCCAATGCCGGCCCCAGGAGTCTGCTCGCCCATACCAGGGGTATCCCGTCGGCGGTCGCCACATCCGCTCTCCGGAGGATCCTCTGGAGCTCGGGATGGGAGGACTTCCGCAGATTCCAGCTCAGGGTGTTCGCCAGGAAGTCCGCATCCACGGTGCAGACGAGCCTGGGCCTGCCATCGTGGGAGTAACGTTCCACGAGATGGAAGATCCGTTCAACGGCCCGGTCCATGGTGAGGCGGTCTATGGGTACTCCGAGAATGATGACGGATTCGCGCTTCATGACAGGGATGTTCCTGATTTCTGCATATGATCTCTTTTCTTCTCGCTAGATATCGAACAACACCCCGAATTGATCCAGCACCTCGCCGAGGTTCAGGGTGTGGTCTTCTTCGGATTGAATCATGATCAGTACAGGCTCTTTGTCCGAGCGGCCCAGGGTTATCCTCCTCAGGGTTGCCTGGAACCAGTATCGTATTACCGAGGTGTGCCTCTGCCTGCCGGTGGAGAACCAGTATGCCGTCTCCCTGATCATGCCGTCCTTCTCTTGCCAACCCGTGTTTGCCTGTAAAGAATCAGTCCCCCCGGCGGTGAGTCTGACGGAAAGGCCCTGGTGCGGGTGCCTTCAGGGCTCGTTCGAAAAAGACCGCAGTGCCTCTTCCCTGGTGTTGTAGATGTCGATGATCTTGTGCATTCTCACCAATTCGAGCACGGAGCGCACCTGCTTCCGGACATCGCAGAGCTTCAGTGTTCCCCCGGCCCCCTTGAGGTGCCTGAGCGTGGTGATGAGGCTGCCGCATCCGGCCGAATCGATGAACTGGACGGTGCTCATATCGAACACGGCCTGCGAGCTCTGCTCGATGATCCGGGGAATGCATTCCTTGAACTCCATTGCATTGCTCGCATCGAGAACCTTGGGCAGGGACGAGATAACCATGATACCATCGATGTTCTCAGTGAAGAGTTTCACCTTTATCCCCTCCTTTGCAGGAAGAATGTCACACAGGCACAGTTTTTTCCGCTGCTGTCGCGGGAATAGCGGACATAGTCAGCGGTATGGGCAATGATATGGAGCCCGAAGCCGTCTTCCCTGGACCCGTCGAAAACAGGCTTGGGGGCCGAGGTGAAATCGAATTCGATTCCCCAGTCGTAGAAGAAGAGAACGATCTCGTCGCGCGTGGTCTTCCCCTCGATGGCGATGGTCTCTCCCGGCCTTTCCTGGTATGCGTGCTTGATGATGTTGGTCATGATCTCCGTGGCGACGATCTGGATCATCTTCATCCGTTCGTCGTCCACCAGATTCGAGCCGAGGCCCCTGCACATATCGCGGATGAGCGAGCGCACCCTTCCCAGCTCGCCCAGATCCGAGGGCACCTCCAGCTTCCATTCCTGGTTGTAGCGCTCTTCCGGCTCGGGCATCTCGATCCTGACCGCCACGCAGGTGAAGTCGTCTGAGAAGCTCTCGGCCTGCGAAAATTTCACGATATCCTTCCAGACGGCCCTGCACAGGTCCTGTGGTTCGAGAAAGGCGTGCCCCTGCACGAAATCCGTCAGGCGTTTCTCGCCGTAGAACTCGCACGTGGGGTTTTTGGCCTCGGTCAGCCCGTCGGAGTAGAAGAAAAAGAGATCGCCGTCCGTGAAGGGAGCCAGAATCTGCCTGAACCCTTTCTGACCCGGGAAACCGAGCGGCATGTCCACCCCCTGGAGAAGGGTGCAGGTGTTCGTGTCGCTGTGATAGTGGATGGTGCGCATATGCCCGCAGTCCACGTAGCTCACCAGCTTTCTGGAGGTGTCGAAGCGCGCGTAGCACAACGTGAAGAAGGTTTCCAGCTCGTTCATCCTGCCGATCATTTCCCCGTGCACCTGAGAAACGATCTCTTCGGGGGAGGGGAGCTCTTCGGCCTCCGAGATGCGGGCCATCCTGAAAAGCGCGCCCATGAAATGCTGCTTTGCCGCCGCACCCATGAGCGCGGCAGGGATACCCTTGCCCATGACGTCGCCCACGATGACGTCGAGGCAGGTATCGTTGATCATGAAGAAGTCGTAGAAATCGCCGTCGATATTCTTGGATGCGATGGTGAGATCGCCGATCTTCATTCCTTTCAGGTTCTTCGGCCGGCCGCCGAGGAGAAGGGTCTGCTGGATCCGTGAGGCGGTGGTGATCTCATGCTCCCGGGACTTGAGGAGCTCGGCCTCCACCGCGCGGAGCCTTCTTGCCTGGATCCTCGTTCGTATGGCCTGCTGGACCAGGGCCAGAAGCTCGCTGGGATTGAACGGCTTGGTGACGTAATCGAACGCCCCGTACTTCATAGCCTCCACGGCATTGGATACCTCGTTGCTCACGGTGAGCATGATGACGGGGATGTCGGGGAAGTTCTCCCTGATGTAGCGCAGGCAGGACATACCGTCCATCTCGGGCATCCACAGGTCGAGCAGGATGATGCCGATGTCGTCGGACAGAAGCGCGATGGCCTCCTTGCCGTCTTTTGCCTCGATGACCTGATATTCCTCCTTCTGCAGATGAGACTGGAGATAGGTGCGCACGACCCGGCTGTCGTCGACCACCAGGATCGTCGCAGGGGCCTTTTCGTCATTCGGGAAGATTTCGACCGTCTTTTTGTGGTGGTTTTCCGCTGACTTCGACATTTCGCTCGGCTATCCTGTTTTTCCCCTGTCATCCGGGGCACGCCCTGATCCGGGCAGACTCCGTCCGTCCTGGGTGAACATGAAGATTCTCATCGACTCAGCATCTATCACAGTAATGGCAGGATCGGAAAATGACGGATATTTCTTGAGCATCGAAACGACCGGAGCAGGGCTCTGCCCAGGTGAGCATGTCCCTGCCGCGCGGGACGCCGGGCGGCGGGGAAATTCCGCACGGTTGCGAGACAGGCGGCCGGTGCAGGGGGTCTAAGACCGGATCTTCCGGAACCTTCCGTCTTCGTCTCCGGCAATCAGCCCCTGATTCACGAGGCCCGTGAGGTGTTTGCTGATCATCTGCCTTTCCCCGAAGCGCATGATCCTGTCCGGATGGACGCGGTAATCGTTCTTATAGATGGGAGACTGCTCGACGATCTCCTCGATCCCGACCCAGGCATCCCGGGGGACCATGCTCAGGAGCGTCTCGTCCCGCTCGCGGAAGGCCGACTCGTAGGTCTGCATGCGCTTCAGGAAGTGGGGCGGCTTGACGGGCCGCGCATGGGACGAGATATAGATCTCTGCCGGGAGCACCCTGATTTTCTCCAGGGACTCCCTGAAGAGCCCGGGGTCGGACTCGGGGTTCCCGTACCAGGGACCGAAGGGGCTCAGGTCGATGTCGAACCCCACGAGTATTTTCTCGTCCGGTTCCCACAGGCAGTAGTGATCCTCGAGGTGACCCGGCGTATGGATGGCGATAAACCGGTTCCTGCCGGTAGAGAACTCGGCGCCGTCGTCGAACTGCGAGGTGAAGGTGAAGTCTCGGAAACCCGTGACCGGGAGATAGGCCTCTTTCCACAACTCCGCCAGGTCCTGCCCGACGAATCTCAGGGCAAGCTCTTCCGCCAGCGCGATGCTGTCCGAACCCTGACAGGGCACCGAGATCTCGGGGTCGCAGAGATCCTGGAGAAGCCATGTCCCGGAGGTATGGTCAGGGTGCGAGTGAGAAAGGATCACGGCATCGATCCGGCAGCAGGAACACACCTGCCGGATGATGTCGAGGCCGCAGCCCGAATCCATAAGGAGAGTATTCCGGTCGAGAACACAGACCGCGTTGGAAAAGGGGGACCGGGCGCGGTTGTTTCCCTGGATCACGTAGATGGTATCGGTAACCCGCGTGGCCTTGACGCCGGAGGAGCTGAATACACTGGTATGCATATGGTCCGTAACTATAGGCATATACGGGCCGGTGGGTCAACCGGATGATTCCCTTGTCCCCTGAGAGCCCTGATCCCTCCCCGATCCACCGATCCTCCTTCGCGGTCTTCCGAGGACTTTGAGGGGGGCTGATTCCCGTTGAAGCTTGCTGCTTAAAAAGGGTCGAAGGGCTTGCCCCCCAGGTCCATACCATTGGTTGTGCGCTACGGTTGATTTTCGACACGAGAAGAAGGTATACACCGGTTATGGGAAAATACACCCGTGTGAGGCTCCGGTCATTCGATCTGGTGCTGATTGCCGCGCTCGTTTTCCTCGCAGGCCTCTGGTGGGCGCTCGGGTCCTTCGACTCGCGTGACCCTGCATGGGTGCAGGTTTACACGGCCCAGGGCCTCTACCGTGAAGTGCCGCTCCACGAGGACGGGGATATCAGTGTCCCCGGACCCCTGGGCGAGAGCCTGGTGGAGATCCGCTCGGGAGAGGCATCCATGGCCTGGTCGCCCTGCCCGAACAAACTGTGTATGCACATGGGCGCGGCGAGCAGACCGGGGGAAAGCATCGTCTGCGTGCCGAACCGCGTATCCGTGGTTATCCGCTCGGACCGGACGGATACGGACGCGGTCTCCTACTGAAGCAGACTGCCTTATCCCGGCATGTTCTCCCGGGTCTTTTCAGGTATACCGGGTTTTGATTCTCCTTGCGGTCAGGCGCCTGACGCGCCGGGCGAGCTTGTCCTTCTTCCCCTTAAGCAGCGGGTTTCCCTTTGCATACTCGTCCAGGAAGAGCATCCGGTCGGCAAGGGGTATCTCCCTGACGAATGACGCGTTCAGATAGCTCAGGTTCTTCGCGATGATCCGCACGCCGGGAAGCCTCCTGCGTCCGAGCCTGTCGAGGTCGATGAGATGGATCGCGTCCTGCCCCGCGAGCAGGTTTTCCCCCTTGAGGTCCACGGGGACGAACCCCATTTCATGGAGCCTGCGGACAAAGCCCGCAACCCGGAGGATCAGCCCGGTGTCATATCCGTGGAGCTCCACGTGCCTGACAAGGTCCAGGGCCTCGACCCGCTCGGTTGCCACGTAGGATTCGACGAGGATGCCCATGATCCTTCTCTCGCAGGCAAAGATCACGGGCGGGGTGGAAATCCCGCAGCGCTCCAGCATGAGTGCGCCCTCGAAGGCCCTTCTGGCCCTGCTCTTTCTGAAGAGGTTCTTGACGGCGTCCGTGATCCCCTTGAAGTTGTAGCGCTTGAGGAAAATCTGCCTGTTCTCCAGGGCCCCGGACTTGACAAAGGTTGTCCTCGAGCGGTTGAGCACGGTGTCGAGCGCGGTCTCCATGAATTGCCCCGGGTCTGCGGCGTCACGGGGGATCTCCCCGTGTTCCGGGAGAAACCAGGTATACCCGTGACTGCGAACGGTCCGGTAGTCGGGCAGGGCGCGTTCGAGTCCCCACCCGGCAGGTGCGCCCGCGAGGTGCCACAGCGCGAGGGACGAGGTTTTCTTCAGGCGGGCCCTTGCCGGGGAGAGAAAGGCCGCGGCGATCCCGCCGAGCAGTTCGACACCCAGCTTGATCATGATGAAGAGCGCGAGCAGGGCTGTCTGGGCGATCCCCCGGTGTTTGAGGAAGAACCGGTACATGGACCGGCGATACTCCACCCTCCTGGCGGCATCGAACCGCCGTGCGCTCGTCCCCTGGTGGTGAGTCACGGTGAGCTGCGGCAGATGCCAGATCTCGAAACCCGCGTCCGCCGCCCTCTTGCAGAAATCCGTCTCTTCCAGGTAGAGAAAGAACCCCTCGTCGAGGGGCCCGATGGCGTCGATGACCTGCCTTTTGATCATCATGCAGGCCCCGATGACCGAGGGGACCTGCACCGGGTGTGTGAACCCGGAGCGCTTGCTGGGGTATGCCCCGGGAAAGAGGATCTTGAGCAGGGATTTGTTCAGGAGCTCGGTGAAGAGGTTGGGGATGATGTCCACGGAGTTCTGCAGCGATCCGTCGGGGAATACGAGCTGGGGCCCCGCGATGCCCGCCCGCTCGCGCCCGTCCAGGAAGGAGAGCATCGGGGAGACGATATCGGAGGTGAAGCGGGCGTCGGGATTGAGCAGGAGAATCGTGTCTCCGCGGGACTCGCGGATCCCCCGGTTGACGGCCCGGGCAAAGCCCAGGTTTTTCCCGTTTTCCATGCAGCGTATCCCGACGCTCCCCCGGTATCCGAGCTCTCCCGGGGAGTTGTTGACCACAATGATCTCGTGAGGCACCCGCACATGCTCCCCGATGGATGCAATGCACGCGTCGAGCAGGCCGTCGAGGCCCAGAGGCACGATGACGATGCTCAGCCGGGGCCGCTCTTCCTGCGCTGCACGGGGATCGTTCATGAGGTTACCATACCTCAGGATTTCAGGCATGTAAATGAGGTACCCGTGGAGGGATATCGGGGAGAACGTTCTTTTCTACCGGGTCTTGCGAAAAATGCAAGAATGACATAACCAGAAAGGTATGGACATCCTGATCGTCAAACTCGGTGCCTTGGGAGACGTGGTGAACACCCTGCCGCTGGCGATCAGGCTCAAGTCACATTTCAACGCGCGCATCCACTGGATCACGGAGCCACTGAGCCTTCCGCTTCTCTCCCGGCACCCCCAGGTGGACCGCACGATTCTCCTTGACCGGTCGTGTTTACGGAAATCCCTTGGTGAGGTGGTGGGAGAGATCAGGGGCCTGCGCTTCGATGTTGCCCTGGACCTCCAGAGGATAGTCAAATCCGCCCTCCTGTGCATGACGGCCTCTGCCGACAGGCGCGTGGGATTCGATCGCAGGCGGTGCAAGGAGATGACCTGGATCATGCCCTTTGAGCGCATCGCGCCCTCCGACCCTGCCGCGCACATGGTGGAGCAGTATCTGGAGTTTGCCCGGCACCTGGGCGCCGGGGATGATGAGGTCCGGTGGAACATCCCGGAAGGGGACCTCCCGCCCGAGGACCTACCCGGTGACTACATCGTGCTGAACATCGGCGCCACCAAGCCCGCCAACCGCTGGAGCCCGGAGGGATTCGCCCGGCTGGCGCGGCTCGTGGCGGACCGGCACCGCATGCCGTGCGTTCTCACGGGCGGGCCGGAGGATATACCGGCGGCGGCGCGGATCACGACCCTGTCGACAGGGTCCGTGATCGACCTGGTGGGGAAAACGACCATCCCCCAACTCACCGGCGTGCTCTCCGGGGCACGGGCAGTGGTAAGCTGCGACACCGGCCCCATGCATCTGGCGGTGGCCCTGGGAAAAGAGGTGGTCGCGCTCTTCGGCCCTGCAGACCCGGGACGGACAGGCCCGTACCGGGGACAGGTGGTTCGCGTGTCCCTGCCGTGCATGCCCTGCAACCGGAGGACCTGCGAGAACCCGGTGTGCATGCAGTCGATCACGCCCGAGGATGTGCTGGAAAAGATCGATCGTGCCCTTTGAAGGTATCCAGGCCGGGCTGTCTAAGGGCGTTTTGGCCACTCTTCGATCACGTCGCCCGTTTCGCTGCGGTAGATCACCTCGTTGCCCGACGAGAGCCGCCGCACACGGTCGAAAAGGTCTCCGGGGTCGTCGCCGGTGATCGCGCTGTACGCCGAGAGGAACGCCATCCTTGCGGTTCTGCTTACCTGCAGGGGAATACTCGTATTGATCTGCACGAGGTTCTTCAGCCTCTTCTTCCGGGAGAGGGCCCTCTTGTGTTCCACCCGGTCCGTGTCCAGGAGAAAGAACTGCACGGGGTTTGTGCAGACCTTGATGTTGCAGGCCTTGAGGTCCGCATGGTAGATGCCCTTGGCGTGCAGGGTCCCGACGAATGTGCCAAAGGCTTCTGCCAGAGAGCGTCTCTCCGGCAGGGGCAGGCGGGAAAAGCCGCTCGCGAGAAAGCGGTCCAGGTCCGGCTGGACGAGGTCCCTGGTGATGAGCATGCTCTCCCTGTTCCGGAACACGATCACGGCCACCGGGTCCGCCACCGGAATGCCGTTGAAGAGCAGGGTCAGGGATCCCTTCCAGGAGCGCACCGCGTAGGGCGTGGTGGGTATCCGGGCCTTTGCGTACGATTTGATGCAGTATTCTCCGGTCGTGCTGAGCCGCGTTTTTTTCTGTACCTTGTAGAGGTTCGTGCCTTCGGCCAGGTGCGCGCGGTGTGCGGCGACCAGGCCGTGCAGGTCAGGGGAGTAGCTGCGGCTTATGAACGCCCGGAACGAGGGGCAGAGAAAGGCGCGGGAAAAACTCCCCTCCCGCAGGCTCCTCCCGACCCTCCGCCTGACCTGACCCCTCCGCAGGCAAAGGGCCCGTGAGCGGATCCTTTCCCACGCGGCGGTCCTGTCGCCGATCCCGGGCACCCGCATCAGGAAGGGCTCCAGCTCTTCCCGGCCCAGGTCGAAGATGTTGACCGTCTGGGCAAAGAGCGCGGCCGCATGCTTTAGGGTTGTCTTTTTCAAGGGTATGATTTCATAGGCGTCCACCAGGAAAGGGTTGCCGTGCCGATCGAGGATGATGTTCCCCGGGTGCATGTCGGAGAAGCCGAACCCGGCGTTCAGGAGCCGGACGCTCATATCGAGCATGATCGCGACCTGCATTTTACGGCTCTCCTCGAAGAGCCCCCGTGCAGGGAACACGGCGCGGGTGATCAGGGCGCTTGCGCTTCCCGCGCGGACATGCCCGCATACCTCGGGCACCGGTACGCCCGCGTGCATCAGGCGGGAGAGCATCCCGGCCTCGCGGAGCGTTTTGGGGGAGAGAAAATTCCCCAGTTTCTCCGGAAGCGTGCGGGGCGAATGGAGCTTTACGTAATACTCGACCTCTCCCTGCCTCAGGAGACGATGGATACTGCGGGCGGACCGCCGGCTCACGAGCTCCCAGGAATGCTCGGGATACATCGACGATATCTTTTCCATGACAAGGTCCATTCGTTCTCTTCCCCGTTCCCCATGGTCAGGTGCCGCCGGACTGCGGATGTTGCGATGTCCGGCCCTTTAAGCGAACGACCGGAGCCGGGCCGCGCCGCTCTGTGAGATGCCGCCGGTCAGGCCCCGCTCTCATCCATGAGATTCACGCACGCGTCCATGACCTCGTCCACCTGCAATCTCCTCATGCAATCCACCGTGCCGCAGGTTGTGTTCAGATAACAGGGCATGCACGGCATGTCGTGGCGCACCACCGCGCTGCGAACGTTCTGCGGGCCCACGAGTGCCGGGTCGGTGGGCCCAAACAGCGCCACCACGGGGACATCGGCTGCGGCGGCAAGGTGCATGACCCCTGAGTCGATACCTACAAACAGGCGCGCCCCCATCAGGAGGGCGGCGAGCTCCCGCAGCCCGAGCCTGCCGGTGAGGTCGAGCACCGGGATGTCCCGGCCCTGCGCCAGGGCACTTATCCCGCGGGTGATCAGGTCGTTGCTCTCCTTCGTGTCACCGGCGCCTACCAGGACGGGGGTCAGGCCGTAGCGCTCATAGAGTCCGGCGGCAAGGCGCGAGAATTTCTCTTCGTCCCACGCCTTGGCGAGTCTTCTGGGCGATGCCCCGGCGGAGAGCACCACGTAGTTTTCCGGCACTGCCGCGCTGCACTCGTGAGGTTCGACCGGCAGCAGCCCCACATAGCTTTCGACCGAAGGCGCAATCCCCAGGCGCTCTATCAGACGGGCATTGTTCCGCCAGCAGTTGTGCCCGACGACCACCTCTCTGACCTGAAGCGCCCGGTCCCAGGGAAAGCGCGCGAACCCCGCCCGGGTACGGGCCCCGCTCAGGGCGGTGAGGAGCAGTGCCTCCTCCGAGCGGGCCAGGCAGATCAGGAGATCGTACCCCCGTGCCCGCAGGTCTCTCGCCAGCCGGATTTTCTCTCCCAGGCGCCGTGGCTTGGGCAAAACCTCGTCCACCAGGGGCGAGCCTTTCAGCAGCTCGCTCAGCGGCGGCCTCACGACCGAGTGAATCAATGCGCCGGGGTACCGGTCCCTCAAAGACTTCAGGAGCGGCAGGGAAAACACCAGATCTCCGATCTGGTTGAGATGGATGACGCAGATCTTCATGGCATGCCTTACAGAAAGAAGTTGTTGTCCTGCACGACCTCGATCTCGGATACGTCACGCGACGATTCGATGAAGCGCTCGATCCACCAGTTCACATGGTGGTAGAAGCAGACCACCACGTTGCACTCGCGGCAGGCGTCGAACGTCCTGATGGATGTGTCGAGATGTGCCTGGGTGCGGGCGAACCGTCCTGCGTCCAGGTACCCGTCGTGGTCCGCAATCCGCCCCTGGGGCACGCCCCTGAACGCCGGGCAGTGGAAGATGCCCGACGGGGCCAGGACGGTCCGGAAAAACTGCGAATGGCAGGTCACGGGCTGACGTTTCAACTCGTGGAGCCTGCCTTCCATCATCGCCTGAAGGTTGACGCTCTTGAGAATCTTGACCTCCGGGCCGGCTGCCGCTTCCGCCTGCCCGAGCATCTCACCGATCCCGGCGACGACCCGGGCCTCCCTGTCCGGGTCGGGGGGATCGAACAGCGACTCCTTGCGCGATCCCTCCAGCCTGAGCAGGCAGGGCTTGAACGAGACGTAATCAAAGGAGTATTCCCCGGCCTTCGATACGGCCTCGGATATCTCCCCAACATTGGAAACCAGCTCGCGGCCGCCGAGCACGATTCCTTCCCACACGATCACGTATGAGTAGCCGAGCGAGATCAGGGGGTTGGCCTTCTTGATCCGCTGAGCATCCTGGAGGATCCGCTCCAGGGTGATCTTGCTGGTCGGACAGTGGGCCTTCTGGAAGGTGTCTTCCCGGGCTGCGTCGAGGGAGAGGCGCAGCCAGTCACCCTCTTTCAGGAGATCGGCCACCTTTTCCACCCTTGCCAGCCGGGAGCCGTTCGTGGCGATGCCCACCTGGAGCCCCCGCGACCGGACGAACCGGACGATCTCCTCGAAGTCGCGGTGAACCGTGGGCTCTCCGCCTCCGATGAGAATCACCGAGAGAAGCCCCTTTTCCTGGAGGGTGTCGATACTCTGCTTGATGACGTCCAGGGTGAGGGCCTCGCCCGTGTTGATGATCCCGGAATCCACGCAGTGGGGGCACCGGAAGTTGCATGCCGAGGTGAGATCCAGGTTGATGGACACCGGCCCGAAGGCGGGAAGCCCGGACGAAGGCTCCGACCTTCTCACCGCCCTTTGCCAGGCGATGTACTGTCTCAGGTTTTCCACCACGGACTTCTGCCGCAGCTTTGCGCTGAAGTCATGCTCTTTTTCCTGTAGCTTCTTCATAGCCTCCTCTTTTCATCATCTTGTAAGAAATACGCATCGTAGATCTGTTTGAGCAGCCTGGTCGTCGCCACGATGTGCCCCCTGCCGATCACGGGCTCCCGGCCCGTGGAGCACGCCTCGATGAAATCCCGCACGCACAGCTCCAGGGGATCCGCAACCGGCAGGCGGTGATCGCCGGAATGGAAGAAGATCCCATACCGGGCGGTCTCGATGGAGCGTCTCGCGATCCGGTTGTTGAATCCGAACCAGAAGGATCTCGGCTGCTCTCTCTCCTGTACCAGGGCGATGGATGCCGCGCATCTCCCGTGCGCGGCGGTATAGGTGAATTCGATGGTCATGTCGGTGTCCGTGCCGGAAAAGGCGGGTGGAGAAATAGTTCCCGGCCCCAGGACTGCGTGGAGGATGCTCAGGGCGTGGGGCACGGAATCCGGTATCATGGCGAGGCCAGAGCAGATGGGGGAAAGACGGATCGAGAAGCGGCGCACCCGAGCAGGCACGAGAGCACCGCAGAGCTCCTCGTAAGCGGTGAGGCAGAACGGCCACTGGGAGCTCATGGCAACGGTCCCGCCTCCGGCCGAAGCCTGCACGAAGACATCATCGAGATCGGCCGGGAGGTTTTCCCGGGCAGGGTCGAGGAAGGGCTTTTCGCAGAACACCGAAAGGCCCCTTGCGAGCGAGGCCTTGAGAAAACCGAGGTGGGAATCCGCCGGCGACGCAATGGCCACCGCCTGGAGGTCCTCCCGGGAGACCATCTCCGCGAAGTCGTGGTACGGTCTCGCCGTGATGCCGTATTTCCCGAGCGACCACGATGCACGGGAAGAGGTGTCTTCCGTGGTCCCCAGCACGCACACCACCCGGGCACCGTTTTTCTGGAAATAGTTCGCGATGTATTCACCGATGCCGTTTCTCGCCCTCCGGGCACCGATTATAGCCACGTTCATGGGGCTTCATTATCACAGTTTGTCCTGATGTTGAAATGAAAGCTGGAGGTTCCCCCAGAATCTTTTCGATGCCCGGGGCACCTGCCCTTCAATATGATATCGCCTCCACACGCGCCCTTGAAAGATGAGCGCTTAGCCCACAGAGAACTATCTATCGACTTGGAGAAAAGTGCCCGTTTCCAAAGATACGGGTGGCGCGGCCCATGAAACGACGGGCGAAGAATACCTTGACGGAAAAGGAGATATCTCTTAGATCAAAGAGATTACTTGAGGAACGTTTTTTATAAGGTGATGACATGGAAGGAAAAAGGAAAAACTTTGTCGCCCCCCTGGCACTGGCGGTAGTGCTCTTTCTGGCGGGATTGATTCTCGGGTTTTATATCTGGGGCGTGGACCGCGGGGATCAGGTGGACTACAAGCAGACTCTCGGGGAGACCATCGACTATATTGCCACCATAGAGCACCGGAACGAGAACCTCCGCGAGCGCGTGGCCGCCCTTGAAACAGAGGTGGCCATGGCAAGGGAGCAGAGGGCCGAGGGCGCTGAGCAGCGCACAGAGAAGATCGCAACGCTGGAACAGCAGATTCAGACCCTCAGGAACGAAAACCAGGAGCTTCGGTCAACCCTGCAGTCCCTCACCCAGCAGCAGGACACCGGCGGAGTCAGTCCGGGCCCTCAGCAGGACACTCCCGGTGGGTGAGGTTTCATAAAAAGGGTGCATCCCTCTCTTGTCTGCAGGGGGGGCTGCCGGTGAGCCGCGCTTTTTTCAGGAGTTGGAGATTTTCTGGATAAAGATCTCGGCCAGGGCCGGGTCGAACTGCCCGCCTTTGCACCGGTCGATCTCCCGGACGGCTTCGTCTGTGGTCATGCCTTTGCGATAGGGCCTGTCCGAGGTCATGGCGTCAAAGGAATCCGCCAGGGTGATGATCCGCGACAGGTAGGGAATCTCCTCTGCCTTGAGCCCGAGGGGATAGCCCCTGCCGTCGTATCGCTCGTGGTGGTGTCTGATGATCTCCGTTTCCCTGGCCATGGGGGGAAGGGATTTCAGGATATCCGCCCCGATGTCCGGATGCTTCTTGATGACGGCGAACTCCTCATCGGTGAGCCCGGACGGCTTCAGAAGGATGTTGTCGGGGATCCCCACCTTCCCGATATCGTGCAGAGAGGCCGCGATGTAGAGCGTGTCCCGCTCTTCCTGCGTGAGGACGAGCCCGTCCGCCAGGGTCATGGACAGAGAGGTGACCCGTGTCGAGTGCTGCGAGGTGTGCGGGTCGCGCGCGTCGAGTATCTTGGCCATGCTGTTGAGGGTGGAGAGCATGTTGTCGTAGAGCCCCTCGTAGAGGGCTACGTTTTCCATACGTTCCGCGGAGCGGTTCAGCAGGTACTGGATCTTGCCCTCTTTCTCATCACCCAGCAACGAGGGCGAGACGATATCCAGGGCCCCGAAGACCTGTCCCTCGATCATCAGGGGGAACACGGTTTCGAACTTCTCCAGGAGATGCGAGTCTGCGTGGTGTCTCCTCACGATGTGGCCCAGGAGCAGATCGGCGTCCGCGGGAAGCTCCTTGCCGCTGTCGGTATCCAGAAGACTGCCGGTCTTTCTGCTCAAGGGGAAAAAGTTCACCTGAGCCTCGTCGAGGATTTGCGTTGTCACGTCGACGATGGCACCGACCAGGTCCCGGATGCCCTTGAGTCTGATGATCCTTTCCGAGATCTCCTTGAGAGAGATGATCTCCTCTTTTTTATCCTCCAGCTGCCCCACGAGGTTGTCGATGAGCCGGTGGAGATGGAGTGCATCGGAAAACCGCCGGTTTTCCTCCAGCAGGTTCTTTTCCCGCATGACCTTGTTGAGAAGGATCTCGATCTGTTTGACCTTGAAGGGCTTGGAGATGAAATCGGAGGCCCCGCATTTCATGGCGTCAATGGCGATCTCCACCGAGGCATAGCCGGTGATCACGATAATGGGCAGGGACACGTCCCGGGCCTTGATCCTTCTGATCAGCTCGAGCCCGCTCATATTGGGCATCATGATGTCCGTGAACACACAGAGGAAGGGTCCGGAGTTCAGCATCTCCAGTGCATCCAGCCCGTCGGGCGCGGTTTGGGCCCCGAACCCGAGCTCCTGGATCAGCTCCGAGATAGTACTCCGTATTCCCGGATCATCGTCGACGATCAGCACCTTCTCATGCATCATATGACTCTCTTAAGAATTTTGCCTTTGTATTCTCCGAACTCCTTATCGGATATCAGGCCGTCGGATTTCAGCTTCCCCAGATACTCGATGGCGGCGATGGCCTTGCCGGCATCCATGCTGCTCTGCAGAAGATCGAAAGGCAGCGACAGGGGATCGGCCTCGGCATTCTCCGCTGTCTTAGCTTCGAGTTTCTGCTGCAACGCGCTTACCTGGTCCTGGAGCGAACGCATGGCTTCGAGGGTGTCCAGACGCTGCCTGAGCCGATTGATGACGAACCTGATCTCTTCGATATTGAAGGGCTTCTTTATGTAGTAAAAGGCCCCCCTGTTTACCGCCTCGATGGCGGAGTCGAGGGATGCGTATCCGGTGATGATCACCACCGGTATGTCCGCGCCCCGCGAATTGAGCTCGTTGAGCAGGTCGAGGCCGGACATCCCCGGCAGCACGAGATCCGTTATGATGATATCGAAGCCGCGCTTCCTGATCTCTGCAAGGAATTTCTCGGCCTGCGTATACCGCCGCGTCTTGATATCTTCTTCCTTGAGTATCTGCTCGATCAGATCCAGTATCTCGTCATCATCATCGATGATGGCTGCGCGCAAGTGGTTCATCCCTCTTTTATCGTAAACCGGGGGTACGAACTTTAGGCACAATCTCTTCAGAAACGGCACGGCAAAAAAGTCCGCCGCTATTTGGTTACCATTCTGCGGATCGCCTTTCGGTGCTCGGTCAGCGACCGGGAGAAGTAGTGTGTTCCATTGCCCTGGGATACGAAGAACAGGTATTTTGTTTCCGCGGGCCACAGCGCCGCGCTAAAGGCCCTGGCCCCGGGGTTGCATATGGGCCCGGGCGGAAGGCCGCCATACCGGTAGGTGTTGTACGGGGTGTCCCGTTTGAGATCCCGGGAGCTTATTCTTCGGCGGAACCCGTCGATGCCGTATATCGCGGTGGGATCCGACTGAAGGCGCATTCCGCGTTTCAGCCGGTTGTGGAAGACGGATGAGATGATGGGCATTTCCCTCGAAACCACCGCCTCCTTCTCGATGATGGAGGCCAGGGTCACCACCTGCGCCACGCTCATGTCCAGCTCCTGGGCGCGTCTGAGCATATCGCCGGTAAAGACCTCGTGGAACCTGTCGACCATCTTTCCCATGATTTCCCTGGGCGTCATGTGGGGGGCGAGGTAATAGGTGTCCGGATAGAGAAAGCCTTCCATGGACGGTGCGTCGATGCCGAAGAAGGCCGTGGTCTCGGGATCCTGCGCGCTGTTGAAGAACTCCTCCCTGCTCAGCAGCCCGGTTTCCGCGACAATGGAGGCGATGTCGAAGATGGTGCTTCCCTCCGGGATGGTGATCCGGTACTTGAGCGTCCTTCCCTTAAAGAGAATGTGCATGATATCCAGGGGGTAATGCCTTCCCTCGAAGACATAGGTGCCGGCCTGGAGATGGGTGACCTTGCCGGTGCCCGTGGCAATGACCATGAACATGAGCGAGTCGGTGATGACCCCCTTTTCCTCGAGCTGGCGGGAGATCTCCCATGCGCTGGTTCCGGCCTTGATCTCCATGAGCAGAGACTTCGGGGGATTCGACGGCGTGGTGATGAAGGTGTAGGTGTGGATGACGGCCAGGATGGAGACGCATATGAAGGCGACCACGAGGGAGTAGAATGCGGTTCTCATGGATGCTTCGCCTCCAGATAGTCCTGGAGAATGATGCTTGCGGCTATCTTGTCGATGATGTGCCTCCTCTTTTTGCCCTTTACCTCGAGCCGGATGAGGAAGTCGTGGGCCTCGCTCGTAGTGAGCCGTTCATCCCAGAGCTCCACCGGAACACCGACAGACCGTTCCAGCGTCTCGGCCCAGGCCGTGACCTTGCGGGCGCTTTCCCCCATGCTTCCGTCCATGTTGACGGGCAGGCCCACTACGACTTTTCCTACCTCGTAATCCTGCACGATTCTTCCTATCAGCCCCATGTGAGACCCGTCCCCCTTCACCTGAACCGTATCCAGAGGATGAGCCATGGTGCGGGAAGGATCGCTGATGGCCACCCCGATTCGTTTCGTTCCGTAGTCGATTCCCATGATGCGCATTTCTCCGTCACCTTTTGAGAGGGCTCCGGACGAATCCCGGACGCCCGGGCGATCGCCGTGAGCCCGAAAAAACTCGGCGAAGTGCTGCCGGAAGATATTTCGCAGGACACAGGGGCAAACAGCAGGCCGGTGAAAGACGATGCACGGTATCCATAAGGGTCCTATACGCCGATGACCGTTCAGGATACGGATGTTCG
The DNA here is from genome assembly GCA_018433085.1 of Deltaproteobacteria bacterium. Taxonomy (GTDB): domain Bacteria; phylum Desulfobacterota; class Desulfomonilia; order UBA1062; family UBA1062; genus Phosphitivorax. The sequence goes on along the minus strand of JAHDRW010000020.1, from coordinate 22,798 downwards.
TCCGAGATTCATATGAAGGTCCTCACTCCCCCCAAGGAATAACCCATACATAGAGTGATAAGCGATGCAGGGCCATATCCAACAGGGCTTTCCGCGCGATCAGTCGATTTCGCCGCCTTTCCTTCTGCGTCCTCCTTGTTTCCTATCGGCCGTCTCATGGCAACTCCTTTAACTACTATAAACCTTGGGGGGAATGCAAATCCCCGCAGCGGGGCGGCATGCACGATGAGGCCGGGCCGGGGTTTTCTCCATACAGGGAATGGTCTCTGGGTCCGGGGCGAGACAGTCCTCCGGCGCCCCTTAAGGGGTCTTCCGTGCACGGGATTTTGCCGGGGAAAGATCTTTCCTGCAGAGCTCCTTGAAGGGGACCCCCGGGCTCATCGCCATTTCTGGCGGGAAAGCGGCTTGAGTGCCGGGGAGAAGAACGCCGCACAGGCATCACCCTGCCGTCATTTCCAGTGGAACTCCTTTACCTCCACCTGGAATGAAAATCCCTCCCTTGCAGGTCTGCCGAAGAAGGCAACGGCAAAGGGGATGTCGGGGGAGGTGGAAAGAACCCCAAGTGTTCTCGGCTCTGCGGAGAGCAGGGTCTCGATGTCGGAGCCCTTCTGCCGGACGAACTCGTCGGATTCGGGGATGATTCCGGCATAGGCGTTCCGGCTTTCAATGAGGTTGCTGTTCCTGTCGTATACCCGCGCCTGGACCAGCACTGATTTGAGCGGCTTGGACGTGAGTTTCTTGATGATGCCCTTGACCACCAGAACCGAACCCTCGCTGTTGTTGGAAAGCAGCTCGTAGGTGACTTTCTCTTCCGGTATGGAGAAGAACGGCCCCCTTTCGAGAACCGGCTGGTTCTGCGTCACGGTATCCTGCCGGATCAGAGGGATGATGCTGTCCTTCATGATCCACAGGCCGATCCCGAGGAATACCAGGACAATGAGCACTACCGACGCGATCATTTTCAGTGCGGAACCATCACCGGAAAGCTTTTTTGACTCGTCCTCGTTCTCGCCGGCAACCTCGTTTCCGGTCCCGAGGATGGAGTCGATCTCCCGGATCACGGATTCGGGCTCGACCTCGGACGATTCTTCAGACGACTCCTCCTTGCCGGGCTCAGCCGACTCCGCGCTCTCGGTTATTTCTCCGTCGAGCTCCTCCTCCAGAGAAGGCCGGGAGAAACTTTCCTCCAGCTGACCATCCTGGGTTCCTATGATGCTGTCGAAGTCCTGCTCGATGACGGGACCCTCCGCCGGGTTGTAGGTAAAAACAAGGGAGCACACGCTGCAGCGCATCTTTACGGGTTTTTTCTGCAGGGCCTTCGGGTTTATCCTGAACTTGCTGTTGCATCCGGGGCATTGGACAACTGTCAAGGGGCATCCCTCCTGTCTCTTGGCTCGAGCACGCATATCTCCGGAAGTGCTCGATAGTTTTCGGCAAAATCCAGTCCATAACCGACAATAAAGCCATCGGTTATGGCGAACCCATAATAGTCCGGGTCGATGTCCTGGGTCCTCCGGATTTTCTTGTTTATCATGGCGCAGATTTTTACCGAGGCAGGCCCCTTTGATTCCAGATGTTTTTTGAAGGCAACGATGCTTTCGCCCGTGTCCATGATGTCGTCCACGATCAGGACGTGCTTGCCCCTCATGATGTCCCCCGTATCGTCGAAGATCTTTACCTCGCACTGAGGGCTGTCCGAGCAGCCATAGCTGGACAGCCGGACGAATTCCACCCTGACGGGAAGATCCAGGTGCCGGACAAGATCGGATACGAAGATGAACCCCCCTTTGAGAACGCCTATCACGAGCAGCTCGCTTCCCTGGTAGTCGCTGGTTATCTTTTTCCCCAGTTCCTGAACCCTTTCTGCTATCTGCCTGTTCGTAAATAGGATCTTCATGAAATAACCCTATATCTCACTTCTGCGGGGGGTGTCAACGCAGTGTTCTGAAATATGAGATTAAATTAGAACATAATCATTGGGTTATCCGGCTTCATGCATCCCGGGCATCTCCTGCAGGGAAGAAGCGGGTTCCACGCAGATGAAATCCCGCGATGACTTTCGGCCGTGCGTGTTCCAGGCACTTGAACCCTGCAGCCTTTTTCATTATAATACAAAGGTTTCACAAAATACTTCCTCTGGGATGCGTTTTTTCCGGACGGACAGGCGGCATCGAGTTCATGGAAGAACAGCGGGCACACAAGAGAAGCAGGGTGAACATGAAGGTGGCTTACCGTGATGACGGCCCGGCCTATAAGCTGGGCAAGGTGAGCAATATCAGCAGAGGGGGGATGTTCATCCACACCGGTGCACCTCCCGGCGCCACCGACGGCTACCTTCTTGCCAGCATCGATGTAGAGGAATTCGGTAAGATCATCTGGGTACAGGGGCATATCGTCAGGAAGGACCAGTCGGGCATGGCGGTGAAGTTCACCCGGTCGGACGACAAGGGTCTGGATATGCTGCTTTCTTATCAGGGGATTCCGTTTTAGGCCGCCTTGAAGGCCTTTTTTATGACAGAAGAACCTTCAAGGCATCCGGTTCTTCGCTACTCGGTTCCCACGGCAAGGTAGTTTTTCCGTATGGGTCCCCTGGAGTCCATGATCAGGGCCATGCAGCTCTTGTCCAGTGACTGCAGCACCAGGGCCATGCCCTGATATTCTTTCAGGGTCGCGGAGCCTTTTCCGGGTGATGTTTCCTCATAAATGGTGAGGATCGCGCCCTGATCGACTCCGCTGGTCTTGCCGAGGTCAAGGAAAACCAGGTCCAGATAACTGCTCCCCGTGATTCCGCCGTGGATATCGATCACCCGGCCGCTGCTTTCCAGATTTGGCTCGCTGATTTTCAGCGTGAGGGGCTTCAGGTTCTGCAGATCGTCGAAGATGATGTCTCCCGAACGGATCTCTTGGTTGGAGTATTCCACGCTGGCCTTGTAGGTATCCGCCATGGCGTCCTCCACCGTGGCGAAGGCGATGGTCTTGTAGAGGTAACCTGCTGTCTTCCCGCCCAAGTCCGTGACCTCGGCCACCTTCGATACGATGGTGACACCCCGGTGCAGGGTCAGGCCCGAGGAAGACTTGATGAAGACGCTTTCATTTTTTGCCGCCAGTTCCCCGATCTCCAGTTTCTTCGACACATGGCCCGATCCGGTAAGAATGTTCGGACTGTAGATGTATGCCGAGTACCGTGGAGATATTACAATGGATTTTTCTTCTTCCTGTGCGATCTCCTCAGGGGTGTAGCTGGCGGGCTCGGGCTGCCGGGCGGGGATGATAGTGATGGTGGTTTTGCCGTCCTTTTTCGAGATGACCACTTTGTCATTGGGAAAGATCAGGTGAGGATTGGTAATGTCCTGATTGTTCGCCCAGATCACGGGCCATTGCCAGGGGGTCTGGAGGTACTGGCTGGTGATGTCCCACAGGGTGTCCCCCTTTTTTACGGTGTGAACGGTATCTTCTGCCCACAGGGGCGCGGCGGCAAAGCATAGAACGATAATGCCGATGAAGAGAGAGGCTGTCCGTTTCAAATCGTTTCCTCCTTTTTTAAGGCGGCAGTGTTTGGAAAATATATCGGCGCCTGAGAAGGTATTCTTGAATCATAGTTGCATCGAACAGCGCTTTCTTATAGAGAAAATCCATGGCACGAAGTGATCTCTATGAAGGTGCTCATCTTTTTGTCGCCGGGATACGCATATATGAACATCTTCACGGCAGGCCGCCTGCGCTCGGGGACCTGGCCCAAATCCTGAAGGTGTCGGAAGAAGAGCTGTCCCTGATGGCGCGCAAGCTCTGCGACGAGAAGATCGTTACCGCGGTGATATCGGGCGCGGAGTGCCGATACGGGCTCGGGGACCATACCAGGATCGAAGCCCTGCCCCGTCACGAGCAGTCGCCCCGTATGGCCGATGAGATAACCCGGTTTCAGAACCGTCAGCAGTCAAGGCTCAAGGAGATCGAGCAGTCGCTCGGAGACGGCAGGGACAAGAAGCGGGTCTTCAGTGATCTCGAAAAGGCTCTCAAGGATCCCTCCAGTCAGCAGAAAAAAAAGAACCCGCTCGATTAGAAGCTTATCCTGCCGGCGGCCCGACAAAGGCGGGATCGTTCGGACCGGGCCCGGTGACGGTGACGGTTCTGCCGGGAGGATGCGCCCGAAGCCTATTTCCCCGCCGCTTTGCCCGGGAGGGCCGATTAAAGGCTTGTCTTTTGCATATCTATATTGTATAGGATGCCAACTTATCGAGGAATAAGGAACGACGGACAGGGGGTTACTAACGATGTATAGTCTCGAAGAAACCAAAACAGATCAAAAAGAAGTAAAAGAGATCAAGGAGGAAATAACAGAGAGCACGAGCACTCAGGAGGAATCAGGAGAATTCGATCAGAACCTGGAGTTGGAAGCTCTCTATGAAGAAACCATCGACAAACGTGTTTCCACCGGCTCGGTGGTCACCGGGACGGTTGTACAGGTGGGAACTGACTATATCATGATCGATATCGGGAGGAAGATGGAAGGGCAGGCTCCGATCCGCGAGTTTATCGCTGAGAACGGGGCCATCACCGTCTCTATTGGTGACGAGGTCGAGGTACTCGTTGAGAACATCAACAACGCCAAGGGGTTCATCCGGCTCAGCAAGGAAAAGGCGCAGCGGATCAAGGTCTGGGACGATATCGTCAAGGCCTATCAGGAAAACGAAACCCTTGAAGGGAAGGTGATCGAGCGGATCAAGGGCGGACTCACCGTGGATATCGGCGTGCCCGCATTCCTTCCCACTTCGCAGGCAACGCTCAGTCCCATTTCCGAGGCAGAGCTGGAAAAGATGGTGGGCGAGGCAATCGAGGTCTCCATCATCAAGTTCAACCGGAAGAAGAACAACGTGGTGGTAAGCCACCGGGAAGTTCTGGAGCGCGAGCGGGAAGAGAAAAAAAAGAAGCTCATCGCCACCTTGTCCAAGGGGGACGTGGTCGAGGGCACGGTGAAGAACATCATGGCCTACGGCGCCTTCGTGGATATCGGCGGAATCGACGGCCTGCTCCACATCACCGACATGTCCTGGGGCAAGCTCAAGGATCCTAAGGACAAGGTGTCTCCGGGTGATGTGATCAATGTCAAGGTCATCGAGTTCGATCCGGAGACGGAGAAGATCTCGCTGGGCACCAAGCAGCTCACGCCCGACCCGTGGGAGGGGCTCGAATACCGCTATCCCATCGGGAAGAAGGTATCCGGCAAGGTGACGTCCATCACGAACTACGGCGCCTTCGTGGAGATCGAAGAGGGTGTCGAGGGGCTGGTTCACATCTCCGAGATGTTCTGGACCAAGAGAATGCGGCATCCTTCAACCATCCTCGAAGAGGGACAGGAAGTGAATGTGGTGGTTCTCGGCGTCGATCAGGAGAACCGGAGGATCTCGCTGGGCCTCAAGCAGGCATCGCCGAATCCCTGGGATCTCCTCTACGATTACTATCCTCCGGGGACGGTGGTGGATGCCACGGTCAAGAACGTGACGGACTTCGGTCTGTTCGTCAGTGTGGATGAAAACATCGACATCGACGGTCTCATCCACGTCTCGGACCTGACCTGGGATCCCAAGGTGAAGAATCCCCGCGAGCTCTACAAAAAGGGTGACGTGGTTCAGGCCAAGGTGCTCACCGTGGACCCGGAGAACGAGAAGTTCTCGCTCGGCGTCAAGCAGTTGAGCCCCGATCCCTGGACCCAGGTGGCCAACGAGCACCCGGTGGGTTCCGTGATCACCGGGAAGATCACCTCCCTGACGGATTTCGGCGCGTTCGTGGAGATCCGCGAAGGGGTGGAGGGGATGATCCACATCTCCGAGGTGAGCAGCAACAAGATCGACAATCTCTCCTCGGTGCTTTCCGTGGGCCAGGAGGTCGATGCCATGGTGCTGCGCCTGAGCCCGGAGAACAAGAAGATCGGCCTTTCCATCAAGGCCCTGGAAGAAGCCCAGGACAAAAAGGTCGTGGCAAGCCACGAGAAGGTGTCCGAGAAGGTCGGTACGAACCTCGGCGAGCTCCTCAAGGGCCTGCAGGACAAAAACAAGAGCTCCTAAAGGGCTGTTGATTCCAGTCTCAAAAGGCGGTCTCTCATCACCGGTGTTCCGGCGAAGAGAGGCCGTTTTCTTTTTTTCAGCACCGCTCTTCACATTCCAGTGTCTTTCGAATCATACCGGCCTTAGAGTATGCATCTGAAAGAGTCCAGGTTTTCCTGTCCCTTACGTCATGGTTGCAAGGGTTTTCCGGAAGCGTGCCAGAGATGTGGCGAACAGTACCGATCCAATTAGGGCAAGACTGATGATTTGAGGCCACACGACCGCAATCCCCGCCCCGCGGAACAGGATGGCCTGGCCGAGCATGACGAAGTGGGTATTCGGTGCCGCGAGCATGAGGACCTGAATGAACCCGGGCATGCTCTCCCTTGGCGTCACGCCTCCGGAGAGTATCTGCAGCGGCAGGATAACCAGGATCAGGAGCAGGCCGAACTGCGGCATGGAGCGCGAAAAGGTGCCGAGGAAGATGCCCAGCGATGTCGTGGCGAACAGGTGCAGGGTTGCTCCGAATACAAAGAGCATGATCGAGCCTTCGACCGGTACGGAGAGCAGGCCTTGGACTACCACGGTCAGTGAGAACGTACCGGCGGCAAGTACCACCACCCCCATGGACCATACCTTGGAAGCCATGATTTCGAACGGTGTCACCGGCATCACCAGCAGGTGCTCCACGGTGCCGTGCTCCCGTTCCCTGAGCAGCGCGGCGCCTGTCAGGATTATGGACAACAGGGTGATCTGGTCGATCACCTGCATCATGGCAGCGAACCACGAGGTGTTCAGCTCTGGGTTGAACAGGGCCCGCAGCGCGAGTTCTACCGGCGGTGCGGATGCCTCGCGTCGGCCGGCCACGAATTCGTTTACCTGGCCCGTGACGATCGCCTGGATGTAACCGCTGCCCGTGAATGCCTGGGACATGCGGGTGGCGTCGACATTGAGCTGGACTGCAGGACTTCGCCCGGCAAGGATATCCCGCTGGAAACCGGGGGGGATGTGCAGGGAGAACGTGTAGCGGCCCGCGTCCATGCCCCTGTCGGCCTCTGCCGGGTCGGTCGTTTCCGTGGGGATGAAATACGGAGGGTAGAAGGCGCTCACGATTCGTTGGGAGAGTTGTGAGCGGTCTTGATCGACCACGGCGATGGGGGCGTTGTTCAGGGTCTCAGGGGTACCCGCCGCTGCCGCGTATACCATGACCGTGAAGGCGATGAGAATGATCGCGAGGAGCATGGGGTCGCGAATCAGGCTGCGGAACTCCTTGCCTCCCAGGTAGAAGACGTTGTGCGCTGCACGCATGACTATCGCTCCTGTTTCCTCAGCAGTACCGTTCCGAACCCGATGAGGACCGGAATCGCGATCAGCAGGGGTATGAAGTACCCCTGGAGGTCGTTGAGCCCGAGCCCTTTGGAAAAGGTGCCCCGGGCGATGATCAGGAAATGGGTGGCGGGAAAGATCTCCCCGATGATGCGGCTCACTCCCCCCAGTGACGAGACCGGGTCGACCAGCCCGGAAAACTGGATGGTGGGCACCAGGGTGAGGATGGCGGTGGTGAACAGGGCGGCCGTCTGGCTGCGCATGAATGTCGAGACGAGCATCCCCATGGCGGTTGCCACGATCACGTACAGGGTCGCTGCGAGGCTCAGCGCGAGGAAGCTCCCCGTGATCCGGACCCGAAACAGGAAGACCGCCAGCGCCGTGAGCAGCAGGTAGCTCAAAAGGGCGAGCACGATGTAGGGGATCTGCTTGCCGAGCAGAAACTCCAGACGGGTGACCGGGGTGACGTACAGGTTGACGATCGAGCCGAGCTCTTTTTCCCGTACCACGGACAGGGCCGTGAGGATGGCGGGGATCAACAGCAAAAGCATCGGGATCACCGCCGGCACCATGGCAGGGAGGCTTTCCAGCTCCGGGTTGTAGCGGTAGCGTGTTTCGATGTCGAACAGCCCGGTCGCGGCGCCGCTCTCCCTTTGAATCCTGGTAGAGAGCCAGTGCTGGTGTATCCCCTGCACATATCCCCTGACCGTCTCTGCGCGCATGGGCATGGACCCGTCGATCCAGGCCCCGATCTCTACGGGCCTGCCGCGGGCGGCATCGCGAGCAAAACCGGGCGGTATCTCGATGGCGAGGCTGATATCACCGGAGCGCATGCGTTGGTTCAGCTCGGCGTGGTCGCTGATCGGGGGACGCTCGTCGAAGTAGTGGGAGCCGGCCAGGCTGTGGGTGTAATCGCGGCTCAGGGTGGTCCGATCGTTGTCGAGCCAGGCAAAGGCGATGTTTTCCACGTCCATGTTGATGCCGTAGCCGAGCACGAGCATGAGGATGATGCTGCCCAGTGCGGCCATCGTGAGCCGGACGGGATCACGGCGCAGCTCGATCGACTCGCGCCAGGAATAGCTCAGCAGGCGGCGCAGGTCGAGGAATGCACGCCTGCCAGCCATAGACGGCTCGGACTCTGGGGGCCTCGCCTCTGGCGGCTGCGGAGTTTTGGGAAAAGCCTCGGGGCTCTCCTGCGCCACCGCCTCTTCGAGATGGCTGATGAAGGCCTCCTCGAGACTGCCCACGTTGCGCTGTTTCATGATGGCAGCGGGCGTGTCGCTCACCAGGACACGGCCTGCGTGCATGAGCGAGATCCGGTCGCAGCGTTCGGCCTCGTTCATGAAATGGGTGGAGATGAAGATGGTGACGTTGTCCCTGCGTGCCAGGCCGATCATGATGCGCCAGAAGGCGTCCCGCTCCACCGGGTCCACCCCCGAGGTGGGTTCGTCCAGGATCAGCGTCTCCGGGCCGTGGATCATGGCGGCGGCGAGAGAGAGCTTCTGGAGTTCGCCCAGGGGCAGTGCATCGGGCAGGGTGTCTATGACGTGGATGAGATCGAAGCGCTCGGCCATCTCCGTCACCCGGCCCGAGACCCTATTCTCCGGTATGCCGTAGAGCCGGGCGTGCAGGACGAGATTCTGCCGCACGGTGAGTTCGTCGTAGAGTGAGAATGTCTGGGTCATGTAGCCTACACGGTGACGGGTGTCGAGGTCGTGCGGGTCCACCGGTCTGCCGAAGAGCCACGCCTGCCCTTGGCTTGCGGGCAGCAGCCCGGTGAGCATCTTCATGGTCGTGGTCTTGCCGGACCCGTTCGACCCCAGGAAGCCGAAGATCTCGCCCCTGCGGATGCTGAAGCTCACGTGATCGACCGCGGTAAAGTCGCCGAAACGCCTGGTGAGGTCGCGTGCTTCGATAGCGACCTCGGCTTCATCGCCCAGGGTGCGGTGCCCGGCCTCCACGGGGCGGTGGCCGGCACGCCGGTCGCTCGGGAGCAGGCCGATGAAGGCCCGCTCCAGCGTGTCCGAGCCCGTGCGCTCGAGCAACTCGTGCGGCGTGCCCGTGGCGAGCACCCTGCCCTCGTTCATGGCGACGAGCCAGTCGAACCTCGCGGCTTCTTCCATGTAAGCGGTGGCAATCAGCAGGCTCATGCCCGGCCGATTGGAACGGATGCCGCCTACGAGCTCCCAGAACTGCCGTCTTGACAGCGGGTCGACACCGGTGGTGGGTTCGTCGAGGATGAGCAGGTCCGGGTCGTGGATCAGCGCGCAGCACAGCCCGAGCTTTTGCCTCATACCCCCCGAGAGTTTGCCGGCCGGCCGGTCGGAGAAGGGCGCGAGCCCGGTCGCGCGGAGCAGCTCGCCGATGCGCCGGTTGCGCTCCTGCGGCCCCTGGCCGAAGAGGCGGCCGAAGAACTCCACGTTCTCGAAGACCGAGAGCGTTGCGTAGAGGTTTTTCCCCAGGCCCTGCGGCATGTAGGCCACGCGCGGGAGCACGGACGAGCGGAACCCCTCGTCCGCCATGTCCCCGCCCATTACCTCGATCCGTCCCGACTGGATCGCCCGGGCGCCCGCTACCAGCGAAAACAGGCTGGATTTGCCCACGCCGTCGGGTCCGATGAATCCGACCATGCAGCCGGACGGAATATCGAGGGTGATTTCCCGTAGCGCAGGCGTTCTGCCGTAGCGCAGGCTGACCTCGTGCAGCCGGACCACGGGCTGCGGTGTCTGGCATCCCGGCCCGTTCATTGCGGTACGTTCACCTGCAGGCGCTCCGGCCAGGGTGCCTCCGGATCGAGACGCACATGGGCCATGCCGGGAAGCCCGGTCTTGACCTGGCGGAGGTGCTCTCTGAGCAGCTCCGGCGGGATTTGGGCACGTACACGAAACATGAGCTTTTCCCTCACGTCCTCGGTTTCTACGGTCTTGGGAGTGAACTGGGCGACATCGGCGATGAACGACACACGTGCCGGGACCACGTACCGGGGTGCCGCGTCGAGCACCAGGCGCGCCTCGCTGCCCAGCGCGATCCTGCCTGCCGCGGTAGTGGGCAGGAAGAAGGTCATGTACACGTCGTTCAGATCGACCATGTTCAGCACTGTGCCCCCGCCTGCCACAACCTCGCCGGGACGGGCCACGATATACTGCACACGGCCGGACCGCGGGGCCCTCAATGTGCTGTCAGCGATCTCGGCTTTGATGCGTTCTATGTTCGCCTTGGCGGCCTCCACCGCGGACCGGGCGCCGTCGACCCGGGCACGCGCCGCCTCGACCGCCGCCTCGGCTGCAGCGACATTGGATCGTGCAGCCCTGACCACGGCGGCAGCGCTTTCGAACTGGGCCCTGACATCGTCGGCTTCCTGCTGTGCGACCGCCCCCTCCTCTACCAGAGCCGAATATCTCTTCATGCGTTTTTCTGCGACCTCGTACTCTGACTTGCGCTGGGCCAGCACCGCCTCGGCGGACTCCTTGTCAGCCTCCCGGAGCAGTAGCTGGCTGCGGGCGGTAGCGACCTCGCTCTCGGCCCTGCGCAGATCTTCCCTGGCCTGCTGCAGCTGTGCCTCCAGCACATCGGTATCCATGTGCGCCACCACCTGACCGGACGTGACGAAGTCGCCTTCCTGCACGAAGATATCCTGTATGCGGCCGGGGTTGTTGGCGGCTACGTCGATCTCCACAGCCTCGATGCGTCCGTTCCCGCTGGCAAAGGCGTCGTCCCCGTTTCCGCCTTCATATCTCAGACAGACCGCCACAACGATGATGCCTGCTGCCAGCACCAGGGCGGAAAGAACCAGCCACTTTCTGTTTGGTATCTTCATCTCGTGGTATCCATGGGTCTGCTTTCTCCAGGCCGCTCTTATTCCTCGCTATCGGCCGTCTCATCGCCCGGGACTGAACACTGGTCGATGGTACCGCGAGCAGTGATTGCCACGTTCCTGCCAACAGATGTTCAGTCCCGGGTCGCCCCTTTTCTGCACAAGAAATCCCAGATGTTCTGCCTTTGTGCCGGATCGTGGTTTCTGCCGAGGAGACTATGAGCAGGTCATACAGGAGGCGATCACCGATAAACCGTATCCAGTGGAGAGGTGCGATCTGATGAGAGGGATCATGCGACACATCCGGATTTCCACCGTCCAATTTCTGTGCCGCAGGAATGACCGGCCGATAAAACGCCGCCGCCGGACATCCTGTGGGCAGAAACATCGTCACAACGGCCAGAGTCCATAGTATCACGGCGGTTCTCCAACATCGAGCTTAACCGTCACCGTGCATCATGGCGAGAATCGGGTAATGATCTGTCGGATACCGGCAACATCTTTCCATTCCATCTTATAATAGTGTGCCCAATTTCCCGGACAACTCCGTAGCTGAAAACCGCCCTGCCTGTCTTGCAGCTGTGCTGAATCCCTGACAGAAAACGACAACGCCCGGATGGTCAAGGCCTCCTGTACGCAGTGGCTCTCCGTCCGTTCTTCAAGGTGATCGGGCACCGGTTCAAAGTTGTCACGCTACCAGTCTCACCAGTACCTGCCGATCAGTTCCGGAGGAACTCCCCCTTTTTTTCATGGCCCGGGAAAATGACTGGCGGTTGCGTGTACGGATCATTTTGTACTTGCCTGATAACCTTTGGTTGTATAAACATTGACCAACTTGAGACATACCGAGTTCATCAACTGATATGAAGAAAAGAACAAAGTTTATCCTCATCATTATTCTCCTACTGGTGGTCCTTCCGCTGGGCATAAGCACCCTGAGGAAGGCCTCCACCCCGGCGGTGGGGATCGTCCGGATCGAGGGGCCCATTGCCGATTCCCTGGAATATCTGGACATCATCAGGGAGTTTGAGGAGGATGGCCGGGTGCGGGCCGTGATTCTGAGGATCGACAGCCCCGGGGGAAAGGTGGGACCATCTCAGGAAATCTACGAGGCGGTGCTCAGGCTCAAGGAGAGCAAGCCCGTCCTCGTCTCCATGTCATCCGCCGGGGCGTCGGGCGCATACTATATCGCCTGCGCCGCAGATACCGTCTATGCCCTTTCCGGAACCATGACCGGCAGTATCGGCGTGATCATGGAGTTCTTCGACGTGAGCGGGGGACTGCAGAAGCTCGGCGTCGCGGCCGAGAGCATCACCGGCGGCGAGCTGAAGAGCGCGGGCTCCTCGTTCAGGCCCATGACCGAGGCCGAACGCCGCTACTTCGAGGGAATGGCACGTGACGTCCACGAGCAGTTCAAGGACGCGGTGGCGGCGGGCAGGGGTTTGCCTCGACAGGAGGTGGACGGGTATGCCGACGGGAGGGTGCTTACCGGGAGGCAGGCCCTTTCGGCCGGGCTGATCGATAAGCTCGGCGGCCTCGACACGGTCATCGAAGAAGCCCGGAAGAGGGCGGGGATCGAGGGAAAACCCCGCATCGTCTGGAGACAGCCCAGCGAGAGTCTGTGGGGAAACATCCGGAATCTTATCGGCGGTCTTTCCCCCGCCGCTTTCTCGGAGGCTGCCCTGAGAAGGTCGCCGGTGTCCTACCGGTTCGAGTACAGTATCCAGTAAGGAGTGGAAAAACCATGGAAAGAATTCTACACGACGCCCTGACGTTTGACGACGTGCTGCTTCTCCCCGCCAGATCGGCCGTTACCCCGGCCATGGCGGACATCAGCACCTCGTTCACGAGAAATATCAGACTCAACATCCCCCTGGTCAGTGCCGCCATGGACACGGTGACAGAGGCCAGGACCGCCATTGCCATGGCGCGGGAAGGCGGGATCGGCATCATCCACAAGAACATGAGCGCATCCGCGCAGGCGGTCGAGGTGGACAAGGTAAAGAAGTCCGAGAGCGGAATGATTGTAGACCCCATCACTATGGGGCCTGATCAGAAAATCGGCGACGCCATGAAGCTCATGATGCACTACCGGATCTCCGGGGTTCCTATCACCGTGGACGGCAAGCTGGTAGGAATCCTCACAAACCGTGACCTGCGGTTCGAAACCGACATGAACCAGCCCATATCGGAGGCCATGACCAAGGAGGAGCTCATTACGGTCCAGGGCGAGATCAGCCTGGAAGAGGCGAAGAAGCTGCTCCACGAGTACAAGATCGAGAAGCTCCCGGTCGTGGACAAGGACAACAACCTCAAAGGACTCATCACCATCAAGGATATCGAGAAGGCCCAGAGGTATCCCTCCTCGGCAAAAGACTCCCGCGGGAGGCTGCTGGTGGGCGCCGCCGTGGGCGTGTTCCCCAACGACGAGGAAAGGGTACACATCCTCATGAAGGCAGGTGTGGACGTCCTGGTGGTCGATACCGCCCACGCCCATTCCGATGGGGTGCTCAGGTCGGTGGAGGCCATCAGGAAGCTCTATCCCTCTGCCCAGGTGGTCGCGGGCAACGTGGTGACGGCAGAGGCCACCGCTGACCTGGTCAGCGCGGGCGCCGACGCGGTGAAGGTTGGCGTAGGCCCGGGCTCCATCTGTACCACTCGGGTGGTGGCGGGTGTGGGTATGCCCCAGATCACCGCGATCATGAACTGCGCGCAGGAGGCCCGCAAGCACGGGGTTCCCATCATCGCGGACGGCGGCATCAAGTTCTCCGGCGATGTAGCCAAGGCCATCGCCGCAGGAGCGTCCTGCGTCATGATCGGATCGCTCTTCGCGGGTACCGACGAGGCGCCGGGAGAGCGGATCATCTACCAGGGCAGAACCTACAAGGCCTACCGGGGGATGGGTTCGGTCGAGGCCATGAAGATGGGCTCCAAGGACCGGTATTTCCAGGGCGATGTCTGCGAGGCGGAAAAGTTCGTGCCCGAAGGCATCGTGGGGCGCGTCCCCTACCGCGGTCCCATCTCGGAAAACGTGTACCAGCTCCTCGGAGGGCTGCGCGCGGGTATGGGCTACACCGGCTGCGGAACCATTCAGGAGCTGCAGACCAGGTCCCGGATGGTCAAGATCACGGCCGCCGGGCTCAAGGAGTCCCACGTTCACGACGTCATCATCGTGAAAGAGGCCCCCAACTACAAGCTGGAGTACTGAGCGGGCCATGGGCTTTGTCCATCTCCACTGCCACACCCAGTACAGCCTCCTGGACGGTGCGATCCGCATCCAGGATCTCGTGGACAAGACAAAGCTCTTCGGGCAGGAGGCGGCGGCAATCACCGACCATGGCGTGCTGTACGGGGCCATGGAGTTCTACGACAAGGCGAACAAGGCCGGAATCAAGCCCATCATCGGCTGCGAGGTATACGTCGCCCCGGGCGACATGAGGTCCCGAGAGCTGATCCCGGGCATGCCCAAGAACTACCACCTCGTGCTGCTCGCCCAAGACGAGCAGGGCTACCGCAATCTCATCAAGCTGGTGTCCATGGCCCACGTGGACGGGTTCTACTACAAGCCGCGCGTGGACCGGGCCGCCCTCTCCGAGCTCAACAAAGGCCTGATCGCCTTGAGCGCATGCCTGCAGGGAGAGGTCCCCTACTGGCTGCTCAGGGGCAACGACGAGCGGGTGAGCGATGCCCTGGATTTTTACCGGACGACCTTTGACGACCGGTTTTATATCGAGATCCAGGCAAACGGCCTGGCCGACCAGGAAACCCTGAATCCCCAGCTCGTCGAGCTGGCCGGGCGTCACGGGCTGCCGGTGGTGGCGACCAACGACTGCCACTATCTGCTCCGGAGCGACGCCAAGGCCCATGAGGCCCTGCTCTGCATCCAGACGCAGACGACCATGCACGACAAGGGCCGCATGAGCTTCGAGACCGACCAGCTCTATCTCAAGAGCCCCCAGGAGATGAGGGAGTACTTTCACTGGATTCCCGAAGCCGTGGACGCCACCGGCGAGGTGGCCGCCCGGTGCAGCCTGGAGCTGCCCAGGGGGGTGTACTATTTCCCCGTGTATCCCACCGAAAAGGGCGTGACCTTAGAAGAGCTCGTCGAGCAGCGGGCGTGGTCGGGGCTGAAGGCGCGGATGGAAGGAGAGATCCCCCGGGAGTACGCCGAGAGGCTCGAAGAAGAGCTCGGGATCATCCGGTCCATGGGGTTTCCCGGCTATTTTCTGATCGTTGCCGACTACATCCAGTACGCCAAGGCCAACGACATCCCGGTGGGCCCGGGCAGGGGCAGCGCGGCCGGGTCGCTTGCCGCCTATGGGCTCGGCATCACCGACATCGATCCCATCCGCTGGAACCTCCTGTTCGAGCGGTTTCTCAACCCCGAGCGCAAGAGCATGCCCGATATCGACGTGGACTTCTGCCAGAGCAGGCGGGACGAGGTGATCGAGTACGTCAAGAACAAGTACGGCCCCGAGTTTGTCTGCCAGATCACCACCTTCGGGAACATGAAGGCCAAGGCCGTGATCAGGGACGTGGGAAGGGTGCTGGGCATGAGCTACGGCGACGTGGACCGGATCGCCAAGCTCGTTCCCAACGACCTGAACATCACCCTGGACGAGGCCCTGAAGGTCGAGCCCAGGCTCAAGCAGCTCATGGAGAGCGACCCCATGGTGTCGCGGCTCATTACCATCGCCCGGTCCCTTGAGGGTCTGAGCAGACACGCCTCGGTGCACGCGGGCGGCGTGGTCATATCCGACTCGCGGCCCCTGGTTGAGCACGTCCCGGTCTACATGGACAAGAAGGGCATGCTCATCAGCCAGTACGACATGAAGCGCGTCGAGCAGGTGGGGCTCATCAAGCTCGACATGCTGGGATTGAAGACGCTCACCGTGATCCAGAAGGCCCTTCAGATCCTGAAAGGCCGGGGTATCGACATCAACATCACGAACATCCCCCTGGACGACGCGGCAACCTACGAGCTTATCGGCGACGGCGACACCTCCAGCGTGTTCCAGCTCGAAAGCTCGGGCATGAAGCAGATGTTGAGGCGGCTCAAGCCCGAGAAGTTCGAGGACATCATCGCGGCGGTCGCCCTCTACCGGCCGGGTCCCATGGACCTCATCCCCTCGTATACCGACCGCAAGCACGGCAGGGAAAAGATCGAGTATCCCCACCCCCTGCTGGAACCCATCCTGAAGGAGACCTACGGGATCATCGTCTATCAGGAGCAGGTCATGCAGATCGCCCAGCGGATGGCCGGCTATTCATTGGGCAAGGCCGATTTGCTCAGGCGCGCCATGGGCAAGAAGATCGCCGCCGAGATGGCCCAGCACCGCGAGATCTTCGTGGAGGGCGCGATCAAGAACGGGGTGGTACAGCAGGTGGCGGTCGAGATCTTCGACCTCATGGAAAAGTTCGCCAACTATGGATTCAACAAGTCCCATGCGGCGGCCTACGCACTGGTGGCCTACCAGACGGCCTACCTCAAGGCGCACCACTTCCGCGAGTTCATGGCCGCGAACCTCACGATCGACCTGGGCAACACCGAAAAGGTGACCCGGCACCTCTCGGAGTGCAAGGCAAAGGGCGTCCCGATTTTGTGCCCGGACATCAACGAGAGCAGCTGGGAGTTCATCACCACCGACGAGGGGATCCGCTTCGGGTTGGCCGGGATCAAGAACGTGGGGAGGGCGGCCGTGGAGGTGGTACTGAAGGAACGCGACCGCGGGGGCAGGTTCACGGACCTCGGCGACTTCCTGGAGCGCATGGCTCTTAGCAAGGTGAACCGCCGCGTGGTCGAGGCCCTCATCCAGGTGGGCGCGTTCGACAGCGTCTACCCCAACCGCAGGTCGCTTCTGGAGGCGCTCGACGCCCTGCTCGACGAGGCACAGAGAAAGGCCAGGGACAGGCTCGCCGGCCAGGAGACCCTCTTCAGTTTGGAGGAGTTCTCCGAGGACAACGCGGACGACACCATCGAGCTGCCCGATATCCCGGATTTCTCCGAGAACGAGAAGCTCCTGATGGAAAAGGAGAGCGTGGGCTTCTATATCTCGGGCCATCCCCTGAAGCGGTATACCGATCTTATCGCAAAGTACGCGACCACCACCACCCAGGGCCTTGCGGACACCCACGGAATGGTGATCCTGGCGGGGGTCCTGGGCGAGGTGAACGTCACCAGGACCAAGAAGGGCGCCCCCATGGCGAGGGGATTCATCGAGGACCTCGAGGGATCGGCCCCAGTGGTGTTCTTTCCCCAGTGCTTCAGCGAATACCAGGACGTCATCAGGGACAACGCGCCGGTGGTGGTCAAGGCAAAGATCAACGGCGCGGCAGAGGGAGAGGGCGGCGAGAACGACAACACCCAGGTTGACCTTATCGCCGAGGAGGTTTATCCCATCGAGCAGGCAGAGTCGGTTCTGGCGCGCAGGATCATTCTGCATCTCCCGTCCGGAACCGGGGCGGAGGACATCCGCGCGCTCAAAGAGGCCGTTTCCGGGTCCAAGGGGAGCTGCCAGATCTGCTTCGAGATCAATACCGATGAAGGGCTCGTGCTCATCGATGCGGGCAGGGAATACACGGTCACGCCGTCGCGCGACGTGATCGTCAGACTGGGAGAGCTGCTCGGCAGCTCTTCGGTGGAGCTGCAATGAGAAGCAAGGACCGGTTCGACGAAATCGACAATGCGCTCAAGGAGCTGCAGAAGAGCATCACCCGGATCGAGGGCATGGATACCGACGAGCTCGCCAGAAAGGTCAGCATCTTCCGGGAGGAGATCTATGCGGGCATCTCCCGGTGGAGCAGCATCGAGCTGGCCCGGCACTCCGGGCGCCCGGTGCTCGACGATTACCTGAGCGGGATTTTCCGTGACTTCACCGAGCTCCACGGCGACCGTCTCGGCGAGGACGATTCCGCCATCAAGGGAGGGCTCGCGTTCCTCGACGACGTGCCGGTGGTGGTGGTCGGCCACAAGAAGCGCTCGAGCGGAAGTAAGGACTACGTCAAATATCGCTACGGCATGGCGAGCCCTTCAGGACACCACAAGGCGATCCGGCTCATGAAGCTGGCCGAGAAGTTCGGCAGGCCGCTGATCACCTTCGTGGACACCCCGGGCGCCTATCCCGCGCCCGAGACCGAGTATCGGGGGCAGGCGTTTTCCATCGCGCGGTGCATATCCACCCTGGCGTCCCTGAAGACCCCGGTGATCGTGTGTCTCATCGGAGAGGCCGGGTCCGGGGGTGCGCTGGCCCTTGGCTTCGGCGACCGGATCGTCATGCTGGAAAACGCCTTCTACAGCGCCATCAGCCCCGAGGCCTTCTCGTCCATCCTCTACGGAAATGCCTTGAACAAGGAGCAGGCCGCCGACGCCCTGAGGGGTTCGGGCAGGGACCTCACCCGGGGAGGCATCGCGGACCACCTGGTAAAGGAGCCCGTGGGTGGCGCCCAGAACGACCCGGCGGCCGTGGTGGAGGCAACCGGGAAGGTGCTCCGCCAGTGTGTCGCAGAGCTTCTGGACATGGACAGGGAAGAGCTCGTGCAGCGGCGCGCAGCCGTCATCGAACGGCTCGTGCCCTCGAAAGGATAGGAGGAGATTTTTTCCTCCGGCAGGGGGGAAGAAAATTCCCCCTCATGCCCGTACGCCCGGTTGTCGATGGGTATGGCATCTGTGGCACCATCTTTGCTTCCCCGTCGGGGAGGAGGAGCTCATGAAGATTGATCCAAATATGTTGATCGGCACGGTGACGGGGAAGAGGCCCGGTACCGAGACGCCTGCCGCAGGCGGGCCCGCGTTTGAAGATATTCTCAAGGACGTTCAGAAGGCGGAGGGCCCCGGGGTGCATCATCTGCAGTCGATCCCGGGTCTTGATCAGCCCAGCCCTCAGAAGTTCAATGCCTTAAGCGTCAGCGAACAGGCCCTGGATATGCTGGATACGTATGCGCGGGCCCTGGCCGATCCAAGGCGCAGTCTCACGGAAATCGCGCCCATGGTGGACGAGATGAGCTCGCTGTGCTCTGAGGTTGCGCAGGCGCGTTCTTTCCTCTCGGAGAACGACCCCCTCAAGGGGATCATGGGCGATGTCGAGTCGGCCTTAAACGGCGAGCTCATGCGCTTCAGGAGGGGAGACCTCATCGGGTGATCCTGTCGGTTTCTCTGGCTGTCGCCGTCATCGGTCTGTTCATCGGAAGCTTTCTGAACGTCTGCATACACAGGATCCCGCGGGACGAGTCCATCGTCTTTCCCTCGTCCCGGTGCCCCAGGTGCAAGGCAAAGATCCGCCCCTGGGACAATATCCCGGTTTTAAGCTACCTGATTCTTCGGGGAAAGTGCCGAAGCTGCAAAGAGAGGATCTCGATCCGCTACCCGCTTGTCGAGGCCTTGAGTGCTCTGCTGGCGCTGGCCATGCTCTACCGGTTCGGACTGAACACGAGCTTCGCGATCTACTATGTCTGGGCGTGCGCTCTTCTGGTCATCACCTTCATCGATCTCGACTACCAGATCATCCCGGACAGCCTCTCCATCGGCGGGATCTTGGTGGGCCTCGCCCTGGTATGGTGGATGCCGGTCTCCTACCCCGATGCGCTTATCGGCCTGTGCCTGGGTGCCGGACTGCTCATCGCGGTGATCTACGGCTACTACTTTCTTACCGGCAAGCAGGGGATGGGCGGAGGCGATGTCAAGCTGCTCGGCATGATCGGGGTTTTCACCGGGTGGCAGGGCGTGCTCTTCACGATCTTCACGGGTTCGCTCCTGGGTTCCCTGGTGGGTATCCCCTGGGCCCTGCTCCAGAGAAAGAATATGCAGACCGCGATCCCCTTCGGCCCCTTTCTCGCGCTGGGCGCCCTCATTTACGTGCTCTTCGGAGAGATGATCATTACCTGGTATTTCGGTATCCTGGCCTGATCCTTCATATGCTGTTTCCAGAGAAGATCGGGCGGCGATCCGTTTCAGGGTAATCAGCGTGGCCGGTCTCCAATGCTGGATCAATTCCGGTGGAATGAGAAATGGTAGCGCAAATCTTGAAGGAAGATCAAATGAGCGTCAGCGGGAAGGCGCGAAGTCACAGGATCCTTAAGGACTTACCGCCATGGAGAGTTCGTCGGAAGGTCGAGATCCCCTGTTCGTTCATATATCCCGATGCTTGCATGCGATGATATGGCGGTTCTTGACGTAAGGAAAGGGTCGTGAGAAATTGTCCAAGACCGCTTCATTGGAAAGGTAGTACGGGGAGAATATGAAAAATATTATTTCACCGATAGACGAGACCGTAATCAAGGAAAACTCCAGAGAGCTTTTTCGTTTGGCACCGGGGGCTCTTTTTGTACTGTCCGCTCAGGGGCATCTTATCGAGTGTAATAACGATGCCTGCGACATGTTCGGCTATACCAGGGAAGAGGTTTGTCTCCTGAGTACCCGGGATCTTTTTCACGGCTGCGTTACGGCGAGTATCACGGATATGCTCGTGAGCCTGTCGCGTGAGTATGTATGGATGAGCTGTGTGAAAAAAGGCGGTCTCGTCTTTCCGGTGCAATGCAGAACTCGATTGGTCGATATACATGGGCAAAGAATTGTGTTGTTGGGCATCATTGATTTCAGGGCCGTATGCTGTAACGAGGGCCTGCCCGCACGCCATGGCGCGTATCGCGAGGAAGATACGTATTCCCTGAGCATGACATGGAAAAAAGAAGGCATGGATTACGTGCTCATCGGGTACGACAGAATGATGGAACAATTTACCCAGGGGAGGATATCCGGATTCATCGGGCGAAGGGCCGGTGAGCTTTACGCGCAACAGACGGATTTTCAGGGTTTCTTCAGACTATGCGAAGCAGGCGGTTCCACCATCAATCGTGAGCTGAATTATAAAATGTTCACGACCGGAGAGTGCAAGTATATAAGGGCTGTTTTTGTTCCCGTCGCTTCGGACCTTATTGTTACGTATTTTAAAGACATCACGAAAGACACATTGCTGCACGAAAGCGAGCAGCGCCGCATCCTGGCCCTTGAGGCCACCAGCGACGGGGTGTGGGACTGGAACATGCAGACCGGCCGGATCATCACCTGCCCGTCGTATTTCACCATGCTCGGCTACGACCCTTCTGATTTTGACACATCGTATCCCGAGGTCGTCACCTCATACGACGAGTTTCTGGGCATGGTGCACAACGACGATCGGGACCATGTTCTCCGCTTGTTCAGCTCAAAATCGGTAGATTCAGCGGAAATAAAATTCCGGATGAGAACGAAGACCGGCGGATGGAAATGGGTCCTGAAGAGGGGAAGGGTCGTGGAATGGGACGACCGGGGGGATCCGCTCCGCATGATAGGCACCCATATCGACATCGACGATAGCAGGAGGGCGGAAGACGCGCTCAAGCAGAGCGAAGAGCGCCTGAGGGCACAGTATATGGGCACCCCCGTCCCTTCGTATACCTGGCAGAGAAGCGGCAACGATTTCGTCCTGAGCGATTTCAACATCAGTGCTGACGAGTTTACCGATGGGCAGATTGCCGAATTCATCGGGAAGAAGGCACATACTCTCTATCGAGAAAATCCGGAGATACTGGACCACATCATCCAGGCCTTTGACAAGAAGACCATCTGTAGGGGTCAGACGCTCTACCGCCTGTTCACCACTCAGAAGATGAAGTACATCACCTTTACCTGCGCCTATGTAGCCCCTGATATGGTCCTGGTTCACATGGAGGACGTCTCGAAGCAGAAGTCCGCGGAGGAAAGGCTCCAGCGCTCGGAGAAGGACCTGCGCGACCTGACGGCACAGTTGTTCAAGGCAGAGGAAAACGTGCGGAAATATATTGCACAGGAACTGCACGACAGCATCGGACAACATCTGAGCTCGATCAAGTACATAACCGAGATGATGACAAACCAGATACAGGCCGGACATCTGGACAGGGCGCGTTCTTCGCTGGACAAGCTCGTTTCGGTGATTCAGAATACCATAGACGAGATTTCGAGAATTTCGATGGACCTCAGGCCTTCAACCCTCGATGATCTCGGCATACTCGCAACTGTCTCCTGGTTTTGCAGAGAATACGGGTCGATTTATCCCGGGATCGATCTGAAAAGGGAGATCGAGATCGAGGAGCGGGACGTGCCCGCCCATATCCGGATACACCTGTTCAGGATAATCCAGGAATCACTGAATAATGTCGCCCGCCACAGCAAGGCGACCCGAGTTCGGGTATCCCTTAAGAAGAATGACGGGAAGGTAGAGCTGGTCATCTCGGATAACGGGATCGGCTTCGATATAGAGAAGAAAATGGTTGCCGATCAGGACGGGAAAAGGGGTTTCGGGCTTATGACCATGAAGGAACGAACGAGGAACTCGGGCGGCGTGTTTTCTCTTGCTTCGTCGGATGGGAAAGGCGCTTCGATCAGCGCCTCGTGGCCGTGCTCATGACCGGCTAATCGGCTGTCAGGCCGCGCTCGACGGCAAAGGCTGTCAGTGCCGCGGTGTTGTGCAGGTCGAGTTTTTTCATGAGGTTGTCCCGGTGGGTTTCGACGGTGTGCACGCTGATGCAGAGATGATGCGCGATCTCCAGATTTTTATATCCTTCGGCGATGAGCTTGAGCACCACCCGTTCTCTTTTGGTG
>JAHDRW010000033.1 GCA_018433085.1 Deltaproteobacteria bacterium | reverse complement strand
GGTGCTTGAGCAGATCGCGAAGGAGGGCCGTGCCCTGGTGATCATCTCCGAGGACATCGAGGGCGAGGCCCTGGCCACCCTGGTGGTGAACAAGCTCAGGGGCACGCTGAAGTGCGCGGCGGTCAAGGCGCCGGGCTTCGGCGACCGCAGAAAGGCCATGCTGGAAGACATCGCCATCCTCACCGGCGGCCAGGTGGTCTCCGAAGACCTCGGCCGGAAGCTCGAGTCCGCAACCGTGGCAGACCTCGGCAAGGCCAAAAAGGTCATCCTCGACAAGGAGAATACCACCATCGTCGAGGGTGAGGGCAAGAGCGGCGACATCCAGGGCAGGATCACCCAGATCAAGGCCCAGATCGAAGAGACCAAGTCGGACTACGACCGCGAGAAGCTGCAGGAGCGGCTTGCCAAGCTGGCGGGCGGCGTTGCGGTGATCAAGGTCGGCGCGGCCACCGAGCCCGAGATGAAGGAAAAGAAGGCCAGGGTCGAAGACGCTCTGCACTCCACCAGGGCCGCGGTCGAAGAGGGCTTCCTGCCGGGCGGCGGCGTGGCGCTGCTGCGCTGTGTCAAGAAGCTCGACTCCCTCGAGCTGCCGGGTGACCAGAGATTCGGCGTGAAGATCGTCCAGAAGGCCATGGAAGAACCCCTTCGCCAGATCGCCGAGAATGCGGGCCTGGAAGGCGGCATCGTGGTGGAGAAGGTGAAGGACATGAGCGGCAACAAAGGCTTCAACGCCGCCGCGGACGAGTACGAGGACCTGGTCAAGGCCGGGATCGTGGACCCCACCAAGGTCGTACGCTCCGCACTGCAGAACGCAGCGTCCGTGTCCGGCCTGCTGCTGACCACAGAGGTCATGATCTCCGAGATCCCCGAGGATAAACCCGCGCCAGCAGGCATGCCAGGCGGCATGGGAGGCATGGGCGGCATGGGCGGCATGGAAGGCATGATGTAAAAAGTCGAATTGATTCACAAACCGGTCGATCAAAAGGGGGCCCTCTTCTTGAGGCCCCCTTTCTTTATCCTGTGCAGGGTGCGGCGGGAGCAGTCGATCTCATTATGAGCCAGGTCTTTCCTGTGGGGCACCCTCGAACCGGTGCGCCCGCGTATCACCTCTTTCCGGAATGCTCCGGCTCTGCCGGGGGGGTAAGGCGTGTCCACGCAGGAAATAGCGTATGGTTCTTACCGCTCTGCCGTCTATTATGTAGTTCAGAGGACATCATTCAGCCCGATGCGCCGGTGCGTACCGATAAATCTCAGCGGCCGCCCGTTCCGGCGCGAGCGCCAACAAATAAATAGAGGTCCGAATGGCACGTGATCGGATTGATGGCAGTCCGGGAAACAAGCAGGACCATCCCTGGCACGCCATGGACAGAGACCGGGTCGTCTCCCTTCTGGACACACGCGAGCAGGGTCTGGGACGTGAAGAGGCCGTGAAGAGGCTGGAAGAGTACGGTCCCAACGAGCTCCCCCGAAAGGAAAAGCAGGGACCCCTGAAACGGTTCATCAACCAGTTCAGGAACATCCTCATCTATATCCTGCTCGTGGCAGCCGTTTTCACCGCCTTTCTCGGTGAGTGGGTGGACAGTGCGGTCATCCTGGCGGTGGTGATCATCAACGCGGTGATCGGTTTCATCCAGGAGGGCAAGGCGGAGCGCGCCCTTGAATCCATCCGCGGCATGCTCTCGGTGAGCGCAACGGTGCGCCGCGAAGGAGAGGAGCGTGAAACGGATGTGGAAAACCTGGTTCCGGGCGATATCGTGCTCCTGGGGTCCGGCGACCGAATACCCGCCGACCTGCGCATCCTGGAGTCGCGCAATGCGCAGGTCGAGGAGGCCGCGCTCACCGGGGAATCCGAACCGGTGAACAAACAGGTGGAAGCGGTCGAGGAAGAAGCCTCCCTGGGCGACCGGAAGAGCATGGCATATTCGGGCACGGTACTCACCAGCGGACGGCTCACCGGGGTGGTGGTCGCAACCGGAGCGCAAACCGAGATCGGCGCCATCAGCGAGATGGTCTCCCGGGTGGAGGAACTCAGCACCCCCCTCCTGAGGAAGATCGACGTCTTCGGACGCCGTCTGTCCGTGTTCATCGTGCTGCTCAGCGCGGTGGTCTTTGCCCTGGGCTACTTCCTGCGCGGGTTCCCTGCATCGGACATGTTCATGGTGGTGGTGAGCCTTGCCGTGTCGGCCATACCCGAGGGGCTGCCCGCCATCATGACCATCACCCTGGCCTTGGGCGTGCAGCGCATGGCGCGTCGCAATGCGATCGTACGCAGGCTGCCTTCCGTGGAGACCCTCGGCTCGGTGACGGTTATCTGCTCGGACAAGACCGGCACCCTGACGCGCAACGAGATGACCGTGGCCAAGGTTGTCGCAGCGGGCAGGGCCTACTCGGTGAGCGGCGTAGGATACGAGCCCGAGGGCGAGTTCAGCCTGGAGAACCGGCCCGTATCCCCCCGGGAACACCCATGGCTCATCGAACTGCTGAAGGCCGGACTTCTGGCCAGCGAAACCCGCCTGCTGAAAGAAGGCGATACCTGGCACATCGAGGGCATGCCCACGGAGGGAAGTGTGGTGGTTCTGGCCCGCAAGGCCGGTATGGACCGCGAGGACGAGCTCCGGGCGCGGCCCCGGATCGACATGATACCCTTCGAGTCGCAGCGGCGATACATGGCCAGCCTGCACAGCGAGCCGGATGGAGGGTCCATGGTCTACGTCAAGGGCGCACCCGAGAAGCTCATCGAAATGTGCGCATACCAGCGCACCGAGCAGAACGAAGAGCCCCTCGACAGGGAGGCCTGGCTCGATCGCGAGGAAGGCCTAGCAGATGACGGGCACCGGGTCCTGGCCATCGCGCACCGCCGTCTGGACAAAACCGGCTCCCTTCAGGAAACCGATATCCGGGACCTGACCCTGCTCGGTCTGGTGGGCATTATCGACCCGCCCCGGGAAGAGGCGATCAGGGCGGTCGAGGTATGCCGCGAGGCCGGCATCGCGGTCAAGATGATCACCGGCGACCACCTGCTGACCGCCAGGAGCATCGGGGCATCCATGGGCATCGGCGACGGGAGGCACGCTATCCCGGGCCGGGACCTGGAGCGTGTCGAGGGCGACGAGCTCTATCGGATCGTTGAGGAAAACGATGTCTTCGCCCGGTCGA
Organism: Deltaproteobacteria bacterium; assembly: GCA_018433085.1. Classification (GTDB taxonomy): domain Bacteria; phylum Desulfobacterota; class Desulfomonilia; order UBA1062; family UBA1062; genus Phosphitivorax. Next base: position 33,255 of record JAHDRW010000033.1, on the reverse strand, counting down.
GCCCGGGGCACAAGCTGCGCATCATGGAGTCGCTCCAGTCCAGGGGCCACGTGGTGGCCATGACCGGAGACGGGGTGAACGACGCCCCGGCGCTCAAACGCGCCGACGTGGGCGTGGCCATGGGCATCAAGGGCTCCGAGGCCGCAAAGGAGGCCGCGGACATGGTGCTTGCGGACGACGACTTCGCCACCATCGAGCACGCCGTGGAGGAAGGGAGAACCATCTACGACAACCTGGTCAAGACCATCCTCTTCATCCTGCCCACCAACGGTGCCGAGTCGCTCGTCATCATCGTCGGGGTGCTCTTCCTCTTCGACGTGCTCCCCATTACCCCCATCCAGATCCTGTGGGTGAACATGGTCACCACCGTGACGCTGGCGCTGGCGCTCTCGTTCGAGCCCCCCGAGGAGAACATCATGCAGCGGCCGCCCCGGTCGACCGGCGAGCCCATCATCTCGCCCTACCTGCTCTGGCGCATCGTCTTCGTTTCCGCGATCATCGCCGCGGCCGTGATCGCGATCTTCAACTCCCGCCTCGCCGCCGGGGAGAATATCGAGGCGATCCGGACCGTGGCGGTGAACGTGCTGGTCGCAGGCGAGCTGTTCTACCTCTTCAACACCCGTTTCCTCGACAACCCGTCGCTGAGTCTCAACGGACTCCTGGGCAACAGGCAGGCCCTCCTGGCAGTGGGTGTGCTGGTGGTCCTCCAGCTCATATTCACCTACCTGGGTATCGCCAACGATCTGCTGGGCACCAGCCCGATCCCTGCATCCGAGTGGGGGTGGATCATGGGTGCCGGCCTGGCCGTGTTTCTCCTGGTGGAAGCGGAAAAGGCGCTCTTCAGGATCCTGGACTGAGATCCCGCCAAGAAACTCCCCGGCCTCGAACAGGCGAGCCGCCCGACTGGCCCCGTATGCATGCACCTTAAAAAAAGGCACAGAGATCCAAATCCCTTTTCCGAAGGTCAATCCACGGGGGAAGACCCGGCCGGTGAACGGACCGGGGAAACCGAGTACATCAAGGTCCGCATGCGGGAACACGTTCGAAGATCCACCCGCGCGAGGGAAAACCGGGGGAGATTTTACCGTGTGACTCCGGGGTCATAACCATGCTATGATAAAAAAGAGTATGCCGGTCCTGCCGGGGCTCTGATAAAAATTATTGATTGACCTGCCTTGCCTCCGGCAAGGCAGGCGTGGCAAAGGGAGGGTTCCATGAAGGACGGGTACTGGCTGGTAGGATTTCAGTATGAGCTGTCGGGTTACGTGTACAGTCTCGGGCGCATCCCCCGGTGTAAATCCGCGATGCTGAAACATCTCAAAGAGGGCGACCGGGTTCTGGTCGCCGGTGTGGGGCACGGCACGGAAGCCATCGAGGCGAGCAGGCTGGGCGCCGACGTCACGGCCGTGGACCTGTCGGAGACCATGCTCAAGCATTTCCGGAAGCGCATAGCGAAAGAGAAACCCCCGAAAGAGATACGCGTCGTTCACGACGACATCTTCAATGTCAAGGAGACCGGTCAGTACGACATGGTCATATCCAACTTTTTCCTGAACGTGTTTTCCGAAACGCAGGTCAGCGAAGTGGCGAAGCATCTGGGGTCCCTGGTGCGCCCCGGCGGCTGTTTCGTGGTGGGGGAATTCGTACTGCCCGGCCAGGGCCTCAAAGGGCTGATCCAGAAGATCAACTGGTACATCGCCATATCCATCTACAGCTCCACCACCGAGGCCGTATTCCATCCCGTATGGGATTATCCCGGCCTGGTCAAGGGCGCTGGCTGCACCATCGAGAATATTGAATACTTCTCGATCATGGGCGTGAACCTGTACTGGTCGATCCTGGGAAGAAAAAATGCCTGAGAAGGCAGGAAACGGGCCCTCCGCGCGAAAGGCTTAACAGGGAAAAGAGGGGCCGGAATAACGACCCGGCCCCTCCTCATGGTTACTGCCGATAGGGCTCTGCGGAAGAGACGCCCTTTATGGACGCGGTTCCGTCATTCCGTCCCGGTTTCGTCGCCACCGTTGTCAACGGTGTTTTCCGCGGGCGCGGTCTGTTCACCCCCGGTGGCTTCCCGAGCTTCTTCACCGGCCTTCTTGAAGTACTCTTCGTTCACGGTGACAGGATGGTTTTTCTTTGCCTGCTCGATGAGCGCGCTGACCGTCTCTTCGCTCTTCACGCCCTTCAACTGCTGCTCGATCGTATCCCTCGCCTCTTCCAGACCGAGCTGTTTGGCGGCCTCGACATCGTCGCACATGATGATATGATAGCCGAAGCTTGACTTCACCGCATCGCTCATCTGGCCCTTCTGCAATGCAAAGGCGGCATTCTCGAACTCGGGAACCATCATGCCCCTGGTCGCCCATCCCAGGTCCCCACCCTGCTGAGACGAGGGGCACTTGGATTTTTCCCTGGCAAGGGCGGAAAAATCCTCGCCCTTCTTCAGCCGGGCAAGAAGGGCCTGAGCCTCGGACTCGCTGTCCACCAGGATGTGTCGGAGCTTCACCCGGGGGCCGGTGTTGAACTGCTCCTTGTTGTCGTTGTAGTATCCGGATATCTCCTCATCGCTGATCGCGATCTTATCCACCGTATTCTCCGCAAGTTCCCTGGCAAGCATCTGGTCGCCCATGAAGTCGATCTTGCGCTTCACGTCCGGTGACTGGTCGATTCCCTGCTTTTTTGCCTCGAGCGAGAGCATCTTGATCTCGGCCAGGCTCTGGACAAATTCCCGTTTCCCCTCCACGGAGGCGTACTGCTGCCTGGCCTGCTCCGGGATCTCGTTCAGGAGCGCCTCGATGTCCGTGTCCATGATCTTCTCGCCACCGACCACTGCCACGAGATGGGGGTCGCTCATATCCACCTTTCCTGTCGACGAAGCGGTGTTCTCGGTTGTACAGCCCGCTATCGCCGCCATGAGTACCATTGCCAAAACGATCAGTTTTTTCACAGAATCTCCTTTTTTCACAAAATGGTTCCTCTGTGTACCACAAGCCGGATGCGAACGGAAAAGGAAAAAAGCCGGAAGGCCGTCTAACCGGGGACGATCCGGTGAAGCATGAAGCTCACCAGAGAAAAGACCAGGCTGAACAGAAGCGCCCACCAGAAACTGCGGACCTCGAAGCCCGGAACAAGGGAGCTGGTCAGCAGGACGAGCAGGGCATTGAGCACGAAGATGAACAGCCCCAGGGTGAGGATGGTCAGGGGCAGCGTGAGCACGACGAGGACCGGCCGAACAATCGCGTTGACCAGCCCCAGAACGAGCGCGGCCACCACGGCCGCGCCCGCGCCCCTGATGGACACCCCGGGCAGAAGATACGCTGCGATCAGGATCGCGAGGGTCATGACGAACCAGTTCACCAGAATACCCATGCAGACCTCCTGTCTGATGAGATAATAATCCCATGATATCAGAAAACAAGGAATATAAAAGCGGGCAGTTCCGGCAGAGAGCCTCCCCGGCGGCCCGGCTCACAAAGAAGACTTGTGCCCGATGCCGATTCTTTTTATAATATCCGGCGGAATGAATCCCTTTGTCGCGAAGGATGGTCTATAATAAAAAGGGATGTTGTGCTTTGATTCCATGACCTTCAAGCCGGATAAGGTACTCGTGACATGACAGACAAGCCTCGCCGACGCACCGCAAAAGAGTCTTCCCGGGAGATCGAAGAGCGCCTGAACCTCGTACAGGAGGCGGGTGAATTCGGCATGTGGGAGCTGAATCTCAAGACCGGCGAGGTTTGGAAGTCGCTGCGCCACGACCGGATTTTCGGCTACGAGGAGATTCTTCCCCATTGGACATTCCCGATGTTTCTCGACCATGTTCTTGCGGAAGACCGGGAAGGGGTGCTGGCAAAGTTCAATGAATCGGTTTTCTCGGGCACGCTCCTGGATTACGAATGCCGGATCCGGAGAGCGGACGGCGGCGTCAGGTGGATCTGGGTGCAGGCAAAGCCCAAACTGAACGATCGCGGCGAGGTGGTGCTCATGGCCGGGGTGGTCAAGGATGTCACCGACCGCAAACGCATGGAAGAGGCTCTCAAGAAGAGCGAGGCCCTGCTCAGAGAGACGCAGGAGATCTCGAAGACGGGGGGATGGGAGATGGACATCGCGACCGGCCGAATCGTCTGGACCGATGAACTCTACCGGATCTACGGCGTCTCCAGGGATTACGATCCCAGTGATGTTCAGAGGGATCTCTCGTTTTACCATCCGGACGACCGTTCCCTTCTGGAGAAATCGTTCAGAAACGCCCGGGAAAAGGGCAAACCCTATGACCTGGAGCTGAGGCTCAGGAACGCGGAAGGCGAGGAGCGCTGGGTCAGGACCATGGCCAGGCCGGTGCTCGAAGACGGCAGGGTGATAAGGCTCACGGGCAACCTGACGGATATCACCGAGCGCAAGTGTGCCGAGTTGAGTCTACTTGAAAACCGTCAGCTTACGCAGGCACTGATCGATAATACGACCTCTGCGGTCTACTTCAAGGACATTGGCGGGCACATCACCTTCCTGAACCACCGCGTGGAGCAGAATTTTCGCATCCCCCGCGAGATGCTGCTGGGAAAGAAGGTCTCCGATCTCCTGCCGCCGGAGATTGCCGGCCCCATCGAGGCAAACGACCGGAAGGTGATCGAGAGCGGAGAGCCCCTGGAAATGGAAGAACTTATCCACTCCGATGACTGCAGTTACTGGTTCCTCACGAACAAGTTCCCCATCCGGGACGCTGCGGAGCGTATAATCGGCATCGGCGGGATATCCATGGACATCACCGGCCGCAAGCTCGCAGAGCAGAGGCTGCGCGAGAGCGAGGAGCGTTTCCGGATCATGGCCGACAGCTCTCCGCTCGTTATCTGGGTCATGAATGCCCGGGGCGGGATCGAGTTTGTCAACAGCACCTTCCGGGAATTCTTCGGTGTCGAGATGGAGCAGGTACTCGGGGCGAAATGGCAGCCCCTGATCCATCCGGACGATGTGGGCGGCTATCTGGGGGCATACATGCGAGCGGTGGAAGAGCGAAAGCCCTTCCATGCGCGTGCCCGGGTCCGCCGCGCCGACAGGGCCTGGCGGTGGATCGAGTCGTTCGGCGCCCCGTGGACCTCACCCGAGGGGGATCTCATGGGCTACGTGGGGAGCAGCCTGGACATCACCGAACGCGTGCAGTCCGACATGAACCTGCGCACGTACCGCGACCGCCTGGAAGACATGGTCAGGGACCGGACCAAAGAGCTGGAGGCGAGCAGCGAAAGGCTCAAGCAGGAGATCGTCGAGCGCCGGAAGGTGGAAGACGCCATCCGCAGGTCCGAGGAGCAGTACCGGCTGGTGGTGGAGAACGCCAACGAAGGGATTGTCATCGCGCAGGACGGGAGATTCCGGCTGGTGAACCCCAAGCTCGCGGAGATCCTCGGCTATCCCCAGGAAGAGCTGATATCGAAGTACTTCAATGATTTCATCCATCCGGAGGACCGGCAGATGGTCATGGACCGCCACCGGCAACGCATGGTGGGCGAGGCGATGCCGAACATATATCCCTTCAGGGTCATCGACGGGGAAGGGAAAACCAGATGGCTGGAGATCAATGCCGTGAAGATCACCTGGGAGGGCAGGCCCGCCACGCTCAACTTCCTGGCCGACATCACCGGGCGGGTCCTCATGGAAGAAGACAGGAAGAGGATGGAGGCCCAGCTTTCCCAGGCCCAGAAGATCGAGGCCCTGGGCACCTTTGCCGGCGGGATCGCCCACGACCTGAACAACATCCTCTACCCCATCATCATCAATATCGAGATGCTCCTCGATGATACCGAGGAAGGCTCCGATATCCACAACACGCTCAATCAGGTTCTGGGCGCCGCGTACCGGCAGCGCGATCTGGTGAAGCAGATCCTCGCCTTCAGCCGAAAGAACGAGCAGAAGATGCGCCCGGTCAGGGTCGGGCCCCTGTTGCAGGAGACCCTTTCCCTGCTGAGGTCCTCCCTGCCGAGCACCATTGAGCTGCGTTCGCACATCGATGCCGATCCGGATACGGTCATGGGGGATTCCACGCAGATCCAGCAGATTGTCCTCAACCTGAGCAAAAATGCTGCAGAATCGCTGGACGCCCAGAAAGGGGTCATCGAGGTGGGCCTGACACTCGCCCGCCTGGATCCGGCACATCCGTTCCAGGACCTGAAACCGGGCGATTACCTGAAGATCACGGTGCGGGACAATGGGCGGGGCATACCGCCAGACACAATCGACCGGCTCTTCGAGCCTTTTTTCACCACCAAGGAGGTGGGCAAGGGCATCGGGATGGGGCTGCCGGTTGCGCACGGGATCGCAAAGAAGCTGGGCGGGTCCATCTCGGTGGATAGCGAGCCGGGCAAAGGCTCGCTCTTCACGGTATACCTGCCGGCCATGGAAGAGAAGCACCGGGCAAAGCCCGGTTCAGGACAGAAAGAGCGGAAGCCCGGGGGAAAACGCGCCATCCTTCTGGTGGATGACGAGCAGATCATCCTCTCCAGCATGCAGCGTGTCCTCGAGCGTTCGGGATACACCGTGGTATCGGCGCGAAGCGGTCAGGAGGCCCTTGACCTCTTCAAAGAGAACCCTCAGAGGTTTCAACTCGTCATCACCGACCTGACCATGCCCGGGATTGACGGCCGGGAGCTCGTCAAAAGGATCATGGCGACCCGCCCCGGGACCCCGGTGATCCTGAACACCGGTTACGGAGACGTGATCACCGAGCAGGAGGCGAAATCCCTGGGTATCCGGCATATGCTGTTCAAGCCGCCCAACACCGGTGAGCTCAGGTCGGTCATCCACCGGGTGCTCGATGAATGATCCCGCGGCTGTTCCTTGAAGAACGGCATCAGGTAATGAGTACGCATGTGCGCCGCAGTCCGTACCGAATCGCCGCTCTTGCGTTTAAAGGTGTATCTTCTTATAATAATTTCAGGTTTGTCATGAAAAAACCGTCAGGCATCACGCCGCTGAACCTCATCACCCGTGCAGCCCTGGGTGCGGTTGCCCTTGCGTTCAACCATGTGAAACGGCTGAAGCGTCATCTGAGAAACACCGACGGGTGGATCGACTTCTCGGTGGGAGTCCGCACCCGGACAGACACCGTGGCCCAGACCATCATCTTCCACCAGGGAAGGGTCCGGGTGGAACGCGGCATCAAAGGCGACGCCGACGTGGTCCTGAACGCGGCCGACAACGCCGCGCTCAAGGAGCTCGTCTCGGCTCCGCCCGGCAATGTGCTCGCCATGATGCTCGAAAACAGGCTCGTCATCGAGGGTAATGCGGCATACCTTCAGCTTTTCATCCATTATCTCTCCCTCCTCTCAGGCCGCAGGCACGAAAAGATGCTCAGAGAAAGACACAGCGAAACAGCCGTGCATCGCGGAAAAGAATCCTGCACGCAGGAGGCCTCCGTATCGCAGAGCCTGAATCCTCCTTCGCGCTCGCTTCGGAGGACCGAGGAGGGTGGGGCTGCTTCCCTGAAACCTGCTTCGGGAAAGGGACCAGGACTTGCCCAGGGGTTCATACCATTGAGCGACCGGCGAAAAGAACACCTGAAGGCCCACCGCATCGAAGACAAGAACGTCGTGTACCTCCGGGATCCCTACCTCTCCCACCTGGATCTGGATGATTTTCCCCGCCTGAAGCTGCTCCTCAGCAGAAACCGCACCTCAAGGCCCGAGATCTGTGCCGAGCGGCCGAAGTTGCTGACCCGGTGGTACCGGGAAAACGGCTTCGAGGAGGTCGGCCCGGGCAGGCCGTGGCACCCGGTGCTCCGGCAGGGCCTGGCATTCGAGCACCTGATGCGGTGCAAAAAACCGGTCATTGCCGATGAGCAGCTCCTGGCAGGCTCCACCACGACCAACCCGGTATGCGGGGTGGTCGTGTATCCGGACGCCCAGGCAATCATGATCTGGGGCGAGCTGAACACGGTGGGCAAACGACTGCTGAATCCGTACGACGTGAGCGCCGAGACCATCGAGACACTCAACGACGTCTTTCCCTTCTGGATGGACCGGTCCTTCCACCAATGGGTCAACAGGACGCACAACCGGCCGCTTTGCCTGAGGCTGAGCGAGCGCTTCGTTGCCATGGTCTGCTCAAAGGCCGTGTGCGTGTCGCACACCGTGCCGGGCCTGAAGGCCGTGCTCGAGAAGGGAACCATCGGGCTGATCGAGGACATCCGGCGCCGGCTTGAGGACGATTCTCTGGACGAGGACGGGCGCGCCACCCTGGAGGGCATGGCGCACAGCCTCAAGGGCCTGGAGGCGTACGCCGGTCACCTGGCTTCCGAGGCCAGGCTGCAGGCGGAAAAAGCTACCGATCCCGCCCGCAGGCGGGAGTTGCTGCACATGGCCAGCGTGTGCGGGCGCGTCCCGCACCTGCCGGCATCCACCCTGGACGAGGCGGTCCAGAGCGTCTGGACCGCCTGGGTCGGCATGCACATGGAAAACACCAATGCCGGGCTCTCGCCGGGGCGGCTCGACCAGTGGCTGCAGCCGTACTACCTGGCCGATCTGGAGGGAATCGAGCCCGGAGAAAGTCGCGGGGCCTATATCAGGCACGCGGTGGAGCTCGTCGGCTGCCTTTTCCTGCGAATCTGCGACCACATGCCGCTCTCGCCCGACATCGGCAACATCCTCTTCGGCACGTCCCCGCCCAACCAGGTCATCACCCTGGGAGGCGTCACCCCTGAAGGCGAGGACGGGGTCAACGACATGACCTATATCTTCCTGAAGGTCACCGAGATGCTCGCCCTGCCCGATCCCAACATCAACGCCCGCATCAACATCGAGAAGAACAGCGGGACGTATATCCGCAGGCTCTGCGAGGTGAACTTCACCACCTCGGCCACACCTTCTTTGCACAACGACTCTGCGGTCTTCGCGGCCCTGAGGCAGCATGGCTACCCGCAGGAGCACCTCAATGACTGGAGCGCCACCGGGTGCGTGGAGCCCACCATCCCGGGCCGGCACAACGGCCACACCGGCGCGATCATGATCAATCTGGTGGCGGCCCTGGAAATGGCCCTGAACAACGGCAAACACCCCCTCATGCATCTGGATCTCGGCCCGAAGACCGGACAGGTGGAAGACTTCGCCACCTTCGATCAGTTCTTCGCGGCCTTTGCCGCCCAGCTCGAATTCCTGGTCGCCCAGGCGGTGGAGCTGAACAACCTGTATGCAGGGGCCCATGCCCTCCTGCGGCCCACCCCCTTCCTCAGCTCCACCATCGAGGGCTGTATCGAGCACGCCCGGGACATGACGTCAGGCGGCGCCCGCTACAACACATCAGGCACCGCGAACATCGGCCTGGCGGATGTCACCGACAGCCTTACGGCAATCAGGAGACTGGTCTTCGACCAAGGCCTGGTCGGCTTCCGTGAGCTGAAAAACGCCCTGGACTCCGACTTCCGCGACGCCCCCGCCCTGCGCGCCCTTGTGCAGAACAGGGTGCCGCTGTTCGGCTCCGGCGATACCGAAGCACTGCGCACGGCCAACCGCGTGGCATGCCTTGTCCACGATCTCTTCTCCCAGCACCGCAACACCCGTGGGGGCAGATACACGACCGGCTTCTGGTCCATGTCGCAGCACACGGCCTACGGCAACCTCTCGGGCGCACTTCCCTCGGGCAGACTCTCGGGCATGCCCTTCACCCCGGGGCTCACCCCCGAGCCGCACGCGAGCAGGAATTACCTGGATTTCATCTCGGACGTGGCCAGGTTGAAGCCGGAGTACATGGACAACAACATGGCCTTCAACGTCAAGCTCTCGCCCTCCCCTGCGGACAGCCGCGAGAAGACCGTGCACCACATGGCGGGCTATGTGAAGGCCTATTGCCGCCTGGGCGGCATGCAGATGCAGTTCAATGTGGTGGATTCCCGCGTGCTGAGAGACGCCATGGACAATCCGGAGCGCTATCGCGATCTGATCGTGAGAATCTCGGGCTATAACGCCTATTTCACGGCACTGAACCACAGGCAGCAGCTCGAGCTCATCGGACGTGCCGAGTACGGGGTATAATCCGTTCCGCTGCCCTAAAAGGGACGACCGGCAATCCGAAGGGACTGTGTCGCTCACTCCCGGGGCCTGACCGGCTTCCACATCTCCCACACCCTTCCCACGAGCTCGACGGCGGGTTTGAGAACCGTCATGCCCGGCTTCCAGTCAGCGGGGGTGAATTCCTTTTCCTTGCTTTCTCTCACGATCTGAAAGGCATGGATTCGCCGGATGATCTCGTCGGTGCTCCGGCCCACGACCGAGGTGAGCACCTCGTACCCCTGGATCACGCCGTCGGGGTCGATGATGAAGGTCCCCCTCAAATCCACGGCCATATCTTCATTGTACACGTTGTATTCCCGCCCGATCGTCCCGCCGGGGTCGGAGAGCATGGGAAAGGGAACGCCTCCGGGCACCATCTTCGAGAGCTCGCTCTCGTTCCAGACCTTGTGGACGTACACGCTGTCGACGCTCAGCGAGAGCACCTCGGCGCCGAGCCCGCGGAACTCGTCGTATCGATCGGCAACTGCCGATATCTCGGTGGCTCAGACAAAGGTGTAGTCGCCCCCGTAGAAATACAGCACCACCCACTGCTCCCGGTACCGGGAGAGCTCGACATGCGTGAATCTCCCCTGATAGTACGCCGGCGCCACAAAGTTCGGGGCAGGCTTTCCCGCCTTGATCATGGTCCTCACCTCCATCACCTGTTCTTCTAGTATTATTCTCTTGCCTGCTGACTGTGTTCTCAAGAACGGGGATGGAGATCACGAGCGGGGCGACGGTCCGGGGCGGCAGCTCCGGCGTGACGTCGCCTCTAGAGATACAGCGGGATCTTCTCGTCCTGCGTGCCGTTCGCCTCCTCCTCGCGGGTCTTCTCCTCCCACATCTCCACGAGGTAGTCTTTCTGGTCCTCGAAGCTCCTTGCCTGCTCCTCCACGAGTTCCTCGGCCTGCCGGGAGTCCATGTCCTTCGACTGGTTCATAAAGGATGCCACCCGCCCGTAGTACAGGGGCTCCACCAGCTCCACGAGCTTGTAGCGGTTGGTCTTCCAGGCGTGGAATGTCGCGGCGAGCTCATAGAGGATCTGCACCCAGGTCTCGATGGGCAGGGTGAACCCGTCCGTGCTCAGCCTTGAGGCGTTTTCGATCTCCTGATAACACAGGGGGCAGAAGATCTGCTTCCACAGCACCCCGAAATGCCGGAACCCTTCCCGGAATTTCTCGACCAGGGCATCCAGGTTGACGTCCACGACCTCCGGTTCAGCGTATTCCTTCATGCCGAAGGTCTCCACCGGGGCGCTGCCCCGGACATCCTTCCAGAAGTCCTCGTAGACCTCCATGAGGTTGAACAGGGTCCAGGTCACCTGCCGGAACATGGGGCCCAGGTGCATGGACGGGTCCTTGGCGTCGTGTATCTTCACGCCCAGGTTCGACTGGCAGATCCGGAAGTTGTTGGTAATGGCCGAGGTGGTCATCCAGATGTCGATGCCGAAGCGGGCCACGTCCGTGCTCCAGACCGCCTGGTTTGCATAGAACCGGGCCACCTCGCGGGAAAAGGCGAAGTCTCCCCCGATGGGCTGACGGATCCTTTGGCCGTAGAGGGTGCGGGTGAGGTTGTAGACGATGTTGTTGGTGATGGTACCGTCATATTTGTGCCGCATGTAGACCGGGGCCACGAACTGGTAATCCCGCTCCAGCACCGGTTCCAGGAGATACTCTATCCAATCCGAGGTGATGCTCCGGATATCGGAGTCCACCACGGCGCACACCTTGACGCCCAGCCGGTCGGCCGCCTCGAACACGGAACGCAGGGCCGTGCCCTTGCCTCCCGGGCCCCGGTAGATGGAGATGAGCTTCTCCTGCCAGGGCTTGATCTGGAACTCCTTTGCGGCCTCCCGTGAATCGTCGGTCGATCCGCCGTCCGCGATGAAGATCACGCTGCGCCTGTCGCGGTAGTGCTTGTCGAGGCCATGGGACACCATCTGAATAACGTGTGCGATGGTGTTCTCGTTGTTGTAGCAGGGAATACCGACCAGGATGTCCGCCGACTCGATCTCCTCGATTCTTTTTGCCGTATAGCCCCGAAGAGCCGTATTGTAATTGACCATCCGCGCCCTCTCCTTTTCTCTATTCCTGCCCTGCGCATATTTCACCAGGGCATTTTCCAGAACATATACTGCGGCACGAGCGAGTCAACAGGAAAGTGGCCTTCCCGGTTCTTACGCGGCCTCCTTCCCCCGTTCCGACAGCGGGACATACGAGCTCTCCGCTGCGAGGGACGATGCATAGGCGGGCCGCATTATCTTGTTCTGGATGATCTGCTCGATCCGGTGGGCCGACCACCCCACCACCCGGGACATGGCGAATATCGGGGTGTAAAGCTCCATGGGGATGCCCAGGAGCTTGTAGATAAAGCCGGAGTAGAAATCCACGTTGACGCAGATGTCCGTCTTTCTGCGCTCGCGTAAGAGCTCCCGTGCGGTCTCCTCCACCAGGTTGTAGAGCGCGTACTCGTGATTCATGTTCTTCATCCGGGCAAACTCCTGCGCCTTTTGCCTGAGAAGCACGGCACGGGGGTCGGAAACCCTGTACACCGCATGCCCCATCCCGTAGATCTTACCCGACCGGTCATGGGCCTTTCCGTCGAGAATGCGCGCCAGGCAGGACTTCACCTCGTCCCTGTCTTCCCAGTCATGCACCTGTTTCTTGATGCTCTTCATCATTTTCATGACCGACTCGTTCGCTCCCCCGTGCAGATACCCGCTCAGCGAGGCGATACCGGAGCATATTGCCATGTATGTGTTCGCCCCGCTCGACGAGACGGCCCGGACCGTGAAGGTGGAGTTGTTTCCGCCTCCGTGCTCGGCATGGAGGATGAGGCACTGGTCAAAAAGCTCGGCCTCGAACCGGGAGGGTCGTTTTCCCTTGAGCATGTACAGAAAGTTCTCCGCCGCCGAGAGGTCGGGCTCGGGCTTGATGATGCTCAGGCTGGAACCGGTGCGGTACCGCATGACATGGTAGTTGTAGGCTACGATGGTCGGAAACTTGGCGATGAGGTTGATGCACCGGTTGGTCTCGTCCCTCAGGTCGGTGGACTCCGGGTTGCTGTCGCACCGGCTCAGGTGTGAGACCACCGAGTGCAGGGCATACATCTGATTGTCGTTCTCACCCTCCTGCATGAGGATGCCGCGCTCCAGTTTGGTGAGCGTTCTCCTCTTCGCAAGGGTGGAGCTGAACCGGGCCAGATCGTCCGCAGCCGGTAACTCGCCGGTCAGGAGCAGATACGACACCTCATCGAATCCGAAGCGACCCTCACGGTAAATGCCCTTGATGAGGTCGCATACGTCGTATCCGCAGTAGAGCAGCCTCCCATCCACCGGCCTTACCTCGTGGCCTTTTCCGTCCGGGGTCGGGATCTTCTCGTAGCCCACCACCAGCCCTTTGGAGGTGATGCCCACCACCACCCCGGTGCCGTCGACATTGCGCAGCCCGAGTTTTATGTCCTTTGCCCGTATCAGCTCCGGTGAAACCTGATCATGGTACTTCGCGAGTTCGTCGATCTTCAGCAAGATTTCTTCCATAAAACTCCTCCTGTTCCGCTCGTTTTCTCTTGTCAAAAAAAAGATCTGCAGCACGGACCCCGTCGGCCGGAAGGGGAAGGCCCTTCTTCATCCCGGTCGCGCAGTATAAGGGGATCGTATCCGGGTCTTCCCGTCCGCCGCCCTGTCCTTTTAGGGCCCCGGCGGGGCGACAGGACAGTCACGGGAGGCAGACTGAACAATATAGTATATAATTCTGTTTAAGATGAATCAAGTTATCATTTAATTATTTGAATGCTTCGCAGGCCCCGCCCCCCCCTGTAAAGACCCTGGAGGCCGGGATGCAGGCCGCCTGACGGAGCAGGCGTATATGGAATGCGGCAGGAAGATTACCGGTGAATACCGAAGCGGTAGCTTACATTGAGGATAAAATACGCCTGCCTGCTGGTGATCTTCTCGTCCGTGGTCCAGAAATCGTCGTCCCAGGTCGTCACCCCGTCGGTTCCGGCATATATGGAGTTGTCCTGCTCGCCCGAGGTGCGCAGGTAGAGGTAGTCCATGAGAAGGCCCACACTCCAGTGCGAGGTGAAGTCGTATCGGATATCCGCCCTGCATTTGAGGGCATTGCCGGTACATTCCCCTTCCCCATAGATAGGCCCCGGCCGCCTGTCCATATGCACGTCCTCGTCACGGGCCGTCACATAGGGCGAATACCCGGCGCTGATCGACATGGCTGCGCTCCTGAAGACGCCTTCCAGGGCAAACTCGACATAGGGGATGGAGTAGCTCACGTCATAGGTGAGCCCCACGGTTCCGTCACCGACCACGTCGTACCCGGGTATCCCAGAGGGCGACCACTGCCGGATCAGCTCGCACTCGTACTCGAACGCCCGGTGCTCGTATCCCGCGCCGAAATATCCCCGAACGGTCCCCTGACAGGTACCATCGAAGGCATCGCGGTACGGGCGGGAGAAAAGCTCGTAGGCGACCTCAGCCTCCCAGAACAGAAGATCGACCGTGGATTCGCTCTTGGACTCGACATCCAGGGCATACCACGTGTGGCTGCCATCGGTTATCTCCCACACGTACCAGCCCGGCCCTTCATCGCCATCTTCATCCCAGAACGGCATGCCCCAGTCGTAGTCCCGCATGTTGCCGGTGCGATCGCCTATATTGATCCTGGCCCCGCCGGAGAGTGTCCACCTGTCCACCGTGACCCGGGCATCGAGCGTTGCGATGGGCACGCCCAGGAGAAACTCGAGCCGGCTGATGGGAAAATATGGCTCCCGGCCCCACTGATCGAGCTCGGCCGGCACATCGCCGATCTCATAGGTGTTGTCCCCGGTGAGATACCCTGCGCCGGGGCTGATTTCGAATTCCACCCGGGCATGGGCAAGAGAACCCAGCAGCAGGAGCAGAGCCGAAGCGAACAGTATCCGGTAGTTCTTCATGCATATGTCTCCTCGATCGATATATTCGCCGATATCGGCCTTTGGGAGTATTTCCTTGAATACCCTCCCGCTGCCTTCCCTTTACGCGCAGAAACGCCCCGTTCTCAATCCCTTCCGCCCGCGGGATAGAGGGTGCTTGAGCAAGTATTGCCTACTGCTAGTGTCTCAATCCCTTCCGCTCGCGGGGAAGAAACGGTTCGGGGCGTGCGCGTCCTCAAAGGATCAAGCCGCCGGCTGGGTTCTTCCCGGGGTGGCGGAGAGACATGGAGCGACCTCCCCGGTATTGTCAGAGATATCCTGATCGCGAGGAGACAGACCCGTGTCATCGGCAATGGTCGGGAGCCGGCCGGAATCGTGAGGGAGGGTATCAGAAGGTATACCCGATGGAAAAATGCCACCGGTAGGGGTCTTCCCCTGGCTCCGGATCGATCTTGCGGCCGTAGAGCAGCCCCACGGGGCCTATGGGTGTGATATAGCGCAGCCCTGCTCCGTAGGAAAACCGGGTGTTGTCCGTGACCGGCTCGACAAAGGTTCTGCGCACCGAGCCGGCGTCGAGGAACACGGCAAGCTCCAGGTTGTACTCCAGATAGAACCGCGCCTCCATGGAGCCTGCCAGCGATATCCGTCCGCCCACCGGATCGCCGTCGGCATCGATCAGAAGACGGTTTTCATCGTAGCCCCTGACGTCCAGCGTACCCCCGAGGAAAAAGAGCTGATCCTCGGACACCACGTCGCTTCCCCCGTAGGAGGCGATATAGCCCGCCCTGCCCAGCCAGGCCAGGGTGATGTTCTCGAAGGGGCTCACATAGGTCCTCACATCGAGAGAGTACCGGAAAAAGTCGTCCAGGTCCTCCTGCAGGCCGTTTGAGACGTCTACGGAGAGCGTGGAGAAAAGCCCCTTGGTGGGGCGCGTGAACGAGTCCCGCGAGTCGTAGGTGAGAGCGGGGGTGACGATGAAAACGTTTCTGGGATCGAAGAGCTCCTCGTCCCCCTCCGGGATATCCTCTTCGATCTCCTCCAGGGTCAGGTCACCGTTGGAAAGCTCCCTGAGCTCATACCTGAAATTGAGCGAGGCAAAGAGCCTGTCGTTCAGGGGCGCAATGAAGCCCAGTGTGGAGCCGAAGGTTTTCACCTCAAACTCCTGGTTGAAGGGCTCCTGCTCCTCGTAGAACAGGTTGAACACGCTCGTTATCCGGGTTCCGAATATTCTGGGGGCACGCAGGCCCAGTTCATAGCGCTCGCCGGTCTGGCTCACCTCGGTCTGGACCCACAGCTCCTTGTTCAGTCCGAAAAGATTGCGGTCGCCGGCACGGGCGCTGCCGTAGACTCCCAGATTGCTCTCATATCCCAGCGAGGTCTGGACATAGTAGGGTCTCCTCTCCTCCACGCTGGTCATCAGGGTCACCTTGTCGCGCATCTCGCGCAGTCCGAAGGTCTTGTATTGCACGGACTGAAAAATACCCATGCGCCGGATCTCGTTCTGGCCTTCGATCATTTCCCTTAAGGAGAACGGGTCTCCCGGTTCCATGCCCAGCTCTCTGTCCAGAATGCCTTCCCTGGTCTTGAAGTTGCCGAAAAAATAGGTCCTGCCCATGCGCACCAGAGGCCCCTCGTTCACGGTAAACCTCACCGATGCGCGTTTCCCGTCCCCGCTGCGGGCGACAACGCCTTTGACACTCACGTGCGGGTAGCCCTGCTCGGAGATCTCAGCGGCCAGGGCGGTCTCGTCCCCTTGGATGGCATAGGGCCTGAGCGGTTTCCCCTGGGCGGTCATGACAATGGACCGCGCCCGCGCCTCGGAAATGACGCTCAGCCCCTCGAAGCTCACCGACGAGACGATCGTCTGCGGGCCTTCGGTTATGGCGATAATGATGTCCACCGTGCCATCGTTCTCCCGCGGAACAACCTCGCTCCTCACGTCCACCTTTCCGAAGCCCTCCTGCAGATAGAGGGTCCTGACGGCCCGGATGTCCTGCTCGAGCACATCCGGCACATACAGCGTCTTGCCGATGAGCGGGATCCTCGGGTCGTCGATCTCCATCTGCTGAAGGAGCCTGTCCTCGTCAAAGGCCGTGTTTCCGGTGAACCGGACCGAGCCCGCGACCATCTGCCGGCCCTCCTCGATGATGAGGGTGACAATCCTCTTCGCGTCGTCGCCTGCGCCTTCTTCCCGCTCCTCCACGGTGATCCCGGTATCCGGGTATCCGTTGCTGCGGTAGAGCTCCCGGATGTTCCTGACGCTCTTTCTGATCCCGCTGTCCCGTACGTTGCCTTCTTCGAAGAGAGAGAGCCTGTTTCTCAACGTGCGGTCCCAGAACTCGCGGTTGCCGACGATGCGGATCTCGTACTCGGGGCCTTCTTCCACGACCACGGCCACATCCACGTTTCCGGTCTCAGGGTCCTTCTCAACGGCATAGGCGGCCTCCGCATCCGCGTACCCCTTTCTCCAGTAGTATGAGGCGAGGCTCCGGACACTTTCGTCCATCGCGTCTTCCAGGAGCCGGCCGGCGGTGCCGGGATAGAGCGAGTCCCACCAGAACCCGAGCCGGGTTTTGAGCCAGGCATCGGAGAAGTTGCGGTTGCCCCGGATCCTCAGCGAATCTAGGGTAAAGTAGGGTCCCTCGTCGATCACCACCTCGAGCCTTACCGAGCCGTCCGGGGCCTCGCCGCGGACCCTCACCTTCACCTGCGGGTCGATGAATCCCTGGGTGAGAATGTACTGGCGGATGAGCCGCTCCTGCTCCGCGGACAGGCCTTCCCGCAGGGGATCGCCCACGTACACGGTCATGGCGTTGATGATTTCCTGCCGGAACAGGGGATATTCCCCCTTGACGTCGATTTCCCGTATGAGGAGATACGGCTTGAGCCGGAAGACCACGGTCACCCCCTCCGGACCCGGAAGCGTCTCGGACGAGATCTCCTGGAACCTGCCGCTCATGCTCAGCACCGATTCCGCCCGCTCGTACAGAGTTTCCGTGAGCTCCTGTCCCACCTGGAGGTCGACGAGATCGCGTGCCAGGGCGACGAGATTCTCTTGCTCGCCCGGATAGTCGTAGATATCGATGCGCACCTCGGCGATCCTCCCGGACGAGGGCTCCGCGGGTTGAGATTCCCGGGCCGCGGACGCCGCCGGGAAGACAGCGGCGGCCAGTATCGCGAAAAGCAGTGCCCTGAAGCATTTCATGCGCATGGAAAACACCACCCCCTACCGGAACTCGACCCTGTACCGGAGATCTGCGCCGAACACCCCCTTGCTGTCTTGGAAACCATCGATCAGAAGGCTCTCCAGCAGCTTGTACTCCGCAATGGCGGTCCTGGTCACCTCACTCTCGCTGGTCTCCAGCGAATACTTCACGGTGAGCCGGCGCGTGAGCTCTTCGCCCACGGTGATCCTGATGTCGTCCGCTGTCCCCCCTTCGGGGGAGACCGTCTCCAGCTCGAGGATGTCGAGGCCCGTGGTCTCCCGAAGCTCTTCTCCATAGGTGCCGGCCAGGAGCTCCGCCAGCATGCTGGAAGGGCTCCTGGGCGCCCCTCCCCCGCCGGTGAGCTCGTCCGGGGTTCTGCCCGTGGCCAGCAGGGTGAGGATCACGGCATCCTCTGCCGGCGGGTCGGAGGCCAGCTCGATGTTCAGATTATCCATGGGCCCCGAGACGGAGAGAAAGACCGTCCAGTCACGGATCTCGCCCTCGGCCTCGAGATCGACCACCGCCCTGGTCCGGTAGGGATCGACGAACTCCACCACCCCGTCGGTGACCTCGAAGGTCCGCCTCTGATAGGTGACGGTGCCCTCGATCACCGAGACCCTGCCCGTGATGACCGGGTTATTCAGGGTGCCTGTCACGTGCAGATCAGGGCTCAGGGTGAGCTCGGCCAGGTTGTTCTCGATCAGGACAGGGCCCCGCCTGACGACGGAGATATCGAGCTCCGCGTTTCGCAGGTAGGGCAGATCGATGGGCTCACGCGCGATCTGCACCTCCCGGCCTCCGCCGAGAATCCTCTGGCCCACCTCGGCAACGATGTTCAGCTGCAGGTCCTGATAATACAGTGCCTCCAGAACGGCCACGTCCGCCTGCAGCAGGCTGTCGCCGGGCATGCCGGAGAGGGTCGCCTCGCCCTCGAGCAGGAGATCCATGGTATCGGGAACCACGATGGGCAGCGACCTCATCCGGGCGGTCATGCTCATCCGGCCGGGCTGGAGATCCTCCAGGTCCATCCGGCCCCGTACCTCGAAATATCCATCGTCGAGCCTGCCTGCCAGATTTTCTATGAGAATCCTCTCCCGGCTGATCTGCACATGACCGCGCACCCCGTGGATGAGTTGGTTGTTGTAGGGGACGGGATACCGTACATCCTCGAGAAACACATCCCCCTCCACCCGGGGAGACTGGAGGCTTCCCGCGGCATCCACCTCGAAACGGGCCGTGCCGGTGAGGTCCGCCAGCTCCGGGTCGAAGAGCCCCATGATCTCAAGCGGGACCATCCCCTCTGCGTGGAGGTCCAGCTCTCCCTGCGGCGCGGCATCGGCCCTGATCATCATGCTGCCCTCGCCCGGCAGGTCGATGGAGGTCTCCGGTATGACGAGGCTCCCCTGCCGGTACTCGGCTGTCAGGGATCGTGCGCTCATGAGTTCCCGCTCCCTGAAACCCATGTATGCCCGTGCGACATGCACCGACACGTTCAGACCGGTCATGTCCGAGACATCGCCGGTGATCTCCACGCTCCCGCTCATGATCCCCCTGAGCTCGGGCCTGCCTGCGATCGCGAGATAGGGCGCCAGCTCGGCATCCTCGAACAGGGCCTCCAGATCGATGACCCGGGTCTGAAGATCATAGGTGCCGTCGAAGGAAAAGCCGTTCTGCCCCCTGACGTGCGCCACCTGCTCCGCCAGCGTGAGGCTGACCGCGATATCCTGAAGCGCCTGCCCCCTGACGGCCGGGCTCAGAATCCGCAGGGTGCCCTCGAGTCCCGGGTTTTCCAGGGTTCCGCTGCCCGTGACGTCGAACACCAGTCTCCCGCCGGTGACCTCGCTCTTCTGAAAGGCCGCGAGGGAGTTGAGCATGATGCCCCGGGTGGACAGGGAGATCTCGTAGTCCCTTGGCTCGCTCAAATCCAGGCTGCCGGAGCCGGTGACGGTCTCGCCCTCGGCCACCACGGCGGTGAGAGCCTTGACCCGCACCTGTCCGCCCTGGAGATCTCCCGAGGCCCTCAGCTCTTCCACCTCCTGCCCCGCCAGGGTGATCCCGGTTCCGCTCACCCGGAAGGTCCCCCGTGGTTCCCTGAGGCTGCCGCGGAGCCGGGCGTCATACCGGAGCGTGCCCTCGGCCAGGGGGGTGAACTCCTGCAGGTCGATCTGCTCTCCGGTGATCTCGAACTCGAGCCTGGGGTTGAACTGGACCCTCCGGATCGGGGGAGACGGTCCTGCCGCGGTCCCCATGGCTGCCTGCCCCTTCCCGCCACCGGCCGGCAGGCGCGTGAGAGATGCCTCATCTGATGCAGGGCGGATGACCGGGGTTCCGGCTCCGCCGGCCGGGAGATGAAATGCGGCAGGAACGTTCTGCCGCACCTGGGGGAGGTTCTCTGCCGCCGGCGGAAATGTCCGCTTCGTGATGCCTTCGTCGGTGAGATCACCCTGTATGCGGATATTCCCCAGATTGACGCCCTGGAAAGTCACCCCCTCGCCTGCGAGGTCGACGCGCACCGAGGGCCCGGCCAGCCTTCCGCCCACGTGCACCTCGCCATTGAGGGTGCCTCCCATTCCCTCCTGCACGATCATCCGGTCTATCCTGGCCGACTCCAGACGGATGTCCAGGTTGACGGGCAGGTCGGGATCGGGGGTCAGCCCTTCCCGGAAAACCCTGACACCTCCCTGCACGGAGAGCGACCTGCCCGCTCTGTTCATGGACAGCTCGGTGATAGTGAGCATGCCGGTTTCGTCGAGCCTGAGATCGGCCGAGACATCTCCCACCCGGTAGTCCTGCCACTGGAGGCCCTTCCCCGTCAGCGTGCCGGATGCCACCGGGTTGCCCAGGGTACCCGAGATCTCGGCCCGGGCCGAGAACGACCCCTTCGCCTGCATATCCAGAGCCGCGACAATGCCCTCCACCTGCCGGACATCGAGACGCACCACGGCCTGGATACTATCCGCGACCAGGTTCAGCCTGCCCCGGATGTCCGCATCGATGGTCCCGGTGATATCTCCGGCGGCGGCATAGGTGAGGACCGGATAATCGAGCCCCGCCTCCCCCTTGATGTCGATCTCGCCCATGGGAATCGGAGACTCCGGCAAGGCGCCCTCCAGATGGAGCACATAGTCTGAGCTCGCGGTGATATCCGGGGGCAGAACTCCCCTTCCGGCAACCTCCACCCGGCCGGATACGCTGTCGGGGTATGCCGCGGCATCGGGAAAAAACCGGCCGGGATCGATGTTCGCGAGCGTGGAGACGAGGTCGTAGGAAACGGCCTCGAGACCCGGCTCGCTCTCGATGAAGCCACGGGGAAAGGCCTCCCGGAGATCGATTTTTCCGCTGGCCGTGGCCGTGCCGGAGGCGCTTCGGAGAACCGACTCTCCGAGCTCCACGATCCGATCATCCAGGGCCATCTCCAGCCGGAGGCCGTCGAGCCGTATGCCCGCGACTTCCCCCCCCTCGTAATCCAGGACGGCCGTGGCCTGAGGATTCCCCAACGCGCCCCGGGCCGCGGCCCTGCCGGATATCCTTCCGGAATACCGTCTCTTAGGGTCCAGCAGGGACATGAGGCCGGAAAGCTCTCCGCCGTACTCGAGCACCATATTCACCTTCGGTTCGTTCAGGACATCCGCGGCCTCCCCCTGGACGGACACCCGGAACCCGTTGAGAGAGGCCTCGGCGAACAGGGCGTCGAGGCTGTCCTCTTCGTAATCGCCCTCGATCCTCACCCGGTCAAGCTCCAGAGACTGGCCGTCCATCCGCAGGGATACCCGCGCCGCTGAACCGTCGATGCCCGCGGAAATGCCTTCCAGATCGAGCGAGGCCTGTGCGTTCACGTCTTCCAGGCGCACGGAATTACCGGCTGCCTCATCGGTGTACCGGAGCAAGCCGTCTTTTATGGTGAGCTTCTTTATGATCACAGCGAGCCCTTCTCCGGGTTCATCCTGCGGCTCGGGCTCCTGCGCCGGTGCTTCCTCCACGAAGGCCTGCACCAGATTGAGCCGCGATCCATCGCCCGTAGCGGCAAGCCTGATATCCGTGCCTTCCAGCGAGATCTCGTTGAACACGAGACGATTGTCCAGCAGCGAGAAAATGTCGATCTCCACCAGAAGGCTCGCGCTCGCGAGGACGACATCGCCGCTGGGTCCCAAGAGCGTGGCATCCGTGAAGCCCACCGATTGTCCAAGGAGAGAGACGGAGATATCTTCCGCCTGTATCCGGCCCGGGATGAGGGAGTTCACCGCGACCAGGACCCGCTCGCCGCCCCGGTCGGTCTTGAGGTAGAGGTGCAGGCCCGCCGCCGAAAGGACGACAAGCAGCAGGATCAGGAGAACCAGTGCTGCAAAGATCCGTGACACGGTTTTCATTGCCGGGCTTCTTCCTCTCGGCTCACATGCTGTATATCATAAATAATAGCTGTATCTTTCCATTCCTACACTCCACAGCCCTGTTCCCTCTTGCCCGTCAACCGGCACGGTCGTTTCCCGGGGGACTCTTACCTCACTTTTCACCCGGCACTCTCCCGCCAGCAGGAAAAGAACAGCCCGCCCTCTTACAGGGCATACGCACGAGGGGGCCGTCCCCCTGCAGGGACACGTCTCAACGAGGACGTGCGGGCCCGTGCCCCTCACCGGGGCGCGTCCTCCCGCGCACACGTATCTTACCCCAGCGCGGACATCCAGCCCCTCCCGACGATGAACGCGGCGTACAACGCCAGGAGCAGGATCCCTTCGGGACGGGTTATGGTGCGCCGGCCGCTGGCTGCAATGGGCAGGAGCATGAGCGAGAGGACGGCCGCGGCCAGGAGATCCAGAAGCCCCTGTGGAGGAATGGGGACGGGCCTGATCCAGGCGGTTATCCCCATAATGAAGAGCAGGTTGAAGATGTTGGACCCCACCACGTTGCCGATGGCGAGGTCGCTCTGGGACCTCGCCGCTGCTATGAAGGTGGCCACGAGCTCGGGCAGGCTGGTGCCCAGGGCAACGAGAAAGAGCCCGATAAAGGCCTCGGAGAGATGCAGGGCCCGGGCAACTCCGGCGGCGGAGTTCACGGTGAGCCTTCCCGCAAGGGCGAGCAGCGCGAGCCCGGCAATAGTCATAATGAGGGGGGCCCACAACCTGTGGTGTTCTTTCACCCCGGCGGTCTCCGACGACTCCTCGAGATAGGGGTCGGGTTTCTTGTTTCTGAGGGCGTCAGCGACATTGTAGAAAATGAACACACAGAAAAAGAGCAGAAGCAGAAGCGCCTCCGAGCGGTCGAACACCCCCTGTCCCGAGCGCAGCACATGATCGAAGCCCATGACGAGCGCGGCGCCGGTGGCCAGCAGCATCATGGGGATCTCGCGCACGATCACCGCACTGTTCACCCTGATCGGTTTCAGGACAGCGGCAAGGCCCAGAATGAGCCCCACGTTGGCGATGTTGGAGCCGATGATGTTCCCGAAGGACAGGTCGGTGCTCCCCTTCAGTGCGGCCACCACATTGACCGCCAGCTCCGGAGAGCTGGTGCCGAAGGCGACGATTGTAAGACCGATGATCAGAGGGGATATCCCGAGGATGCCGGCCAGTGCCGACGCCCCCCTCACCAGAAGATCTCCTCCGGCGATCAGGAGCGCTATGCCGATTACCAGCAGTACCGCGTCAATCATAAAGAACCACCCTGTCCCGGTATCCGGGTATCCCGGGCCGCCGGGCCCGTTCACCTGATCCGCGGGATGGATCCGCGTGTGTCACAGCCATTTTTTTCTCCTGAAGAACACGAGGAGTGACACCCCCATGCCGATCATGACCAGCCACAGAACAGGATACGACCACCGCCAGTGGAGCTCGGGCATGTAGTCGAAGTTCATCCCGTACACCCCCACCAGAAAGGTGAGCGGGATGAACAGGGAGGCAAACACGGTGAGCACCTTCATGACCTCGTTCATCCGGTTGCTCATGCTGGAGAGATAGATGTCCGTCATTCCGGAGAGCACGTCCCGAAGGGTCTCGAGGGTCTCCATGATCTGGATGGTGTGATCGTAGACATCGCGGTAGTAGACGCGGGTTTCCGGCTTTACCAGGTTCGACTCGCCCCGCTCCAGGTAGTTGAGGATATCCCGGAGGGGGAAGATGGATTTCCGCAGGAAGAGATTCTCGTTTTTCAGATGGTGTATGACATGGATCGTCTCTTTCTCGGGCCTGTCCAGAAGCGTCTCTTCGGTATCATCCACCTGCTCTCCGAGGAATTCGACGAGCGTGAAATAATTATCCACGATCGCATCCATGAGCCGGTATGCCAGGTAATCCGCCCCCTGTGTTCTCAGTCTGCCGGCGGCGGAGACGATCCGCTGCCGGATGGAATCGAACACATCGCCTTCCCTCTCCTGGAAAGAGATGACATATCGCTCGGAGAAAATCAGGCTCACGTGCTCGGACACGATCTTCCGGCTGTCGTCACGGTCCTGATAGAGCATCTTGAGCACCACGAAGATATAGGCCCCGAAATCCTCGATCTTTGACCTGCTCGCGGTATTCACGATGTCTTCGAGAAAAAGGGGATGGAACCCGAAGTGTGCGCCGAGCTGCTTGATGAGCCGGATATCGTGCAACCCGTCGATGTTGATCCAGCTCACACCCGGCGTATCACGAAAGCGGAAGGCCTCCCGGATATCGTGGATCTCGTGTTCGGAGGCATGGTCTCTGTCGTAATCCAGCACCCTGACCCGGACCCTCCCCGGCTTCCGCTCGCCGATATGAACAACGGTGCCGGGCGGCAGGCCGGCCTTCCCTGATACCTTCTTCACATAGCGCGCCATGGGAACCTCCCTTTTATCCCATTATAGTGCAGATGAAACATGATGCAACATCAACGGGTTGTCAAAGGGATTTTCCTTCCGGGACCTGACCGAGCGGTTCCGGCATCTCTCGAACCGTGCCCGCTTCAGCAGCCTTGGAGGGTCAAGCCATGTGTCTGACGAACCACCTGCCGGCGAGATCGGCCACGATGTCCAGCTTGCCCGGCTCCTCGAAGAGATGC
This sequence comes from Deltaproteobacteria bacterium, assembly GCA_018433085.1. Classification (GTDB taxonomy): domain Bacteria; phylum Desulfobacterota; class Desulfomonilia; order UBA1062; family UBA1062; genus Phosphitivorax. The sequence continues at coordinate 8,075 of JAHDRW010000033.1, read as the reverse complement.
CCTGCTCCAGGTACGATCTGCAAATCCTTCTCTGCGGTCAGCGCGTTGAAGGCCTGCCTGTTGAGATCAATCACCACGGTGTCGTCGCCCCCCACGATGAACAGCGTGGGCGATATTACCTGGGGCAGAATGTCCATGACCATATCCGGTCTCCCGCCCCGGGAAACCACCGCCCGGACATTCTCATCGATGGAAACACTGGCCTTCAAGGCCGCTGCAGAGCCGGTGCTCGCACCGAAGAACCCGATCGGCATCCCCTCCGCAGCCGTATTGCCGCGGACCCAGACGGTCACCTCCGCCATGCGCGCCGAAATGAGGTCAATATCGAACCGGTTGCTGTAGATCATGTCTTCCTCTTCCGTGAGCAGGTCGAAGAGGAGCGTTCCCAACCCATTGTGCTGAAGAAGTCTCGCGACATAGGTGTTCCTCGGACTCAGCCTGCTGCTCCCGGCACCATGAGCGAATATGACGAGCCCCAGGGCGCCCCCGGGCACGGACAACTGTCCCTCCAGCGAAACCCCGCCCCCTGCGGGGATACGGAGGAATTCTTGCACTGACATTTCTTCCTCCCTGTTCATGGTTTGTCGTTGAGGCACGTTAAGAGGTAATAATGGAATTGCACATGATCTGCGCAAGTCTTCCACAGGGACTGCGCGCCAAATACCGTGACGCCACGGGGAAAAGGCACGTGCAAATGGCGTGGGCGCCGCTCACCCCCGCGCCCCTATATGGGAGGCGTGATCAGACCCAGAATATGTTCTTTTCGCCCCGGTTTCTCTTTTCTTCGTACATCTTCTCGGCTTCCTCTCTGCTGAGGATCTTGTCCGGAGAGCTCAGGATCAGATAGCAGTCGCACTCCGGATTGGGGCACCCTGCCCGCACCCACTTGAAGACCCGTGCTGCCCGTTCCACCACGGGCTTGATGTCGGACCAGAAGATCTCGCTTTTGCACCCTTCGCATTCAAAGAAGTAAACCACACCGGTGCCTTGTGTTTCCTTTTCATGTTCCATGAAAGCATACCCCTTTCTCAGGATCACGCATGTGTTCGAAACACACCGTAAAGAAAGATCGGTTCGAGGTCAATAGACATTACCGCATGTTATCCCGGCCAGCTCGAGTCTGTCCGGCCCTCTGCTGCAGACCCTGAAGGGGCAGAACGATGAAAGCACGCCCCCCTCACGCCGCGCCGCCCGGCTCTCCCGGCACGCGGCGGGGCGTCTTCACGTCTGCCAGAAGATCCTTCCGATCTCGTTATTGGTGAGCTTGATGTACTCCCGACGAGCCTTGTCCATGGAGGTGAACAGGGTTTCGGGAAACAGAGACACGGTACGGTTACAGTGCGGGTTGGGACACCGTCCCCGGTACTTGAGGGGACTGGTGGAACCATCGAACCGAGCGAAAAATTTCGTATGGCAGCCCTGGTGGTCGAACAGGGCGATCTTTCTCATTCTTCTCATCTTCCGCCTCCTGTCATCAATGATGAGCCCGGCAACAGGACTCCCGCTCTCCCGGCAGCGGACACGCCGCGCCGGGGGCAACCGGACCTGCGGTCCGGATTGCTGCAGCTGTGTCGGGTTCGGTTGAAGATCATCAGCTGTTTTACGTACAATAGTAATACCCGGGGCTGTTCAGTCAAGACAGGGCGCGAGACTATCAGGGGTTTCCTTATGGCAAGAAAAAGTGTCCATCGATGGTCTCGAGGTTTCCGGTTTCTTCGCACCAGCTCAGGGCCTCCTGCCAGGTGAGGGGCCGTATCGCGGAGCCGCCGTACCATGCTTCAGCATCGGGAGATGAGTGGTACCGGGAAAACAGGCCCCCTTCGGACAGGATGAAGTAATTGCCCTTTGCCGTCTTGTAGAGGGTTTCGACCTCGCGCACGAAGATTGCCGGCTCTTCGCCCGGTTTCCACTGCGCAAGCATCTCGGACGTGCAGGGACTGTACTCGTGCTCGTCATATTCCGGGAGAAAGGGTTCTTTCATCAACTATTTGTTCTGCCATATTCGGACTGGAGAAACAATGGTGTTCTCGGCAGCATACCGGCGGCATACCTTCAGAGAATCGTGGGGAAAATCTCCGGATCGATCGTGCCGGCGTGCGGTAAGTGTTCGGGGCATTGTCGCTGTATTGGACAGACAGCGCTCTCTCGTCGCCCCCGTACAGGCAGGGGGCCTGCGGCTCACCGGGGGAGCACACGGATGGCGGGAAAAATCAGGGCCGGGAACGCGCCCCTGTCCCAGGGCGATCAGCCCTTCATTCCACCCGCAGGCAGATCATGGTGTAGTTCTTCCGGGGTCCTATCGTGGGGTGGAGAAACTGCAACCCTGCTTCTTCGGGCGTGAACCCTGCTTGCTCGCAGATGTTTTTCGCGTTTTCACGGGCCCGGAAAATAACCCAGTAGAGCTCTTCCTGGAGATCGATCAGAGAGTTATCAGATATGTCCCTGAAACGCACTTCCTGATTCATCTTACCGACCGTCTTTCTCATAGCGTTCATCACTCCCGTTATTTGGCCTGATCTATCAGTTCATCGATATTGTGCCCGTCGAACTTGCCGCTCCTGACAAACTCATTGATCTTGTCAATGTCTGCACCGTTATCTACCGCGGCATTGATTCTATCGATTTTTCTCTTGAGGTGATCGAGCCTCCCGGCCTTTGCCACCCTGGACATCAGGTGAACAATTTCCTGATCCTTCCACCATGAAAAATCTTTCATTAGTTCTCTCAAGGTTCTGTTTCCTCCGTTATATAGAGTGTTTCCATGTATTCCCTCTTTCGGTAATTCTATAATAAATGTATAAAGTCATTGTTTAAATAATATATTACGAGGTGTATTGAACATCTCAATACCCTGATTACCATATTATCTATTTAATAAATAAATTATTGAGGTTATAAATGATTATATTTTAGAACCGCTCTATTCCTTCATGGTGAATCCCCCTGGATTTTCCCGAAATCATCGATGAGGGCCATTGAATAATTTCGCCATGCCCGTACGAAACGATCTCATCCGTGCAAGAGGTCCAGTTCTGTAAAATTGCACGGTATCGTGTTTCATCGAGCATCACGCAGGCGTGATCTCCCTCGCACAGCGGCTTACCGACCCGCTCCAATGCCACAGGAAAAGCTGGGGGAGCCTCGGAGAATCGATGCGGCGCACCGGATAGCAGGGGCTGTCGTATTATTGATAACCCTTTAACTCAAAGGACTTTCTCAGACAAAGGACGATCGGAATCATTGATTAATAACGTGATTAATCTACTAGTAATACTATGAAGAAATATGAACGCTCTCAGTACACAATGAGACTCGATAGTGACCTGATGAAAAAAGTCAAAATCTTGGCAATCGAGGAAGGGAAGAAGACCAACAATGTCATAGAAGAAGCCCTCAATGATCTGCTGAGAAAATACGATATCAGCCCCTCCCGGGAAGAAGAAAGCTCCTGAGCCCCAGAATGGGCTGATGGCATAATGCGCTGCTATCCGTCTCTTTGCCGGGTACGAACAGGATGAACGCCGGCGCAGGCGGCTGCGTCGATCAACCGGGTATGGTCCCGGGCGATGCCGTCGCAGAGGTATACATGCGCCCTTTGATCCGGGTCCTTGTCATTGCCGGATGGGTCTCCCGTCCTGTGTCCCGGCAACGGCCTCGCCGCAGACGATCGCTGGGCGCCTCTCACAAGCGCCGGCACCCCTGTGGAGAGGACGCGCCTCCCGCTATGCGAATTACCGTCCGGGAAGAAAGTTCACAGGCCCGCCGGAGCAAAAGAGATCCGCCACGCCGCGGGCCGGACTTTTAAGAGACCCGGGGAAAGCAGCTCTCCAGCGGGGACTGGATTCGCTCCGACATTCGCTCTACTGCTGCTCCTCCACCACTTCGTAGTTACCGGTCTGTTCGCACCATCCATATGCCTCGTCTCTTGAGACAGGCTGAATATTGGAACCGCCGTACCATATCTCCGAACCCGGGAAGGCATGAAACCGGGAGAAAAGGCCCCCTTCCAGGAGGATAAAATAATTCCCGTCTTCTGTCCTGTACAGGGTTTCCTGTTCATGGAGAAACCCGCCCGGGCTTTCTCCCGGACTCCAGTCCGCCAGTTTTTCGGAAACAGCGGGGTCGTATTCGTTGACATCGAAGGGAAGTTCGATCATTTTCATACCCCCTTGCTGATGACTGCCGCAGAATCATGCTGTAAACACAATGGTCAGGGGAAACGATCCGAAGATACATCCAGGCATGATCAGAGGACATCCTGTCCGCGAGACGCCTCTGTGAATCCAGGGCAGCACGATTGAGCTCCGTTTTTTTGTATGATGATCTATTATAGGCATCGGTACGGCAGCTTCAAATATCCGCGGCGACTGTGCACTCGTTTTTTGCCTCGCATCCACTATATATTATTTCTATGGAATATAGTCATAGTGCCTTGCCGGAGAAAGATACCCCTGCGGCGGAAACCGGGGTGTTTTCTCATATCGAGGGCAGATCATTCCGCGGAGATCACCGGCTGTACCTCAAGGAAACCGGTGACTGCCTTGCCACCTTCAGAAATCCGAAGGAGGCCTTCCGGACGGCCTCGGTGGTGAATCGTGCGCTGAAACAGGCGCGGAGTAGCTGGAGAAATGACATCCCCGAACAGGACACCCTTCCGGGTTGCAGCTCATGAACACGACGATCAGGGGAAAGTCAGCATCTCTGGATGAACCGGTGGAACGCAGAGACGCCGTCAGGGGCGAGACGGACTTCGAGTACATCGAGTTCGTGGAGCTGGAAGGAAAGCACCGTCTCCGCCTCAGGAGCACAGGAGACATCATCGGTTCGTTCATCAACCACTGGGAAGCCCTGAGGGCGGCGGAAGCTGTGGAACGCGCGTTGCACGTCATCATGCGCTACCAGGATCGCACGGAAAACCTGAGCCCCCTGCCCTCTCCACCCGGAGCCAGGGCCATACAGAGATACAAACGGGCAAAAGCCAGCGCAGGGACTTGAACCCTGGACCTGCTGATTACGAATAGTTAATTGACCCTTCTAAGGGTATCTAACTGATTGTCACTTGACTTTAATAACCATATATTTTATTAGTGTTACATGGCTGGCCTGCTGATTTATCATAACTCATTTTCATCCGTTTTTATCAATTTGGGTAGCTATAGGGTAGCACGTAAAGACCACCTGAACATCATAAAGCCTTCAAAAAATGGTCCGGGGGTGATTCATGGCTTATAGAGAAAAGACTCGTTATCCTGGGGTATATGAGCGGCCCGGTAAAAACAAACATCATGTAGATGATATTTGTTATGATATCTCATACAAGCGGGATGGAAAGAAGGTATGGGAAAAGGCGGGATGGGCCAGCGAGGGATACTCTGCCAAGCTTGCCGAACAGATCCGAGCAGAACGTATCCGGTCCATGCGTCATGGCCTGGAGCTCCCCAAGGATAAACCAAAGACTCTCTTCAAGGATGCCGTGAAGAAATACCTTGAATGGGCAAAGACGAACAAGGCCAAGGAAGGCCGGGACGATAGGTATCTTTACGATAAGCACCTGAAAAAGAGGTTCGGTGATATCCGCATGGATCAGATATCAAGCTTCGACCTGGAGAAGATGAAGAGTGAACTTCTCAAGGAAAAATATGCGCCGGCAACAGTCAAGCATGCCCTCGTTCTCATACGGCAGATATACAATAAGGCTATCATGTGGAACTTGTACCGGGGAGAAAGCCCGGTCAAAAAGGTGAAAATGCCCACTATATCAAACCAGCGTACCCGCTTTCTCTCTATTGAAGAGGCCAATGCTCTCTTGAAGGCTCTCGGGGCAAAATCTCAACAGGTGCATGATATGGCCCTCCTGAGCCTTCACACGGGCATGCGGTTCGGTGAGATAGCAGGGCTCAAGGTGCATGACGTGGACCTTGCCAACGGGCTTGTCAATATCAGCGATCCGAAGAACAAGAAACCCCGCAAGGCATATATGACCGATACGATTAAGGCCATGTTTCAGGCCAGAATACCGACAGAGGCAAAATCCAATGATCTGATATTCCCCGATGAAAAGGGAAAGAAGATGGAATTCGTATCAAAGACATTCCCGCGTGTTGTGGATGCCTTGGGGCTCAATAAGGGGGTGAAAGATCCCCGGCAGAAGATTACCTTCCATTCTTTGCGGCACACCTTCGCGTCATGGCTTGCCCTACAGGGTGAACAGATACAGACCATATCCGAACTCCTGGGGCATCGGACCCTTCAAATGACCATGCGTTACTCTCACCTTACACCGGACCACAGGAAGGCGGCAATTGGAAGGCTGGAGCATTCCATGGTGAATGGCAAGAAGGGTGAATCAAACGAGGGGGCTGGACAATGAGCGAATTTCAATTACCCGACAAGGCAAGGAAGGAATTGGCAGAGATCTTCACGGAAGCCATGATCCCGGCCATTGAGCAGGCATGCAAAAGATATTCATATGAAGACAGCAAGGAAAAAACACCCTTTCCGGAAGATGGGCAACGACTGTTGGATATTGGAGAGAAGGCGCGAGAGTTGCGGCAATTATTGAAAGACAGTGAATCGGCGCTTGAGCGCGTTCACCTTCAAGTATCAGAAGAATATGGCAAGCACGACACCTTCTCATTCATCGAAGACCTGATAGAGAAATTGAGGATACTTGACAATATGACCTTCATTAATCCTGCAAGTGATTGGGCCATGAATCGGCCAAAGGGGAGCCCTCCGGGACCAAGGAAAATAGCAGAAAGAGCATTAGCCTTTCGTCTTTGGGAGATATACCGACAGGCGCATGGTAAAGCGGCACCTAGGATAGTGGATAGAATCGATAATGCAGAAATAGGACCATTACCACGTGCGGCTGAGATCCTGAGGCCGATTCTCAAATTATCAAGCAATCTTGCCAAGCGTTTCAGGGAAATTGGAGAAACCCGTATGGACAATAAATAGAAAATGGACAGGACATAAAAAAGTACCAATAAGCCTTAGATATTATTCAATAAAGGGGGCGAGATAATAAAATCTTGTCCCTTTATTTTTGTCCATGTGAACCGTTTGAAATAATTCACTATTATCACCTCAAGATAATAAACCGGAGGTGATAAATGAATACAGCAAACCATAAGCCGGCATTCAAGAAAACCCTCACTCCCAAAGACTGTGAAAACATCTATGGGCTGAATCCCGGCACCCTTGCCAACATGCGCTTTCACAAGATTGGACCCCGGTACTACAAGCTTGGGAAAAAGGTGCTCTATCGCGTTGAGGACATCGAGCAGTGGCTTAATGAGAACGTGGTTCTTACCCGTGATCAGATGAGCAGATAATCATGCTGGACCTCAACACGTTCAGTCATCATAAGCCGGTGCCCGTGATTGAATCACGATATATCGAGGCACTGCGAACCATACCCGCGCCCGGCGGCAATGGTTGTCATACTTCGCTCCTGGGCGTTGCAAACCTGGGCATCATGACCGGGAAAGATCCCCATGAACTCCATGAAGAGATCCGGCAGGCGATCCCCGCAGGGCAGCGGCGAGTAAGAGACAGTGAAATCACAGACGCGATAAACAAGGCCCTTGCAGATCACCAGGGCGGCACCTTCACCCCGAGACCACGACCCGCACCGGCTGTCAGAAACGGCAATGCAGCGAGGCAGCGCATTATAAACCAGGGCCGTATCTCCGATGATGCAGACCTCTGGGAAGAATCCCCGGTCAAAATCAAATGCCTGCCCGAAGAAACCCCGAGCCTTCTACTATCAACACTCTTTGAGCCCGATGACCTTGTATGGATCGGTGAACGTCACCAGGCCGGTATCCTGGGGGAGACAATCAGAAGGGCATCTGAATGGGTAGAGCATTTCCAGGGCGGCGGCATGACCGGACCTCATATCATAATCAATCCGCTCAATGGCATCTTTGGGCCGAAGAAATCCGGCGATGGAGAAACACTCAGGGGCGATCATAACGTATTTGCTTTCCGGTATTGCATGGTTGAATTTGACAACCTCACCAGAGCGGAACAGATCAGGTTTTGGAGTGCTGTCAAGCTACCCATTGTTG
>JAHDRW010000059.1 GCA_018433085.1 Deltaproteobacteria bacterium | reverse complement strand
TACTAGAAGTCGCTGAGCTAACCCTTTAAGGGAGGCAAGCGCCCACGGTATGATTAGTGATTGGGGTGAAGTCGTAACAAGGTAGCCGTAGGAGAACCTGCGGCTGGATCACCTCCTTTCTAAGGTGTAAACCTAACAAAAAGTCCTTCCACTGTTCAGTTTTGAGAGATCTATCAGGCTCTTTAAAAGGCTAGCAGTAACCGAACAGGTATGCTAAGGGCCTATAGCTCAGATGGCTAGAGCGCACGCCTGATAAGCGTGAGGTCGTTGGTTCAATTCCAACTAGGCCCACCACTCATGAATACGTTGGGGGGTGTAGCTCAGTTGGGAGAGCGCCTGCCTTGCACGCAGGAGGTCATCGGTTCGAACCCGTTCACCTCCACCAATGAGATCATTTATCTCATAAAACAGAGATGAGTTATCTCATTGGTAGTAAGAGTTCTTTTAAAAACTGAATAAAGGCAACACGGAAGAGAGTGATTTCATTGGGTCAAGCTACTAAGGGCATATGGTGGATGCCTTGGTACTGAGAGGCGATGAAGGACGTGGTTGGCTGCGATAAGCCTCGGGGAGCCGCTAAACAGGCTTTGATCCGGGGATTTCCGAATGGGGAAACCTACCTGGGGTCATGCTCAGGTATCCATGCCTGAATACATAGGGTATGGAGGCGAACGCAGGGAATTGAAACATCTAAGTACCTGCAGGAAGAGAAATCAATCGAGATTCCCAAAGTAGTGGCGAACGAAATGGGAAGAGCCCAAACCAGTTGCGTGTAAGCCCGCAGGCGTTGCGCAGTTGGGGTTGTGGGTTCAGTCCGGAGAGCGTTGCGGAGCTTTCGGGGAGTTACAAAGTGTCTATATAGGAGAATGTTCTGGAAAGGACAGCCATAGAGGGTGATAGCCCTGTATCCGAAATGTAGGCGCCTCCCTGGGACTGTTCCCGAGTAGCGCGGGGCACGTGAAACCCTGCGTGAATCTGGGAGGACCATCTCCCAAGGCTAAATACTACTCAGTAACCGATAGTGAACAAGTACCGTGAGGGAAAGGTGAAAAGCACCCCGGAGAGGGGAGTGAAATAGTATCTGAAACCGTATGC
>JAHDRW010000036.1 GCA_018433085.1 Deltaproteobacteria bacterium | reverse complement strand
GCTGAAGTATAATAAGCGTGTCGAGCTGAATGAAGATTTCAAGGCTCTCTGGCAGAAGATCAGCAAGAAGACCCGCTACTCCGTAGAATTTGAGACTGCCAGGCTCATTGAATCGGCGGCCCAGAAGATCCAGGGGATGGAGAAGATTCATCCTGTAAGCATTCTCATTGACAAGACAGAGGTGGATCTGACTCAAGCAGGGGTAGAAGCAGGCATGGTGCGTGAAAGCCGTGTGGAATATGCCCCCGCTCCCAGATTCCTCCCGGATATCCTGGCTTATCTCCAGAGGGAGACCGAACTGACCAGGGGCACCCTTGTGGAGATCTTGAAGGCCTCAGGTCGGGTCAAGGAGTTTTCAATAAACCCGCAGGCATTCATGACCGAGACAGCCAAGCTTATCAATCGTGCCCTGCATGAAATGGTGATTGATGGCATCAAGTATGAACTTGTCGAAGGCCAGGTGTATGAAATGAGGCTCTTTGAGGAAGGAGAGGTAGAGGAATATCTCAATCGTCTCTATGAAATCCAGAGCAGTGACGACAGGACCCCATATGATTACATTTCCTTTGATTCCCAAGTAGAGCGAGAGATTGCCGAGAAGCTTGATACCAACGAGAATGTCAAATTCTTCTGCAAGCTTCCACGCTGGTTTGTTGTTCCGACGCCCCTGGGTAATTACAATCCTGACTGGGCAGTAGTGACCGAAAATGACGAGAAGCTCTACTTGGTTCGGGAATCGAAAAGCACCCATGACCGTGACGAGAGGCGGAACATCGAGAACCAGAAGATTGATTGCGGCAAGGCCCATTTTGAAGCTCTCGGAGTTAACTTCAAGGTGGCTACGAGTATTCATGAGGTGTTGATGCAATAACGGGCAGCAACGTGATTCACAGGCGACGATGAGGCCTGGCGAAGAGAATCAAAACCAGGGTGATCTGCTAATCGTTTAATGGTATAAGGGAAATATGGTTTCTTATAGAGATCTTTAATTTACTATTCCCTCAGAAAGTTAAGATATTCTGATCAAACCGAAATAAGCGCCAGCCTGAGGCCTCTCACAGTATCAATACTTGCAAATCAGAGCAATCTTTCTTGTGCGAGAACCACCTATCATCCTGTCCAAAAAAGCCGGTACCACTTCTTGATTCATCTGGTGTTGACCAACGACAATTGAGTTGCTATTCCAGATCTTGAGAATATGGCGCCCGTATGTACATTGGTATTCAGGCCATAGGCCCGGTTCTACATCCAAGCGCTCTTCACCATCTATAACATAGCCCCCTGGATGATCGATTGCCCATTGTCGAACCTGATCTTTCCGGATAACTTCCAGCGGTTTCTGTAATCTCCCCAGGAAATTGAAAATTCCGTGGTACTTGCCCACATAACAGACAGCGGCATTCTCGCTCTGTAACCTGGCGACGTATAAGCTTGGATTCCGCATGTCATAACAGCTGAAAATGCCTATGGAAGCTAAGTGGATTACTATCACGAACAATATACCCAAGGCGGCCATAAGTGCTGGGCGGAGATTGTCTTTCATGAGATATAAGGCATATTGCATGAGAGCAGAAGCAATAAGAATAATTCCATAGTATGGGCTTACCCTCGATAGCGCCCAGGTAAGGCCAGGGGAAAGAGGGAACAGCCCATGTAGAACCAGTATACAACCAACAAAAATAATAAAGAGAGCGGGTAAGACCGGATCCCATGAGCTGTATTCTCCTGCCCTGTCCAGTGCTTGGGATGCAAGCAGTGCAAATGCAGGAAATATCGGAAGCAGATAATGGGGCTGTTTGCCGCTGATCAAGGAAAAGATGATGAACACGGGAACAATCCATGCCAGACAAAAGCGGATAGCACACGATGAGGGCTGTTTAGCTGATGATCTGAAAGATCTCCACAAGGCAGGCCAGAGCAGCCAAGGAAATAATATCACCGGAAGTAGAGGCAGGTACCACCATAGAGGACGATTATGCGCGAAGGACGCCACAACCCTTCCGGCCGACTGGCCCCAAAAGATAGCTTGAGAATACTGTTCTCCTCCGATTTTAGCTGCAGGGATAGCCCAAGCCAGTGCTATAATAATTCCTATGATTACCGCTAATACTATCCCGGCATACCAGGATAACCAATGCTTGGGCCGGTGCTCGATAGCCCACCATGGAGCCAGGAGAGCTGGAGGGAGTGTGTGCAGAAGAATGACCGGTCCTTTGGCAAGTATTCCTAGCCCTATTGCAGCACCCAAGATGAACCATCCCTTGAGGCCCGAGCTTCTCCAGCTATGAATGATTCCAATGACTCCGAGCAGAGTAAAGAATACAATAAGCATATCGAACATAGTGGCAGACATAAAAATCATCCACAGGAGGCTGCTTATGGCTATGAGGGGAGCGAGATCGGCAATCGCCGTTCTGTCAGGCCAAAGCTTGCGGGCTATTGTTGCCGTCATAGACAGGCTTGTCGCTCCGAATATTGGCGGTACAATCCGAGGCCAGGTATCATTTACACCAAAAACCGCCCATCCCAACTGAAACAGCCAGAATAGAAGTGGCGGCTTGTCACTGTAGAGGTTGCCGTTTAAGCGTGGAACAAGGAAGCTGCCGTGCAGCCACATATCCCATGCAACAGAAACATACCTCGTCTCATCGATGGGCAAGTATGATCGAGTAAGAATTGAAACAACGGTAAGGAGAGCAAAGAATATAACCCAGAGTGGAACAGAAAGCATGCTTGTTTCATGATTATTTCTCACAATATGCCAGGAATAGGGCCTTATTACTCTTTCTCAAATTATGCAGGCTTAATTGTGCTCTTAGAATCTCCAGCAGTACCCGATAAACAGGTTCTTCCCGTTAATTTCTGCAATCGGTGTACCTTGCATTTCGGCATCCAGACCCATAAATGAATCATTGAGGCAGGCAGTGATGAAGTAAGCGATTGATATGCCTGCGAGCACATCAGCGGGGAAGTGTGAGCCTGCCTCGACCTGACTCCAGCCTTCAGCAGCCAATATGGTGTATAAACCGATATTAAGTGTGGTCTTAACCGGTGGAGAAAGGTTCATCGTATCAATGTTCCTGTAAGAGATTGTTGTGAATGCTGTAGCGCTTGGTGTCTTTCCTGCCGGAAAGCTCCGGTCGTCAATATGGGTCGGGCGATCTCTTCCTGTAACATCCTTAAGATTGCTGATAAAAAAGTGACTGACACCTACGGCGCCATACTGGACTAAAATGCCTTTGGCCTTTGATGTACCCCAAGGAACGGGCTCATTACCGCTTGGGGTTGCGAGCATAGTCGAATACATAATATATGCAGTTATAGATCTGATGTCATTGCTTCGATCTTCTGCTTTTCTATTGGAACCATAGACAGGAGTATGTTCACGTGCCCAGTCGGAAATCCTGCTGTCTGCATGCTCGACCTGGAGAAGTAGCGCTGCTGCTGCGGGTAGGTAAAAAGCCGGCGAAGTCAAAGCGTTTGATGCCGATGTGCCGACTTTATTCAAACCCGGCCTGAGAGTTACGTCTTCTCCCCAGCGCTTGCCGTTACTGAGCGTCCCGCATCCTGATAATAGAAGAAGCAAACTTAGAATGTAGCAGAGATATATCTGCCTGTTTACAGCTAAACGATCGGTGAAGAACAAAAAGGTCAACCTCCTCATCTGCTGCTGCGAGTGGCTTTTATCGATTTTTTTACTGCCTGAAGACCTATATTAATGCCTTATAATGTTTCCTTTCGCAGTAATAACAAGTCTTCTGAAGGTCTAACTCTTATTGACAAGGTGAATCATCGACTTGTAGAAGCCGGTTGCTTAGGACATGCTCCGGCCCGTTTGCGAGCCCTGATATAATTGAAATGGGCAATACCCAAGGTATACTACCATTCAGCGCATGACTGAACACAAAGTTAAGCGCTGGTATGAGTTAGGGTCTATTCAAAGGTTCTTCTGCAGCAACCCTGAGATGTGGCCCTTTGTCATCAGAAGGTGGAGATATCCTTCTATTGAGCAGCCTTCGAATAACGATTACTGAGCTGAGGATCGCTGTAGCAAATCCAATCTGATAAAAATTGCCTTTGATGCCTCCACTTCCGAATGCCGAAAAAGCTACCGCAAGGGGAATAAACCCCAGGAGGGAACCTTGAAGGTATGACGAAAAGGTCACCCGGTTACAGCCACAGAACAGGCTCAGAAGTGTCGAGTTGGAGAAGGGGAAAATCCTTGCATACAACACCCACCAGAATGCATTTTGCTGGAAACGCTTTTGCCAGAGCTTCATCCTTTCCCCCATCCGCCTTTCAACTACCTGGGCGAGAAAATATTTCCCTACATGATAGAGGATCGAGGCCCCTACCAGTGAAGCTAGGATGGAGAGCAGAGTGCCGATGAACGCTCCATAAATGGCTCCGCCCACAGCACTTGCCCACAGTCTGGGAATGCCCATTGCAATGAGACAACTTCCGGCCAAGACAAAAAAGACAGCGGAAATCAGGTAGTCCGAAGATGAATCGCCTACGTGCAGCAGCACTCTGAAGGTATCTAAGTCAAAGAGTATCTTTCGGACCTCGGATATCTGCAGAAGGAATGAAAGGCCGATAAAAAAGGCAGCAACAACAACAATACGGCCGACATCTCCTATGAGCGTTTTTTCGGATGCCATGCTCATCCGTTTTCCTTCACTGTATACCTGAGTGACCTCTTTCTCAGCCAGGCAACACCTGCCAGATCTACGATTCCGGCCCAAAGCCTGCTGTTAACCCCTCGACCGTATTTGCTCGTCCCTTTCAGACGCGGGCGGTGGTTTACCGGGGTCTCCGCTACCGAAAAGCCGCCCATGATGAAGAGGGCCGGGAAGAAGCGGTGGGCATTTCTGAAGAATCTGATGCGTTTCATGCAATCTTTCCGAAAAACCCGCATAGAACAGCCGACATCCGTGATGTTGTCCTTCAGAATTCCGGAGCGGACACGATTTGCGATGATGCTGGAAATCCGGCGCAGTGAATCATCTGCCCTTTCCTGCCTTATGCCGCACATCATGTCGACGCCTCTGCTCTTGCATTCGCCGAGCAGGTGCAGGATATCCACCGGATCATTCTGTCCGTCACCGTCAAGGGTGGCGATAAAACCTCCGCGCGCAGCCTCGAATCCTGCTTCCAAGGCAGCGGATTGCCCGCTGTTCGGCGAAAGGTGCAGGGCTCGGAAATTTTTATATTGCCCGACTAGGCCGTCCATGATCTGCGGTGTCCGGTCGGTAGAGCCGTCATCCACCATGATGACCTCCCATGAGAGGTCAGGGGCTATCGAGAGGGCTTCGCGCACCTCAACACAGACTTCCTCCAGGGATTCTTCTTCGTTATAGAATGGAATAACTATGCTCAGAAGAACATTCTGTTCATTCATAACATTACCCCCTTTATCTATATGGGTTCGGAAGTGTGGGCTTATTTCTAACAATATCGTTTCTTCCTCCCTGCTCAATGGCTTCGGAATCTCCTGACCACAGGGATAGCGGGAAGGTAGATAACTGTAGCATCATGTCCATACTTCATCATTTCACTGCTTGAAACAATCCCGGTAATAAAGCCGATGTCACTCTACGTAACATCTATTTAAGAATTGCCTTATCCATTCTTTTGAAAAGAATACATATATAACGTCCATTCCTTTGTCCTGATCGTATCCAGAAGAGTGAGACCGAGATATTTCTCATTCACCGGAGCTTCGGATATGATTACAGCCATAGAGCGGTTTTCTTTCAGTGTCGGAATCTGACCGGGCTCGATCGACCGAACCTTTCTTCCTGCGGCATAAATGATTTCCTCAGCAGGGCTCCCGAGAAAATAGAAATCCCGCCCCTTAAGCTCCGGAATTTCCCGCAAACCCATGAGCATCAGTGTAGGATCCTTTTGAACGAGCTTCGGCCTCAATGGAGCTATTAACACAATCAATAGGCACATTGCGGCTATGACGGCCAGGTGTGTATTTTTTGTCCGCTTCCTAAGGAAATCGGAGACGATTACCAGGCCCGCAATTCCAAGAGCAACGGCACCAGGGATCATGGCAATATTTACTGGAAAATAATATAAGAGCGCACCTGCTCCCGCGAAACAGGCGATGCCGACAATGAATGAAAAAGGACCATAAACTACTCTCGAAGCCAGGCTGCCTGCTTCCCTCAAACGAAATACCGCTATCGCTGTGATAATTGAACCCGGTATAACGGCGGGCAGGAGGTAACGGACCTTTTTTTCCGGGATAACCGAAAGAATGAGAATGATAAGGATGAACCAGTAAACATAGAGCTTCTCTTCTTTGCTCCAGTTTTTTTGGATGAACGGTGCAACGGTGGCATAGAGGAGAAAAGTAAGCCATATGCCCGATACCCAGTGGAGATTGAGCAGATAGTACCAGGGTGCCTCGATTTGATAGGTAAACCAGTTTGTTGCCTCTTTCGATGCCACGGCCAGAGCATTCTGAGGCGTGTGGAGATATACATAATACGGCCAGGACGAGGCAAGGATGACTGAGAAGGCAAGACCAAAAGCAAGGCCCCATTTGTTTTCCCTCAGGCCTTTCGTTCCGTAGACGATGCAATAGCTTACCATAAACGGAATAAACATGACCCCGAATGCAATGGGTCCTTTGCTGCAGAATGAGAAGGCCATGAAGAATGAGAAAAGAGCAAAAAATAGGTTTTTGCCCTCTTTCCGCATAAAAGCTTCCGTCAAGGCCCATATAGCCCCTGTCATGGCCATATGGGTATAGATATCCCAAATATTTCTCCTCACAGACCAGAGGAACAGCAGTCCTGTTGCAAGAATGAGGACAGAGCTTACAGCAATCTCCTTGCTGCCTGAAACCCTCCTGGCGAGCAGAAAGGTGAATAGGGCCATAAGCGCCCCGCATATCCCGGCAGGGATTCTGTTGGTGGTAAGGTTGGCGTCCGTGCCCGCCCACACCATGGCAAGGGCGGTTATCCAAGTAGGAAGCGGGGGTTTGGCTATCCGAGGTTCACCGTTCATTGTGGGCAGTAACCACGAACCGTTTTCCAGGATCTCGCGTGCGGTGATATAGTTCCTGGCCTCCATGTTGTTGATCGAAGGGAGGTTGTTGTTCAGGAAGATGCAGATGAAAAGGGCTGTCATTACGAAAAAGATGATGATCTTACCATTCTGCATGGATCTCTTTTCTCCTGGTACATTCAAGTTTATAGATGCCTCTTTTGAATTGTGTCGAAAGAATCCTTTCTAACGTATTTATGAATGCACCGGAAAGTATCTTTTTTCCATGCAAATTTCCATGCAAATGTAATCACTTTAAATATTTTTCGAGGCTGGCAACTATTCTGGCTTACTCTTTCATTAGGAATAATTTTAATGTCATATTCTGTTTGCAGTAAGTTTATCTGAATATTACATATTTGTAAGGGAAATTTCATACTTACCCGCTCAATAAATAAAAAAAGCCTGAATATAGTGACCCCCTCCTAGACTGTACCAGTGATAAGCGGTAAAGAAGAAAGAGCGGGGAAGCGTTATGAAGAGCATAGAAATGATAGAACTGTATACGCTTTTATGATGTATAAAGTGAAGGTTCTCGAATGGTAGCTATACTTGTTTTGCAAAAACTCAAAGTATAGATTCCTTGGCACGACGCAGAAAGTTTCCTTTGATCTCAGGATGATGGAGCAATGAGCTTAACGATATCTTCATCGGCACAGAGATGTATTGTCATGTTATGTTGACAATTAGCAATGTTTGCCATACTATGACAATTGAAGTTTAAGCCGATAAAAGAAACCGGAGGTGTTCCATGCCAATGAATGTTAGCCTGACTCCTCACCTTGAGGATTTGGTAAAGCAGAAAGTTGCCTCAGGTCTGTATAATTCAGCAAGCGAGGTAGTTCGAGAAGCTTTACGTCTCATGGAAGAACAGGACCGCATACGAGCAATCAGGCTCGAAGCGCTGAGAAAGGATATCCATGATGGTCTGAACAGTGGAGAACCTACTCCATGGGACGCTGAAGAAATCAAGAGAGAAGGACGCACAAGACGAACTGTACGAACTGATGCTAAAAACAAAGGGCAATAAATGGCAGTCATTCTTAAGCGTCCACTTGCCAAAATCGATCTTGCCGATATCTGGGACTACATCGCGGAAGATAACGAGTCGAGGGCGGATGCCTTTATCGATGCCATTGACCAGAAATTCCACGTCCTGACTGAACAGCCCGCCATAGGTAGACCCCGTGATGAACTAGCAGAAGGGTTAAGAAGCTTTCCAATTGGGCAGTACGTCATTTTTTACCACCCTGTGCCTGGTGGCGTTGAGATTGTTCGCGTACTGCATGGAGCAAGAGATCTCGACGCCATCTTTGATCCGGATAATGATGTTTGACAGAAAATCCATGAGTTGTGAGAAAATCAGCCTGCCGGAATTCATATGCAACCCCCAGAAACTCTTTCCGGCGAGTATGGCTGATAATCCTAGAGTAATTCAAATCGATAACAACGAATATACTACCTTTTATTAATCATTAAAATGAGTTAGAATCCTTCTTGGAAATTAACCGGACAGTAGTGATTTCACCTTACGCATTACTGGAGCGCGGCAGGGTCTAGCCTACTGCGTAAGGTGACTAACATTGTTATTGTTGGGGCTGAGGATGAAAAGAACAGAGATCATTCAGAATATCATCAATAGGATTAATGCTCGTACCTATTTAGAAATCGGTGTTTCTCGTGGTAGCAACTTTTTCCCAATTAAGGCTCAGAGAAAAATCGGCGTAGATACTCATTTTAATTTTGGTATCAGGAAGATGATCAAATGGTATTGTAAAAACATATACAATCTATGGGCTCAATTCCATGAAATGGACAGTGATTCCTTCTTTGCCCAAAACAGACTCGTAAACGGCATAGATGTTGCCTTTATCGATGGACTACATACCTATGAGCAGTCATTGAAGGATGTGGTAAACTCCCTTAATTATTTGAACCAGGGAGGAGTGATTATCATGCATGATTGTAATCCACGAAGTGAAGATGCTGCGTGTCCGGCGATCTATGTAGACCCCACATCAAGTTCAAATCCTCAGAGCTGGAATATTTTATGGAATGGTGATGTCTGGAAAACGATTTGCCATATTCGATCTACTTATCATGATCTCAACGTGTTTGTCCTTGACTGCGATCAAGGTTTAGGAATCATATCTAGGGGCTATCCTGAAGGGATGCTATCACTTACGCACGAGCAGATTGAGAATATGACTTATAGCGATATGGCTAAAGATAGAAATATGTTACTCAATCTCAAGGATAAATACTATTTGTTCAACTTTTTGGATTCAGCATAATTGCCCTTGCAAGCATCAAATAGAATTCGTGCTGGTGTAGAAATTCCAGACATTATATACTGGCACGCGACTGAAAGTTTTCTCTGGTCTCAGGATATGGAGTAATTAGCTTTTCGGTGAACTTATGATCTCCTGACGAGAGTTATCCTCTCCTCCTTCAAACTCAGAATATAGATACTGGCACGATACCATCACTTCGGTCAGTATAGAAAGGGCATAATGTGAGATAGTATTGAACCTATCTCCTCAACTTGTATGATCAGATTGCAGCTAGGACAAAATTATCATCCCAATGTTGTAGCGATCGGGAAGCCAAATGATTTTACCAAGCCAGTTATGGCCTTAGCAGCTGCATCCATTTTTTTTGCAACCTGTTTCAGACGAGATATATTTTTTTGAATCTCCTGATTTAACTCATTCAGCCTGTGTGACCTATCTTCAAGTTCATTAACTTTCTCATTGAGATCTTCAATTACTAGGAATTTATCTAATTCTAATAAAAAGTTATGAGTGTCTCTAAGCAACTTTCGCTGCTCCCTAGTCAATCCCGGTTTATCAAGTTCAGATGCGATTTGTTTTTGTGCATCTCGCATATATCGAAGAGCATTAGAAACATCAGTACCAGTCATTTGAACCTCCTCTTAAGCCTAGTCCAGTTTCTCTAGCTTTTTCCCTATATCTTTTGCTGCCTTAATTTCATTCCTAAGCACTTGAATCTGGTCGATCATCCCCCTTATGTTCATGCGTATACGGGTATTATTTAATAGTGCTCGGTGGGCAGAAGCATAGGTAGTAGCAGATTTCCCCACCTTTTCTGCAAGTTTTTGTCCAGCACGTGCACGGGATATGTTATTATATACAAACGTATATGTTGCTGTATTTAAACGACCCATTTCTATTGCCACATTCTTAAATCTTACCTTAAGGTCGTCATCCTCATAGTGTTTATAGTTGTCTGCCATTATATTTGATATCTCTCTGACATCATCCATCAGTTCTTGTACAAGCGGGTCTGCTTTTTCAATAACATCTTTTAGGACCTGTGCTTGGCGATAACGTAGAAATAGGCCACCAGCAAGTCGTGCACCCCTAGCAATATTAATATTAATAAAGGGCAGTGGGTCATCCTTTCTAAAATTATCATTATATGTGTCAATTGCCTCTCTCAATGATTTACCAAGACGCTCCGAGCTTTTATCTAGCGATTCTGTATAATCATCAGAAGCAAGCTTGCCCAAGAGATCAGAATATATCTTTAAGACGTGTAATGCTGTATCCATGCGATTTCCCAACTGGCTGAATGTTTGTTCAGAATCATATGCAACGACAATTTTATTCCATGCACTTTCTGCTGTTAGGGGATCATCCGTATTAAATTCCTCAATCGAAAGGTCTAACAATTGGCTATCACGTAAAAGTTCACCATATAAACGAGTAAGGTTGCCGGGCAAATTAGTATAGGCATCCGTTGCTTGAGAAAATCGTTTGATCTCATCGACCTGCGAGGACGTTAGTACAGCACACCCTGTTATTGAGAAAATACTAACACTGACTAAGACCAAATATGCCATTAGTGTCAGGGTGCGTCTCATATCTTTCTCCTTGATTTACTTCAACACCAAACAGGTTCAGCAATATACTGAGGGATTAATCCCTGTCTGGTAAATAACTTATCAAATATCTGGATACTGAGTAGTCCTTTCTCATGTGTTCCTTGACCTGCTACTCTGTATAAGAATGACATATTTCTTTAATTTCAGTTTCTGACATTGTTATCTCGCATGATTGTATAGAAGAATTACGATGGTCTTTGTCAGGGGCACCTGGATCACAGTATGTGTCCTCGTAAATAGGCTTACCTCGGCCACATACCATTACGACAGCAGTATCAGCGACAACTCCTATTCTTAGCTCATAACTGCGCTCCTTAAACCAACTGAGTATACTTGGGTCTTTGCTTTCAATATATTCTATAACAGCTTGCTCCCCGCCTTGAACATAAGCGCCTTCCTCTACTGCAACTTGTGCTATGTTTGTTAATATATTGAGCATCGAGGGGATTTCTTCAATTCGTTGAGTCTTGATTCCATGACATGCGCACCCAGAGAGAACGAACAAAAATATTAAAACCTCAAGCAAGTATTTACCTCTAATTCTTTTCATAACGTTCCTTCCCACATAACTTTGGGTGTCTTAACTTCTTGGCCGCTATCAAGGTTCCAAATCTTGATCTTTTCCTGAAACGAGTTGCCACCGTCATATACGCCATCAGATATCAGTTTCCAAACATTAGTGACATTTTTTATTGCCAAATCAAAGACTTCATCGTAACTCAGATAGCCCTTTGGGGTCTTTAGTTTGTCAATAAATCTTGCCTTGTCTATTTCTTCAAAAAGAGGATATGCAATTCCAGCACTCGTCAACTTATTTCTGATATGCCTGGATGGAATAAACGAAAGCTCTTCAGCAATATCATCAAGAAATACCTGCACAGCATCGTGCCATTCATTAATGTTTACTGGATATTTAGCGTGAATTTCGGGAAAAGTTTCTGCAAGTAAAACATTCCAAAAATCTGCTACTTGAGGGTCAACCTGGCCATTAGCATCCACGCATGAGCCAATCACATTTTTTATATGCTCGGATTTTCTTACATTTCCACCTAATTTGCCTTCAAAAACATAAACATCTTGATGAAGCTCTGATTCACGATGTGCAGTTTGGTTATCAAGAGCATAATCCCCAACCAAAAGATTTGTCACTGGGTGGCAAGTAACATCGGCAACGATATGTGAGACATAACCCAAAAACCAAGATAGACATTTTAACTGCTCATCACCTGTAAGCTTTTTGATCTGATCTATGGCGACATGAATGATGTTTTTCTCTGTGCCGGTTACATATTGATGGTGCATTGCATTCGCCCAGACCTCAGCAGTATTATCAAGAATCTTTAGGTAAGGATAATCCGGTCCTATTGCGCCCATATGACAATATTTTGAATATGATAAAAGGGCCTTTCTGGCAGTATCAGGTAAATCCATTTTGTCTAAGGCTTTTTTCGAAGTTAAGAGGCGGGCTATAGATATGTGTGTATATGCTCCTGGCATTTTTATCCCCCTTTACATGGAATCGGCAGTGAATATCGACTCCAATTCTAGCTACTTTCCAGCAAACGAGATAAAAGTTATATCATGCCCCAAAACAACTGATGATATCCTTTTGTCCCAGTTTACTTTTCCTTGCGAACACCTTTAAATGGAGTTCCATCTGATTTTTGATCCATAAACTGCCCAGTATTCTTGTCCCGCTTAGTCCACGTATCTGTCTTGGGATTATACACTTGTGACCTGTTTCTTACTGCTCCATTCCTATGCCCATCTCCCTTTGGTGGGTTAGTTGCCATAATGCTTTCACTCCTTTTTGATGTAATACATTCATTAATATTTATTATAATAGCATTTGTCAAGTGATAAGCACTATATGTAGTACTAGTAAGGCCAGGAAACACTATATGTAGTGATCATATGGTATTATTCTGCTCTCTGTGAGGATATGATTCATGTGCTCAACTTGAATTGAGAGATACACATTAAAAGGGGGTTACATCAGATCTAAACATCCCTTGCTATGAAGTATGGAGATCTCTGTCTGCATTGAATGACTCACGGAATACAGATTTTATAAACAATACTCAAATCCCATTCCTGTTCAACAAGTGGATTGTAAGCCATTGATATTGTAATAAAATTGCTTGACAAATGGCCGAAATTATGGTATATATCAGGTGCCGTTGATCGGGAAGGATAAGACCATGGACAGGATAAACCACAAAGAGTCAGTCCGGATTCGAAAGGATTGGGAAGAGCTGAGCGGCACCTCCTATCAGGTTTTGTTGCATGGTATGTCCAGGCTTTCCGGCTGTTTTGTTGTGTCCTGCTCGTTCGATTGCGTGGCGGTGAGCTAAAAAGCAGAGGTAATCCGTGAGAGACAAGGACAGGTATTTCACAACTTACTCTAAGCCGTACCATCGTATCCCGATGACTAGGTTCGAAAGAATCGGGAGGCGGGCTGTCACGGTATTCCTCGATGCCCTTTTCTTCCTTGTCTTATTCGGGCTCGTTACCGGGGATGAATTCTCGGAAATGTGGGAGGATCACGCTCAGTGGTATCTGCGCAATAAGCGG
>JAHDRW010000026.1 GCA_018433085.1 Deltaproteobacteria bacterium | reverse complement strand
CGCCCATGCCGAAGATGAGTACAGAGCCCTGCTGCCGCAATACCTCAGCCCGGCAGACCTCGTTGCCGCTCAGCAAAAACAGAAAACCCTCGATCCTGAATAATATCCCATCGTCAAGATGCGGTTAAATTGGCGCTTACTATACTTTTATCTTCCCGTTGACAGCTTACGATCTTTCGATATCTGGCTAGCGGCTCACGTCCACAGGACAACAAAAAAAGCGGGGCATCAAGCCCCGCTTTTTATTTTCATGGATAGTCTGGAGAGAAAATCACATACCGGTCAGAGAACCGGCATCTCCCCTCCCCTCGATGACGTCGATGATCCGGTTACAGAGATACTCTGCCGCTCTCGCAGAAAAAGTGGAATTGGGATGAGAATCGGTCGGGCTCTGGGCATATTCATCCTTCAGATACAGGCCCCCTTCTGTTTCCAGCTCGAAGAAGTCCCAGACATAGATGTTGTCGCCTGGCTCGTCCCACTCGTTTTTCACCCACTCGAAGAACGCGCGGGCGCGTATTCCTTTGTCCTCTGTCGTAGCTGCCTGAACCAGCGCCGCGCCCGTCCAGACGATGAACCTTGTCTGCGGAAACTCTCTCATCTTATCTTTGAGGGCCTCGTACTGAAGCATGTAATTCTCTATTTTTTTCGTTGAGGAGCTGATGCTCGGGCTGCCCGTATCCGGTTGGATATCGCTTACGGGATAGCAGTGTTTCCAGACAATGACATCATAATCCTGGGTCAGCATCTCGAGTGTCGGCTCTTGAAGATAGGGATCATCCCCGGCATTGTCGACCCATATATTCCAGTAATCATAAGGATAATTGTTCCAGCCGTATGGAGCGCTCTTGGGAAATGGCTGTTCGATGATCGAATAACTGCTTCCATGCCTGGAATTGTATTCTGAAAAACGGGCCGGAACCCCTCCCGACCAGATGCGCCCGCCGGTGCTGTGATGGAGCATGATTGTCTGAGCATCGTCTCCCATGGGGTCTTGATCCCCTTCTATGACCGACACTTCCGCATAACCGGTCAAGCCTTCATAGGTGGCGCTGATCGTCGCCGTTCCGAGTGAGTGGTCCTGAATCACTCCTTTGTTCCCTGCGGAGTTTCCGACACTCGCAACAGAATCATCGGAAGAAGCCCACTGTGCATGCTCCGTGACGTCATGGCTCGTGCCGTCGGGGTAGCCGGCAACAAGCTGCAATTGACGGTACTGATCGATTGACAGCGTGCTCCTTGCAGGGACAATCTCGATTGACTGAGCAGCAAGATCTTCCTGCTGCGTTCCGTCACTATCCCGGCCCGAGCTGCTGTTTTTACACCCCGCGGCACAGGCCAAAACCAGAAGCAAGACAATGAACCTCGAAACGATTCTGATCATTCTCAACCTCATTATTTTTTCAATAAGTTAGCACATCACACCGGGCTGGATACAGATTACTTTGTAAACCAAAAATTATAAAAATGGTCGGCACGATGCAGCCATGAAAACCATAACAGAGTCATCCACCCTGAATATGTTCTGAGACCTTTGCGTAATCCGGCAAAAAGCGTTTATCTGGGGCTGACTGGTATTTTTTCATCAAAATATCAAGTCTAGCGGCTCATTTCTCTGCCAAAACCATCCCCATTCTCCTCGTGTCTGGCGGCATTTCCATACACCGGACACACCTGTCCCTAGATTGAGACCTTTGCGTAATCCGGCAAAGAGCGTTTATCTTGGGTTGACTGGTATTTTTTCATCAAAATATCAAGTCTAGCGGCTCATTTTTCTGCCAAAACCATCCCCATTCTCCTCGTGTCCGGCGGCATTTCCATATCCCGGACACACCTGTCCCTAGATTGCCATCGCAGGTGCTGCTTT
>JAHDRW010000030.1 GCA_018433085.1 Deltaproteobacteria bacterium | reverse complement strand
CCAGTCAGTGAGGGCGATGGGCCTGGTGTATATCGATCACCAGGCAAGGGTTTGACACAGCCCCTCCGTAGCGGCTCTGGGAGAGTCGTTTGGCAGGGGTTCGATGACGAACCACTATATCGATCTGAAAAACAGTGATGTTATCCTTATCATGGGCAGCAACGCGGCGGAGCACCATCCCATCGCGTTCAAATGGATCCTTCGGGCAAAGGAGAACGGGGCGCGCATCATCCACGTGGACCCTCGCTACACCCGCACCTCGGCCCGCTGCGATTACCACGTCCCCATCAGGTCGGGCACGGACATCGCCTTCCTGGGGGGTATGATCAGCTACATCCTCGATAACAACAAATATTTCCGTGATTACGTGGTCAACTACACCAACGCATCCTTCCTCGTGAACCCGGACTTCTCCTTCAAGGACGGCCTGTTCTCGGGGTACGATGCAGAAAAGCGCACGTACAACAAGGATACCTGGACCTTCCAGAAGGATGCGAACGGCGTCCCGCTCAAGGACCCGTCATTGCAGGACCCGCACTGCGTGTTCCAGCACCTGAAGCGCCACTATGCGCGCTATACCCTGGACAAGGTCTCAAGCATCACCGGCGTCTCCAGGGAGAATCTCCTGAAGGTGTACGAGGAATACAGCGCCACCGGGGCCCCGGACAAGGCCGGCACGGAGTGCTATGCGCTCGGATGGACCCATCACACCACGGGCAGCCAGAACATCCGCACCATGGCCATCATCCAGCTCCTCCTGGGCAACATGGGCATCGCGGGCGGCGGGATCAACGCACTCAGGGGCGAGCCCAACGTGCAGGGCTCGACCGACCACTGCATCCTGTACGGGAATCTGCCCGGTTATCTCAAGATGCCCACCGCATCCCTCGACACCCTTCAGAGCTACCTGAGCAAACATACGCCAAAGAGCAGCGACCCGCAGTCGGCCAATTATTATCAGAACTACCCCAATTTCTTCGTGAGTTGGCTCAAGTCTCTCTACGGAGACGCAGCCACACCGGAGAACGGTTTCGGCTACTCCTGGCTGCCCAAAATGGACGACGGCACGCACTACTCGCAGCTCCACCTGTTCGATAAGATGTACGAGGGCAAGATCAGGGGCCTCTTCGCTGTGGGTACGGACCCGGCGGTGAGCTCACCCAACTCGAACAAGACGAGAAAGGCCCTGGAAAAGCTCGACTGGCTCGTGTGCTCCAACATCTTCGACAACGAGACCGCCTCTTTCTGGTTCGGCCCGGGTGTCGACCCCAAGCAGGTCAAAACCGAGGTGTTCCTGCTGCCCGCAGCGGCCACCATGGAGAAGGAAGGCAGCCAGAGCAACAGCGGCAGATGGGTCCAGTGGAAATACAAGGCCGCCACACCCCCCGGAGACGCCATTTCCTGCGGAGACATCCAGATCCGGATGATGGATGCGATCAAGACGCTCTATGCAAAGGAAGGCGGGCCCAACGCGGAATCGATCCTGAACCTCAAGTGGGACTACAAGGACCGTGAGGGCAATATGGACGTGCTCAAGGTGGCCAGGCAGATCAACGGCCACTGGGAGACCGATGTCGAGGCCGTGGAGTACGGCGCGAAGAAGGGCGGCTTGGTGCCGACCTTCGGCATGCTGAAAAGCGACGGCACCACCTCGTGCGGCAACCGGATCATGTCGGGCAGCTTCGGGGCCGACGGCGAGAACAAGATGGCCAGGCGCGGCAAGGAAGACCCAACGGGTCTGGGCCTGTATCCCAACTGGTCGTTCGCGTGGCCCGTGAACCGGCGCGTCATCTATAACCGGGCATCCTGCGACATCCACGGCAAGCCCTACAACCCCAAGCGCAAGCTCCTGGAGTGGACGGGAGAGAAATGGGTGGGCGACGTGCCCGACGGCCCGTGGCCGCCCATGGCGGACAAGGAAAAGGGCATGTATCCCTTCATCATGAAAACCGACGGCGTCGGTTCCATCTTCGGGCCCGGCATGGCGGACGGCCCGTTCCCCGAACACTATGAGCCGATGGAAGGCCCGCTTGACCGCAACCCGCTCTCGGGTCAGCTGATCAACCCGGCCATCGAGATCTTTGGCAACGACCTGGATCGGATACACAACGCCAGCGAGAAGTTCCCTTACGTCTGCACCACCTACTCCTGCACCGAGCACTGGTGCTCCGGCGCACTGACCCGCTGGCAGGCATGGCTCCTGGAGATGCAGCCCGAGGCCTATGTGGAGATCGGCGAAGCGCTCGCACGGGAGCTGGACATTGCGAACGGCTCCAAGGTCAGGGTGTCGTCGGCCCGCGGCAAGACAACATGCGTTGCCATGGTGACCAAGCGCTTCACCCCGTTTACGGTCGAAGGCAGAACCGTACACCAGGTGGGCATGCCGTTCAACTACGGCTGGCTCTATCCCGAGGACGGCGGAGACAGCGCGAACATCCTCACCGCCACGGTAGGAGACGCCAATACCTTCTGTCCCGAGTACAAGGCCTTCATGGTCAACGTGACCAGGCTGTAGGAGGCAGGCCATGAAAAAAACAGGATATGTAAAATTGATCGATACGACCAGGTGCACTGCCTGCCGCGGCTGCCAGGTGGCCTGTAAGCAGTGGAACGAGATGCCGGCCTTAAGAACCAAAAACTTCGGGAGCTATCAGAACCCGCCGGACCTCCAGTGGAACACCTGGACCCTGATCCGCTTCCAGGAATACGCGGACAAAAACGGCGACTTCAAATGGCTCTTCCGCAAAGACGGCTGCATGCACTGCACGGATGCCGCGTGCATCAAGGTCTGCCCGAGCGGGGCGCTGTACCATACCGAGTTCGGTACGGTGGCACTCAATCAGGATCTGTGCATCGGCTGCAAGGCCTGCGTGTCCGCCTGCCCCTTCGATGTCCCCCGGTTCAACCAGGAGACCGGGAAGGTCTACAAATGCGATCTGTGCTATGACAGGCTCAGAGACGGGCAGCAGCCCGCCTGTGTGCTCTCCTGCCCCACGGGAGCGCTCACCATCGGAGAAAAGGAGGCCATGATAGACAAGGCCTACCGCCGGCTCGATGAGCTGGGCGGCAAGGGGTTTGTGTACGGCGACAAGTTCGTGGGGGGCACCCACGTGATGTACATCCTGTCCGAGGACCCGGCCGTGTACGACAAACTGCCGGTCAACCCGCACGTTCCGGCATCCGTCATCCTGTGGAAGAATCTCTTCAAGCCCTTCACCCTCATCGGAATGGGCGCCGTGGCAGGCATGGCGGCGCTGCACTACCTGATCAAGGGACCGCACGAGGTCCGCGAGAACAAGGAAGGAGGTGAGTGAGATGTCGGATACACTCCGGAACACGGTACGGGTAACCGACCCGATCGAGCGTATCGCTCACTGGCTGCTCGCAGGGAGCTGCCTGCTCTGCCTGTTTTCGGGCCTGGGGCTCATGTTCCGCGCCTGGGATTTCATCCCGGGGCTTCTCGGCGGCCTGTACGCCGCCAAGTGGATACACATCTTCTCGGGCGTGGTCTTCGCGTTCGCCCTGGCTTATGCCTTTGTCATGTGGAAAAAAGACTGCGCCTTCGAACCGGACGATGCCAGGTGGATCGCGCAGGGCGGCGGATACCTCTGGAAAACGGACAACCTGCCGCCTGTCTATAAATACAACGCCGGCCAGAAACTCTTTTTCTGGTTCGTGGTGGTGTTCGGCGCACTCATCGTACTGACGGGGCTGGTCATGTGGAATCCGCTTGCGTTTCCGACTGTCGTGGCCAGGTGGTCGTACGCGATCCATGCACTGAGCGCGCTCGTGATCGGGTCGTTCTTCGTGGTGCACCTCTACCTGGGTACCATCGGCAATCCGGGCACCTTCAGGGCCATGACCACGGGCCGATGCTCGAAGGCCTGGTGCGAGACCCACTGCCCGCGGTGGTTTGCTGAGCGCGGCAAGGAATCTTCCCAGCCATAAACAGAAAACAAGGAGTATCTTCACCCCCATTCGGGAGAAACCCTTGGGCAGGGGTTTCTCCCGAAATCTCTCCCATCCGCTGACGCCCGATCCTCAGTGAACCATCTCCGTCCTGTACGCCGGCCTGCCCGGCTACCATCACGCCCGCTCAAGGCTCTCGACTCCTCCCAGCCCCTGCCGCGCTCCCCGCTCATCCGCCGGTAGTTCTTCAAGAGATCCTCGGGCGGATCGTAGAGCTTGTCCGCCCACTTCCGGGTTTGTTCCCTCAGGCTCCGGGGTCCACCACCAGACAAGCAGCTGTTGAGAACTGCGGCCCGGCTGATAACACAAGCCTTAGAAGCACGCGATTGAGGCTGAACGGCTCCTCCATTCCCGTTAGCGACAACGGTAAAGTGCCACTGGTCAGGCTATGAACAGATTGCAGTACCGGTACGGTTTCGTGTTCAGGATTCTCTCGATCCTCCTCATGCTCGGAAACCCGGCAATGATGCCGGCAGAGGCCCGGTGCGGGCAGATATCGGCCGGAGAGCCGGGCAGCACGATCTCTCTGGCATTCGAAAACGATATCTTTGCCGGAACGGATTACGGATACACGGGCGGAGCACAGATGAGCTGGACCTCGCCGGAACTGCACCGGGAAGGGCCCCTGGGGAGACGCTCCGCGCTCGTGAGCCTTCCGCTCATGAACGAGCCGGGATATCGAAGAAACATCTCCATATCCCTGGGCCAGATGATCCATACCCCCCGGAATATCGAATACCCGGGCATCATAGACGGTGACAGGCCGTATTCCGGGATCACCTATGTATCGGTGGGCGTCCACCGGATGAACACACGCGTCCAGGACACGATCGAGTTCACTACGGGCATCATCGGCCCGCACTCGTACGCCGAGTATCTGCAGGACAAGACGCACGACACGTTCAACTGTGTGAAACCGAACGGCTGGGAGAATCAACTCGACGACGAATTTCTCCTCAACGTGTTCCTCGAACGCAAATGGAGGATGGTGCGTTGTCGTCTCCGAAAACATTTCGAAACGGATGTCATCTCTTCCCTCGGCATCAGCCTCGGCAATGCCCTGTCCGCAGGCAACATCGGGTTCCAGGCACGGATCGGGCCGGAGCTTCCCCAGGATTTCGGCACCCACATGATCCACCCGGGAACCAGGAACAGTGCCCCCATAAGCGGGGAAGACCCCCGGTTCTCCCGGAGGCTGTCCGATCTTTGCCTGCACGTTTTTGCCGGAGTGAGCGGTTATGCCGTGGCCCGGGACATCACCCTGGACGGCAATTCCTTTCAGGACAGCCACCGCATTGAAAAAGAGCCCTTTGTCCTGGAGATGACGGCTGGGCTGGGCATCCTTTTCTCCCGGTTCAAGATCACCTACGCCCACGCATACAGAACCCCGTCGTTTAAAGAGCAGCAGCGGGGCCAGATGTTCGGTTCCGTTACCATCTCCTATTCCTTCTGAGCCGCCTGCCCTCACGGCAAGAAGTGTCCAGCATCTGTTCGGACCCGGGCACCAGGCTCCCGCCCGTCTCCCACACTGCCGTTTTCTGGTGCAGCAGGCTCGCTTGCGGGACACAGGCATCTTCCCCGAACCATGATCAGTGGCATAGACCTTCGACGGTAAGCCCTGGACCCTTTCGAAACCGCAAGCTTATGGGGAATCAGACCCGCCCTTTAAAAGTCCTTCAGTGGCGAACGCGAAGCAGGATTGATTTTCTCCTCGCGCCTCCTATCCTAAATCCTAAGATATGTTAGCGTATCTTTTTTGTACTTACTTGAACGCGGGCTTTCATTATCCCCCTTCACACAGGATAGAAGGACCATGAAACTGAAAGAGTTGTTCTTTGTTCTGGCAGTCGTCACCACGGCCGGCTGCGCCACAGCCGATGAAGAGACCTGGTCGCCCTGGTGCGATTTCCGGGGATATTGCCATCTGAAACTCGCCGTGCTGGTGGAATCGAAGCCCAGCGGGGCCGAGGTCTATCTGGACCACGAATTCCGGGGGAATACGCCCTGCACGGTGGTTCTGGAGGCCGCACCGGTCATTACCGGGCAGAAGCAGATCGTCTCCTCGCCGGTGGACGGCAGCAACCGGTACTATATCCGGGATTCCCGTTACCAGGGCGAAACACCCTACACCCTCTGGGTGACAAAAGACGGCTACGACCCCTTGAGCCATACCCTCGTCATGGAGCGGATCTTTCCCGCCGAGGCCCTCCTGCACGACAAGCTGTACGAAAAGTCCGTGACCGTGATCTTCGAGCTGGAAGAGCGCAACGGTCCGCCGCCCTCTTCCGCAGAGGCGGACTAGACAGGCCGGCACCGCGGTACGGGGCGACACGCCCCAGGCGTATGAGCGCCCGGGCTTCTGTTGTTTCATATTCTCACTTTCCCCGGATATAACGATATGTTATATCTTCATTGTGATCTCGTGATATGCCCCGGCGAGGAGGCTGTCCGGCATGGGCGGTGCCCGCTGTATGGCGTCGAAGGGGGTGAATGAGGTGAAAAGCTTTCCGGATTCTCTTGCGGGCCTGAAGTCACAGGGGCATACCCTGATCGGGTGCTTTCCCCTCTACCCTCCCCTGGAGCTGCTCCATTCCTTCGGGCTCACCCCGGTGGTGCTCTGGGGCCTGTTGCAGGACATCACGCACCTGGCCCTGAGCGACCGGCATCTCCAGCCCTATGCCTGCGGGGTGGCCCGATCCTTGAGCGAGTTCGTTCTCTCTCGCGGCAGTGAATTTTTTGATGCTATGTTCATGTACAATGCATGCGACACCCTGAGAAACCTGCCCGAGATCCTGGAGAGCTCGCTCGGCCGCAACGGAACCCCGATTCCCCTGTTCAGGCTCCATATCCCCGCTGTCCCGCTCAGCCGGGCGTTCGCCTCGGTCTATCTGAAAGAACGGATCAGAGCTCTCATCGGGGAGCTGGAGAAATTCACCGGGAAAGCCTTCTCCAAACAGGCCTTTCTGCGCAGCACCGCGCTCTACAACCGTCAGCGGAGGCTGAGCCTCGACCTCGAGCATCTTGCCGCAGCCGGCCGGATCCGCTTTGCAGACTGCTCGGGTATCCTTCTGTCCGCAGGCAGGATGCCCGTGGACGACCACATCACAATTCTGGAGCGTACAATCCGGGAGTTCAACGGCCGGGCCCCCGGGCATCAGGGAATCAGAATCATGCTCAGCGGAATTCTCCCGCCCCCGGCTGCACTGCTGGATGCGATCGAACGTGCCGGGCTCATGGTGGCGGCGAACGATATCGCCGCCCTGAGGCGTTCGTACGGCTACCTCCCCTCCGCATCGGCAGACCCGGGAGCATACTACGAAGACCTCTACCGCAACCGCTATCCCTGCACCACGATCCTGCCCTCGGCGGACCGGAGGCTTGAGACCGTCATGCAGACTCTCAGAGAGAGCGATGTACAGGGGTTCATCTTCGTGGGCGAAAAATTCTGTGAACATGAATACTTCGAGATTCCGGCGATCAAGCGGATGCTCGAGGCAGCGGGCGTCCGCACGCTCGAGCTGGAGATCGGCATGGACAACGCCCTGAATCTCGATGCGTACAGGACACGGATCGAGGCGTTTGCCGAGATGCTCCGTCAGGGGGCAAGGGGTTCAAGGAGGAACAAAGATGCCGTCTGAAGAAATACAAGGCGAGTTCAGAAAAAATACCTCCGGCAAACGCTTGAGCACCATGATCATGAACGACTACCTCGAGCTCCACCGCAGGGCCTCCGAGGGTGCCTTCGTGGTGTGGATCGCCATCATCGTCCCGGCCGAACTGCTGGGCGGCTTCGAGAACGTGGTCTATGCCGTGCCCGAGAGCCACGCGGCCCTGTGTGCAGGCAAGGGAGCAGGCCCTGTCCTGTGCGAGAAGGCCGAGGGCCTCGGATACTCCACCGACCTGTGTTCGTACGCCCGGATCGATATCGGCACCGCCTTTGACGGCGGCAGGGATTCCCCCACCTTCGGCCTGCCCCGGCCGGACCTGCTCATCAGCAATAACAACAACTGCTCGCTCCTGGTGAAGTGGTTCGACGTCTATCACCGCGCCTGGGGGGTTCCGCACCTGGTACTGGACATTCCGTTCTGCTACCAAAACCAGAATGACCGCGACTTCCGGTACATCATGGACCAGTTCGGCACGCTCATCAGCGCTATCGAGGAGATGAGCGGGCAGAGGTTCGACATGGACAGGGCGCGGGAGTCGGTGCGGCTCTCCAGCGAGGCGTTCAAGGAATGGAAGCGCTTCCTGAGCTTTGCCGCGCACCGGCCTTCGGGCATCACGGCCTTTGATTCGTTCGTACAGATGGCCCCCATCCTCACCTCGCGCGGAACCCGGCGGCTCGTGGACCACTACCGTCTCCTGGCCGACGAGACCGGGGAGCAGATCAAAGAGGGCATCTTCCCGGTCCCGGACGAGAGATACCGGCTCCTGTGGGACAACATCGCCCCCTGGCACCAGCTCCGGAAGATGTCCGGCAGGCTGGCCGATCTGGGGGCAAACATCACCTCG
Source organism: Deltaproteobacteria bacterium (assembly GCA_018433085.1). Taxonomy (GTDB): domain Bacteria; phylum Desulfobacterota; class Desulfomonilia; order UBA1062; family UBA1062; genus Phosphitivorax. The sequence goes on along the minus strand of JAHDRW010000030.1, from coordinate 75,558 downwards.
GCCAGCTACACCTACTGCATCGGCGCCCTCGAAGGTGAGTACGACCCGTACGAATTCGACGGGAACGATCCCCTTGCCTGGCTCGCGCGGCTGCAGAACTTCTCGGTATGCCCGCACGGCCTGAACTTAAGGGGAAAGGCCATGAAAGAGGTCATCGGGAGGAACGAAATCGACGGCGTGGTCTTTGCCAGCAACCGGAGCTGCAAGGTCTATTCTCTCATGCAGATGGACCAGATGAGGTATATCAGGGAAGAGCTCGGTATCCCCTGCGTCATGATAGACGTTGACCACGCGGACGTGCGCAAGTACAGCGAAGAGGCCGCCTTTACCCGGCTTGAGGCGCTGCTGGAGATGATCGAAGCCTGATCCGGACAGCCCGTGGAACAACGAATGCACTCCCGCCTCCGCCCCATGGGGATGCAGCCGGGCTCGAAGGAATCGAGGTAATCGGCCCCACGAGCCGACAGATGAATTGCCGCGGAGCATCTCTTGAAATACCCGGCCCGTCCGAGTTTCTCCATGGGGAAAACTGGTGCAGCCCGTCACCTCGTGTCCGCCACCGTCTCTTCCGAAGCCGCTATACCGGCGCCTATTCCGGAAACGCATCATGGAGCCCGCTGTATTCCTTCTTCGCATTTGACTTCTGATGTGCCATTGCCTATCTAGTGAAAAAGATGAGGGTAATTCCCTTAAAAAAAAGAGCACTATTACCCCAGCGGAAGTAAAGAGACATCAACTGGTGAACAGAACCGTGTACCTCGACAATGCAGCGACATCATGGCCCAAACCCCCTTCCACGATGGAGGCGATGGTGGAGTTCAACCGCTCCATCGGCGCCAATCCGGGGAGATCCGGTCACGCACGCTCCGTTGATGCGGGCAGAACCCTCATCGATGCGCGGGAGGCGGTTGCCGGGCTGTTCGGGGCCTCGAACATGCTCGGGGTTGTCTTCACCAAAAACGTCACCGAGGCGCTCAACATCGTGATCTCAGGCCTTCTCAACGGCGGCGGCCACGCCGTCACCACCTCCATGGAGCACAACTCGGTCATGCGGCCGCTGAACGCTGCGCGGGCACGCGGGGCCGACTTCAGCGTGGCGCCCTGTTCTGGTACGGGCGAGCTCGACCCCCGTGAGATCGCATCCCTCATCAGGCCGGACACCAGGCTCATCGTGATCACCCATGCCTCAAACGTGACCGGCACCATCATGCCCCTTGTGGAGGTGGCCGCCATCGCGCGCGAGCATGGCATCCCCCTGTGCGTGGACGCGGCCCAGACCGCGGGCGTGATCCCCATCGATGTGGAGGCCATGGATATCGGGCTCCTGGCGTTCACCGGGCACAAAAGCCTGTTCGGCCCCCAGGGAACCGGCGGGCTCGTTCTCGGCAAAGGGCATGATCGGATGATCGAACCGCTGATGTACGGGGGCACGGGCAGCAGGTCGGAGTTCGAGGTGCAGCCCGATTTTCTCCCGGACAAGTACGAATCAGGAACCCCCAACACGATCGGGATCGCCGGGCTCTGCGCCGGAATCGGCTTTATCGTACAGACGGGGATGGATGCGATCCGCGCTCACGAGAAGAACCTCACCGCGCGCATGCTGGACGGGCTCGGATCCATCGAAGGGGTGAAAATATACGGCCCGGGCGATCCCGAAAGGCAGACCTCGGTGGTGTCGTTCACCCTCCAGGGCATGAGCCCTTCAGAGCTCGCCCTTGCCCTGGACGAAGATTACGGCGTCATGGCCAGATCAGGCCTGCATTGCGCGCCCTCGGCCCACCGGACCATCGGGACCTTCCCCGAGGGAACCCTCCGTTTGAGCCCCGGTTGTTTCACGACCCTGGAAGACGTTGATCATACCGTGGAGGCGATCGCGGCCCTGGCCATGCAGAAGAAAACAGGAGCCAGGACATGAGAAAGGAAGTGGACGCGCGCGGCAGGGCATGCCCCGAGCCGGTGATGCTGACCAAGAAGGCCCTTGAAGAGGCGGATGAGATCACGGTCATCGTGGACAACTCCACAGCCGGAGAAAACGTCCGGCGCTTTGCCGCGAGCAGGAAGTGCATGGTCCGGGTGGAACACCGGGACGGCGTGAGCCGCCTGTTCATCACAAAACCCCTCCACGGCGGAGAAACCACCGGTTCCCCGGACCAGACTGTGATGGGAGCCCCGCACCAGGCCGCATCCGGCCCCATGGTCCTGGTGATTGCATCCGACCGGATGGGAAGGGGTAACGACGAGCTGGGCGCAGTTCTCATGCGGAGTTTCATCCACACCCTGGGAGAGGCGGATCAGAGGCCGGATACCATGCTCTTTTTCAACACGGGCGTGAAACTGACCGTCCAGGGATCCGAGGTGCTGGACGATCTTCTCGCGCTCTGCAACAGGGGAGTGAGGATGCTGGTGTGCGGGACCTGCCTGGATTATCTCGATCTCAAGGACAGGCTTGCCGTGGGCCAGGTTTCCAACATGTACGACATCACCGAGACCATGCTCGGGGCAGGGAAGGTCATCAGGATATGAAGAGTTTCGAGTATTGCGTGGCGCTCTTCGATTCGGTGAGCTCGACCCTGCTGGCCGAGAAGCTCCTGAAAAAGGCGGAAATCCTGCACAAGGTGATTCCCGTGCCCCGGCATATCAGCTCGGACTGCGGGGTGTGCATCCGGTTTTCCCCTGATCTGCGAGGCCGGGTCGAACAGGCGCTCACCGGCAGGGTCGAGTACCGGGAGATCTGCGCCCTGTAAAGAGCGGGCATTCTTCCGCTCAAAACCTTCTCGAACACGCGGTTGTCCCGTCCTGGCGTGCCGTCCTCACGTGGAGCAACGGATAGCTGCCGTGTGCTCCTTCTAAGAAGAATGGTGCATGCGCCGTAAAGGAGAGCCGACCCCGGAGTCAATTTGCCGCTCCATGTCCACCTTCTTCGTACGGGCAGCGCTGTTCCTCACACCGGATCGAGGTGCACGGTGATCTCGCCCACTTCCTGCACTGCATCCCGGAGGCACTTCCTGGCCTCGTTGATGATGAGGTGGCCTTCTGCGATGGTCAGCGTCCTTTCCACCTCCAGGTGAACCAGCACCTCGTAGATACCGCCGGTGGACCTGACCTTGAGGTCGTGAATGCCCTCCACCCCTTCCACCCTTTCCATGCACGCCCGGATGTTTTCCACAATCTCGGGATCGGGGGCGGTATCGACGAACTCCTTCACTGCCCTCCAGAGCACATTGATTCCAACCTTTACGATGAAAAAGGAAACGAGCAGTGCTGCATACGCATCGAGGACGTGCCATCCGGGCCTGAGCTGAGCGCCGGTGACGCCGATGAGCACGGCCACGGACGAGAGGGCATCGGAGCGGTGATGCCAGGCGTTTGCGATCACCACCTGGCTGCGTATGCGCCTGCCCACCCTGACGGTGTACTGGTAGAGGATTTCCTTGACCAGGATGGAAAGGGCTGCGGCCACAATCGCGATCCAGGTGGGCTGCCGGTCAACGTGGCGGTAGATGTCCCGGGCCGCGCCGAACCCGATGAAGATCGCCACTGCAACCAGGGTGAGCCCCACCACGGCGGACGCCACGGTCTCGATCCTCCCGTGGCCGAAGTGGTGGGATTCGTCGGGAGGCTTCCTCCCGAACCGCAGGCCCAGGAGTACGACGAAATCCGTGAAGAAATCCGATATCGAATGGACCGCATCCGCAACGAGGGCCTGGCTGTGGCCGAGCACGCCCGCCGTGAACTTCACCGCGATGAGCAGGGTGTTTGCCGCAATCCCCAGCCAGGTGATTCTCGTTCCCTGAGCTTCCTGCGCTTCAGCGCCAGACATGTTCCGCCTCGTGTGCGATCACCGGCAACGCCCTCGACCCGATCCGTTTTTCGCCCTTGCCTGCAATACCCGGCAAACGGTGCGGGTTCCCGGTAACCGCCTGCCCGGTCCGTTTTCCGGTGCAAGCCTATCCTTCAGTCCATATCAGTGAATAACATCAATCAATCATAGCACAACAGCCCGGTGATCGCCATACGGTGTTGCAGGCGGATCACTGCCTGCCAAAAAGACGCACAGCGTCGTGGGTCTTCAATCTCTCTTCTCTATATCTCCCGTCCTGCCTTGTGACCTTCGTGGATCGCCTCCAGGAGCCTTCTCGGGCCCCTGGCGTCGCCGATCGTCTGAAAGGGAATCCCCAGATCCTTGAGAACCGCCTCCAGGCCGTTCTCGGACCGTGCACCCATGGCGGTCACCACCATGGCGGCCGGCTCGCGCCACTCCTGGTCTTTCTGCGCGAAGGAGACCGTGTCCGGGCCGATATTGGTGACCGCAGCCCCGAATATCAGCCTTCCGCCGCCGTCCCTGATCCGCTTGTGGAGCCAGTATCCGTGGGCGGTGAACTTGCCCACCGGCGGCACGGTCTGCATCTCCAGGACCACCACCCTGATGCCCTTTTCGATGAGGAAATCAGCGGTCTCCATGCCCACGTAGCCGGCACCTAGAATCACGGCCGGGTCCTTGAGCCCGACCCTGCCCGTGAGCACATCCCGGGCATCGAAGACATGCGCGGAGGAGATGCCCGATATCCCGGCCACAGCGGGCAATGCCCCGCTTGCGAGGATCACTGCATCCGGCTTTTCAGAAAGGAGCCGCTGATCGGTTATCTCTTCATTGAAGCGGATGGACACCTGCCGCTTTTCAAGCTGGCTTACGGCCCAGTTCACCCAGTCCATGAACGCCTCCTTGTGCGGGGGCCTGCTCGCCGGCCTGATCTGGCCTCCGGGCTCGCCATCCCTTTCGAAGACCTCCACGAAACACCCCCGTCCGGATGCGGCCAGGGCCGCGGACAGGCCCGCGGGGCCCGCACCGACGATCCACACGCGCCTGCCGTTTCCTGAGGGGCCAGCTGTGTGTCCCTGACTGGCCGAGAGGGTGCCCGGACCGTATCCCGTACCGCCTGTTCCCTGCTCTTCCTTGAATTCCCTGCCGCACGAGGGGTTGAAGGTGCAGGTCGCGGACTTCATCTCGAAGCTCAGGCGCTCGATGCAACCCTGGTTGCACGCGGCGCACCAGCGGATGTCTTCTTCTTTCCCCTGCTCGAGCTTGTTCATGAAATCGGGATCGCACAGGTGCTGCCTGCCGAATGCGATGAGATCCGCATCTCCCCGGGCAATGGCCTGATCCGCCATCTCGGGCCTGACGCGGCCCACCCCGATGACCGGGACCCCGGCCGCCTCCCGGACAGCCCGGGCGCGGAAGAGGTTGAATCCCGGGTCCGTGTCCATGGACGCGATGCTCAAGTTCCCGGGCGTGGAGTAGACGCCCAGGGACGCATGGATGACGTCCACGCCGGCGGCGACCAGGCGGGGGGCAAGCCTTTTCATGAATTCCAGATCGTAGCCTCCCCGGATCAGCTCGTCTGCCGTTAAGCGGATGATGACCGGATAATCCGGACCCACCGCGCCCCGGACCGCCTCGACGACCTCGAGCACGAAGCGCGAGCGGTTCTCCTCGGACCCGCCGTATGCATCGGTCCGCTGGTTCGAGAAGGGCGAGAGAAACTGGGTGAGCAGATAACCGTGGGCCCCGTGGATCTCCACCGAATCGAAACCCGCCTTCTTCGCCCTGCCGGCCGCCCGTCCGAAGGCCTCCACCACCTCGGTAATGCGCGGGATGCTCATCTCCTCGCATGGTTGGCCGAGAATCACGCTGGGAATGGCCGACGGGGCCTCAGGTGGCCCCCCCGCCGCGACCGGAAAGGTTTCCCTGCCTGCGTGGTGGAGCTGGAGAACGGCCTTCGCCCCGTAGCGGTGCAAGGCCTCGGGAATGCGCGCCAGGGAGGGAACGAGGTGATCGCTCCATACGCCGAGCTCGTTGGGAAAACCCTTGCCCCGGGTGTCCACGGCGCAGACCTCGGTGATGATCATTGCGGTGCCGCCCGCGGCCCGCCTGGCGAGATATGCCAGGAGCCGGTCGGTGACCGCGCCGTCGGAATGCGCGTAACCGGTTCCCATGGCGGGCATGACCGACCGGTTCTTCAGTTCCATGCCCTTGATACGAAAAGGTGAAAAGAGATGGTCCAGCTTCATAGTGCCTCCATCAATAATTTTTTCGTGCTCACGGTTTCTCCCTCTGCCTTGTCCTCAAGCTCACCTTATTTTCGCCGGTGTGCGATCGAGGACCCTCTGCCTTCATGCCGTTCTCCTCATGCCACTCTGCTCAAATGGAGCCTGGTGGTGATCAGCTGTTCGGACACGGCGGTATACTCCCTCTCCAGATGAATGAGCTTGAACCCCTGATCCTTTTCCAGAGAGATCTCCAAGAGGCCCGTGATCCGAGCTGCCCGCATGCGCATGCAAACCTCCTTCCTTCTCACGATTGTTCCCGGGTCTCTCCTGCCTTTTAAGCACTGCGGCTGGAAAGAACCCGGATTCACATCATAAAAAATATCATTCTCACCCGGCACCGGCCTGCTTCGGCCGGTAGCCGAGCATGTTGAGCACGGCCCGCTTCATCTCCTGGCGGAACCTCTCCGAGGAATCGCTGTCCACATAAAAATGCTTGAAATGCCGGTATCCCTCGATCAGGGAGACGAGGACCTCCGCTGTGATGTCCGGGTCGCCCGCAGAGATGATCCCGGCGTCCATGAACCTCCGCAGCTCCTTTGCAAGAAATTTCCCGAACTGTGCATACAGGTGCCGGAACCGCCGGTTGACCTTCTCGTGCCGAAAGCTCACCGAGAGCATGGAAAAATCCGCGGAAACGTCGGTCTTGCGATACCACTCGTCGCTCCAGAGCACGTCGAGAAGCTGGTGGATCCGTTCGTGGGGCTCGTCGTGGTGCACGCTGACGTTCTTCAGCAGGTCGCCGTATTCATTGATGATATAATCCACCAGCTCGGTCATCATGTTCTCTTTGGTGGAAAAGTAATGCATGATGAGGCTCGGGTGAATATTCATGCGCCTGGCGACCTTGCCTATGGACGCGCCCTCGAGCCCCTCATCGATAATGGTCTGGTAGAAGCTCCGGAGGATCTCCGGCTTCCTGAGCTCGGCGTTCTTGCGTATTTTCAGAGGCTTGTTCATATGCCCTCTTAATTAACTGAATGTTCAATTCATTGCGCACCTCATGACCTGCTGTCAAGTTAAACCTGTAAAAACGAGGAACTCCGTGTGACCCGGGAGTGGGCAGGCGTGTTTTTCAGCAACCGACCCAGCGGCATCTGCGGATCGGCAAGAAACCATGGCTCCCCACCGGGCAGGCTATTTGGCCGCTCTTCGCTGGTAGAGCACGGAGAGGGGGTTTCTCGATGTCTTGATTCGAAACGGCAGGACGTTCTCGCTCACGAATCTCACGTCCTCGATGGTGTAGAATGCGTTTGGGTTGAATTGCTTGATGATCTGCACGATCCTCGGGATATCGTGACGCTCCACCACGGAGAATACCAGCTTCACCGGCCCGGTCGCCCCGTTGGCGTCCGCGCAGGTGAGCCCGTAGCCCGAAGACCTCAGGTATTCCACCAGCTCGCCCGCCTCCTTGCGGGTGATGACCCGGATGAGAACCCTGCCGAATGACAGGAGATTCTCGAGGTACATGCCCACGAAGGTTCCGCTGGCAAAGCCCGCCGCATAGGCGATGATGCAGGCCGCGTTGTTCCCGTCGCTGAGCATGATCTGGCGTATGACCAGCAGCCAGATGAGTACCTCGAAAAAGCCGACGAACGGGGCAAGGTATTTGAGATCCCTCGAAACGAAGATGATCCGGATCGTGCCCAGGCTCACATCCATGATCCTCGCCAGAAAGATCAAGGCCGGGAGGATACACCACGCATACATATCCGTACTCCACAGGGTTGTCATTTCCATACGCGTCCTTCTTGAAAGGGGGGCTATATCACATGCAGGAAGATTCTCAAGCGTATTTATTCATCCAGCCCTGCCCATCCTTTGAAGGAAGCACGGCAAGCACTTAAAAAATCTGTATCTTCCCGGAATGCCGGGGGCGGAATAAAAATCCCGGCACATGGGCGGGAGGAGGCGGATATCCCCTACCTCCGGACCTGGGCCTCGGCCGGGATGAGCTTCAGATCCACCAGGTCCGTGCGCCTGAGGATGCTCAGCCTGACCGGCTCGCCGATTGGCCAGTCGGAAAGAAATCGGTGGAGGTCGTCGATGCTCGCCACCCTCACCCCATTGACCGAGACGAGAACATCACCGATGTGCAGGCCCGCCCTCCTGGCAGGCCCGCCGGGCTCCACGGAGATGATTTCCACGGCGTCCTCACCGTCCAGATCGTGATACCGGGCGATCTTGCGGCCTATAGGCCTCGTTCTTCCGGCCACCCCCAGGTATGCCCTGCGCACCCTCCCGTGGGTGAGAATCTGTGAAAACACCCACCGGGCGGTGTTCGACGGGATGGTGAATCCTATGCCCTGCGCCATAAAGATGATGGCCGTGTTGATACCTACCACCTGTCCTGTGGAGTTCAGGAGCGGTCCCCCGGAATTACCCGGGTTCAGGGGGGCGGTATGCTGGATGATATTCTCGATGAGCCTGCCGTCGCGGCTCCGCAGGGCTCTCCCCAGGGCGCTCACCACCCCGGTGGATACGGTCGACTGGAATCCGAAAGGATTGCCCATGGCGATCACGAGCTGGCCTGCCCTCAACTGGGATGAATCTCCGAGCTTCGAGTACGGGAGGCTGGACCCCTCGGCCCTGATCACGGCCAGATCGGTGGCCGGATCCGTGCCCACCAGAGACGCGTTCAGGCTCGCGCCGTCCGTGAGGGTTATCTGGAAGTGCCGGGCGTTGCCCACCACGTGGTCATTGGTCAGGGCGTATCCGTCAGGCGTCAGGAGAACGCCGGATCCTCCGCCCTGCGGCTCGAGGGTGCCGGAGCCTTCAGACCTGGTTCCGGCCGAAACGCTCACCACAGCAGGCCCCACGTGATCCACCACAGAGATCACGGCCCGGGAGTATGCGTCGAGAAGCTCGACATCCTCCCGGATCTCGCGGTGACCCGATTCCGGTTTTCCCTCCGGTCTCATGGGCGAAACATTGCCGATGAAATTGAGTATGTGTTCAATTTCTTTTCGCATGTTTGTATTTTCCTCTTGGGGGGCCTGCCCGGAGCGAAAAGTTGTGCCCGCCCCCTCTTCGTTCTCCGGTACGTGTATGCACCCCGTGCTGCGTGCACTTCATATGATGTATAATAGGATCGACAGCCCGATTCGGACAGCGAAAGGTCTTTTCCGCCGGAACTCTTGGGTATGGCGGTCACGGCAGGCTCACGAAGGATTCGGCCATCCTCGATACCGAAGGGATCTGCCGAATATCCCGCTGGCAGGGCTGCCGGATGCTATCCTTCAAGCGGATCCTGCCAACCGTCCCGATTGCCGGTATCAGCGACGCAAGGCCAAAGTTTCCCGGCTGGCGCGATGTGAGCGATCTCCTGCGAAATGCTGTTGCCATGAAGGCCGGTCTTGTCTACATTAAAAGCCACTATACGGAAGCGATACAAGGGAGACCTACAAGCCATGAACCGCAAGCAGATCATTCCGTCGAGCGACGACCTCCTTCGAGCGGAGAAACAGGTTTTTGCAGGGATCTTCGGGCGCCTCTACGCCAGATACGTGGTACAGTACGAGCCGGACTATGCATCTTTCCTGTCCCTGGCTGTTGCCAGAATCCTGCTGTCCATGCCGGGTGAAAACGAGCAGGCGCGGATATTCATGGAACAGAATCAGGACCGGATCAGGCAAGAGATTCTGGCCCTCAAGGATGAAACCGAGATCAGGCGGATGGTGACGGACACCCTGATCATGAAGGTGGTTGCACTCCACAGGGCCGGAGGATACGACGCGGAGAGCGTCGGAGAGTCCATCGACAGGGTCAGGACCCTGGGTATCTATCTCGAAGGAAACCAGCCCCCCACGCCGGGCTCATTCGTCCGGACGGCCAGCAAATTCTTCTCCTCGTCTCCCATTTCACCCGCAATCCCTCGATGGAAAGGCTAGCCGGAGCCGCATCTGCGCTATACGGCTCCCGGGAACAACCCGGTAAGCCCGCCTGCCTCGCGGACGAACCGGGGTTGGTGAAGAATTTCTTCTGGAAAAACCTGCGGGAAAACAGTAATCGAAATTGCAGGATCATAGATTTGAGGTATAAGGAGGTTGCAATGTCACGAAGGTTTCTCCAGGCGGCCCTTCTCATCGTTGCGGTCTGTCTTCTGTGCGGGTGCTCAGGCTTTCAGAAATCCCTGTTCGACTGCTCCATGTCCTTGGAGCACCGGCTTTCAAAGCTCCGGGAGAAATCCGTGCAGGCGGGCGGGCTCACCTTTTCCTACCTCGAGCGGAGCGGACCCGGTGAGACCGTGGTCTTGCTGCACGGTTTCGGGGCTGACAAGGACAACTGGGTCAGGTTTGTCCGGCATCTGCCCAGGGAGTACCGGGTAATCGTCATCGACCTGCCGGGGCACGGATCGACCACCAGGGATGAACAGGCAACCTATACCATCGATTATCTTACACAGGGTTTCGCCGATGCGGCCCAGGCACTGAATCTAGACCGTTTCCACCTGGCGGGGAACTCCATGGGCGGCTTCGTCAGCGTGCTCTACAGCGCCGGTAATCCCGACAGGGTGCTGAGCCTGTGTCTCATCGACCCGGCGGGTGCAACCTCGCCCCAGCCGAGCGATCTCCAGCTCGCCGTCGAGCGCGGCGAGAATCCCCTTGTCCCGAAGTCACGCGAGGATTTCGACACCCTGATGGCATACGGTTTCCACGACAGGCCCTTCATTCCATGGCCTCTCACCAACGTTCTTGCCGACCGATACATCGAGCGCAGTGCATTCAACGAAAAGATGTGGAAGGATATCCACCGTCACTGGAAGGACGTGGCCCCGTATCTGGGGGCGTTGAAGATGCCGGTCTTTCTCATCTGGGGCGATAAGGACAGAATCCTCCATGTCTCGTCGGTGAGTGTTTACCGGCGGCACATCCCTCAGGTGGAAACCGTGATCCTTCAAGACTGCGGCCATGTGCCCATGCTGGAGCGTCCAAAGACAACGGCGGGCCATTTTGCGGGATTTCTGAAGAAGCCCTCACAGGGAACACAGGCATCAGGTCAGGGCGATAGTCCCGGAAACGATTGAGGCGCACCATCGGCGGTATGGGCCCTTGAAGGGCAGCTCCCTGAGACCCGACGTCAAGCCGCACCATTGAAGCGAAATGTGACCCTTCCTTCTCGAGTCCTTAAGAAACGGGCTTTAGAAAAAGGATTTGAGTCGGGCAGCAGAAAGGTTCTTCCACGAATCGCCATATGTGAATCATTAAATTATTTGTTCATATTTTCATTGCAACAGGCCCATCCTTCATGATATTTTCGACTTATGGTCGATGACCTCGTCATCGTGCCGGTTTCTTGTGTTTGTTCACTTCTCGAGGAGGGCGATCAGTGGCAGGAAAAGTCTCATACTTAAGCAGTGAATGGCGGGATGAGGTGGAAAGACGTCTCAGGGAAGAGCTGAGTCCGGAAAAGATGAAATATATCACCACCTCGGTCACGTTCAACTATACCGGCTGTCCGGACGGCACGGACAAATACCTCCATTTCACCTGTGTGGACGGCGTCATCACCCAGGTGGAGGTCGATACGGGCGATCCGCCTCAGGCCGAGTTTTCGATCACCGGCAGCTACGACCTCTTCGCCAGGGTCACGCAGGGCATCGTCACGTCGCAGCGGGCGCTCATGAGCGGCAAGCTCAGGCTCAAGGGGAATATGGTGAAGGCCCTCAAGCTCGCGTCGCTTTCGGACAGGATCAACAAGATCATGTCCCAGATCCCCACCGCCTATTGAGAAGGAGGCCGTCGATCATGAAGAAAACCGCGCTGAACGATCCGTATTTCATCGATTTTCCCCAGCGTCTCTTGCAGATCCAGGAAAGGATGGCGGCCGAGGACATCGATGTCTACCTCGGCTCCCGGCTGAGGACGCTCTCCTGGGTAACGGATGCCTTCTGCCCGTGGAGATCCTATATCGTGATCCCGGCACAAGGCCTTCCCACGGTTTTCACCTTTGTCATCGACGCGGCCCGCGTGGCTGATGATTCGTGGCTCGACGAGGACCATGTGCTCGGATACGCCCCCCTGGGCGGAATGGACCAGATCACGCAGATTTCCGATTTCATCAGGGACACCCTGGGTCTGCAGAAGGGCCGCATTGGTGTGGAAAACGGCATGTCCAACTACCTGCCCGAAGGCAACCTCACCCATTACGAGCATGAATGCTTCAAGGAATCGTTGTCCGGATTCAGCCTGGTGAATGCACACCACATCATCGACGGTCTCTCCCTCGTCAAGGACCAGGGAACCATCAACCGCTTCAGGGAGGCATCCCGGATCGTGGACAAGGGACACCGGGCGGTGAAGGAAGCCATCTCCCATGGTGGATGGAAGGGCATGACGGAGACGGAGATTGCGGGAATCGCGGCACTGGCTATGCGCCGGGCAGGCAGTGTGTGGGAATGGTCCTTTACCGGGGGCAATGAAATCGCCAGCGGCTATCGCACCGGGCTCGCCGGCGGGGCCTGTACCCCGGCAACGACCAGAAAGTTAAAATCAGGCGACGGGCTCATGGTGGATATCCACGCCATGTTTAAGCTCGCCCTTGGCGATCATGCGCACAACTATCTCATCGGACGCGCCACCAAACGGCAGCTCTGGCATGCACGGAATTTCCTGGATATCGTCTCGGGCACGCTCAAGGCATATAAGGCGGGCGCGTCTCCGGTGAGCATTGCAGAAGAGATGATGGACTTCGCAGAAACCCGGGGATTTGCCGAGTTCATGGTTCCCGGGTTCGAGCACGGTATCGGCATGATGGGAGACGAATGGCGGATCGGCATGAATGACGGACCCATGCCCTATTGGACCAACCCCGACCACACCTACCGGGAAAACGAGATCGTCATCTGCGCCATGCAGTATGCGTGTCCCCAGGAGAACACCGGCTTCCGGTACGAAAACCCCATCCTCATCGGCAAACACGGTTGCGAGACACTCTCCAGATTCGGCCTGAAGGTGGAAGTCATCGAGTAGATGAAGGGTCCGGCCCTTTTCCCGGCGAACGGAGGGGAGATCCACCCTCTTTGCCTCCTTCCTTTCGCGAAAGCGGGAGCTTTGTGAGGGAGCAGGCCGCAACCTCAATTGCAGGGTAAGGTTGCGGCCTGAGGAGGAATAGGGTAAAACTTTAAAAAATTATAGAAAATACCTGTAATTCCCGGTCATGCCCGTTCCACGGGTCACGACACGCCCCAGGGGGTCTACCCCCTTTTTTCCTTTGCCGGCGCATTGTTCGCCTGAAGCCTCGGCCTCCCGTCTACGGTGAGCGGAATGCTGTGGTAGCGCTGTATTCCCTCGTCATCGATGTAGGAATACCAGTATCGCAGCGAGGGCAACCGGTCTTCCTTCCGCAGGTACTTGATGTGTTTTGAGATATCCCCGTTCTCGATAACGATCAGGTCGTGCCAGATCTTTCCGTTGTATGAATACTGCAGCTTATATTGATGATAGGGAGCACCCGCACGGGTGATACGCGCCTCGCTTTCCCGCGCCAGCATAAAAAATAGGGTTACGGCCACGATACCCACGATAGCCGTAACCCCTAAAATTGGTGCTCTCATCTTTTTCCCCTTGTATAGCGTTTTTTTACGGATGTTTCGTATCGAGCAGGCGAAACATCCAAGCAGACTGTAATTATTCAAGAGCCATGCCAATTGTAACTTAACCTTATTTTACTAGTTATTTCTTTGCGTTATATCATTTTCAGAGGCCTTTCTATCCGCCGCTACCCGGCCGGGAAGTGTAAATATTTTCCCAATTTCCCCCGTTTTCGGAGAATTTGTTTGCCCATCTACGCTGTATTTGATCGATCAGCCGGTTGCCCGTGAGTGCTATCACCCACAAGACCGTTGCCTGGTAAGCATGATCGGGCTTCATTACTTCCCTTCAGGGATAAGCGGGAGATTTTTCCTTGCATGGCATTTACAAAAAAACCATAGTAAGAAATCAAACAATCTGAAAGGAGGACCGCATGTCTTCATATGTCCCGAGTCGCGATGACGCGCTCAGCCTTCTGCTTGAATATACCAGGACAGACAATCTGCAGAAACACGCTTACGCCGTAGAGGCCGTGATGCGCTACATGGCCCGCAAGGCAGGCGAAGACGAGGAGAAGTGGGGAATCATCGGGCTGGTGCACGACCTCGATTACGAGCAATACCCGGACCAACACTGCACCAAGACCCGGGAGATACTGGAGCGGCATGGATGGCCCGAGGACTATATCCGGGCGGTGGTTTCCCACGGGTGGGGCATATGCTCCGACGTGGAGCCCGTGAGCAGGCTCGAGAAGACCCTGTACGCGATAGACGAGCTCACCGGCCTCGTGGCGGCGAGCGCCCTGGTGCGGCCGTCCAAGAGCGTCATGGATCTCACGACCAAGTCTGTCATGAAAAAATGGAAATCTCCCGCCTTTGCCGCGGGGGTTGACCGGTCGATCGTCACCAGGGGCGCCGAGATGCTGGGAGTGGAGGTGTCCGCGCTCGTAGAAGACACTATTATGGGTATGAGAGAGGCCGCCGATGAGATCGGCCTGAAGGGCGAAGGATAACACCCCGGCCTTCAGAAGGGCCTGTGCCGCGGCCGGATTATCCATGACGGGGCAGCCCCCTTCTCCGGCCGTCCTCTTGAGTCCTCCTTCGCACCCGCTACGAAGGATAAGGAACGAAGAGATGATGATAAAAATATTCGAAGGCCTGTACGGGTTCATCTGGGACGACTACTCGCAGAACAACTGCAACACCTACTTCATCGATGCATCGAAGAAGATCCTGATCGATCCGGGGCACGCTCACCTTTTCGCGAATGTCCAGCAGGGCCTGGATGCCCTCCGGGTGTCCCTGCCGGATATCGACCTCGTGCTGGCCACCCACGGTCATCCCGATCACGTGGAGGCGGCCGTCTTCCTGAAGGACACCTCCCGGTTCACGATGAGCCGGACCGAGTACGACTATATCATAGAGCTCACCGGGAGCCGCTCCCGGGAACTGGAACCGGACTTCTTCCTCCAGGAGGGTGGCCTGGACGTCGGCAGCGACCACTTCGACGTCATCGATACCCCGGGTCACACCCCGGGTTCCATGTGCCTGTACTGGCCCGCGAAAAAGGTGCTCTTCTCGGGCGATCTGGTGTTTTCGCAGGGCGTCGGCCGGACCGACCTGCCCGGCGGAAGCGGGGAGAGGCTCAAGGAGAGCATAGAGAAGATCATGGACCTGGACGTCGAATACCTCCTGAGCGGTCACGGCGACGTCATCGCCGGGAAGGAGCCGGTCCGGGAGAACTTCAGGGTCATCCGGGACTACTGGTTCCGCTCTCTATAGGAGGGCGCGAAGCTCGGCGGTAAGTCGTTCCTGCGCCTCGCGGACAACATCCTGCCAGGATGGGTCCTTTGCCGCGTTGGGGATGACGGATGTCCCCTTGATCCCCTCGTCTTCAAGCCGGGTCCTGAGGAGTTCCAGGTGCCGGGTCATCCGGCGGTTCAACGCCTGCTCGTGATCGCCGATGATCGTCGTGATCCGGTCCCGGCCGGCCCTGCCGAGTCTGTTAAGGGCATGGACGGGCCGTGCGTTGTCACCGCCCGGACGGATATTCGAGACAAGCTCGCCCTTCAGCAGGGCGGAAAGCAGGGGCTTGTCTTCCCCCGCGGCATCGAGCCGGGTCTCGACCTCTTCCCAGGTCATCCTGTCGTCGAGATATCTTTGCACCCAGGCCCTTGCCTTGTCGGACAGCCCTTTTTCCCGGAGCCTGTCCCTGTCTTCCCGGGACATGCTCATGCCCCGGGTCCGTTCCATAACGATATCGAGAGTGCTGCGAATCTTTCCCATACGATACTCCTACCTGTTCACATGCTTTTCCCTGTATCTGATAGGGGAAAAGGCGTCAGGAATCAAGAACTCGCAGAAGAGCCGCGCACCTGAAAAACAATGGGGGCGGCATCCTTGATGAGCCCACTGCGGGAAGAGCGCGGAAGGCATGGCTCCTCGCGATGAAAGGCATTCACGGAGGACACCCGGGCCTACCTGCACAGCGGATGTGCCGGTCCATGGCCTCGATAACCTCATTCCAGACCGCGGGCGCAAGCCAGTGACCCATGCCCTTGATGATCTTGAGCCGCGACCCGGGAATGCTCTCGGCAAGATCGATTCCGCACTCGACGGGCAGAAGGGGGTCCGCGTCGCCGTGCACGACCAGCGTGGGGACTTCAAGCGACGCGAGCGAGCTCTTCCTGTTCCCGGCAGCGAATATGGCCGCGAGCTGCCGGGCGCTCCCCCCCGGCGACACGCCCCGCTCGAACGATCGTTCGGCCAGTCTGCGCATCCGGTCTCTGTCAACGGGTATCTCCCCGCCGTTCAGCACCCGCCATGTCTCGAGGAAATACTCGATGTACGGCTCACGCCGGGTCGGGAAAGGCTTGAAGAGAACCCTCAAGGCCTCGGGCCTGGGAGTGGGAAGAAAGGGATTGCCCGAGGAAGACATGATGAGCGTGAGTGTCCGCACGCGCACGGGATGTTTCAGGGCCAGAATCTGCGCGATCATTCCCCCCATCGAGGCCCCGACCACGTGAGCGGAGGCAATGTCCAGGGCATCCATGAGGCCGAGGGTATCGTCCGCCATGTCGTCGAGCGTATAGGCAATTCCTGTCTGCCCGCCGTTGAAAACGCTGCGCAGGCCCTGCATGCCCGGCGGGTCGAAATTGGAGGATCTCCCCGCGTCCCGGTTGTCGAAGCGGACAACGAAAAGTCCTCTGCCTGCAAGCCGTTCACAGAATTCGTCTTCCCACACGA
Organism: Deltaproteobacteria bacterium; assembly: GCA_018433085.1. Classification (GTDB taxonomy): domain Bacteria; phylum Desulfobacterota; class Desulfomonilia; order UBA1062; family UBA1062; genus Phosphitivorax. The sequence goes on along the minus strand of JAHDRW010000030.1, from coordinate 58,676 downwards.
TCATCTGGGTGCTCAGCCCCATGATGAGCAGCAGGGCCGGATCGGACTCATCCCCGAAGGTGTCGTAGACCACGTCCACCCCGTTGGCGTGCACCCTTGACTCACCCATGCGGCTGACTGCCGGTCTGTCTTTTTTCACAAGCTGCTTACCTTCCGCCGGCCGCCCCATTCCTTGAGCACCGGCTCTGTCTGGCCCACACCATAACAAAAAGAAAACACCTGCAAAACAACATATTTATTCTCTATAATTCAGACATTTAGCATAGATAATACAAAATATGCCTTGAGCTCCAAGATGAGTGTGTCATAAATAAGACCACATACTGCTGTGTGTTTCGCCTTTGAAAAGATGCTGTGCGACCCCATGACATATTCCTTAAGAGGCAGGGGGGATAATGAACCCGGAAAACGACATACGATCGATCTTTTCTCACGCGCTCAGGCGTGTCGACCCCTACGAGATGATCATACGCTCCATGTCCGTGGAAGACGATACCCTCGTCATATCCAACGAGGCCGGGACGATCCGGGAGGACCTAAGATCCTACCGCGACATCGTGGTCCTGGGCATCGGCAAGGCATCCTCAAAGATGGGCAAGGCAATGGAAGAGGTTCTGGGCGAGAGGATCTCCCGGGGCATGGTGGTCACGAAATACGGCCATGCGGAGCCGCTGAAGCGCATACGGGTCATGCAGGCGGGTCATCCCATCCCGGACGAAAACAGTGTCGCCGGGGCCGGGGCCCTGTTCGACCTTGCATCGGATGCGGATGAGAAAACCCTGATTCTCAATCTCGTTTCAGGGGGCGGATCGGCCCTGTTCAGCCTTCCGCCCGAGGGCATCAGCCTTGAGGACAAGCAGAAAACCACGAAAGTGCTCCTGGAATCCGGAGCGGATATCGGGGAGATCAACAGCATCCGCAAGCACCTGTCGCGGGTAAAGGGCGGTCGCTTCGCCCGGGCCTCCTTCCCGGCCCGGATGATCAACATCATCCTCTCCGATGTCGTCGGCGACCGTCTCGACACCATCGCATCCGGGATAGCGGTCCCCGACGACAGCACCTATGCCCAGGCGCTCGACATCGTGAGCAGGTACCATATCCGCAACAGGCTTCCCAAATCCGTGGTGCAATACCTTGAATCCGGGGAAAAGGGCGACGTCCCCGACACGCCCAAGCAGGGCGATCCCGTGTTCTCCCGGGTGCTCAACGTCCTGCTCGGCAACAATCTGGCCGCGTGCAGCGCCGCCCGGGACCAGGGCGCGAATCTGGGCTACCGGGCCGTTCTCCTCACCTCGACGCTCACCGGCGAGGCGCGGGAGGCGGCGAAATTCTTTGCCTCCGTGGCCCGCGACATCCGCCGGGGCACCGCCGATTTCGCGCGGCCGGCGCTCATCGTTGCCGGGGGGGAAACCACGGTGACCATCAGAGGGACAGGGAAAGGCGGGCGGAACCAGGAAATGGCGCTGTCCTTCCTCAACGAGTTCTTCGATAACCAACCCGGCGCGGAGGGCATCTATTTTCTCAGTGCAGGCACCGACGGAACGGACGGACCCACCGACGCGGCAGGCGCTCTCGTCGGGCCGGGCCTGCCGGGCGAGGCCGCACGGATCGGCCTGGATCCGGGACCGTACCTGGAAAACAACGACTCGTATCACTTTTTCGAGCGGGCAGGAGGGCTGTTCATCACCGGCCCCACAAACACGAACGTCTGCGATATCCAACTCATGATCGTGATGTGACCATGGTCTGCAAATGCGGTTCAGAAGGAAGGCCGAATATGTTCATGGCTCGTAAAAGGCCCGGGAATGAGTTTTTGACAGGCCCCCCCATATCACGCTCTCCCGGAGAAGAGGAGGGGCGCACACGAAAAGGAGGACCGGTTCATGCACAATCCGATATCCATTACAGACGACATTTACTGGATAGGGGTGAACGACCATGAAACAGACCTCTTCGAAGCCCAGTGGCCGCTTCCCGAGGGAGTCTCATACAACTCATACCTTATCCGGGCCGGAAAGACGGCCCTGATCGACACGGTCAAAAAGACCCACCTGACCCAGTACCTCAAAAAGGTCAGGAGGCTTGTCGAGGGCGGACGGAAAGTGGATTACCTGATCATCAACCACATGGAGCCGGATCACTCCGGGTCGATTCCCATCCTGAAGCAGCTCTTCCCGGAGATGAACATCGTGGGCAACAGGAAGACCCTTGACCTCGTCAAGGATTTCTACGGAATAACGACCGATACCACGACCATCGCGGACGGCGACGTGCTCGACCTGGGCGGGCATACGCTCCGGTTCGTCCTCACCCCCATGGTCCACTGGCCGGAAACCATGATGACCTTCGACGAGACGTCCCGGGTGCTCTTCTCGGGCGACGCCTTCGGCTCTTTCAAGACGCTCGACGGCGGTCTCTTCGACGACGAGATCAATATCGCCCGGTATGACGACGAGATCCTGCGGTACTTCTCCAACATCGTGGCCAAGTACAGCCCCATGGTGCAGAAGGCCATGGCCAGGCTTCAGGGGATCGATATCAAGGTGGTTGCGTCGACCCACGGCCCGGTGTGGAAAAAGGCCCCGAATTATATCCTGGACAAGTACGACCTGTGGAGCAGGTACATGGCGGAGCCCGGCGTGGTGGTGGCCTACGCCTCCATGTACGGGAACACGCTGGAGATGGCCGAGGCGGTGGGCCGGGGGCTCTCCCTGGCCGGGGTCAGGGAGATCAGGATGCACGATGTCGCGCGCACCCACCCGTCCTATGTTATCCGTGACGCCTGGCGATACAAGGGCATCATCCTGGGGAGTTGCACCTACGAGATGGGGCTCTTCCCTGCCATGAGAGGTCTCGTGGAGCTGCTTGAGGAAAAGGGGCTGAAAAACCGTAGCCTTGGCATCTTCGGGTCGTTCGGCTGGACCGGCGGGGCAGTGAAGAACCTGAAGAGTTTTGTGGAAAAAAGCGCCTGGGCCCTCGTGGAGCCCGTCGTAGAGGTCAAGTGCGCCCCTGACGAACATCAACTGGACGAGTGCATTGCGCTCGGGAAAAACATGGCCGGGGCCCTCTCCGTCTGACGGGTTATCCCGGACCGGGGCCGCAGCATCGGCGGCCCCCTGCGGCGAAGGAGCATTCTATCCGGTCGCCGGAGAGGGCCCCGGTGTCCCCAGGCAGCGAAGCTCCGGCCCATTGTCTTGGGGGACGCCGGGATTCTCCCCCAGGCGGTTCATCTTGAGATTCGCCGGTCAGTCCCATACTTATAATGGTAAATGGAATATAAGGGCGGTGGATTCTGATTGAGATTACCGGGCACGCGGTACCCGATGGGCTCCCGCTCCTTCAGCCGCTTGTTCTATGAGCCCCCGGGCGGCTGCGGCATGCGCCGGGAGAACGATACGGAAAGGTTCTCGCCGTCGGAAAGCTCGGGATTGTAACCCCTGGCCGAAAAAGGGGGTCGAGAAAGGGCACGAACCCTATGATCGCGAAGGATAACCGGACTGCTCGGTCATCTGTCGGCGGCTCGGCAGCGGCAGCCTTCCTGCTTGCCGCCCTTGTGATCTGTCTCGCCGGGTGTTCCCATCAACCGGCATCCCCCCGCCTGCCCGCACCGCCCCCGGGCACAGGGATCATCGACGAATACATCCTCCAGCCGTACGACACCCTGGAAATCAAATTCTTCTATAACCCCAACCTCAACGAGACCGTCACCGTCAGGCCGGACGGCATGATATCGCTGCAGATGATCGATGAGGTGAGGGCCGCGGGGTTCACCCCGTCCCAACTGGACACCCTTCTCACCCAGAAATACTCCCTCCTGCTCGATCAGGCGATGATCACGGTGTTCGTCAGGTCCTTCAACGACCAGAAGATCTATGTGGGAGGAGAGGTATACTCTCCCCGGGTCATCCACCTCAAAGAGCGGATGAACGCCCTCCAGGCCGTGTTCATGGCGGGCGGTTTCAAGCCCGACGCCGACATATCCGAGGTGGTCATCATCAGCCGGGGGCCCGACCTGCGGCCCGTTTCCCGCCGGGTGAACCTGAGCAGGGCGCTCAAGGGCAGACTCGCGTTCGAAGATTACCGGCTCAGGGCGTACGATATCGTCTTTGTCCCGAAATCCTCCCTCGCAAAGGCGAGTCAGTTCATGACGCACATCTACAGCTTCCTGCCCCGGCAGGTCTTCCTTGCCTTCGACTACGAGCTCCACAACGAACCCGTAGAGATTGAAAACCAGTGATCGCCCTTTGAGACCGCCTTCCTTTCCGAAGGGTAAGGAACGCCAGTTTTTCCTGTAAGCTCCCGTGCTTTTTTCAGTTGTCTGGGATAGTCCATTCATATACAATTTCATTATTCCCGGCGCGACGCGATCCCTTCCATCAGACCTGGTAAGGATCGCGGCCCGATGCGCAGGACATTTTTCATTATTCTTAATATGAGGAAGGAGGAAAACATGACGGAAGAACATAAGAACCATCCGGCCAGAGAGAACAAACCCCTCGAAAAGATGACGGTCAAGGACCTCAGGGAGATTGCCCTGGCCATCCCCCACGAGCACACCGAGATCGCTGTCAGCGACATGAAGAAGGACGAGCTCGTGGCGTTCATAAAAAAGGCCAGAGGCATCAATGACGATCTTCCTGCCAAAAAGAAGAAGGCCGAGCCGAAAGCCGAGCTGACCAGGCAGGAAATCAAAAAAAAGATCGTCGAGCTGCGCGAGGAGAAAAAATCCGTCCAGGACAAGTCACGGGCGGAGATCCTCCGCCGGCGGATCAACCGGCTCAAAAAGCTCTCGCGCAAGTCGGCATAGGAGGCATGTGTGTCCGACCAGGGCCCGCCCTTCGGGAGGATACCGGCGAGCGCCGGTATCCGCATCTGATACACGCACCGCATGCCGTGTGTCATCGCCCCTGGCGGGCTTTCCCCTCACGGTTCACGGCATGTGGGCTGTTCCGGTTTGAACGGACCCCCGCAATGAGCCTTCTTTCCTAAAACTCCTCAAAACCTCCGGTCGTCATATCAGCATCCCGGTTCTTCCGAACGTCCGAGGATACGCGCCCGGGGATACGGCTCTCCCGGTATGCCGGGACCTTCCCTTCCCCTGACGCGTCTGCCCGGAGGGCACTGTCCGGGTTGCATCCGAGACCCGGAACTGCTCCACCGGGTCGGCAAGCTGTCCGGCTTCGGAGCGCAGGGCGTCGGAGGTCATTGCCAGCTCCTCCACGATGGATGCGTTCTGCTGGGTGGTGCCGTCGATCTGAGCGAGCGCACGATTGACCTCGTCCACACCGGTAGCCTGCTCGCCCTACGCCGCAGCGATCTCATCCATATTCCGGGAGAGATCGTTGATGTTGGCGATGATCTGGTTGAGCGACTCCACCGAGTTCCGGACGATTTCGTCTCCGGCGTTGACCTTCTGCACCGTGTCCTCGATAAGGCCCTTGATCTCATTGGCCGCCTCGGCGGAACGCCGGGCAAGCGCCCTCACCTCTTCGGCGACCACGGCAAACTCTTCCCCGTGCTCACCGGCACGGGCGGCTTCCACGGCGGCGTTGAGCGCAAGGAGATTGGTCTGGAACGCCACCTCGTTGGCGGTCGTAATGATATCCCCGACCCTTCTGGAGGCAACCGATATCTCGTCCATGGCCTCCATGAGCCGCTGGGAGGCATTGCCGCTCGTGCTGGCCATATTTACCATGGTCAGCGCCATCTCACGGCCCTTGTCCGCGTTCAGGGCGTTGTTCTTGATGGAGGCGGTCATTTCCTCGATGGTGGCCGCTACCTGTTCAATGGCCGCAGCCTGCTCCTGGGTCGCCTGGGACAGGCCCTGGCCGCCCGTGGCCACCTCCTGGGTCGCGCTGTCCACGTCCCTGGTACGGTGCTCCCGGGAAACGGTGTCGTAGGCCACCCCTTTCAGGGTCGTGCCCACGGCCCTGGTTTTGTCGCCCTTCCTCACGTTGGTGGCGACCCGCTCATCGTGCATGAATACGGTGGCGGTTCCGCCGCAGATCTCCTGAACCTTATCGGGCAGCTCATGATTGCCGTTGATCACGTAATCGCCGATCATCAGCCTGTCGCCCTCGATCCGGAATTCCGCTCCCTTCTGCCTCAAGAGGTCCCAAAACACCTGTATCCTCGTCTCCTGATTCGCCTGGGCGATTCTCTTGAGCTCTTTCTGGAAATTCAGAAAGCAGATGCTTGTCGCCGCTATCAGCACGACAATGATCGCGCCGGTTACCAGTATTGCAAGTTTTGCTTTGATACCAAGGTCCTTCAGCATTCCCGATACCTACCCATCCTCTGCAATCGCGTGATATTTTTTCAAGGACCCTCGTCGACACAGGCTTCCCGTCGCAACGGCCATCCTGTTCCCGGTTCCGGCCGGCGAACACCCGCCAGCCCGTTTCCGCGTGCCCGGTGATCCGTTCCAGGTGCCCACAGGCTAAGCCATCGGAAAAGGAATTTGATTTCTTGATATCCGTGTGTGGATATTCGCGTGCGGATTTCGCTCCCGGATACTATGCGTATGCAGCCGAAGCCGGAAGCAGAAAGGTTTTCGAGGAATCTGCCGGGGCCTTCCCCTATGGGTGACGCTGCGGACCGGCAGGCAGAGACTCTCGGCAGGCAGTCTGCCGATATCAGGGCCCGGCTTCCGGGCGGCAAAGGATTGCGGGCAGTGGATGCCCGGCGGCCGCTCCCGGCTCAGGCCGCCCGGGGCAGATTCGGGAAGTCCCAGGCATCCGGCTCGAGCGGGGCGAGTCCCCAGGCAATCCGGGCTGCGTCGCACCGCTCGTTGGGCTTCCCGTTGATCCAGGATGCCTCGAATTCGCGGCAGACCGAGGAGCGCCTCTCATAGATAGTGCAGCAGACCTGCTCGCCGACGGTTCCTTCCAGGGCTATACACCGGGGCTTGCTTCCCTCGCACCCGATCATCACCCGCCTGTGCTCGTTGAGCTTCCGGGTCAGAGCGACCGGAACCCCTCCGGGTGTTTCATCATCCGCCTCTGCCCAGTAAAACGATGCCCGATAATACGCACAACACGCCCCACACGTAAGACACGGATTGGGTCTTTCCACAGTTGCCTCTCCTTACGAGTTGCTCACCCCATACAGGTGGGCCCTTTTTCTCAGGCTCTTTCATCAGGCCGGTCACCGGCGCAACCGGTATCTGCTGTCTCTTCGAGCCGCACAATCCTGGCTGCGGATTATATGGACAGGCTCGCGAGAAAAGCAACAGGAATCAAGCAGAACCATACGGCAGGACCGACCGGAGATGCGGTGTCCGGGATGAGCATCACCCCAACACCCCGTTGCCGGGCCTCTGTGCCGGGATAACCATCCCGGAGGACGTTCTGTTGGTGGCGGTTTGCACATCGCGATAGGAGGAAAGGTGGTTTACCCATGGAAGAGAATACGGTATGCATGAAAATAAGATGGCGGATACTGAAAACAAACCAGTGATATTCGGCTCCGCGAGTCCGGGCCGCCGGGGGGAGGACACGATCCTGATCCGGGTTGCGGGGATCTGGAGGATGGGGGAACCCCTGCCCGGAGCGCAGGACGTTCTGGACCGTGCGGGCGACCTCTCCGGTATCCGGCACGCCGTGTTCGATGCCTCGGAGATCGTATCCTGGGACAGCTCGCTTGCGACCTTTCTCGCGGCGTTCTTCCGGGAATGCGAGCGCCGCGGTATCCAGGCGGACCCGCAGGGGCTTCCCCCGGGTGTTCAGCGGCTGCTCCGTCTGGCCGCGGCCTTCGGCGGGAGGATGGATGCAAAAAGGCCGGAACCGGGCCGAACCTTCCTTGACCTGGCCGGAGAGCGTTCCATCGACTTCTCCCGGTCTTTTTTCGACCTCCTGGAATTCATCGGAAGCGCCGCCCTTTCCCTGGCGCGCCTCGCCCGGGGCAGGGCTCGCTTCCGGTTGACCGAGCTCGTGCACGTGCTGCAGCAGAGCGGGCCCAACGCACTGCCCATCATCTTTCTCATCAGCGCCCTGGTGGGAGTCATTCTGGCGTTCGTGGGCGCGGTCCAGCTCAAGATGTTCGAGGCCCAGGTCTACATCGCCGATGTAGTGGGCATCGCCATGGCCCGGGAGATGGGGCCCATGATGACCGCAATCATTATGATGGGCCGCACCGGCGCCGCCTTTGCCGCGCACCTGGGCACCATGGAAACCAACGAGGAAATCGACGCCTTCAGGACGTGGGGGATCGATCCCATGGAGTTTCTGGTACTGCCCCGAATGATCGCGCTGGTGGTGATGATGCCCCTGCTCACCATCTACGCCGATCTCATCGGCATCCTGGGCGGGGCGCTCGTCGGGGTGAGCATGTTCGATCTCTCGCTTCCCCAGTATCTGGACCAGACCCGTGCGGCCCTGACCCTCACCCAGTTCGGGATCGGCCTATCCAAGAGCATCGTCTTCGGCATCATCATCGCCATATCGGGGTGTTTCTACGGAATGCGCTGCGGCAGGAGCGCGTCAGCGGTGGGCGAGGCAACCACGAGGTCCGTGGTTGCCGGGATCGTGTTCATTGTGGTGGCGGACGGGGTCTTTGCCGTCATCACCAATGCGTTGTGGATCTAAAAGAGATGGAGGCATCTTGAATAAGGATATGAACCGTGGTCGCGAGCACCCCATCTCGGTACACGACGTGACCGTGTCCTATGACGGCACCACCGTGCTCAGCGACATTGGCTTCCAGGTGAGACAGGGAGAAATCTTCGTGGTCATGGGCGGAAGCGGGAGCGGCAAGAGCACGCTCATGAAGGCCATGGTGGGGCTCCTCCAGCCTGCCCGGGGCCGCGTGCTCTATGACGGTACGAGCTTCTGGGAGACCAAACCGGATGTCCGCAGGCACATCCTTCGCCATATCGGCGTCCTCTACCAGCGGGGGGCACTGTGGAGCTCCATGACCCTGGCCGAGAACGTGGCGCTGCCGCTGGAAGAATTCACCGGCCTGAAATCCGGGGAAATCCGCGACCTGGTGAGTTTCAAGCTCTCTCTGGTGGGGCTCTCCGGTTTCGAGAACTCCTATCCCTCGGAGATCAGCGGGGGCATGATGAAGCGGGCGGCCCTGGCCCGGGCCATGGCCCTTGACCCCGAAATCCTCTTTTTCGACGAACCCTCTGCAGGGCTGGATCCCGTGAGCGCGCGGCTTCTGGACGAGCTGATCCTGGAGCTCAGGGAGAACCTCCATACCACCATCGTGGTCATCACCCACGATCTGGAAAGCATTTTCACTATCGCGGACACCTCCATCTTTCTCGACTCGGCCGACAGGACCATGATAGCATGGGGGAATCCCAGAGTCCTTCTGGAGCAGTCCGAGGATCCGAGGGTCCGCAGATTCCTCACCAGGGGGAGGCCGGAGAGCACCCCGGAGGGATGATATCGGTGGGACAAATCCCGTATGATATGTCACAGAGGTCCCTGAAAGAGAGAAACATGAAAGAAAAAATAAACAAGACACTCATCGGCGCATTCGTCATCGGAGCCGCCATCCTGGCGGTGGCGGGCATCATCCTCTTCGGGTCGGGGGAGTACTTTTCCCAGCGGCCAATCTACGTGATGTACTTCGAGGGGTCGGTGAAAGGACTGTACGAAGGGGCGCCCGTGGTATTCAGGGGGGTCAGGGTCGGGTCCGTGAAAAATATCAGCCTTCGTTTCGACCCCGACGCCGCATCGGTCCGCATACCCGTGCTCGCCGAGCTCGATCCCCAGACCATTACCGGTGCGCAGAGCAGGTCGGCCCAGCAGCAGTATTTCAGACAGCTCGTCGACAAGGGCCTCAAGGCCCAGCTCCAGATGCAGAACGTCCTGACCGGCCAGCTCGTCATCGCCCTGGATTTCTACCCGGACAAGCCCGTTCGCCTGGTGGATACGGAGAGCAGGTATCCGGAGATACCCACCATCCCCTCCAGCCTCGAACAGTTCACCAGGGCCATCGAGAACCTCCCCTTAAACGAGCTCGCCACCAAGCTCATCTCCGCGGTGGAGGGAATCGAGGAGGCGGCCACGTCACCCGAGCTCAAGGAAACCGTCACCTCGCTCAATCTCACCCTGGCGGACATTCGCAGCCTGATACGGGACGTGGACGGCCAGGTGAAACCCATCTCCGGGGAGCTCAAGGCAACCATATCCGAGACCCGTCAACTGGTGAGGAACATCGATTCCCGGGTGACGGCGATGCAGGCCGGGATCGATCGCACGGCCCGCGCCACGGAGTCGGCCATGTCGCAGGCCGAGCAGACCTTCGGCTCGATCGGGGATGCCACTGACGGCGACTCGTCCGTGGTCTATCAGTTGAGCGATACATTGCAGGAGATCTCTGCCGCGGCAGAGTCGATCCGCAACCTGGCGGATTATCTCGAGCGGCATCCCGAGGCGCTCATCCGCGGCAAGGGCGGTCAGTAAGGAGGGGGAAAAGCATGAAGATTCCGATGCAACCGGTGCTGCTCGTCATCATGGCAGTCGCGCTCGGGCCGGCGCTCAGCCTTGGCGGGTGCGCAACCACGCAGCCCCCCGCCTACTACCTCCTGGAGCCCGCGGCCCGGACCGGGGACAGCGACGGGACAGGAAAGGCGTGCATGACCATCGGCATGCGTCCGGTCGAGGTGCCCTCGTATCTCGACCGGCGCCAGATCATGGTCCGGACAGGCAGAAACGAGCTCGCCATCTCGGAGTTCAACCAGTGGGCAGAGCCGCTCGATGAGAACATCGCCCGGGTCGTCGCGCAGAACCTGGAGTCGCTGACCTGCGCGGACGTGGTGAAAACCCTGCCCGCAGGACGATCCAGACCCCTGGACTACCGGCTGCAGGTCCGGGTGAACCGCCTGGAGGGAAGTCTCGGAGGCCGGGCCGTTCTGGACGCCGAATGGTCCCTTGTCGAAGCCGGAGACGGCCGGACGGTCCAGAGCCGCAGGTCCAGGTTCGTGGAGCCCGTGGCCGGCGATGACTACACGTCGCTCGTCTCAGCCCACAGCGAGCTGATCGCAGGCCTGAGCAGGGAGATAGCACAGGCCGTCGCCACCCTGCCGACGGCCCGTGACCGCCAGTAGCCGGCGAAAAAGGTCAGAACCTGAGGTAGAGGCTGAGCCAGTACGTGCTCGACCTCTCGAGCTCATCCACGTCGATGTATTCGTACTCGACCCGGGCGCCGAGCTTCCAGAAGCGCACCCCCACGCCCGCCCCGTACAGTGCGGCGGTTCCGTCATAATCCCGGTCTTCCCCGGCCCCGGAGAACTCCAGCTCGTAGTCGTAATTCATCCCGCCCGCCTTCAGGAAGAGGTCCACCGGCCCGATCGATGTGATCACCAGGCCCGCCAGGTCGTACCCCGTGAGACCGGCGTCGATGCTCTGCCCCGCCACGGTGTCTCCTGGATCGCCGAGGTCCCGGTAGCCGGCCTCCACCGCGAAGTCGAGAACAGGCAGCAGGGTGAGACGATACCCGGTGAATGCCTTGAACGCCGTGTCGTCTTCCTTAAAATCGTCAGCGGTGAACTCGTCTTCCAAAGTGGCCCTGCCGACGCCGCCGCCGAGGTAGAACTCTCCCACCAGGGCCTGCGCCGGGGTGCACAGGCTCAGGGACCCGAGAAGCGCCAGAGTGAACAACAGACAGCTCTGTCTCATAACAGTATTCCTTTCCATCATGAGTCGATTATTCCATGTATTATAATATCAATATGATCTATCCTGTCCACAGCCATTCTTATCACATACTTGCCTCGTGCTTGAAATACGTCTTTGCTCTCGGCCGCGGAGATACTATTGAAGATGTATCAGAAAAGGAAGGAGAAGAAAGATGGAGATGATCCATGACGAAAAGGCCCGGACCTGGGCCATCATCAGCCATTTGTCCGCACTGATCGTCCTGCTGGGCATTCCGTTCGGGAATATCCTGGGTCCGTTCATTGTTTGGCTGTTCACCAAGGACAAGTACCCCAGCGTCAACGATCAGGGCAAGGAGTCCATGAATTTCCAGATATCCATGACGATCTATGCCGTTATCGCCCTCATCATCGCCATCGGTTTCACCCCCGTGCTGATCGGGTTCCTCTTTTATCCGGTGGTGGCGCTGATCGTAGTGGCGGATCTGGTCCTCACCATCATAGCCGCTGTCAAGGCGAGCAACAACGAACTCTACCGGTATCCTCTCACCATCAGGATGATCAAGTGAAACCAGAACAATCATCGGCGTGAACAAAAAAAGGCGCGCCCCGTGATCCTGCTCCCCGCGCACGCTCTTTACGGGAAAGCAGGCCCGTCCATCCCGTCCTCCTTCGCGGATAAGGGAAGAAGGATTGACATACCGCGCAAAAGCGGGATATCTGGAGATAAAATTGAGAAGAGGAGGTAAGACAATGACATCGTTGATGAGAAACCGGGTCCTCGTGCTGACCGTTACCGCCTACATGATCGGCTTCCTCGTGTCTCCCGCGTGGGCCGCCATGATCCCTTCGAAGGGCCTTTCCGGAGATGCCGGCGACACCCTGATCCAACAGGATGTGGAAAAGGTTCAGCTTGCTCTGGAAAACAGGCTCGTCCAGGAAAAGCTCCGGGCATACGGGCTCTCGGCCGAAGAGGTCAGGGCAAAGCTCTCGGAAATGACGCCCTCCCAGATCCATCTCCTGGCCCAGGCCTCGGATGACGTGCTTGCAGGCGGAGACGGGCTGGGTGCGGTGATCGGGGTGTTGATCGTCGTCATCCTGGTCATTGTAATTCTCAAGCTGCTGGGCAAAGACATCATTATCACGCTGAACGGTGAAGCTGCTGATTCTGCTCCTCGCGCTCTTTTCGCTTAGCATCGCCGATGCATCCGGGATAGAGGGCGTACCCTTCGTCAGGCAGGAGTCCCGCTTCTGCGGCCCTGCCGCCCTCTCCTCGGTCTTGGCGTACTACGGGCGCGACGTCGACCAGGGCACGATAGCGCAGGCCGTGTACTGCGAGGGGCTCAAGGGTTCGCTCGTCACCGACCTGGAGACATACGCCCGGGAAAGGGGTTTCAGAACCCGGCTCGCGCAGGGGGTCATCGATGATCTCAGGCGTTTCACGGATGCGGGCAAACCGGTGATCGTACTCGTGGACTTGGGCTTCTGGGTCGTCTCGAGGCCCCACTACCTTGTGGTGACCGACGTAACAGAGGGCTCCCTGAGAGCCCACACCGGGCACCAGGCCGCACGGGCCTTCAGCCGGGAGGAGTTCGAAAGGATATGGAAAAGGAAAGGTTCGGTCTACCTGCTCGTTTTCCCGTAAAGGCCTTCCTGCCCGTCCTGCTGCTTCTGTGGTCGTGCTCCACCATGCCGCAGATCGTGGTGCTCGAAGATCCCCTCTCGGCCTCCGAGCACAATGACCTGGGCGTGATCTACGAGCGCGGCGGAGAGTTCGATCTGGCCCGGCAGGAGTATCTCAAGGCGGCACGGAAGGATGAATCGTGGCCGGTCCCGCTCTTCAATCTGGGGAACCTCGCCTATGCACAGGGAGACCCCGGCCGGGCCGAAGATCTCTACCGCCGGTGCCTCGCCCTTGACGGAACGGACGCCGACGTGATGAACAACCTGGCCCACGTCCTGCACGAACTGGGGGAGGACGCCGAGGCCCTGGAGCTGATAGATCGAGCCCTTGCCAGGGAGCGCAGGCCAGAGTACCTCGACACGTATGAGACCATAACCGGGAACCCGGCGCCTTAAGGAAATCGCGCCCGCCGTTGCAGGCGAAGAGACGGCGTCCTCAATGAATGCGGCGCTGCTATCGGAAGAACCGTGCCCTAAGGAATATAACTCCTTGTATCCTCCAGGCACTGCTCACCGAACATGACAACGGAGTCGCTTTCGATCATCCGCTGGACGAATTCCGTCATGTCGGAAGCGCCTTCGTTCACCCAGTACATGACGCACCTTTCGTTCGTGCAGTGCCGCGGGTGCTCCGGGTCCAGATGATCCGAGACCATGGGCACCCCGTTGTTCACGAGCCCCATGACGTGCCCGAACTCATGGACCAGGGTGGCCTGCTCGACGAACCGGGCAACCTGGGGGATAAAACTCGAAGAGAGGACGATGTCCTTGAAGATCGCTATCACCGGCGTACCCACGATGGAGACCCCGATGATCTGGTAATCAGGCGCACCCTCCCTTTCAAAATGCCCGTTGAGAAAGAGCACGAAGAACTCCACCTCATAGCTCGACGGGTTTGCATCCCAGACATTCCGGGCCAGGCCCAGGATTTCCTCCGAGGTCCAGGTATCCTGTTCCTGCAGGGGTATCTCCTCCATCTCGGAGAGTGCGGACGGCACATAAACATCCGGCTCCAGGGCCCGGCCCTCGAACAGGGCCTCGATATTGCTTTTCAGCACCGACCAGCAGGAAATGTCCCTGTGGATCGTACCGGTAAACGGCTCGGCCTCGGGCTCGTGGGCCACGAGCACGGTGATGGTATCCACCGTTGAATACAGGGCCGGGACATCCAGCGCCAGAGCCTCGGGGATTGCCTCCGAATCATCACTATCCGAGGAGCAACCTGCCAGGAAGAGAAGCGCGGCCAGAATCAGGGAGAAGAGCATGCCCTTGGAAAAACCCGATTCATCGATCATCTGCATTCCTTTGTCAGGCAAATTTCTTTTCGATCCTAGGAAATGGTATAGAGTTCTCTTCCGAAAAATCAAAAACCCGTGCGCGCCTTCGGCATGATCGCGGTCTTCCCGGTCGCTCCCGATACCCGGGACCATGTTCAGACTGCGGCGATTCCCGGAATCGAACGAGGACCAGGCAGCGGGCATATGTTCGTTTCCCCTTTGTCATGAGGATTGCCCGGGCAATCGGGCACATGAACTTAAAATAACCGGCAACGCCGGCTATAAGTCAATATATTCGGTTCTTACACCGCCGTATTTCGTCACCGATGCCGCAACACCCTCCCCGGGCACCCTGAAGAAGGAATCAAAGCCCTTGACAGGCCGGCTCCTCCCGATTCATTGTCAGCTCATCGAATCCCGGCAGAAGAACCTATGAGCGTGAAAGACAGACTGAAGCGCCTGACAGGAGAAGGGCAGCCGGCTGCATCTCAGAGCCCGCGGCAGGAGCAGATCAGCGAGCTGCGGCGGAAGATCGATGACATCATGGCCCGCAGGGCCGCCTACCCGCAGCGCACCGTAGCCTTCCACCCGCCCCTGCCGTCCCGGCCGCTCCACGAGATCATCACCGGCGAGGAGGTGGAGACGGGCCATGGCGTGTGCTTTTTTTCGCGGTGCACGTTCAAGGCGCAGTCGTACCACGGCAGGATCCTGATCGGCCGTCTCACGGGCGCCGACATGAAGGCCGCCGCCGTGCTTGCCGGGCACCCCGAGATCGCGGGCATGGACATTTCCGATGCCCTGTTCCTGGATACCGAGACCACCGGGCTCGCCGGCGGGACCGGCACCTTCGCCTTTCTCATCGGGCTGGGGTGGTACGAGGGGCAGGACTTTGTCGTGTGCCAGCTCTTTGCCCGCGACTTCCACGAAGAGTGCTCGATGCTGGCCCTGCTCAGCGACATGGCGGCGGAAAAGCGGTTTCTGGTCACCTTCAACGGCAGGGCCTTCGACGTGAACCTGCTCTCCGCCCGGTATATCCTCAACAGGCTGCAAAACCCGCTCACCGGCATGCCGCACCTGGACCTGCTCTTTCCCTCCAGAAGACTCGCCGGATACCGGCTCGAAAACTGCAGGCTGGGTACGCTGGAAAACGAGGTTCTCGACTTTCACCGCACCGGCGACGTGCCCGGATACGAGATCCCGGGGAGATACTTCAACTGGCTCAGACACCGCGACGCCTCGCCTCTGGAGGAGGTCTTCCATCACAACCGGCTGGATATCGTATCCATGGCGGCCCTGGCCGCGCATTTTATGGATCTCCTCACCGGCGGGTGCGGGCAGCCCCATGCCCTTCCGGGCGACCTCCTTGCAGCGGCCAGGATGCACCTTAAGCACGGAGACGAAACCGTTGCCCGGGCCTTTCTGGATGCACTGGTAAAATCCGGGGATTCCCTCGTGAGCCGCAATGCCGGGATGACCCTCTCTCTCTTCCACAAGAGACAGGGGGCGTGGGAAGACGCGGTCAAAATCTGGGAGGACATGGTCTCCCGCGATCCCCACGACCTTTT
Organism: Deltaproteobacteria bacterium; assembly: GCA_018433085.1. Classification (GTDB taxonomy): domain Bacteria; phylum Desulfobacterota; class Desulfomonilia; order UBA1062; family UBA1062; genus Phosphitivorax. The sequence goes on along the minus strand of JAHDRW010000030.1, from coordinate 42,543 downwards.
TGCCGTGGAGGAGCTGGCAAAATGGCTGGAGCACCGGGCATATGACCACGCCCGGGCGATCGGCGTCGTGGAGGCGGTCCTCGCCGGTTCCCGCTGCCTTTCCCCAGTTGAGAGGCAAGCCCTTGCCCACCGTCTGGCCAGGCTCAAGAGAAAATTCGACTCCGGCACCGGCAGGAAGTGAACGCCTCCGGGAACAGCCGCTTCCCCCTTCAAGTAACGAGCAGGTGCTTGACAGGGCTACGATATTCAGGGACAAATCGTATAAAGAAAAGAAAGGAAGTGGCCATGCACGAGCTGCCCGTGACCCAGAGCATTCTCGACATCGTCCTGAAGCACGCGCGCATGAACCGGGTGCGCAGGGTGCACGCCATCAACCTCGCCATCGGCGAGATGAGCGACCTCGAGGACGAATGGATCCAGAAATACTTCGACTACATCAGCAAGGGCACGCTCGCGCAAGGTGCCAGGCTGGTGATCGAGCGGATTCCGGTGGTGTTCCGGTGCAATGCCTGCGGCAGGGAATCCGAAGCGAAGACCGGGCAGATGATGGACTTCGCCTGTCCCGGGTGCGGGGGAAAAGAGCTCACCCTGGTTTCGGGCAGGGAATACTATATCAGGGATATGGAGGCCGAATAATGGATGAGATCCGTCTCATCGAGATCAGGGAAAATATCCTCTCCGACAATCAGGAGCTCGCGTCGTCGCTCAGGTCCAGACTCAGGAGGCACAGGACCTATGTCCTGAATCTCATGGCCTCGCCGGGAGCGGGGAAGACGAGCCTGATCCTGAAGACCATCGAGAGGCTGAAAGACCGGTTCCGCATCGGCGTGATGGAGGCGGATATCGACTCGATCGTGGACGCCGAGAAGGTGGCCGCCGCAGGCGTGCAGGCGGTACAGGTCCGCACCGGGGGCTTCTGCCACCTGGATGCCGGCATGGTCGCGGCGGGGCTTGACGCCTTCGACCTGGACGGACTCGATCTCATCATCCTCGAAAACGTGGGCAACCTCGTGTGTCCTGCCCAGTTCGACACCGGGGCGATCCACAACGCCATGATCCTGAGCGTGCCCGAGGGCGACGACAAACCCCTCAAGTACCCGCTCATGTTTTCCGTGAGCCAGGTGCTCCTGGTGAACAAGACCGACTACCTGAGCATCTCGGACTTCGACATGCAGCAACTGGGAGAGCGGGTGCTCAGGCTCAACGCCACGATGCCCATCATCCCCGTCTCATGCCGTACCGGCGAGGGCATCGATGCCTGGGTCACATGGCTTGCGGACAAGGTGTCGGATTTTATCGGGCGGTAAGGCGGGGGCGCTCCGCTCCCGTGAAGCGCCCGAAGAGACCCGCTCCAGCACTTGAGAGCGGGCGCCTCCCAAGTAAACAAGCCGCCCCGCAGCAAGCGGCAGGGCATAAAATACCCGCAGGTTGAGCAGGCCTTTCGCGGCAGGATGCGGGGTATTGGACCCCGGAAGAAAATAAAAAAGCAGGGCCTGCTTACGACCCTGCCTCTGACCTCCCCGGCTGACAGCCGGTAGTTATTTTGCCTTTCTACTGAAACCCGCAAGCCCGAGCAGGCCCGATCCGAGGAGCACGAGGGTGGCGGGCTCGGGGACCGGTGCCCCTGCGCCGTATTCGTCGATATGGCTGAGCTTGTCCACGTTCTTGATGGACTCGATGTCGTTCAGGTCGAGGTCGATGACCCCCCAGGAGAAGTTCAGCACGTTCTCGAACAGGAAATGGGTGTTCCCGCTGGCGGTCGACCCGGTCTTCACGAAAAAATACTCGGGATCGTCGCCCACGAAATCAAAGGCGTATACACGTGGGTCTTCATTCGTCTGGAGCCATCCTGCGCCTTCCTCGGTTTCGGTTTTCTCCTGGAAGACGATGTCGGAACCCAGAACGCTCTGGACCCACAGCAGCTCGGTATTTTCCCCGCTGTTGCCGAGATCGGTGGAAGCGATCCAGGTATCGACTTCCCCAACGTCAATATTGCCGGACCCCACGGTAAGAGACCAGGCCGGATTGGCGCCTGCCAGCAGGACACAGAGGAAAATCGAAGCTGATATAAGTATGCTTTTTCTCATTTACCGTTCTCCTCGAAGAGGATACGCCTCTCTTTGTTGTTAGCAAATGCCGGGCCAGATACGGTAATTGGATATTATATAATTAATATTAGTTAGTTGCGAACCAATAAAGATATCAGGCGTTCCCCTCCACTTGGATGATGTAAAATCTATCGACGCCATCTCTGCACCGGAAAAATGTCAATTATAATAATATCAATTACTTGAATGGGAAGACTGCGAGATCGGCCCTGTCGGAATGCCCGACAACCATGGTTCCCGGATTATGGGGCCATATATCCGGTTTGGGCTCGATCGAATGTTTTTTTCGCATGTGATCCCACAATCCAGGCAAAGGCAGGAGAGAATCAGTGCTCTCCCGGCAGCTGACCGGGAAAATCCCGCTGAAAGGGCAGTCTGTATCATTACAAGGGGACACCAGGCACTGGCAAAGAATCGTAACCCCACCCCACAGAAATACCGGTTAAACCGCTCCCCTGCACGAGTCATCACAGATACGGCATGAGGGCTTCATAAAAGCGTTCGGCCATGATCCGATACCCCTCGTCGTTGGGGTGAATGGGGTCGCTCATGAATTCATCGCGCCCGAGCAGCCCCTCGTAGACGTCCGGGACGAGCAGCGCGCCGGTCTCTCTACACACCCGCTCGTATTCCTCATCAAAGCCGCGGCCGAGCAGGGGCACGCTGATGCCCCCCACCACCACGAGGGCGCCTTTGTCCCGGATCCGCTCGACGATCGCCTTGAGGTTGGCGAACGCCTCCTGCCGGGGAAGGCGGTTCTTGAGGTCATTGCCTCCCAGGGTAATGAGCACGATTCCCGGGGAATGGGACAGGACATCCCGGTGGAGCCGCTCCAGGGCGTCTGCGGTCGTATCTCCCGGCCGGCCGGCATTGATCACGGGGACACCCAGGAGGCCGGAGAGCCGGGAAGGATAATCCAGGCCTGGAGACGCCCCGGTCCCATAGGTGAGGCTGTCTCCAAAGCAGACGACCGGACCTGCGGCATGATCGGCGTTCCTGACCGGCCGGTCCGGGGACAGAACCAGGTACGCGGCAACGAGCAGGCAGGCCGCCGCAGGGATGATGACCGCCTTTTTCATAAGTCCCTCCTGACGAATGCCCCTCCTGACGGAGCGCCTGTCATCGCAACGGGCGGCCGTCACGCATGGCATGGTTCCGGGTATCCTGTAGAGGCAGGAACCCGGGCAATATCCCCTTGGGGGGTGCGATGTCGCCTGGGAGAACCCCCCTTTTACGTGAGCAGCTCGGTGTCCTCGTGGCTGTAGGGCGGACAGCAGCAGCACAGGACCACCAGATCCGCCTTCCCGGTGTTCCGGAGCCTGTGGGGGGTGCCCGGCGGGATGAGGATGCTGTCTCCCTGCCCGATCTCGAACACCTCGCCGCCCAGGGTCATGATGCCCCGGCCCCGGGTGACATGGTAGATCTCCTGGGCCTTATGGTGCCGGTGGAGAACGGTCTCGAAGCCGGGAGGAACGGTCGCCTCCGCGAGGCTCTGGCAGGCGCCCTCCCCCTGCCGGGGATGGATGAGCTCCCGGATGACCGACCCGTCCTTGGTAACGAATGGTGCAATCTGCTCATACCCGGTTTTCATGTCTTTTTCGTGCTCCCTGTGAGCGAGGTTACCACACCGGCGCGCTCCGGAAAAGGTCCGGCGCTTTTCCCCACGAGAAAAAGACGGCGCGGCAACCGTGCCGATCAATGGAACCGGAGGAGTTTCCGCACCAGGCTACACGCTGAACCGGATGCTCATGATGTCGCCGTCCTGGACCAGGTAACCCTTGCCTTCGAGCCTGAAAAGCCCCTTGTCCTTCAAGGCCTTTTCGCTGCCGAGCCTGATGAGGTCGTCGTAGGAGAAGCATTCCGCCCTGATGAACCCCCGGGCAAGGTCGGAATGGATCGCCCCTGCCGCATCCACGGCCGTATCGCCCTGCATGACGGTCCACGCCTTGACCTCGTCCGGACCCACGGTGAAGAAGGTGATGTAGCCCAGCACCCGGTAGGCGAGCATGGTGAGCCGGTCCCGGGCGGATGTTTCAATGCCCATGTCCTCCATGAATTCCCGGGCATCCTCCGGGGAGAGCCCGGAGAGTTCCATCTCGAACCTGCCGGCGAATTCGACCGCGGGCATGGTGTCTTGGGTAGCGGCCAGCAGGTCTCCGCTGTGGTTGAACCGCTCCTCGTCCGAGTTCACGACGACCATCAGGGGCTTTTCCGTGAGAAAGCGGAATCCCCTGAGCTGCCTGACCTCATCGGGAGATAGGTCCAGAGAGCTGATGAGGGCGTTCTTCTCCAGGGCCTCGCGGACCTTGAGCAGCGCCTTTTTCTCGATCTCCATGTCGGGAGTCGAGGCGCCCCGTTTGACGAAGTGCTCTATCCGCTCGAGCCGGTTCTCCGCCATGATGAGGTCGGAGAGCACGAGTTCGGTGAGGATGGTCTCCAGATCGGACCGGGGGTCGGGCGGACCCAGGATGCCGTCGACGATCTCGTCATGAAAGTTCCTCAGCACCAGGGCAAGGGCGTCGGCGGTCTTCACCAGGGTCAGCTCGGATGCGGTGAAGATCTCCTTCTTGTCTTCGCCCGACGAAAACCCCACGAAATCCACGCACTCGATGGTTGCATAGGAGGTCTTCCGGGGCCGGTACATATCCTTGAGCCTGTCCACACGCGGGTCCGCCACCTCGATAACGGCCATGTTCGGCTCGGGCCGCGACGAGGCATAGGCGCTGGTCTGCACGTCGGAGGCGGTCAGTGCATTGAAGATCGTTGTCTTGCCGGACTTCTCGAGCCCTATGAGGCCGATTTTCATAATCTTTTCCTTTCTCTCTACCAATGGAGCGCAGCCGCTTATACCACTGATCGCCCGAAGAGTTCAACCTCGTGCTTTTTTCACAAGGCTCACAGGCGCAAGCCTGAAGACCTCCCTGACAAAATGAGCCCTCCTCCTCCCGTCTTTACCGACTAGTTACCCCCTACGCGGGCTCCCGTTCTCCAGGTCCATGGGATATCGGATACGGGCATACTTTCCTTTGCAAATCGCACAGCGTTCCGCTATCGTCTGAGGTGAGAAAAAAGAGAGGAGGAGGAGGCATGCTCACGGCAAAAGATATCATGTCCACGGAGGTCATCACCCTTACACCCGGCATGGAGATTGTGACCGCAGCCGGCGTTCTCATGGACAACCACATCAACGGCGCCCCGGTGGTGAACGAAAGCGGTGCCATCGTGGGCATACTCAGCCAGGACGATCTCGTCACCCAGCAGAAGAAGATCCCCCTGCCCTCGTACTTCGTGGTTCTCGACGCGCTCATCCCCCTGCACTCCAGCGGACAGGTGGAGAAGGAGCTGGAAAAGATCGCGGCCACCACGGTCGAACACGCCATGACCCCCGACCCCGTGTGCGTGCATCCCGACACGCCGGTGGAGGATATCGCGACGATCATGGTGAATAAAAAGATTCACACCATCCCGGTGGTCGACGAAAACGACAGGCTCTTGGGCATCATCGGCAAGGAGGATATCCTCAGGACCATCCTCCCCGCGCCGGAGACGAAAAAGCGTTCGACACCCTGAGAGAGGCCGGGACGGGTTCGATCCCGGCAGTTTTTAAAATGAGCGGGATCCGGGCCTGATCGCGCTCCAGAACGGACGGAAATCAGGGGCGCCACCAGCCGTGCGGGGGGAGCGCCGTCATTCACGCGGATCCGACAGCTCGATCCCGCAGAACAGCCTTTCAGACGGCCGGGCCAGGCCTTTTCAGAGCGTACAGGATCGGGGTCAGCAGGATCGGGGTCAGCAGGATCGGGGTCAGCAGGATCGGGGTCAGGTCTCAACATATGACACATCCAGTGTCATATGTTGAGACCTGACCCTATGACCTGTGTTGAGACCTGACCCCATGACCTGTGCTGACCCCATGACTGATTACCACTGTAGTGTTAGAGCGTGCCCTGGACGAACAGCCGTTCTTCCCGATTCCCGGCGCCGGAGAGATCCCGGAGCGCGTCCTTCATTTCCACGTAGCGGAACTGCCGGTAGGAGACCTGCAGTGCCCGGACCGCCTCCTCGGGCGACTCGAAAAGCGGCACCTGGTATTTCTGCCGGTATCTTACGGTCTTGTGCACGGCATTGGGCGTATAGATCGCGGCGGGCTTGCCGTATTCATGGCATTTCTTCACCAGCTCGACAATGGCGTCGATCACCATGGGGTGCCAGAGGCTCGGCACGGGCAGGAGCCCGTCCACCTCGCCGGAAGAGAGCAGGATATCGAAGATCTCCAGAAAGGTCTGCATGGAAAGGGCCGGCCCCAGGTCGATGGGGTTTGCCACGTTGAAGATCTGGCCGGTCCTGCTCAGCTTTTCCTGGGTGGCCGCAGAGAGGCGGGCCATCTCGAGCCCGGCCTGCACCAGCAGGTCGGCGGTGATGCCGCCGAAGGCGCCCGAGTTGGTGAACACCGCGATCCTCCTGCCCTTCAGAGGCGGCATGTGCGTGAAGATCTTGGGCATGGCATGAAGCTCGGAGACGGAGTTCACCCGGATGACACCCGCCTGGGTGCACGCGTTATCAAAGATGTCGTCGTTGTTCGCCATGCCCGCGGTGTGCGACATGGCTGCCCGCGCGCCCTCTCCGGTCCTTCCCACCTTGAAGACCAGGATGGGCTTGCTCACCCTCCGGGCCGTCTCGATGAACTTCCTGCCGTCCTTGATGTTCTCCAGGTACATGCCTATGACCTCGGTGGACTCGTCTTTGTCGTAGTACTCCAGCACGTCCGCCTCGTCGATGTCCGATTTGTTGCCGATGCTCACGATCTTGTTGGCCTTGACCACGTCCGTGATGAACGACTCCAGCACGATCACCACGATCCCGCCGCTCTGGATGATATAGGAGACTCCGCCGCTCTCCTGGGCGAAGGTATGGAAATCGTCGGCCTGGATGCCGTAGAAGCAGCAAAACTGATTCCGGGTGTTGAGTACGCCCAGGCAGTTGGGACCCATTATCCGCATGTCGTGCGCCCGGGCGGTCTCGTCGATCCGGCGCTGCATGGCCCTGCCCTGCTCGCCTCCCTCCGAGAACCCCGAGCTTTCGATAATGACGTGCCCGATGCCCTTTGCCGCGCACTGTTCCACGAACTGCGGGACCACGGCGGCCGGGGTGATGATCACCGCCAGGTCGACCTTCTTCGGGATATCCATTACGGAGACGTACCCCGGGCACCCGTGCACGGTCTCTGCCTTGCGGTTTACGGCGTAGACCGCGCCGCTCCACGAGGAGACCTCGTTCAAGGCCCTGCAGATGGTGGCCCCCAGGTTAAAGGGTGAATTCGACGCCCCTATGACGGCAACGGAATCGGGATGAAAAAATGTATGCATGGTACCGCCCATCTCTGATGTCTTTATCCGGCGTTTGAGGCCGGAAGCCCCTCCATATTACCCCGGGCAGCTGTTTTTATGATTGGGTCCTTCTCTCCAGCTCGTCGCGATACACGTCCCTGAGCATCTCGATCATCCCCACAATGACCCGGTAGATGAACTGGCCGTTTTCATCGCCTGCCTGCTGCGCGTCGTCCTTCATGTGCCCCAGGTCCTCGAGCTGCTCTTCCAGCGAGCCGATCTCGTTCTCGAACTGCTCGATGATCTGCTCGCGGGTGAGAAACCGGAAAAAGAACGCCCTGGTGAGAAAATCGAGCTGATAGTCCACCGGGATGGGCGGAGAAACCAGGGATTTCAGGAATCCCTTTCTCCCCTTCTCGGTGATGGAATATACGTGCTTATTGGGCTTGCCCGTCTGGATGACCACCTCCTTGCGCACCAGGTCCGTTGCCTCGAGCTTTCTCAGCGCGGGGTAGATCTGGTTGAGGCTCAGGTTGTAGGCCATCATCAGCCTGCCGGTGATGTTCTTGATCTTGTAGCCGCTCTTCGGGCCGGACATGAGGAAACCGAGAATGATCTGATCAGTGTCCATGGATGGTGAGTCTCCGTTCCGTACTGTTTTTCCAGTTAGTTTTATTTACCATATTTTATTATAAAATATCATACCTGAAAATATATGTCAATGTACCTGTCTTACAACCCTGGCGCATTTGTTTCGACACGACCGTCATACAACGAGAAGTGCGCGGAGAATACAAAGGTAACGAGCCGCGGGATCCGGCATCTTCGGGGCGGTCCTGGTGGCGGGTAAGGCCCCCCGTGTATTTCCCGGCCAGATAAAGGAATCGATGTGTTCTTCCTTACGAGTCGGCCGTGCCGGATCCCCTGTTTTGCTCGCAACCGGCTTGCCCCTTTCGCCCTGTCTTCCGGGCCGCCGCTCTTCGGCCTACAGCCCCCTTGCCTTCCTCCGGGCATAGTATCGCGAGACATGGCCGAGCGCGTTGAGGCAGTCGCCCAGATCGTCGAACACCGGGATGCCTCTGTCCAGGAATAGGCCCCGGGCCTCCCGGATCATTTCCTCGATGTCCATGGATTCCACACCCTGCTTGTAGTCGGGCAGCACCAGCATGAGTGGTTTGCCGGTAATACCGGGCACCTCCTTCATCTCGTCGGCCAGCTGCCGGTAGGGCGCGACCTCCTTGGGGGACGACAGGCCCATTGCCGAGGACAGGGACTTGTAGTGGTGGAGGAGCTGGATAAGAACCTGGACATCCACCCGTGGGTCTCTCGCCGCGTTGAGGAAGACCTCCCGGTAGGCCTGGGGACCCACGAAGGGGTTGGCCGCGTCGATGGGGTTCTTTGCACTGGAGCCGGGCCTGGGCAGGTGCTGGAGAATGGCCTCGGTTATCTCGGGATCGAGCATGGGAATGCTCAGGTCGTAGCGCTCCGCCTCGTCGCACGCGCTCACGCCCAGGGCACCGCCTCCTCCGGCCACGGTGATGTTCTCGTACACCCGGGGAGGCAGCAGGGAAAAGGCAAGACAGGTCTGGGCCATCTCCCAGAGGTCTCCCACCTGCACGGCCCCGGCCTGCCTCAGCACGGCCTCCCAGATGCGTTTGCTGCCGCCCAGGGATGCGGTATGGCTCTCCACCGCCCTGCCGCCCGCCTCGGTGAGCCCTCCCTTGTTGACGATCACCGGCTTTCTCGCGGCAACCTCCTTGAGAACCGAAGAAAACCGCCTTCCGTCCTTGACGCCTTCGATATACATGGCGATCACCCGGGTCTCGGGGTCACTGCCGAGGTACTCGAGCAGCTCGGTCTCCCTCAGGTCGGCTCCGTTGCCGAAGCTCACCACCTTGGAAAAACCGATCCCCATCCACTTGCCGATATGGGCGAAGTCGATGGACATGCCGCCGCTCTGGGATACGAAGCCCACGGGCCCGCTCTTCCGGGAGAGGTCCGGGCCGGGAAGGAGAGTGAGTCCGCTCAAGGGACAGTAGATGCCGAAACAGTTGGGCCCGACCACCCTGATGCCGCGGGAGGCGATATCCCTGATCTCCTGTTCGAGGCGGGCTCCCGCCTCGGTGCCCAGCTCGGAGAAACCGGCCGAGAGGATCTCCGCCCCGGCCACGCCCATGAGCCTGCACTCTTCGAGGGCCTTGGGCACATGCTCGGCAGGCACCGCGATAATGGCGAAATCGATCGGTTCGGGTACCTCGCCCAGGCCGGTATAGATCTTCATCCCGTTGTACTCGCCGCCCTTGGGGTTCACGGCATAGAGCCTTCCTTCGAACCCGATTGCCTTCAAGGCTCTCAGTATTCCGGTGCCGAAGACGTTCCCTCTGGCCGAAACCCCGACGATCGCCACGCTCCGGGGGTGGAAAATGCGTTCAAAGGCATCACCGGCAGATTCAGTGATAACGGATTTCATGCAACTCTCCTCGGATAGAAATAAAGGTTCATCTCAAATACTCCTTTATTGTTTCCATGTTTCCACACCTCCGTCAATGCTTTTCCAGGCATTGGCATCCTTCCTTACCCGACACGAGTTCTGTTCCATCACCGGACTCAGCGGGGTTGTTTACACCCGTCCCCTTTGCCCGTATAATGAGTGACAGGGGAAAAACCGCCATGCCGAAGGAAAACACGCACCTCTGGTTCGCCCAGGAGACGCTGCACCACGTGCCTGACCCGCAGCTGCTGCGGGACGTGTCCGGGCATATGGGCCGATACTATCTGGGGTCGTTCATCCCGGACACCTTCTTCTATGCCTCGGACAGCGCCCTCTCCGATATCTCGGAAACCCTCCACGGCAAGAACGGCGCCCCCACCAACGAGGCCGTTCTCAGCGTGCTCGATCAGGCGCGCGGCATGCACGATATCGCCTTTGCCCTGGGCTATGTCACCCACTGCGCGCTGGACATCGTGTTTCACCCGGTGATCAACGCCCTTGCCGGCAACTACTACGACGAAGACCCGGTACAGAGAAGCCGCTCCGCATACCTGCACCGCCGGATCGAAACCTGCCTCGACGTACGCATCAACAACCGCCTGCGGATCTACCGCCTCACCAGTCCGGGACTCGTCCGGGGGCTGGCGTACGAAGACTTTATCAGCGGCAGGTTTTCCGCATCCAGGCGAGCGCTCGAAATCACGCTCTTCAAGCAGCTCCTCATCAACCGGCTCTTTGCGAGCCGGGCTGCGTATGCCGCGATCAGACTGTTCTACGGGCTGGGCATTCTGCGTCACCAGGAGGTGCTCTCCCTGTTTTACGCGAATGTCGGCGACGGCATCGACTGTCTTCAGGATCCTGTCAGTTACTATGACGGCAAAACCCGCAGCGAGAAAAGTGTGTCCCTGGACACCCTCTTCGCCCGCGCCCTGGACAAGGCGCTCGATATGATGCTTGCGGCGTACGGCTATGCCCGTGGGTCGGTCTCCAGAGAACAGCTTCTGGATGCGATACCGGGCGCAAGCCTGAGCACCGGGGAGATCCCTCCCCCCCCGGCTCACGCCTGAGAGGCGTTGCCTCCGGCCTCTGCGGCGCCCTGCGCGACAGGTCTTCTGCCCGGCTGAGCAGACCCTTCGCCCGCGGGTGTCGTTTCAAGCTCACGTTTTGCCGGCGGTACGGGTGAGTTGCCCTGCCCTGTGACGCAAGAGGCATCAGGGGCGCTGAAGGGTTGAGCGATCCTCCCGGTTCATGCTCAAAGGGGCATGCCCCGGGATGGTTACGTCGCGGTCAGGACGGACCGCCCCGACGGCGGAAAAGATCGTATTCGAGGTCCTGCCACGGGCAGTCGATATCCTCCATCCGACTCAACTCATGATCGGAAATCCGGCTCCTGTCCCGCAGTTCCTTTGCGGCCCAGGCGAGCTTGAGGAAGCGCTGGTGATGGTGATGGAAGCGCTGGTTGGCATATTCCTTCGCCTGAAGGGTGTAGAGCAGGAAAGGCCAGTCGCTTCCCTCCATGAGGAGAAGCTCCCTTCCCATCTGACGCAGAATGCGATGATCGCGCTCGTCAACCGGATTGGCCTGTTCGAGGACCTGCTCCATCTGGGAGGCGCTCGAGTTGATGTAGGGCCAGATCCAGCCGTGCTCGGGGTTGAGCCAGACCGTAAAGTCCGCGTTCAGGCCCCAGGTGCTCGGCTCCATGGTGATGGTGGAAAATCCGCCGCTGTAGCGGTCGATGTACTCTCCCAGGGGCCGGCACTCCACCGTGTCCTTTCGGGCGAGCAGACGCCAGACCTGCTCGAGCCATGCCACGCCCTCGTGCCACCAGTGGCCGAAGAGCTCGCAGTCGTAGGGTGACACGATGACCGGCTCGGCCTCCGGGACGTCGGCCCGGCTGGAGATGTTCTCCAGGAGGGAAACAAAGTGCTCCGCATGGGCCTTCACGCGCTCCCCGGCGGCTTCCACGTCGTAGACCAGCTTCTCGGACCCGCCGGTGACCCGCAGGTAGTGCAGCCCCGACTCAGGGTCCTTCTGATGGAACTCCAGGTAGAAGGGGTCACCCGGATAGCCCTGGTCAGGGGACCAGACCTGTTTGCCCGTGGCCTCGTTTCTTCCGAACACCGACACCCCGGAGGGCAGGCGGTAGCCCCGGCAGGTGGCGGGGGACGTCTCTCCACGGCGGTTCTCCGCGAAAGCGGCCCTGGTGATGCCGACGCTCTCTACAAAGAAAAACCCGATGCCTTCCGCGGCGAGCCACTCGTCGATGCCCGCCCGCATGCGCCGCTCTCTGCCCGAGTATTCCGGGCCCCGGTAGGCGCATTCGGGAAGCCAGAACCCGCGGGGCCTGCGGCCGAAATAGCGCTCGTAGGTACGGATGCCGGTGCGCACCTGGGAGAAAACCGCGCTGTCGTGCTCCAGCAGCGGAAGAAAGGCGTGTGTGGCCGCGGAGGTCAGCACCTCCACCGCCTGCTCGTCCTGGAGCCACCGCAGGGTGCCCAGGATATCGCGGTGAAAGTCGTTAAGCCAGAGCCGGTAATTCTTTTCAAAGGTTTCAAACCAGTACACGGCCACGGCCTGCCTGGATGGATCTCCGCGGAAGCGCTCGATATCACCCCGGGCACGGCGGATCCTGTCTTCCATGTACTCGCAGAAGCGGTCCTTCATGTATTCGTCCGCAAGCTGCTCCATGAGCACGGGCACCAGCCCGATCATCGCCCCGGGCCGGATTCCCTCGAGATGCAGCGCGCGCAGGGACCCGAGCAGCGGGATATAGGTCTCGATCATGGCCTCGAACAGCCATTCCTCGCCCGCAGGCCAGGTACCGGACTTCCGGCAGTAGGGTATGTGGGCGTGGAGCATCAGGGCAAAGACTCCGGACATTTTTCCCTCCTGGTTCATAAAAACTCGACTATACTACCTTATAACCTCTCCATGAACTTCCACAAGGATGAAAGACGGGCCGCAACCCCTGGAAAGCCCTTCCCTTAAAAAGGCTGTACAGCCCCTTCCCCAAGCGAAACGTAAAAGAAGAGCAAAGGGATTGCTATTCCACCCCTGCATGTTAAGGTGAAGCCACCTGTTCTTGAAGTGGAATAATGAATGAAAGGAGCTCTTTGTTATGGGCTTGAGAATAGCACTCGTTGAATCAGGGACGCCGTCAACGCACATCTTCAGCAGAACCTACCTTCCGAGGGTGGGCATCCCCACCATGGGGGCCGTGCTGAAGCAGCGGGGACATGCCTGCGATATCTTCTTCGAGGCCCTCTCCCCCGTCAGGGCCGAAGACCTCCGGGCCTATGACGTGGTGGGAATCGGATCGCTCACCAGCACCATCGAATCGGCATACCGCCTTGCCGACTCGCTCAGGGAAAGCCGTTCCACAGTCGTGATGGGCGGGCCCCATGTCACTTTCATGCCCCGGGAAGCGCTCGATCACTGCGATTATGTCGTGATGGGCGAAGGAGAGGACGCCTTTGCCTCACTGATCGACTCGATCGAGAAAGGCGAACGTCCGGAAGCGGTGGGAAGCCTGGCCTTTCTCCGCGCCGATGGAACAATGAGGACCACGGAGAGCAGCGGGCACGTCGATTTCGCCGGCCTTCCCTCCCCGGATTTTTCCCTGTGCCCCCAGATGACCAATGCAAGCATTCCGCCGATCATCACGACCTCACGCGGCTGCCCGCACAAGTGCACCTTCTGCACGGTGACGGCGGTTTTCGGAAGGAGGTACCGGTTCAAGAGCAACGATCAGGTCATCAGCGAGCTCAAACCCCTGCTCCATCGCAGCGTGTGCTTCGGCGACGACAACTTCTGCGCCGATCCCAAACGGGCCAAGTCCCTGCTCAGGGACATGATCGACCGGGACGCCGTGCCTCTCAGATGGTCGGGAGAGGCGGCCATCATGGCTGCCCTCGATGATGAGCTGCTCGATCTCATGCACAAGACACGCTGCCGGACGGTGTACGTGGGCATCGAGTCCATCGACGACGACGCCCTGAAGCGGATGGGCAAGGCGCACCAAGCACAGGTGATCCCCCAGTGCATAGAGAATCTCCATCGCCACGGCATCGGCATCCACGGGATGTTCGTGGTCGGCCCCGACGACACGCCCGATTCGGTGGGGAAAATCGTCGATTATGCGATGGAGGCCGACATCGACACCATACAGATCTGCGCGCTCACACCCTTCCCAGGCACACAGAGCCACGAGGATTACCGGGACCGGATTCTTCACCAGTGCTGGCGCTACTATGACGGCATGCACGTGGTGGTGAGACCCACGACGTGCTCCGCCTACGAGATGCAGGTGGAGATCGTCAACCAGATGAAGAGATTCTATAGCGTGAAGAACCTGCTCGACGCGTACCGGCCCGGGCGGGCCTGGAGAATCGGGTACCGTCTGGGGGGCTATATGCTCATCCGCAAATGGGCCCGGGAAAATGCCGGATACATTGACCGGCTCAAAACCGGCTATTATCAACAGGGCATGCAGGGGTCATCGATGTCCCCCAAGGGTGAGGCCGCACCGGCCATACCCTGAAACATCCCTTTGGATAAGACGAACCCGCATCCTCTCATGGAGGCGCTCCCGCCGATCGTTCTGCGGAAGGACTCTCCCTCCTTGAGGGGTCGGGAAACCCCCGCACTGCTCACCATGGTTTCGCTTTCGATGAAGGCCTACTCGATATCCCCGATGGCCTGATTGACCTCCGCGGCATTGCCGTACTCCCTGTCGGGAAGTTTCCCGAGCATGTCGATCACGCACTGAGGGACTCCCCTGGACCGCGCATGCTTCACGATCGCCCCAGTATTCTCGGGGTAATCGACATCCCCCAGGAAATCCAGCCAACCGGCAGTGCTTGTCATGTCCCTGTCCCCCTATTGACTTTCAATTACGCGGGAACGGACGGCGCCTCCAATCCCAAAGGGCTCCCGGACTTGTTTCCCCTTACGTGCACGGGTTGTACGTCATCGGATCTCACCCACCGCCCTGCTGACATCCACCGTCGAGTTGAACTCCCGGTCCGGGAGATTGTTGATGAGATCGATTACATCCCGGGGGGCCTGATTTTCGCGCGCCTTCCTGACGAGTCCCTCTTTCCGCGAGGGATAATCCATGCCTTGGAGATAATGTTGCAGTTCCACTGCGCTTACAGCCATTATCCACTCCTTCTCCGGCGTTGTACTTGTCTGAGAACGGGAACTGTCGTATGCCTGTTTCTCAGACCTTTGGGACCTTGTTACCTCAAGCCGCCGATCGCCTTGCTCACGTCCACCGGTGAATTGAAATCCTGATCCGGAAAATCGTTCAGCAGGCTCATGACATCGTCGGACGCGCCGTTGTCACGGGCCCTTTTGATCAGATCGTTCTTTCTTGCGGGATAATCTATTCCGTGCAGAAACTGCTGCACCTCTGCGGCGCTCACATCGTCGTATCTCGCCATGCCTGTTCCTTCCTTCCACGCTCTATACCGGGATTCTTCCCTGAAGGGCTCGCGATCCGCTCCGGACATCTGGTCGGGTCACGCGCTGCACGATATCCCCCGAGCGTCCTGCTCATGTCTGCTGCCGAACCGTTCTGCATCCCGGGCAGTCCCTTGAGGATATACTGTCATCATCGAACGCATTATACCGGCGGGACCTGTTTCGGGTGACGCACCTCTTTGCGGGACAATCCATGTGGCGAGAAGGTTTCTGTACCGGCACGGCACCGGTCTCTATTGGTTCTCCCTCCGTTCTCCGCCGGAACGGCTCGCGTCTTCCGGTGGATACAAGAACAGGAAACCATCGATGTTCAGATGATTTCCTGTCTTATTTCCAATCTTTTTTAAAGGGAGAGTTACGACATTTTCCCGATGGCCTTGTTGACATCCACCGGGGAGTTGAAATCCTGATCCGGCAATTGGCTGAGTTTGTCGATCACATCGCCGGGAGCATTGTTGCTCTGTGCCTTCTTGACCAGATCATTCTTCCGTGCCGGGTAGTCCATACCGTGAAGAAACTGCTGAATTTCTCCTGTACTTACCATTTTTCACCTCCAGTTTGGTTTTTCAGAAACCACCTCTGCTCATCATCCGGGAATTTCCAACTCCACATCGATTTTTCAGCTTCCACTTTTCCCAACCTGGCCTTGCCTACTGCTTCACGCCTGCGGTCCGTATGACCTCGTCTGGCGACGAATATTCCTGGTCCGGCAATCCCTTGAGCAGATCCATGACCCCGTCGGGTGCATGATTGTCTCGTGCAAGGTTCACGATCCGCATCTTGGTCGCCGGGAACGTGATCTTTTCCAGATACCACTGCATTTCGGCTGCATTGATTTCCATCCTCTCTCCTCTCCTCGCCGTGCCGTCACCGGGGTTCATCTACCCCGGCGGGTTCAAGTCCGATCGTTACGAACGCGTCCCCAAGTCACTCGATCTCGTCGACGGCCTTGCTCAAATCTCCCGACGAGGAGAAATTCCGTTCGGGCAGGTTGTTGATGATATCGATGATGATATCGGGGGCATGGTTGTCGCGGGCTTTCTGTCTCAGATCGTTCTTGCTTGCGGGAAACATGATACCGCTCAGATACCTTTCCAAGTCGATCGGATGTACTGCCATGTGCCTTACCTCTCAGATATTCCTGGTGGTCTTCCATAACCAAGGATGTACTGAATATTTATTATAAGCCTTCACTTACCATTCTCAATGATCGCTTCTTCTGGAGAATTCTCTTATTATCCGCATCAGGGAACAACATGATACTCCATATAGTCGAATAAATACCCGCTAGTATCCTTTTTAAAGAAACGCCTTTTGTGTATTGTCATGGCGTTATAGGGAAGGGTTCCCCTCCACTCCCTCCGATTTATTGTCCCCGCCCTGTTTTGCCGACACCCTCTCAGAGGGTTTCACCGGGACCCTTATCATCTCCAGCAGGACTCCCTTCGTCCGGGCTCGTGAGTTCCCTGCCTGTGGAAATGCCTGATTGAGCTTGGAGAGCACCTCCTTATTCTTCACTATCAAGGAATCAAGTTGAGTTTTCATGGTGTCGTTCAGGGAGAATCTATGATGAATGGTGAAAAACAGTTCCACAGGCGGATGTTCCGCCTAATTCTCATGAGGGAGGCTGTCATGTCCGGCCTGCACTGGATTCTCATCGCCGTGCTTGTCGTCGCCGCAGGCGCTGTCCGGTCCGAGGCCTCGCGTGAACCGGATACCGGGGACCCGGTTGTCGGCGGGCAGCCGCAGGAAGTGGAAGATGTATTCGTTCCGGAGCCCGGAGATTTTCTCGTGGAGTCCTTTGTGGAAAACCTCGAAGTCCCCTGGGATCTCGATTTTCTGCCCGACGGCAGGGCCCTGGTGACGGAAAGGCCGGGCAGGATCCGCCTCATTGTGGACGGGCGGCTGGCAGACGAGCCCTACGCGGTCGTAGATACCGCGGCGATCGGCGAGGGGGGTTTGATGGGCCTGGCGGTTCACCCGGATTATCCCGAGCAGCCCTATGTCTACATCATGTATACCTACCGGGTCGGAACAGACCTCTTCAACAAGGTAGTCCGGCTGCGTGACACGGGAGGAACCGCGAAGCAGGACAGGATCATCGCGGAAAGGATTCCCGGGCATCGGGTGCACGACGGCGGCAGGATCGCATTCGGTCCGGACGGTATGCTCTACGTGTGCACCGGAGACGTAGGCCGGGCCGGCATTGCGCAGGATATCGAGAACCCGGGCGGCAAGATACTTCGCTACACCCCTGAGGGGGGCGTTCCAGGGGCCAACCCGTTTAGCGATTCCCCGGTGTATTCGTACGGGCACCGGAACCCCCAGGGGCTCGCCTGGCATCCCGATACCGGCGATCTTTTTTCTTCCGAGCACGGCCCCTCCGGCGAGTTCGGTCTCTTCGGGAGCGATTCGATCAATGTGATCCGCAAAGGGGGGAATTACGGCTGGCCTGTGGTCCTCGGGGCCGTGGATATAAAGCCCTACGAGGATCCCGTCGTGTTCTGGCCCAAGGCGACGCCTCCCGCCGGCATGATCTTTTCCCGCGGGGATCTCTACGTGACAAGCCTGCGGGGAGAAGCGCTCATCCGTATATCGTTCCGGCACAAGAACGGCAGCTATGAAGCGGAATCGATCCAGAGGCTCTTCGCAACCGACTGGTACCGCGGGGAATATGGAAGACTCAGGCACGTCACGACAGGACCCGACGGCAACCTCTACGTGCTGACGAGCAACCGCGACGGCAGGGGGACTCCCAGAGAGGGTGACGACAAGATTCTGCGCCTGAGATATCGGAAATAGCACCCTGGCAAGGAAACCCCGCAGCGTCTGCGTACAAAAAGACCCGCAGGCGGGAACGGGGAGAGGGCTGTTCACGGGATCATGTCTTCCGGGCGGGGTCCACATGGACAAACACGAGATCCACGCTCGGCAGGGTCTTGATCCTTGCCTCCACCTCTTCGGATATCCCGTGGGCGTGCTCCAGCGTGATCCCGCCGTCGACCCCCACGTGGATCTCCACGCGAAGTTTCGGCCCCACGTAATCGGCTATCACCCGGTGGACGCTCTCCACGCCGGGCACTTCCCGTGCCCTGTCAAAGATCTCCCCGACGACCTCCTGTCCGGCTCCACGTCCCGTGAGGTAACCGAGGCTCTGCCTGCCCACCCTCCAGGTGGTCCGGAAGATCCACAGGGCGACCAGAACCCCGGCCACCGGGTCGGCCGCGGGATGCAGATAGCGGGCGCCCCAGATACCGACCATTGCAGAGGCAGTGGTGATCGTGTCCATCAGATTGTCCTGCGCACCGGCTTGTATTGCCGGGCTGCCGGTCTTCTGCCCAATCCGTGATATCGACCGGTACATGACCAGCTTGATCAGCGCGGCCGTAAGCAGTACCAGGGTCGGCAGAGGAAGCGGAATGGTCCGGTCATCTCCCAGGAACCGCTGGATGCTCTCGTACAGGGCGGTAGCCCCTGCCCCTGCCATGGCGGCGGTGACCAGCATGCCGACAAGGGGGTCAAACCGGCTGTGGCCTTGCGGGTGGCTGATGTCAGCCGGCTTCTGCGACAGGGAGAGCCCGACTCCCAGCAGTATGCTGTACAGCGTATCGGCAAGGGAATTGGCTGCGTCCGAGAAGATTGCGCTGCTTCCGGTCGCCCACGCCAGCAAACCTTTCATGAGGGCAAGAACCGCATTCCCCCCGATCAGGATGGCGATCGCGCGATTGTAGCTCTTCCTGAGCCGGGGATCGGCCGATCCAGGGCGTACTCTCTCCAGAGCCATACCGTTTCCCCCGTTCTCCTTCCCAGGCAAAGACTTTAAGAAAATGGCGGATTGGGTCCGGGGAGACCGGCCGACACATTCCTGTATTCCCTGCTCCCTCCTCTGCATGGTCCCCTTCGGAGACGATGTGCCCGGTATCATGCCACACTGGAGGCATGGTACCGGAAGCTTTCCCGCTCCCGTCCCCTTACCACCCGCTGTTTTCCGAAATCGCCGAGGGTATCGGTTACCACGGTCACCTGCCCCCCGGAGCCGTCGTGATCGTAATAGATCACCACCCAGTCGCGAATTTTATGGAGCTCATGGGCGCGGTGCGTGTTGGAGTACAGAACGGTGAAGTCCCAGCCTTTCCTCCGGGCGCTCATCACCGGCAGCCAGGATCTGCCCTCGGGGTTGAACCGCTTGGGGGCGATCGTGCGCAGTCTGCCTTGAGCCGCCTTTTCCCGGTACTCCCGGTCGATCTCCAGCAGCAGGTCTACCGGGGGCTTTTCCGGCTTCCCGCCTTTATCAGCCGCATCATCGCGGGACATCCTTCCAGCCGATCTGCTCAACATGCCTGCAAGGACGTCCCTGACCATCTGCACCCGCCGTTCGCCGAAGCCCTCAACCCGGCCCAGCCTCCCGTCGTACGCGGCACGTTCCAGTTCTTCCAGGGTCGACAGGCCCAAAGATTCAACCACCCTTCGGGCCAGGTCATCCCCGATCCCGGGCACCTGCCTGAAAACGTCCACAGGAGAGACCTTCCCCAGCAGTTCCAGACGCAAACCGGTCCTGCCGGTCCTCACGAACTCCGCGATCACACCGGCCAGTCCTTCGCCGATATCGGGCAGATCCTTGAGCCGCTCCTGCCTGCCATCCAGAACCAGATCGGCCAGCGGGTCTTCCGTATGCCTCACCTGCCGGGCACCCTGACGGTACGCCCTGACCCGGAAGGCGTTGGCCTCTCCGACATCCAAGAGATCCGCTATGCTGTCGAGCTCGGATGCGATCTCGACATTGGTGGGTTTCCGGTCCTCCATAAGCCCGCCTCTTTCTCCGTCCATGCGCCCTTTGACACTCGCCACGGCATCGGCAGCAGACCTGTTTCTTCACCACTATTGATAGGTGTTTGACGCCGTGAATCAACCTGTTGCAGTAAACACGCGATCGGCCAGTCCGTACTGACGGAAACTATGCGATTGAAACCCGGGAAGGCAGGGCTATACTAAGGTATATGACAAGAAAGGGCCTCTTTTCTCTCCCGGCACGGCAAGATTCGGCCAGCGGCAGATAACGCCGGACGAGAAAAGCGAGGAGAAGCGTGCGGACTCTCTTTTTTATAAAAAGGGCATCTGCTGACCATGGGTCTTAATGGGCATTCACTCCTCGACAGTGATTCCCGATCGTCACCGGCAACCGGCAGGTTCGAGAAGAATACCGCAAAACCCAGGTCACCCAGCGGTAAGCGCAACCCGGCATCAGGATCACCCTGCCCCGGCGACGAACCGGGCAAGGGCATTCACTGCGTAAAATGCCGGCTCTCTTTTACCGAAAAGCGGCTGATCTTACACGAAGGGCATACCGGAAATATTGAAGGGAGGATTTCGTGAGGATTGACGCGCACATGCACATCAACTTCAGAAACATATCGACACAGAACATCATCGATTATCTCAACAAACACCGATACGACTGCTGCTGGCTGATGACATGGGAGGATGCCACCCCGGAGAAATGGAACATCCAGAACCTTCCCATCGAGAACGTGTACGAGACCTACCTGCTCCATCCTACCCGGGTTATCCCCATGTATGCCCCCGATCCCCAGTGCGACGACGCACCGGGAAAGCTCCTGAAATGGTGCAACAGGGGTGTCCGGGGATGCGCCGAGCTGAAGACCACCGTGAACTGGCGCTCCGAAAAGCTCAAGAGGCTCCTCGATGCGGTGCTGAAGGTGAAGATACCGGTCGTGTTTCACATGGAAAACCGGCCTGAGGTGCTGAAGAATCTGGAAACGGACAACCGGCTGGAGATCGTTCTGCTCAAGATTCTGCAGACCGGAAGGCTCAAGGGCATACCCAGAAGGGTTCTGGAAATGGCGGCGGAGGTATATGCCCCCCTGGAGAGATGGAAAAAACAGCGAATTCTCTTCCCCGGTTACAAGCTCGATTTTGCGTCGCTGCGCGTGGTGCTCAAGGAGTACCCCATGATCAAGTTCATCGGACACGGCCCGCTGTTCTGGCAGCATATCTCCGCCGACGGGGGAAAGAACGTGTGCGCCCGGCAGCAGGGCGCCATCCAAAAGGAGGGCCTGACCTGCTCGTTTTTGAGGAAC
Source organism: Deltaproteobacteria bacterium (assembly GCA_018433085.1). Taxonomy (GTDB): domain Bacteria; phylum Desulfobacterota; class Desulfomonilia; order UBA1062; family UBA1062; genus Phosphitivorax. Next base: position 21,035 of record JAHDRW010000030.1, on the reverse strand, counting down.
TATCCCAACCTCTACGCCGACATATCGGCCCCGAGCGGCTTCCATGCCCTGAACAGGGACCATGCCTTTTCCCGCAGATTCCTCTCTGAATTCAGCGACAAGCTGCTCTTCGGGACAGACAACTATCCCCTTGGCCACGAGGATCTCCTCAAATCCCTCAGGCTGGGGCCCAAGATCATGAAGCGGCTTATGGGTACGAACGCGGAACAGATCCTGATGCAGTGAGGATCATCTCATCCGTTCGAGCTGATCACGAAACCGCTCGGCCCAAGCCCCGTTGCCGAAGGGGTACCTGCGATCTTGGCCAGGTACACCGCTCCCAGCTGCTCGATGTGTCTGTCCACGTTGGCAAAATAGTTGGTGTGGACCTGCTCTTCATCGATCACGGTTTCGAAGATCTTGACGCTGACACTGTCGCCGTTTTCCGTGCACACCCGGAGAAAACGGTTGTAGGCATCGATGGTGTCGTCTTCGAGCCGGGCATCGAAGCCGAATATCACCTCGACCTTCTGCCCCTTGTGAATCTTTTCCCGGGGATCGGCCGTTGGCTCGCCCCCCAGCTCCTTGATGCGCTCCGCAAACATTTCGGCATGGCGCATCTCGTCGATGGCGATCAGCTTTATCTTTGCGGCCAGCTCTCCGTAATCCATGTCATCCAGATTGTAGTGCTGGTTCATGTACTGGTAAATCGCCTGCAACTCCATGGCCCGGGCCTCGTTGAGCACATCGATGACCCTTTGCCTTCCTTCTCCTGCCGTGTTCTTTGCCATGTACCTCCTCCTGAAATATCGATTTACCAGTAATGTACGTCCTGGATGGAGAGATTCAAGGGCCGGGAAAAAGGATCTTCCCGGAGGGTATGAAGCCCTGGGGGCAACCGCGTATGAGATGCAGCGACAGTCGCGCGGGGCAGCATACCCGTACAGCCTCCGGGTCTCCCGGGCTGTGGGGGGAGAGATGCTCGCACCCTCCTGGCCGGCCGGGCGGACAAGACATGCCGTTCCTGTCATGGCGGAAAACACCCGTGAAAAGGACCGGCCCGGGATTGTCGATGCGGCTATCCGGCTTCCAGGGGCCGGACCGCATTCCTGATCTTCCCCGACTGCACCAGGTCCAGGAACTCCTCGCCGAGCGCCCGGCAGGCGCGGATTACCTGCTCCCAGTATGCCCTGCGCTCACGGTCTTGCCCGCGGAACCGGATGAAATCGTCCCGGTCGGGGATCCTGCCCGACGGAAGGCGCCTGACGAAATCGGGAGACGGGCTTATGAGCACCACATGGTCCAGGTTGCCTCCCCGGGGCCTTCTCCAGGGCAGCAGCTTGTCGAACCAGCCCGGGACGATGCGGTTGCAGTAGTGCGGGAAGAGCACGAGCCCTTCGCTGCGAAACGGGAGATCCAGGTGGTAGTCGATGAGACCCCCGTCCCGGTATACCCCGGGCCGCGCCCCTTCCGGGGATTCCACGCCTTCCATGACCAGCGGTATGGAACCCGAGGCCATGAGGGCGCTCTTGAGGTTCTCCGGGCTGAGCGGCACCTCATGGAGCGGGAAACCGTCCCGCCCGAAAAATACCGGGGGATCGCGGGGATCCGAGAACAGGGTGCGCGCAAAGAAGAGCCCGAGGCATCGCCTGCTGAGTGCATTGGCCGCCATGGCCAGAAGCATGGCAGCGCCCAGGCGGTACCTGCCTTCCCGGGCGAACGGCCCGCGGCACCGGACGGAAAGGACGCTCAGCCGGAAAAAGGGGTGGCCGAGCACCGTCTGCACGCCGTCCCCGTCGAGAAAGGCATCCATGACCGCCCGGGAACCCCGGGTCACCTCGGCGGCGTCAGGGGACGCGGAATAGCGCTGTTCCAGGTAGGCGGACTCGAAGCGGTCGTACGATCCACTGTCCATGCCCTGCGCGATTGCCGCGAACCTCCAGCTTCCTATGGATGAGCCCACGAGAAAGACCGGGCGGGAAGATCCGGTGAGCCATGAAGAAAACACGGCCCTGTCGAGCCCTCCCAGCACCAGCCACTTGGGTCCGCCCGCGGCCCCGGCGATCACGTCTATGGCCCCGGGATCGAGACCCTGGTCCCGGACGAGCGGCAATGCCTTTTTCCCTGCGAGGATAGCGAGGCGGCCGGTCATGGCCTGCTCTCGATTCCGATGGAACGGAAGCGCCCGGCACGTACGCCGACTTCCGGGCAACCTGCCCGCACAGGCATGTTATTCGAGCTCCGCGCGGAGCCGCTCAAGGGTCTCCCCCGCTTCCGGAGCGGTCTTGATGAAGCCCCTGAGCATGTCGCACGGGTAGTCCACGCACTCCGCGCAGTTTGCCAGACCGTTTTCCATACAGCATTTGCGGATTTCACACATTGTATCGCAATAAAAGAACAGCCTTCCTCCGGCCCTGCAGCCATCGCAACAAATGTGTTCAGGTTGAATGTCGGTGTTATAGAGAGCCGACCATTCCTTGGCTACCTGAGCTCTCCGGGCATCGTCATCGGCCTTGGTGGCCATGTATGCCTCGCAGAGAGAACAGTCCAAGCCGCAACACGCAATCATTTCTTCTCCTCCCCTTTCGTTTTCTCGCTCGTGATGCAGTGTTCCTGTATCCTCTTTCAAACCAAAAAAACGATATCTCCTATCGGATATCATTCAGGTTTCCTCTCGTGCAGGAATCCCCCGGGAGAAGGATCCCCGGCTCGCCTGCCCGGCAGGCCTGTTTTTTCACGATCTTCGAAGCGATACCACACCGTATAGCTCTTACTGAGAAAGGGCATCGGGACGATGAACGAGCAGAACAGCCTGTGCTCGGTCACCCTGCAGACGAGCGACCCGTCGGTGGCCCGGGAAAGCCACACCGTCCCGCTGACGACCTCGATGCCTTCCCGCGGGTCGATCCTCGGCCTGTACGAGAGCAGAACGCCGTTGTCCACGCATTTGCCTTCCAGGTCCTCGCCCGTATCCGGGATCAGGAGGTTGTCCTGCGCGTCATATACGGCTACGGCGATCCGGTTGCGGCCTGTCCTGGTTATTTCCACACGGTCCGCCTTCCCGAAATGCCTGGCCGGCACGAAGTCGTAGAAAAGACAGGGCTCCAGGATATAACTGAGGCTCTTGAAACCCGGGAGGAACCACTCGCAGCTGCTGGCGCCCCGGTCTCGGTATACCCCTGCGATGCTGTCGCAGGGCGCTTCCGCCGCGGCAGCAAGAGGCTTGGGCCAGGACTCCGGCCTGGGGTAATGGTTGCCGGCACACGATGAGAGACTCATGCCGGCAGAAAGCAGAAACATGCAACCGAGCACAAGCCGAACCGGGAAGATGCCCATCCTCCCGATCCCGCGCCCTTCGGCGGGAATAATCCGCATCATCATGCCCTCGAGCGCTCCTGACATCTCATAATATTCATATATTTTACCACATCCGCAACGGGTTATCCATACATGGCTTCCTGCCCGGATGAAGGAAGGAACAATGCGGCAGCCCGGCAGCTCTCTTCCGGGTACCGCCCCACCGCGGTCTCGTCCGAAAGGACAACCCCGCCGTATCCCCTGCCCAGCGCGTCGTACAGGTGACAGACCTCGGACCTTGTGGGGATGGTGCTGCCGGTCATGTGCTCCAGCACCTGCCCGGCAAGGAGCACAGGCACGGTCATCTCCCCGAGGGTATCCGAGAATTCATGGACGGTCTGCGCCATGCGGACGAACCCCATCTCCGCGCCCAGGTCGCCCCGGCAGATCCACAGCTCGTCCGCGGACAGGGCGATGCGCCGGGCATCATCGACCGCGCTCTTGCGCTCGAGCTTGGCGATGACATAGGCCCGATCCCCCAGGACGCGGCGGTACCCCGCCATTTCGACGGCGTCCTTCACATAGGAGACGGCATAGAGGATGAAATCCAGGTGCCGGGTCTGCTCCAGGATTTCCCGGTCTTTTCCCTGCAGGCCTTCGCTGCGGAAGGAAGAATGCGGGAGGGTGATCCCCTTCCGGGAGGAGACGATCCCCCCCTGCACCACGCGCGCCTTCACCGACCCGGGGGCGAAAGACTCCACGGCGAGCACGGCCCGGGTATCGCCGAGCACGATCTCGCCTCCGGACAGGGGAGCCGCCTGGAAAAAGTCGGGGTGCGGAACCGGCAGGGTGTCCCGCCCGCGGGTGGTCCCGGCATGCACCAGATCGATATTTCCTCCCGGCTCCAGAAGGAGGGGGTCGAAATCGCCCAGCCGCCATTTGCTCCCCTGGAGATCCAGGATCACCGGCGGTTTCCGCTCCAGAGAATCCAGGAAGGGGCCGAGCCTCTGGAGCCAGCGGGAAAGGTCCGGCAGGCTCAGGTGAGAGGTGTTCAGACGGAAGGCCGTGACCCCGGCCCGGGTCATCCGGTTCCACATGTCCCGGGTGCTGCTGCTCGGACCCAGGGTAGCGACGATCTCGTAATTCACCTCTTCAAACTCTCCGGAGAAAAGATAGCAGGATAATTCTCCCAGTCAAGATCCAAGGAGGCATCCGGTTAATCCCGCGTCTCTTCTCAGGCCTCCAGGGCCTCCTTGTCAGGCGCTTCCCCTTGAGGCTCCCCGGGTTCGCGAACAGGGGAGATCGTCCGGGAACGCACCTCTTCCTTGATACGCTGAATATGCCCGCGGCCGAGCCCCTTCACCTCGCAGCCGAGCTCGAAGAACCGGCGGATCCTGTCGTCGTCCAGGATCCCGAAACAGTCGATGATCGCTGCAGGTGAGCCGGTCATCTCCACCACGGCATCGGGATCCAGACCCAGGTACTCGGCGTGTCTCACCGCCAGCACCACCGCGTCGGATCCGCCCAGCACGGCGCCGAGGTCTTTGTTTACCCGCAAGTTTTTCAATCCCTCCTGGTTCCTGAAGAACCGCGCCCAGCTCGCACCCACCGAGGGGTAGGTTTCCTGGGCCTCGAACTCCCACCAGTGCTCCACATAGGGATCGTGCACCCGAACGTCGCCGCCCATCTCGGCAATCTTCCGGATCATGAGCTCAGTGCCGCTGTAGCGCGTGTCGCCCACGTCCTCCCGGTACGACGCACCGAGCACCGTGACCACGGAGGCGGCCACGATCTTGCCCATGTTTCTCAGGGCGTCCCGGATGAGGTGCACGGCGTGGAGTGCCCGGGTGTCGTTGATGTCGATCGCCTCGGGCGTGATCGTGAAATTCTCGTCCTCGTAGCCCATGAGGTGCCGGTAGGCCCACACGCCCAGGCCCCCGTCCTTGGGCAGGCAGTAGCCCCCGATGCCGGGCCCGGGGAAGATCATGTTGCTGTGGGTGGGTCTGACCTTGATGGCGTTGATCACCTTGACGAGATCCACGCCGTTCTTTTCGCAGAAGTTGCTCCACTCGTCCATGAAGGCCAGAATGGTGGCCCGGAAGCTGTTCTCCACGATCTTGGCGGTCTCGCTCTCCAGGGGCCTGTCCAGGACCGTGAGCGGGAACTTCTCCACGTTGAGCACGTCTGAGAGAAAGCGCTCCACCCTTGCCCTGCTTTCCTGGTTGATCCCGCTGCACACGCGCCAGAAGTCGCGGATGGACTTCACATAGTCCCTGCCCGGCATGACGCGCTCATAGCTGTGGGCGAGCAGCGGCTCGCTCTGGATGCCACGCGCGGTAAAGGCCTTTTTCATGGTGGGATAGGCGATGTACTCGGTAGTGCCGGGCGGAACCGTGGTCTCGACGAGCACCAGACACTGAGGCCCGATCTTCTCGCCGATGATCTTCATGGACTCCTCCAGGGCCGCGATCTCGGCCCTGCCGCTCCGGCAGTTGCCCAGCTCCTGCTTGAGGAAATCGCACTGGACGTCCACCACCACCACGTCGGCAAGGCTCAAGGCATCGTAGGTATACGTGGCGACGAGATTTTTGCGCTCGAGCACGCAGCGCCGGATCAGAGTGTCCACCTCAGGGTCCTCGGCCTTCACGGGCGAGACCCCGCTGTTGAACATGGGGATCTTCCAGAAGCTCCTGGTGCTGGGACGCTGCATGCCGATGACGAACTTCCCGGCCTCGCCGGTCTTTTTGTCCGTGCTGTCCGCCACCACCGCGGCCATGACCGCGCCCACGAACCCCAGGCCCATGACGACCACGATCTCTCTTCCGCGTGCGCGCTGCTCGCGGACCTCCCTTTCAAGCCGCTCGAACTCTCTGAGATAATCGGATTCCGCGGGCAGCGGATATGACTTTCCCTCGGGACTGTATGAGAATGCCTGGCTCATGACTCCTCCTCGATCAGTTTATTCTTAAACCGACTTCTTACCCGGACCCGGGAACGCCGCGCTGCGGCACAGATCCCGGCGCCCGTCATGCTGTCATTTTATCAATATAATACACGAACTTCCGCCAGACTCAAGCGCCTTGCCCCCGGACGCATCCCGCAGCGTGCGGGCGCTCCGTATACCGGGATGGACAGACTTCGCGGAGGTCCGGAGATACCAGGACTCTCCCCGCAGCGCACGGAAGAAACTCGGGGGGGTCCCGAAAAGTGATGCATGCCATCCTCCAGGGGCACCCGGAACCTGTTACCCGTTCTCCCATGTGCCTCTGCCGGAGCTTGCCGGTGAGATACGCCTGGAAGATGCCCAGCAACTCGTGGACCACGATCTCGCAGTTGCGGAGTCTTTTTGCATGGGGGAAAAAAGACCAGGCAGAGAGGTAGTCCCGGTCGATGATGCGGTGCCCCACCGGGGCGGCCACGGGCTGCATGCCCTGGGCGCGGAACAGCGCCATGGACCTGGGCATGTGGTATGCTGAGGTCACCAGGACGAACTGCTGCGGCCCCATCATGGGCCGGATGAGCAGGGCCTCTTCATGGGTGTCCCTGGACGCGTCTTCCACCACGATGTCCGCCGGGTCGACCCCGAGCCCGCGGGCCAGCTCAGCCATGAGGACCGCGCTTGCCTTCGGGTCGGAGATGCGCCCTCCCGACACGAGCAGCCTGGCTCCCGGGAGGCTCTGCTGAATGCGGATACCCTCCACGAGGCGTACCAGCGTCTCATCGAGAAGCTGGCTGGTCACGGGCAGGCTCTCGCTCGAGACGTGCCCCCCCGCCAGAACGACCACCCAACGGATGTCGGCGTCGCGCGCGGTCTGGATGTCGAGCGGCGGATAGTGACACTCCAGGCCCGCGAGGATCGGATCGGAGAACACGCCATATCCCATGATCAAGAACGCGAGCGTAGCCCCGGCGAGAACGGCCCGGGCCGCGCGCCGGCACCCGGTGAACCGGAGCAGGATCAGTCCGATGAGCAGCAACCCGGTTATCACGGTCACGGGCATGAAAAACTGGCTCACGATCTTCTTGAGTAGAAACACGGGCGTCACCTGCGGCGATCAGTTTTCGAGATCAGGCCCTTGAGCGGTCTTTTCCACAGGGGACGAGGACTCTACCGAAGGCGCCGTTTCAACGGCATTCTCCTCATCGAGAACGGCGTCCACCAGTCTGTTGATGCCGAGGATGCCCACGATGAAAATCCCGCCGACCACGATCTCCACGCCCATCCAGACATAGGGCTCGGGATTCGGGGCGCGTGTGGCGATGGATGCCACCAGAAAAAACAGGAAGGCAAAGGTGTTGAAAACAGGGGGCAGTGCGTCCTTGAACAGGACGATGGAGTACACGAAGATGCCGATGAAGAGCAGCTTGGAAGCCTCGGCGCCGAGGTATGGCGCCAGGACCGGTTCGACGTGTCCGAGGAGCACCACGCTGCCGATCCCGGCGAGCCCCCCTACCAGGATGCGGGATATTGACCCGGGGTCTTCGCGCTCGATGAAGAAGCATATCATGACCATGAATGCCGGCCAGGCAGGAAGCTTGAGCCTTTCCAGAACGATCTCGAAAACGATGATGAAGGCCACCAGAAAAAACCCGAAGAGCACATTTCTCCCGGTAAAAACCTTTTTCATGAACCCCTTCCCCTGTCAGAATGTCCCCAGCTCGTGCAGCTCCGATCCTTGTTGAACGAAACGCCTGCAAGGGGCGAACAACCTCGTGTCCCTTCGACCCGCCGGGCACCGAAGGGTCGGAGTAGTACGCGCCCGGGGCGGAGAACTCCATGAGCCTGTCCGGGGCGTCCCCGGTTCAGACGGCCGGCCGCGAGTTGCGCAAACCCGGTTGCCTCGTCCCATGTCATTGGAAACATCCTTTATCCTGCCATGTTGTGCACACAGCAGCGGTCATTGAGCATCACAGGGCTCCTGCCCTAAGAAGGGTCTCTTTCCGCCCGGTATGCCGGCGGGGAAGAGCCCTTTCTCTTCCATCTATACACGGAGAGCAGATATGCCGCAAGGAGGGTTGCGACCTGGACAGATCCCCAGACCTGCAGGAAGGCGAGATTTGCCGCGAATTCAGCCGGCAGCGGTGCATCGAGGGGAACGGACGCCGCGAGCTCGGGCAGCCGGTTGAGCCTGGGGCCCAGGAGAAAGGTGCCGAAGAGGATTCCGTAGAGGGTGATCGCCCACTTGGCCGTTATCCAGCCGTGCCTGAACCAGCCCCAGTGCGTGGCGATGGCGTATACGATCCCGGTTATGAGTATGCCGTTTGCCGCAGGGATGATGGCCCAGTCGTCGATCGTCTTGATCGCGACCAGGATGCCGTGCAGGTCGGCCCGGGACGCCCCGGGAACCACGACCGTGAAAAAGAACACGAGAATCATCGCCGATGCCAGCCATGCAGACGACAAGACGATATGGACGAACTTCAGCAGCCGCATCTGACGGGGGGACAGCTTCATGGACACCTCCTCTTCCCTTTGCACCTCTGACTGTTAGGGCCCAAGATCCCGTGTTCGGGTATCTCGACCGCGCTTTCCTTCTGCGTCCCGTGCGGGGAATCCCTGATCGCATGAATAATCCTTATCAAAATCACCCTGCCAGGGCAATCCCGCCAGAACAATCCCCTAAAATCGTATCCGGTTGCCGGCCTTCCCGGAGATGCAGCGCACCTGCCCTGTCCTGCCCACCAACTCGATGCGTTCCATTTCTTCCAGTTCTTTCGTCCCCGCATCGATATGCGCCAGGGCCCTGCGGCCGTCCGGGAGCCTTCCGATCACGGTTCCGAGCGCGGGCTTGCCCTGCCTGTCGTGCCGGATCACATAGGCCTCGACCCTCAGGTCGCCCTCGGCCTTCTCTACCGGCTCGGGCAGCGCCTCTGCATCGATGGCAGCCTGGACGGCCGAGTCGTCCCGCTCTTCCCAGGGCCGCTCCGGTGGCTCTGCGCCATAGACGCCTATGGAGTGCTTGGTGATGTACCACCCGTTTGCCGTGACCATGGCCTTTTTTGACCGGTCAGCCCTGATCCGCTCGGCCGCGGACGCGATGCCGTGCAGCGAGTAGTTGTTCCCCGGGCCGCCGAAAAAGGACAGCCCGCCGGTGAGGGTGAGGGCTCTCGGGTCGTCCTCTGTGATGCCGATCTCCTTCATGGCGATCTGCACGGCCGAGGGGAAGCAGCTATAGAGGTCGAAGAAATCAATGTCGCCCAGATCCAGCCCCGCCTGCGCCAGGGCGAGCCGGGAGGCGTTCTGGATCGCGGGCGAGGAGTCGAGCCTGGGCCGCCCGGACACGTGCCAGACATCGGTGAGGTTCGCCCCGCCCAGAGGGTAGACTCGTCCCGCCGGGTCGGTCCCGAGCCTGTGCGCGGTCCCGGCCGTGGTCATGAGCACGGCAGCGGACTGGTCCACGTTTATGTTCGCGTTCATGTACTTGGTATATGGATAGTTGATATAGCGGTTGTCCGGCGTGACTTCGGTGATCTCCCGGGCGCTCGGCCCTCCCCTGGTCCAGGCATGGGGGTTTTCGGCCGCGACCCGGGAAAAGCGCTCCCAGAGCCTCCCCACGTATTCCCTGTGCCCGTCGACGCTACGGCCGGACGATGCCCTGAGCGCGGTCTCGAACAAAGGATACATGACCGCCGGAAAGAAGAGGTCGTAGTCCGCCTCGATCCGGTTCACGCTTCTACGCTCCTCGCCGTCGATACGTTCGGGCTCCCCGTTCTCTGGCCAGTCGAGCACGATCTTTCCCGCCAGGGCGCGCCTGAGGGAGTAGATGGCCTCTGCCCCGGTTATGAGCACGGCCCGGGCCCTGCCGGCCGCCAGGGCCCGGCAGGCCCTGTTCACGAGCATCTGGGGCGTGTTTCCGCCGATGGGGGTATAGTATCTCCCCCGGGGCCGTATCCCGAGGGCCTCGGCGAGCATGCCCGGCGCATCCCGGTAGGGCCACTGGAACTGGTTCACCACATGGACCTCATCGATGAGATCCTTGAGCCTGCCGGAGCCGGCATCCTCCAGGGCCGCTCTGCACGTGCGGACCATGAGTCCCAGGGGGTCGAGCGGACGCTCGATGTCCTTGGGCTGGGTGTATTGGGCCACGCCTGCAAGGATGGGGGTATAAGGTGCTGTCATTACCCCGGAACTATAGAATTTACCCCACGCTTTGTCAAACAGGTGTTTGCCATATGAACATATCGTATGAGCTCATATATGATCGGGTATATTATTATGCAACGATTCCCTTGGTTTACATGATGATATGCCGGTCAAAGGTGCGGTCATCCCTCTCCGGCTTCCCAAAATCGTCCTTCATTTCAGGCCTTAAATGGTATATGTATACCAATTGTATCCCATCTTACATGGGGGGTTCCGCCGGAGATCATGTTACTGAAGGACATCATGACCAGCTCGTTCGAGAGACTGAAACCCGGTGACGACCTGCGGGAAGCGGCCCGCCTCTTCCGGGAGACGCACCTGGAGGCCCTCCCCGTCGCGGACGGACAGGGCCGGCTCGTTGGCATCATGACCAAGGCCAACCTCTTCGATGCGCTGGCAAAGGGCGCGCAGCCGGATGTAACCATCCACGGCCTCTTCACCACCGATGTCCTGATGCTCAACGAGGATCTGCCCTATGACGAGGTGAAGGAGATCGTGCGCACGAGCAGGGCCGGCAATGCGGTCGTGATCAACGATTGTCAGGAGATCACCGGGGTTCTCACCAAGGCCGGCATGATCATGTCCATGCTCAGGCGGGAGACGCAGCTCAACAGCGAGCTCAACGCGATCCTGCAGACCATGTACAACGGCCTGCTGGTCCTCGATACGAACAGCACGATCGTCAAGCTCAACAGGGCCGCGGAGAAGATCCTCTCCACCACCCAGGAGCGGGCCGGGGGCATGCGGGCGGACTCCCTCCTGCCCGGGCTGAAGCTCGACGAGGTATTGATCGGCGGCCGGCCCTCAGTGGGGTACCTCTACACCGGCCAGGACATGAGCCTCCTGTGCAACATCACCCCCATCACCCGCGAGGAGGGGATCACGGGCGCCATCATCGTGTTCCAGGACGTGACCGACCTGGTGCGCATCATCACCGAGCTGGAGAGCGTCACCAAGCTCTACCGGACCCTGCAGTCGGTGATGGACCTCGCCTACGACGGGATCATCGTGGTGGACGAGCAGGGATGCATCTCCATGGCAAACCAGGCGGCGGAGCGCTTCCTGAGGAGGGACGAGAACCACATCGTGGGCAGGCCCGTGGAGGAGGTCATCGAGAACACCCGGATCACGAAGGTCATCCGGACCGGAGTGCCCGAGATGAACCGGCTGCAGTTCATCGCAGGCACCCCGTACGTTGTCTCTTCCCTTCCCATCATCCGGAAAGGCCAGGTGGTGGGGGCCGTGGGCAAGATCCTGTTCCGGAACCTCGACGAGATCAAGGAGCTGGCCCGGAAGCTCGCGCACGTCGACCGGGAGATCGCGGGTTCCGCCCGGCCCGAGCCCGAGGATGCCGAGCCCGTCGACGGGTTCCACCAGATCGTCACCGCTGACCCGGCGTTCCGGCAGATCATCGACGAGGCCGGGATCGTGTCCCGGGGCACCTCGAACATCCTCATCACCGGCGAGAGCGGCACCGGCAAGGAGCTCATCGCCCAGGCAATCCACCACGGCAGCGGCTACCGCACTGGCCCGCTCGTCAAGGTGAACTGCGCCGCCATTCCCGACAGCCTCATGGAGTCGGAGTTTTTCGGCTATGCACCGGGCGCGTTCACGGGCGCGAGCCGTACCGGCAAAAAAGGCAAACTCGCCATGGCCGACGGCGGAACGCTCTTCCTGGACGAGATCGGGGACCTGCCCCTGACGCTGCAGGGCAAGCTCCTGCGGGTGATCCAGGACAAGTGCTTCGAGCCCATCGGATCGAACACGCCCCAGAGGGTCGACGCCCGGTTCATCGCCGCCACCAATCAGGACCTCGAGGAGCTGGTGATGCAGGGGCGGTTCCGGCCCGACCTCTTCTACCGGCTCAACGTCATCCACCTGCACATCCCTCCGCTGAAGGAGCGCTGCCGGGACATCGACCTGCTGGTGCAGTACTTTCTGGACAAGTACAACCGGATCTTCGGGACCAATATCCAAAACGTGTCGGCAGAGGTGCGGGAGATCTTCTTCGCCCACGACTGGCCGGGCAATGTACGCGAGCTGGAGAACGTGATCGAGCGGGGCATCAACTTCGCCCGGGGCGCGGTCATCGAAAGGCACGACCTTCCCCGGTACCTGCGCGACCACACCCATCACGCCCCCGCAAGGCCCGAGTCCCAGCCGGGGCGGCAGATGCTCAAGTCCAGCCGGGAACACCACGAACGGGAGATCGTGCTCAAGGCGCTGGAGCAGGCCCGGGGGAACAAGGCCCAGGCGGCCAGGATTCTCGGCATCAGCCGGTCGTGGCTCTACGAGAAGATGAAGGCCATGGGCATCACGACCGGGAAGTATTCCCTCTAGCCACCGGGGCCGTTATTGTCCATGCGGCATCGGCCAGCGGCCTGGATTTCCGAGAGGGCGAGCCCTTCGGCTCGACCTCACGCCATGGGCGCCTGTCCGAAGGGCGCGAAGGCGGGGCGGAAAGGCGCGGGCCTCCCCGCCCGTCTCATGGCCTTTCCTTTACGGCAGACAGCGAATCACGACGAAATCGGCGTTACCGGCTAACTCCTGCACACTACCTGCGACCACGATCCTGCCATCGGCCTGGACGGCCACAGCCTTTGCACTGGCAATGGTCCCGACGGCCGGGGTCATTTTGCCGCCCGTGCCGAAGGTGGCATCGAGGGAGCCGTCCGTCTCGTACCGGACCAGGGCGAACCCGGTATTGACTCCATCATGGGTTTGTCCCGCGACAACGATCCTGCCATCGGCCTGGAGCGCCATGGAGTAAGCATTGTCGTCCCCTTCAAAGGACGTAATGACGATCCCGTCCGTGCCGAAGGCCTCGTCGAGGGTTCCGTCCGTCTCGTACCGGACCAGAACGAAATCGCCCGATCCCATTATATCCCACCAGTACCCTGCGACCAGAATCCTGCCGTCGGGCTGAAGCGACACTGCGGATGCCACATTATCACCGTACCCGGCAACGGGAGTCGTGGTCGCCATGCCGGTCCCATTGAAGTCCGTATCGAGCGAACCGTCCCACTGGCAGCGGGCCAGGGCGAAATCGCTTCCGGCGGTTCCTGCCGCCACGATCTTGTCATCGGAAGGCTGGATGACCAGGGATGTCACGGAGCTTGCGACGCCGGGCGCGAATTCATCGACCACGGTGCCGGTGCCGTTGAAGGTGGTATCGATCGATCCGTCCGTGTCGTAACGGGCCAGAAGGAAATGATCCGAACCGTCATTCACCCTCCCCCCTATCACGATCTTGCCGTCGGTCTGCCGGATGGCTACAGACGATGCATACGCGTGAGTATATCCGAAATCCGCGGTCACGATCCCGGTGCCGTTGAAGGCCGTATCGAGCGACCCGTCCGTATCGTAACGGGCCAGGGTCATTCGATAATCGTCACCCGTCCTGGATTGACCTGCTGCCACGATCTTGCCGTCTGACTGGATGGCAACGGCTTGCGCATAGGACTCGTCTCCGATAAGAGTAGTCACGACCCCGTCCGTGCCGAAGCCCGTGTCCGGCGAGCCGTCGGCATTGTAGCGGGCCACGGCGAATCGGTACTCCGGCGCTCGGCCGAGGCCTGCAATGACGATCTTGCCGTCTGACTGAACGGCCGTCGCATATGCTGTCTGATCTGACGCCAGGTCAGTGGTCACGATCCCCGCCCCGCCGAACGACTCGTCGAACACGCCGCCGAACGCCTCGGTCGTGACGCCCTGACAGGGATAGACGGCCTTGTTGCCCGCGGCGTCCTTGACCAGCACCGCGAAATAGTAGTCCGTGGACAGACTCAGGCCCGTTGCCATGGCGCTCAGGGTGTCTGCGGTCCAGTCCGCGACCGTCGTGCCGTTGGCCTCCGCGTCTTCCACGCTGCCCAGATTGTCCGCCTCGGAGCGGAGGAGCTTATAGGAAAGCCCTGCCTCGGCGGTTTCATCGTCCGCGGCCGCTCCCCAGCTCACGAACACACTGGTCGACCCGCCGACAACGCTGATGCCCGCGCCCGGGACCGGTGGCTCCGTGTCTGGGGCGGCACCGGTCGATTGGCTCTGAGCGGGATACACCGCCTTGTTGCCGGATTCGTCCCTGACCAGCACCGCGAAGTGATAGAGCGTCGACGGGTCGAGGCCGGAGGCACCGGCCGTCAGGGTATCCGCTGTCCAGTTCATGACCGTGGTGCCGTTGGCCTCGGCATCATCGACCGTGGAGATGTTCCCGGAGGCCGACCTGACGAGCTTGTACTCCAGAAGGGCCTCCGCTGTCCTGTCGTCCGCGGCCGCTCCCCAGGAAACGCTCATCGCGGCATGGCCGACATCGGAAAACGTTATCCCGCTGCCGGGCTCGGGCGGGGCCAAGTCGTCTTCGATGACGGTTCCGATGTCGCCGCTGCTGCCGCTGCTGCATGCGCCGACGAGAAGGGCAATTGCCGCCAGGAATGAGAATACAGTTAGTCTGCCGGATTTACTCATGATGTTCTCCTCTTGTTGTTTTTCTTGTGCTTTCTCGCGAGTGGCCGCATCGGCAGGCCCCCGGTTTCCACACGGGTATGTCTCTTGAATTATCGGGCCTCCGGACAAAGAGCTTGAAAGAAAAATGGCCACAAGATGACGGAAATGCGTATTCCCGTTCTGCAAGGCATACAGAGCGCGTCTGCGGCAGGAAGGCGCGCGAGCCTGGCTCTTGGAAAAAGCGTGCTTATGATATCAATACTCCTTCTAAGTTTGCTACTTGAGGACTCAAAAGGGCGGGTCTGATTCACCTCGAGCCTGCCGGGGAAAGGGTCCAGGGCGGGCCGTCGAAAATACAGACCATTGATCGTCCGCTCACGCTCATGGCCGGACTTTCAGATCCGATCACCCGGCCGGTCTCCGGTACCATTGAAGAGGGCGCAGGGGGAAACATACCCTCCCTGTTCCTGACCTCATCTTCCCCTCGAACCTTTATTGTCAACCGATTGTCAACCTGCTCAAACATTATTTGTCAACCACATGCCTGATCATCTGCTCTATGACTTGGTTTTCGTTCACGTTTTTATGACTGTCCCAGGGTTTTCCCTGGGAAAGACCCGAAATATCTCATCGGCAAACCCCTGCCCTATGGTCTTTACCTTTCTGAAATCCAGAATGATTTCATGGAATTTGTTCAGTCCGAACAGGAGCCGCTTGTCCTCGGATCGTGAGACAAGCTCGTCTGTCGTCAGGTTGACGCGCACCTTGGTTCTCTCGAACCGGAAATCGAACATTTCCGGCGAGTACTCCCTGAAAATGGAGAAAAGATCCCGCCGAGCAGATGTTGACAGTCACGGCCTGAATGAAGTATGCATCCTTTTAGAATCTTTCATATCTGGAGAGCACGGGAATGAAGAACAGCCGCTAACGGAATCCGCCCCCAAGCCAGGAACATCCTTTTTTTGGAAAAGCCGCGGCTTTTTCTTAAAAAAACCAACCATTCCGGCCCGGGGGATCGAGCCCGGCGGCTGTCAAGAACCTCTCAAACATTCATCACACCTGTTCATGGGCCGCTGCAGGGTCATCCCTTTTTCGAGCCGGTCCGGTTCTGTATGAAAGGTGCTGAAGAATGACCCATCAAACTTTCTTGCGTTTCGACAATGTCGATTTTACCTACGACTCCATGACGGGCGATCTGCTGAGCGGCGTGACCCTCCATTTTTCCCGCGGCTGGACCGGTATTGTCGGTCCCAACGGCGCCGGCAAGACCACCCTTCTCTTCCTTGCGTGTGGAAGGCTCCAGCCCGACCAGGGCTTCGTCAACATTCCGGAGCTGGTCTGCTACTACTGCCCGCAGCGCACGGACGACCCGCCCGAAGGGGTCGAACAGCTCATGGCAGCCCATGACCGTGACTCGTTCATCCTGAAGGCGGATCTCGATCTGAAAGACGACGACCTGCTCCGCTGGGAGAGCTTGAGCTTCGGCGAGCGCAAAAGGTTTCAGATCGCTTCCGCCCTGTACCACAATCCCGATCTGCTGGCCCTGGACGAGCCCACCAACCATTTGGATGCAGCCACGAGAAACCTGCTGTACAGCGCCCTGAAGAGGTACAGGGGGATCGGGCTGCTCGTGAGCCACGACCGCGAGCTCCTGGACGATCTCTGCAGGGAGTGTGTGTTCATCGAGACCCCCACCGCGACCCTGCGGCCCGGCAATTACTCGACCGGGGCGGAACAGGCACGGCTGGAAAAGGAATCGACGGTGAGCCGGCTCGATGCCACCCGCGCCAGGCTGGATAAGCTCGAACGCGAGCACGCCAGACGCAAGCACAAGGCATCGAAATCCGCCGGAATGAACCCCAAACGGGGCCTCTCGCCCAAAGACCACGACGCCCGGGCCAGGGTTGACGGAGCCAGGATGACCGGAAAAGACGCGGTCCAGGGGAAATTGCAGAAACAGCTGGACGGCCGGCTTGACAAAGCCCGCAAGGAGCTTGACACTATCCCTGTCAAGAAGGAGTATCCCACGGGAATCGTGGTCACGGGCAGCGTCTGCCCCAGGCCCTATGTGCTGAATCTCGCGGCAGGGAATCTGCCGCTGGGCGAGCACCGCCGGCTGATTTACCCGGACCTGAACATATCGTCCAGGGACCGGATCGCCCTGACAGGCCCCAACGGGTGCGGAAAGACCACGCTGATCACCTCGATCCTGCCCTCCCTTTCCCTGCCTGACGACCGGGTGACATATCTGCCCCAGGAGCTGCGGATCGACGAATCCGTGCGGCTAATGAACGAGTTGCACCGCCTGCCCGGCGAGAAGCTGGGATGGGTGATGAATATCGTGAGCCGTCTGGGCTCCAGACCGGGGCCCCTTCTGGAAAGCAGTCTCCCCAGCCCGGGAGAAACCAGGAAGATCATGCTCGCCCTGGGCCTGCTAAGGGAGCCCTGGCTGGTGATCATGGACGAGCCCACCAACCATCTCGACCTGGTCTCTATCGAATGCCTGGAGCTCGCCCTGGCCGACTGCCGCTCCGCCCTGCTGCTGATCAGCCACGACCGGAGGTTTCTGCAAACCCTGACTCAGACCCGCTGGGAGATATCGCGGCAACCGGACGGCGACTGTGTTCTGGATATCTCTCTGGCCGGATGACCGTTCCAGTCCAGGGGTCAGGTCTCAACATATGACATTTACTCGCCCCCTAGAATGCTAGATATGTTTACCTGATCCTAAATGTCATATGTTGAGACCTGACCCCTAAATCGAGTTGAGATGCCCGTGGTTTACCCCCGGAACCTGCCTGTGATATGGATTGATATGCAGGATATAAAGCAACGGAAGTCATACCCGGGGACTTTCCACATACGTTAAGATCAGTTGAGGAGGCATGATGGATCTGCAGATCGTTCAGACAATGGTAGCCGAGGCCCAGGGCCTCGCAGGCACCGACATGATCGCCATCGGGACCCTGGCGATCCTTGAGGGAATCCTCTCGGTCGACAACTCGCTCGTGCTGGCGATCCTGGTTCGGACCCTGCCCAAAGAGCAGCAGAAAAAGGCCCTGACCTACGGCATCGCAGGGGCCTTCCTTTTCAGGCTCATTGCCCTGATCTTTGCCGCCTACCTCATCAACTTCCTCGTCTTCAAGATCATCGGCGGGCTCTACCTGGTGTATCTGGCCATGAAGCACATGTTCTTCTTCTTCCGCGAGGACGCCCACCAGTCAAGGCCCGGAGTGGCAAAGAGCTTCTGGGGCACCGTGCTCATGGTGGAGCTCACGGATATCGCCTTTTCCATCGACAGCATCACCACCGCGGTTGCCATGAGCGACAAGCTTCTGGTGGTCTGGCTGGGCGGGATCATGGGGATCATCTTCCTGCGGTTTGCGGCATCGTTCTTCATCCAATTGCTGGAAAAGCTGCCGAGGCTCGAGGACCTCGCCTATCAGCTCATCTTCTTCATCGGCACCAAGCTGCTCCTGGAAGGGTTCCACATCGAGATCACCCACGAGACCTTCTGGCTCATGATGGGGATCATCGTGGTGCTGGGCTCCGCGCTCGTGTGGCGCGACTACTACCAGCGCAGGACCCAGAGCAGGTTCGAGAACCATATCCTCAAGCAATTAAAGGAGGGGGAGACGAGTGTGGAAGACGTGCTGGGGATGGAGTATGTCCCCCGGGAGGTCATCGCATACCTGAGCGAGAAGGGGTTGATCGAGATAAATCCCGCCGGTCCCGGCGGATCGGAAAAAGTCCATTGAAAGACCGTGCCTTTTAAGACGAGCAGTGGCCCCTACTCAATGGCTCCCAGGGTAAAGCAAGCGCCCGAAAAACCCCGCCTCTTCGAGATGATTAAGTCATGCCATGGTATCCGGGGGTAAACATCCGAAACGCGCACATCGCCACGGCTTTTTCCACCGCAGCGCTTGCGAGAACAGCCCGGCATAATATGGCGGCTACCACCGCATGGGTTCTATGATTGCGGTAACTGCCGCTGCCTGATTCTTGCCGCGAGCTGTCTGGTGGCCTCCCGCAGGTCCTGTTCCTCGATTCCCTGCTCCTGAAGGAAGCTCCGGTAGAGGATGTGCGCCCCGGGCTCGATCCCCGGGATGGGGTGCTCGGCGATCCGGCGCGCAAGATCCGGCACGCCCTGCGCCCTGACGCCGATGGTCCCCCCGTTCAGAACCACGAGGGCGTGGGCGCTCTCCAGATCGTCCAGCCGGTGTGAGATGTGGATGATGGTCTTGCCCAGGTCCCGGTTCAGCTCATGGATGGTCCTGAGCAGGGTTTTCCGGTTGATGGGGTCCAGCATGATCGTGCCCTCGTCGAGAACGAGCACGTCCGTGTCCAGCGCCAGCTGGCCGGCGAACACCACCTTTGCCAGCTCTCCGCCCGAGAGCGCCGTGGTGAGCGAACTCCGCAGGCCCTCACCGCGAACGGCGTGAAGCGCGGCATCGATGCGCGCGGTAATCTCCGGTGGTGAGAGGGCGAGGTTCTCCGGCCCGAATGCGATGTCCTCTTCCACCACCAGGCTCACCACCTGATTGGCCGGGTTTGCCAGGATGAGGCCCACGCGGTTGCCAAAGGTGTCCACCCCCCCTTT
Organism: Deltaproteobacteria bacterium; assembly: GCA_018433085.1. Lineage (GTDB taxonomy): Bacteria > Desulfobacterota > Desulfomonilia > UBA1062 > UBA1062 > Phosphitivorax. Next base: position 1,575 of record JAHDRW010000030.1, on the reverse strand, counting down.
GTCAGGGGAGAGAATCCCCGAGATGAGATAGGCAAGCGTGGTCTTCCCGGACCCATTGGGTCCCACGATCCCAAAATAAGAACCGCGGGGCACCTCCATGTCGATACCCCGCAGTACTGATTTCGTGCGGAAGGAAAAACTTGCGTTCCGTATGCGGACAGCCGGCTGCACGCTCTCCCTTTTTTTGTTAAGACTGCTTTTCTTCGGCCGGTTCGGCGGCGGCAGACGGCGCCTTGGCCGGAGCCCCTGCCTCCACCCACTCGATGATGGCCGTGGTCGCACCGTCGCCCTTGCGATTGCGGTACTTGATTATCCGGGTGTACCCGCCGTTGCGCTCGGTGAAACGAGGCGCGATCTCGTTGAAGAGCTTTCCGAGCGCCTCCTTGGTACGAACGCTCCTCATGGCCCGCCTCAGCGAAGCGAGGTCGCCTTTCTTCCCAAGGGTGATCATCCGGTCGGCGATCTTTCTCAGCTCCTTTGCCTTGGCCTCAGTGGTCTCTATTCTCTCATGGATGATCAGAGAGGTGACCATGTTTCTGAGCATGGCCTCCCTGTGATCAGTTGTCCGTCCAAGTTTTCTTCCCGCAATCTGATGATACATCTCTTCACCTCGGCTTCTACTTGCTTTCCTCTTCTTCCATCCTCTTTCTTCTCTCTTCGATTTCCTCGGGAGAAGGCAGATTCGGTATCTTCATTCCAATATGGAGACCCATCTTGGCGAGCTTTTCCTTGATCTCCTCCAGGGACTTCCTGCCGAAGTTCTTGGTCTTGAGCAGCTCGGCCTCGCTCTTCTGAACGAGCTCGTAGATATAGGTCATGTTGGCGTTCTTCAGACAATTTGCCGACCTGACCGAGAGCTCGAGCTCCTCGACGGTTCGGAACAGATTGTTGTTCAGCTCCTTTTCCTTCTCGTCCACACTGGCCTGGCGCTCAAGCTCCTCTTCCTGGAAGTTGATGAAGCTGTCCATGTACTCCTTGTTGATCTTGGCCGCATAGGCCAGTGCATCGTCGGGAGTCACCACACCGTTGGTCCATACCTCCAGCGAGAGCCGGTCATAGTCGGTCCTTCTGCCCACGATGGTGGGGGTGACGTTGAACGACACCCTCCTCACCGGAGAGAAGATCGCGTCGATGGCTATCCATCCATGGGTATCGATCTTTTCCTTGTTGATCTCCGCGGGCACGTATCCCCTGCCCCAGTCAACCCGCATCTCCATCTTGAGCGTCATGTCGTTCTCGATGGTGGCGATGTGCTGCTCGGGATTGATCACGTCGATATTCCCGCCCGTGGCGATGTCACCGGCCGTTACCTCGGTGGGACCGGACTTTTCGAGGGTCACGACCTGGGGCCTGTCCGTGTGCATCTTGAGGATCACCTTCTTGAGGTTCAGGATGATGTCGGTCACGTCCTCGTAGATGCCCGGGATGCTGGAGAACTCGTGGAGCACGCCCAGGGAGTCTTCAAACCGTACGCCGATGATGGCAGATCCATAGATGGATGATAAAAGAATTCTCCTCAGCGAGTTGCCTATAGTAACACCGAAACCCCGCTCCAGAGGCAGTGCGTTGAAACGT